>NZ_JAPVOJ010000003.1:0-40606 GCF_027157905.1 Agrobacterium sp. LMR679 | reverse complement strand
CCGCCGGAAATTTCGCCGGAGCGCGCCGCGAAAGTCGGATCGATGGCGGCGATGACGGAAACTGTCATGGCCGGCCTCGCCCAGTCCATCGCGGGCGAGCGCGAGGAACCCGCGCAGCAATCCTCTTGCTTGCCGATCCTGACGGCGAGAACTGCCTATTCGCCGGTCCGGTCAAACACGTCGCGTCAATCATGGATGCCGCCAAGCGGGCGAGGGGGAGGCCGAAAGGCTCCCAGAACCGCCGTTCCACCGATCTGGCGAACTACCTGCTATCCATGGGCTATCGCGATCCGGCCTTGAACCCGCTGACCTGGCCAACTCCAATCCGGTGGCGCTTGCCGCCGAGCTGGCCTGTCTCCCGACCTTCGAAGGTGCTACGCCAGAACAGGCGATGGAAGCGGCGGTGCGGACTGGCGTGCTCGACCGCGACCAGGTGTTCAAGATGATGAGCAAGGCATACGACATGATCGAGGATGCCAACGCCGAGCTCATGCCGTTCTTCCATGCCAAGCGACCGCAGGAAGTCCATGTCAAGGAAACCAAACTCGGCGTCATGTTCATCGGCGAAATGCCGACCGAACGGCTAGCCGAAGGCGCGGCGCTGGACCTGACGCGGGTAGACGCACCGAGCGAAAAAGATCAATGAAATCAATGTCCGTTCGTGCGACTTCGAGGGCTTGCGACATATCTATAGATAACCATCTGAAATCATTGATGCCGCAACTGATCGTAAATCAGTAGGCAGGTTTGGTTTCCGGCCTCGCGTGCGCGGAAAACCGGCTGGCCTCCCGCCCGTGGTGGGGTGGCTCATGCGGACGGGGCATACGCCCGCGACTTCGGTTTGAAAATTGAAAGTGAAGTACCCCTATGGGTGTGTCGCCTCACACACACTGCCCTTTTGGCCATTGCCCGACTGAACGGCGTCGCGGCGAAATTAATCTTTCCGAACGAGAGCGGAGGGCGCGCGGGCTATGGGTTTCGAAAGGGTTTCTGGGTCATGGGAAATATCGATGTTGCGCGGTATGTGCCGCCGGGTCCGGTGGGCGCGGCTTTCATTCACTCGCGGGGGCCGATCGATATCATCATGGCCGGCCGGCTCCGGAAAGACCGTCGCCAGTTGCATCAGGGCCGCTGCTCGCGGCCCCGTACATGCCCGTGTGCAGGGACGGGCGCGTGCGCGTGAAGCTGATCTGCGTTCGTGACACGTATCGCGATTTCGCCCGAACGGCGTTGGCGAGTTGGCACGAAATGTTTCCGGTCGGTCACCCTTGGCAGCGGCCGGACAAGGGGTATGAGGGCGGGCAGGATCGCCCGGTCCGCCACCATCTGGTCTGGGGAAGCTTGGCGCGGTCCGGATAAGGTGATCGTTGAATTCACGCTCGAGACGGGCGCGATCGCTGACAGCAACGTGATGCAGTTCGTCAAAGGCTATGAGGTCTCGATGGCCTGGGGGAACGAAGTCGACATGATGAGCCCGGAAGTCCCGGGCGCTCTGTTCATGCGTACCGGCCGATATCCGCCAGTGAAAGACATCGCGCCTTCCGAGCTCGATCGAGTTTCGCGCGACGGCCGCGAGGCGATGAGGCGGATGGGGATGACGGTCGACGACACCGAAATCACCCTGCCGCGCATGTTTTGGGGCGATATGAACCCGCCCGACGTCGATCATCCGCTGCTCAAAGAGGTCGGGTGGGAGGATCCTGACAAGAAGAACCCGGCCTATAATTTTTTCCGTCAGCCTGGTGGTCTCGACGATGGGGCGGAAAACCGTGTCGGCCGCCCGCGCTCGGCTTACGAAATGGATCTGCGCGCCATGTCGGAGAACCTGTCTCGGCGCATGGTGCATGGGCTCCCGGTTACGCCCAGGACGGAAAGCCGGTCTATCCTGAGTACAACGAAAAAATCCACAAGGCGGATCAGCCGCTTGCGCCGACGCCAGGTCGTGGCATCACGATCGGCATCGATGGCGGCGGCTCTCCATCGGCGACCATCGGCCAGCCGCAGGCGAACGGGCAGGAACGCTTGCTGGCCGAGCTCGTCACGGAACCCGGCACGGGGCCGACGCGGTTTTCGTTGATGCTGCTGGAATTGCTGATGAGCCAGTTTTCGGGCCTGCCGATCATCGGCATTTATGGCGACCCGGCGATTTTCTACGGCGGCGACAAGGAGACCGACGAAATGAATTTCGCCATGACGGTCCAGAAAACGCTGCGCTTTCCCATTTTGCCCGCCCCATCTAACGAGCCCGGGGTACGACAGGATGCGGTGCGAATGGGTCTCACCACCATGATTGATGGCCGGGTGCCGGGTTACCTCGTCGATCCGCGCTGCAAGATGATCCTGGGCGGCTTCGCTGCTCACTACAAGCTCACGAAACAGGCGACGATCGGCGGAACCGATAAGCTTGCCGTGGTCAAAAACGCTTACTCGCATCCGCATGATGCTGAACAATACCGGCGGCTCGGGTACATCGGCCTGCGTAACGTTGTCGCGCACGGCGCGAATTCGGTGCTGCCGTCCGGCGTCGTCAGCTTGCATGAGCAGCGGCTTTTGCGAAATCAGCCTAAGCCGCAGCGCCCGGGAGATTTCAGCGTATGGGACGTAACCGTCGCCAGTCCGGCAGCCTGGCTTGATTGCCCCGCGCGGGCGGGCGCGCGCTCGCGCGTAAGGCAGCGATCTGGCAGCGTTCGAACGGCGAAAGTGTCTCGCTTCATGCCGGTGATGAGTTGTTGGCCATTGCTTATCTCGTCCCGGATTGTGAGGGGCGATGGGAATTCTGTCTGGCGCTTCGCCCGCCCGCCCGCGCGTATATGCGCGAACTCGTCCGTATCGCGCATTTGACGCTGACGGCTCTGGCCCAAAATCGAACCGTCATAACCCATGTGACGGAAAGCAACCCCAGCGGTGTGCGCATGGCGCGCCTCGTCGGCTTCCAGCACCCGGGCGGAACCCTTTGATTTTGAACGGGGAGTTGCATGGGCCAGATCGTCAAGGGACTTTTCGGCGGGTCGGACAAGAGCGCAAAGCAGGAGGCGGAAAAGAGCCGTCAGCTGCAGCAGGTGGCGAACGATCGGCAGCTTGCGGAAGCGAACCGGAACAATCAGGCAGTGGCGGCCACGCGGCGCGCGCCCCGTGGCCGCCGTCTGTTTGAGGACAGTGGCGCTGACGCCGGCGGATCCAGCGCGGTGCTTGCCTGATGGATGGCGATTTCAACGTTGATGTCCAGGCTCTGAAAACCCGCGTTGATAACACCCGGGGCGCTCGCCTCACTGGACGCCGATCTACCAGGAGGCCTATGATTTCGCCGTGCCGATGCGTCGGCCCAGCGGCGGCGCGAATGGCAAGGCGCGCGGGCCGGATCGGTTATTCGATATGACCGCGCCAATGTCGGCGATGTATTTCGCGGGCAATCTGCAGCGCGATCTCTTCCCGGCCGGCCAGTCCACATTCGAGCTCGAGGCTGGCCCCTCGCCGCGATGGCGCTGCAGGACAGCGAAAAAAAGCAGTTCAACCGGGAACTGTCGCGGGTCTCGACCCTCATTCACCCATTTTTCTTGGCGGGTGACTGGGATACTGCCATTCACGAAATGTGCATCGATCTGGCCGTGGGCACTGGCGCGCTGTTGCCGGTCAAAGGTACGCCCAGCAACCCGATCATGTTTGCCTGCATTCCCTTCGACCAGCTGGCGATATCGACCGATGCTTTCGGCCGGGTCAACCTGGTGTCGTGGCGGCAGACGCTTCGGCGCGACCAGATCGTTGACGCCTGGTCGAAGGGCCGGTTTCCTGACAACTTCAAGGAGCTGGCGAGAACCCGCCCGTCTGAGGAGATTTTGGTTTACCAGGACTGGTGGGCGGATCGTCAGCCGGGTGGTGGCTGGCACTTCGGCGCGCGCATCGATAACGCACTGGGTCTCGTGACGCATGAGCGTTACCGGACCCAGCCGATTGCCATTCCCCGCTATTACCGCGTGCCCGGCGAGGCTTACGGCCGTGGCGTAATCCCGACTGCGTTGCCGACGATCAAGACGCTGAACAAGGCGCAAGAGCTTGCTCTGAAAAGCGCCGCGATCAACATGCTGGGTATCTGGGGTTACCGCGCCGGCGGCACATTCAACCCGAACACCGTGCAGATGGCCCCGGGTCAGTTCTGGGCGATGCAATCGACGGGCGGCGTTCTCGGTCCGACGTGCAGCGCCTCGATCCGGCGTCGGGAAGCATGAACGTTGCCCAGATGCTCATCGGCGATCTGCAGGGCCAGATCAAGCAGGCCATGTTCGATACGCGCCTGCCGGAATATGAGGGCACGCCGCGTTCCGCCTCCGAAATGACGGCCCGTCTGCAGCAGCGTGCAAACATTCACATCGGCGCATTCGGCCGCCTGGTCCGCGAGATCATGCCGGTTGTTGTGCCGCGAGCTGCAGAGATCCTGATGGAATTCGGCATGCTGCCCGGGATCCAGCAGGTGGATGACCTTTGGTTTCGGTGAACGTCCGCTCGCCGATGCAGGCTGCGCTCAATGCGGACCGCATCGCCTCGATCGCCAATTACCACGATATGGTGATGGCCTTTGCCGGTCCCGAGCAGCGCGAGCTCTATCTGAACCAGGACAAGGTCATGGAGCGGATCGCCGACGGCTTGCAGATCGACAAGGATCTGATCCCTGACGACGCGGAAAAGGAAAAGGTGCTCCTCAAGATCGAGGATGCACGTCGCCAGCAGATGCAGGCGATGATGGCGGCCGAAATGGCAAAGCAGGCTCCGGGCGCGATCAAGGATCTCGCTGTGGCGGATATGCGGAGGGCTGCTTGATGTCAGGTCCATTTCTTCCGGAGCGCGCCGCTCAGCCTATGGATCTGCTCGAGCGGCTTACGGATGACGGCGACGGCTGGGAAGGGCTCGAGGCCCTGTTTAGGCCGCAGCTGCAGGATGCGCCACTGCAGCCGCGGGAAGGTGTCGCCAAATTTATGTATGGGCTTTACCACACGCCTGAAGGCCGGGCCATGTTCGAATGGATGATGGATATCACCCTTCGCATGCCATTGCGCTCGACCGGCCAGACCTTCGAGCAAACAGCACTCAACACGGCAACACGGCAGGGCATTAATGGCGTCGGCGAGGCGATCCTCGCGGCCATTGGTCATGGCGAAAAACTCTTATCGAAATCTCAAAACCAGAATGGAGCTGGATCATGAAAGGCAGATTTTTAGGCGGCATCAATTTTTTTGACCTGATGCTGTTCAACTCGGACGCGGGCGGCAGTGGCGGCGGTGGCGGTGATGCTGCAGCAGCCGCGCCGCCGGCAGGTTCTTCCGCGTCGGCTCCTCCTCCCGCCGACGCGGGCGCGCAGCCGCCTCCATCGGCTGTCGCCCTCCGGCGGGCGCACCGTCTCCGCCCGCCGGAGATATCTACAAGCCGGAAGGCATCGCGGATCATCTTGTTGGCAAGAGCAACACCGAGACGATCGACAACATGAAAAAGGCGCTCGACGGTTATCGAGACCGCGACGCGGCAAACAAGGTTGGGGCGACGGCTGAGGCTTATGCGGAGTTTTCCGGCGACATTCCGGAAGCGATTAAGCCGCATCTGGAAACGCTGAAAGGCGATCCTTTGACGGCGCGCATGCAGCAGTACGCTTTCGATAACAAGGTTCCTTTGCCTGTTTACCAGGGCATGGTTCAGCAGTTCCTCTCCGTCTCGTCTGAAATGGGCCTGATGGAGCCGGTTGTCGACGAGAAGGCCGAGCGGGCCGCCCTCGTTCCGGATGTTGCCTAGCACTTGCCGGAGGCCGAGCAGCGCCAGGCCGTCGAAAAGCGCATGAACGAAAATTACGCGTTCCTCGATAGCGTTGCCGCCAAGGGCGCCGAAAACGGCGGCCTTGCGAAAGATGACGTCGAATTTGCCAAGGCGATGCTCGGGGACAGCGCGAAAGGGCATCGCGTGTTTGAGTGGATGCGTGGCGTTGTCGGCGGTGGCCAGGGTGGCGGCCCTGCCATGCAGTTTGGTGGCTCCGGTGGTCTTGATCCAAAGGCTGAATTGGCCAAGCGCGGGGCTCTGCCGCAGAACACTGTCGGTCACAAGGATTTCGACCGCGCGTCCTATGACCAGCTGCAGGCCGACTATAAACGCGTTTATCCCGGCTGACGCACTTAACGGCTCCCGCCCGCTGGCATGATTTGCCTGCTACCGGACGGGAGCGACCTGGGGAACATGCTGGCTATCCTTCACCGGACCCAGTAGCGCCCGGCTAATCGGCCCTCACGGTGATTTCGTCCATCACACCAATTGAGGGTCACACATGCCTGTTGAAGCCTGGTTCAAAGAAAAAATCCGCGACGACGTCGCAACCCGTTTGAAGTCCAAGGGTGGATTTCTGACGGCACCATGAAAACCGGCGAAAACGTCGCCGGTACGGTCAAGTTCCCGATCGCGGGCGGCCGCATCAAAATGTACAAGCTTTCCGGCGCAATCGAGGAAGTCCGTCCGCAGGGGCTCGACATCGACGTCGTTTCCCGCAGGCCTCCGACTATACGGCGGAAGCGACCATTCGCAACCAGGACACGCTGCGCCAGGCTCCGTCTTACCAGGCGGAAGTTTCCGACGCGATGGCCAAATCGGTGCGAATGAAACGCGACAACCTGAAATTCGATGCGCTCGACGCGTTCTGCAACGTCGGCAATGCCAACATTCCGGGCGGCGGCCCGACCGTTCCGAAGACGATCGGCGACGGCAGTGCGCGCATCGATCTTCCCTTCGTCAATCGTGCTGCCGCCCAGGTTCGTGGCGTCGGCTCGGATGAGGAGATTTACTACCCCATCCCGTTTATGTGGTTCGAGCAGCTTTGCTGGTACAAGGAATTCTCCTCCAAGGACTACCAGGGCGATAAGGATCTTCCCTTCGCTCAGTCGGGTATCGTCGACAAAAAGACCTGGAAGGGCATCCATATCATGGCGCTGCCTGATGAGCATTTCAACTACGGCACGGCCAAATGGGTGGAAGGTCAGGACGAATGGGCTGCCGGCTACCTCGATACGTTCATGTGGACGAAATCCGCCGTTGGCTGTGAAACCTTCTGGTCGAAAGAGCAGATGGACATCAACGAATGGATCGGCAAGGCCGGCAAGCCGCTTCTCTGCGACACGGCTCTTTCCGGCGCGGCCATCGGCCTCCTCCCGGAAGGTGTCAAGCGTCTGCGTTACCTCGCAATCAACGATACGGTTCGCCCGACCTGATGTGACATGCCGCCCGTTTCGCGCGGGCGGCTCGCCCTCCTGTCTCAACTGAAAAGGATACGACTATGGCTCATCGCCCCCGCGATCTGCGCCGCCGGACCACGATCAGCATTCCCGGCCAGCGTCAGATCATGTTTTTCGACTATGCCACCGTCCACACGCTGGCTGAGGTGCAGGCCGCCGGTTTCTTCAATGACAGCCGTGACAATCTGACGGTCGGCAGCATCATCGATTGCGTAGCGGATATCAACGGTACGACGGCGCGCGTGGTGCTTCGAACCACGGCCGTGCCGCCGACCGGCAACGTCACCGTCGCCGTAGATGGTGGTCTGGCCGCGTCTTAATTCGCGTCGCACTCAACGATGGACCGTGGCCGGTATTCTCTGGCCACGGTTTTCTTTTTTCGGGCGGTGGTCATGACAATTGACAGGGCGACGATCATCAACGAGGCGCTGACGGATATCGGTGCTGGCCCCATGTTTTCGATCGACGACGGTTCGGAGCTCTCCGAGCAGATCGAGGCAACCTGGAGACGCGTTGTCGACCAGGTCTTCGGCATGCATGATTGGACCTTCGCCCGTAAGACCTTCAAAAACACGCGCCTAGCCGACAGGCCGGACAATGGCTGGTCGCATGCTTTCGCTCTGCCGGGCAACCGCATCGGAAATCCTCTCAAGATCATGGATCGAGCCGGACAATCGCCGTCACCACTGCGGTGTTTTGCCATCGAGGAAGGGATGCTGTTCGCGAATGTGACGGACACCTGGTCTCTTTGCAAAGTCCTGGTCGATCCTGATTACTGGGATCCTTCCTTCCGTGCTGCCTTCGTCATCGCACTTTCCGGATATCTGGCCATTCCGGTCTGGGCCGATCAGGATCTGCGAGAGGCAAAGCTTGTTGAGGCTTTCGGCACTCCTTCGCGTGAGGGCACTGGCGGATTGTTCGGCCGGTTGATGGCCCAGGACAAGGCGAGTGCACCGATCGGCGAGCCGCTTCTTGCGAATGACCCTCTGACCGCTGTGCATAACACCGGTGGACGCGCCTATCTTCCCTGGCATGGAGAATTCTGATGGCGCGCGTTGCGGGACAGCTCAAGAGCTCAGCGAATGCCGCCAGTTGGCGCAGAGCCTATTCGGCAAGGTTAACCTGAAACAGTACTATTCCGGTGCGAAGCGGATGCTTGGCGTAGAGCCAGTGCCGCAAAGCGGTTTTACGCTGTTGCCCGGATCTCGCCTGGTCGGCTCGGCTCCGGCGGCTCCAGTCGTTCAAACCACTCTCACCGTGAGCTCGGCGCTTTCCTATACGCTTTATTTCATGGCGGGGCAGGTCGAGATATGGCGGCAAGATCTGGTTAAAGTTGCGACTGTCGCCGTTCCGCAAATCACATCCGAAATGCTGCCGGATCTCGAATTCTATGGCGAAGCGAACACGGTTGGTATCTTTCATCCGTCGCTTTTTTCGGGTTTGAGAATTTTGCGGAATTCCTCGAATGACGCGCTATGGACTGTGGGTGCCTGGCCGTTTGAATTTGTTCCTGACGTTGATCTTGGCGGTGATTACGCAAAGACGGACGATGTATGGGACATTTACTTTCGTTGGGGTGAAGGCGTGCCGGAGCTCGCCGTGTCCATGACCGTCGAAGGAAATACAACGGAAGCGGCAAACCTTGGCGGCGCTCCGGATCTCGGCGGCTGGGATGCGTTCTGCCTCAACATCCAGAGCAAGATTGCTGCTCTGCCCGGCTTCTCGTCGGGTGTGACGGTTTCCAATGCCGGCGGCGGCGGTCGGTTCTGGCGGCTGGTTGTGCGTTTCGGCGGCCCTCTGCAGGGGCAGGAATATGATTTCGATGCCCGGATAGTCAACACATCGGAAGCATCGGCACTCGTCACCCACGCGTCGATCGGCAAGACGGCAGGTGAACCCTTGATTTCCGTCACCAGGGGCGGATTTGCAGCGATGACGAATTTTCAGGATCGATCAGTCTACATCGCGCCTCGATCGAAGCCAGCCGCCATCGCCATGTCACGCATCGGTGAGTATTTCGATCTCAACATTGAAAGCCAGTCTGATAACGCTGCCCGGCTGGAGGCGCTTCGAACTGAAGTTTCCGAAACCGTCCTGTATGCGATCGATGCCACGTACCTTGTGGTTTTTACGAACCGGGCGGAATATTTCGCGTCTAACCGGACGATAGAGCGGGGAAAGCCCCTCAATTGGGTGAAGGCGTCAGAGATCGGCACAAAGAAGGGTTGCAAGCCTGTTCTGCTGGGTGGAATGATTTATTTCGTCTCGCGTGACGGGGGCATTCTTTATTCTGCCGACTATGACGCCGTCTCTGAGGCTTTCAAGCCCGATCCCGTGAACGATCTCAACAACGATATCGTCTCCAACGTGCGGAAACTGGTGGTGCAGCGTAAACGGGGCGGAATGTCCGCTGACCGCCTCTGGATCCTACGTGAAGATGGGCGGCTTATTTCCGGCGGCGTGAACGTCAGTCAGGACATCAGGCTTGCGGCCAGTGAGTGGCCGGTTGCCGAAGGTGGTTTAGTTCATGACATTTCCGTTGATGGTCTCGACCGTGTCTGGCTGACAGTAGAGCGCAACGGGGCGTACACCCGGGAAATCCTTGTTGAAGATGAAGAAAGTGTTCTGCAGTTGACTGTGTCTGCGGTCACTGACCTGACGGGGCAGATCTCCGGCCTTTCCAGCTTCAATGGTCGCGCCGTTTGGGTTGAAATCGAAAACGATTTCCACGGGCCTTTGTCGTGTCTGCGGGCTCGGTGCAAACCGAGATTGCAGGAAAGGCTGCGCTCGTCGGTATATGGTCCGCGCCGTTGCATGAATGCATGCCTTTCGTGCGTGTTCTCCCGAATGACGATGTTGTGCGACGGCCCGGCAAGGTGGTGTCTGTTCGGCTTTATCTCGAGGACACCGCTAGCATAGCTATCGGCGCAAATGGTCGAACGGCGCGCAATGTGCCGCTGCAGCTGATGAGCGATGACCTGGTTGCCGCAAAGAAGAATTTCACGGGTCATATCGCGGTTTCCGGCCTCATCGGCGTCTGCATGGATCCGACACTGACAATTACGCAGGTTCGCCCCGGGCGGCTGCGTGTGCGGGATTATATCGCGGGGGTGAAACTGTAATGGAGCTGGCGGCGAGTTTTGTGACGTCTATCTTTGGGGGTGGCGGTGCTGCAGCGGCAGGGGCCGCCACCGGCGCAGTGACAACAGGGGTGGCGGCTCCTGCTGCGACAGGTTTTTCGCTGTCATCGCTGTTGCAGGGAACGGCGACTGTTCTTGGGATGGTCCAGTCCATCAATGCCGGCAATGCCGACGCGGAAGCATTGAATGCGGCCGCCGATGATGCTGCGCGCGAGGTGCCGCTTGAAACCCTGCAGGGTATCACGAGGCGCACGGCTCTCAAGAAAGAGGCGATGGACAGCATAGCGCAGCAGGACGTTGCCTATGCTGCGTCCGGCGTTGATCTTTCCTTCGGAACGCCGATGCAGGCTCGAAAAGACGCGTTCCGGCAACTGGATCTCGGTATCACGTCTGATGTCGGAACGGAGCAGACGCGGATTGGTCGCCTGCAGGAGCGTGAGGCCGAATATCGAAAGAGGGCGTCGCGTGCGAAGCGATCGGCCATGTTCGATGCGGCAATGATCGGTTTCAAGGGTGCAACTTCCATCGCAGACGGGTACTAATATGACAAACAGAAGGCTGGATCCTGTATCTTACAAGCCATTCCGCGCGCAGCCCCTTTTGAGTGAGGGGCTGCTTTCGGTTTCGCGCGAGGGCGGAGATCTCGAACGCAAGGTGGCTGCGGGCCTTGCCCGTATGGCGGATGACTTCGGTGCTCAGGCATTACAAGAGGCCGAAAAAAGAGAAGCGTCTCTGTCTCGGAAAGAAGCCTTAGAGAATGCACCTGGCCTCATTAAGATCTCGGGTGGTGGGTATAAGGAGAGTGAGACGTCAAATGGCGTTCGCGTGAAGGTGCCGCCTGCAGAACTGCGAACGATGATCGCGGATGCTGCCGTTCGGAACGGTGTCGATCCCCACGCCTTGACGGAAGTCGCGGGTATCGAAAGCTCTTTTAACCCATATGCCCGGAATAAAAACTCGTCGGCGGGTGGCCTTTTTCAGTTCGTCGACGGCACGGCAAAGCAATATGGCCTTCGTGACCGCTTCGATCCGGCCCAGGCATCTGATGCAGCTGCGCGCCTCATGCGAGACAATCGCGATCATCTGCGGAAAACTCTCGGCCGTGAGCCTAACGCTGGCGAATTGTACCTTGCTCATCAGCAGGGTGCTGGCGGGGCTTCAAGTTGCTGGCAAATCCCAACGCCTTAGCCGTCGACGTTGTTGGTCACGATGCGGTGCGCCTGAACGGCGGTACATCCGATATGACCGCAGGGCAGTTTGCCTCGCGTTGGACCTCGAAAGTCGCGCCTAGTGGCGGAACCTATGACAAACTGCCGTCTTCTTCCTCCGTAGGGCCGGTGTCAGTTACTCCTGTTCGCGAGCCTGTGGTGATTGAGCGCGGAAAGCCGGGAACATGGCGCCCCTCCCGACGAAATACAGCTGCCGGTCGCGCCTATGATGTGGCTGGCACGCGCACCTATCTCGAGATGGCCGACGCTGCCATGGTTCAAAATCAGCAGGCGGTTTATGAGGCCTACAAAGATGATCCCGCCATGCTCGAAAAGGCGCTGCAGGAAAATCTGACCGCAGATCTGCGCGACAATGTTTTTGAGGAAATCGCGCCGGAGTATACTGCCGCATACAACAAACGCTCGATGGCGTTGTTGAGCAAGGCGCGGGCCGATCAGAAAGAGCGGGCAGATGCCGCAAACCGTGTCGATTTTCTCGGTCGCGTTGACGAACTCGAGAACCGCAAAAGCCAGCAGCTCGCCGGCCTGAAAATGGATGACGACGCGGCTGGTGTGGCGCTTGCCGATACGCAGTCGACGATCGACGCCCACTATGACAGCGCCGTGGCTCGCGGTGTCCTGACCGCTGGAGAGGCGGAGAAGGCGAAGCGCAAGAGCCGTTCCGATCTGACGGTGGGTTATTACACCAGGCAGGCGGCGACGATGAACGCCGATCAGATCAAAACGATGCGCGCGGACATGCAGCGCGACTATGCCGCCGGGAACCTCGATGGCGTGACGGCCGATGACTGGGATGCGATCGACAAGGGTTTGACGGGGGCGGAAAGCGCTCGCCGGACGCAGGATGCCAAATCGAATGCAGATCTCGAAAAGCGCGGCGAAGACATGGCGAAGCGCATCGCCCGTGGCCTACCGGTCGGTGCTGATGAGCTTGCGAGGTTCCAGCTCGATGCCGGAACCGCCCCTCGCGGTAAGGAAATCGTTTCGTCGACGCTGACGCGGATGAAGGTTTCGGACGCCATTCGAACCCAGCCGATTGGGGAGGTGGAAAAATCCGTCAAGACGATCCTGGGGGAGAATGCGACGTCTGACGATGTTGATTTTGCCCGCAAGGCTATTGCAGATCATCGAAAGGATCTGCAGGTGGATCCGCTTGGTGTTGCCGAGCGCTTCGGTGTTCTGCCGGTTTCGGAAGGCTTGCCACTGGATGGTGACGTGGATCCTGCCATGGTTGCTGGCGCTTTTTCGGAGCGGATCAATGCTGCCAATGCCGCCGGACAGCATTTTGGCGTTTCGCCGCGCTATTTCCGCCCGGGCGAGGCCGAGCAGATTGAGGCGGCTGTAAAGGCGGATCCGGCAAAGGGGCTGGCGATTGCTGCCGGTCTCGTGGACGCGGCCGGCCGTGATGCCAATCGGGTACTGCGTGAACTGGGCGAGACTGCACCGGCGGTTGCTCTTTCCGGCGGCCTGGTCGCTGCTGGCGGTAACAGGCAGGCGGCGCTCGATCTCATTTCCGGTTATGGGAAAAGCCCGGAAGGCAAGGCCTATACCGATATCCCGAACACGAAGCGTATTCCGGTTGCCCAGACGATCGCCGGCGATGCCCTGCAGTTTTCGCCTGCGGAGGTGAACCGACTTGACGAGGCGGCCGCCGCGATCGCGCGCAAGCGCCTTTATGATGCCGGCATCGATCCGAAGAAAGAAGACGCGCGACCGTTCTACGAAAAGGCCTACCAGGAGGCGGCCGGCGCAACATTCTCGAATGGGGTCCAGTTCGGCGGGTTCACGAAATTCAGCGGCGGGATGTTCTCTCGGTCACGTCAGATCCTCGTGCCACCATCGATCCGTGCTGACAAGTTCGGCGATCTCATCGATGCGCTCGAGGATAACGATGTGGGGCAGGTGGTCGCAAAGAACGGCCGCACCTGGACGGCGCGTGATTTCCAGAAAGCGACGCCGATTGCGGTCACCGGCGGTTATGCTTTTGCGCTCGGGGATTTGTCTAGCTCGTCCCCCAGTTCATAGCCGACAAGGATGGCAATCCCGTCGTGTTGGATCTCGCCGGCATGCAGGGCAGGCTCGGTGCGCGTGTTCCGGGGGCTTACCGATGATCCAGCTGCCGAACGTCACGGATCTGCCCGCAAGCCGCTCGGCCGGACCTGAGAGCTGGGGTGAGGCCTGGTCGAAGGCTGCCGGCGCGACCGATGAAACGATGCGGTTGATCGAAAATACCAATGCCGATTATTACGGTCTGGAAAAGGCTTATGATGAGCGCATCAAGCTGATCGCCGACATAACCGGCCAGACGCTGCCAAATCCCATGCGGGAAGCGGCGGCCGTCGATCTGGATCCGGATCGCGCCGATGTGATGGCGATGTCACTGGGGGGTGGCGGCACGGCGTTTTCCTCCGTCGATGAGGAAGGTAGGGCCTCGCGTGAGGAAGAGTTCAACGCCAAGGCGCTTTCGCTCTCCGGCAAGTATCGTCAGGAGCTTGAGCAGGTTCTGTCTACGAGTGTCGAGGAAGCGCACAACCAGGTAATGCGAGATGCTGAAAAGGCATCACAGGAGGCGCTGAATTCGCCGGAGCTCGGGCGGCCGGACGTCTCGGCGCGCAACTCGTCGGTGGCCTGCGAGGCGCTGCCCGCGATCCGACACAATGGGGCATGGCGATGTTCGGAGCGGGTGGCGCGACGTCGTCGACTGTTGCTGGCCGGATCGGCAAGACGATGCTGACGGAAGCGCTCTTGAACGGCGGGCAGGAACTCGTGCTGCAGGGCTTAAGCCAGGAGCGCAAGCGTGCGGCCGGCCTCGAGCACGGTATGGGTGACATGCTGCAGAACGCCGGCGTTGCCGCTGTGTTCGGCGCACTGTTCGGTGGATCGATCCAGGGCGGGGCGGAGCTCGCCCGCGTTTACCGCATGGGCAAAGGTGGCGAGGATATCGCCGCGCGCGTCCTCGATGGCAATCCTCAGCCTGGTGATATCGAGGCAATGGCGAAAGCCATGAATGTCGAGCTCGCGCCCGAAAAGCTCGATCTCATCAATCGGAGCTTCGAAGATCGCGTTCTGGACGATTACATGGTTTCATCGGATGCCTCGCCAGGGCAGATCGAGGTCATGCAGGCCGCAGAGAGATATGCGGCGGATCCGGACAATTTTCCACCCCCGAGATCGTTGAACGCATCTTAGCCGAGCAGGAAGCCGGCAGGATGCTGACGATGCGGCCGGATGATTACGAGCGGATCTATGGTGGTGACGCGAATGCCATCGATGATATCGCGGAAACCTTTTTCGCTTCGGATGTTGCTGACGCTGCACGGCGTATCGATGATGCCGCTGCTCGTGTCGAGACGGCGGGCGATGCGGTCTCCGATCGTGCCGTCTCACCACAGTCGGCGGCGCGTCAGCTCAATGAGCCTCCAGCGGCGGCGTCTGCCGAGCGCGCCCTGCAGGAGCAATCAATTCGCCCGCGCGTCATAGCCGAACCGCTCGATGACGTCAGCATGCGCAATGCGGAGATCCGCGCCGGCGAGCTCGCCGAACCCGCGCGCGATCGCAACGGCAATCCTGAAAACTATTTCGACTTTATGGCGATCGAAGATGGCGACGGCAAGGTGAGCGTTGTTTCCGCCCGGGAAGCGCTCGAGATGGCCGCCGAACCTGAATTCCTCGCCGATCTTTTGGAGGCATGCAAACTATGAGCCTGCGCGATTGTCTGGCTTCCGCCGTAGCACAGGGGGCGATCAATTCGCGCCAGGCGGATGAACTGCACCGTTATTACGATGCCCGCTTCAACACCAAGCGTGCCGCTATGTCGGAACGCGAGGCGATGGCCGCTGCACGCGATGAGGTGGCGGCCGCGTTGCGTGCCGATGCCAAAGAGATGCGTCGGCAGGTCAATCTGACAGAGGCGGCGCGGAAGGATCTGGCGGGCTTCATCGAAAACTACCGTGACAAGAAAGGGCGTCCGGATAAGCTCGATGCCGTTTTATCGCTGATGATCCACAACGGTTACAAGGGCACCCAGAGCATGTCCGGCAAGGCCAATGCGATTATTGCCCTGGCGCACCGCCAGCTTTCGGACGTGATGTATCATTTCCGGCGCTCGAAGGGTCTCGGCCGTCGTTTGAACAAGGTCGATATTCCCGATCTCATCACGGCCATGCATGGCGAGCACGTTAGCAATCCGACCGCCAAAGCGCTTGCCGGCGCTCTTTCCGGCGTCCTCGAGGATCTGCGTCTGCGCTTCAACGATGCCGGCGGGAATATTCCGAAGCGGCAGGACTGGGGCATCGTGCACAGCCATAACCGCCGGGCGATCCGCAAACTAGGCGGGACGCCGGAGGAGGCGCGCCAGCGCTGGAAAGATTTCATCCGGCCTTTGCTCGATCCGGAGCAGATGACCAATCCGAACACTGGCGAGGTCATTGGCGCCAACGGGCTCGATAGCTCGCTTGATTATGTCTTCGAGACCATCACTTCCGATGGCTGGGCGCACCGCCGGCCGGAAGGGCGAAGGTTCGGCAAAGGCAAGGTGGCCAGCAAGTACCAGGACAGCCGCTTTCTGATTTTCAGAGATGCCCGGAGCTGGCTTGCCTACAATGAGAAATTCGGCAGCTCCGACGCGATCGGCTCCATTTTCAACCACATCAACGGTGTGGCACGCGATATCGCCGCTATGGAGCGCTTTGGACCGAACCCGGATGCGACTATCGAGTGGCTGAAACAGGCCGTGCAGGTCGATATCGGCAAGCGGCAGTCCGGAGCGCTCAATATTGAAGGTGTGAAGGTGCCGGGCATGTCAGCCATCAAGATGGCCGAATATCGCATTGACAGCCTCTGGCGTGCCCTGCGCGGGCGGGAAACTGTCCTCGATGCGCCGGCTCAATGGGCTGGCGATATTCGTAACCTCGCGACGTCGGCCGCACTTGGCTCTACCGGTATTCTGGCGGCCGCAACAGATCCGTTCGTAGCTGCAGCTTCGCGTCGGCTGGCCGGCCTGCCGGTGGTGCGCGGTTTCGGCGGCATTCTGAAACGGTTCGCCAATGACGGCGATCGTAAGGCGATGGCCCGCCGGGCGATGATCTGGGACGATTATCTGCACACGATGAATGAAAGCGCGCGCTTCGTCGACCAGATGTTTGGCCATGAATGGAGCCGTTATCTTGTCGATCGGTCGCTGACGTGGAATGCGCTTTCTCCTCTGACGGATGCCCGCAAGCGTCTCGAGGCAACGGCCTGGCATGAGACGCTCGGCGGCCTGGCTGAAAAGGATACTGACTGGATCGACCTTAATCCGCTTCTGCAGCGGGCGATGGAAGGTTTCGGCATTACCCCTGATGACTGGCACAAAATGCGGGCCGGCGTCGACAATATGGGCTTTCTGGATCCGGGCGGCGTTTTCGAAAAGACCCGCGATCGCGTGCTTGCTGAAAAATATGCCGAGCTGATCCAGCAATGGCAGGAACGATCGGTTCCGGCCGGAGATCCGCGCATCAAGAGCGTGCTGACAGGAAAGGTGGAGCGCGGCACGATCCTGGGCGAAATAGCCGAATTTGGCTCCCAGTTCATGTCGTTCGGTATGAGTTTCACAGCGCGCCAGCTCGAGGCGATGTATGTCTATTCGATGCTTTCGAAAAGCGCGGCCGGCCGTGTTGCGCGTGGATCCGGTTATTTCGCCGCTATGGCCGTTCCGCTGACAATGGGCGCGGCGTTCTACATCCAGATCCTCAACGTTCTGAACGGCAAGGATCCGGAGGATATGACCGAAAATGCCTTCTGGGTTAAGGCTTTCGTGAAAGGCGGTGGCGGCGGCCTCTTTGCTGATTTCGTCGACAAATCGGAAAACCGTTATGGGCAAAGCCTTGTTGCTACTTTGGGCGGCATAGGTGGCGCATTCATAGCCGATACCGCCGATCTCACCTTGAAGAGCATCCAGGCGATCATTTACCCGGAGGATCAAAAAGTTGGGCGCGCCGCGGCGAAGTATGTGGGTCGATACACGCCGATTTTGTCGTCGCACCCGGCAACCCGCAACTGGTATCGCCGTGCCTTCGTTGACCAGCTGCAGTGGCTGCTCGATCCGGACGCAGACAAAAGCTTCAAGTCTCAAAAGGCGAAAGCCTCTCACTGGTGGGAGCCTGGTGAAATGACGTTTCGCCGGCTTCCTAATCCAGATGCAGCGCTCGGGCAGGAATGAAGATACTCGGGCCTCGTTTTGACTTCTCCTTTTGGTGTGAAGGCTTAAGCTATATTCCGGTCGAATCGTTTGATCAGGATGCTATTGTGGGAGCTTTTCTAGATATTCTGGACGGACTAAGCGTCTTTAGCGCTGTTGTCGCCGGCGTGATGATGGGGGCAATTCGAGACCCTTTTCAGATGGTTATTCTGCTCGTTACCATCGCGCTTGCTATTGGCCGCGCTAAGTGGTGGGTGATCTTGTTGCCTCCTCTTATCGCTTCCATCGTTATCGCTACCGGCGCGTACGGTCGGTATGTGCAGGCGGGAATTGATCCTTGGTCAACCTTGCCTCTATCGGTTTGTGCTCGATTTCTCGGTATGTCGTGCATAGGCCTTTTGATACGTCTGGTTAGCCGCTCGTTGGTTCGAGTATCCCGCACTTAACCTCTGTGGCCCGCCCTTACGCTTTGCCTGATCCAAAAAATCAGGCGGGGCGACTATGGCTGAAAATCCCTATCCCATTCCACGTCAGCTTCGGCTGAGCGATATCCTCGTCGGCGATGGCGGCGACACATACGGGCCGTTCGACTTCGAGATATTCGATACACAAGATGCTGTTGTCTGTGTTCGGCCGGCCGGTGCCCTGCGCTTCGAAGAAGTTCCCGACGTTGTCGTTACCAAGGTGAACGGCAACACGGTGCTCAATCCCTTTGACGCCTTCACCATCAAGTTTCCGTACCTCGTGCCGGAAACCACCCGGTTCGTGGTCCTTTCCGCCCGCGTGGCCGCGCGTGATGCCGGCGTTATTTCCGGTACGAAAATCAATCCGGATGCGCTGGAGAAAGAGTTTTCGAAGATTGCGACGCAACAGCAGGAACTGCGTCGCGATATTGGCCGCGCGATCGTGACGGATTTCGGCGCGCCGAGCTTCACGCTTGATGCTGACATGGATGACGGGCGCACCCTGATGAAGCAGGGGAACCGCCTCGTTGCCGGTCCGGATCTCGGCGCGATCGGTGACGAAGTCGAGGCGATGAAAGACCTCGTCGAAGGCTGGGCGAGTGACATTGTCAGTCAGGGTAATGTGCCGATCTATGCAGCGGTCGTTGGCATGCCGGCGCTCGAGATCCCCGCAGGGATCAATGCGATCCGGGTGAATGGCTTTTATGTTGCTGGTGATGGCGGCGGCGCGCTCTACGTCAAGGCAGGTGGCGAGCCCGCGCACGATGGCAAGTTTCAGACGGCGGATGGCGCGTGGTGGGAAATTGCGGAGACCTTTCCAAATCCCCTGATGTTCGGGGCTGTTGGCGACGGTGTCGCTGACGACAGGGCCGCCATATTGCGAGCCAAGGCATTTGCCGGCGGCCGGCCAATCGTCTTTCCCGCTGGGACTTATGAAATCGGGTCCGCTCTTGCCTTCGCCGCAACCGATAGGCTCGTCTTTGAGCAGGGCGCATCCTTCTCGGGAACGCAGCCGACAGGTGGCCTTCGTGTTTTCGATTATTATCGATCCGCCCCCGTCGCCGGTTCGAAAATGAAAATCGAAAAGCTTTTCGAGCAGGCAGATAGCCACAAGCTTGAAGATATTGCGGGCATCTGGCCGGGTCAGGTTGGAACGTTTTTCGGTGTTTCCCGCGAGTTTGGCCCCGGCTATGTTTCCGGCACGCATTCCCCGGCAAATGCGATGTTCGCCTATGCTGCGAACACGGGCAGCACTGCGGATGTCGTGGCCTCCATGTCGGTTGCTTTTTCCTGGCAGAACAGCACCACGTCGTTTGGGGCAAACATCATCGCCGGTTCTGCACCCGGCGTGAATGGCGCAAAACTTGTAGGCGTTGAGATCGACGTTGAGCCTTCTGCCGGCGCGTCGCCGGCGGCTGGTTCGGCGGGTCTTTACATCAATGCCTTCAATGTTGCCATCCCCGGTCCGGCTATGCAGGTCGGGTATGTTGGTGGCGGAAATTTCAACAACGGCATCATACTGGACGGTATTGCAGGCGCAGGGCTCGCCGCCGGATCCGGCAGCATCATGACCAGCCTTCTGAACTCCGGCGCTGCTTCGTCGTTCACGCTTGATGCGATCGTTCTTGGAAACCAGCATCGCGTTCGGTTCGGCAGCGCTGGCGGCTCGCCCGCGTCTATCGGTTGCGATACAGGCAACAATCTCACGATCGGCGGTGCGGGGGCGATCATCGCAACCAGATCATCCACGACCGAAGGCCAGGCCATGCTGAGCCTGCGCGATAACGCCTCCGTTACTGCCCTGGAAGTCCAGATTGCGCGTGGCTCCCCGCCGAACGGCGCGAACGCGGCAATGCGTGTCAACGGCCAGAGCGCCACCGGGCGCTCGATCAATGCGGGCGGCACGATCAATGCGAGCGGTGCTGACTATGCCGAGTATGAGCGGAAATCCGAAGACTGCGGCGAAATCATCAAAGGGCAGATAATTGGCTTCGATGAACTGGGGCTCCTGACGGACCTCTTCGATGAGGCGATATCGTTCGGTGTTAAATCCACAAATCCCAACCTTGTCGGCGGTGATGACTGGGACACGCAAATTGGTGAACGGCCTTCTGAGCCCGAATATGTCCCCCTGGAAATCGAGCGGCCGAGACTTCCTGTCTTCAGCCGGATGGCGACTGAGGAGGCGGCACAAGCGCAGGCGGAATTTGATCGCCAGATCGAGGAATACGATCAGAAGTGTGCAGATCATCGACGTGCATGGGAGGCGTCCGAATATGCCGATTATCGCCAGGCAGTTTCCGAGTTTGAGGAGCTGCTTGAAAGCGAACGCGTCAAGATGGATCGCATCGCCTATTGCGGCAAGGTCCCGGTGAACGTCTACGGCGCGGCTCCTGGTGACTGGATCGTGCCAGTTCGAGGAGATCAGGGACAGATCTCTGGCAGTATCGTCCGCGACGCCACCATTTCGTTAGCGCAATACAAGTCGGCAATCGGAAAGGTTCGTCGCATTCTGGATGATGGGCGGGCCGAGATCGTCGTAAAGGTCTCCTGACTGCGCATTTGACCGTACCTCCGGACGCATACCATGGCTCCAGTTGAAAAAACCGGAGCCATTTTCATGACCGCCAAGCTGCCTGACGCTGTGCCCTTGCATGCGCAAAACTTACTCGATTTCATCGGCGATATCGAAGCTCCGAAAGGTTTCGACACCATTTTTGGAAACCGCCAGGGAAAGCTGGCTGTTCCCCTCACTCAGATGACCTACGGCGATATCGTCGATGCGCAGGCAAAATGGGGGAACAAGACGTGGGTGAAAAAAACTGGGGCTATGACACGGCGTCCAGCGCGGCGGGCCGTTACCAGTTTATGCGCGCCACCCTGCAGGGCATCGCGAAGGAGGTTCCCTCCATCGATGGCAGGACGATCTTTTCCGGCGGCCTGCAGAACAGGCTCGGTTATTACCTGCTCCTGCGCCGGGGCTATGCCGATTTCATTTCGGGAAAACTCAATCTCGTTCAGTTCGGCCTGAACCTCGCCAAGGAGTGGGCAAGCTTTCCGGTGCTCTCCGATACGAAAGGCGCTCACCGGCAGGTGCTGCGCGGCCAGAGCTATTACGCCGGCGACGGCCTCAACAAATCCCTGGTCAAGCCGGAGCGCGTAGAGGCGCGCCTGCGCCATGTGCTCGACCTTGTCAGGCTCGTGACAGTCGGCGATACGCCGGCGACGATTTCTCCCGCACCTGCACGGCCGGAGCCTCACGTCGACGGGAATACCGCAGCGCCAGTGCCTGCGGAGAAGGTGGATCCGGAAAAGCTGGATAAACCGCTCCTGAAATCGAAAACGGTCTGGCAATGGATCCTGACATTTCTGGGCGCTGCAGCTGCTGCATTCGGTGGCCTCGACTGGCGTGTGCAGATCCTGATCGTTGTGGCGATCGGCCTCTCCGGCGTCTACGCCATCAAGCGTCGTGCGGACATCGCCAAGGTGTATCGAGAGATCAAGGCCGAGTTCAATGCTTGACCGTATCAAAACCGCAGTGGTTGCGATCGGCGGGGCGGTGGCCGGTATTGCCGTTGCCTGTGCCGTCGCCTCGCTCGTGATGGTGCCGGCGGCGAAGCGGGAGGGCAAGTCGGCCGCGATCGCAGAAATGGCCGTGGCGGCCGCCAGGGCCGAGATGCAAAGGAAGGGTGACGATGCGAGCCTGCAGACCAAAACAGATTTTGAGCTTTGCGTTCTTGGCCTTCGCAGCAACGGCATGCCAGTCGATGCCTGCGACCAGCTGCGCGGGGTGGACGAAAAATAATCTTTCTCCTTCCGGCCTGGTGGCGCTGATTGCCGCCGATAGGTCGGGCGCGGAAAGGGTCATCGGAAACGACCGCAACGGACAGCGGCAAGGATGCTGGAGCTAAAACATGCCGACGAAAACACTCACGCAGAATGGCACCGAGAATATGGGTATCGAGGCGAAGAGCGATGCGGGTTACCGCGTTCTCTCCTATTCCGGATCGCTGGGCGGTGGAACGCTGCAGCTTCTTACCTCAGTGCGCCGATGGCGCTGACCAGGTGCCCGTTCCGGATAGCAAGCTTTCCGCTGCAAATGTGGATGGGAACGGTGATCCGATCCGGCAGATAGTGTTCGTCAGCGCCGGCAATGTCTACGTCTCCCTGACGGGTGCCACTACTCCGAACTGCAAGGTTTCGGTGCAATGACAACATCACTGCGGCTTCTGGCTTCCACCTCGCTTGCTCGCGGAAATAAGGGGCGCGGTTTGTCCGCCCTCTCGCCCTGGCGCGGATTGAACGGCGGGCCTGTTCGGGAAGTTAATGCCTTCGGCCCTCTAAAGACAAAGTTGGAGGCCGGGCAGAACGTCGTCCTCTTCATCAATTCAGACAGTACGGGCTATTCGGAGTTTGGCCCCTATTACAAATTTGTCGTCGCGCTCGGGGATCTCTACGATTACACAATCGTGATGTATCGCTGGGCGGAGTGGGGCGGTTCCTCCGCCAACGGCCCAAAAGAATACGCCGCGCCGGTTACGCTACGCACTGGCACGCGCGGTTCAATGGCTGTGTATCTGGCGGCCTTGCCCGGACAGGTCGCTGGTTGCATGTTTGAGGCGTCGCGCAAGCCGAATGCGATCGATGCCATTCCAAAACCGGACGTGGCGATTACTCATCACGGCCATAACATGTCGAGTTTCGAAACGCCGGGTAGTGCCCTTGCAATCGGTCGCGGGCTCTTCTGGTCGATCATCGGACTGATCAGTTGGCAATGGCAGGGCGTTGCGCAGGTGATGACGACACAAAATCCATGGCGTGACACTGCCGGCTATGACAACGTCAACAACGCAATTCGTGGCGTCGCATCTGCTTTCCCCAGCCTTACGCTTGTCGATAGCCACGCCCGCATACTCGAGGCTGGCAAGGATGCCTCGCTGTACCGGCTGGGCGAGCCGTCGCCAGGTGTGCATCTGTCTGACACTGAGGCTAATTCGAAGGGTGCCCAGATTGTTGCGGATGCGCTGATGGCGCGGTTTCGGAGTTCTAAGGCAGGCGCATTTTCCACGGTAAGCTGGATGGAGTTGCCGATCGGCACCCAGCTGTTCGGCAATGGTGACCTTTCGAACTGGACGGGTTCGGTTCCGGTGAATTTCCAGAATGTGGCGGGAAACAGTGTCACGAAGGATACGGACACGGCAAACATTTTCCCCGGCTCCGGCGCTGCCTATTCCGCCAGGGTGAAGCCGGCAGATGCCAACGGGCATTTTTCCAGCCTGTCAAACCCGTTCGATGCGGCCGAGCGCGCCTCGATGGCGGGAAAGACGGTCACTGCGATCATGCTTGCGAAGGCGAACCCGCTTCAACGAACACCCGTCACCAGCTTCATCACGCGTGCGAATAACGGCCTGAGAACGTACACCGGAGGTGGATTGATGTGGTCGCCTAGTGCCGGTGCTTCCGGCCTGGGCGGGTGGATGCCCATCGTTTACGGCGGCATTGCATGTGACCCCAGCAATGACGATGCGAATTCTGCTTACAGGTTCGCTCCCGCGTTCGGAGCGGTTGCTGCCCCGACGGCCGACGTCAACTGGTTACAGCGGTGCGTTATCATCGAGGGGCTTGTTCCGCGTCTTGGCCTCGTGCGACCGGCTGCGTGACGCGGCCCTCATTTGACTGCATAGGCATGATGCCAAAATGCTCTCATCATTTCCTGATCCGAAAGCCTGGCGTCATGTCCTTCTTTGATTTTCTCGATGCACTTGGTATCAAGCTGGGCGTGTTGTTTGCCGGGTTTTTCGGGGGTGTTCTGCGGGCGTTGTCTCGTCCGAATGTAACCTGGAAGGAAATGATTGTCTCGCCGGTCTGTGGCGCTTTGGCGGCCGCTTATCTCACAACGCCCCTGCTGCACTACCTCTACAGCATCAACTGGCCCTTGCCGGAGGATCCAATCGCGACCATGAACGCGGCCGCGTTCCTGACAGGCACAAGCGCGATGTGGATTTCTGATTTGATTATATCGAGGCTGACGCGGTGGGCCGGTGGAAAGCCTGTCTAGAGAGGCAAAATTCGGCGTGCGACATGTGCGACTTTTATTAGTCGCAAAATGTCGTAAACAGGTCGCACGACATATTGAAATCGCCGGTAACATATTGATTTTTATGGGGTTTTTGGTGAGAGCGCAGGGATTCGAACCCTGGACCTACTGATTAAAAGTAATATCGAAATACAATGTTTTTAATGGCTTAGTAAAACTACGTTGTGCGACTTTTCTTATTCTTGTCGTTGATTGCATAATGTGGATTTTCTGTCAAATCAGTGCTTGGAGATATCTCCTGAAAGCTTAAAAAATAAAAGGCGGGTCAAAGCCCGCCTTCTTTATTTCATGCTTGCCGGCCGGTCGTCGTCGCCGTCAGGGGCTTCGAACCACGTCACCAGTTTACCGATGGCTGCGTCTGCCATATCGGCATTGAGGGCAAGATAATGTCTCAGGATCTCGTGGGCCGTCTTGAGGCTGTGGCCGGTGATGGCGCAGATCTCCGGAATGGTGCAGCCTGCCATTGCGAGCCAGGTGACGGCGGTATCGCGAAAGTCCTGGTCCGTCAGATCCTTGAGTGACGGAAGCTTTTTCTTCGCGTGGCGGCGCACCTCCTCGAACCTGCGGCGGTAATGATCGCCGTTGAAGGGTTTCCATTCGCGCTCGTTCAGAACCGCCCAGGGCGATATGATGCCGGCATCGTTGCGACGCTTCTGGGCGGCGTCCATTCGCTTCTTGAGCTCCGGAGCCTCGATGATGGAGACGATCGCGCCGGTCTTGGACTGCTGCAGGATGATGCGGCCGCGCTTGTGGCCCTTGCGGGTGTATTGCAGGCGGTCCGCCTGGCGCTGGCCGGACCATACGGCCAGAGTGAACATGTCGCCCATTTCCGGTTGGTTGAGCGCATCGGCCGTCTCGATCAGAACCTTGAGCTCCTGTTTCGAGGCGATGCGCAGGCGCGCGTCTGGCGTTTTCATTTTGAGCTTGTGGGCAGGGTTTATCAGCATCGAGGGCAGGCGGCCGCGATCCATCGCCCATTGCAACGCAACGCCCAGAATGCGCATCGCGCCGACGGCTGACGTGTTGCCCACCTTCACCCGAAGGCTCTCATAAATCCCGATGCAGATCGGCTTTGTGAGGGCTTCCGCTTCCGAGCTCCACACGTCCGGTTCGTGCTTCTGGATGATGCGGCTTTTCTGGCGATAGTCGTCGCGGGTTTTCTTCGATAGATCTCCGAAGCGCGGGTTTTTCGTCTCGTTCAAAAACTCGTCGAACAGGAGGCAGACGGGAAACGCCGGCTGGATGGTTGCGACGGGTATCGGCGGAATGACCTTTTGCGCGGTTCACCGGCGCTCAGGCGCTGTTTGCGCTTGTCGAGCTCTAGCTTGCTGGAGAGCTTGCGCGACCAGTCGAGGGCCTCGCCGGCGCTCATCCAGCGACCGTCCTTGTGCCGCAGATCCTCGCCCACATATCCCGCCTCGCGCAGCGTCCTCGATGGGTTGAAGCGCGGCCGGCCGTTGCGCCAGGACACGTGCGGAATTTTCAGATCGTCTTTCGCCATGAATTTTACTCCTTGATACAAAAATGCCCGGCGGTCACGCGAAACAAAGACCGCCGGGCAAGGCAGGCTCCGGGAGACTGGAGCCAGTGGACAGGTTAGCGGGGCCGGTGGTCCGCCATTGGTACCGGCCCCGCATCGCCGCCCGCTGCGGGGAAGCGGGCGGCGATTGCTTCCGGCGCGTGGCGCGCCAGAATGCGAGAAAGGTAAGCGCCTGGGCGATGAGCAGCGGCGTGATCGATAGGGACCATTGCGCGATCGTCATTGCACGGTCCTCAGCGCTGGGCGGCGATAACGCGCGAGACTGAGCACCGGGCAGCCGCTATCGGCGTCCTCGAGGGCGCGGCGAGCCTCTACGAGCATTATGGTGCGTGCTGCCCGGGCGGCGATCGCGCCATGCAGATACGCCTCGATCTCGTCACTGGCGGCGCGCATTTCGCGCAGCTCGTCCTCGAGGCGCTTCATCAGCGCGTCCTGCACGCTGCCAAGGCGCTCGAGCTCGTGGATGGTTCTGTCTGCGCTCATGGTGCGTTCTCCTGCTCGATGAAGCGGGCGAAGATGTCCTCGATCTCAGCGAGTTCCTTTTTCGCCTTTACGAGCGTCGCTTTGGCAACGTCTTCTGCGATGTCGCTCATTTCGGAAGAAAGGAGTTCCATCGCTTGGTAATAGCCGCCCATGCCGTTTGCCCATGTTTGGATTACGCTGACGTTCGGCTCGTGCAGGATGGTGTCGCGGCTGGTAGGCTCCAGCCACTCGATTGCCTTCCGAAGATACTCGGCGCGGTTGGCGGAGGCGGCTACCCGGCTGGCGAAGGTTTTCATATCGCTCATGCGTTACCGCCTTTCTTCTTCTCCGCTCGAAGAATGCGGCGGGCGTGCGCGGCCGATTTGCGCAGCTCCTCCATGCGGTCATCCACCATAGCCAGAAGACGCTTTGCAGCGGCCGCCTTGTCGGGGAAGATGCCGAAGCCGTCATCCGTCTGCGTGACGCGCAGATTGTTGGGATCCACGCCAACGGAGATTGCAAAGCTCATCACGCTGGCGCGTGGTGGCGGCCGGTCCAGTCCGCAGATGCGGGCGGCAAGCCGGATGCCCAATGGCTCTGTCGACGTCGCGGGCTTCATTTCCTGTTTGTGCGCACCGCTCATGCTTCACCACCTTTCACGGCCGTCAGCTTCCGGTCTACAAGCGCCTCAATCTCGGTGAGCGGAATGCGGCCGCTGGCTACCTTGGTGAGTTCCGCGACGAACCACATACGCAGATCATTGTTGTAAGGTGCCAAATTAGCAAAGGTCGGGTAGGCCTTAATGAGCGTCTGCAGATGGAATTCGAGCTTGTCGAGATCGTGCCTGCATTCCACCTGCGTTGCGGGTTCCCGTGGCTCTATATCGACTTCTATGGCGATAAACTTCCAAATCGCGTAGGGTATAGTAGGCTCTGGCTTCGCAGCAGACAGCGCAGCTTCCAGCCTGTCTGCCAGTGCGCCGATGCGTTTGACCTCGTGATGGTCGCGAAGAACCTCAACGATGAGATCGCGCACGTTCTGTGCTGGAGTAGCCTCAAGAGCGCGGTGGATTGCGCTGAGAGCAAATTCCGCATCCTCGGCCTCGATAACGCTGCAACCCTTGTAAGTCAGGATGGGACGCCCGGCAGAGTTGTCGACTTTCCAGTCGCTCAATTGCATCTTCTGGTTCATGCGTCACCTCTGAGCTTCTGCAGGGCGAGACCGCCGCCAGTGGTGAGGGATATGTTCGGCACTCGGCCGCGCACGAGCTGCTTTTCCTCGAGCCGCCGGATGGTGGCCAGATTAAAGCGCTTGTTGCCAACCTGCAGGCGGCCATCGACGATGCGCTGCTGGCGGAAAAAGTCGATCGAGGCCAGTGCGTCTTTCTCTGCGCGCTCGAGGTTCTTGCGCGGATCCAGCACGGCCGGGTTTTCGGTGAGGGGCGTCATTGTCATGCCGGTTCCCCCTCCGCCAGCTGCTGCTGTATCTGCTTGACGTGGACAAGGTAATTTTCGCCCACCATCTCCTGATACATGCAGGCGGTCATCTCGATGGCCTTGATCGGCATCGTCTGAGCGGCCACGGACGCGTGGACCGAGACCTGGAACCGCGCCATGGCGATCATCAGCGTGGCAATCTCCGTGCCGCGCTGCAGTTCGGAATTGATGAAGTCGCCCATCCGCTCGGCGAAATCGCTGGCGGCGAAGCGTGCCAGGCACTGCTTGAAAGGATCGTCGCTGAATAGCGCCTCCTCGAAGCTCATGCCGTTTTTCAGGAACTCCATCTTGCTCATGCGCTTGCTCCCGCCGCATAGACGGCTGTGAGCTGGGCGCGGTCTACGTGGATCCGGACAAGGGATCCGGCCGTGCGCAATGCGTGGCCTTTGAGCTCGCCGTACTGGCGCAGCCATTTTTCCATGCTGTCACGGTACCAGCGCATGTTCTTCTGCCCGGGCAAAGGTGCCGGCATGCCATGGTTGATGATGAGGCTGTTGCGCTTGCGCAGGAAAGTGGCCCTTCCCAGGCCGAGCGCTTCGGCCACGTCTTCCGCCTCCATGAAGCGGTCATTCGAATTCTGGAGCATGTTTCGCGTCTCCCCATTGCTGAATTGCAATGCTGCAAATCAATAAGCGAAAATGCTTATTTGAGCAAGCGCATATTGCAAATCTGCTTAAGCGGTTTTGACGCGAGTGCGATTTTGGGAGCGCTCCTCAGTTTAGCGATTTGGAGCGCTCCTAAATTTAATGGACGATAAGTCATAAGCGCAAAAAGGAGCGCTCCTAAGTTTAATGACTTGGAGCGCTACTGAGTTTAAGACCTGCTATCCGAATTGCGACGTTCAGTGTTCCCAGCGGATCAGCCCGACGCGGACCCCGAGAATTGATATACGGTCTTCATCGACGTGCTCTGGTCGCCCGGGACCGAGCCGCATGCTGTGCGTCGTGATGAATGGTGCCTGATACAGCCGCATCACCATTTCGGCGCTGCCGCTCGCCAGATCCAAAATCTGTGCTAGCACCACGTCTCCGCTGCTGGCGCGGGCGTTCTGATCAATTATGGCTATATCGCCTGGCATTACGCCTATGCCGTCTAGGGCGGCACCCTTCATAACCCACGCCTCTATACCGTTCTTGCCAGCTTTGGCTGCGTCAACAGCCGCAATAACCCACTTCGGCCATTCGGTATTATCTTGCTTGAGAGGGATTGTGTCAGGCTCTGCGGTTCCGGATCTTGCGCGGCCCGGCATTTGGTGCGGGCGGAAGCCGGAGTAGCTGGCAACCTTTTCGAGTGACGTCTGGGTAATGCCGACCGAGTTGCTGTTGTCATTGATAAAGCGAGTTATCGTCGACGCCGCCATGCCTGAATTCAGGGCGAGCTGCGACGGCGACAGGTTTAAATGTCGTGCAATCGCTTTAAGCCATTCTTTTGTTTCGCGCTGATCAAGTGCCATGCGCGCAAAACTAATCCTGTGTGGTGCTAACGCAGTCACTAAAAAACACCTTGCGGAATAAGCAATTTCGCTTATCACATTAAGCAAATCAGTTGACAAGGTGATTTGCATGTTTTCCGACATTGAAGCGAGAAGGGCCGCAGCGGGCATAGATCAGAAGACGCTCTGTGAGCGCGCTGGTGTTCACGAGACGACCTACACGGCCCGGAAAAGCGGTCGTCGTACTCTCTCCGAGAGAACCATAAAGAAGCTCGACAGTGCGCTTGCCGAGCTCATCAGCGAAAAGCGCGCGGTGCTCGAGGAAATTCAGGACCCGGAGACGCGCCAATGAGCGAGCTCCCTCAACTCGCCCTTTCGATCATGCAGCCGTGGGCCTGGCTGATCGTCAACGGGCACAAAGATATTGAGAACCGCGACTGGCCTACCATAACGCGCGGCTGGGTGGCGATCCATGCCGGCAAGAGGCTTGACCGCGATTGCCATGAATATCTCGAGGCAGGCGTTCATCCTGTTTTGGGCCACCTCATGCGGTCGACCGACGGACCGATGAGCTACGATCCACCTGTTGATCTGGGAGGCATCGTAGGCGTCGCCGAGATCGTCGACTGCGTGCGATCCAGCGAAAGCGCATGGTTCGTCGGCAAATACGGCTTCGTCATCCGCAATGCCCGGCCGGTTGATTTCATTCCGGTGCGCGGCCAGCTCGGCTTTTTCGAGTGGCGCAAGAACCTGCCGGTGGCGCCATGATCCTTGCCGAAGACTGGATCCAGCAGCTGGACGAAAACGCCGACGAACTGGGGTTGACTGACACTATGGTTTGCATGGGCGGCAAGCCGCCGGCGGAGTTTGCCGAGAACCGCGCCTTTCACCTGCAACTGATCGACGATCTCGCTGCAGAGGCGAAGCGGCGCGAATGGCCGGGGGCGCAATTCTGCTTCTACATGCGCCGTGACGGCTTCGTTTCCATCTACATCGCGCCTTCGAAGGGCGGCGAATTGACCTTGTCCGGTCTCGCGGAACACCGCGAGGCCCAGAAAAAAAACCGCGACCAGCAAGCCGCCCGAACTGGTGGCGCTCGTCTGAAATGTCCACGCCGGTTTGTATTGCGTCCGGCCTTTGCTTGCAGGGGCTGATAATGAATTCTGTCGCCGAAATAGATCTGGCGATCAAATCCGCAGGGCTCGCCGAGTGCGAGGTGTTGCGCGCCGCCGGCGTCGCATCGCGGTATCTATACGCTATCCGGACCGGGATCCGGCCGCTCACGCCGCGCACCGTCAACCGCGTGCGCCTGGCGATCGCGCAGCTGAAACGCCAGCGGGATCTCGAGGCGAAGGGCAGGGATCTGGAACTGCGGTTTCCGGAGCGTTCCTCTGCCATCCGGTCTTATCGCCTAGCTGTGGCGCTGGTGGCGCACAAGGCCAATGTGCAGCCGGGTTTCATCCTCGCCGCCGATCCTTCCAGGCGCGCGACGGCCGACGAACAATGGATGCGGGCAACCAGGCTGCGCCGGCTCGCGATCTACATCACCGTAACGTACCTCGATATCCCGCAGGCGGACATGGCCCGCGCCCTTGGCGTGAGCAAGGCCACCGTTTCGCTTTTGCTGAAAGAGCTCGGCGACGAACGCGAGCGGCCGGAGATCGAGGCGGCGCTGGCCTATGTCGAGGAGGCGTTTCAGTCATGAACGGGAACGCGCGGAAAGATCGTATCCGGAATTTGCTTTGGGAACGGCAGGGCGGCCTTTGCTGCTAGCGAAAAGCCCATGGCCGGCCTCGATACGCCCAGCGCGGCGGAGGCGAAACGGCTCAACATTCCGAAAAATCAGGTGCCGAACCGGCGCGTGACGCTGGAGCATCTGCAGCGCCGTGCCGATGGTGGCGGCGGCAACCGCGACAACCTCGCCGTGGCCTGCAAGGGCTGCAATTCCGCGCGCGGCCGCACCGACTGGCTGACTTACAAATCCATCCAGATGGGGGAGATTTCGCCATGAGCTGGGAATTCAAGCCGGGCATGCGCGTGGTGTGTGTCTCCCCTTACGATACGCCGCAACAGATTGAACTGGCAGTCCGCCACGGCATCACAACTCCGAAAAAGGGTGTTGTATATACACTCCGCTCTGTTCATCCGCCGGAAAATTTGGCTGACGGCAGCGGAACGGCACTCCCATTGCTTTTGCGTGAGATCGTCAATCCGACAGTTCCATACATTGACGGCTCGCTGCGCGAACCGGCATTCGCATCGACCCGCTTCCGGCCGCTGGATGAAAGCCGTCTCGATGTGTTCCGCAATCTGCTGGTGGACCTCCCGAAAGAGGAGGAGCTGGCGTGACGATTGCACCAATCAGACCGATGCGCGTTCTTGTCGCTTGCGAATATTCGGGAACGGTGCGGCGCGCTTTTGCGGCGCGCGGGCACGATGCGTGGTCCTGTGATCTCCTGCCCGCAGATGATCGAAGCAACCGGCATATCATCGGCGATGCTCGCGATTATCTCAATGACGATTGGGATTTGCTCATCGTCGCTCATCCGCCATGCACCCGTCTTTGTAATGCCGGTATCACCTGGCTAACCACTCCGCCAAAGGGCAAGACGATCGAGCAAATGTGGGGCGAGCTCGACGAAGCTGCGACATTGTTTTCGGACTTTTGGAACGCACCTATCGCCCGAATTGCCATTGAAAACCCCGTCATGCACCGCCACGCCAAGAGGCGAATTGTCGGTTACCTGCCGCCCGCCCAGATCATAGCGCCCTGGCAGTTCGGCGAACCGCTTCAGAAGAAAGTTTGCCTTTGGCTGAAAGGGCTTCCGGCTCTTTCTCCAACCAAGGTAGTTCAGCTTCCCGAGCCTGAATATTGCATTCGCCGCTCCGGATCCCGGGCGGGTCAGCCATACCGATATTATTTCCATCAGGGAAAGAGCGGTCATGAGCGTTCGCGCTTTTCCCTGGGATTGCGGATGCGATGGCAGATCAATGGGGCGGCGACATTCTCAATGAGGTCGCAGCATGAACCGTTCCGATACCTCCGAAATCAAACAGGCGCTGAAAGACCGCATCGAAAGCCTATGCCAGCGCCTGCTGCCCACCGGCAAGAGGGAAGGGCGGCTTTGGGTTTCTCACAATCCCATCACCAATGATTTCCACCAGACGCCGGAGCTCAAGATCGCGCTCGATCGAGATCCCGGCGCTTGAAGGATTGGCGCACCGGCGAAAAGGGCGATGTTCTCGGCTTGGTGCAGTATCTGACTGGCGGAGATTTCCGCGCGGCCATGGACTGGTCGCGTGATTTTCTCGGGCTGCGCTCGATGACGGCCGAGCAGCGCCAGGACATGAAGCGCCGGGCCGATGACGAGCGCCGCAAGGCAGAGGCCCGGGCGGAAGCCGACCGGCTCAAGCGCATGGGTAAGGCCGAGCAGGTCTGGAACAGCGGTTACCAGGATGGCGCGCGATCGACGGCCGAAGCCCATGCCCGGGCATACTTCGCCGCACGCGGCTGCCCGATCGACGACATTCCGAACCGCGACATGCAGACATTCCGTTTCTCGGCCGCCCAGGAATATTGGAAGCGGGCACAGTTCCGCCATGAAAACGGCCGGCGCATCAAGGTGCAGGACGGCCCGAAGTTTCCGGCCGTGCTTTCGGCCATGCGGATGCCTACCGGCCAGATCTCGGCCGTGCACATGACATTCCTTTCGCCGCTCGGGCCGCAAAAGCTGCCGGTGACCGGCGATGAAACCGCAAAAATTATGTTCGGCGAGGCGCGCGGCGCGATGATCCGCATCAGTCACGGGCCGGAAGGCGAGCCGCCGGAAACTGCCACGCGGCCTTTTCCGCTGATCCTCTGCGAAGGCGTCGAAGACGGGCTTTCTCTTGCGCTTGCCATTCCCGAAGCCCGCGTGTGGGCGGCCGGGTCGCTCGGCGCCATGGCGTCAGCCCCAGTGTGGTTGCCATGCGTCAGCTCCATCATCGTTGCCCGCGACAATGACTGGGAAAAGAAAACCGCCGTCAAGCAATTCGAACGGGTGATGGAGGAGCTTTCGCGCGCGGACAAGCCGCTGACCGAGATGACCAGCCACCTGGGCAAAGATTTCAACGACCTGATGAAAGGGGAAGATGATGACGAATGAAAAATTCGGCAATGGTGCCGGGCAGTTGTTGGCCGTGAAGGCGGAGAACGGCGTTCTGTCCATATCGATCGGCGTCGCGCTGATGGCCTGGGCCGTCCAGAACGCGCCGGAATGGCCGCAAGAGTTTTTCATTACAGATCTTCGGGATTTTTCCCGCGAAATGGTGTGGCAGCTGCAGCGCGAAAGCGAGGATGGCACGACGCCTGTTCATCGCATGCTCGATCATGCCGCTAACGAAGTTCTTGAGCAGGGCGGTGATGGCGTCGACGAAGGCGACGTTGAGACAGGGCTAGCTTTGGCAAAACCGTATCTTGATGCGCCGGTCGGCGACACAGATCCCGCTCCCGCAGCGGCCGCAGAACATAGCTGGTTCTCGAAAGCCGCCCTCGATGTGACGGCGGAACGTCGCCGGCAGATCGAGGCGGAAGGCTGGGGCAACGTGCATGATGACGGTCACACGAATTTCGAGTTGAGCAAAGCGGCCGTTGCCTACGCCCAGCGTGCTGCGATGACCCATGATGTTCGCATACTTGAGGAGGAGCGCAATCACGTCCCGAGCATGTGGCCGTGGTCCCGCACCTGGTGGAAGCCGAAAGACCGGCGTGCAGATCTCGTTCGCGCGGCCGCGCTCCTCATCGCCGAAATCGAGCGCCTCGATCGTGCGGAGGCAAGTTCGTGAGCGAGATCGGTCACAACATTGAAGCTTCTGAGACCGTTGCGGCCGCCGAGCTGCGCCAGTTCGTCGAGCGCTTCGAGCGCCTCGAGGAGGAGGGCAAGGCCATCAATGCCGACAAGGCTGATGTTCTCAACGAGGCCCACGGGCGCGGCTACAACAAAAAAGCAATCAAAACCATCGTCCGTCTTCGCGCCAAGGATCCCAATCAGCGGATTGAGGAGGAGACGATTTTGCAGACCTACATGGCCGCGCTGGGCATGGAGTAACCACAAGGAGAAAGAGCATGTCGAAACGTAAAGGGCAGACCAATGGAAGCAGGACACGAAACAAAACTTCGTCGGCAGCAAGCGGAAATGCGCCTGAGATCGATGCTGCAGGCGCAGCTCTATCAGCTGACAGCGCGGCCTTGGACACCGCGCCGCTCGTGGATGGAACTAATGGCGTCGACGGCGCTGCAGAAGGCAAGGGGCTGAGCGATGGCGGGCGGCAAGAGCTATCGGGGCTGGAAGCCGGCGAAGGCGCAACACCAGGCGCTGACGCCAAAACAGCCGATACCAGCGGCGAAATCGTTTCGGGCGATATCGGCGATGGATCCGGTTCCGGACCAATCGAAAATGACGGCGACGCAAGCGCTGATGGTGCAGCGGATGGCGGGCAGGACGTCCCCGTTTCCGGAGAAGCCAACGACCAGGCCGGAAGTGTTGGAGGGAAATCCTGCCTCCGGAAACGATGGAAGAGAAGATGATGAAGGCGGCGAAGGAGCACAGTCGCGTCTGCAGCGACGCAATGGACGCCTTTACCTACGCCATGATGAGAAGAGCGGCTCGTTAAGCTCGGGCAACGTCGCCGGTATCTCGGATGATCTGAAAGCCGCGCTCAATCGTTTTGGGTTCACCAGCGTCGAAGCGGTTGCCTCAGCTTATTGCCATGCCCGCGTCGGCGAAAGTTTCCTGAAGGCCATTGAGGTAATCCGGGAACACGACGGACCTTTCAAGGACTGGGCACCGGCGAATGATCCGGTCGAGATCATTCACGATCTTTATGCCGCCCTCGAGCATGCGCGGGAAAAGGCGGCCGCTGCGCCGGCGCTGGATCCGGAGGGCAGCCCGGCCAGCAGCGAAGCGCCTCCGGAAGCTGATAGCTGCCCGGTTTGCGATGTTCTCTTCAAGCCGGATGATATGTGCGCGATCGATATTGAAATGGGAACCTGCCACGCCGAGTGCCTGGACGGAACTCCTGTCGTCGATCTCGATACCGGAGAGCCTTCTAGCGGGCCGGTTCTCACGTTCCGATACGACGACGAAAAAGTGAACTGGCCAGCGCGTCACCTCTCCATAGTGATGCGTTGACGGACGCCATCCATGATGCGGCTATTTTCGCTGGGGCCTATACGCCGGAGAATTTTCCGGCAAGTCAGCTTGACCCGGAATTCTGGCGGAAATGCAATCCCGACGACATCATCATGCATGTTGCAGATGATGCCTTCCGCAGCGTGCACGCCAACATCGAGGTCATCGGCGCGATCCTTACTGGCGGCGCTCCGCTTGAGGGCTCGGCGTTCTCTTATGAGGCAGCAAAGATCTGCAGGATTTCATCCGCAAGATCGGCCGGCGCGCCACTCCGGAAATCCTCGCGCAGCAGCTCGTCATCACCAAGCATCGCCAGTCGGCCGAGCTGACGCCGGCGGAGCATATCGGCCTGAAAACTTTCATTGCCGTTCTGCTTGATCTCGACGATTACGCCGCGGTTGAAAAGAAGCGCCTCGAGGATCTGGCGGCCGAGAAGCCGACGCCCAGACCCGTGCCGATCGAGGACACCACGATGGAGACCGTCGACGATCCGATGGCCACCCACTGAGCCTGCCTATCAACAGGCCCGGTAATGGTGCCGGGCCACCACAAGGAGAAATGCAGTGACGCAGGATTATTATGGGACGAAACGAGGTGCAAGCCTGGCCGCAGGAAAAGGACGGTCAGAGCGGCTACGCTGTGAAATACAGCGACGGTTATATCTCATGGTCGCCGAAGGACGTGTTTGAGAGCGCATACAAGCCGGTGACCTGCATGAACTTCGGCCATGCGGTCGAAGCGCTGAAATCTGGCCATCGTGTCGCGCGCGCCGGCTGGAATGGCAAAAACATGTTCCTCGTCCTAGTGCCGGGGTCCACCGGGCTGACCGTCGACGAGGGCCGGCCGCTGGCCAAGGCAGGCGTGCCTGTCGGTACTGTTTTTGACTACCTCCCTCATATCGACATGTTCACCACAACGGGTTCTTTCGTGCCGTGGCTGGCGTCCCAAACCGATATGCTTGCCGAAGACTGGATGATCGTCAGCGCGGCCTAAACACTACCCGCCGCGCCTGCGACCCGGTGCGGCGGCTTCCTCTCATTCATGCGGGCAGTTATGGCAAGAAAACCGAAAATTCAGGGTGGTATCCAAGGCATTCGCGCGCAGTTCCTGGACGCGCAGCAGGTGCTGGACGAGAAGAAAGAGCTTTTCGATCCGGACGCCAACCTACTGCGCAACGGCATCAAGGCCGGCCAGTGGGAAGGTGCGCCGCACCACAACATGCCGCCCGATTGCCCGATTACTGTTCTGGGCAAGAAGGGTGAGACGATCTATGTCATCAACGCGATCGGCGAGCTCGAGGAGATTACCCGCCACGATCTGCCCACGCTGTTGCGGATTTTCTCCCCGTTCGTGAACTATGTGTTCTGGGCATGGCCGGCTTGGTCGAAAGCCAAGGGCGAACCCGGCAGCGAAGGTTATGTTCCGCCGAAGGTCGAGCGCGTGCAACGCGACCAGGCCTGGACAGCGATCATAGGCGAGGCCGGCCGGAAGGGCCTGTTCGATCCCCAGAACAATGTGCGCGGCCGTGGCGGCTGGAAGGCGCAGGACAAATTCATCTGGCATAGCGGCAAGCACCTGTTTTCCGTCGACGTGAAAGCCGACAGGGATCAGCGCGCGATCGACTGGCAGCTGCAGGCGGCCAAGCCCGGCGACTATGACGGCTATTTCTACGCCCAGGACAACGACACCCCTGCACCCTTGGCAGACGCATATCGGCGTCAATGACAGCCCGGCGCATATCATCCTGCAGGATCTGCAGAGCTGGAAATGGGAGCGGCCTTATATCGATCCGATTTTCTTCCTGGGCTGGGTCGGCTCGGCGTTTCTCTCCGGCGCACTCGACGTGCGCCCGATCCTGTTCACAATGGGTGGTGCCGGCACGGGTAAATCGACCCTGCACGGGATCCTGCGGGCGCTTTTCGGATCCGCGCTTTATTCGACCGCCAACACAACGGCCGCCGGTATCTATCAGAACATCCGGCAGGACAGCCGGCCGGTTGCAGTCGATGAATTCGAACGCAAGGCGCAGGGCCAGAAAGAGCAGGCCATCATCGAGCTTGCCCGCCAGTCCTATTCCGGTGCCAAGGGCTATCGCGGCGGTGCGAACGGCGACGGCACAGAATTCGAATTGCGCTCGAGCTTCATTTTCTCGGCGATCCTGCATCCACACCTTGGCGTCCAGGACCGCACCCGCATGATCATTCTGAACCTCAATGCGCTCGATAAAGACGCCAACGCCAAGCAGCCGCTGATCAAGGAAGAGTGGGGCCGTATGATCCTCCGACAGATCATGGACGGATATCACGATTTCCATTTGCATATCCTGCCGAAGTGGCGGCAGATACTTTCCGATCGCCGCCTTGCACTGGATCCGCGCGCGATCGATACCTACGGCACGGTGTTGGCCTGTGCCGAGCTCCTGGTGGGAGAGCAGGGGCTTGTCGATGCCGGCATGCATCAGGATCCAACGGCCGATGGTGTTCGCCTCGATATCGATATGCTGGTGGAAACGCTCGAGGCCGCAACGTCGGCCGACAGAGCCGAACAGATGCCTAAATGGCAGGAAGTCATTGAAAAGATCATGGGCGCGAAAGTGGACGCCTACAAGGCCGGCGAGCGGCAGACGGTGGGCGGCATCATTGAGGCGCTGGAAAATGACCAGCGTTCCGACATGCTCATCGAGGATGCCCGCGCCCGCCTGGCGCTGATCGGTCTCGGCCTGCGCGAGAAGGGTAAGCCCTGGAGGGTATGCGTTGGCGATCCCGCACGCTGACGACAACCTGAACCGTGTTTTCGCAGATAGCGAATTCAATCATGGCGGCTGGACGCTGGCGCTTAAACAGGCTCCTCAAACGATCGTGCCGCGCGAGCTCTCAAAGGCCGACAAGACTGTGAAGATCAACCGCCTGGCCAAAACCGTCACGCTCGTCGATCTGGCCGGCTATGATGCCTGGATGGATAGCTCGGGATGAAGAAGCGCTGCCCTCACGCTGATATCCGTTTCTGCCCGCTGTATCACGCCGCTCACATGGAGGGCGGTTTTGGGTGCGATGACGGCCGGCTGGACGAGGGCGGCTGCGCCGTGTCGCGTGGATGGTCCTACGCCCGCGCCCTTGCCCGCCTCAATGCCGCCATGCCGCGCATCGTAGCCGAGCTGCGATGGAAGAGGAGGCGGCAGAGGGCCGCCTGCAGCGCGACAGAAACATGCGATTGCTGGGGCTGCATTAGCGCTCGGCACATCCCTGCCATGTGGCCCGCTGGAGCGATCCGGCGGGCCTTTCTATTTCTACCAGCGTGATATCGGCCGTTGCGGCCGCCTCGGCCTTCCTGTCGCCTGGGAGAACGAATGTCACGCTGATGCGCCGGTTGCCGCATCGAGGACAGCGCAACCTGCCGGCGATGCTTGCCAGCGGAAATCCCGGCCGCGTGTCGCAACCAGCGTCATCATGTCCAGATCATAGCGCCATTCGCATTTCAGCGCCGCGTGGCCGAGATCCACACGACCGTCCACACAGCGTGCGAACAGCTGCCAATCCGCGTTGAATGCTTCTCCGATCGTCTCAACCATGGGCGACTGAATTACCAGAACAGAATGAGAACATCAATTCACATTCGTTAACCCACACCCTGTCCTTATTGCGTCATTCCCTTCCGCCTTGCCCCTCCCGCATTTAACTCTTTCACCCCCGCCCCGTGACTTTAAAGCGGTGTCCGCGCCGCCGCATTGAACTGCGATTGGAGAGAGGCGACACGAGAAAAGGAATGCCGTGGCCAATCGCTACGAGAGGTTGGAGCAAGTGAGGCGCGGACGGTGCCAGCGCCTGCCGTTGCAGCCTGTTCACGGCCTATGCCTCCGCTTCGCTCCAGCCTTGTGGCCGCTCACCACGATATGCCGGGAAAATCCCGGCGCTGGCACTTAACACGGGGAATGCGTCATAGCGTGAACGTTGCGGGGCTTGTCTGCCCTGCCGGGTGCGGGTGGTTACCAGCAGTTACCATTAGGTTGGCGGCAGAGTAACCGCGATAAATCAACAAAATCAGAGGCTTGTAATGTCGGTTGGCGAGTTACCCATATATTGCACCCTTTTACGCGCGCGCGTGTATACGCGTAGATGGTGATTTGATGGTAACCGGGTAACCGGTAGGTATATGTTCCTGTTTTCTTGCGGAAATGCGGTTGGAAAATCGGTTACCACCGGTTGGCGAAAGCCGCATCCGGTAACCGGAATAAACAAATAGGAAATAGCTGGTGAGCGACGAAACCGAGCAAAATCAGGGGCTTCAGTGGCACACACGCCGCGAAATTTCGCCGGAGCGCGCCGCGAAAGTCGGATCGATGGCGGCGATGACGGAAACTGTCATGGCCGGCCTCGCCCAGTCCATCGCGGGCGAGCGCGAGGAACCCGCGCAGCAATCCCTCTTGCTTGCCGATCCTGACGGCGAGAACTGCCTATTCGCCGGTCCGGTCAAACACGTCGCGTCAATCATGGATGCCGCCAAGCGGGCGAGGGGAGGCCGAAAGGCTCCCAGAACCGCCGTTCCACCGATCTGGCGAACTACCTGCTATCCATGGGCTATCGCGATCCGGCCTTGAACCTCGCTGACCTGGCCAACTCAATCCGGTGGCGCTTGCCGCCGAGCTGGCCTGTCTCCCGACCTTCGAAGGTGCTACGCCAGAACAGGCGATGGAAGCGGCGGTGCGGACTGGCGTGCTCGACCGCGACCAGGTGTTCAAGATGATGAGCAAGGCATACGACATGATCGAGGATGCCAACGCCGAGCTCATGCCGTTCTTCCATGCCAAGCGACCGCAGGAAGTCCATGTCAAGAAACCAAACTCGGCGTCATGTTCATCGGCGAAATGCCGACCGAACGGCCAGCCGAAGGCGCGGCGCTGGACCTGACGCGGGTAGACGCACCGAGCGAAAAAGATCAATGAAATCAATGTCCGTTCGTGCGACTTCGAGGGCTTGCGACATATCTATAGATAACCATCTGAAATCATTGATGCCGCAACTGATCGTAAATCAGTAGGCAGGTTTGGTTTCCGGCCTCGCGTGCGCGGAAAACCGGCTGGCCTCCCGCCCGTGGTGGGGGTGGCTCATGCGGACGCGGGCATACGCCCGCGACTTCGGTTTGAAA
>NZ_JAPVOJ010000002.1:1155000-2925785 GCF_027157905.1 Agrobacterium sp. LMR679 | reverse complement strand
AGGCGAAGCGGCGCGAATGGCCGGGGGCGCAATTCTGCTTCTACATGCGCCGTGACGGCTTCGTTTCCATCTACATCGCGCCTTCGAAGGGCGGCGAATTGACCTTGTCCGGTCTCGCGGAACACCGCGAGGCCCAGAAAAACCGCGACCAGCAAGCCGCCCGAACTGGTGGCGCTCGTCTGAAATGTCCACGCCGGTTTGTATTGCGTCCGGCCTTTGCTTGCAGGGGCTGATAATGAATTCTGTCGCCGAAATAGATCTGGCGATCAAATCCGCAGGGCTCGCCGAGTGCGAGGTGTTGCGCGCCGCCGGCGTCGCATCGCGGTATCTATACGCTATCCGGACCGGGATCCGGCCGCTCACGCCGCGCACCGTCAACCGCGTGCGCCTGGCGATCGCGCAGCTGAAACGCCAGCGGGATCTCGAGGCGAAGGGCAGGGATCTGGAACTGCGGTTTCCGGAGCGTTCCTCTGCCATCCGGTCTTATCGCCTAGCTGTGGCGCTGGTGGCGCACAAGGCCAATGTGCAGCCGGGTTTCATCCTCGCCGCCGATCCTTCCAGGCGCGCGACGGCCGACGAACAATGGATGCGGGCAACCAGGCTGCGCCGGCTCGCGATCTACATCACCGTAACGTACCTCGATATCCCGCAGGCGGACATGGCCCGCGCCCTTGGCGTGAGCAAGGCCACCGTTTCGCTTTGCTGAAAGAGCTCGGCGACGAACGCGAGCGGCCGGAGATCGAGGCGGCGCTGGCCTATGTCGAGGAGGCGTTTCAGTCATGAACGGGAACGCGCGGAAAGATCGTATCCGGAATTTGCTTTGGGAACGGCAGGGCGGCCTTTGCTGCTACTGCGAAAAGCCCATGGCCGGCCTCGATACGCCCAGCGCGGCGGAGGCGAAACGGCTCAACATTCCGAAAAATCAGGTGCCGAACCGGCGCGTGACGCTGGAGCATCTGCAGCGCCGTGCCGATGGTGGCGGCGGCAACCGCGACAACCTCGCCGTGGCCTGCAAGGGCTGCAATTCCGCGCGCGGCCGCACCGACTGGCTGACTTACAAATCCATCCAGATGGGGGAGATTTCGCCATGAGCTGGGAATTCGCCGGGCATGCGCGTGGTGTGTGTCTCCCCTTACGATACGCCGCAACAGATTGAACTGGCAGTCCGCCACGGCATCACAACTCCGAAAAAGGGTGTTGTATATACACTCCGCTCTGTTCATCCGCCGGAAAATTTGGCTGACGGCAGCGGAACGGCACTCCCATTGCTTTTGCGTGAGATCGTCAATCCGACAGTTCCATACATTGACGGCTCGCTGCGCGAACCGGCATTCGCATCGACCCGCTTCCGGCCGCTGGATGAAAGCCGTCTCGATGTGTTCCGCAATCTGCTGGTGGACCTCCCGAAAGAGGAGGAGCTGGCGTGACGATTGCACCAATCAGACCGATGCGCGTTCTTGTCGCTTGCGAATATTCGGGAACGGTGCGGCGCGCTTTGCGGCGCGCGGGCACGATGCGTGGTCCTGTGATCTCCTGCCCGCAGATGATCGAAGCAACCGGCATATCATCGGCGATGCTCGCGATTATCTCAATGACGATTGGGATTTGCTCATCGTCGCTCATCCGCCATGCACCCGTCTTTGTAATGCCGGTATCACCTGGCTAACCACTCCGCCAAAGGGCAAGACGATCGAGCAAATGTGGGGCGAGCTCGACGAAGCTGCGACATTGTTTTCGGACTTTTGGAACGCACCTATCGCCCGAATTGCCATTGAAAACCCCGTCATGCACCGCCACGCCAAGAGGCGAATTGTCGGTTACCTGCCGCCCGCCCAGATCATAGCGCCCTGGCAGTTCGGCGAACCGCTTCAGAAGAAAGTTTGCCTTTGGCTGAAAGGGCTTCCGGCTCTTTCTCCAACCAAGGTAGTTCAGCTTCCCGAGCCTGAATATTGCATTCGCCGCTCCGGATCCCGGGCGGGTCAGCCATACCGATATTATTTCCATCAGGGAAAGAGCGGTCATGAGCGTTCGCGCTTTTTCCTGGGATTGCGGATGCGATGGCAGATCAATGGGGCGGCGACATTCTCAATGAGGTCGCAGCATGAACCGTTCCGATACCTCCGAAATCAAACAGGCGCTGAAAGACCGCATCGAAAGCCTATGCCAGCGCCTGCTGCCCACCGGCAAGAGGGAAGGGCGGCTTTGGGTTTCTCAATCCCATCACCAATGATTTCCACCAGACGCCGGAGCTCAAGATCGCGCTCGATCGAGATCCCGGCGCTTGAAGGATTGGCGCACCGGCGAAAAGGGCGATGTTCTCGGCTTGGTGCAGTATCTGACTGGCGGAGATTTCCGCGCGGCCATGGACTGGTCGCGTGATTTTCTCGGGCTGCGCTCGATGACGGCCGAGCAGCGCCAGGACATGAAGCGCCGGGCCGATGACGAGCGCCGCAAGGCAGAGGCCCGGGCGGAAGCCGACCGGCTCAAGCGCATGGGTAAGGCCGAGCAGGTCTGGAACAGCGGTTACCAGGATGGCGCGCGATCGACGGCCGAAGCCCATGCCCGGGCATACTTCGCCGCACGCGGCTGCCCGATCGACGACATTCCGAACCGCGACATGCAGACATTCCGTTTCTCGGCCGCCCAGGAATATTGGAAGCGGGCACAGTTCCGCCATGAAAACGGCCGGCGCATCAAGGTGCAGGACGGCCCGAAGTTTCCGGCCGTGCTTTCGGCCATGCGGATGCCTACCGGCCAGATCTCGGCCGTGCACATGACATTCCTTTCGCCGCTCGGGCCGCAAAAGCTGCCGGTGACCGGCGATGAAACCGCAAAAATTATGTTCGGCGAGGCGCGCGGCGCGATGATCCGCATCAGTCACGGGCCGGAAGGCGAGCCGCCGGAAACTGCCACGCGGCCTTTTCCGCTGATCCTCTGCGAAGGCGTCGAAGACGGGCTTTCTCTTGCGCTTGCCATTCCCGAAGCCCGCGTGTGGGCGGCCGGGTCGCTCGGCGCCATGGCGTCAGCCCCAGTGTGGTTGCCATGCGTCAGCTCCATCATCGTTGCCCGCGACAATGACTGGGAAAAAGAAAACCGCCGTCAAGCAATTCGAACGGGTGATGGAGGAGCTTTCGCGCGGACAAGCCGCTGACCGAGATGACCAGCCACCTGGGCAAAGATTTCAACGACCTGATGAAAGGGGAAGATGATGACGAATGAAAAATTCGGCAATGGTGCCGGGCAGTTGTTGGCCGTGAAGGCGGAGAACGGCGTTCTGTCCATATCGATCGGCGTCGCGCTGATGGCCTGGGCCGTCCAGAACGCGCCGGAATGGCCGCAAGAGTTTCACATTACAGATCTTCGGGATTTTTCCCGCGAAATGGTGTGGCAGCTGCAGCGCGAAAGCGAGGATGGCACGACGCCTGTTCATCGCATGCTCGATCATGCCGCTAACGAAGTTCTTGAGCAGGGCGGTGATGGCGTCGACGAAGGCGACGTTGAGACAGGGCTAGCTTTGGCAAAACCGTATCTTGATGCGCCGGTCGGCGACACAGATCCCGCTCCCGCAGCGGCCGCAGAACATAGCTGGTTCTCGAAAGCCGCCCTCGATGTGACGGCGGAACGTCGCCGGCAGATCGAGGCGGAAGGCTGGGGCAACGTGCATGATGACGGTCACACGAATTTCGAGTTGAGCAAAGCGGCCGTTGCCTACGCCCAGCGTGCTGCGATGACCCATGATGTTCGCATACTTGAGGAGGAGCGCAATCACGTCCCGAGCATGTGGCCGTGGTCCCGCACCTGGTGGAAGCCGAAAGACCGGCGTGCAGATCTCGTTCGCGCGGCCGCGCTCCTCATCGCCGAAATCGAGCGCCTCGATCGTGCGGAGGCAAGTTCGTGAGCGAGATCGGTCACAACATTGAAGCTTCTGAGACCGTTGCGGCCGCCGAGCTGCGCCAGTTCGTCGAGCGCTTCGAGCGCCTCGAGGAGGAGGGCAAGGCCATCAATGCCGACAAGGCTGATGTTCTCAACGAGGCCCACGGGCGCGGCTACAACAAAAAAGCAATCAAAACCATCGTCCGTCTTCGCGCCAAGGATCCCAATCAGCGGATTGAGGAGGAGACGATTTTGCAGACCTACATGGCCGCGCTGGGCATGGAGTAACCACAAGGAGAAAGAGCATGTCGAAACGTAAAGGGCAGACCAATGGAAGCAGGACACGAAACAAAACTTCGTCGGCAGCAAGCGGAAATGCGCCTGAGATCGATGCTGCAGGCGCAGCTCTATCAGCTGACAGCGCGGTCTTGGACACCGCGCCGCTCGTGGATGGAACTAATGGCGTCGACGGCGCTGCAGAAGGCAAGGGGCTGAGCGATGGCGGGCGGCAAGAGCTATCGGGGCTGGAAGCCGGCGAAGGCGCAACACCAGGCGCTGACGCCAAAACAGCCGATACCAGCGGCGAAATCGTTTCGGGCGATATCGGCGATGGATCCGGTTCCGGACCAATCGAAAATGACGGCGACGCAAGCGCTGATGGTGCAGCGGATGGCGGGCAGGACGTCCCCGTTTCCGGAGAAGCCAACGACCAGGCCGGAAGTGTTGGAGGGGGAAATCCTGCCTCCGGAAACGATGGAAGAGAAGATGATGAAGGCGGCGAAGGAGCACAGTCGCGTCTGCAGCGACGCAATGGACGCCTTTACCTACGCCATGATGAGAAGAGCGGCTCGTTAAGCTCGGGCAACGTCGCCGGTATCTCGGATGATCTGAAAGCCGCGCTCAATCGTTTTGGGTTCACCAGCGTCGAAGCGGTTGCCTCAGCTTATTGCCATGCCCGCGTCGGCGAAAGTTTCCTGAAGGCCATTGAGGTAATCCGGGAACACGACGGACCTTTCAAGGACTGGGCACCGGCGAATGATCCGGTCGAGATCATTCACGATCTTTATGCCGCCCTCGAGCATGCGCGGGAAAAGGCGGCCGCTGCGCCGGCGCTGGATCCGGAGGGCAGCCCGGCCAGCAGCGAAGCGCCTCCGGAAGCTGATAGCTGCCCGGTTTGCGATGTTCTCTTCAAGCCGGATGATATGTGCGCGATCGATATTGAAATGGGAACCTGCCACGCCGAGTGCCTGGACGGAACTCCTGTCGTCGATCTCGATACCGGAGAGCCTTCTAGCGGGCCGGTTCTCACGTTCCGATACGACGACGAAAAAAGTGAACTGGCCAGCGCGTCACCTCTCCATAGTGATGCGTTGACGGACGCCATCCATGATGCGGCTATTTTCGCTGGGGCCTATACGCCGGAGAATTTTCCGGCAAGTCAGCTTGACCCGGAATTCTGGCGGAAATGCAATCCCGACGACATCATCATGCATGTTGCAGATGATGCCTTCCGCAGCGTGCACGCCAACATCGAGGTCATCGGCGCGATCCTTACTGGCGGCGCTCCGCTTGAGGGCTCGGCGTTCTCTTATGAGGCAGCAAAAGATCTGCAGGATTTCATCCGCAAGATCGGCCGGCGCGCCACTCCGGAAATCCTCGCGCAGCAGCTCGTCATCACCAAGCATCGCCAGTCGGCCGAGCTGACGCCGGCGGAGCATATCGGCCTGAAAACTTTCATTGCCGTTCTGCTTGATCTCGACGATTACGCCGCGGTTGAAAAGAAGCGCCTCGAGGATCTGGCGGCCGAGAAGCCGACGCCCAGACCCGTGCCGATCGAGGACACCACGATGGAGACCGTCGACGATCCGATGGCCACCCACTGAGCCTGCCTATCAACAGGCCCGGTAATGGTGCCGGGCCACCACAAGGAGAAATGCAGTGACGCAGGATTATTATGGGACGAAACGAGTGCAAGCCTGGCCGCAGGAAAAGGACGGTCAGAGCGGCTACGCTGTGAAATACAGCGACGGTTATATCTCATGGTCGCCGAAGGACGTGTTTGAGAGCGCATACAAGCCGGTGACCTGCATGAACTTCGGCCATGCGGTCGAAGCGCTGAAATCTGGCCATCGTGTCGCGCGCGCCGGCTGGAATGGCAAAAACATGTTCCTCGTCCTAGTGCCGGGGTCCACCGGGCTGACCGTCGACGAGGGCCGGCCGCTGGCCAAGGCAGGCGTGCCTGTCGGTACTGTTTTTGACTACCTCCCTCATATCGACATGTTCACCACAACGGGTTCTTTCGTGCCGTGGCTGGCGTCCCAAACCGATATGCTTGCCGAAGACTGGATGATCGTCAGCGCGGCCTAAACACTACCCGCCGCGCCTGCGACCCGGTGCGGCGGCTTCCTCTCATTCATGCGGGCAGTTATGGCAAGAAAACCGAAAATTCAGGGTGGTATCCAAGGCATTCGCGCGCAGTTCCTGGACGCGCAGCAGGTGCTGGACGAGAAGAAAGAGCTTTTCGATCCGGACGCCAACCTACTGCGCAACGGCATCAAGGCCGGCCAGTGGGAAGGTGCGCCGCACCACAACATGCCGCCCGATTGCCCGATTACTGTTCTGGGCAAGAAGGGTGAGACGATCTATGTCATCAACGCGATCGGCGAGCTCGAGGAGATTACCCGCCACGATCTGCCCACGCTGTTGCGGATTTTCTCCCCGTTCGTGAACTATGTGTTCTGGGCATGGCCGGCTTGGTCGAAAGCCAAGGGCGAACCCGGCAGCGAAGGTTATGTTCCGCCGAAGGTCGAGCGCGTGCAACGCGACCAGGCCTGGACAGCGATCATAGGCGAGGCCGGCCGGAAGGGCCTGTTCGATCCCCAGAACAATGTGCGCGGCCGTGGCGGCTGGAAGGCGCAGGACAAATTCATCTGGCATAGCGGCAAGCACCTGTTTTCCGTCGACGTGAAAGCCGACAGGGATCAGCGCGCGATCGACTGGCAGCTGCAGGCGGCCAAGCCCGGCGACTATGACGGCTATTTCTACGCCCAGGACAACGACACCCTGCACCCTTGGCAGACGCATATCGGCGTCAATGACAGCCCGGCGCATATCATCCTGCAGGATCTGCAGAGCTGGAAATGGGAGCGGCCTTATATCGATCCGATTTTCTTCCTGGGCTGGGTCGGCTCGGCGTTTCTCTCCGGCGCACTCGACGTGCGCCCGATCCTGTTCACAATGGGTGGTGCCGCACGGGTAAATCGACCCTGCACGGGATCCTGCGGGCGCTTTTCGGATCCGCGCTTTATTCGACCGCCAACACAACGGCCGCCGGTATCTATCAGAACATCCGGCAGGACAGCCGGCCGGTTGCAGTCGATGAATTCGAACGCAAGGCGCAGGGCCAGAAAGAGCAGGCCATCATCGAGCTTGCCCGCCAGTCCTATTCCGGTGCCAAGGGCTATCGCGGCGGTGCGAACGGCGACGGCACAGAATTCGAATTGCGCTCGAGCTTCATTTTCTCGGCGATCCTGCATCCACACCTTGGCGTCCAGGACCGCACCCGCATGATCATTCTGAACCTCAATGCGCTCGATAAAGACGCCAACGCCAAGCAGCCGCTGATCAAGGAAGAGTGGGGCCGTATGATCCTCCGACAGATCATGGACGGATATCACGATTTCCATTTGCATATCCTGCCGAAGTGGCGGCAGATACTTTCCGATCGCCGCCTTGCACTGGATCCGCGCGCGATCGATACCTACGGCACGGTGTTGGCCTGTGCCGAGCTCCTGGTGGGAGAGCAGGGGCTTGTCGATGCCGGCATGCATCAGGATCCAACGGCCGATGGTGTTCGCCTCGATATCGATATGCTGGTGGAAACGCTCGAGGCCGCAACGTCGGCCGACAGAGCCGAACAGATGCCTAAATGGCAGGAAGTCATTGAAAAGATCATGGGCGCGAAAGTGGACGCCTACAAGGCCGGCGAGCGGCAGACGGTGGGCGGCATCATTGAGGCGCTGGAAAATGACCAGCGTTCCGACATGCTCATCGAGGATGCCCGCGCCCGCCTGGCGCTGATCGGTCTCGGCCTGCGCGAGAAGGGTAAGCCCTGCAGGGGGTATGCGTTGGCGATCCCGCACGCTGACGACAACCTGAACCGTGTTTTCGCAGATAGCGAATTCAATCATGGCGGCTGGACGCTGGCGCTTAAACAGGCTCCTCAAACGATCGTGCCGCGCGAGCTCTCAAAGGCCGACAAGACTGTGAAGATCAACCGCCTGGCCAAAACCGTCACGCTCGTCGATCTGGCCGGCTATGATGCCTGGATGGATAGCTCGGGATGAAGAAGCGCTGCCCTCACGCTGATATCCGTTTCTGCCCGCTGTATCACGCCGCTCACATGGAGGGCGGTTTTGGGTGCGATGACGGCCGGCTGGACGAGGGCGGCTGCGCCGTGTCGCGTGGATGGTCCTACGCCCGCGCCCTTGCCCGCCTCAATGCCGCCATGCCGCGCATCGTGGCCGAGCTGCGATGGAAAGAGGAGGCGGCAGAGGGCCGCCTGCAGCGCGACAGAAACATGCGATTGCTGGGGCTGCATTAGCGCTCGGCACATCCCTGCCATGTGGCCCGCTGGAGCGATCCGGCGGGCCTTTCTATTTCTACCAGCGTGATATCGGCCGTTGCGGCCGCTCGGCCTTCCTGTCGCCTGGGAGAACGAATGTCACGCTGATGCGCCGGTTGCCGCATCGAGGACAGCGCAGCCTGCCGGCGATGCTTGCCAGCGGGAAATCCCGGCCGCGTGTCGCAACCAGCGTCATCATGTCCAGATCATAGCGCCATTCGCATTTCAGCGCCGCGTGGCCGAGATCCACACGACCGTCCACACAGCGTGCGAACAGCTGCCAATCCGCGTTGAATGCTTCTCCGATCGTCTCAACCATGGGCGACTGAATTACCAGAACAGAATGAGAACATCAATTCACATTCGTTAACCCACACCCTGTCCTTATTGCGTCATTTTCCCGCGCCCTTTGCCCCTCGCATTTAACTCTTTCACCCCCGCCCCGTGACTTTAAAAGCGGTGTCCGCGCCGCCGCATTGAACTGCGATTGGAGAGAGGCGACACGAGAAAAGGAATGCCGTGGCCAATCGCTACGAGAGGTTGGAGCAAGTGAGGCGCGGACGGTGCCAGCGCCTGCCGTTGCAGCCTGTTCACGGCCTATGCCTCCGCTTCGCTCCAGCCTTGTGGCCGCTCACCACGATATGCCGGGGAAAATCCCGGCGCTGGCACTTAACACGGGGGAATGCGTCATAGCGTGAACGTTGCGGGGCTTGTCTGCCCTGCCGGGTGCGGGTGGTTACCAGCAGTTACCATTAGGTTGGCGGCAGAGTAACCGCGATAAATCAACAAAATCAGAGGCTTGTAATGTCGGTTGGCGAGTTACCCATATATTGCACCCTTTTACGCGCGCGCGTGTATACGCGTAGATGGTGATTTGATGGTAACCGGGTAACCGGTAGGTATATGTTCCTGTTTTTCTTGCGGAAATGCGGTTGGAAAATCGGTTACCACCGGTTGGCGAAAGCCGCATCCGGTAACCGGAATAAACAAATAGGGAAATAGCTGGTGAGCGACGAAACCGAGCAAAATCAGGGGCTTCAAGTGGCACACACGCCGCCGGAAATTTCGCCGGAGCGCGCCGCGAAAGTCGGATCGATGGCGGCGATGACGGAAACTGTCATGGCCGGCCTCGCCCAGTCCATCGCGGGCGAGCGCGAGGAACCCGCGCAGCAATCCCTCTTGCTTGCCGATCCTGACGGCGAGAACTGCCTATTCGCCGGTCCGGTCAAACACGTCGCGTCAATCATGGATGCCGCCAAGCGGGCGAGGGGGAGGCCGAAAGGCTCCCAGAACCGCCGTTCCACCGATCTGGCGAACTACCTGCTATCCATGGGCTATCGCGATCCGGCCTTGAACCTCGCTGACCTGGCCAACTCCAATCCGGTGGCGCTTGCCGCCGAGCTGGCCTGTCTCCCGACCTTCGAAGGTGCTACGCCAGAACAGGCGATGGAAGCGGCGGTGCGGACTGGCGTGCTCGACCGCGACCAGGTGTTCAAGATGATGAGCAAGGCATACGACATGATCGAGGATGCCAACGCCGAGCTCATGCCGTTCTTCCATGCCAAGCGACCGCAGGAAGTCCATGTCAAGGAAACCAAACTCGGCGTCATGTTCATCGGCGAAATGCCGACCGAACGGCCAGCCGAAGGCGCGGCGCTGGACCTGACGCGGGTAGACGCACCGAGCGAAAAAGATCAATGAAATCAATGTCCGTTCGTGCGACTTCGAGGGCTTGCGACATATCTATAGATAACCATCTGAAATCATTGATGCCGCAACTGATCGTAAATCAGTAGGCAGGTTTGGTTTCCGGCCTCGCGTGCGCGGAAAACCGGCTGGCCTCCCGCCCGTGGTGGGGGTGGCTCATGCGGACGCGGGCATACGCCCGCGACTTCGGTTTGAAAATTGAAAGTGAAGTACCCCCTATGGGTGTGTCGCCTCACACACACTGCCCTTTTGGCCATTGCCCGACTGAACGGCGTCGCGGCGAAATTAATCTTTCCGGAACGAGAGCGGGCGCGGGCGCGCGGGCTATGGGTTTCGAAAGGGTTTCTGGGTCATGGGAAATATCGATGTTGCGCGGTATGTGCCGCCGGGTCCGGTGGGCGCGGCTTTCATTCACTCGCGGGGGCCGATCGATATCATCATGGGGCCGGCCGGCTCCGGAAAGACCGTCGCCAGTTGCATCAAAGGGCCGCTGCTCGCGGCCTCGTACATGCCCGTGTGCAGGGACGGGCGCGTGCGCGTGAAGCTGATCTGCGTTCGTGACACGTATCGCGATTTCGCCCGAACGGCGTTGGCGAGTTGGCACGAAATGTTTCCGGTCGGTCACCCTTGGCAGCGGCCGGACAAGGGGTATGAGGGCGGGCAGGATCGCCCGGTCCGCCACCATCTGGTCTGGGAAGCTTGGCGCGGTCCGGATAAGGTGATCGTTGAATTCACGCTCGAGACGGGCGCGATCGCTGACAGCAACGTGATGCAGTTCGTCAAAGGCTATGAGGTCTCGATGGCCTGGGGGAACGAAGTCGACATGATGAGCCCGGAAGTCCCGGGCGCTCTGTTCATGCGTACCGGCCGATATCCGCCAGTGAAAGACATCGCGCCTTCCGAGCTCGATCGAGTTTCGCGCGACGGCCGCGAGGCGATGAGGCGGATGGGGATGACGGTCGACGACACCGAAATCACCCTGCCGCGCATGTTTTGGGGCGATATGAACCCGCCCGACGTCGATCATCCGCTGCTCAAAGAGGTCGGGTGGGAGGATCCCGACAAGAAGAACCCGGCCTATAATTTTTTCCGTCAGCCTGGTGGTCTCGACGATGGGGCGGAAAACCGTGTCGGCCGCCCGCGCTCGGCTTACGAAATGGATCTGCGCGCCATGTCGGAGAACCTGTCTCGGCGCATGGTGCATGGGCTCCCCGGTTACGCCCAGGACGGAAAGCCGGTCTATCCTGAGTACAACGAAAAAATCCACAAGGCGGATCAGCCGCTTGCGCCGACGCCAGGTCGTGGCATCACGATCGGCATCGATGGCGGCGGCTCTCCATCGGCGACCATCGGCCAGCCGCAGGCGAACGGGCAGGAACGCTTGCTGGCCGAGCTCGTCACGGAACCCGGCACGGGGCCGACGCGGTTTTCGTTGATGCTGCTGGAATTGCTGATGAGCCAGTTTTCGGGCCTGCCGATCATCGGCATTTATGGCGACCCGGCGATTTTCTACGGCGGCGACAAGGAGACCGACGAAATGAATTTCGCCATGACGGTCCAGAAAACGCTGCGCTTTCCCATTTTGCCCGCCCCATCTAACGAGCCCGGGGTACGACAGGATGCGGTGCGAATGGGTCTCACCACCATGATTGATGGCCGGGTGCCGGGTTACCTCGTCGATCCGCGCTGCAAGATGATCCTGGGCGGCTTCGCTGCTCACTACAAGCTCACGAAACAGGCGACGATCGGCGGAACCGATAAGCTTGCCGTGGTCAAAAACGCTTACTCGCATCCGCATGATGCTGAACAATACCGGCGGCTCGGGTACATCGGCCTGGCCAACGTTGTCGCGCACGGCGCGAATTCGGTGCTGCCGTCCGGCGTCGTCAGCTTGCATGAGCAGCGGCTTTTGCGAAATCAGCCTAAGCCGCAGCGCCCGGGAGATTTCAGCGTATGGGACGTGTAACCGTCGCCAGTCCGGCAGCCTGGCTTGATTGCCTCGCGTGCGCGGGCGGGCGCGCGCTCGCGCGTAAGGCAGCGATCTGGCAGCGTTCGAACGGCGAAAGTGTCTCGCTTCATGCCGGTGATGAGTTGTTGGCCATTGCTTATCTCGTCCCGGATTGTGAGGGGCGATGGGAATTCTGTCTGGCGCTTCGCCCGCCCGCCCGCGCGTATATGCGCGAACTCGTCCGTATCGCGCATTTGACGCTGACGGCTCTGGCCCAAAATCGAACCGTCATAACCCATGTGACGGAAAGCAACCCCAGCGGTGTGCGCATGGCGCGCCTCGTCGGCTTCCAGCACCTGGGCGGAACCCTTTGGATTTTGAACGGGGAGTTGCATGGGCCAGATCGTCAAGGGACTTTTCGGCGGGTCGGACAAGAGCGCAAAGCAGGAGGCGGAAAAGAGCCGTCAGCTGCAGCAGGTGGCGAACGATCGGCAGCTTGCGGAAGCGAACCGGAACAATCAGGCAGTGGCGGCCACGCGGCGCGCGCCCCGTGGCCGCCGTCTGTTTGAGGACAGTGGCGCTGACGCCGGCGGATCCAGCGCGGTGCTTGCCTGATGGATGGCGATTTCAACGTTGATGTCCAGGCTCTGAAAACCCGCGTTGATAACACCTGGGGCGCTCGCTCTCACTGGACGCCGATCTACCAGGAGGCCTATGATTTCGCCGTGCCGATGCGTCGGCCCAGCGGCGGCGCGAATGGCAAGGCGCGCGGGCCGGATCGGTTATTCGATATGACCGCGCCAATGTCGGCGATGTATTTCGCGGGCAATCTGCAGCGCGATCTCTTCCCGGCCGGCCAGTCCACATTCGAGCTCGAGGCTGGCCCTCTCGCCGCGATGGCGCTGCAGGACAGCGAAAAAAAGCAGTTCAACCGGGAACTGTCGCGGGTCTCGACCCTCATTCACCCATTTTTCTTGGCGGGTGACTGGGATACTGCCATTCACGAAATGTGCATCGATCTGGCCGTGGGCACTGGCGCGCTGTTGCCGGTCAAAGGTACGCCCAGCAACCCGATCATGTTTGCCTGCATTCCCTTCGACCAGCTGGCGATATCGACCGATGCTTTCGGCCGGGTCAACCTGGTGTCGTGGCGGCAGACGCTTCGGCGCGACCAGATCGTTGACGCCTGGTCGAAGGGCCGGTTTCCTGACAACTTCAAGGAGCTGGCGAGAACCCGCCCGTCTGAGGAGATTTTGGTTTACCAGGACTGGTGGGCGGATCGTCAGCCGGGTGGTGGCTGGCACTTCGGCGCGCGCATCGATAACGCACTGGGTCTCGTGACGCATGAGCGTTACCGGACCCAGCCGATTGCCATTCCCCGCTATTACCGCGTGCCCGGCGAGGCTTACGGCCGTGGCGTAATCCTGACTGCGTTGCCGACGATCAAGACGCTGAACAAGGCGCAAGAGCTTGCTCTGAAAAGCGCCGCGATCAACATGCTGGGTATCTGGGGTTACCGCGCCGGCGGCACATTCAACCCGAACACCGTGCAGATGGCCCCGGGTCAGTTCTGGGCGATGCAATCGACGGGCGGCGTTCTCGGTCCGGACGTGCAGCGCCTCGATCCGGCGTCGGGAAGCATGAACGTTGCCCAGATGCTCATCGGCGATCTGCAGGGCCAGATCAAGCAGGCCATGTTCGATACGCGCCTGCCGGAATATGAGGGCACGCCGCGTTCCGCCTCCGAAATGACGGCCCGTCTGCAGCAGCGTGCAAACATTCACATCGGCGCATTCGGCCGCCTGGTCCGCGAGATCATGCCGGTTGTTGTGCCGCGAGCTGCAGAGATCCTGATGGAATTCGGCATGCTGCCCGGGATCCAGCAGGTGGATGACCTTTGGTTTCGGTGAACGTCCGCTCGCCGATGCAGGCTGCGCTCAATGCGGACCGCATCGCCTCGATCGCCAATTACCACGATATGGTGATGGCCTTTGCCGGTCCCGAGCAGCGCGAGCTCTATCTGAACCAGGACAAGGTCATGGAGCGGATCGCCGACGGCTTGCAGATCGACAAGGATCTGATCCCTGACGACGCGGAAAAGGAAAAGGTGCTCCTCAAGATCGAGGATGCACGTCGCCAGCAGATGCAGGCGATGATGGCGGCCGAAATGGCAAAGCAGGCTCCGGGCGCGATCAAGGATCTCGCTGTGGCGGATATGCGGAGGGCTGCTTGATGTCAGGTCCATTTCTTCCGGAGCGCGCCGCTCAGCCTATGGATCTGCTCGAGCGGCTTACGGATGACGGCGACGGCTGGGAAGGGCTCGAGGCCCTGTTTAGGCCGCAGCTGCAGGATGCGCCACTGCAGCCGCGGGAAGGTGTCGCCAAATTTATGTATGGGCTTTACCACACGCCTGAAGGCCGGGCCATGTTCGAATGGATGATGGATATCACCCTTCGCATGCCATTGCGCTCGACCGGCCAGACCTTCGAGCAAACAGCACTCAACACGGCAACACGGCAGGGCATTAATGGCGTCGGCGAGGCGATCCTCGCGGCCATTGGTCATGGCGAAAAACTCTTATCGAAATCTCAAAACCAGAATGGAGCTGGATCATGAAAGGCAGATTTTTAGGCGGCATCAATTTTTTTGACCTGATGCTGTTCAACTCGGACGCGGGCGGCAGTGGCGGCGGTGGCGGTGATGCTGCAGCAGCTGCGCCGCCGGCAGGTTCTTCCGCGTCGGCTCCTCCTCCCGCCGACGCGGGCGCGCAGCCGCCTCCATCGGCTGTCGCTCCTCCGGCGGGCGCACCGTCTCCGCCCGCCGGAGATATCTACAAGCCGGAAGGCATCGCGGATCATCTTGTTGGCAAGAGCAACACCGAGACGATCGACAACATGAAAAAGGCGCTCGACGGTTATCGAGACCGCGACGCGGCAAACAAGGTTGGGGCGACGGCTGAGGCTTATGCGGAGTTTTCCGGCGACATTCCGGAAGCGATTAAGCCGCATCTGGAAACGCTGAAAGGCGATCCTTTGACGGCGCGCATGCAGCAGTACGCTTTCGATAACAAGGTTCCTTTGCCTGTTTACCAGGGCATGGTTCAGCAGTTCCTCTCCGTCTCGTCTGAAATGGGCCTGATGGAGCCGGTTGTCGACGAGAAGGCCGAGCGGGCCGCCCTCGTTCCGGATGTTGCCAAGCACTTGCCGGAGGCCGAGCAGCGCCAGGCCGTCGAAAAGCGCATGAACGAAAATTACGCGTTCCTCGATAGCGTTGCCGCCAAGGGCGCCGAAAACGGCGGCCTTGCGAAAGATGACGTCGAATTTGCCAAGGCGATGCTCGGGGACAGCGCGAAAGGGCATCGCGTGTTTGAGTGGATGCGTGGCGTTGTCGGCGGTGGCCAGGGTGGCGGCCCTGCCATGCAGTTTGGTGGCTCCGGTGGTCTTGATCCAAAGGCTGAATTGGCCAAGCGCGGGGCTCTGCCGCAGAACACTGTCGGTCACAAGGATTTCGACCGCGCGTCCTATGACCAGCTGCAGGCCGACTATAAACGCGTTTATCCCGGCTGACGCACTTAACGGCTCCCGCCCGCTGGCATGATTTGCCTGCTACCGGACGGGAGCGACCTGGGGAACATGCTGGCTATCCTTCACCGGACCCAGTAGCGCCCGGCTAATCGGCCCTCACGGTGATTTCGTCCATCACACCAATTGAGGGTCACACATGCCTGTTGAAGCCTGGTTCAAAGAAAAAATCCGCGACGACGTCGCAACCCGTTTGAAGTCCAAGGGTGGATTTCTCGACGGCACCATGAAAACCGGCGAAAACGTCGCCGGTACGGTCAAGTTCCCGATCGCGGGCGGCCGCATCAAAATGTACAAGCTTTCCGGCGCAATCGAGGAAGTCCGTCCGCAGGGGCTCGACATCGACGTCGTTTCCCTGCAGGCCTCCGACTATACGGCGGAAGCGACCATTCGCAACCAGGACACGCTGCGCCAGGCTCCGTCTTACCAGGCGGAAGTTTCCGACGCGATGGCCAAATCGGTGCGAATGAAACGCGACAACCTGAAATTCGATGCGCTCGACGCGTTCTGCAACGTCGGCAATGCCAACATTCCGGGCGGCGGCCCGACCGTTCCGAAGACGATCGGCGACGGCAGTGCGCGCATCGATCTTCCCTTCGTCAATCGTGCTGCCGCCCAGGTTCGTGGCGTCGGCTCGGATGAGGAGATTTACTACCCCATCCCGTTTATGTGGTTCGAGCAGCTTTGCTGGTACAAGGAATTCTCCTCCAAGGACTACCAGGGCGATAAGGATCTTCCCTTCGCTCAGTCGGGTATCGTCGACAAAAAGACCTGGAAGGGCATCCATATCATGGCGCTGCCTGATGAGCATTTCAACTACGGCACGGCCAAATGGGTGGAAGGTCAGGACGAATGGGCTGCCGGCTACCTCGATACGTTCATGTGGACGAAATCCGCCGTTGGCTGTGAAACCTTCTGGTCGAAAGAGCAGATGGACATCAACGAATGGATCGGCAAGGCCGGCAAGCCGCTTCTCTGCGACACGGCTCTTTCCGGCGCGGCCATCGGCCTCCTCCCGGAAGGTGTCAAGCGTCTGCGTTACCTCGCAATCAACGATACGGTTCGCCCGACCTGATGTGACATGCCGCCCGTTTCGCGCGGGCGGCTCGCCCTCCTGTCTCAACTGAAAAGGATACGACTATGGCTCATCGCCCCCGCGATCTGCGCCGCCGGACCACGATCAGCATTCCCGGCCAGCGTCAGATCATGTTTTTCGACTATGCCACCGTCCACACGCTGGCTGAGGTGCAGGCCGCCGGTTTCTTCAATGACAGCCGTGACAATCTGACGGTCGGCAGCATCATCGATTGCGTAGCGGATATCAACGGTACGACGGCGCGCGTGGTGCTTCGAACCACGGCCGTGCCGCCGACCGGCAACGTCACCGTCGCCGTAGATGGTGGTCTGGCCGCGTCTTAATTCGCGTCGCACTCAACGATGGACCGTGGCCGGTATTCTCTGGCCACGGTTTTCTTTTTTCGGGCGGTGGTCATGACAATTGACAGGGCGACGATCATCAACGAGGCGCTGACGGATATCGGTGCTGGCCCCATGTTTTCGATCGACGACGGTTCGGAGCTCTCCGAGCAGATCGAGGCAACCTGGAGACGCGTTGTCGACCAGGTCTTCGGCATGCATGATTGGACCTTCGCCCGTAAGACCTTCAAAAACACGCGCCTAGCCGACAGGCCGGACAATGGCTGGTCGCATGCTTTCGCTCTGCCGGGCAACCGCATCGGAAATCCTCTCAAGATCATGGATCGAGCCGGACAATCGCCGTCACCACTGCGGTGTTTTGCCATCGAGGAAGGGATGCTGTTCGCGAATGTGACGGACACCTGGTCTCTTTGCAAAGTCCTGGTCGATCCTGATTACTGGGATCCTTCCTTCCGTGCTGCCTTCGTCATCGCACTTTCCGGATATCTGGCCATTCCGGTCTGGGCCGATCAGGATCTGCGAGAGGCAAAGCTTGTTGAGGCTTTCGGCACTCCTTCGCGTGAGGGCACTGGCGGATTGTTCGGCCGGTTGATGGCCCAGGACAAGGCGAGTGCACCGATCGGCGAGCCGCTTCTTGCGAATGACCCTCTGACCGCTGTGCATAACACCGGTGGACGCGCCTATCTTCCCTGGCATGGAGAATTCTGATGGCGCGCGTTGCGGGACAGCTCAAGAGCTCAGCGAATGCCGGCCAGTTGGCGCAGAGCCTATTCGGCAAGGTTAACCTGAAACAGTACTATTCCGGTGCGAAGCGGATGCTTGGCGTAGAGCCAGTGCCGCAAAGCGGTTTTACGCTGTTGCCCGGATCTCGCCTGGTCGGCTCGGCTCCGGCGGCTCCAGTCGTTCAAACCACTCTCACCGTGAGCTCGGCGCTTTCCTATACGCTTTATTTCATGGCGGGGCAGGTCGAGATATGGCGGCAAGATCTGGTTAAAGTTGCGACTGTCGCCGTTCCGCAAATCACATCCGAAATGCTGCCGGATCTCGAATTCTATGGCGAAGCGAACACGGTTGGTATCTTTCATCCGTCGCTTTTTTCGGGTTTGAGAATTTTGCGGAATTCCTCGAATGACGCGCTATGGACTGTGGGTGCCTGGCCGTTTGAATTTGTTCCTGACGTTGATCTTGGCGGTGATTACGCAAAGACGGACGATGTATGGGACATTTACTTTCGTTGGGGTGAAGGCGTGCCGGAGCTCGCCGTGTCCATGACCGTCGAAGGAAATACAACGGAAGCGGCAAACCTTGGCGGCGCTCCGGATCTCGGCGGCTGGGATGCGTTCTGCCTCAACATCCAGAGCAAGATTGCTGCTCTGCCCGGCTTCTCGTCGGGTGTGACGGTTTCCAATGCCGGCGGCGGCGGTCGGTTCTGGCGGCTGGTTGTGCGTTTCGGCGGCCCTCTGCAGGGGCAGGAATATGATTTCGATGCCCGGATAGTCAACACATCGGAAGCATCGGCACTCGTCACCCACGCGTCGATCGGCAAGACGGCAGGTGAACCCTTGATTTCCGTCACCAGGGGCGGATTTGCAGCGATGACGAATTTTCAGGATCGATCAGTCTACATCGCGCCTCGATCGAAGCCAGCCGCCATCGCCATGTCACGCATCGGTGAGTATTTCGATCTCAACATTGAAAGCCAGTCTGATAACGCTGCCCGGCTGGAGGCGCTTCGAACTGAAGTTTCCGAAACCGTCCTGTATGCGATCGATGCCACGTACCTTGTGGTTTTTACGAACCGGGCGGAATATTTCGCGTCTAACCGGACGATAGAGCGGGGAAAGCCCCTCAATTGGGTGAAGGCGTCAGAGATCGGCACAAAGAAGGGTTGCAAGCCTGTTCTGCTGGGTGGAATGATTTATTTCGTCTCGCGTGACGGGGGCATTCTTTATTCTGCCGACTATGACGCCGTCTCTGAGGCTTTCAAGCCCGATCCCGTGAACGATCTCAACAACGATATCGTCTCCAACGTGCGGAAACTGGTGGTGCAGCGTAAACGGGGCGGAATGTCCGCTGACCGCCTCTGGATCCTACGTGAAGATGGGCGGCTTATTTCCGGCGGCGTGAACGTCAGTCAGGACATCAGGCTTGCGGCCAGTGAGTGGCCGGTTGCCGAAGGTGGTTTAGTTCATGACATTTCCGTTGATGGTCTCGACCGTGTCTGGCTGACAGTAGAGCGCAACGGGGCGTACACCCGGGAAATCCTTGTTGAAGATGAAGAAAGTGTTCTGCAGTTGACTGTGTCTGCGGTCACTGACCTGACGGGGCAGATCTCCGGCCTTTCCAGCTTCAATGGTCGCGCCGTTTGGGTTGAAATCGAAAACGATTTCCACGGGCCTTTTGTCGTGTCTGCGGGCTCGGTGCAAACCGAGATTGCAGGAAAGGCTGCGCTCGTCGGTATATGGTCCGCGCCGTTGCATGAATGCATGCCTTTCGTGCGTGTTCTCCCGAATGACGATGTTGTGCGACGGCCCGGCAAGGTGGTGTCTGTTCGGCTTTATCTCGAGGACACCGCTAGCATAGCTATCGGCGCAAATGGTCGAACGGCGCGCAATGTGCCGCTGCAGCTGATGAGCGATGACCTGGTTGCCGCAAAGAAGAATTTCACGGGTCATATCGCGGTTTCCGGCCTCATCGGCGTCTGCATGGATCCGACACTGACAATTACGCAGGTTCGCCCCGGGCGGCTGCGTGTGCGGGATTATATCGCGGGGGTGAAACTGTAATGGAGCTGGCGGCGAGTTTTGTGACGTCTATCTTTGGGGGTGGCGGTGCTGCAGCGGCAGGGGCCGCCACCGGCGCAGTGACAACAGGGGTGGCGGCTCCTGCTGCGACAGGTTTTTCGCTGTCATCGCTGTTGCAGGGAACGGCGACTGTTCTTGGGATGGTCCAGTCCATCAATGCCGGCAATGCCGACGCGGAAGCATTGAATGCGGCCGCCGATGATGCTGCGCGCGAGGTGCCGCTTGAAACCCTGCAGGGTATCACGAGGCGCACGGCTCTCAAGAAAGAGGCGATGGACAGCATAGCGCAGCAGGACGTTGCCTATGCTGCGTCCGGCGTTGATCTTTCCTTCGGAACGCCGATGCAGGCTCGAAAAGACGCGTTCCGGCAACTGGATCTCGGTATCACGTCTGATGTCGGAACGGAGCAGACGCGGATTGGTCGCCTGCAGGAGCGTGAGGCCGAATATCGAAAGAGGGCGTCGCGTGCGAAGCGATCGGCCATGTTCGATGCGGCAATGATCGGTTTCAAGGGTGCAACTTCCATCGCAGACGGGTACTAATATGACAAACAGAAGGCTGGATCCTGTATCTTACAAGCCATTCCGCGCGCAGCCCCTTTTGAGTGAGGGGCTGCTTTCGGTTTCGCGCGAGGGCGGAGATCTCGAACGCAAGGTGGCTGCGGGCCTTGCCCGTATGGCGGATGACTTCGGTGCTCAGGCATTACAAGAGGCCGAAAAAAGAGAAGCGTCTCTGTCTCGGAAAGAAGCCTTAGAGAATGCACCTGGCCTCATTAAGATCTCGGGTGGTGGGTATAAGGAGAGTGAGACGTCAAATGGCGTTCGCGTGAAGGTGCCGCCTGCAGAACTGCGAACGATGATCGCGGATGCTGCCGTTCGGAACGGTGTCGATCCCCACGCCTTGACGGAAGTCGCGGGTATCGAAAGCTCTTTTAACCCATATGCCCGGAATAAAAACTCGTCGGCGGGTGGCCTTTTTCAGTTCGTCGACGGCACGGCAAAGCAATATGGCCTTCGTGACCGCTTCGATCCGGCCCAGGCATCTGATGCAGCTGCGCGCCTCATGCGAGACAATCGCGATCATCTGCGGAAAACTCTCGGCCGTGAGCCTAACGCTGGCGAATTGTACCTTGCTCATCAGCAGGGTGCTGGCGGGGCTTCCAAGTTGCTGGCAAATCCCAACGCCTTAGCCGTCGACGTTGTTGGTCACGATGCGGTGCGCCTGAACGGCGGTACATCCGATATGACCGCAGGGCAGTTTGCCTCGCGTTGGACCTCGAAAGTCGCGCCTAGTGGCGGAACCTATGACAAACTGCCGTCTTCTTCCTCCGTAGGGCCGGTGTCAGTTACTCCTGTTCGCGAGCCTGTGGTGATTGAGCGCGGAAAGCCGGGAACATGGCGCCCCTCCCGACGAAATACAGCTGCCGGTCGCGCCTATGATGTGGCTGGCACGCGCACCTATCTCGAGATGGCCGACGCTGCCATGGTTCAAAATCAGCAGGCGGTTTATGAGGCCTACAAAGATGATCCCGCCATGCTCGAAAAGGCGCTGCAGGAAAATCTGACCGCAGATCTGCGCGACAATGTTTTTGAGGAAATCGCGCCGGAGTATACTGCCGCATACAACAAACGCTCGATGGCGTTGTTGAGCAAGGCGCGGGCCGATCAGAAAGAGCGGGCAGATGCCGCAAACCGTGTCGATTTTCTCGGTCGCGTTGACGAACTCGAGAACCGCAAAAGCCAGCAGCTCGCCGGCCTGAAAATGGATGACGACGCGGCTGGTGTGGCGCTTGCCGATACGCAGTCGACGATCGACGCCCACTATGACAGCGCCGTGGCTCGCGGTGTCCTGACCGCTGGAGAGGCGGAGAAGGCGAAGCGCAAGAGCCGTTCCGATCTGACGGTGGGTTATTACACCAGGCAGGCGGCGACGATGAACGCCGATCAGATCAAAACGATGCGCGCGGACATGCAGCGCGACTATGCCGCCGGGAACCTCGATGGCGTGACGGCCGATGACTGGGATGCGATCGACAAGGGTTTGACGGGGGCGGAAAGCGCTCGCCGGACGCAGGATGCCAAATCGAATGCAGATCTCGAAAAGCGCGGCGAAGACATGGCGAAGCGCATCGCCCGTGGCCTACCGGTCGGTGCTGATGAGCTTGCGAGGTTCCAGCTCGATGCCGGAACCGCCCCTCGCGGTAAGGAAATCGTTTCGTCGACGCTGACGCGGATGAAGGTTTCGGACGCCATTCGAACCCAGCCGATTGGGGAGGTGGAAAAATCCGTCAAGACGATCCTGGGGGAGAATGCGACGTCTGACGATGTTGATTTTGCCCGCAAGGCTATTGCAGATCATCGAAAGGATCTGCAGGTGGATCCGCTTGGTGTTGCCGAGCGCTTCGGTGTTCTGCCGGTTTCGGAAGGCTTGCCACTGGATGGTGACGTGGATCCTGCCATGGTTGCTGGCGCTTTTTCGGAGCGGATCAATGCTGCCAATGCCGCCGGACAGCATTTTGGCGTTTCGCCGCGCTATTTCCGCCCGGGCGAGGCCGAGCAGATTGAGGCGGCTGTAAAGGCGGATCCGGCAAAGGGGCTGGCGATTGCTGCCGGTCTCGTGGACGCGGCCGGCCGTGATGCCAATCGGGTACTGCGTGAACTGGGCGAGACTGCACCGGCGGTTGCTCTTTCCGGCGGCCTGGTCGCTGCTGGCGGTAACAGGCAGGCGGCGCTCGATCTCATTTCCGGTTATGGGAAAAGCCCGGAAGGCAAGGCCTATACCGATATCCCGAACACGAAGCGTATTCCGGTTGCCCAGACGATCGCCGGCGATGCCCTGCAGTTTTCGCCTGCGGAGGTGAACCGACTTGACGAGGCGGCCGCCGCGATCGCGCGCAAGCGCCTTTATGATGCCGGCATCGATCCGAAGAAAGAAGACGCGCGACCGTTCTACGAAAAGGCCTACCAGGAGGCGGCCGGCGCAACATTCTCGAATGGGGTCCAGTTCGGCGGGTTCACGAAATTCAGCGGCGGGATGTTCTCTCGGTCACGTCAGATCCTCGTGCCACCATCGATCCGTGCTGACAAGTTCGGCGATCTCATCGATGCGCTCGAGGATAACGATGTGGGGCAGGTGGTCGCAAAGAACGGCCGCACCTGGACGGCGCGTGATTTCCAGAAAGCGACGCCGATTGCGGTCACCGGCGGTTATGCTTTTGCGCTCGGGGATTTGTCTAGCTCGTCCCCCAGTTCATAGCCGACAAGGATGGCAATCCCGTCGTGTTGGATCTCGCCGGCATGCAGGGCAGGCTCGGTGCGCGTGTTCCGGGGCTTACCGATGATCCAGCTGCCGAACGTCACGGATCTGCCCGCAAGCCGCTCGGCCGGACCTGAGAGCTGGGGTGAGGCCTGGTCGAAGGCTGCCGGCGCGACCGATGAAACGATGCGGTTGATCGAAAATACCAATGCCGATTATTACGGTCTGGAAAAGGCTTATGATGAGCGCATCAAGCTGATCGCCGACATAACCGGCCAGACGCTGCCAAATCCCATGCGGGAAGCGGCGGCCGTCGATCTGGATCCGGATCGCGCCGATGTGATGGCGATGTCACTGGGGGTGGCGGCACGGCGTTTTCCTCCGTCGATGAGGAAGGTAGGGCCTCGCGTGAGGAAGAGTTCAACGCCAAGGCGCTTTCGCTCTCCGGCAAGTATCGTCAGGAGCTTGAGCAGGTTCTGTCTACGAGTGTCGAGGAAGCGCACAACCAGGTAATGCGAGATGCTGAAAAGGCATCACAGGAGGCGCTGAATTCGCCGGAGCTCGGAGCGGCCGGACGTCTCGGCGCGCAACTCGTCGGTGGCCTGCGAGGCGCTGCCCGCGATCCGACACAATGGGGCATGGCGATGTTCGGAGCGGGTGGCGCGACGTCGTCGACTGTTGCTGGCCGGATCGGCAAGACGATGCTGACGGAAGCGCTCTTGAACGGCGGGCAGGAACTCGTGCTGCAGGGCTTAAGCCAGGAGCGCAAGCGTGCGGCCGGCCTCGAGCACGGTATGGGTGACATGCTGCAGAACGCCGGCGTTGCCGCTGTGTTCGGCGCACTGTTCGGTGGATCGATCCAGGGCGGGGCGGAGCTCGCCCGCGTTTACCGCATGGGCAAAGGTGGCGAGGATATCGCCGCGCGCGTCCTCGATGGCAATCCTCAGCCTGGTGATATCGAGGCAATGGCGAAAGCCATGAATGTCGAGCTCGCGCCCGAAAAGCTCGATCTCATCAATCGGAGCTTCGAAGATCGCGTTCTGGACGATTACATGGTTTCATCGGATGCCTCGCCAGGGCAGATCGAGGTCATGCAGGCCGCAGAGAGATATGCGGCGGATCCGGACAATTTTCCACCCCCGAGATCGTTGAACGCATCTTAGCCGAGCAGGAAGCCGGCAGGATGCTGACGATGCGGCCGGATGATTACGAGCGGATCTATGGTGGTGACGCGAATGCCATCGATGATATCGCGGAAACCTTTTTCGCTTCGGATGTTGCTGACGCTGCACGGCGTATCGATGATGCCGCTGCTCGTGTCGAGACGGCGGGCGATGCGGTCTCCGATCGTGCCGTCTCACCACAGTCGGCGGCGCGTCAGCTCAATGAGCCTCCAGCGGCGGCGTCTGCCGAGCGCGCCCTGCAGGAGCAATCAATTCGCCCGCGCGTCATAGCCGAACCGCTCGATGACGTCAGCATGCGCAATGCGGAGATCCGCGCCGGCGAGCTCGCCGAACCCGCGCGCGATCGCAACGGCAATCCTGAAAACTATTTCGACTTTATGGCGATCGAAGATGGCGACGGCAAGGTGAGCGTTGTTTCCGCCCGGGAAGCGCTCGAGATGGCCGCCGAACCTGAATTCCTCGCCGATCTTTTGGAGGCATGCAAACTATGAGCCTGCGCGATTGTCTGGCTTCCGCCGTAGCACAGGGGGCGATCAATTCGCGCCAGGCGGATGAACTGCACCGTTATTACGATGCCCGCTTCAACACCAAGCGTGCCGCTATGTCGGAACGCGAGGCGATGGCCGCTGCACGCGATGAGGTGGCGGCCGCGTTGCGTGCCGATGCCAAAGAGATGCGTCGGCAGGTCAATCTGACAGAGGCGGCGCGGAAGGATCTGGCGGGCTTCATCGAAAACTACCGTGACAAGAAAGGGCGTCCGGATAAGCTCGATGCCGTTTTATCGCTGATGATCCACAACGGTTACAAGGGCACCCAGAGCATGTCCGGCAAGGCCAATGCGATTATTGCCCTGGCGCACCGCCAGCTTTCGGACGTGATGTATCATTTCCGGCGCTCGAAGGGTCTCGGCCGTCGTTTGAACAAGGTCGATATTCCCGATCTCATCACGGCCATGCATGGCGAGCACGTTAGCAATCCGACCGCCAAAGCGCTTGCCGGCGCTCTTTCCGGCGTCCTCGAGGATCTGCGTCTGCGCTTCAACGATGCCGGCGGGAATATTCCGAAGCGGCAGGACTGGGGCATCGTGCACAGCCATAACCGCCGGGCGATCCGCAAACTAGGCGGGACGCCGGAGGAGGCGCGCCAGCGCTGGAAAGATTTCATCCGGCCTTTGCTCGATCCGGAGCAGATGACCAATCCGAACACTGGCGAGGTCATTGGCGCCAACGGGCTCGATAGCTCGCTTGATTATGTCTTCGAGACCATCACTTCCGATGGCTGGGCGCACCGCCGGCCGGAAGGGCGAAGGTTCGGCAAAGGCAAGGTGGCCAGCAAGTACCAGGACAGCCGCTTTCTGATTTTCAGAGATGCCCGGAGCTGGCTTGCCTACAATGAGAAATTCGGCAGCTCCGACGCGATCGGCTCCATTTTCAACCACATCAACGGTGTGGCACGCGATATCGCCGCTATGGAGCGCTTTGGACCGAACCCGGATGCGACTATCGAGTGGCTGAAACAGGCCGTGCAGGTCGATATCGGCAAGCGGCAGTCCGGAGCGCTCAATATTGAAGGTGTGAAGGTGCCGGGCATGTCAGCCATCAAGATGGCCGAATATCGCATTGACAGCCTCTGGCGTGCCCTGCGCGGGCGGGAAACTGTCCTCGATGCGCCGGCTCAATGGGCTGGCGATATTCGTAACCTCGCGACGTCGGCCGCACTTGGCTCTACCGGTATTCTGGCGGCCGCAACAGATCCGTTCGTAGCTGCAGCTTCGCGTCGGCTGGCCGGCCTGCCGGTGGTGCGCGGTTTCGGCGGCATTCTGAAACGGTTCGCCAATGACGGCGATCGTAAGGCGATGGCCCGCCGGGCGATGATCTGGGACGATTATCTGCACACGATGAATGAAAGCGCGCGCTTCGTCGACCAGATGTTTGGCCATGAATGGAGCCGTTATCTTGTCGATCGGTCGCTGACGTGGAATGCGCTTTCTCCTCTGACGGATGCCCGCAAGCGTCTCGAGGCAACGGCCTGGCATGAGACGCTCGGCGGCCTGGCTGAAAAGGATACTGACTGGATCGACCTTAATCCGCTTCTGCAGCGGGCGATGGAAGGTTTCGGCATTACCCCTGATGACTGGCACAAAATGCGGGCCGGCGTCGACAATATGGGCTTTCTGGATCCGGGCGGCGTTTTCGAAAAGACCCGCGATCGCGTGCTTGCTGAAAAATATGCCGAGCTGATCCAGCAATGGCAGGAACGATCGGTTCCGGCCGGAGATCCGCGCATCAAGAGCGTGCTGACAGGAAAGGTGGAGCGCGGCACGATCCTGGGCGAAATAGCCGAATTTGGCTCCCAGTTCATGTCGTTCGGTATGAGTTTCACAGCGCGCCAGCTCGAGGCGATGTATGTCTATTCGATGCTTTCGAAAAGCGCGGCCGGCCGTGTTGCGCGTGGATCCGGTTATTTCGCCGCTATGGCCGTTCCGCTGACAATGGGCGCGGCGTTCTACATCCAGATCCTCAACGTTCTGAACGGCAAGGATCCGGAGGATATGACCGAAAATGCCTTCTGGGTTAAGGCTTTCGTGAAAGGCGGTGGCGGCGGCCTCTTTGCTGATTTCGTCGACAAATCGGAAAACCGTTATGGGCAAAGCCTTGTTGCTACTTTGGGCGGCATAGGTGGCGCATTCATAGCCGATACCGCCGATCTCACCTTGAAGAGCATCCAGGCGATCATTTACCCGGAGGATCAAAAAGTTGGGCGCGCCGCGGCGAAGTATGTGGGTCGATACACGCCGATTTTGTCGTCGCACCCGGCAACCCGCAACTGGTATCGCCGTGCCTTCGTTGACCAGCTGCAGTGGCTGCTCGATCCGGACGCAGACAAAAGCTTCAAGTCTCAAAAGGCGAAAGCCTCTCACTGGTGGGAGCCTGGTGAAATGACGTTTCGCCGGCTTCCTAATCCAGATGCAGCGCTCGGGCAGGAATGAAGATACTCGGGCCTCGTTTTGACTTCTCCTTTTGGTGTGAAGGCTTAAGCTATATTCCGGTCGAATCGTTTGATCAGGATGCTATTGTGGGAGCTTTTCTAGATATTCTGGACGGACTAAGCGTCTTTAGCGCTGTTGTCGCCGGCGTGATGATGGGGGCAATTCGAGACCCTTTTCAGATGGTTATTCTGCTCGTTACCATCGCGCTTGCTATTGGCCGCGCTAAGTGGTGGGTGATCTTGTTGCCTCCTCTTATCGCTTCCATCGTTATCGCTACCGGCGCGTACGGTCGGTATGTGCAGGCGGGAATTGATCCTTGGTCAACCTTGCCTCTATCGGTTTGTGCTCGATTTCTCGGTATGTCGTGCATAGGCCTTTTGATACGTCTGGTTAGCCGCTCGTTGGTTCGAGTATCCCGCACTTAACCTCTGTGGCCCGCCCTTACGCTTTGCCTGATCCAAAAAATCAGGCGGGGCGACTATGGCTGAAAATCCCTATCCCATTCCACGTCAGCTTCGGCTGAGCGATATCCTCGTCGGCGATGGCGGCGACACATACGGGCCGTTCGACTTCGAGATATTCGATACACAAGATGCTGTTGTCTGTGTTCGGCCGGCCGGTGCCCTGCGCTTCGAAGAAGTTCCCGACGTTGTCGTTACCAAGGTGAACGGCAACACGGTGCTCAATCCCTTTGACGCCTTCACCATCAAGTTTCCGTACCTCGTGCCGGAAACCACCCGGTTCGTGGTCCTTTCCGCCCGCGTGGCCGCGCGTGATGCCGGCGTTATTTCCGGTACGAAAATCAATCCGGATGCGCTGGAGAAAGAGTTTTCGAAGATTGCGACGCAACAGCAGGAACTGCGTCGCGATATTGGCCGCGCGATCGTGACGGATTTCGGCGCGCCGAGCTTCACGCTTGATGCTGACATGGATGACGGGCGCACCCTGATGAAGCAGGGGAACCGCCTCGTTGCCGGTCCGGATCTCGGCGCGATCGGTGACGAAGTCGAGGCGATGAAAGACCTCGTCGAAGGCTGGGCGAGTGACATTGTCAGTCAGGGTAATGTGCCGATCTATGCAGCGGTCGTTGGCATGCCGGCGCTCGAGATCCCCGCAGGGATCAATGCGATCCGGGTGAATGGCTTTTATGTTGCTGGTGATGGCGGCGGCGCGCTCTACGTCAAGGCAGGTGGCGAGCCCGCGCACGATGGCAAGTTTCAGACGGCGGATGGCGCGTGGTGGGAAATTGCGGAGACCTTTCCAAATCCCCTGATGTTCGGGGCTGTTGGCGACGGTGTCGCTGACGACAGGGCCGCCATATTGCGAGCCAAGGCATTTGCCGGCGGCCGGCCAATCGTCTTTCCCGCTGGGACTTATGAAATCGGGTCCGCTCTTGCCTTCGCCGCAACCGATAGGCTCGTCTTTGAGCAGGGCGCATCCTTCTCGGGAACGCAGCCGACAGGTGGCCTTCGTGTTTTCGATTATTATCGATCCGCCCCCGTCGCCGGTTCGAAAATGAAAATCGAAAAGCTTTTCGAGCAGGCAGATAGCCACAAGCTTGAAGATATTGCGGGCATCTGGCCGGGTCAGGTTGGAACGTTTTTCGGTGTTTCCCGCGAGTTTGGCCCCGGCTATGTTTCCGGCACGCATTCCCCGGCAAATGCGATGTTCGCCTATGCTGCGAACACGGGCAGCACTGCGGATGTCGTGGCCTCCATGTCGGTTGCTTTTTCCTGGCAGAACAGCACCACGTCGTTTGGGGCAAACATCATCGCCGGTTCTGCACCCGGCGTGAATGGCGCAAAACTTGTAGGCGTTGAGATCGACGTTGAGCCTTCTGCCGGCGCGTCGCCGGCGGCTGGTTCGGCGGGTCTTTACATCAATGCCTTCAATGTTGCCATCCCCGGTCCGGCTATGCAGGTCGGGTATGTTGGTGGCGGAAATTTCAACAACGGCATCATACTGGACGGTATTGCAGGCGCAGGGCTCGCCGCCGGATCCGGCAGCATCATGACCAGCCTTCTGAACTCCGGCGCTGCTTCGTCGTTCACGCTTGATGCGATCGTTCTTGGAAACCAGCATCGCGTTCGGTTCGGCAGCGCTGGCGGCTCGCCCGCGTCTATCGGTTGCGATACAGGCAACAATCTCACGATCGGCGGTGCGGGGGCGATCATCGCAACCAGATCATCCACGACCGAAGGCCAGGCCATGCTGAGCCTGCGCGATAACGCCTCCGTTACTGCCCTGGAAGTCCAGATTGCGCGTGGCTCCCCGCCGAACGGCGCGAACGCGGCAATGCGTGTCAACGGCCAGAGCGCCACCGGGCGCTCGATCAATGCGGGCGGCACGATCAATGCGAGCGGTGCTGACTATGCCGAGTATGAGCGGAAATCCGAAGACTGCGGCGAAATCATCAAAGGGCAGATAATTGGCTTCGATGAACTGGGGCTCCTGACGGACCTCTTCGATGAGGCGATATCGTTCGGTGTTAAATCCACAAATCCCAACCTTGTCGGCGGTGATGACTGGGACACGCAAATTGGTGAACGGCCTTCTGAGCCCGAATATGTCCCCCTGGAAATCGAGCGGCCGAGACTTCCTGTCTTCAGCCGGATGGCGACTGAGGAGGCGGCACAAGCGCAGGCGGAATTTGATCGCCAGATCGAGGAATACGATCAGAAGTGTGCAGATCATCGACGTGCATGGGAGGCGTCCGAATATGCCGATTATCGCCAGGCAGTTTCCGAGTTTGAGGAGCTGCTTGAAAGCGAACGCGTCAAGATGGATCGCATCGCCTATTGCGGCAAGGTCCCGGTGAACGTCTACGGCGCGGCTCCTGGTGACTGGATCGTGCCAGTTCGAGGAGATCAGGGACAGATCTCTGGCAGTATCGTCCGCGACGCCACCATTTCGTTAGCGCAATACAAGTCGGCAATCGGAAAGGTTCGTCGCATTCTGGATGATGGGCGGGCCGAGATCGTCGTAAAGGTCTCCTGACTGCGCATTTGACCGTACCTCCGGACGCATACCATGGCTCCAGTTGAAAAAACCGGAGCCATTTTCATGACCGCCAAGCTGCCTGACGCTGTGCCCTTGCATGCGCAAAACTTACTCGATTTCATCGGCGATATCGAAGCTCCGAAAGGTTTCGACACCATTTTTGGAAACCGCCAGGGAAAGCTGGCTGTTCCCCTCACTCAGATGACCTACGGCGATATCGTCGATGCGCAGGCAAAATGGGGGAACAAGACGTGGGTGAAAAAAAACTGGGGCTATGACACGGCGTCCAGCGCGGCGGGCCGTTACCAGTTTATGCGCGCCACCCTGCAGGGCATCGCGAAGGAGGTTCCCTCCATCGATGGCAGGACGATCTTTTCCGGCGGCCTGCAGAACAGGCTCGGTTATTACCTGCTCCTGCGCCGGGGCTATGCCGATTTCATTTCGGGAAAACTCAATCTCGTTCAGTTCGGCCTGAACCTCGCCAAGGAGTGGGCAAGCTTTCCGGTGCTCTCCGATACGAAAGGCGCTCACCGGCAGGTGCTGCGCGGCCAGAGCTATTACGCCGGCGACGGCCTCAACAAATCCCTGGTCAAGCCGGAGCGCGTAGAGGCGCGCCTGCGCCATGTGCTCGACCTTGTCAGGCTCGTGACAGTCGGCGATACGCCGGCGACGATTTCTCCCGCACCTGCACGGCCGGAGCCTCACGTCGACGGGAATACCGCAGCGCCAGTGCCTGCGGAGAAGGTGGATCCGGAAAAGCTGGATAAACCGCTCCTGAAATCGAAAACGGTCTGGCAATGGATCCTGACATTTCTGGGCGCTGCAGCTGCTGCATTCGGTGGCCTCGACTGGCGTGTGCAGATCCTGATCGTTGTGGCGATCGGCCTCTCCGGCGTCTACGCCATCAAGCGTCGTGCGGACATCGCCAAGGTGTATCGAGAGATCAAGGCCGAGTTCAATGCTTGACCGTATCAAAACCGCAGTGGTTGCGATCGGCGGGGCGGTGGCCGGTATTGCCGTTGCCTGTGCCGTCGCCTCGCTCGTGATGGTGCCGGCGGCGAAGCGGGAGGGCAAGTCGGCCGCGATCGCAGAAATGGCCGTGGCGGCCGCCAGGGCCGAGATGCAAAGGAAGGGTGACGATGCGAGCCTGCAGACCAAAACAGATTTTGAGCTTTGCGTTCTTGGCCTTCGCAGCAACGGCATGCCAGTCGATGCCTGCGACCAGCTGCGCGGGGTGGACGAAAAATAATCTTTCTCCTTCCGGCCTGGTGGCGCTGATTGCCGCCGATAGGTCGGGCGCGGAAAGGGTCATCGGAAACGACCGCAACGGACAGCGGCAAGGATGCTGGAGCTAAAACATGCCGACGAAAACACTCACGCAGAATGGCACCGAGAATATGGGTATCGAGGCGAAGAGCGATGCGGGTTACCGCGTTCTCTCCTATTCCGGATCGCTGGGCGGTGGAACGCTGCAGCTTTACCCAGTGCGCCGATGGCGCTGACCAGGTGCCCGTTCCGGATAGCAAGCTTTCCGCTGCAAATGTGGATGGGAACGGTGATCCGATCCGGCAGATAGTGTTCGTCAGCGCCGGCAATGTCTACGTCTCCCTGACGGGTGCCACTACTCCGAACTGCAAGGTTTCGGTGCAATGACAACATCACTGCGGCTTCTGGCTTCCACCTCGCTTGCTCGCGGAAATAAGGGGCGCGGTTTGTCCGCCCTCTCGCCCTGGCGCGGATTGAACGGCGGGCCTGTTCGGGAAGTTAATGCCTTCGGCCCTCTAAAGACAAAGTTGGAGGCCGGGCAGAACGTCGTCCTCTTCATCAATTCAGACAGTACGGGCTATTCGGAGTTTGGCCCCTATTACAAATTTGTCGTCGCGCTCGGGGATCTCTACGATTACACAATCGTGATGTATCGCTGGGCGGAGTGGGGCGGTTCCTCCGCCAACGGCCCAAAAGAATACGCCGCGCCGGTTACGCTACGCACTGGCACGCGCGGTTCAATGGCTGTGTATCTGGCGGCCTTGCCCGGACAGGTCGCTGGTTGCATGTTTGAGGCGTCGCGCAAGCCGAATGCGATCGATGCCATTCCAAAACCGGACGTGGCGATTACTCATCACGGCCATAACATGTCGAGTTTCGAAACGCCGGGTAGTGCCCTTGCAATCGGTCGCGGGCTCTTCTGGTCGATCATCGGACTGATCAGTTGGCAATGGCAGGGCGTTGCGCAGGTGATGACGACACAAAATCCATGGCGTGACACTGCCGGCTATGACAACGTCAACAACGCAATTCGTGGCGTCGCATCTGCTTTCCCCAGCCTTACGCTTGTCGATAGCCACGCCCGCATACTCGAGGCTGGCAAGGATGCCTCGCTGTACCGGCTGGGCGAGCCGTCGCCAGGTGTGCATCTGTCTGACACTGAGGCTAATTCGAAGGGTGCCCAGATTGTTGCGGATGCGCTGATGGCGCGGTTTCGGAGTTCTAAGGCAGGCGCATTTTCCACGGTAAGCTGGATGGAGTTGCCGATCGGCACCCAGCTGTTCGGCAATGGTGACCTTTCGAACTGGACGGGTTCGGTTCCGGTGAATTTCCAGAATGTGGCGGGAAACAGTGTCACGAAGGATACGGACACGGCAAACATTTTCCCCGGCTCCGGCGCTGCCTATTCCGCCAGGGTGAAGCCGGCAGATGCCAACGGGCATTTTTCCAGCCTGTCAAACCCGTTCGATGCGGCCGAGCGCGCCTCGATGGCGGGAAAGACGGTCACTGCGATCATGCTTGCGAAGGCGAACCCGCTTCAACGAACACCCGTCACCAGCTTCATCACGCGTGCGAATAACGGCCTGAGAACGTACACCGGAGGTGGATTGATGTGGTCGCCTAGTGCCGGTGCTTCCGGCCTGGGCGGGTGGATGCCCATCGTTTACGGCGGCATTGCATGTGACCCCAGCAATGACGATGCGAATTCTGCTTACAGGTTCGCTCCCGCGTTCGGAGCGGTTGCTGCCCCGACGGCCGACGTCAACTGGTTACAGCGGTGCGTTATCATCGAGGGGCTTGTTCCGCGTCTTGGCCTCGTGCGACCGGCTGCGTGACGCGGCCCTCATTTGACTGCATAGGCATGATGCCAAAATGCTCTCATCATTTCCTGATCCGAAAGCCTGGCGTCATGTCCTTCTTTGATTTTCTCGATGCACTTGGTATCAAGCTGGGCGTGTTGTTTGCCGGGTTTTTCGGGGGTGTTCTGCGGGCGTTGTCTCGTCCGAATGTAACCTGGAAGGAAATGATTGTCTCGCCGGTCTGTGGCGCTTTGGCGGCCGCTTATCTCACAACGCCCCTGCTGCACTACCTCTACAGCATCAACTGGCCCTTGCCGGAGGATCCAATCGCGACCATGAACGCGGCCGCGTTCCTGACAGGCACAAGCGCGATGTGGATTTCTGATTTGATTATATCGAGGCTGACGCGGTGGGCCGGTGGAAAGCCTGTCTAGAGAGGCAAAATTCGGCGTGCGACATGTGCGACTTTTATTAGTCGCAAAATGTCGTAAACAGGTCGCACGACATATTGAAATCGCCGGTAACATATTGATTTTTATGGGGTTTTTGGTGAGAGCGCAGGGATTCGAACCCTGGACCTACTGATTAAAAGTCAGTTGCTCTACCGGCTGAGCTACGCTCTCCCGTGTCGGGGCTTGGCTGCCCTTCGGAAGTGCGCGGAACATATGTAGAGCGATCCGTTCGGTCAACCCAAAAAAAGCGGTTTCGACAATCAATCCGGTTTTTTTTGTCGCACCCCCGAAAAGGTGATTGGAGAGAGGGGGCGGCTGGGGATAAAACCGGCTTCAGACATGTCGGCCGGACGGGTGAAATCCTTTTGCAGCAATGACATGCACGAAAATGAAGCGTGAAGTGCCAGCGAAACTCGAGAATCGCGGCGGCTTTGCGGAATGCGGAGTTCTTTCTTGTCGATTGCCGATATTTCCCTGTTCAGCGCGCTTCTGGCCGGCGCTCTTTCGTTTCTGTCGCCCTGCGTTCTGCCGCTGGTGCCGCCTTATCTCTGTTATATGGCAGGTGTTTCGGTCGAGCAGTTCAGGACGGAAGATACCGCGCCGCGGCCGGAGATTCGCAGGGCCGTGCTGTTTTCGGCTTTCTTCTTCACGCTCGGTTTCGCCACGGTCTTCGTGGCGCTGGGGGCAGGCGCCTCGACGATCGGCACGCTTCTGCGCCAGAATCTCGACATTCTCGCCAAGATCGGCGGTTTCATCATCATTCTGATGGGCCTGAATTTCCTTGGCGTGTTCCGCATCGGCCTGTTTTCGCGCGAAGCGCGGTTTCAGGGGGCGGGCAAGCCTGCCACGCTGTCGGGGGCCTATGTCATGGGTCTTGCCTTCGCCTTCGGCTGGACGCCCTGCATTGGCCCGGTTCTGGGGGCTATTCTCGGCGTCGCCGCCGCGCGCGATACGGTTGGCGACGGTGCGGCGCTGCTTGCGGTCTATTCTCTTGGCCTTGCGGTGCCGTTCTGGATCGCGGCGGCGTTTTCCGGCTCCTTCATGCGTTTCCTCGTCCGCTTCCGCCGCCATCTCGGCCTCGTGGAAAAGCTGCTCGGCGTATTGCTGGTGCTGACCGGTCTCGCTTTCATGTCCGGTTTTATCACCAATGTGGCGATCTGGTTCCAGGAGACCTTTCCGATCCTGATGCAAATCGGCTAAGCCTCCCGCTGGAGTTGCTTGCGGGGGAAACATAGTGACGGATATCGTCGGATTGCTGTTACCGTTTTTCGGCCTGATCTTCATCGGCTACGGGGCGGCGCGCATCACGAAGCAGCCGGTCGAGGCGATGGGCTGGCTGAACACCTTCATCATCTATGCGGCGCTTCCGGCGCTGTTTTTCAAGCTGGTGTCGAAAACGCCGGTGGAAGAACTGGCGCGGATGGATTTCGTCGCGGCCAGTCTCGCCTGCACCTATGGCATTTTCTTGGCTGTGTTCCTGATCGGCCGGTTCGTGCGGAAAAACAGCCTTGCCGAAACCACGATCCAGAGTTTCGCGGCAAGCTACGGCAATATCGGCTATATGGGGCCGGGGCTTGCGCTTCTGGCGCTTGGCGAAAAGGCGGCGGTGCCGGTGGCGCTGATCGTCTGTCTGGAAAACGCCGCCCATTTCATCGTCGCCCCGGCGATGATGGCGGTTGCGGGCGGTGACAAGCGCTCTCCGGCAAGACTTACGCTGGATGTGGCGCGCAAGGTCATCACCCATCCCTTCATCGTCTCCGTCATCGCCGGCTTTCTTGCCGCTTCGCTGTCTTGGCAGCCGCCGGAGGCGGTGCAGCGGCTGGTGGATTATCTGGCGCAATCGGCGGCGCCCTGCGCGCTGTTTGCCATGGGCGTGACGCTGGCGCTTCGGCCGATGAAACGGGTGCCTGTGGAAATCAGCTATATCGTGCCGGCCAAGCTGATCCTGCATCCGCTTGCCGCTTATCTCGTGCTCTCGTCGCTCGGGCGTTTCGAGCCGGTCTGGATCTATTCCGCCGTGCTGCTGGCCGCGCTGCCGACCGCGACGAATGTTTTCGTCATCGGCCAGCAATATCACGTCTGGCAGGAGCGGGCGTCGGCAACGATCCTGATCTCGACGGTGCTGTCGGTCCTTACGCTGACCGGCGTGGTGTATTTCATCCAGCCTTTTTGAAGCTGCCGAACAGCAGCGAGGGCAGGGCCTTCAGCCCACGGCCCGGTTCGATGCCCTCGCGCATGACCATGCTTCTAAGAGTGCCGATGCCGGAAAGCACGTGCAGGCCCGCCGCGCGCGCCATCTGCACCGGCAGGAGATCGGAAAGCAGAGAGCGGTTCAGAAGATCGACGCTCAGCGTGCGGCTATAGACATCCGCCCGCCGCCTGCGGTCGAAGCTGCTGCCGGCATCGGCCGCAATCGGCCGGTCGGAGACGGCGCTCAGCAATTCCGTCAGCGCGATGATGTCGCGCAGGCTGAGGTTCAGCCCCTGCGCGCCGATGGGCGGAAAACCATGTGCGGCCTCGCCGATCAGGGCGACGCGGCCCTTGCCGAAGCGATGTGCCGTCATGGAAGAGAGCGGCCATGCCTGCACACTGTCCTCGACGGTGACAGCTCCCAGCATGGATTGCATGCGCTCCTCGACCCGCAGGCTAAGCGTCTCCAGCGGCAGCGCCGTCAATTCCTCCGCCTGTTGCGGGGTGACGACCCAGACGAGGCTGGAGCGGTTGCCGGGCAGGGGAACCTGGGTGAAAGGGCCGGTGGGGGTATGGAATTCCGTCGAGACATTGCCATGCGACCGGCTATGGCCGAAGTTCAAAACAATGGCCGTCTGCGGATAGGACCAGGATTTGACGCCGACGCCTGCGGCATCCCGCACCATGGATTTACGGCCATCCGCACCGATGAGGAAATCGGCGGAAAGCGTTTCGCCGTCGCCAAGCGTCACCGATACACGGTCGTTGCCAATGTCGATTGTCTCGGCGGTGGCATCGAGGCGGGTAATATTGTGTTCCTGCCCGACCGCTTCGCTCAGAACGCCGAGCAGCGCCTCATTGGGGATGTTCCAGCCAAAGGCGTCCAGCCCGATTTCGGAGGAACGGAACTGCACGGTGGGTGCACGCAGCAGGCGGTCGGTGCCGTCGATGATCTGCATGGTGGAAAGGCGTGCGGCCGAAGGCGCGATGCGCGACCACAGGCCGAGACGATCCACGAAGCGGATGGACTGGTCCATCAGCGCCGTGGTGCGCTGGTCCTTCCTGTCGCTGGACGGTGCGATGAGCGCCACGTGGCGGCCAGCCCGCGCCAGCGCGATGGCCGCGATCTGGCCCGCAAGTCCCGCACCGGTGATGGCGATATCGAAGTGTCTCATGGTCCTGATCCGTTGTTATTTCCAAAGCATCATAAAGGCTTTGGTCGGGTAAATCCACTTCGCTCCCGGAACATCCGGTTGCGAAGATTCGTTGGTTGTGCCGCGATATTAGTCCTAGGATAAGCGGATTGAGCCGGTTGCAAAGCGTGGTGAATGGCCGCATACCGGAATGAACAGGCGGATGAAAAAACGGGGCACAGACGCTGACTATGAAAATTTTCAACTATAAGCGTGTTCCCTACGCGGAAATCCGCGCCTTTTCGGTCCATATGCTCACGGCCTCCGGCTCGTTCCTGGCTTTTCTCGGTGTGGTCGCCGCAGCCGAACACCGTTTCGTCGACATGTTCTGGTGGCTGGGGCTTGCGCTTCTGGTGGATGGCATCGACGGTCCCATCGCCCGCAAGGTCAGGGTGAAGGAAGTGCTGCCCAACTGGTCCGGCGATACGCTCGATAATATCATCGACTATGTTACCTATGTGCTGCTGCCCGCCTTTGCGCTTTATCAGAAGGGCATGATCGGCGAGCCGCTATCCTTCGTGGCCGCGGGCATGATCGTGGTGTCGAGCGCCATTTATTACGCCGACATGGGCATGAAGACGGACGAATATTTCTTCTCCGGCTTTCCGGTGGTGTGGAACATGGTGGTGTTCACCCTCTTCGTCATGGACGCCAGCGCCACCACGGCGATGATCGTCGTTACCGTTTCGGTGTTCTTGACATTCCTGCCGATCAACTTCCTGCATCCGGTGCGGGTGAAGCGATTGCGGCCGCTCAATCTCGCCGTGGTCTTCATCTGGTGCGCGCTTGGCGGTTATGCGCTGCTGATGCATTTCGAAACCCCGACCTGGGCCGTGATCGGCTTTGTGGCGAGCGGCATCTATCTTTATTGCATCGGTGGAATATTGCAGTTTTTCCCCTCGCTCGGCGCGAAATAAGAAAAGGGTAAAGCCGTTTATTGCTTGTGCAAATTGCATTTAAGCGGCTTCTTTTTCAGTTGTGCGCAGCAGCAAAACCGTTATCAATAAGTTCTGATCGCGTATCATTGCATACTTTTTGGTGCGGGATTGGGAACAATGACCGCAACCGTTTGAAAGGCCTCGAAGAAGGCATGACGGTTGGTGAGAGAGGGAACTCGTGACTGGAACTTTGGCGCCGGAGGCCGTGCCTCTCCTGTCCGTTCGCAAGCTGACCAAGCTGTTCGGCAATTTCGCCGCCTGCAACGGCATCGATCTCGATATTGCGCCGGGCGAAATCCACGCGCTTCTGGGTGAAAACGGCGCGGGCAAATCCACGCTCGTCAAGATGCTGTTCGGCGTTCTCGCGCCGACCGAGGGCGATATTATCTGGCAGGGCCAGCCGGTTTCCGTAGGCTCGCCAAGCGAGGCCCGCAGGCTCGGCATCGGCATGGTCTTCCAGCATTTTTCGCTGTTCGAGGCGCTGACGGTTGCTGAGAACATCGCCCTGTCGCTCGATCCGAAAATTTCATTGAAGGAAATCGCCGGGCAAGCGGAAACGCTGTCGCGCGCCTATGGTCTGCCGCTCGATCCCAATGCGCATGTGGCTGATCTTTCGGTCGGCGAGCGCCAGCGCATCGAAATCGTCCGCGCTTTGCTACAGAATCCGCGCCTCATCATTCTCGACGAGCCGACCTCGGTGCTGACGCCGCAGGAGGCTGACAAGCTGTTCGAGACGCTGGAGAAGCTGAAGGCCGAAGGCCGTTCCGTGCTTTATATCAGCCATCGCCTCGAAGAGGTGCAGCGCATCTGCGACCGCGCCACCGTTCTGCGTCACGGCAAGGTGACGGGCGCCTGCGATCCGCGCAGGGAAACGCCGGCATCGCTGGCGCGCATGATGGTCGGCAGCGATGTCGCAGGCGTTTCACGCGCAACGGGCGAGGCGCTGGGTGCGCCGCAGATCGAGGTCATGGGGCTTTCGGTCGCGCCGCGCACGCCCTTTGCCGTGGCGTTGAAATCGATTTCCATGACCGTGCGCGCCGGCGAGGTGCTGGCGATTGCCGGCGTTGCCGGAAACGGGCAGGGCGAGCTGTTCGATGCGCTTTCGGGCGAATATCCGGTCTATAATAACGATGCGATCCATCTGCGCGGCAAGCCGGTCGGCCGTATCGGCATCAATGGCCGCCGGCTGATGGGCGCGGGTTTCGTGCCCGAAGAGCGGCATGGCCACGCCGCCGTTCCCGGCATGAGCCTTTCCGACAATCTGCTGCTGGCGCGGGCGCGCTCCGACCGCAAGGCGTTTCTGACCGGCGGTTTCCTGCGCATCGTGCGTGGCTCAGTCATCAAGGCGGCGGCGCGGCGTATTTCGGAAACGATGGATGTGCGCAAAAGCGGGGCTGATCCGCTGGCCGGGTCGCTGTCGGGCGGCAACCTGCAGAAATTCATCGTCGGGCGCGAGCTTGACCGCCAGCCTGCCGTGCTGGTGGTCAACCAGCCGACCTGGGGCGTGGATGCGGGTGCGGCGAGCCGCATTCGCCAGGCGCTTGTCGATCTTGCCAAGGCGGGCTCGGCCGTCATCGTCATCAGCCAGGATCTCGATGAGATCTTCGAAGTCGCCACCAATATCGCTGTCATTTCCGACGGCAAGCTGTCAGAGACCCATCCCGTGGAAGACATGACGCTTGAAAAGATCGGCCTCTTGATGGGCGGCATCCACACCACATTCGGGAGCCGCCCAGCATGCGCATTGAGCTTGAAAAACGGGCAGGGGTCTCGAGGCTTTTCACTCTTCTCTCGCCGCTTCTGGCGCTCACGCTGACGCTGCTCGTCGGCGCCATCATGTTCGCCATGCTCGGCAAGAACCCGCTGGACGCGCTTTACGCCTTTTTCGTAGAGCCGTTGCTGGAAGTCTGGTCGCTGCACGAGCTGGCGATCAAGGCCGCACCGCTGATCCTGATCGGGGTCGGCCTGTCGATCTGTTATCGCTCCAATAACTGGAACATCGGCGCGGAGGGGCAGTTCACCATCGGCGCGATCACAGGCTCCATTCTGCCGGTGCTTTATCCCGACTGGCATTCGCCGCTGCTTTTGCCTTTGATGCTGGTGATGGGCGCCGTGGGCGGCGCGCTTTATGCGGGTATTCCCGCACTTTTGAAGACGAAGTTCAACACCAACGAAATCCTCGTCAGCCTGATGCTGGTCTATGTCGCGCAGCTTTTCCTCGACTGGCTGACGCGCGGCATCTGGCGCGATCCGGGCGGCTACAACTTCCCGCAGACCAAGCCGTTCAACGACAGCGCCGTTCTGCCGGAAATGCTGGCCTCGGGCCGGGCGCATTGGGGTTTCGTTTTCGCCATCGTCGCGGCCATCGCGCTGTGGTTCATGATGCGCTACATGCTGAAGGGCTTCGAGGTCACCGTGCTCGGCCAATCGGCGCGGGCAGGGCGCTTCGCCGGTTTTTCCTCCAGTCGCATGGTGTGGTTTTCGCTGCTGCTTTCCGGCGCGCTGGCGGGGCTTGCGGGCATATCGGAGGCTTCCGGTTCCATCGGCCATCTCCAGCCCAGCATTTCGCCGGGTTACGGCTTTACCGCCATCATCGTCGCCTTTCTCGGCCGCCTCAATCCGCTCGGCATCATCCTTTCCGGGCTGGTGCTGGCGCTGACCTATCTCGGCGGCGAGGCGGCGCAGCTTTCGATTGGCGTTTCGGACAAGGTCACGCGCGTGTTTCAGGGGCTGATGCTGTTCTTCGTGCTGTCCTGCGACACGCTGATCTTCTATCGCATCAGGGTGGTCTTTTCCGGCAAGGCGCATCGTAAAGAAGGAGCGGCATGATGGACATGCTTCAGGCCATTCTTCTCACCGTCATCACCGCCGCCACGCCGCTCGTCATCGCCGCTTCCGGCGAGCTGGTGACGGAGCGCTCAGGCGTCCTCAATCTCGGTGTCGAGGGCATGATGATCATGGGTGCGGTCTGCGCTTTCGCGGCCGCGCATATGACCGGGTCTCCCTATCTCGGCATTCTGGCCGGCATTGTCTCGGGTGCGGTTTTCTCGCTGCTGTTCGGTTTCCTGACGCTGACGCTCGTTACCAATCAGGTGGCGACGGGCCTTGCGCTCACCATTCTCGGCCTCGGCGTCTCGGGCATGCTGGGTGAAAGTTTCGTCGGCCTGCCGGGTGTGAAACTGCAGCCCATCGTCTTTCCGCTGCTGTCGGACATTCCCTTCTTCGGTCCGCTGCTGTTCCGGCAGGATTTGATCTTCTACCTCTCCATCGCGCTTGTCGCTGGCATTGGCTGGTTTCTGTTCAAGAGCCGCACGGGCCTCAAAATCCGCGCCATCGGCGACAGTCACGCCTCGGCCCATGCGCTCGGCATCAATGTCATCCGCACCCGTTATCTCGCCGTCATGTTCGGCGGCGCCTGCGCGGGGCTTGCCGGCGCGCAGCTGTCGCTGGTCTATACGCCGCAATGGGTGGAAAACATGTCGGCCGGGCGCGGGTGGATCGCGCTGGCGCTCGTCGTCTTCGCTTCGTGGCGCCCATGGCGGGTGCTGGCGGGCGGCTATCTGTTCGGCGCCGTCACCATCGGCCAATTGCACGCGCAGGCCTTCGGCATCGGGGTGCCGTCGCAACTGCTTTCGGCACTACCTTACCTTGCAACTATTGTCGTGCTGGTCATCATCTCGCATAATCGCCGCACGACCTTGATCAACACGCCGGCCTCGCTTGGCAAATCCTTCGTGCCGGACAGGTGAAGCATTCTCACGTCTCCAAACCAACAGGGGTAAAAATGAAAAAACTGGTCATCGCACTCGCCGCTTCGGTTGCGGCTCTCGGCGGCGTCGTTTCCTCGGCGGAAGCCGCCGACGCCAAGAAGGTCTGCTTCATCTATGTCGGTTCAAAGACCGACGGCGGCTGGACGCAGGCGCACGATATCGGCCGTCAGGAACTGCAGGCGCATTTCGGCGACAAGATTGAAACGCCTTTCCTCGAAAGCGTTCCGGAAGGCCCGGATGCCGAACGCGCCATCGAGCGCATGGCCCGTTCGGGTTGCGAACTGGTATTCACCACTTCCTTCGGCTTCATGGATGCGACCGTGAAGGTGGCCCAGAAGTTCCCCAAGGTGAAGTTCGAACACGCCACCGGCTTCAAGACCGCCGAAAACGTCGCCACCTACAATTCGCGCTTCTATGAAGGCCGCTACATTCAGGGCCAGATCGCCGCGAAGATGTCGCAGAAGGGTCTCGCCGGTTACATCGCCTCCTTCCCCATCCCGGAAGTGGTGATGGGCATCGACGCCTTCGTGCTCGGCGCGCAGTCCGTCAATCCCGACTTCAAGGTGAAGGTCGTCTGGGCCAACACCTGGTTCGACCCCGGCAAGGAAGCCGATGCCGCCAAGGCGCTGATCGACCAGGGCGTCGACATTCTGACCCAGCACACCGACACCACCGCGCCGATGCAGGTTGCCGCAGAACGCGGCATCAAGGCCTTCGGTCAGGCTTCCGACATGATCGCGGCCGGTCCGAAGACGCAGCTTACCGCCATCAAGGACACCTGGGGCGCCTATTACATCAAGCGCACGCAGGCTCTTCTCGATGGCACCTGGAAGTCCGAATCCGTCTGGGACGGCCTGAAGGACGGCATCCTGACCATGGCGCCCTACACCAACATGCCCGATGACGTGAAGAAGATGGCCGAGGATACCGAAGCCAAGATCAAGTCGGGCGAGCTGCACCCCTTCACCGGCCCGGTGAAGAAGCAGGACGGTTCGGAATGGCTGAAGGCGGGTGAAAAGGCCGAGGACGGCGTTCTGCTCGGTCTCAACTTCTATGTCGCCGGTGTGGACGACAAGCTGCCGCAATAACGGGGCTTTTTATTCCCGCCGATAACAGGCCGCACATGAAATTCATGTGCGGCCTTTGTTATTTTCATATGTTTTACGCCGTGGACGAAGTTTGCCTTTGCTTTTCAGGCGACTTGATGTTTTTCACTATATTCTGACTTGAGATATACACGTCTGGCGCGATTTTTAAGATCGCCAACCGAACGGAAGGACATGGCACTTGCAGCGCGGAATGCTCGATGCGGCTATCGGTTTTCGAAAGCTGCGGACAAATCATGCACAGGTCGTTCACAAGCTCGGTCTCGATATTGTGTCCGGCACCTTCAAGACGGGTGATATCTTACCCGGCGATGCCGAGCTGATGGACCGGCTGAAAGTATCGCGCACAGTGCTGCGCGAAGCGATGAAGACGCTGACCGCCAAGGGCATGATTTCCCCCAAGGCGCGTATCGGCACCCGGGTGACGGAGCGCGAAAGCTGGAACATGTTCGACAGCGAAGTGCTGCTCTGGCATTTCGAGGCGGGGGTCAGCGACGAGTTTCTGCTGCATCTTTACGATATCCGTCAGGCTTTCGAGCCCTATGGCGCGGGGCTTGCCGCCATCAGGGCAAAGGACGCCGATATCGCCAAGCTTGCCGCTTACGCCAACGAGATGGGCAATACCGCCTATTCCAAGGAAAAGCGCGCGCTTGCGGATATGAATTTCCATGTCCTCATCACCGAAATGTCCGGAAATCCGTTCATGCGCACCGTCGGTTCGCTGATAAAGGCGGCTCTGGTGGGCATTTTCCGGATGAGCAACCCGGAAACCGATCCCAATGAGATTTCCGACGTGTCCGCGTCCCACCTGCGGCTCGTGGAGGCGTTTCGCCTGCGCGATGAGGCTGCAGCGCGCCGCGAGATGGAAAGGCTGATCGAAAACGGCCGCCAGCAGGTGCTGGAATTCACTGCCCGCAACCCCCGGCGATAAATCACACCGCGGGAGCGGGATGCGATCCCGTTCCAATCACGTTTGATGAAAATCGGTGCGGAAATTTGGTGCAGATTTGCATGGTTTCTTAAGTGGGCCGCCGTTATAGCAATTCCGGAATGAAATTACCGATGCGCCCGTTCGTTTTGCCGGACGGCGTGAAGTCAAACATATACCGCCGTCCTGGCCGCCCTGCGGCCGGTGACCGGGTGTTGGAGGTCTTATGGAGCGCAGCTCTCTAGCCGTTATTCTCGCAGCGGGCGACAGCACGCGCATGAAATCGTCGAAATCCAAAGTGCTGCATCCGGTCGCCGGGCGTCCGATGATCAGCCATGTGGTTGAGGCGGTGGCTGGATCCGGCGTCGGCACGGTGGCGCTGGTGGTCGGGCGCGATGCCGACAATGTCGCTGCTGCCGCAGGCATGAAGGGCCTTCAGGTCGAAGCTTTCCTGCAGACGGAACGCAAGGGCACCGGCCATGCGGTTCTTGCCGCACGCGCGGCCATCGAACGCGGTTTTGACGATCTCATCGTTGCCTATGGCGATGTACCGCTCATCACTTCCGCAACGCTCGACCGGGCGCGTGAGGCGATTGCCGCCGGCGCCGATGTCGCCGTCATCGGTTTCCATACCGACCGCCCGACCGGCTATGGCCGGCTTCTGGTCAAGGATGGCGAGCTTGTCGCTATCCGCGAGGAGAAGGACGCGACCGATGCGGAGCGTAAGGTCACGTGGTGCAATAGCGGATTGATGGCCATCAACGGCCGCAACGCGCTGGACCTGCTCGACCGGATCGGCAACAGCAATGTGAAGGGCGAATATTATCTGACCGATGTGGTCGAGATCGCCCGTTCCCTCGGCCGCCGCGCCGTCGCCATCGATGCGCCCGAAACGGAACTGGTCGGCTGCAATAACCGCGCCGAACTGGCCTTTATCGAGAAGCTCTGGCAGGAACGTCGCCGCCACGAATTGATGGTGGACGGCGTTTCGATGATTGCGCCCGAAACCGTCTTTCTCTCCTATGACACCAAGATCGGCCAGGACGTTTTGATCGAACCGAATGTCGTCATCGGTCCCGGCGTCACCATCGAGCCGGGCGCCGTCATCCATGCGTTTTCGCATTTGGAAGGGGCGCATGTCGCCGAAGGTGCGACTGTCGGCCCCTATGCGCGGCTGCGTCCGGGCGCGAACCTGCACGCCAACGCCAAGGTGGGCAATTTCTGCGAGGTCAAGAAGGCGGAGATTGGCGAGGGCGCCAAGGTCAACCATCTGACCTATATCGGCGATGCATTCATCGGCGCGGGCACCAATATCGGTGCAGGCACCATCACCTGCAATTACGACGGCTACAACAAGGCCGAAACGCGGATCGGTGCGAACAGTTTTATTGGCTCGAACTCGTCGCTGGTCGCTCCTGTCACCATTGGAGAGGGGGCCTATATCGCCTCCGGCAGCGTGATTACCGACGATGTGCCTGATGATGCGCTGGCTTTTGGACGTGCTCGTCAGGAAGTGAAGCCGGGCCGGGCAACTGTGGTGCGCGAGCGGGCAAAAGCACTGAAGGAAGCAAAGAAAAAGTCCTCTTGAGGGACGTTACCGAGCGATACCGAAAGTGACCGGCGGCGTAATTGCCGATTTCAGGGAAACGATTAAAGCATTTCCAGTAAAAGTGTTCAGCGGTTTTACGTCCGGAAATGCGTCAGAACAAAAAGGTGGAGTATTTTTGCATTTCAGGGAAATGCGAAAATGCTCTGAAAGTTGCGGCGAAGAGATCGCCGTCTGGAGAAATATATGTGCGGAATTGTCGGAATTGTCGGAACCCAGCCCGTTGCTGAACGGCTTGTCGATGCGCTGAAGCGTCTCGAATATCGCGGTTACGATTCGGCGGGTGTCGCCACCATCGACAATGGCGCGATGGACCGTCGCCGGGCGGAAGGAAAGCTCTTCAACCTGGAGAAGAGACTTTCGGAAGAGCCGCTGCCGGGCGTGGTCGGCATCGCTCACACCCGCTGGGCGACCCATGGCGTCCCGAACGAAACCAATGCCCATCCGCATTTCGTCGACGGCGTCGCCGTCGTCCATAATGGCATCATCGAAAACTTCGCAGAACTGCGCGAGGAGCTGACCGCCGGGGGCGCGAGCTTCACCACCCAGACCGATACCGAAGTGGTGGCGCAGCTTCTGGCGAAATATACCCGCGAGGGTCTCGGCCATCGCGAGGCGATGCTGAAGATGCTGAACCGCGTGACGGGCGCCTATGCGCTGGTCGTCATGTTCAAGGACGATCCCGGCACGCTGCTTTCGGCCCGTTCCGGCCCGCCGCTTGCCGTCGGTTACGGCCGGGGCGAAATGTTCCTCGGGTCCGACGCCATCGCGCTGTCGCCCTTCACCAACGAGATCACCTATCTGGTGGATGGCGATTGCGCCATCGTGACCCGGCAGGGTGCGGAAATCATCGATTTCTCCGGCAAACCGGTGAAGCGCGAGCGTCAAATCTCGCAGGCGACGGCCTATGTGGTCGACAAGGGCAACCACCGCCACTTCATGGAAAAGGAAATCTACGAGCAGCCGGAAGTCATTTCCCATGCGCTCAGCCATTACGTGGATTTCGCTTCCAAGACCGTGAAGCAGGCCGACACGGCAATCGACTTCGCCAAGCTTTCCGGCCTTGCCATTTCCGCCTGCGGCACAGCTTATCTCTCCGGCCTGATCGGCAAATACTGGTTCGAGCGTTATGCCCGTCTGCCGGTGGAAATCGATGTCGCCTCGGAATTCCGTTACCGCGAAATCCCGCTCGTTCCCACGCAGGCTGCGCTGTTCATCTCGCAATCCGGCGAAACCGCCGATACGCTGGCGGCCCTGCGTTATTGCCAGCAGGAGGGGCTGAAGATCGGCGCGGTGGTCAATACGCGCAGATCCACCATGGCGCGCGAATCCGATGCGATCTTCCCGATCCTTGCCGGTCCGGAAATCGGCGTCGCCTCCACCAAGGCCTTCACCTGCCAGCTTGCCGTGCTCGCTTCGCTTGCCGTTGCCGCCGGAAAAGCGCGCGGTACGATCACGCCCCAGCAGGAAACCGAACTGGTTCGCCATCTCACCGAGATGCCGCGCATCATGAGCAAGGTTCTCAACAGCATCCAGCCGCAGATCGAAGCGCTGTCGCGCGATCTGTCGCGTTTCAAGGACGTGCTTTATCTCGGCCGCGGCACCAGCTTCCCGCTGGCGCTGGAAGGCGCGCTGAAGCTCAAGGAAATCTCCTATATCCACGCCGAAGGTTATGCCGCCGGTGAGCTGAAGCATGGGCCTATCGCACTGATCGACGAGAACATGCCGGTCATCGTCATCGCGCCGCATGATCGTTTCTTTGAAAAGACCGTTTCGAACATGCAGGAGGTCGCCGCGCGCGGCGGCCGCATCATCTTCATCACCGATGAGAAGGGGGCCGCCGCTTCCAAACTCGACACCATGGCGACGATCACGCTGCCGAATGTCGATGAGCTGATTGCGCCGATGGTCTTCTCGCTGCCGATCCAGCTGCTCGCTTATCACACCGCCGTCTTCATGGGCACGGATGTGGACCAGCCGCGCAATCTGGCGAAATCGGTAACGGTGGAATGATCATCCGGCCTGAGCGGCAGGGCGATGAAGAGGCGATCGGAGCGCTGACGGAAGCGGCGTTCCGGGACATGCCCTTCAGTGACCAGACGGAACATCTGATCGTCGACAGGCTGCGCAAGGCAGGTGCGCTCACCATTTCTCTGGTGGCGGAGGAGGCCGGGGACATCGTTGGCCATGTCGCCTTTTCGCCGGCCACGATTTCCGGCACGGAAGGCCGCTGGTTCGCGCTCGGGCCGATTTCGGTTTCTCCCGAAAGGCAAAGTCAGGGCATCGGGTCGCAGCTGGTGCATGAGGGACTTGCAATGCTGGAACGGCTTGGGGCTGCCGGCTGCGTTCTGGCCGGCAGTCCTGCCTATTACGGCCGGCTCGGATTCGAGCGTTTCGATGGCCTGCACAGTAATGGCATTCCTGACAAATATTTGTTGGCCTTGCGCTTGCATGGTGGAACTCCATCCGGCATTGTCGGTTTTCATCCGGGTTTCGATGGCGACAACGCTTAATTCCGAACGGTAAATGACCGATATTCCTGTCAAAATTTCATTCGCAGCCCGCCTGCGCAATAGTTTCCTCACGGGCGTTCTGATCCTCGCGCCCGTCACCATCACCATGTGGCTGGTGTGGAGTTTCCTGCAATGGGCCGATAGCTGGGTGAAGCCCTATATTCCGGCCCGTTACGATCCCGAGCAATATTTCGATGTGGCTATTCCCGGTTTCGGCCTGCTGATCGCCGTCATCGGCATCACCCTCATCGGTTTTCTCGGCAATAACCTCATCGGCAAATGGATTTTCGGCGTCGGCGAATCCATCCTCAACCGCATGCCGCTGGTGCGGCCGATCTACAAGAGCATCAAGCAGCTGTTCGAATCCGTTCTGAAAGAGCATTCGAACTCCTTCAAGAAGGTCGGCCTGATCGAGTTTCCGTCATCCGGCACTTGGGCGATGGTCTTCGTCGCCTCCGAGGCCAAGGGCGAGCTTGCCCATCGCTTCAACGAAATGGGCCAGCAGATGGTCGCCGTCTTCCTGCCGCCAACTCCGGTGCCGACGGCCGGTTTCCTGCTGTTCGTGCCGAAAGACAAGATCGTGATGCTGGACATGACGCCGGAAGATGCGGCGAAACTGCTGATATCCGGCGGTCTGGTGGCCCCGGATTTCAAGCCGCCGAAGATGATTGCGCCGGTTTGAACGCATTCGCAAGGCGCTAGATTCCTTCCTCCATTCTCACGGAGGGATGTAAAGCAATACGGTTGACGAACCAATGTGGTTCACCAATAATGTGAACCAAGGAGGTTGCGATCATGACTGCATTCACGGTGCGTTTGCCGGACGAGGTTACTGACAAGCTCGATCAGCTTGCTGAGAAGCTTGAACGCTCGCGGTCCTACATGGCGGCGCGGGCGATTGAGGACTTTGTCGCCCGTGAGGAGTGGCAGCTAGCCGAGATCGAGGCCGGTTTGGCGGAAGCGGATCGCGGCGAGTTTGGTACACCCGAAGATCTCGCAAACATTGTCGGAAAATACGTCAAGTCCGCCCGGCCGTCATGAGTGACCGGCGAATTCGTTGGACCTTACGGGCGCTGCGACGGCTCGATGAAATTGGTGTGCATATCGAAAAGGATAATCCAGCGGCTGCGGCACGGGTGATTTCCCGCATTGTCTCGGCCGTTGATATGTTGGTGGAGCAGCCAGCCATGGGGCGGGTCGGACGCATCAGAGGAACACGGGAAGCTGTGTTTCCCGACATTTCCTACATCATTGCCTATCGCGTGGGTGGGGATATCGAAATTTTGACGATCATCCACACATCGCAGCGGTGGCCTTCGGCGCTTTAGCCAACAGTCTCCGGATTTCATAGTCAATCCTCGTCATCCAGATCATCCACTTCCGTGCCGGTGGTTGTCGCGTGGAAAACGGGAACGAAAAGCCGCATATAGACCAGCCGCACGCTCCAGCCTTCTTCCAGCGCCTGGCTCCACGCCTTCTTGCGTCCGGGCTTCTTGAACGCCTTGCCGATCGCCTTTTTTCGCTTTTCGCAAATGTATCGGGTTGCAGGATATTCTGCGGCGAGCACAGTGCATAACCTTTGCGGAAGGCGGGTGGCGGGCGGCGCGGGTCGATCATGTTCATGGGCGTTCACTTTCAGCCGGCGTGCAGGAAGCGGATCGCTTCGTCTCGGCGGTGCAGGTAGAGCAGGGTGCGCAGCGCATTGCCGCGCGGGCCTGTCAGTTCAGGGTCGCGCTCAATGACGTAAGCCGCGTCCTTGCGGGCGATTTCCAGAAGATCGGCGTGGGCCTCGAGGCTGGCGATGCGGAAGCCCGGTGTGCCGGACTGGCGGGTGCCGAGCAGCTCGCCTTCACCGCGCAGCTTCAAATCCTCCTCGGCGATCAGGAAGCCATCCTCGCTGTCGCGCAGGATGGAGAGCCGGGCGCGGCCGTTTTCGCTGAGCGGGCCTTTATAGAGCAGGATGCAGGTGGAAGCCTCGTCGCCGCGCCCCACACGGCCGCGCAGCTGGTGAAGCTGGGCGAGGCCGAAACGCTCGGCATGTTCGATGACCATGATCGTTGCATCCGGTACGTCGACGCCGACTTCCACCACGGTCGTTGCCACCAGCAGCCGGGTTTCGCCGTTCTTGAAGGCGAGCATGGCGGCGTCCTTCTCCGGGCCGCTCATACGCCCGTGGATCAGGCCGATATTGACGCCGAGCATCTGCGAGAGAACCGCATGCCGCTCCTCCGCCGACATCAGGTCGGATTCTTCCGTTTCCTCCACCAGCGGGCAGATCCAGTAAGCCTTCTTGCCTTCCTTCAGTGCTGCGCGCAGCCGCTCGACAATATCGCCGATCCGTTCGGTGGGGATCGTGACCGTCTGGATAGGTTTGCGGCCGGCCGGCTTTTCGGTGAGCTTGGAGACATCCATGTCGCCGAAGGCGGCCAGAACCAGCGTGCGCGGAATGGGTGTGGCGGTCATGACCAGCATATGCGGCGTGATGCCCTTGGCGGTGAGGCGCAGGCGCTGGTGCACCCCGAAACGGTGCTGTTCGTCGACCACCGCAAGCACGAGGTTTTTATAGCTGACGCTGTCCTGAAAAAGCGCATGGGTGCCGATGACGATCCGCGCTTCGCCGGAGGCCACGCGTTCCTCGATCTCGCGGCGCTCCTTGCCCTTGGTGCGGCCGGTCAGCACTTCAACGGTGATTCCCGCTGCCTGAGCGAGTTTGGATATGGTGGCGTAGTGCTGGCGGGCAAGAATTTCGGTCGGGGCCATCAGCACCGCCTGTCCGCCGGCCTCCACTGCCGTTGCCATGGCCATCAGCGCCACCAGCGTCTTGCCCGCGCCGACATCGCCCTGCAGCAACCGCAACATGCGGTCTTCGCCGGCCATGTCGGTCAGGATATCCTTCACGGCGGCGCTCTGGCTTGCCGTCAGCGAGAAGGGCAGCTGCGACAGGATTTTGGCGGCGACATCACCCTTGGCGCGGATCGGCTGGCCCGCCACCTTGCGCAGCCGCTGGCGCACCAGCGCCAGTGATAATTGCCCGGCGAGGAATTCGTCATAGGCGAGCCGCCTGCGCGCCGGGGCCTGCGGCTCGATATCGGCGCTGTCGCGCGGGTCATGCAGCTCGCGGAAGCTTGAGGCGACATCGCCGAAGCCATGCCTCGTCTTCAGCGTCTCATCGATCCATTCCGGAAAGACCGGCAGTTTCGACAGCCCGCCTTCGATGGCGCGGCGCAGCACCTTGGGCGATAGTCCGGCGGTCATGGGATAGACCGCTTCCACCAAAGGCAGGTTTTCCGCCTCGGAAAGCTTCACCATGAAATCCGGATGCACCATGGAGGCACGGCCGTTGAACCAGTCCACCTTGCCGCTGACGAGAACCTCTTCATCGACGGGCAGGGCCTTGGACAGCCAGTCGCCCTTGGCGCGGAAGAAGGTCAGCGCCAGTTCGCCGGTCTCGTCATGCAGGAAGACACGATAGGGCGCGTTGCGGTTTCCCGGTGGCGGCGGCTGGTGGCGGTCGACGCGTCCCTGAATGGTGACAATGGCGCCGGGGCTGGCCAGCGCAATGCCGGGACGGTTGCGGCGGTCGATGACGTTGGACGGCGCGTGGAAGAGGAGATCGATCACGCGGGTGTCGTCGGCGCTTTCCCGGCTCAAAAGCTTGGCCAGAAGATCGGCGAGCTTCGGCCCCACACCGGCAAGGGTGGAGACGGAGGCAAACAGCGGATCGAGAATGGCCGGGCGCATGGGTCAACAAAATCAGGGAAGGGGGCGGCTTATGCAAGACTTCGCTGGTCACAAAGGCGGGTTATCACCGGCAGATTTTCACTGCCGTGGCATTATTTCGATAAAAACCGGTTCCCAAGCGTTCGCCTCCTGTTCTATAGGAGGTCGCAGTCAACATCCTGTTGAATAGCCAACCGAAAGGTGAATGCGATGACTGGACTGGTGCGCACGAGTGCCGACCTCGATCCGAGACGCCGGCGGATTCTTTACCGCTGCTGGCACCGGGGCATTCGCGAGATGGATCTGGTGCTCGGGCAATTCGCGGAAGACAATATTGCCGGGCTTTCCGATGATCAGCTCGACGAGCTGGAAGTCATCATGGCGGAAGAGGATAACGACCTGGTCAAGATGGTGACCGGCGCCCTTGCCATACCGGAAAAATTCCAGACCCCGCTGTTTGAGAAGATCGCCTCCTACCGTCCCGATTTCGATCTCGTCACCACTGACACCCTGAAAGCGTGAGAATATGATAGCCGGATTCGATGCAAAGCTGGTGTCGTCGGCCGATACGCCGCTGACCATCGGAAACGTGCCTTCCGGCATGGAAGCTCTTTTGCTTGCCGATATGGCGCGGGCCGGCACGTCGGTCGCCTATGTGATGTCGGATGGCCAGAGGGTCGCCGATCTCGAACAGATTCTCGGTTTCGTCGCACCTGATATTCCGGTGATGACGCTGCCCGCCTGGGACTGCCTGCCCTATGACCGCGTGTCACCGAGCGCTGACACTTCGGCGCGCCGGCTGGCGGCGCTCTCCGGTCTCATCGCCCATGCGAAGAAACCGCATCCGGCCATCGTGCTGGTCACCGTCAACGCCATGCTGCAGAAGATGGCGCCGCGCGACATTATCGAAAGCCTCGGCTTTTCGGCCCGCCCCGGCAACCAGATCCGCATGGAAGAGATTGCCGCGCGGCTGGAGCGCAACGGTTTCGACCGGGTGGCGACGGTGCGCGAAGTGGGTGAATTCGCCGTGCGCGGCGGTATTCTCGATGTCTTCGTGCCGGGCACGGAAGAGCCGGTGCGGCTCGATTTCTTCGGCGATACGCTGGAAAGCATCCGCACCTTCGATCCGGCCAGCCAGCGCACCATCGGCCAGGCACGCTCGCTCGATCTGAACCCGATGAGCGAAGTGACGCTGACGCCGGATACGATCAGCCGTTTCCGCAAGAATTACCTGTCGCTGTTCGGCGCGGCGACGCGTGACGATGCACTTTATCAGGCCGTCTCCGAAGGTCGCCGTTATGCCGGCATGGAACACTGGCTGCCGCTGTTTTACGAGCAGCTGGAGACCGCCTTCGATTATCTGAAGGATTTCCGCATCGTCACCGATCACACGGCGCGGGAGGCGGCGAAAGAGCGCTCCAAGCTGGTGCTCGATTATTACGATGCGCGCCGCAGTTCCGGCGAAACCAAGGGCTCGACGCAGGGAGCGCCCTACAAGCCGGTTTCGCCCGGCCAGCTCTATCTCGATGGAAAGAGCTTCGATGCCGCGCTCGCTGCCGTCAATGCGGTGCGTCTGACGCCTTTCAACGAGCAGGACAGCGAAGGCCGCCCGGTCGCCACGCTTGACGCCCATGTCGGGCCGCGCTGGGCGCGCCCGCCAACCGAGGGTGAGAGCGAAGAACGGGTCAATGTTTTCGATCTGGCGGTGAAGCACATTGCCGAGCGCCGCGCCAGGGGCTGGAAGGTGCTGATCACCGGCTGGTCGGAAGGTTCGCTCGACCGGCTGTTGCAGGTGCTGAACGAGCACGGGCTTGAGAAGATCAAGCCGGTTACCTCGCTGAAAGAGGTGGAGAAGCTCGGCAAGGGCGAGGCGGCCTCGGCGGTTCTCAGCCTTGAGGCGGGTTTCGAAACCGGAATGCTGGCCGTTATCGGCGAGCAGGATATTCTCGGCGACCGCATGGTGCGCCGCTCCAAGCGCCGCAAGCGCGGCGCGGATTTCATCTCGGAAGTGGCGGGGCTGGATGAGGGCTCGCTGGTCGTCCATGCCGAACATGGCATCGGCCGCTTCGTCGGCCTCCGGACCATCGAGGCGGCGGGTGCGCCGCGCGCCTGTCTCGAACTGCATTATGCCGATGACGCCAAGCTGTTCCTGCCGGTTGAAAACATCGATCTTCTGTCCCGTTACGGTTCGGATGCGGCGGAAGCGCAGCTGGACAAGCTTGGCGGCGGCGCATGGCAGATGCGCAAGGCCAAGCTCAAGAAGCGCCTGCTGGATATGGCCGACGAGCTTATCCGCATTGCAGCCGCGCGTCTGGTGCGCCATGCGCCGGTGCTGACTGCGCCGGATGGGCTTTACGACGAATTCGCCGCCCGTTTCCCCTATGATGAGACGGAAGATCAGCTGAACGCGATTGAGTTCATCCGCGAGGATCTCGGCGCCGGCCGGCCGATGGATCGGCTCATCTGCGGCGATGTCGGTTTCGGCAAGACCGAGGTGGCGTTGCGCGCCGCGTTCCTTGCCGCCATGAACGGCGTGCAGGTGGCGGTGGTGGTTCCGACCACGCTGCTTTCCCGCCAGCATTTCCGCACCTTCTCGGAACGTTTCCGTGGGTTGCCGATCCGGGTGCAGCAGGCTTCGCGCCTCGTGGGCTCCAAGGAACTGACGCTTACGAAAAAGGAAGTGGCGGACGGCAAGACGGATATCGTCGTTGGTACCCATGCGCTGCTCGGCGCGGGCATCAGCTTCGCCAATCTCGGCCTGCTGATCATCGATGAAGAGCAGCATTTCGGGGTGAAGCACAAGGAGCGCCTGAAGGAGCTGAAGAGCGACGTGCATGTGCTGACGCTCTCTGCGACGCCCATTCCGCGCACCTTGCAGCTTGCCATGACAGGCGTGCGCGAACTATCGCTCATCACCACGCCGCCTGTCGATCGCATGGCGGTGCGCACCTTCATCTCGCCGTTCGATCCGCTGGTGATCCGCGAAACGCTGATGCGCGAACATTATCGTGGCGGCCAGAGCTTCTATGTCTGCCCGCGCCTTGCCGATCTCGCCGATATTCACGCCTTCCTCCAATCGGATGTACCGGAGTTGAAGGTTGCGGTGGCGCACGGCCAGATGCCGGCGGGCGAACTCGAAGACATCATGAACGCCTTTTATGACGGCAAATATGATGTGCTGCTGTCGACCACCATCGTCGAATCTGGTCTCGACGTGCCGACCGCCAATACGCTGATCGTGCACCGCGCCGACATGTTCGGCCTCGCGCAGCTTTACCAGCTGCGCGGCCGTGTCGGACGCTCCAAGGTGCGCGCCTTCGCGCTTTTCACCCTGCCGGTCAACAAGGTGCTGACGACGATGGCGGAGCGGCGGCTGAAAGTGCTGCAATCGCTCGACACGCTGGGTGCCGGCTTCCAGCTTGCGAGCCACGACCTCGATATTCGCGGCGCGGGCAATCTGCTCGGCGAGGAACAGTCCGGCCATATCAAGGAAGTCGGCTTCGAGCTTTACCAGCAGATGCTGGAAGAGGCGGTTGCCGAAGTGAAGGGCGACGAGCAGGTGCAGGATAGCGGCTGGTCGCCGCAAATCTCTGTCGGCACGTCTGTCATGATCCCGGAGGATTATGTTCCCGATCTGCATCTGCGCATGGGTCTTTACCGCCGTCTCGGCGAGCTTGCGGATATCAGCGAGATCGATGGTTTCGGTGCGGAAATGATCGACCGTTTCGGCCCGCTGCCGAAAGAGGTGCAGCATCTCCTCAAGATCGTCTACATCAAGTCGCTCTGCCGCACCGCCAATGTCGAGAAGGTGGATGCCGGGCCGAAGGGCGTGGTCGTGCAGTTCCGCAACAAGGAATTCCCCAACCCGGCGGCGCTTGTGGGATATATCGGCAAGCAGGGTTCCATGGCGAAAATCCGCCCCGATCACAGCCTGTTCCTCAACCGCGATCTGCCGACGCCGGAAAAGCGGCTGGCGGGTGCGGCGATGATCATGACGCAGCTGGCGGAACTGGCGCGGTCGTAGATTTGAGCTTTCGGGGTTGTCCATTTGGACGTGGGCCGAAGGTGGGTGGGACTTTACCCCCCTCTGCCCTGCCGGGCATCTCCCCCTCAAGGGGGAGATCGATATGCGGCGAGGTTTCGACTATCTCAACGGTCGAGGATGAAGCGGCGAGAGATCGTCCTGTCGATCTCCCCCTTGAGGGGAGATGCCCGGCAGGGCAGAGGGGGTAAAGCCCCACCCACCCTCGGCCTGCTAACAAATGGCCAACCCTCGAAAAACCCAACCCGTAAGCCTCCGTGAAAAATTACCACGATGTAACGAAACGGACATGCGCCGGTAGTCTTCACCGGCGTAGTCTCAGCTCCATACCCGGTGCGGCGGATCGGTAGATGCCGCCGGGTGATGAAGGAGCAGGACGATGTGGACCAATATCAACAGGTTTGCCACCGCTGGTCTGGTTGCCTTGACAATTGCGGGCACCACAATTGCCACCACCAGTCAGGCGGAAGCGCGCAATAATTTCGGCCGCGGCCTTGCCGCCGGCATTGCCGGCACGATCATAGGCGGAGCGCTGATTGCGGGTGCAAGACATCCCGGCTACGCTTATGGCCCCGCATATTACGCGCCCGCCTACGGTCCACCCGTTTATGCTGCACCGGCCTACGGCCCGCCGGTTGTTTACCAGCCGGTCTATCCGCGCTGCCACGTGGCGTGGAGGCAGAACGCCTGGGGCGATATGTATCGGGTCAGGGTTTGTGATTGATCGAATGCCATGCCGGCGACGCGAATACGCGTTGCCGGTTCTTCGCATTCGTCAGGCTTCAGCGCCCGTCTTCCGGCGTGATGCCGACGGCCACGTTCTGATCGGTGGCGGCGATCGAAGCGGGCAGCGGCACTTTTCTCTGTTTCTCGCGGATCAGCGTCAACAGGCCGGAGCCGACGATGAGGGCGATACCGACCAGCATCCATCCGTCGATACGGTCGCCGAAAATCAGGTAACCGAACAGGATGGCCCAGAGCATCTGGCTATATTGCGTCGGTCCGATCATGGCGGCGGGCGCATATTGGGCGGCGTACATGACCAGTACGTTGCCAAGCGCGCCGAGCAGGCCGTATCCCGCCAGCAGCAGCCATTGCTCGCCGGCCGGCATGACAAAAGTCGGCACCATGGCGATGCCGCTTATGGTGAGACAGCCGAGCACACCGGCCCCATAAAGCGAGACGTTCTTTTCCGACGGTCCCATGGCGCGGAAGATGACGATGCTGAGCGCACCGCTGAAGCCGCCGATGATGGCGCCGAGATGGCCGACGCCCAGTTCGCGGAATCCCGGCCGCAGGATGACCAGCACGCCGAGGAAACCGATGATGACGGCCGACCAGCGCTTGATGCCAACCTGTTCCTTCAGGAACACCACCGACATGATGGTGACGAAGGAAGGGAGCAGGAAGATCAGCGCGAAGGCTTCCGCCATGGAAAGATGGGTGAAGGCGGTCACGCTGCCGACTGCGCCGGTGCCGGCTGCAAAAAAGCGGATGATCCACAAAGGGCGGTTCGTCGTTCTGACGATATCTACCCAGCGGTCGTTGCGTTTGCGGATGAAGGGCAGGGCGGCAAAGCCGAAAAGGGCGCCGAAGAAGGCCGATTCGATCGGTGAAATCTGGCCTTCTATGAGTTTAACGCTTGCATCGCTCCAGGCGTAGGCAGCGAAGGCGGCAAAGGCGAGCAGAATGCCTTTCAGGGTCTGGTCGGACACGGAAACACCGGCGAAAAGTCGAGTTGATGAAAACCGCCGGCGGTTTGACCGTCAGTTCATCGATCTATGCTCGTCCGCCTTGATTTTTGCAATATCCCGCAATGCAGCAATCAATACATCCGGCGTTTGTGCACCGCTTATGGCGTATTTCTGGTCGATGATGAAGAAGGGCACGCCGGCGACGCCCATTTGCTGCGCCGCATCAATTTCGGCAACGACCGTATCCTTGTCGGCGTCCGAGGCCAGAAGCCGCGCCACGACCTTGGCGTCCATGCCGGATTTTTCGGCCACATCGGTCAGCACCGCGTGATCGCCGATGTTGCGCCCTTCCTCGAAATTGGCCTTGAACAGTGCGGTGACAACCTTTTCCTGAATGTCGCGGCCTTCGGAATGCGCCCAGAGAGACAGTCGATGAGCGTCGAGCGTGTTCGGGCCGATCTTGATTGCATCGAAATCGTAATTGATGCCCACTTCCCTGCCGAGCTGCACCAGCGTGGCATGCGCCTGTTCCAGGCGTTCCTTGCCGAGCTTTTCCTCAAGGGCGGCTTTCTGGTCGACGCCTTCAGGCGGATAATCGGGATTGAGGCGGTAAGGACGCCAGTTCACGTCGACGCTGATTTCGTCCTGCACCTCGGCAATGGCGAGATCGAGCCTTGCCTTGCCGAGATAACACCACGGGCAGACCATATCCGATACGACGTCGATAACGATGCGTTCCATGGTTTTATCTTCCCTTTTCTCTGCCGGGGATGGGTGCGGTGCGGTTTATTGCGCCCGCGCATCCCACCAGGTCTGTTTCTGATTGCCGGATATCGGCGTCATATCCGGGCGGTCGATATATTTCCAGCGGGCCACCCACTGCGCGCCGATGTAATAGAGCGGAATGACATAGTGGCCGGCAACGAGAAGGCGGTCGTAACCGCGCACCGCCGCCTGAAAATCCTCCGTCGACCTTGCCTGCAGCAAGGCCTCGATCATGCGGTCTATATCGGGATTTGCAGCGCCCGCATAGTTGAAGCTGCCCTGCGCATCCCGCGAGAGCGAACTCCAGCGGTTGAGCTGTTCCATCCCCGGTGAGAGCGAGGAGGGCAGGGAGCGGATGATCATATCATAGTCGAAGCTGTTAGAGCGGGCCTGATATTGTCCGTCATCGACCGAGCGGATGCCCATGGCGACGCCGATCAGGTTGAGCGAACGCTGATAGGCAAGCGCGATGCGCTCCTGCGCCGGGTTCTGGGTCATGATTTCGAAGGCAAGCTGACGGCCGTTGGCGTCGGACATTCTGCCGTTCTTGATGCTGTAGCCAGCCTCTTTCAGCTTGTCGACGGCCATTTTCAGAACCTTGCGGTCCGCGCCGGTGCTATCGGTGGTCGGCATGGCATAGGTTCCCGCGAGCAGTTCCGGCGGCATGGTTTTCGCCGCGTCGCCAAGCAGGGCAAGCTCGCGCTCGTCTGCGGCATTGCCATAGGCGCCGAGCGGGGAGTTCTGCCAATAACTCTGCGTGCGCTTGAAGGAGCCGCCGAGGATGTTCTTGTTCATCCATTCGAAATCGAGCGCATAGGACAGGCCCTCACGCACCTTTTCGTCGGCGAAGACGGCGCGGCGGGTGTTGAAAACGAGGCCGAACATGCCGGTGGGCAGGCGCGGCTGGAAGACGTCCTTGACGATATCGCCGCGATGGACGGCCGGGAAATTGTAAGCCTGTCCCCAGTGGGAGGTATCGGAGGTGCCGTTGATGGCGTCGCCTTCAGGATAAATGTCGATATCGCCCTTCTTGAAGGCCTCGAACATGGTGGTGACCTGAAGGAAATAGGTGACGCTGATCTCGTCGTAATTGTCGAAGCCGACCTTGCCCGGAGTATCCTTGCCCCAATAATCCGGGTTCCGCTCCCAGATGATTCGTTCGCCCGGCCGCAGGGTTTTGATTCGGTATGGACCCGAGCCGACGACCGGGCCGAGGCCCGCCTGCTCGAATTTTTCCGGATCGATCGCATGTTTCGGGAGGATCGGGGTGGAGGAGGCGAGAATGAGCGGCGTTTCGCGGTTCGCCTTGTCATTGAAGGTGAAACGCACGCTGCGATCGCCGATCTTTTCCAGCTTCGCCACGCCGTCCAGACGGGTGTTGAAGGGCGGGCGGCCTTTTTCCTTCAGGAGGTTGAAGGTGAAGATGACGTCATCTGCGGTCACCGGCTCGCCGTCGGACCATTTTGCCTTCGGGTTGAGGTTGAACTGGACGAAGCTGCGTTCCTCATCCCACTCCGCGGTTTCGGCCAGCAGGCCGTAAAGGCTGAAAGGCTCGTCGCTGGAGCGCAGCATCAGCGGTTCGTAGAGAAGATTGCCGAATTCCGGGTCCCAGACACCGCGTGCGGTGGTGCGCATTCCCTTGAGAACGAAGGGATTGAGGCTGTCGAAGGTGCCGACGACGCCATAGGAGATGCGGCCGCCTTTCTTCACGTCGGGATTGACGTAAGGGAGGTGGCGGAAATCTGCCGGCAGGGCGGGGGTGCCATGCATGGAAATGCCGTGAAGCGGCTGTGCCAGGGCGGTTCCGGCGGGAAGCAGGGATGATCCCAGAAGGAACAATGCGGGGATGAGGGCCGCAAGGTTGCGCATGTCACTATCCTGTCTCAACGGTCAGTCCGATATGTGGACCTGACCGGTTTATCGTCATGATTCTGGCAGATATGTAGCACACGGACATTGCATGACCCATGCAACGGCGGGAAATCTTGGGTCAGCTCAAGAAAAAGTTAAAGAAGTGCTGGATATCGCCGCGATCGGCATGTAACAGGGGGACCGGAAGAGACGGGTCACGCATTTGCCTCATTTAAACGACAGTTGAACGGGCAGAAGGATACCGCCATCGGCGAACAGGATCTTGCGGTTCTGTTCTGGCAGACATTCAGGAGACGGAACTCTTATGATGCACAAGGCAAACACATTCACCCGGACGGCTCTGTCCGCTCTGGTCCTTTCTCTCGGCGCAATGTCCGCTCCGGCCATCTCGCAGGCGCAGGATGCTGCGCCCGCCGCTCAGGGCGCCGGCGCTCCGCCGCTCGGCTGGTTCAAGACCTGCTCCAAGCAGGAAGACAACGATGTCTGCGTCGTGCAGAACGTGGTTCTTGCCCAGAACGGCCAGATGATCACCGCTGTCGGCCTCATCACCGTTGAAGGCAAGGTCAACCGCAAGCTGCTGCAGGTCTCCGTTCCGACCGCGCGTCTCGTTCCTCCGGGCGTGATGATGCAGATCGACGGTGGCAAGGGCCAGAAGCTCGATTACGCCGTTTGCCTTCCCGACAAGTGCACGGCCGAAGTGCCGCTGACGGACGCCATGATCGCTTCCCTGAAGAAGGGTAGCGAGGTGGTCTTCACCTCCATCAACTTCCGCCGCGCGCCGAACCCCATCAAGATCGCGCTCTCCGGCTTCACCGGCGCTTATGACGGCCCGGCGATCACCCAGTCGCAGCTTGCCGAAAGCCAGCGCAGCCTGCAGGAAGGCATGCAGAAGAAGGCTGAAGAGGCCCGCAAGAAGCTGGAAGCCGCACAGGACGCTGCCAAGGGCGCGCCGAAGCCCTGATTACAGCGCAAGCTCCAAAAACACGAAAACCGGTCTGGCGACAGACCGGTTTTTTTATGCCCCTGGGAGGGAGGGAAGAAATTTGGCGGGCGTCAATGCGCCGTTGACATTTTCGGGCGCCATTCGCCGTTCGGCGCCTTGTCGAAGATGCGGCCGATATTGGGATTTCGGAGCGGCGTCTCGTTTTCGTCGTGGACGAGGTTCTGTTCAGAAACATAGGCGACATATTCCGTCTCCTCGTTTTCGGCCAGAAGATGATAGAAGGGCTGGTCGCGATCCGGCCTGATTTCCGCAGGGATGGCGTTCCACCATTCCTCGGTATTGGCATATTCCGGGTCCACGTCGATCACCACACCGCGGAACGGAAACACCTTGTGGCGGACGATTTCGCCAAGCGTGAATTTTGCGTTTCTTTGTTTCATGGCATGTACTTCCTTTCCCACTAATAGTTGGGGGCGGAATGCGAAATATCAAGGGCTAGGGGTATCCCGCCCAATTGCCGTTCTTCGCTCAGGTCCTTCGGCCGATTGGCGCGGTGGCGATGACCACACCGCCGGTGACCAGCACGATGCCGATGGCGTGATAGGTCTCGAAGCTCTCCCCAAGGAAAAACGTTGCCATGATGATCGAGACCGGCGGCATCATATAAAGCGTGATGCCGGCTGTGGCCGGGCCGAAAACGCGCACTGTATGGGTGAAGCAATAAAAGGCCAGCAGCGAGGCGAAGAGGATGATGCCACCGATCTTCGCCCAGGCCATCGGCGTGGCCGGCAACATTCCGCCCTGCGCCAGTTCGAGCGCCGCCGGCGGCAGCAGCACCAGCGCGCCTGACAGCGCAATCAGGCCGAAGAGGCTGAAGGAGGCCATCTGCCGGGCTGCCGGGTCGCGCAGCAGCAGCGAATAGACCGCAAAGGCGATGGCTGCCGTCAATATGGCGAAATCGCCGATGTTGAAATTCATGTGCCAGAGAGCGGACATATCGCCCTTGAGCACGATGGCCGCCACGCCGGCAAAGGCGATGACCATGCCCGCGACTTCGAGCTTTCTGATGCGGCGGCCCTGGAAGACGCGCTGGAACAGGATGATGAACAGCGACGATGTCGTGTAGATCAGCGTGCCGTTGGCGGCCGTCGTCATGGTCAGCCCCCAATAGACCACGCCGCCACAGATGCCCATGCCGAGAATGCCGAGAACGAGCCACAGCAGCGTTTTGTGGCGCAGGAACGCCAGGCAGTTGCGCCAGTCGGCGATCATGAAGGGTGCGATGATGAGGGTCGAGCCGATCCAGCGGATGAAGGCGGCGATGAAAGGCGAGACTTCGCCGACGACGCCGCGGCCGAAAATGACGTTGCTGGAGAAAAAGAACGGCACAGCCAGAAAGATGAGCCAGTCCGTAAGGCGGGTTTGCTGAGAGGCTGGCTTGTTCGACATTTTTCGCGATATGGCTGGGCTTCAAAGAAAACGGCGGCCTCCGGAGAGGCCGCCAGACTGGAGTGGACACCCTGCAGAGCGTCCGGATTACGACTTAGGCCGAGTAGTACATGTCGAATTCGACCGGATGCGGGGTCATTTCGAAACGCATGACTTCCTGCATCTTCAGCTCGATGAACGAGTCGATCTGGTCGTCGTCGAATACGCCGCCGGCGGTCAGGAACTTGCGATCCTTGTCGAGGCTTTCCAGCGCTTCGCGCAGCGAACCGCAGACGGTCGGGATCTTCTTCAGTTCCTTGGCGGGAAGGTCGTAAAGGTCCTTGTCCATCGGCTTGCCGGGGTGGATCTTGTTCTTGATGCCGTCAAGGCCGGCCATCAGCATGGCCGCAAAACCGAGATAGGGGTTCTGGGTCGGATCCGGGAAGCGGACTTCGACGCGCTTTGCCTTCGGGTTGGAGCCGAAGGGAATACGGCAGGAGGCGGAACGGTTGCGCGCGGAGTAGGCGAGCAGAACCGGCGCTTCATAACCCGGCACCAGACGCTTGTAGGAGTTGGTGGTGGGGTTGGTGAAGGCGTTGATCGCCTTGGCGTGCTTGATGATGCCGCCGATGTAATAGAGGCAGGTCTCGGAGAGGCCGGCATATTCGTCGCCAGCGAAGGTCGGCTTGCCGCCCTTCCAGATCGACTGGTGAACGTGCATGCCCGAGCCGTTGTCGCCGAAGATCGGCTTCGGCATGAAGGTTGCCGTCTTGCCATAGGCATTGGCGACCTGGTGCACGACGTACTTGTAGATCTGCATCTTGTCGGCGCTGGAGACCAGCGTGTCGAACTTCACGCCCAGCTCGTGCTGTGCGGCAGCCACTTCGTGGTGGTGCTTTTCGACGACCACGCCCATTTCGGCCAGAACCGTCAGCATTTCAGAGCGCATGTCCTGCAGGCTGTCGATCGGCGGAACCGGGAAATAACCGCCCTTGACGCGCGGACGGTGGCCGAGGTTGCCGGTTTCGTAATCCGTGTCGTCGTTGGACGGCAGTTCAGACGAATCCAGCTTGAAGCCGGTGTTGTAGGGATCGGCCTTGTACTTCACGTCGTCGAAGACGAAGAATTCCGGCTCGGGGCCGACGAAAACGGTGTCGCCGATACCGGATGCCTTGAGATAGGCTTCGGCCTTCTTGGCGGTGCCGCGCGGGTCGCGGTTATAGGCTTCGCCCGAGACCGGGTCGAGAATGTCGCAAAGGACGACCAGGGTGGACTGGGCGAAGAACGGGTCGATGTGGGCGGTAGCCGGATCGGGCATCAGCACCATGTCGGACTCGTTGATGGCCTTCCAGCCGGCGATCGAGGAGCCGTCGAACATGACGCCATCGGCGAACATGTCTTCGTCCACACAGACAACATCCATGGTGACGTGCTGCAGCTTGCCCTTGGGGTCGGTAAAGCGCAGGTCCACGAACTTGATGTCGTTATCCTTGATCTGCTTCAAGATATCGTTTGCGGTCGTCATTTAAACGTTTTCCTTGAGTGTGATGATGACGAGGTGAAAACCCAAGCCTCCCCGGCTCGGGACGTTCTTGATTATATGGCGTCCACGCCTGTTTCACCGGTACGGATGCGGATGACTTCCTCGACATTGGAAACGAAAATCTTTCCGTCGCCGATACGTCCTGTCTGCGCCGCATTGCGGATCGCCTCGATGACGGCTTCCGCATTCTCATCCGCCAATACGACTTCGACTTTCACTTTCGGCAAAAAGTCCACGACGTACTCCGCTCCGCGGTAGAGTTCCGTGTGGCCCTTCTGACGACCAAAGCCTTTTGCTTCCGTGACCGTGATTCCCTGAAGTCCGACTTCCTGAAGGGCTTCCTTCACTTCATCGAGCTTGAAAGGCTTAATGATCGCTTCGATCTTTTTCATGAGAAAATATCTCTCCGCTTCTCCCGTTAAAGCAGGTAACTCCCGCTCTGCCACAAGAATGCACGTATTGTGCCAGATCGGAAGCGGGCTTGAAGAAAAAACTTCGATCCCCCGGCTTTCCGACACAAAATGCATTCGCTTTTTGCGCTTTTCCAGCCAATTTCTCGCGGAAACCCGAAAAATCCATCAGCATTTCTGTGAATTTGTATTATTTTAGTTTTTTTGAATATTTGGAAAAGCGCGAGCGGAGCAATGGCTGTTTGTTTATATTTTATGCATTTGTCTATTATTTAGACATGGCTATTTGCTTATTTTTGTATCGATTGCCTTTCCGGCGTTTTGAAGGGATGATCGGGATATGAAATCCCTTCCGCGCCTCTTCCTGATCGACCCTGTTGTCATGGCCCGCATCGATGCGGCGGCCGGGCAATCCGGCATTCCTCTTTATGACCTGATGGAGCGGGCGGGGCAGGCGGTTGCGGCCTCGGTGCTGCGTCACTATCCGCGGGCGCAGCGTTTCGTCGTGCTCTGTGGTGGCGGCAACAATGGCGGCGATGGTTATGTGGCGGCGCGGGCGCTTTTGCAGAGCGGAGCGGTCGTTGCGGTTCATCATCTCGGCGATGTCGGCGCACTCAGGGGCGATGCGCGGACGGCGTTCGAGCGGAGCGGCGTGACGCCGCTGCCGCTTGACGGCTATGCGCCTCTTGCCGGCGACGTGGTGATCGATGCGGTGTTCGGGGCCGGATTGTCCCGCGACGTTCCGCAGGAGCTTATTCGAGTGATCGAGGCGGTCACGCGGGCGAAGGTGCCGGTTCTCGCCGTCGACCTGCCCTCGGGCCTCTGCGGCAGGCGGGGCGCGCCTCTCGGCGCATCGTTCAGGGCCGAGCGGACGGTGACCTTCATGGCGCGCAAGCCGGGTCACCTGCTGATGCCGGGGCGGGAGCTTTGTGGAAAGCTCGAGGTGTTCGATATCGGCATTCCGTCCCGCATCCTTGATGCCCATGCGGGATCGGTGGCGGAAAATAGCCCTCTGATCTGGCGCGATGCCTTGCCTCATGCCGATATGGAAACCCATAAATTCCGTCGCGGGCATCTGACCGTCTTTTCCGGCCCGGCCCATGCGACGGGCGCAAGCCGCATGACCGCGCTTTCGGCACTGAAGGCGGGGGCGGGCATCGTCACCGTCGCCGCGCCGAGGCAAGCGCTCGACGTGCTGTCCGTCACGCTGACGGCGGTGATGAACGCGCCGGTGGACGATGCCGACGATCTGCAGTCGTGGCTGGAGGATGGGCGTCATGGCACCTTCGTTCTCGGCCCGGGTTTCGGCGACCTCGAAAAGGCGCGGCGCTTCGTGTCCCTGCTTGGAGACAGGGCCGCGGTGCTGGATGCCGATGCGATCACGGCTTTCAGGGATCATAAGGAGGCCCTGTTTGCGCTTGTCACGTCAGGCACGGGCAAATTCGTGCTGACGCCGCATGAGGGCGAGTTTGCGCGACTTTTTCCCGATCTTGCCGCCGACAGGATGCTGAGCAAGATCGAGAAGGCGCAGGCCGCCTCGGCGCGCAGCGGCGCCGTGCTGGTCTACAAGGGCGCGGACACGGTGATTGCCGCGCCGGATGGGCGGGCGCTGGTCAACGCCAATGCTCCCGCGAGCCTTGCGACGGCCGGATCAGGGGATGTGCTGGCCGGTATCATCGGCGCGCTGCTGGCGCAGGGAGCTCCCGCTTTCGAAGCGGCTGCGGCCGGGGTCTGGCTGCATGGCGAGGCGGGCCGCCGGGCGGGGGATGGCTTGACGGCGGAGGACCTTGCCCATGCGGTCCGGCCGTTTGGGTGAATTGGTCTGATTGTGTTTGCTAGCCGCTGACAGATTCGGTGGTTTAGCAAAGTTCCATCATACCCACTCCGTCACCCCGGACTTGATCCGGGGTCCAGCGCGATCGAGTCCTTGATCGCGAAAGACTCTTCTCACGGCGCAGACGCGCGTGATTGGATGCCGGATCAAGTCCGGCATGACGGAGGAGAGGTTTTTTATCCTGAAACAAGCTCCGTCGTGTTTGTAGCCTTTACCACGCATTTCACGCATTTAATGCGCGGCCTTGCCTGCCTGGCTCGCCATCGCCATTCGCGAGGCGCTGATCAGCAGCTTGCGTTCGGCGCGCTCCTGCTGCGGCGTGCGATTGTAGATTTCGCGATAACACTTGGAAAAATGCGAGGCGGAGACGAAACCGCAGGCGACGGCGACTTCGACCACCGGCATGGCCGATTGCACCAGCAGGTGGCGGGCGCGGTCGAGGCGGATTTCGAGGTAGTATCGTGCGGGCGAGCGGCCCATTTCCTGGCGGAAGAGGCGCTCCACCTGCCGGCGCGACAGATCGGCGGCATCGGCTATGTCGAGCAGCGACAGCGGTTCGGCAAGATTGCCTTCCATCAATTCGATGATCGACAGGACTTTGCTGTTCTGCACGCCGAGACGGGCGCGCAGCGGCAGGCGCTGGCGGTCGTTGGGGCTGCGCACCCGGTCGGTCAATTGCTGTTCGCAGACGCGGTTGACGAGGTTCTCGCCGAAATCCTGGCCGATCAGGCTCAGCATCATGTCAAGCGAGGCCGTGCCGCCGGCGCAGGTATAGATGTTGCTGTCGACTTCGAAGAGGTCGGCATAGACCTCCACCTGCGGGAAGGCTTCGGAAAAACCGGGCAGGTTTTCCCAGTGGATCGCGCAACGCTTGCCGTTCAAAAGGCCCGCCTGTGCGAGAATATGGGCGGCGGTACAGAGGCTGCCGATGGCGATGCCGCGATTATAGGCTTCGCGCAGCCAGGCATTGACGGATTTGTTGATGTGTTGATCCACATCGATGCCCGAACAGATGATCGCCATTTCCGGGCGGTTTTCGCCGTTGACGTAGCGCCGCTCATCGGCAAGACAGGTGTCGGGCTCAAGACAGATGCCGCTTGACGACATGACCTTCTGGCCATCGAGCGAGGAGAGGCGCCACTCATAGGCCTGATAGCCCAACATTCGGTTGGCGATGCGAAGCGTTTCAACCGCTGCGGCGAATGGCAGCATGGTAAATTGCGGAATGAGAAAAAAGACGATTGAGCGCTTCTTCTGGGAGTTTCTGCTCATTTGCCCGTGCTCCGTTGCGAATACGCAATTCCTCCCTTGGAATTGGTCTTCTGGATGTCCTGTCTACGACATCTTTAACGAAAAATACGCCGTGGAATCGGGGCTGTCAAAAAATCGCTTTTGAAATATGCAAATTTTGCGACAAGCCTTTAAAAAAGGCGGTGTGTCGCATGTAAAACAGGCAGGCTATTTTGCGCCCTTGTCTTTCCATTCGAAGGGCGGGCAGGGATGGCTCGCACGTCTCTAAACGTTGCGAGCCACCGGTTGAATGTCATCTGCGGATGACGCTTATGCGGCTGTTGTCCGTCGTCGGCCATCCGATATCCTTCAATGTTTCAGGCGGCAATGCCTCCAGTGCGCGAAGCATTTTTGCGCGACGCCATGCGGCGTAACGGGCGGCAACATGGTCGGACAGGCGATGAAGCCAGCCGCTGGATGACGGACGGTGCGAGGAACGGTTCGCCACGGGGAGATAATGTATCATGGTCATGTCTTGATCCTTTCCTGAACCACGATCCTGTTTGCGACTTCGGTATGCGCTTGCCGACGAGGCCAAATCCGCCCCGTCAATCGATGTCCCGGATGGTGCGCGCTTGTTGACATTCAATCAAACGAAATGATATCCATCTATAAATCAAAATATTTGAAGGTGCGTGCCATGACCGTGACTTTCCGCCAACCGCTGCCGTTGCTGGATAACGACATATTGAGAACCTTCGTCGCCATCGCGGAAACGGGAAATTTCTCCACCGCCGCGGAAGTGGTGTTCCGAACGCCCTCTGCCGTTTCCATGCAGATCAAGAAGCTTGAAGAGCAGTTGAAAACGACGCTTTTCCTGCGCGATGCCCGCTCGGTGACATTGACGGCGCATGGGGAGACGCTTCTGACCTATGCGCGGCGCATGATCGCGCTCTCCAACGAGGCCGTATCGCGTTTCGTCATGCCGGAACTTTCCGGCGTCGTCCGTCTCGGCGCGCCGGAGGATATTGGCGAGCGTGGCCTGCTGCCGGGCATTCTCAAGCGTTTTGCCGAAGCTTTCCCCGGCATTATGATCGATGTCACCATCGATTCCAGCTCCAATCTCTATAAGCGCATGGATGAGCAGAGGCTCGATCTTGCCCTCGTCAACTGCGCCTCCCATCCCCTTCGGGATACGGGCGAGGTGCTGATGCGTGAGCGCCTGGTCTGGGCGGGCGCCAAATGCGGTACCGCCTATCTGCGCGATCCGCTGCCGATCTCCATCTGGGAAGAGGGCTGCATCTGGCGCTCGGAAGCGATTCATTCGCTGGAAAAGCGCGGCCGCAATTTCCGCGTGGCCTATCTCAGCGGCCATACCATGGCGCAGCGCGCGGCGATTGCCGCCGATCTCGCCATCGCGCCGCTGCCGCGATCCTATGTGCAGAACGACATGGTCATTCTGGGCGACAAGGAAGGCCTGCCGGAACTCGGCTGTTTCGATATCCGCCTGATCATGGGTGACAAGGCGTCCCGTCCTGTTCTTGCCGTGGCTGAAAGCATTCGAAACGCTTTTGTCGAAGTCGCCAAGGCGGCCTGAGAACTTGGCAGCGCGCGGCGGCCGTGGCCCGTCGCGCCGCCAGAACGGCGGTTTTCAGAGTTTTTTCGCTTTTCTTCGAATCGCGAAAACACTCTGACTCTTTGTTTTGGCGCATTTCCGGACGGAAAACCGGGTTCCACTTTTCCTGGAAATGCTCTAGCCCGCCATCGAATCCGGCGATGCCGAACGGTCCACCGCGCCGGCTTGCCAGCTTCCGCGTTTGACCAGCCAGTCGGCCGAATTCTGCAATCCGCCGAAGGGGAAGACGTGAATTTGCCGTATCGGCCCTTGCGGATTGGCCTGCCAGTGCCGCTCGATCGGCCCGACGATGCTTTCCGGTGAGTGCCCCTTGGCGAGCGTCGTCAGCGAAAGCGCGTTCTTCTTGAGATAGGCGATGGAATTGCCGACGCCGCAGAGCGCGGCATATTTCAGAAGCGTCGTGATCTTGGCCGGGCCGGAAACGCCGATATGCACCGGAAGCTCGATGCCTGACGCCGCTAACCCTTCCGCCCAGGCAATGAAACGCGCGGGATCGAAACCGAACTGGGTGACGATGCGCATTGCGGCATCGCTTCTTTCAGCAAAATCGCGTTTCAGCCTGAGTGCGGCCATCGCCGTGTCGTCGTTGAAGTCGGGGCTGCCTTCCGGGTGGCCCGGCGATGGCGATCTGTCTTATGCCGCAACGGTCGAAAATGCCGGTGGACAGCACGTCCATGCTGGATGCGAAGGGACCGGCCGGCCGGTCGACGCCTCCGCCGACAACCAGAACATCGGTTACGCCCGCTTCTCCGGCAAGCCGTTTTACCTGTTCCTCAAACGCTGCGCGGGAGGGGATGCGCCGCGCTGCAAGATGCGGCACCGGCTCGTAACCGAGATCGCGCAAATGTCCTGCGGCTTCAACGAGCCTTTCCTGCGAGGCCGCTCCGGTGTCGGTGAGATAGACGCGCACACCCTGCGGAAAGAGACCGGCAAGGTCGGTCGCGCCAAGCACCTGCGCGGGCGAGGCTTCGATGGAGGCGGGAATGATGGAAGCGGCGGAAATATCGGGCAATTTGTGCGTGATCCTTTTTATTATCATGCACCTATTTTATCGCGAAGTCTGCGCCTGTTGCGGCAAGACAGGCTTGCATCTGCGACGAAGCTCGTCCCCAATCCCTGACGCACGGTTTCACCAGATCCGTTTCGTCAGGCCGTTCCAAAGCCATGTCCAGATGGTCGGCGGGAAGCGCAGTACCGATTTGCCGGGTGAGGGCGGCTGCGGCGCGAGGCTGCCGGAAAGGGCGTCCTCGATGGCGCTGACGGCGATATCCACCGAAGCGGCGGTCAAAAGCAGCGGATAGGTGGCGATCGTGTCGGAAGGGGATGGTTTCAGCCGCTTCTCGTAGAGCGTGGCGCCGGTATCCACGCCCTTGTCGACCAGATGCACGGTCGCGCCGAAATTGCCGCGGTCTTTTTCCACCAGCGCCCAGTATCCGCCCATCTGCCCACGATAGGCGGGGTTGATGCCGGCGTGGAAATTGATGACCGGGCATTGCAGGGCCTGAAGCGTGGTCGGCGTCAGCAGGCGGCAGGAAATGGTGAAGATCGCCGCCGGTTTCAGCAGACTGGCGGCCTTGCGGCATTCCTCATCGTTGAGCGAGGCGAATTGGGTGACGGGGAGGCTGTGATGGAGATCGGGAGAAAGGCCGTGTTCGGCGATGATCGCCTCGCTTCTGCGAACCGTGAAGCGTTTGCCGAGCCGCGAGGCGATCATCGTCGCTATCTGGCCCGCAGCGACAATCCAGCCGAGCCTTCGCGCGCGCCGCCTGAGAATGACCGACTTGCTTTCCGGCTGCTCCATGAAAACATGGATGTCGGGAAATCGGGCCGCCAGCGCATTGATCATGACATTGGGGTTCACCCCGCCCGCCGTCATCACCAGAAGCCGATTGTTGATGTCAGTCATATCACCCACGGGATTTTCCTAAGCCATGATCCAGACGCCGAGTTTCACGCGTGAACTTCAAAACCATGTTAATTTTCATCGACAGGATTTTTTGAAATGCCGCTGGAACGGATTTTTGGGACTCACGTTATTGTGACGCATATCACATCGGTACTTGCCTTAGGACGGCAAGTCATAGGGGAGTAGTTTCACATGATCACACGCATTCTTTCGACCGTTTTCGTGGCTTTGTTGACCGTTGTCACCCTGAGCTCCTGCGGTAACACCATTCGCGGCATGGGTCGGGACACGGCGAACGCCGTCGACGCGACGCAAGATGCCGGCCGCAATGTGGACCGCGCCGCCCGTCGCTGACGACATCTCCCCTTAAAGGTCCGGCGTCATCCTGAAACACGGGTGACGCCTTTTCTTTGTCCGAATTTTCCTGCGAATGTGCCCGAACGAGAATCACGGGGCGGGCATGAACGGATCGATGAAAAGACTGGCCAAGCTACTGTTGCCATTGCTGTTGCCGTTTTCGGCTCAGGCCGGCGGGCAGGCGGATTTCTGCAGGATCGTGGACCATGCGGGCGGTCGTTATACCGTCTGCAGTTTCGATCCGGCAAAAAGCACCATCCGTATTTACGACCGCGATCATGTCTCCGGCCAGGGATATGGCTCCTTTGCCGCTCTCTCCTCGGCGCTGTGGCGGCAGCACATGTTCAGCGTCTTCGCCATGAATGGCGGCATGTACCATTCGGACTATTCCCCCGTCGGGCTCTTTATCGAAAATGGCATCGAACGCTCGCCGATCAGCACTGGCGGCGGCTGGGGCAATTTTCATCTTCTGCCCAATGGCGTGTTTTATCTGAAGGGGACTGCGGCCGGCGTGCTGGAAACGCAGGCCTATCTGGCGGCCGGCGTAAAACCGGATTTCGCCACGCAATCCGGGCCGATGCTTGTCATCGATGGCAAGCTGCATCCGCGTTTTCTGCCCGATAGCGACAGCCTGAAGCGGCGCAACGGCGTCGGCGTTTCCCGCGATGGCATGGTGCATTTCGCCATTTCGGAAAATACCGTGCGCTTTTACGATTTCGCCACGCTGTTCAGGGATGTGCTGGACGCGCCGAATGCGCTCTATCTCGACGGCACCATATCCAGCGTCGATATTCCCGCAATGAAAAGGCGGGACTCGCTGTTTCCGATGGGGCCGATCATCGCCGTTGTCGACAGGGTGCCGGATTAACCTGAACGATCAGATCGACGCCTTGGGATAGGCTTTTTCGAGACCGGCCGATGCCGTCAGCCCCTTGCGGAAGGCGAGAAAAGCGGGGTGCTGGCTCGCCCTTGCGGTTTCCGTGATGCGGATCTGCAGCCGGGCAGGGGCATTGCCGCCAAGCCATTCGCCGGTCGTTTCCAGCTTCAGGCTGTTGAGGAAGCGGGCATTGGTCTGCTGGTCGAGATAAAGATTGAGGCCAGCCAGCAGGTTCTCGTCCTGCAGGGCGTTTTCCATCAACAGCAGCACCCAGGCTTTATCCTCGCTTGCAAGCGAAGTGAGTTTCGACGCGACCGTTTCGCGATCAGGAAAGGAGGATGCCTGCTGCATGGGGTGACTCGCATCGTTGCCGTTGTCATCGTGGATAAAGCAGCACTGGCAGCCTTTCAAGGCGCGGCGCTTTAGCGCAAGAAATTCGACCGCAAGGTGTTTGGCTGGCGGGGTTTTCAACAGGTGTTTGTAGGAAAGCTTTAAATAACGGTTACACTTTAGCCTAAATTGCGGCGAAGCCTAAAATGGCGCTTATGCGGGCCTCACGCTAACACCTTGTTTTTTCACATACCTATGCACGGGGCGAATGGCAGCCTGTCGAAAACGCCTTCATTTAGCCGCTTTTTGCATTTGCCTTCGCCGCCGGATTTTAATAAATGCTTGCCTCAACGGGCCGGGTCTTGAAGATCCCCCGGAGAGTGAATAGCTGGAGTAATCATGGAAGAAACCGCTCAGAAATCCTGCTGGGGCGTCACCTTGCGCGCACTTGCAGGCTTTGCCGCTTTTCTCGCATTGACGTACATTTTTGGCAGCCCATAAGCATCTCTCCTGAATGACGGGTTTTGAAACGGCGCGGTTTTCCTTTGGAAACCGTGCTGTTTTCGTTTGAAGGCAATTATGTCGCAGCTGCGCAAACCGCTGACGCTCTTTTGTGGCGATCCGTTTCGGCTTTGGATATGATGGTGGTGGAATCCATTCTTATTCAAGGCGAACTTCATGTTTCTTTCGGTCTTTGACGTCTTCAAGATCGGTATCGGTCCTTCGAGCTCCCATACGATGGGGCCGATGACGGCAGCCAACCGCTTTCTGGCGCTGATCCTCAGCGATGAGTGGCCGCGGCCGGCAGGCGCGGCCGTTGCGCAACTGAAGGTCAGTCTGCATGGCTCGCTCGCCTTTACCGGCATCGGCCACGGTACCGGGCGTGCCGTGATCCTCGGTCTCACCGGCGAACGGCCGGATATCGTCGACCCCGATGCGATGGACGCCATCATCGAGACGGTGGAAAAGGCCGGCGCCGTGACGCCGCCCGGCCATCCGTCCTATGTGTTCCGCCCGGCCGAAGATCTGGTCTTCGACAAGAAGAACCCGCTGCCCGGCCACGCCAACGGCATGACCTTTTCCGCCTTCGACAATCAGGGCAGGCTGCTCATCAAGCGGATCTATTATTCCGTCGGCGGCGGTTTCGTCGTGACCGATACGGAGCTGGAGGCGATCAAGCAGCGCGGCAAGACCATCGATAACGGTCCGCGCGTGCCTTATCCCTTCGCCACCGCGCGGGAAATGCTGGATATGGCGGCCCGTTCCGGCCGCACCATCGCCCAGATGAAGCGGGCCAACGAGGAGACGGTGGTTTCCCGCGAGGAGCTGAACGAGCGTCTCGACCAAATCTGGGAAGCGATGAACGGCTGCATCGAGCGCGGTCTGAAAGTGGACGGCATCATGCCTGGCGGCCTGAAGGTGCGCCGCCGCGCCCGCTCCATTTACGAGAAGCTGAATGCGGAATGGCGCAGCAACCGGCTGAACCCGGTCATGGCCAATGACTGGCTGAGCGTCTACGCCATGGCCGTGAACGAGGAAAATGCCGCCGGCGGCCGCGTGGTGACTGCGCCGACCAACGGTGCGGCAGGCGTCGTTCCGGCCACCGTCAGATATTTCCGGCATTTCCATGAGGATGCGAGCGTCGATGACGTGCGCGACTTTTTGCTGACGGCGGCCGCCATCGGCGGCATCATCAAGCACAATGCTTCGATTTCAGGCGCGGAAGTGGGCTGTCAGGGCGAAGTGGGCTCGGCTTCCGCCATGGCGGCGGCAGGCCTTGCCGCGGTCATGGGCGGATCGCCGGAACAGGTGGAAAATGCCGCCGAGATCGCGCTCGAGCATCATCTCGGCATGACCTGCGATCCGATTGCCGGGCTTGTGCAGGTGCCGTGCATCGAACGTAATGCCATGGGCGCGGTGAAAGCGGTGACGGCGGCCTCGCTGGCGCTGAAGGGCGACGGCCAGCATTTCGTGCCGCTCGATGCCTGTATCGAGACCATGCGCCAGACCGGCAACGACATGAGCGAGAAATACAAGGAAACCTCCACCGGCGGCCTTGCCGTGAACGTTGTGGAGTGCTGAACGGGCAGGGCGTCAGGCATGGTTGCCATGCTTGACGCCCGCCGCAAAAAGGCATTGATAGAACCATGCCTTTACATCTCATCAAACTTTGCGTTGGCGCGGATTCAATCCAGGACTTGAGAGACTGGGTCGCGCATCGTGCTCTGACTGCAATTGCCGCGGGCCTCGAGCCGCATAGCGTCCACACCACCCGCATGATCCCGAAACGTGTCGAGGAATTGCTCGAGGGCGGTTCGCTCTACTGGGTCATCAAGGGGCAGGTTCAGGCGCGGCAGAAACTTCTCGATATCCGCTCCTTCAAGGGCGAAGACGGTATCTCCCGATGCGATCTCATTCTCGGCCCGGAGGTCATCGAAACCTCACCTGCGCCGAAGCGCCCGTTTCAGGGCTGGCGTTACCTGAAGGACGACGAGGCGCCCCGCGATCTCGGCGGCGGCACGGGCGGCGAGGACATGCCTTCCGATCTCAGGCGGGAACTGGCGGAGCTTGGGCTGCTCTGACGCTTAACGGATTTGAATATGAAAAAGCCGGCATCCTTGCGGAGCCGGCTTTTTCATTTGGGGGGAGACGGGTCGGTCGTGCGGTTAGTTGATGCCGCCGACCGCATTGGTGGCGCGGCCATCCTGAATTTTGACCCAGCGGCCGGGATTGGCGGTGTCCTGGCGCTTCAGGTAGGTATATTCGGTTTCCGACCAGTTCATGACCTTGTTGCGCATGTTGTCGAGAACGAAATCGCCACGATCGGTGCGGACGGTCAGAACGGCATGGCCTTCGCCATTCGGCTGCAGAACCACGGTGATCAAGAGGTTCGAAGCGGAGAAGCCTTTGTTCATCAGCATCTTGCGCTTCAGGAGCACGAAGTCTTCGCAATCGCCGACCGTGGTGGGATAGGCCCAGCGTTCTTCGACGCCATAGATTTCCATGTCGGTCATCGGCGTGATGGTGGTGTTGACGGTGTAGTTGACGTCGAGCATCGTCTTCCAGCGCTCTTCGGTCAGCTTCATCGGGCCGTTGTCCAGCGAGGTCGGCTGGCATTCGCTCTGATAGGTCTGGCAGAATTCATAGTGGCCGATCGGCGGGTTGGCCTTGCCGATGACGCGCATGACGGCGGCCGGCGAGGCGCTAGCCTGATGCGCGAAGGCGCTGACGATGAATGCGATCAGAGTGAAAACGAAACGGTTGTTCTTGTTCATTGCTTGTCTCCCCGTGGTGAGGAGACATTCGCAGGTATATTTTGACCCGGCGGAAATTTGCGAAGCGCAATTTGAGCTTAAATTTCAGCAAATTAGCCGTTGTTTTGAACTGTATTCGAACTAGTTTTTATGCGTGTTTGAAGCAAATTTTATTACAATTTTACGCATCCTGGCTTTAGGCTTTTGGTAGCCATCTAGACCGCTGTATTGACAGCGGTTTTCCCCCTCCTGCGGTGTCCGTGGTTGCGCGCGGCTGGCTTGTGGCGCGTGACGAAGAGGTGGATTTCCCGTTTTGGGATGGCTGTTTCAGGCTGGGACAGGCCGGAAAAAGCGACAAAAAAACTTCAAAAAAACTGCATTTTTTCTGGAAAAAAGTTTTGCGGAGCGATTTTCGTGCCGTTGATGATCTGGCCAAGGGTGCAACATGTTCCGCTGCGCCCATCCTCTTTACCGACTATGGTGGATCCGGGACAGCCCGCCGCATGCCGTAGGCGTCAGGGCATGAAAATGGAAGTTCGGTAGCGAGAAGTGAGAATAAAGCACCTGACGCCAGGAGCGGCTGGTGAACCCGATATGGTCGAAGACAGGGCACCGCCTGCCAAGGCTCCATCCGGGAATTTTCGCAATGATGCGATTGGGGCGAGCGCAAGACGCGCCAAAAATGCCGCAGGCATTCTTGCAGGCGCAAAGCCTGCCGTGTCCGGGTGGAACTGCTTAGAGAAATTCGATCAGTGCGTCGGGCGATTGGACGCGGTCGAATTCGACGGCGACGCCTTCCATGAAGTGGCGCACGATCTTGCCGCTCATGTTCTTGCCGAGCTGGACCCGGCTTCCGAGCGGCGGCCGGTTTTCGATCTCGATTGCCGCGCCCGACAGAGAAAGGTCGATCAGCCGGCAGGCGACGAGCACGCCGTCTTCCAGAACGAGCTGAGCTCTCGCATTGCGCGGCGTCAGGCGGTCGTGGCGGCGGTCTTCCGGCAGGCCGAGCAATTGACGCTTGGCGATCCAGGCGAGCTGCGCGGCGAGTTTTTCCCGCTTGCGCTCCGGCGCGTTGATGGCGATGAGGAAGCCCGATGCGGTGAGCGATGTCACCGTGCCTTCGATGCGGCCGATATGCTGGAGATACGCGATGACGCGGTCACCGTGGCGGGCAATGCCCGAGCAGGTGAACTGCGCTCTTTCGGCGGTCATCTCGGTCGCGGTGCAATCGTATTCTTCATGGTCGGGCAACATCAGGCGGCCGGTGAAGGACACACGGACGGCGTCGTCGAGATGAGCTTCCTCAACCGGACGCAGGATTTGGGCGGTGTTGACCGAACGGGACGAAAACATGGGCAGCGCAATTGTAATGAATGATGACGGTAAGTTTCTACCCTGCGCGAGTTAACAGACTGTATTGTTTAATCTCTACAATTTTTCTGATCGGCAATATCGTTACAGTTCTGACGTATTTTTTTGAGATTCCGGTGCTGCCGGACCTCTCCCGGAGGGGCGGAGAGCGCTGGAACAGGTCCGTCAGCAGCTTTCGGCGCGCGGTGTATCCTCGGCCCCCTTGTTCAGCGGATACCCTTCCGGCGCGATGTCCAGGCGCAGCAGGCGGCTGCTTTTCATGGACAGGCACTGGATGGGCGCGGCGAATTCGTGTCTTGGCCGCTCCGCAAGCAGCGCCCCGAGCAACCTTGGGGCGGCGTCGGGATCGGTGCGCAGCGGCAGGAGCAGCATTTCGAACGCCAGCGGTGCCGCGCCATAGCCGTCCTCCGCCTCGACATCGAAGACCACGGGCAACTGGTGGTGCAGGATGCCGCGCGCGACGCGGCAGGGGAAGACGGCATTTGCCGGCTGCCACAATTCCGAAAACGGGCGATCCCGCAATTCCCGGCCGAACAGATCGCAAAGACGAGTACCGGCAAGGCGGAAGAACGGGGTGTTCTCTCCCTTGTCCGTGAGGATAAAAAGATCGCCAAGGTGATGTTTCAGCTTTGCGGGATCGATGTCCTCGCGTCGCGGGGCCGATCGCTTGCCGCGCAGTTCATCCCAATAGGCATATATGTCCAGTCCGGCCATGCTCTTCATAGCATCTCTCCATGTTCGTTTTTGGGACATCATGTCCATCCGAACGTCTGTATCTGGAGGTGTAGCGATTTTCGTGCCAAGTGGATTTGTTAAGGGTAACAAAGGGTTGATATTGCCTGACGGCGGCGGTCGTGGCATCGGAGCGGCCATGTCGGGGAAAGCTCCGTCAGCACAATTCGATGGCGTCGCCTGTTCATTTACTGCGGGCCTGCAAGCCGGACCGCCCGCGACCCGGCGTCCTGACCGATTGCGGTTTGGGCGTCGCGCGCTTCAAAGGCGGGACGGCTTTTTTTCGTTCGGGCTTCCTATATTGCTCGGGGAACGCAAAATTCGACCAAGACAGGGATGGGATCATGTCCTACGGGGACGGCGAACAGCCGCCGGTTTCGGAAACGCCGGAGCCGAAAGACGACACGAACAATCCCGTCTTCAACCTGCCGTCGCTGCTTGTCGGCATTCTGGCTGCGCTGATCGTCGCTTATGTGGTTCCCGCCTATCTTCTGTCAGAGGAAGGCAATGGCTGGTTCATCTTCACCTTCGGCTTCATTCCGCTGCGTTATGCGGTGCCGTTTTCCCAGCAGGGGCTGGAATGGCTCTGGACGCCGGTGACCTATTCTTTCCTGCATGGCGGCATCGAGCACATTCTCTTTAACGGGTTGTGGCTGATGGCCTTCGGCGCGCCGGTTCTGCGCCGGATCGGAACAGTGCGCTTCGTGCTGTTATGGTGCATTTCCGCCGCCGTTTCCGCCTTCGGCCATGCGGCTCTGAACTGGGGCGATGTGACGGTGCTGATCGGGGCGTCGGGTGTCGTTTCGGCGCTGATGGGGGCGGCCTGCCGCTTCGCTTTCCCGGCACGTGGCGGATATAGCGCCTCCTTCGGCCATATGATGCCGCGGCAGAGCATTCTTGGGGCGCTTTCCAACCGCACCGTGCTGATCTTCACGCTGATGTGGCTGTTCGGCAATGTGCTGATCGCGGTCGGCGTGCCGCTATTCGGCGATGTCGGCGGTGAAATTGCCTGGGATGCGCACGTCTTCGGCTTTCTGCTCGGTTTCCTGTTCTTCGGGCTTTTCGATCGACGACTGGTCTGAGCCGATCACGCTCCTTGTCGGCCGTGGCGCAAATTTGCTTTCGCGCGTCCCATCCGGGATTGCATTCATGCCGACCTCAGCGCACCATATCCCCTGATTTGCAACCGCCGGGGGAGACTGCGGCGCTGCGTATCGCTGAAAAGAGGAGGAAGGCATGCCAACATTCGTAAAGGATCTTCTCGACCGCAAGGGCCGTGACGTCGTGACTGTCGGTCCGGAGGTCAGCATCGGCGAGGCGGCGGGAACGCTGCACGCGCATAAGATCGGTTCCGTTGTCGTGACCGATGGCGATGGCGTCGTTCTCGGCATTTTCACGGAGCGCGATCTCGTAAAGGCCGTGGCGGGCCAGGGTGCCGCTTCCCTCCAGCAATCCGTGTCGGTGGCCATGACCAAGAATGTCATTCGCTGTCATCACAATTCCACCACCGATGAGTTGATGGAAATCATGACGGGCGGGCGCTTCAGGCATGTGCCGGTTGAAGAGAACGGCCGCCTTGCCGGCATCATTTCCATCGGTGACGTGGTAAAGGCGCGGATTGGCGAGATCGAAGCCGAAGCGGAGCACATCAAGGCCTATATTGCCGGATGATCCTGCGTCCCGGCGTGCAATGGCTGGAAAAGCTTCAGTCTCGGGCCGGGACTCATACATCGCCTTCCGTCACGTATCGCCATTGAAGAAAGTCGGCTATTTTGGTGGATATTTCCACGTAGAAGTCTCGCTGTGGATGATCGGCGCAGACGATTTCAACCCGATTGAACTGTGAAATCAATTCGCCGCTGCTTGACCAGTTGCCATCGGCCGTTCCTTTCACGATGGTGATGTCGATCCACGGCTGCCCCTCCGCCGACGCAAAGGTGACATCGTTTGTCCGTTTGAGTTCAGGTTGTTCTTCCAGAAACCCGATCAATCGATTCGTGTCGCACAGTGTGTTTTCGTCGGTCGGGGGCAGGATTGAGATATACCAATACATGGTCTCACCACGGCTGGGCGTTTCATCTATCCGTTTCGTGCTTAAAGCAGGGCGCTAGCGCCGGAACGCCTGCTGCATGCGCTCAAGTTCCGGAATGCGGGAACGTGTTTCCTCATATCCCCGGTCGATGGCTTCGCTGGCGCGATGGAATTCCGAGAGGCCGATATCGTTGATGCGTGGGTGCATCATCAGGTCGGGAGGATCGCCCGCTAGGCGCGAGCGTGAAATCCGGTCCTGGATGATGTTGAAGGCCTGCACCATGACGCCCGGCAGGCCGGGACGCGGCGGGCTTTCCACAGCCGGTGCTACGCCGCCATGCGATGGCGAGGCGGCGTGCTTGACCACGGCGGAGCGGCCGAAGAGGTCGTAATTCAGATTGACCGCGACGACCAGCGCCTGCTCATAGGCGCGGCAGACGGAAACCGGCACGGGATTGACGAGCGCGCCGTCAATCAGCGTGCGGCCGTTGCACTGCACGGGTTCGAAAATGCCGGGCAGGGCATAGGATGAACGGAGCGCGGTGACGAGGTCGCCCTGATGAATCCACACTTCGTGGCCGGTGCGCAGCTCCGTGGCGACGGCAATGAAGGGATGGTCGAGATCTTCGACGCGCAGACCTTCGAGATGCTCCTGCATGCGCTTTGTCAGCCGCATGCCGCCAAAAGCCGCCGCCGCCGATTGTCAGATCGAGCAGACCGGCAATGCGGCGCATCGTCAGCGAACGGGCGAATTCCTCCAGCTCATCGAGCTTGCCGGCGAGATAACAACCGCCCACCAGTGCGCCGATCGAGGTGCCGGCGATCATGCCGATCTTCACGCCGGCCTCATCCAGCGCCCGCAGAACGCCGATATGGGCCCAGCCGCGGGCCGCACCGCCGCCCAGGGCGAGCGCTATCCGGTGTTTGTCGACGATCTGGGTGACGGGCGGCTCATTGCCGGTGGCTTCGGGATTTCCTGCCGCAAGATGATTGTGACGATTTCCCCATCCCAACATGACCGCACTCCCTGCCAGTTCCGTCAGGCTCCGTCCTATCCCCGGAACCCGCTATATTGGTAGCAAATTGGTGCGGCCGATGGAAGGTGGCCGTTCAAGTTGCGGAATAGGTGGTCGCCGGATCGAAATGGCGGGTATCGTCGGTGATCTTCGTCACCGCCTGGCCCTCGGAGAGTTCGACCGTGCGATAAAAACAGGAGCGGCGACCGGTGTGGCAGGTCGCGTCATGGCCGGCGACGGAGACCTTCAGCCATACGGCGTCCTGATCGCAATCGGTGCGGAATTCCTTCACCGTCTGCAGATTGCCCGACGTTTCGCCCTTCTTCCAGATCTTGTCGCGCGAACGGCTGTAATAGTGGGCGATGCCGGTCTCCAGCGTCAGCGACAGGGCTTGCGCATTCATATGGGCGACCATCAGCAACTCGCCGTCACGGGCATCGGTGACAACGGCGGTGACGAGGCCGTGAGCATCGAATTTCGGCGAAAAAAGACCTGCGTTTTCGAGCACTTCCTTATCCGCAGGGGCGGATGGAAAGGGAATGGACATGGTAACCCCGGAAAATCAACTGGCGGAACGATTGGAGCGGCGGATAAACGGAATCGTTTCCGCCACTCGGGATTTTCTTGCGCATCGGATTTTCCGAAAACCGCGTTACGGCCTTCGGTCCGGCGCCTAGCGGTTCCGCACCATGGTCATGAAGCGCACCTGTTCGGCCGGATCGTTCTTAAACGTGCCGGTGAAGCTGGTGGTCAGTGTCGTCGACCCCTGCTTGTTTACGCCGCGCATGGACATGCACATATGTTCAGCGTCGATCATGACGGCCACGCCGCGCGGTTTCAGGGTTTCCTCGATCGATCTGGCGATCTGCGCGGTCATGTTTTCCTGCGTCTGCAGGCGGCGGCCGAAGATTTCGACGACGCGGGCGATCTTCGACAGGCCGAGCACGCGGCCGGCCGGAAGATAGGCGACATGCGCCTTGCCGACGATCGGCACCATATGGTGTTCGCAATGGGAGAAGAAGGGGATGTCGCGCACCAGCACAACATCGTCATAACCGCCGACTTCCTCGAAGGTCGTGCCGAGCACGTCCTGAACGTTCAGCTCATAACCGGCAAAAAGCTCGCGATAGGCCTTGGCGACGCGCTTCGGCGTATCCAGAAGTCCTTCGCGGGCGGGATTTTCTCCTGCCCAGCGCAGAAGAACGCGCACTGCTTCTTCCGCTTCGGCCTGGCTTGGGCGAGCTTCTGCCACGTCGGGTTTTGCGCCAGCGCCGGGGAAATTCTTCACGATCGCATCCATTCCGTCTCTCCCGATGCGGGTAAAGGCCGCACCTGAATTCGTTTTTCATCGCGAACTCTTGTTCGCAGTTGCTGCTATCTGGTTGTTTTACAGCATTTTGGCAAGACCGATGCTGTTATTTCGGTATCGGAGCCGTTAATTTCATCACGGCTTGATGTCCAGAAAGCTCGTTAGCATATAATGAGAATGAAGGGCAGGAAAGCTTCACTGCGACAAACGCTGTGTTTGAAAAATTTGACCTGTCCTGTTTTTGGGCAATCTTGAGCGCGCCGGGCACCGACGATGGACGATATCTACAATAATCGCATTCTGGACTTTGCCGGGAATATTCCGCTCATCGGCGTTCTTGAGGATGCCGACGCCAGCGCCGAGAAACACTCCCGGCTGTGCGGCTCCAAGCTCAAGGTCTATCTGAAGGTCGAAGGCGGCATCGTGACCGCGTTTTCGCATGAGGTTCGCGCCTGCGCGCTCGGCCAGGCCTCCGCCTCCATCATGGCGCACCACATCCTCGGGGCTTCCAGCGGCGAAATCCGGCAGGCGCGGGAAGACATGCTCGCCATGCTGAAACAGGACGGCGAGGGGCCGACGGGCCGTTTCGAGGATATGCGGGTGCTTCAGCCCGTCCGCGATTTCAAGGCCCGCCACGCTTCCACCATGCTGACCTTCGAAGCGGTGGTCGATGCGCTCGACCAGATCGAGGGGCGGCCGGCTCTCAACGCCGCAGGTTAGGCGATGTGCGGCGAACCGGGCTGCCGGCACCAGCAGACGGCGGAAAAAGCCGGCCGATCCCGTAACTGGACGGGCAGCTTCGCCAAAACTCCGGGGCGGCTTCTGGGCGTCGGTTTCATCCGGCTTTATCAGCTGACGCTTTCCGGCTTCATCGGAAATTCCTGCCGCCATATCCCCACCTGTTCCGAATATGGCTACGAAGCCATTGCCCGACACGGGCTTTGGGCCGGCGGATGGATGACGCTGTTTCGCGTCGCGCGCTGCGGGCCGGGCGGCACCAGCGGGCTGGACCCGGTGCCGGAAGTGCTCGATGGCGGCAGGCGCTGGTGGATGCCGTGGCGTTACTGGAGCCTGCATCGATGAATGACTATGTGGCCCTGCTGCACAGCATCGTGCTCGGCGCGGGCAAGCGGCTCGTCATGGCCGATCTGCGGGCAATGGCGGAAGAACTGGGATTTGCCGAATGCAGAACGCTGGTCGCGACTGGAAATCTGGTTTTTCGCGCCGGGGCGGCACCTGTTCGTGAGATTGAGGACAGGCTGGAGCGCGCCTTCGAAGACCGCTTCGGCAAGCATGTCGATATTCTCGTTCGTTCGGGGAGCGACTGGCTGAAACTGGCGGCGGACAATCCTTTCGTCCAGGGCAATCCGCCGGATGTCTGCGTTCGGGTGATGCGGGCGCCGCTGGACAACGGCGTCCTCGAATTGCTGGAGAAATACCGCGAGAGGGAAAAGATCGCGCTTGCCGGCGGCGATCTATGGATCGATTTTGGCGGCAAGCCGAGCGAGAGCAGGCTGCTGTCCGTGCTGACCACCAAAAGGCTCGGTATCGGCACGACCCGCAACGCCAATACGGTCAATGGTCTCGCGCAAATGCTTCGCTGAGCTGTCCTTCGCCTTTGACTGCAATGGCAAAAGCCTTTATCAGCCTGCCTGTCCGCTTGTCGCGGGCAAATCATTATTCCAACACCACCCGCATTCGTTGGCGGGACTGGACAGGAGATTAGACAATGTCTGAAGCTGTTTCCCTTACATTTCCCGATGGATCCGTGCGCAGCTACCCCGCCGGTACGACCGGCCGCGAGGTCGCCGAATCCATTTCCAAATCGCTTGCCAAGAAGGCTGTCGCTATTGCGCTTGATGGCACCGTGCGCGATTTGTCCGAGACCATCACCGATGGCAAAATCGAGATCGTCACGCGTGAAGACGGGCGTGCGCTGGAACTCATCCGCCACGATGCCGCTCACGTCATGGCTGAAGCCGTGCAGGAGCTTTGGCCCGGCACGCAGGTGACGATCGGCCCCGTCATCGAAAACGGCTTCTATTACGACTTCGCCAAGAACGAACCCTTCACGCCGGAAGATCTGCCGAAGATCGAAAAGCGCATGAAGGAAATCATTCTGCGCAACAAGCCGTTTACCCGTGAGGTCTGGTCGCGCGAGAAGGCCAGGCAAGTTTTCGCCGCCAAGGGCGAGAACTACAAGGTCGAGCTTGTCGACGCCATTCCGGAAGGTCAGGACCTGAAGATCTATTATCAGGGCGACTGGTTCGATCTCTGCCGTGGTCCGCATATGGCCTCCACGGGGCAGATCGGCATGGCCTTCAAGCTGATGAAGGTGGCCGGGGCCTATTGGCGCGGTGACAGCAACAATGCGATGCTGTCGCGCATCTATGGCACCGCCTGGGCGACGCAGGAAGAGCTGGACAATTACCTCCACGTGCTGGCGGAAGCCGAAAAGCGCGATCACCGCCGTCTCGGCCGCGAAATGGACCTGTTCCATTTCCAGGAAGAAGGCCCGGGCGTCGTGTTCTGGCACGGCAAGGGCTGGCGCATGTTCCAGACGCTGACGGCCTATATGCGCCGCCGGCTCGCCAATACCTATCAGGAAGTCAATGCGCCGCAGGTGCTGGACAAGTCGCTGTGGGAAACCTCCGGTCACTGGGGCTGGTATCAGGAAAACATGTTCGCGGTGAAATCCGCCCATGCCTTCACCCATCCCGATGACGAGGAAGCCGATCAGCGCGTTTTCGCCTTGAAGCCGATGAACTGCCCGGGTCACGTACAGATCTTCAAGCATGGCTTGAAGTCTTACCGCGAAATGCCCGTCCGCCTTGCGGAATTCGGTACCGTGCATCGTTATGAGGCTTCCGGCGCTCTGCACGGCCTGATGCGCGTTCGCGGCTTTACGCAGGACGATGCGCATGTCTTCTGCACGGAAGAGCAGATGGCTGCGGAATGCCTGCGCATCAACGACCTGATCCTCTCCGTCTACGAGGATTTCGGTTTCAGCGAAGTCGTCGTCAAGCTCTCCACGCGCCCGGAAAAGCGCGTCGGTTCCGACGATCTCTGGGATCGCGCCGAAAGCGTGATGATGGATGTTCTGAAGACCATCGAGGAGCAGTCCGAAGGCCGCATCAAGACCGGCATTCTGCCGGGCGAGGGCGCGTTCTACGGGCCGAAGTTCGAATATACGCTGAAGGACGCCATCGGCCGTGAATGGCAGTGCGGCACGACGCAGGTGGACTTCAATCTGCCGGAACGCTTCGGCGCCTTCTATATCGACCAGAACTCCGAAAAGACGCAGCCGGTGATGATCCACCGCGCCATCTGCGGCTCGATGGAGCGCTTCCTCGGCATTCTCATCGAGAACTTCGCCGGCCATATGCCGCTGTGGTTTGCGCCGCTTCAGGTCGTGGTCGCGACGATCACCTCTGATGCCGATGATTACGGCCGTGAGGTTGCCGAAGCGCTGCGCGAGGCGGGCATGGCGGTCGAGACCGATTTCCGCAACGAGAAGATCAACTACAAGATCCGCGAGCATTCGGTGACCAAGGTTCCGGTCATCATCGTCTGCGGACGGAAAGAGGCGGAAGAGCGCACCGTCAACATCCGCCGTCTCGGTTCGCAGAACCAGACGCCGATGTCGCTGGAAGATGCGATTACGAGCCTCGTGGACGAGGCGACGCCGCCGGATGTGAAGCGCAAGCTCGCGGCGAAGAAGCAGGTTGCGTGATAACAGTTACGGCCCCTTCGGGGGCCGTTTTTGTTTGCGAGCGAAGTCCTGAAAGCTCTCTTCCGTCATGCTCGGGCCTGTCCCGAGCATCTGCAACGTCTCGATTGAATTGGACGTGATTAGATCCTTGGGACAAGCCCAAGGATGACGCCGTACATAAGGCAGGGAAAAGACCCAAAAGGCGCCGTGGCTGTTGTGACGCCTACTCGAAATCCCCGGTCATATCTTCCGGCGCCTGATCCTTCATCAGCACTTCCACGTCCGAATCCCGGCCGGAGGTTACTTTGAAGTTGCGCTGGAAGACCTTGTCCTTGTTGCGGGCGATGGCGGTATATTCGCCTTCCGCCAGCACCATGGTCGAAAAAGCGCTGACGCTTTCGTTCACCACGTCGCCGCCGCCGTTCAGCACGGACCAGGCCGTATCGGCAATGGCTTCGCCGCCCTCTTCGGAAACGAGTTTGAGGGTGATCTGCGCCGCCTGATGCTGGAGCGTCGCTTCCGTCAGCTTGCCGGCTTCCACCTGGATGTCGGCGCGCACCACCGCGTTGACGTTGCCATATTCGGAAACCACGTGATAGGTGCCGGCATTCAGGCGCACGATGGTGTTGGGCTTGATATCGGCCATGACGAGGCCGCGCTCGCCATCGGGGCGGGCATCTGACGAATAGACGGAAAATTTGAGCTGGTTGCCGGAAATCTGCTTGTCGGAACCCGCAACCGCATTCAGCACGAAGCCGCCGGCATCGAGAATCAGCACCTGTTTCTGCACATTGCCGGAGGTTGGGACATTGAGTTTCTTGGTGACGCCCGCACGGCCGAACGCCACGTTGACGAAATATTCGCCCGGCACCAGATGGAATTCCGCCGAGCCGCCTTCCGAGCTTGCCAGCATCGGCAACTTGCCGTCAGCGCCGGGAATGGGGCTGAAGACGCGCCAGGACAGGCCTTCCTTCACCGCTTCGCCTTCGCTGGTCAGCTTGGCTTCCATGTTGATATCGCGGGCGGTGCTTTCCGGGGCGTTGGGTGCGGAAGGGGCGGTGAAAGCGTTAAGCTTCGGCATTTTCGGCGTGCCGCCGAGCTGCTTGAAGTCTTTGAAGGCATCCTGCGAAAAAGCGGCTTGCGATAAAAGGCCAAGCACGGCACATGCAATGGTCAGACGTGCCGCGATTTTGATTGCCGACATTTTCGATACCGATTGACTTCTTGATTTTCCCGGATCACTTCAAAACCAATGCCGTGGCTATTTCAAGGCCCATGTTTTTGCGATGACAGCAGAATGGAAGATTTTTGATCATGACAAATGATATCAAGCTCCTCGATTATCTCAAGGTTCGCCGTTCCACGCCGGCCCTGCAACTTGCCGAGCCGGGGCCTTCGAAGGGGCAAATCGAGGACATCCTGCGCCTTGCCGTGCGCGTGCCTGACCATGGCAAGCTCGCCCCCTGGCGCTTCGTCGTCTATCGCGGCGAGGAGCGCGTGCGTCTCGGTGAGACGGCGCTGAGGATCGCGCTTGAAAAGAACCCGGAACTGGACCTGCAGCAGCAGGAAGCGGAACGCACGCGTTTCACCCGCGCGCCCGTCGTTATCGCCGTCATCAGCACCGCAAAGCCGCATTTCAAGATTCCGGAATGGGAACAGGTCATGTCCGCCGGTGCTGTGTGCCTCAACCTCATCTTCGCCGCCAATGCCAGCGGTTTTGCAGCGAACTGGCTGACCGAATGGTTTGCTTTCGATTCCGCATTTCTCGCGGAAATCGAGGTCGGCGCGGAAGAGAAGGTGGCCGGGTTCATTCATATCGGCTCGACGACATTCCCACCGGTGGAGCGGCCGCGGCCGGAGCTTGCCGATGTCGTCACCTGGGTCGGGGACGTTTGATGTTCTACACCACGGACACCAACCAGCACGGCCTGCCGCATGATCCGTTCAAGGCCATCGTCGCACCGCGCCCGATCGGCTGGATCGGCTCGAAGGGCAGGGACGGTTCCCTCAACCTCTCGCCCTATTCCTTCTTCAATGCGATTTCAGACCGGCCAAAGCTTGTGATGTTCTCCTCCAGCGGCAGGAAGGACAGCCTGCGCAATGTCGAGGAAACCGGCGTCTTCACCGCCAATCTCGTCAGCCGCCATCTGGTGGACCGGATGAATGCGTCTTCTGCACCCGTTGGCTATGATGTCGACGAGTTCCAGCTTGCCGGTCTCACCGCCGTCGATGGGCGGGTGGTGGATGCGCCTTTCGTGGGCGAGGCGCTGGCGGTTCTGGAGTGCCGCGTGACCCAGATACAGCAGCTTAAGGACGTCGACGGCCAGCCGGCGGATTCGTGGATGGTGATCGGACAGGTCATTGCGATTCATATCGATGAAACGATCATTCGCGACGGGCGCATCGATATGGGGCTGTCGCGACCCGTGGCGCGCATGGGCTATATGGATTACTGCGATGGCGGCAGCGATGTATTCCAGCTGCAGCGCCCCTCTACTGCGCCGTAAATATAATCCTTCTTCGGCTACGGTTAATTTTTATGGTGAACCAAACGTAAACCATTTGCGCCTAGAGTTTTATACATGGTGGCGGCGATGATGCCGCCATGCATTGTTGCGAATGTTTTCGAGGCTCAGGTGATCGTACAGGCATTTCTTCGCTGGTCTGAAAAGGCTGGCTCGACCGAGCGGGCGAAGGCCGCCAATGCTCTCGGCCGTGCCTATCTTCAGTCCGACATGGCGCGCGAGAACCGCGATGCCGCCTATATGGCGATGACCTACCTGCTCGACGATCCTTCGCCGCGTGTGCGACTGGCGCTTGCCGAAGCGCTGGCGGATGCCCATGACGCACCGCGCGCCATTCTCGTTTCACTCGCCGAAGACCAGCCCGAAATTGCCTGCACCGTCATTGCCCGTTCGCCGGTTCTCGGCGAGGCCGATCTGGTCGATCTCACCGGGCGTGGAGAAAGCCTGACGCGCTCCCTCATCGCCGCAAGGCCGGGCCTGCCGCGCGGTGTCTGCGCAGCGCTTGCCGAAGTGGGCGACCTGCCGGAAACCATCATCCTGCTCGAAAACGACGATGCCTTCATCACGCCGTTGTCGCTCAGGCGCATTGCCGAGCGTCATGGTTCGGACGCCGATATTCGCGACCTCCTGCTTCGCCGCGAGGCGCTGCCCGCCGATGCGCGTCACCTGTTGATGGGCCGCATCAGCGAAGCTCTCGCAGGCTCCGCGCTGGTTCACGCAATGATCGCGCGCAACCGAGCCGACAGTCTTTTCCGCGAGGCGGAAGATTCCGCCACTATCCTTATCGCCGCCAGCGTTTCCTCACCGGAGTTGCCGGCGCTGGTGGAGCATCTGCGCCAGCGGCTGGAGCTGACGCCGGCGCTGCTCATCCATGCCGTCTGTTCGGGCCGGCTGGAATTCTTCACGGCGGCCATGGTCAATCTCTCCGGTCTCGATGACCGCAAGGTGCGCGCCATTCTGGCGACGGGGCGGCCGCATGCCTTAAAGGCGCTGTTCCAGTCGGTCGGTCTTTTCGGCGATGTTGTCGACGTCTTCATCGAGGCGACGCTGATGTGGCGCCGTGCCGCCCGCTCGCAGCTCTCTGATGTGGCGGCCTCCGTCTCGGCGGAACTGCTGGCGCATTTCCGCGACGTCAACGGTTCCGAAACGCTGTTCGAACTGCTGCATGCCGTGCGCAAGCTCTCCATCGCCGAAGAGCGGCAGAAGGCGCGGTATTATGCGGAAGCGCTGACGGTTGAGGCAGCGTAACGTCCGTGTATTCCGCGGGTGCATCCTCTCACCGTAATTCCTGTGACAAGCACAGGAATGAGGGAAGTGGGGGCTTTGCTGTCAGAGGAAATCTCTACCTAGTATCGGCAAAGAAAGCCGTCCCGCTTTTCCCCAATTGCCTCACTTATCGAACCGCTTGGCGATCCATGAATAGCTGTTTTCAACCATCCTCACCGGTGTCCCCAAAGGTGCTTTATGCCTTCGGTGGAAGGCAGGATACGGCTGACGCGGCTGATTGCCTGTTTGGTGAGGCTTTCCTCCTCCTTCGGCGTAACAGTCGCCGTTGCCTGCGGTGCCGTGGCCGGTGCCGAGGCGGGAGGCTGCGCGCCGGCCGTCTGCGGGGGCTGTTCGCCCGGTGTCTGGCACACGGCTACTACTACTGGGTAAGGTGCGTTGGCGTAACGCTCCAGCTCCTTTTCCGACACGGCGTCGCACAGTTCGATGCTCGTCCAGCGCTGCTGCGAGGTCGCGAGGTAATGGCAATCGGTGGCGCTGTCGTCGCAGCCAAGGAAGGTCATGAGAACGAGGGCTGTTTTCATGGTGTGTGTTGCCTCTGTCGGGATTTATGCTCTAGAAACTCATCTATCCCGATTGCAGTGACATTACGACGAAATACGCATTTTATAGAGAAGGCAGGCATCGCATTGGCCACCGAAATCAAGCTTGAAACACCCCGGCAGGATGCGGTTCTGCGCCTCATCGACCTTTCCAACGCCTATATGGCCTCGCTTTATCCCGCAGAGAGTAATCATCTGGTCGATATCGGCGCGCTTGAGCAGGACAATGTCTCGTTTTTCGTGGCGCGGCACGATGGCCGCGTCGTTGGCTGCGGCGCGCTGGTGGAGGCGGGTGACGGCACGGCGGAGATCAAGCGCATGTTCGTCGATCCCGAGGCGCGGGGATTGCGGATCGGCAAGCTGATCATGGATACGCTTGTCGCGCGCGGCGCCGAGCTTGGCCTTTCCGCCATCCGTCTCGAAACCGGCATCAGCCAGCCGGAGGCGATCGGTCTTTACCGCAAGGCGGGGTTTGTGGAGATCGAGGCCTTTGCGCCCTACAGGCCGGATCCGCTCAGCCTGTTCATGGAGAAGGTGCTTTAAGCCTAGGGCGCGGGTTTGCGGCGACCTTGCCGCATCCTATACGCCATTCCCGGCCGCGTGCCGGGAAGCTAATCACGTATCGTAGAATCAATCGGTAGCAGATGCCCGGGACAGGCCCGAGCATGACGGATGCGCAGTTTAAGGACTATCTATAGGCGCCAGCGTCGAGGCGTCCGCCCGCAGGCTTCAACGATCAAAACGCCGCTTTCCGAAACGCCGTCGTTTCCTCGCTATTGTCTTCGAGCGCGGCAACCTCATCAATGGCGTCTTCCTGCGAGGGCGGTGGGGGCGGAGCCTCGGCGCTGGCGGCGGCGGAGATTTCCACCTCACGCACCCATTCGCGCCAGATCGCGACCAGGAGCGCCATCAGCACCGGGCCGATGAAGAGGCCAAGGAAGCCCATGGTCTTGACGCCGCCGACGAGGCCGAAAAAGGTGGGCAGGAAGGGCAGCTTGATCGGCCCGCCGACGAGTTTCGGGCGAATGGTCTTGTCGACGATGAAGAGTTCCACCGAACCCCAGACGAACAGCGCCAGCCCGTGGGCGGGCGAGCCGCTGGCGACCAGATAGATCGACACCAGCGTAAAGGAGAGCGGCGCACCGCCTGGAATGAGCGCCATGACGCCGGTGAGCACGCCGAGCGTGACGGGCGAGGGCACGCCGGCGATCCAGTAGGCGATGCCGAGGATGATGCCTTCGCCGATGGCGATCAGCGTCATGCCTGTGACCGTGGAGCTGATGGTGGCGGGCACGACGCGGGAAATGCGTTCCCACCGCGTCGGCAGGATGCGTTCGCCGACCAGATCGACCTGCCGGGTGAAGCCCGCGCCGTTGCGGTAGACAAAGAACAGCGCGATCAGCATGAACAGCAGGGTCAGCACCAGGTGGAACGCGCCGTTGCCGGCGGCGAGGATCGCCCGGTAGATATTGCCGATATTGGCGCCGCTGACGAGCTGGATGAGTTCGCCGATGGCGCCCGGGGTGCCGATATATTTCACCCATTGTTCGCCGAGCCAGGGGCCGACGGCGGGCAGCGCCGCGATCCAGTCCGGCACGGGGGCGCCGGTCTTGTTGACATGCACCGCCCAGCCGAACCATTCGCGGATTTCGCTTGCCGTATAGGAGGCGGCGATGAAGATCGGCACCACGAGGAAGGCGAGGATGAGGATGATGGCGATGGTGGCGCCGAGCGTGGTGTTGCCGCCCACCTGCCGCAGAAGCCGGGTATAAACCGGCCAGCTGGCGAAACCGATGACGAGAGCGGCGAGAACGGGGACGAGAAAGCCGTGGAAGAAATAAATGCCGGCAAGGGCGACGAGAACGAGAAGCCAGCGCGCAGCCGAGATGGGCGGGATCAGGGCGATCCGCGTCGGGCTGGCGGGACCAAGCCATCTCGGTTCGCCACTGGGCTTACGGCTGTCAATGTTACTCACGGCAGGCTCTTTCTCGCATTCTCCCCGAAGGGTGCATTCACTCTGTCACACCGATACATATAAGTGCAATATAATCCGATCACATTACCGTTGTGTGTTTATTGCGGAAGCTATTGAACGATTTTGGTAAAAATAGAACATCGGTCTTGGCGCGCGCATTGAAATATGACAATTAAACTCCGTTTTTCTTGCGGCGTAAGGTTGCCGCGCCCGATCTCCAGGTCATGCCATGCTCCGCCGTTTCTTCGCCTATTATCGCCCCTATCGCGGTCTGTTCATTCTCGATTTTTCCTGCGCGGTTTTGTCGGGCGTGCTCGAACTCGGTTTTCCGATGGCGGTGAAGGCCTTTGTGGATGTGCTGCTGCCGGGCGGTGAATGGGCCATCATCCTTGCCGCCTCCGTGGGGCTGCTGGTCATCTATGTGCTGAATACCGGGCTGATGGCGACAGTCACCTATTGGGGACACATGCTCGGCATCAATATCGAGACCGACATGCGGCGTCTGGCTTTCGACCATCTGCAGAAGCTCTCCTTCCGTTATTTCGACAACCAGAAGACCGGTCATCTGGTCGGGCGGCTGACCAAGGATCTGGAAGAGATCGGCGAGGTGGCCCACCACGGCCCCGAGGATCTGTTCATCGCCATCATGACCTTCATCGGCGCGTTCCTCTTGATGCTCTCGGTCAATGTGCCGCTGGCGCTCATCACCGCCGCCGTCGTGCCCGTTACCGCCTGGGTAACCAGCCGTTACGGCGGCCGCATGACGCAGAATTTTCGCGCGCTTTACGGCCGGGTGGGGGATTTCAACGCCCGTATCGAGGAAAATGTCGGCGGCATGCGGGTGGTGCAGGCCTTCGCCAATGAGGATCACGAGCGGGCGCTGTTCGAGAAGGACAATCAGAAATACCGTCGCACGAAGCTCGACGCTTACAAGATCATGGCCGCCAGCACCTCGCTCAGCTATATGAGCATGCGCCTGACGCAGATGATCGTGATGATCTGCGGCGCCTGGTTCGTGCTGACGGGCAGCCTGACGGAAGGCGGTTTCGTCGGCTTCCTGCTGCTGGTCGGCGTATTTTTCCGCCCGGTGGAAAAGATCAATTCGGTCATCGAGACCTATCCCAAGGGCATTGCCGGTTTCCGCCGCTTCACCGAGCTGCTGGACACCGCGCCCGATATCGTCGATGCGCCGGATGCGGTGGAAGCGCCGCTGCTGCGCGGCAATATTGAATATCGCCATGTCGGTTTCGGTTATGCCGAGGGCAAGACGGTTCTTACCAATATCGACCTGAAGATCAGCGCCGGCGAGACGGTGGCCTTTGTCGGCCCTTCGGGTGCGGGCAAGACGACGCTCTGCTCGCTTTTGCCGCGTTTTTACGATGTCACCAGCGGCGCGATCACCATTGACGGCATCGATATCCGCAAGATGAAGCTTGCTTCGCTGCGCAACCAGATCGGCATCGTGCAGCAGGATGTCTTCCTGTTCGGCGGCACGATCCGCGAGAATATCGAATATGGCCGGCTCGGCGCTTCGGATGCGGACATCATGGATGCGGTGCGGCGCGCCCGTCTCGATGGCGTCATCGAGGCCATGCCGCTCGGGCTCGATACCGTCATTGGCGAGCGCGGCGTCAAGCTTTCCGGCGGCCAGAAACAGCGTCTTGCCATTGCCCGCATGTTCCTGAAGAACCCGCCGATCCTCATACTCGATGAGGCGACCTCGGCGCTCGACACGGAAACCGAACGCGCCATCCAGCAATCGCTGACGGAGCTTGCCAAAGGCCGCACCACACTCGTCATCGCTCACCGGCTGGCGACGATCCGCGATGCCTCGCGCATCGTGGTGGTGGACCAGACCGGCATTGCCGAAACCGGCGCCCACGCCGAACTGCTGGCCGCCAAGGGCCATTACAGCCGTCTGCACGAGGCGCAGTTCAGCGGACACCTTGCGGGCCTGAGCTGATAAGCGGCGTGCCTGCGCCGCAATCTATCCGCCGTTTTCCGCTGCCTGTTCCTCCACGATGCCGGGGTTGGGCTCCGGCTTGCCGGGATGGCTGGTGACGAGATACCCCATGGCGACCGCGGCGGCGACGATGAACAGCAGCACGATGCCGCTGATCGTCATCAGCCAGTCGCGCGGCTTTCTGTGCGCCATGATATATTTCGGCCATCGGCTCGGATGGTTCACCAGGCTGAATTTGTGGCCCTGTCGCATGAACTTTCCCGCAATAGGTTGCTTCCTGAAAGATCAACGCAGGCGGGTGCGAGGCGGTTCCGAAATCGGCGGAGCAGGGCGATGACAAGGCCGTGAGGCCTCCGGTAGGGCAGCCTCTCCGCATTTGCTGCCGCCCTTTTCCCCGACTTCCATCATCCCTGTCTTGGACGGAATCCAGCCGACGCACGGAGGGGAGGAGAGGAGGGCTAGCCACAAGAGCGTGATCGTCTGCCAGTTCGCGCCCGAACCGGACACGCTGCGTCATCGTACCCTGGCCGCAAAACGCCCCTTGCCAGTCGGCGCCGCTTATGCGAATGATTTGCAATTGCATCAATTCAATCTCCCATTTCGAAAGCGCAGAAAATGGACAAGCCAGTCTTTGGATGGCGACGGAACGGCGACGATCTCTCGTTGTCCGACGTTCACAGCTCGATCCGGATCAAACCGAATGCCGGCACTTTTCGCCGGGCGATGGCCTTTTTCGGGCCCGGCTATCTCGTTGCGGTCGGTTACATGGATCCCGGAAACTGGGCGACGTCGCTCGCCGGCGGCTCCAGATTCGGCTACACGCTGCTCACCGTCGCGCTGGTCTCGAACATCATGGCGATCGTGCTGCAATCGCTCTGCGCCCGTCTTGCGATCGCCTCCGGCCGCGATCTCGCCCAGGCCTGCCGCGATGCCTATCCGAAACCGGTGGCGATGGTGCTGTGGCTGCTGGCCGAAATCGCCATCATCGCCACCGATATCGCCGAGGTCATCGGCACGGCCATCGGCCTCAACCTCATTTTCGGCATTCCGCTCGAACTCGGCGTCCTCATCACCGCGCTCGATGTATTCCTGATCCTTTATCTGCAGAAGCTCGGTTTCCGCTGGGTGGAGGCGCTGGTCATCACCCTGCTTGGCGTCATCGCCGTGTGTTTCGCCATTCAGGTGGCGCTCGCTGACCCCGACTGGGGGCAGGTGATCCTCGGTTTCGCGCCGACGACGGAGATCGTCACCAATCCGGACATGCTGTATCTGGCGCTCGGCATTCTCGGCGCCACCGTCATGCCGCATAATCTCTATCTGCATTCGGGCATCGTGCAGACCCGCGAAATCGGCGAGACGATTGCCGAAAAGCGCGAGGCGCTGAAATTCGCGACGCTCGATTCCACCATTGCGCTGATGTTCGCCCTCACCATCAACGCCTCGATCCTCATTCTGGCGGCGGCGACCTTCAACAAGGCGGGGCAGACGACCGTTGCCGAACTCGGCGAAGCCCATAATCTGCTGGCACCGCTGCTCGGCCTTGCCATCGCGCCGACGCTGTTCGGCGTGGCGCTCCTCTGCTGCGGCATCAACTCCACCGTCACGGCAACGCTTGCCGGGCAGATCGTGATGGAAGGTTTCCTCAAGATGCGGCTCGCCCCCTGGCTGCGCCGCCTCATTACCCGCGCCATCGCCATCGTCCCAGCCGCCGGCGTCACCATCTTCTATGGCGACAGCGGCACGGCGGAACTACTGATCCTGACGCAGGTGGTGCTGAGCCTGCAACTCTCCTTCGCCGTCTTCCCGCTCGTGATGTTCACCGCCGATAAGGCCAAGATGGGCGAGCTGCGCTCACCGCTCTGGCTCTCGGCCTTTGCCTGGCTGATCGCGGTGGTGATTGCGGCGTTGAATGTGAAGTTGCTGGTGGATTTTGTGGGGTGAGGTGGGTCAGGCCGCACCTTTACGGAGTGCGGCGGCCGTTCCCTCCGGATCGACGGCGATGACCTTTAGATAGGCGCGGGCCGGTTGATCCGGCTCGCTGCGACCCTGTTCCCAATCACGTAAGGTGCCGAGCGGAATATGATAACGCGCGGAAAACTCTTCCTGCGTCAGCTTCAGAGCCCGGCGGATGATCTTGATCCTCGGCATTCTGGGAGCTGCGGCGAGCTGTTCGGCGGAAAGCGGTAGATTATCAGGGTCGGCCAGCGCATTGGCCTGCGCTTCCTCGTCGGTCATGGCGTGAAGACGGACCCAGTCGGTTTGATCGGTTTTACCAGCCATTATGGTTAGATATTGGACACGCGCCGTTTTGTCTGATTTGATATTTATTCAGAAATGCGTAGTTTTTGATTTAGATCAGTCTTGAGATGCAGCTGTCACCGATCTTTTTTGCTCTTCCTTTTTTATCGCAATTTTTGTCACTCGCGCGAAGCGTTCTTCTCGTTTGTATCGAGCTACATACCACTCATCAAAAAGACTTTCTAAGAGGCTAATAAGAATGGATGCTTCTTCAGGATCGACATCAACAATAATGTTTATGTCTTTTTCCATATGTGCACCAATATTTCCAATTTTTCGTATAGCATCAATAGCTTCAAAGCTTTCTTCTGAAACGCCTCTGATGCCGTTACCTTCATCAAATTTCTTTTTGATTTCCGCGATCTCATCGACAAGTCTGGCTTTCGATATACGACAAAAATCTCTTATCATTCCCTGCAAGCATCGACGTGCCAATGTTGCTGATGCTTTTGGGCTCAAATTGACTATCCGACAGGCCTCATAATAGTCCTGTGTTATTGCTGCCGGAATATATTCAGGTAGAATTTTAGCCGAACTTTCTGGCGTGACTCTAACATGCTTGATCTCGTCTATCTCGACGATTTCTCCACTCATGTCCTCTTGCGTATTTCCATAAATAAAACGAACTTCGACTTTTTTGCATTCACTGTTGGAACAACCAATTGCTATCACGCGACAACCGATGTCCCCATCGGCATTTTCACCAACATAAATGCCAAAATCCCGTACATGGAGCTTTTGATCTGAAACAGTTTGGTGTCGACCACAAAAGGGCAAGCCCAATTAAACTCTGACATTGCCCAATCCTTTGACTGTCTTCTTTTCACTCGGCCCGAACTTTGTGCGGGCCGAGGAACTTCGCTTCACGTGCACGATATCAGCTGCACCCACTCGTCGCACCGCAAGTATCGCACTTCTCGCAAGTGCCATTCCGCACCATCGTGAAGTTCTGGCATTCCGAGCACATGTTGCCGGTATAGCCTTGTGCAATCGAGCGCATGCGGCGTTCGTTTTCCACCTTCTTGGCTTCCGTCTTGGCCGATGCAGCGTCGGCGGCGGCCTTGTCGGAGAAGAGGGCGGTTGCCGTCTGCTGGGATTCCTGGGCGACGTCGTCGATGACTTCCTCGGCGATTTCTTCGGCCAGTTCCCGGGCGCGCTCTTCATAGTCCCGCTTGAAGGAGACGATTTCGGAGGTCGCGACGGAGACGGTCGGTTCCAGCTTGCGGGCGGCGGAGCCGGCAAAGGAGGTCACGTTGGCCGAGGCGCGGGCAGGGGCTGCCGTTGCCGAGCCCTTCGGTTCGGAAGACGAACGTTCGCCGCCATTGCTGGAAACCAGCGTCGGCTTGTAACCGCGGGTCCAGCCGGTGGAAACGAGGTTGGTCTTGCCTTCCTGAATACCCTTGCCGAGTGCGGTATTGGAGAAGTCGGACGTATCGACATGGGCGAGATCATGGCGGCCGAGATAGGAGACGGCGAGTTCGCGGAACACGTAGTCGAGGATCGACGTGGCGTTCTTGATCGCGTCGTTGCCCTGCACCATGCCGGCCGGTTCGAACTTGGTGAAGGTGAAGGCCTCCACATATTCTTCCAGCGGCACGCCATATTGCAGGCCGAGCGAGATGGCGATGGCGAAGTTGTTCATCATCGCACGGAAGGCCGCACCTTCCTTGTGCATGTCGATGAAGATTTCGCCGATGCGGCCGTCACCGAATTCGCCGGTGCGCAGATAGACCTTGTGACCGCCCACAGTTGCCTTCTGGGTGTAACCCTGACGGCGGTTCGGCAGCTTTTCCCGCTCGCGCGAGACGCGCTCGATGACGCGTTCGACGATCTTTTCGGTGATCGTCACGGCCTGCTGTGCGGCGGGCTGCTGGATCAGCTCTTCGATCAGGTCTTCTTCGTCCTCGTCTTCCACCAGCGAGGCGTTGAGCGGCTGGGAAAGCTTGGAACCATCGCGATAAAGGGCGTTGGCCTTCAGCGCCAGCTTCCAGGAGAGCATGTAGGCCGCGCCGCAATCCTCGACGGTGGCATCGTTCGGCATGTTGATCGTCTTGGAGATCGCACCGGAGATGAAGGGCTGTGCCGCCGCCATCATGCGGATATGCGATTCGACCGAGAGGTAACGCTTGCCGATCTTGCCGCAGGGGTTGGCGCAATCGAAGACCGGCAGATGCTCGGCCTTCAGGAACGGTGCGCCTTCCAGCGTCATCGCGCCGCAGACGTGAACGTTCGCCGCTTCGATGTCCTTCTTGCCGAAGCCGAGGTGCTCGAGCAGGTTGAAGCTCATGTCGGAGAGCTCCTCGTCGGAAACTTTCAGCGTTTCCTTGAGGAAGTCGGCGCCGAGCGTCCACTGGTTGAAGACGAACTTGATGTCGAAGGCGCTCTTCAGCGCGCCGTTGACGGCTTCGATCTTCTCATCGGTGAAGCCCTTGGCCTTCAGCGTCGAGGGATTGATGCCGGGCGCCTGGTTGAGATTGCCATGGCCGACGGCATAGGCTTCGATCTCGGCGATCTGGCTTTCGGAATAACCGAGCGAACGCAGCGCATCCGGAACGGCGCGGTTGATGATCTTGAAGTAACCGCCACCGGCAAGCTTCTTGAACTTCACCAGCGCGAAGTCGGGCTCGATACCGGTCGTGTCGCAATCCATCACGAGGCCGATCGTGCCTGTCGGCGCGATAACGGTCGTCTGGGCGTTGCGGTAGCCGTGCTTTTCGCCAAGTTCCAGCGCCTTGTCCCAGGCGGCTGTTGCGTGGGCGATCAGGTCCTGATCCGGGCAGTCGCCATGGATGAGTGCGACCGGGTTGACCGACAGGCCCTCATAACCTTCCGACTGGCCAAGGGCGGCGCGGCGGTGGTTGCGGATGACGCGCAGCATGTTTTCGCGGTTCGGCGCAAAGCCCGGGAAGGGGCCAAGCTCGCCGGCCATTTCGGCCGAGGTGGCGTAGGACACACCAGTCATGATCGCGGTGAGGCTACCTGCAATGGCGCGGCCTTCGGCGCTGTCATAGGGAATGCCCGAGGACATCAGGAGGCCGCCGATATTGGCGTAGCCGAGGCCCAGCGTGCGGTACTCATAGGAGAGTTCGGCGATCTGGCGCGAGGGGAACTGCGCCATCATGACGGACACTTCTAGCACGACGGTCCACAGGCGAACGGCGTGTTCGTAGTCAGCGATATCGATGCGCTTCGTCGCCTGATCCTTGAACTGCAGAAGGTTCAGCGAGGCGAGGTTGCAGGCCGTGTCGTCAAGGAACATATATTCCGAGCACGGATTGGAGGCGCGGATGGGGCCGGCGGCCGGCGAGGTGTGCCAGTCGTTCATGGTGGTGTTGAAGTGCAGGCCCGGATCGGCGGACGCCCAGGCGGCATGGGAAATCTTTTCCCAGAGGTCGCGGGCCTTCAGCGTCTTCATGACCTTGCCGTCCTTGCGGGCGGTGAGGTTCCAGTCGCCGTCATTTTCGACAGCGCGCAGGAAGTCATCCTTCAGCGAGACGGAGTTGTTGGAGTTCTGGCCGGATACCGTGAGGTAGGCTTCCGAATCCCAATCCGTGTCATAGGTCTTGAACTGGATGTCCTTGTAACCCTGCTCGGCGAACTGGATGACGCGCTTGACGTAGTTTTCCGGCACCATGTCCTTCTTGGCGGCGCGGATTTCGCGCTTGAGGGCAGGGTTCTTGGCCGGGTCGAAGCAGTCACCATTGTCGGCCTCGCAGTTGACGCAGGCCTTCATGATTGCCTTCAGGTGCTTGGCGACGATCTTGGAGCCGGTGACGAGAGCGGCAACCTTCTGCTCCTCGTTCACCTTCCAGTCGATATAGGCTTCGATATCGGGGTGATCGGCATCAACGACGACCATCTTCGCTGCGCGACGGGTCGTGCCGCCGGACTTGATGGCGCCGGCTGCGCGGTCGCCGATCTTGAGGAAGCTCATCAGGCCGGAGGAACGGCCGCCGCCGGAAAGCTTTTCGCCTTCGCCGCGCAGATAGGAGAAGTTGGAGCCGGTGCCGGAGCCGTATTTGAACAGGCGCGCTTCACGCACCCACAGATCCATGATGCCGCCTTCGTTGACGAGGTCGTCCTCAACGGACTGGATGAAGCAGGCATGCGGCTGCGGATGTTCGTAAGCGGACTTGGACTTGGTCAGCTTGCCGGTGAAGGGATCGACATAGAAGTGGCCCTGGCCGGGGCCATCGATGCCATAGGCCCAGTGCAGGCCGGTGTTGAACCATTGCGGGGAATTCGGCGCAACGCGCTGGGTGGCGAGCATGTAGGCAAGCTCGTCGCGGAAAGCCAGCGCATCTTCTTCGGACGAGAAATATTTGCCCTTCCAGCCCCAATAGGCCCAGGTGCCGGCCAGACGGTCGAAAACCTGACGCGCATCGGTCTCGGAGCCGAAACGCTCGGCTTCCGGCACATCCTTCAGCGCCTTTTCATCGGGCACCGAGCGCCACAGGAAGGAAGGAACGTCGTTTTCCTCAACCTTCTTAAGGAACTTCGGCACGCCGGCCTTGCGGAAATATTTCTGGGCCAGAACGTCGGTGGCGACCTGGCTGAACTGCGCGGGAACGTCGATATCCGCCAGACGGAACACGATCGATCCATCCGGGTTCTTGATTTCACTGACGGCCTTGCGGAAGTCGATCTCCGCATAAGGCGATTGGCCGGGCTTCGTGAAGCGGCGTTCAATGCGCATGGTTTCTGTCCTCGTCCATTGGGCGCCCGGTGAAGGGCGCAAAAATCCGGTCCAGCCGTGCGATGCCTTCGCGCAGCCGGTTGTTGCCGATCTGAAAGGGATGTTCATCCTTGGATGTCATCCCTGTATCTCGTGGCTTATTCGGCTGCAAGCATGTCATGGAATACTAAATATAGTATCAACAGCTTCCTGCCGCCAGTCCCCGCGTCATGTTTTTGGCGGTTCCGAAAGGCGCGCAAAAGCCTGCGGCGAACCGCCCCCTCATGGCCGGGACGCCGCTTTGGACATGCGCGCTGAAGATGGAGAGGAACCGGCCTCGTTACTTTCCGGTCCGTTGCCGCCGCAACATAATTGTCACTTTCCTCTCGCGGCACAGATTCGTCAAGCCATAGATTGAAACCCATTTTTAACCACAAGATATTGTGTGGAGTGCCTGTGGAAAACGGGGATAGGAAAAGCTCTTAGAAAAATCAGTGACTTGGCGGGAAAGTTTGAAGCTTGCGCGAGGCTGGTTTCCGCAAGGGAAAGGCAAAACCCCGCATTTTCGGGGTGAGGCATAAAGGCGACACTGCGGTTTTTCCGTGTTTTTTAGCTGTCGCCATAAAGCCGTTTCCAGATAAAAAAACCGCCCCGATAGGGCGGTTTCAAAGCCTGATTTTTCTCTTCGGGGCTGGTCAGCCGCGCGATCCCTTGGCAATCGGCTCCTGATAGGTGAAGCCCATGTCCCAGGGGAAATAAATCCAGGTGTCCTGGCTGACTTCGGTGACGAAGGTGTCGATGGTCGGCACGCCCTTCGGCTTGGCGTAAACACAGGCGAAATGCGCCTTGGGCAGCATTTCGCGCACTTCGAGCGCCGTCTTGCCGGTATCGGTCAGGTCGTCCAGCACCAGCACGCCTTCGCCGCCATCAGCCGAAAGTTCCGGGGCGACACCCTTCAGCAGAACCGTTTCGCCCTGGTTGACGTAATCATGGCGGGTGGCGATGCAGACCGTGTCGATCAGGCGGATATTCAGCTCGCGGGAAATGATCGCCGCCGGCACGAGGCCGCCGCGGGTAATACAGACGATCGCGCGGAACTCCCGCTCAAGGCCGGCAAGACGCCAGGCAAGCGCACGGGCATCGCGGTGGAACTGGTCCCAGGAGACGGGAAAGGCTTTATCGGGAAGGGACATGTCGTCTACCATCTGGTCAAAATTGTCGATGGCTTTGGCTAATAGCCGCAAGACCGGCAAAAAGGCAAGCTTTCCGCACGGTCTTATGGCTCAATCCACTTCCACCGGTTTTAACGCGACAGCAGCGTCAGCGCCGTCATGGAATCGAGCAGGGTGCGGGTGACACCGCCGAACAGCAGTTCCCACCAGCGGGAATGGCCATAAGCGCCCATGACAAGAAGGTCGATGCTGTTATCGGACAGCCGGTTTTCGATGGCCGCCTGCGGCGAGACGCCGGCGATCTTTTCCTGCGAGGTCACGGTGACGTTGACGCCGTGGCGGGCGAGCGTGGCGGCCAGTTCCGCACCGGCGAGGCCGGAAGACTGCGTTTCGCTCTCGGCCTGATCGACGGAGAAGATCTCGACGCTATCGGCTGCCTTGAGGAAGGGCAGGGCGTCGAAGGTGGCGCGGGTCGCCTCGCGCGAGCCGTTCCAGGCGATCAGGACGCGCTTGATCGGTTTCGCAACGGTCAGCACATGCGGCACGAGGAGAACGGGGCGGCCGCTTTCATAGAAGAAACCGTCAATGTCCGAGCGGCTGTCGGAAAGTGCGGAGGAGCTGCTCTGGCGGGCGACGATGAGATCGGCGCAACGGGCGCTGTCGATTGCCGATGCGGAGGCGTAACCCACCGATGTGACGAAGCTGCGCCATTCATGCGAGATGCCGTTGGCGGACAGCGTACGCTCGAAGATAGTGCCGACGTCGGTGGTTTCCTTATGCGCCACGTCCTGCAGCGCCTGCACGGTGGCGGGGTCGGGAATTTCCATCGGCGCGACGAGGGGAACGGCGGCCAGCGTTTCCATATGCAGGCCGATCACATGCGAGGAAAACTGATCGGCAAGGCTTACCACGAATTCGCCAAGCTTCTGCGTGTTCGAAACATTGTCGACCACTGCCAATATCGTCTTGTAACCCATTTCTCTCTCCTCGGTGACATGTCGTTTTCAGATCGTTCTGGCTTTTCTTCGAATTGCCAGGACGATCCAAGTCTCTGTTTTACGCATTGTCCGGACGGAAAAGCTGTTCCGCTTTTCCTGTAAATGCTCAGGGGGAGAGTGGCCGCCTTTAAAGACCGCCACCTTGATTTTGGTCAAAACTTCCCGGTTTCAAGCCTTTTCTGTCTCAAGCCTCTTCTGTTTCAGGCGGTTGCATCGCCCTTGCTGGCTGCCAGTCTTTTTTCATGGCCGATGGTCTCGATCATGGCGGCAACCGCGTCTGCTGCCGCCTTCAGGACGCCGGCGTCGCGGGCGCGCACGACGATCTCCGTCGAAAAGCGCTGTCCGTCATATTTGGGATAGGAGCCGATGCTGGTTTCGGGATGGGCTTTCTGGATGGCCGTCAGCGGCGTGCCGATATCGCCTTCGCCATAGGGCGACCGCACCGCCTGCGACATGACCTTCGCGCCGGTACGCAGCGTCGGCATGACATTGTCCAGCATGGCCTGAAACACCTGCGGCACGCCGGCCATGACGTAAACATTGCCGATGACGAAGCCGGGGGCGACGGAAACGGGATTGGCGATGTGGGCGGCTCCTCTCGGCATGCGCGCCATGCGCTTGCGCGCCTCGGTGAACTCCATCTCGCGGACGCGATACATGTCACCCAGCAGGCGCAGCGCCTCGGCATCGTGCTCGCAGGGCAGGCCGAACGCCGCAGAGACCGCATCAGCGGTGATGTCGTCATGGGTCGGGCCGATGCCGCCTGACGTGAAGACATAGTCATAACGGCCGCGCAGCGCGTTCAGCGCTTCCACGATCGCCTCCTCCTCGTCGGCGACGATGCGCACTTCCTTCAGGTCGATGCCGGACATGGTGAGGACATCCGCGAGGTGGCCGATATTCTTGTCCTTGGTGCGGCCCGAAAGCAGTTCGTCGCCAATGGCAAGCATGGCGGCGGTCACGACGGATTGGGCGGAGGAGGGACTGGACATGGTTGCACTCGTCATCTGTTTCACCCGACGTTAGCCCCGCTCCCGGGGAATGCAAAGCGGTTTTGAAAAAATGTCTTTTTGTAAATGGTTGACGTTTCGGTTTTCCGTTCACTCATGGTGAACAGTGCGTATGCCAATCCCCGGCTGGCGGGATAAGGGCCTCTCGGCTAGGTTTTCTTCACATACATTTGACGGGTCAACGCCGATGATCATTGAATTTTTGAAGAAGCTTATCGCCGGTACGCCGGAAACAGTTACAACAAAGGAAACGAAGAGAATGACGAAAGTTCTTGTACTCTATTATTCTTCTTACGGTCATATCGAAACGATGGCTTACGCTGTCGCCGAAGGCGCAAAATCGACGGGCGCCGATGTCGTCGTGAAGCGTGTTCCGGAGCTGGTGCCGGAAGAAGTCGCCAAGTCCTCGCATTTCAAGCTCGATCAGGCAGCGCCGATCGCAACGGTGGACGAGCTTGCCGAATATGACGCCATCATCGTCGGCGCCGGCACGCGTTTCGGCACGGTCGCCTCGCAGATGCGTAATTTCTGGGACCAGACCGGCGGCCTGTGGTTCGGCGGCAAGCTGGTCGGCAAGGTCGGTTCGGCCTTCACCTCTTCCGCCACGCAGCATGGCGGGCAGGAATCGACCATCCTCGGCTTCATCCCCACCTTCCTGCACCATGGCATGGCGGTCGTCGGTCTGCCCTATGCTTTCCAGGGCCAGATGGGCGTCGATGAAATCAAGGGCGGCTCGCCCTATGGCGCCTCCACCATCACCGATGGCGACGGCTCGCGCCAGCCCTCCGCAATCGAACTGGAGGCCGCCCGTTTCCAGGGCGCGCATGTGGCGAAACTCGCCGCCAAGCTTTCCGCCTGATTGGGTGATGCGTTGAAAGAAATGCGGCCCACAAGGCCGCATTTTTTACTCCCGGAACGTCACGTCGCCGGTGCTGTCGGAGAAGAATTTTTGCCGTGGGTCAGATCGGTAGGTTGACCATGAAAAGGCAGCTTGCGACCACGAAGCCGAGCATCGAGATTTCGAGAAAACCGTTCAATCCGTCACGCATTCCAATCCTCCTCCTGTTGGATGAAAAGAGAACGGCCAGAGTTTATCGCGGTTCCATAACGAAAGAATGAAATTCAGGAAATTCTAACGTCCAGTCGCGCCGTCTTCCGGCGGAGAGGATTTTCGCGCTTCAGCCGGTGACGACGAAGGCCACCACGAGGTGGCCGAGAAGGCCGATCGCCAGGCAGGAGAGAAGAAAAATGAACAGGGCTTTTTTCATGTTTCCGGAAGCTTCCATCTGTTGCGATCCATCCAACGTCTTATCCTGAAAAGCTGACGCCGCAGGCGGCGTTTTTAGTCGACGGCCGGCAGTCGCTCCGCCGTCAGGCCTTGATATCGAGGCCCGCTTCGATTGCGGCTGCGATGAAGGCCCTGCGCGCGTCCTCGGGCTTTTTCCTGCCGGCATCGACGGCGGCGCAGATCAGCAGCGCCTTGTCCAGCGCATCCCCGTCTTCGATCGGCCAATCCTCGATCAGCGCCCAGGAGGCCGCCTGCGTGGTGTCGATGCTTGTATAGTCGCCCGGCGTTTCGAACGCGATGAGGACGGGTTTTTGCCAGCGCGTATTCATCGCCTATCCATAGTGGTTGTCGCGCCCGGCTCTAAACCAAGCGGCCGGGATGCGCAATCCCGTTGCGGGGGCGTTTCTGCCGGTTGCGGTGCGGTCAGTCGTCGCGCCCGAACAGCCAGTCGCGAATGATGCGGCGGTCGATGAGTTCCAGCGAGCGGTCCGGCGCGATGCGATAGGTTTCCACCGCCCGCGTGCTGCCGTCGATGCGGAATTCATGGGTGAAGGTGCTGCCGATCGGCGATTTCGTCAGTTTGGTTCGCGGCTGGCCCCTGTAGATGATGCTGCCGGGGATGGGTTCGACATAGGGCGCGGGGCCGACATAGGCGGCCGGTCCGGCCGTGGTGCATCCGGCAAGCGCCAGTGTAAGCGCGATAACGGCCGAAGATACGAGCGTTTTCATCCTGTCCTCCGAAGTGCGTCCGTGAAAACGATGTCGAGGCGCGGCGGTTCCCGGCGGGCAGGGGGCCGGAGACGATTTCCCCGACTATTTGCTCTTCGGATTCTGAATGTCGCGCGCGACCCAGCGAAAGAAAAAGTAGACGAGGAGGCCGAAGATGAAAAGCGGGATGAGGTTCGCAAAACCGGACATATGATTCTCGTTTCTCCCTCCCGGTCCGGGGTCTAGCCGGAGTGAAACCGGCAAGGCAAGGGAAACCCGAACACAGCCGGTAAAATATCCGTGTGCCTGCAAAGGAGAATTCGAGGAGCGTGGGGAGGGGCGGGAGAGATCTGGCGCACTGCCAGTGATGCCAGATCTCTCCGTCTCCCGCCAGTTTCAGGGTACGGGGGACTGGCGCTAATATGACGGACAACTGCCGATAGACATAGGCCGAGAAATTACCTCGAATAAATCGCTGCTTTGGTGAAGGCCGATGAATGCCGGTCCGCTGCAGCCCTTCAGGGCTTTTGTCGCGATATAATTAGCCAGAGAATTACTTCCCGCGACGGAGCAGACAAGGCCGCATTCCCGAATTTCCGGTGTAACCCGTTGAAACGGAAGAGGATGCCTTTTCACCATTATGCTGCCGGCTATACAGGAAAGGGAACTTTTTGCGCGTTTCATCATTCAAACAGGCAGGACATATGCCAATAGTGGAGGGTTACACATGCTCGGCACCATCCTCGTCATCCTGCTCATTCTTTTCCTGATCGGCGCACTGCCAAGCTGGGGTTACCATAATTATGGTTATGGCCCGTCAGGCGGTCTCGGACTGGTTCTGGTGATCGTCCTGATCCTGGTTCTGCTGGGGCGGCTCTGACCGGCCGGCAGAGGAAATGCAGCATTGCCCGCAACGGCGCAAACGCGCCGGATGCGGGCTTTGTTTTTTCTGGAATATAAGGAAGATACAAAAAGCTTCGGAATCTTAAGCGCTTAGGAGGCTGGCCTTAACGGCATGCCGGTCCGATCCGAAAAAACACCACATTCGGAACGAACCCTCTTGCGCCCATAATGGATTCGTTCTAAATGCCCGCCATCGCTTGATTGATGAGCGTGTGAGGCCTCGTGGCGGAGTGGTGACGCAGAGGACTGCAAATCCTTGTACCCCGGTTCAATTCCGGGCGAGGCCTCCAAAAACTTCCACGAACGCAATGTTTTTTCGATATTTGACCCCGCTTCGCGGTCATTTGCTGTTCCGGAAATCTCCGCTGTTTCGCTTTTTCCCACACATCCGGCTTAGCGCGCTTGAAAGCGTGCGCTTGGGCAATTATGAGATTATCCAAAGGCGAGGGTGAGACCCTGCCGTTTTGAGCTTTTGGAGCCGAGGCTTCCCGACCGGCATCCGTGAAATTGAGGCGATACGATATGATGGATTTCGAAACCGCACGCGCCAATATGGTCGACAGCCAGTTGCGCACGACCGACGTGACGTCGCATTCCGTGCTGAAGGCGTTTTTGAGCGTGCCGCGCGAGGCATTCGTGCCGGCGAGCGTGCGGCAGATTGCCTATGTGGACGAGGACCTGCAGATCTGTCCCGCCCGCGATGGCCGTCCGGCCCGTTATGTCATGAAGACCTCGCCGCTGGCGAAGCTGCTGCAGCTTTCGGCCGTGTCGAAGGAGGACGTGGTGCTGGAAGTCGGCGGCGGCGCAGGTTATGCTGCCGCCATCCTTTCGCAGCTTGCCGGTTCGGTGGTTTCGCTTGAAAGCGATGAGGCGCTGGCCGCACAGGCGACCGAGACGCTCGCCTCGCTCGGATATGACAATGTCGCGGTCGTGACCGGCGATCTCGAAAAGGGCTATGCGGGCGAAGCACCCTATGACCTCGTTTTCATCAACGGCTCGGTGGAGGAAGTGCCGGCGGCACTGACCGACCAGCTGCGTGACGGCGGCCGTCTGGTTGTCGTCGTCGGATATGGCGGCGCCGCGAAGGCCACCGTCTATCGCCGCGATGGCAACAGCACATCGGCCGCCACTTTCTTCAATGCTTCGGTCAAGCCGCTGCCGGGCTTTGCCAAGGCGGCCGAATTCGTTTTCTGATCGGCAAACGATCATCTTCTTTTTGACGCCGGGGTGGAGTTTCCGCCCCGGCGTTTTTATGTTCGGTTTGCCGGCGGAGTGCGTCCTTTCGGGCCGTTCTCACAAAGCTGTGCATCATCACGAAACTTGTCGAATCAGTGATTTAGTTCCTCGCTATGCTGACCTAAACTAAGGGTGATTCGGGGTGTGCGTATTTCTGCCCCGCATGATCCTGCGACAGGGACGGCGAAATGCTCAGGCGCTTGGCCGGCCATGTTTCAGAGCATCGGTGTGACGATCGATTTCGGTTGTCGAAAACGCGATGTGAAAATTGAACAGGTCAAGGAGCGCTCATCCGGTGTCCGAGGGATGCGGCAAGGGCGCTCGAAGAGTGGAAACCGGGGATTGATATGGCTCAGCCAAGCGTAGCGCGTGAACCGTCCATGGAAGAGATTCTGGCGTCGATCCGCCGGATCATCGAAAGCAACGAGACCGGACCTGCCGGTGCGTTTTCCGGGCAGTTGCCGCCGGTCTATGACGATGAAGACGAGGCTGCGAGCGAAGCGGCCTTCGTGGCGGAGCCGATCAGCCCGCCGGCGCGCGTTCCCCCCGCCGCAAACCAGGCTTTTGGCGCACGGCCTGCACCGGATTTTTCGCCGGTTTCTGAGGGGTCGGTGGCCGAACGGCAGGAAAGCTTCGCCGAGAAGACCATGTCCCTTGCCGATGTTGCCGCCCGTGTGCGTGCCGCCGCAGACCGTAACGCAGCCATGGGGCCGCAGGCTTTCGCCGCGCAGGCCCAGCGTGGCGCGGCCGAGACCGCGCCGCAGGCTGCTGCGCCGACTGTATCGCAGCCTTCGTCCGCGCCGTCTTCCGAACGCGCCGCACCGCAGCGCCCGACAGATGTTCGGCCGCTGATGGCGGCTGCGGCCGCCGCGAGCGTGAGCGAGCAGCCGGCGTCCAGCGTGAGCGAGCAGCCGGTATCTTTTGCCGCTGAGGATCGCGCCGCTGCTGCCGCCATCGAAAGCGCGCCTTCGGCCGAAAACCGCTTCGATCAGCTTTCGCTGCGCGGCGCCCTCGAAACGCCGCTGACAGTCGAGCGTTTCGACATAGCGGTGCTGGAACCTGCCGTTGAGAAACCGGCATTCGATCTGGCCGAGCCACAGGCAAAAGACGAGGTGGATGGTGAGGGCGGTCTGTCGCTCAATCTTCTTTCCGCCGCTGCCGGTGCGCAGATCGCCCGTTCGTTCAGCGAGCTTGCAGAGGTTTTCGACGGCGTCGAGCGGCGCTCGATCGAGGATATGGCCGCAGAAATGCTGCGCCCGATGCTGCAGGACTGGCTGGAAGACAATCTGCCGACGCTCGTCGAGCGTCTGGTGCGCGAGGAAATCGAGCGCGTGGCGCGCGGTTCGCGCCGCTAAGGTCTGCTCCGGCCGCATGTGCGATTGCGGCGGATGCGACGAAACAGGGGCCGCTCCGGCATCGGGGCGGCTTTTTTGTTGAAGATGAAGATGTTATGGGGGCATAGTCACCTACGGGTCCGCTCAATGGTTGGCTCGCGGGCGGGTTTCTGTTGACTCTCTCCCGTCCATCCTTATTTAAAAAAATCCACACAAGAACTCTAAAATTCAGGTCAGGAAATGCTCGAAAAGACCTACGATTCCGCATCCGTCGAACCGAAGATCGCCAAAGCCTGGGACGAGGCTAACGCTTTTCGTGCCGGCGCCAACGCCAAGCCGGGCGCGGAAACCTTCACCATCGTCATCCCGCCGCCGAATGTGACCGGCTCCCTGCATATGGGCCACGCGCTCAACAACACGCTGCAGGATATTCTGGTCCGCTTCGAGCGCATGCGCGGCAAGGACGTGCTGTGGCAGCCGGGCATGGACCATGCCGGCATCGCCACGCAGATGGTCGTCGAGCGCAAGCTGATGGAGCAGCAGCTTCCGGGCCGTCGCGAGATGGGCCGCGAGGCCTTCGTGGAGAAGGTCTGGGAATGGAAGGCCGAATCCGGCGGCCTGATCTTCAACCAGCTGAAACGTCTCGGCGCCTCCTGCGACTGGTCGCGTGAGCGCTTCACCATGGATGAGGGTCTTTCCGAGGCCGTTCTCGAGGTCTTCGTCACCCTTTACAAGCAGAACCTGATTTACAAGGACAAGCGCCTCGTCAACTGGGACCCGAAGCTGCAGACTGCGATTTCCGACATGGAAGTCGAACAGATCGAGGTGAAGGGCAACCTTTGGCACTTCCGTTATCCGCTGGAAAAGGGTGTCACCTATCAATACCCGGTCGCTTTCGACGAGGAGGGCAAGCCCACCGAGTTCGAAACGCGCGACTATATCGTCGTCGCCACGACGCGGCCCGAAACCATGCTCGGCGATACCGGCGTTGCGGTGAACCCGAAGGATGAACGGTACAAGGGCATCATCGGCAAGCATGTCATCCTGCCGATCGTCGGCCGCAAAATCCCGATCGTCGCCGATGACTATGCTGACCCGACAGCCGGCACGGGCGCGGTTAAGATCACGCCTGCGCATGACTTCAACGATTTCGAAGTCGGCAAGCGCTGCGGCCTGCGCGCCATCAACATCATGAATATCGACGGCACGATCTCCATCAAGGAAAACGAGGATTTCCTCGAGGGTCTCAGCCATCCCGCGGCGCTGCATGGCGCATGGGATCGTCTGGAAGGGCAGGACCGCTTTACCGCCCGCAAGATCATCGTCGAAATCTTCGAGGAAGCCGGCCTGCTCGACAAGATCGAGCCGCACAAGCACGTGGTGCCGCATGGCGACCGTGGCGGTGTGCCGATTGAGCCGCGACTGACCGACCAGTGGTGGGTAGACAACAAGACGCTCGCCCAGCCGGCGATTGCTTCCGTTCGCGAAGGCCGCACCAATTTCGTGCCGAAGAACTGGGAAAACACCTACTTCCAGTGGATGGAGAACATCCAGCCCTGGTGTATCTCGCGGCAATTGTGGTGGGGACACCAGATTCCCGCATGGTATGGCCCGGACGGACAGGTCTTCGTTGAGAAGACCGAAGAAGAGGCGCTTCAGGCGGCCATCCAGCACTACATCGCCCATGAAGGTCCGTGGAAGGCCTGGGTCGAGGAGAAGCTTGAGAACTTCAAGCCGGGTGAAATCCTGACCCGCGACGAAGACGTGCTCGACACCTGGTTCTCGTCGGCGCTTTGGCCGTTCTCCACGCTCGGCTGGCCCGAGCAGACACCGGAACTGGCGCGCTATTATCCGACCAACGTGCTGGTGACCGGTTTCGACATCATCCCGTTCTGGGTGGTGCGGATGATGCAGATGGGCCTGCATTTCATGAAGGACGATGCCGGCAACCCGGTCGAGCCTTTCAGCACGGTCTATATCCACGCGCTGGTTCGCGACAAGAACGGCCAGAAGATGTCGAAGTCCAAGGGCAATGTCATCGATCCGCTGGAACTGATCGACGAATATGGTGCGGATGCGCTGCGTTTCACGCTTGCCATCATGGCGGCGCAGGGGCGCGACGTGAAGCTCGATCCGGCGCGTATTGCCGGTTATCGCAACTTCGGCACGAAGCTCTGGAATGCGACGCGTTTTGCAGAGATGAACGGCGTGAAGCGCGACCCGCATTTCCTTGCCGAAACCGCGTCGCTGACCATCAACCGCTGGATTCTGACCGAGCTTGCCAATACGGCGCGCGACGTGACGGCGGCGCTTGAGAACTTCCGTTTCAACGACGCCTCCGGCATTCTTTACCGTTTCGTCTGGAACCAGTTCTGCGACTGGTATCTGGAACTGCTGAAGCCTGTCTTCAGCGGCGAAGACGAAAAGGCCAAGAGGGAATCGCAGGCCTGCGCGGCCTATGTTCTGGACGAGATCTACAAGCTCCTGCATCCCTTCATGCCCTTCATGACGGAAGAGCTGTGGGCGCATACGGCGGGCGAGGGCGAGGAGCGGGATAATCTGCTTTGCCTGACCGACTGGCCGGTGCCGGAATTCCGCGACGATGCCGCGGCGGCCGAAATCAACTGGCTGATCGATCTCGTCTCCGGCATTCGCTCCGCGCGCGCCGAGATGAACGTGCCGCCGGGCGCTACCGCCTCGCTGGTGGTTGTCGGCGCCAATACCTCTACCGAAGCGCGGCTCGACCGCCACGCCGCCGCCATCCGGCGCCTGGCGCGGGCGGATGAAATCCGCGCCGCCGATGTCGCACCGAAGGGCTCCGCGCAGATCATCGTCGGTGAGGCCACGGTCTGCCTGCCGCTCGGCAAGCTCATCGATCTGGCCGCCGAGGAAGCCCGTCTCGAAAAGGCGATCGGCAAGGTGGATGCGGAAATGGAACGCATCGACAAGAAGCTGTCGAATGAAAAATTCGTGGCCAATGCCGATCCGGAAGTGGTCGCCGCCGAGCGCGAGCGCAAGGCGGAGCTGGAAGTGCAGCTTGCAAGCCTGAGAACGGCGCTCACGCGGGTCAGCGAAGCGGGGTAATAGCTGCCTCTGGCTTTTTCATGAAAACAAAACGCCCCGTTCGGAACGGGGCGTTTTTGTTTCTATGTAACAATTCGTATCCATTGATTGCTGCACTGCAACGGCGAATCATGGGCACCCGAAAGAGCGATTATTTCACGCCTTGCCCGGCCAAAAACCTCTGAAACAGCCAAAAAATCCAACAAAAACGGCCTGATAAGCGCGTTTCCTCGGGAAACCCGTGAGTGTGGTTATTTGGCGACAATTCCTGCCTCAAGTGGGAATTTGTTTCATTTTATGTCTGATTGCTTCAATGGGATTAGAAAAATAACCTAAAATGATTATGCAAGGGGATCGACATGAAATTCTTACGTAAAAAATGGAGAAGTGTCGCAGAACTGTGCCAGAGTGCGGCAGATTGTCATTTGCTGCGAAGCGCTTCACTCTTTTGATGATCACATTGCCTTGATTGGGGAGAGAGATGGCAAAAACTGCAATTTTTCGCGGCGCGGTATGTTTCGCAGTCAGCATCGCGGCGGTAACGCCCTCATTGGCTGGCGGCCTTGAGCGCGGCGGTTACAATATCGACCTGCTGTTCGATCCGTCCGATTATGTTCTCGACAGTTCTGCAACCTTCGTCGCGCCGCAGCGCAAGGTGGAAAATGCCCGGGACAATCCGCTGAAGAGCGGCCCGCTGCCTGCGGCCTGGTCAAGGAGCGCAGATGACTCTGAAAACTTCTGGTCGACCCGGATCGGCGCCAAAGCGGCAATCGGTGACTTCGGCGACTGCATGTTCGACTATTCGCAGCCCTGGGGCGCGCATCTCAATCCCGGCATCTGGCAGGGATCGAGCTACAATATCGAAACCAAGGTCAAGTCCCACAATTACGCCACTACCTGCCGGGTGAAGTTCGATCTTGGCAAAGGCGACTTCTCGATTATAGGCGGTGGTTTCTATCAGGAACTCAGCGGTTATAAATACCGTCAGGTTCTCGGGCCGGCCGTTCTGGGCCTCAATCCGGCCTGGTCCAGCTTCAGCGGCGTTGGCAAACTTGAGATGGAAGGTGACGGCTGGGGCTGGCGCGCCGGCATGGCCTATGAGATTCCCGAGATCGCCTTCCGTGCGAGCCTCGTTTACAACAGCGCCGTCGATCACGACCTGACCGGTTTCGCCGACGTCAGGGCGATCCCGCAGACGCCGCCGTCCATTTCTCCGACGCTTGCGAAATATGGTGGCAAGCTCGTGCCGATCTATGGCTCTGTTTCCATGCCTGATAGTATCGAACTCAAGGTGCAATCCGGTATCGCGCCGGACTGGCTTGCTTTCGGTTCGGTGAAGTGGACGGACTGGAGCCAGATTCAGGTTATTCCTTTCTGCGCGGTCGGCACGTCGCCGTGCGTTCCGAGCGGAGCTGACACGCTCAACACGCTCGACCTGTTTTATCGCGACGGCTGGACGATTTCGGGTGGCGTCGGTCACAAGTTCAACGAACAGTGGAGCGGTGCTGTGAGCCTGACCTGGGATCGCGGTACGTCGACTGTCATCGGCACCCAGACCGACACCTGGACACTGGGCACGCAGATCGTCTACTCCCCGAACAAGAACATCGAGTTCAAGATTGCCGGCGCTCTCGGCCTCCTGACCTCCGGTAGCTCGTCCATCAATGGCGGACCGTGCGGTGCAGGCTTCACCTGCGGCAACGAGGCGGGCTACGACTTCGGCAACGACCTCGTCGCAGCCATCTCGACCGGTGTGAAGGTCAAGTTCTGACATCATCCTTCCGTAGATGCTAAAATAAAGGTCCGGTTTACCAACCGGGCCTTTTTTCATGCGCGACTATGATTCCTGCTCGATAAAATTTTCTAGCCCGAAAGTTTTGTGACGATTTGGCAACACTTTTCTGCAAGCGTGTGGGCGCGTTGGAATGTGAGCATATCTGTCCATTTCCCGCCACAAACAGGGTGCTTGGCTTATGTTTAAGGGCGCGGGAATGAAAGAACATGCAGGCGTTTGATGTGGGCCTGCGGAGTTGCAGAAAAGTGAAAACGGGTTTGGATTCAGCGTTTAAGCAAGTAATACGGGAATTTCGCCCGGCTTTCTTGTCTGGCGCTGACCGGTGGATGACGGAATGCCGTTATGTTGCCGGAAATTATGCCTATATCTGTCTCACTGGAAAATTAGGGCAATTGCCGCATGAGACCACCGGTGGTGCGCTGGAAAGTGCTGCCGGAAAGACGCAGTGTGTTCGAAAAATCGCGACCCGGCGGGGTTCGGCTTTGCAGTATTCCGCAAGTATTGGCTATATGCCGGGAAGAGTGAGAGAAGTTCGCTGAAATGCTGAAATGTGAAGCCAACGTTTTAAAGCCGCTCCTCATGGGCATGTTGCTTGCGTCGCTCGCAATGCCTGCTGCGGCTTTTGACATTAATGCGGGCGTGACCAAGGAATCCGGCCCCTTCGACCTGTTCAAGTTCGGCTTCAAGGCCTACAAGAACGGCAACAAGGGCGAAGCCGTCGAGGCCTATCGCTACGCGGCTGAAAAGGGCCATACCGGCTCGCGCTGGGCGCTTGCCAATATGTATGCCTATGGCGATGGCGTCGCCAAGAACGACTTCGAAGCTTTCAAGATCTACAGCGAAATCGCCAATCAGGGCGTGGAGCCGGGTTCGGAAGATACCGGCTTTTTCGTCAATGCGCTGCTTTCCCTTGCGGATTATTACCGTCACGGCATTCCCGGCAGCCCGGTGAAGATGGACCTGTCGCAGGCCCGCCAGCTTTATTTCCAGGTTGCTTCCACCTTTGGCGTCGCTGAGGCGCAGTTCCGTCTGGCGGAGATGATTCTCGCCGGCGAGGGCGGCCGCGCCGATGTGCAGCAGGCCAAAAAGTGGCTCAACCAGGCCCGCAAGCACGGCCATGCCGGCGCCATGTCGATTTTCGGCAACCTGATCTTCCAGGAAGGCCAGACGACGCAGGGGCTGGCCTTCATGACGGCGGCGCTCGACAAGTGCACGGCAGCGGACTGCACCTGGATACAGAACCTGCAGGAGCAGGCTTTTTCGCTCGCCGGTGAGAACGATCGCCGCGCCGCCATCGCCATGGCGCAGAACATGCAGTTCAACGATCCGGATTGAGGGTGCTGATAGGGGTGGTTTTATCCACCCGCCAGGAGTGGCTCAGCCGATCGGACTGAAATCGAAATAACCGCAGACCGGCACATGGTCGGACGGTTTTTCCCAGGCTCGCACATGTTTTTCGATACTGACGGATTGCAGCCTGTCGGCCGCTTCCGCTGACAGCATCAGATGATCGATGCGGATGCCATTGTTTTTCGGCCATGCCCCGGCCTGATAATCCCAGAAGGAATAAAGTCCTGCTTCATCCGTCGTCGCACGCGCGGCATCGGTGAAACCCAGATTCTCCAGCTTGCGGAAGGCCGCACGTGTTTTCGGCAGGAACAATGCGTCGCCTTCCCACACGCGTGGGTCGTGGCAATCGAACGGCTCCGGAATGACGTTATAGTCGCCCGCAAGGATCAGCGGCTCCTCGAGCGCGAGGCGATCTTCGGCAAAGCGCCGCAGCCGTTCCATCCAGGCAAGCTTGTAGGGATATTTCACCGGATCGTCCGGCGGATTGCCGTTCGGCAGGTAAAGCGAGCAGACGCGGATCGCGCCGCCATCGACGGAAAACACGCCTTCGATGAAACGCGCCTGTTCATCGGCATCGTCACCCGGCAGGCCGCGATTGACCTCGTCGGGCTTGACCTTCGAGAGCAGGGCGACACCGTTGAAGCCCTTCTGGCCATGGGTCTCGACATGATAGCCGAGCGCCTCCAGCTCCAGCCGGGGAAAACCTTCGTCAACCGATTTGATTTCCTGAAGGCAGACGATATCGGGCGATGAATCCTTCAGCCACTGGCAGAGGTTTTCGATACGCGCCTTGACGCCGTTGATGTTCCAGGTGGCAATCTTCATCGGAGTTTCCCTTTTGCGAGGGTACTTTTACCCGATGCAAAAGCGATTGCCACCGTTTTTGGAAAACGGCCCTGTGGATGTGGTGGAAAGATGATGTCAGATCGAGAAGCTGGTGCCACAGCCGCAGCTTGCCACCGCATTCGGGTTCTTGATCTGGAAGGACTGGCCGAGCAGATTGTCGACGAAGTCGATTTCGGAGCCGGCCATATAGACGACCGAGAGGCTGTCGATCAGCACTTTCGCGTCGCCGCGGGCAATCACGATGTCGTCATCGGCTTTGTCTTCGGCCAGATCGAACTTGTAGGAGAAGCCCGAGCAGCCGCCGCCTTCCACCGAGACGCGCAGCGCCTGTTTGCCGGCTTCGGCCGCGACGATCTGGGCGATTCGCTTCGCCGCAGCTTCAGAAAGGGTAATGTCGCTGTTTTCCATGTCGTTTCTCCTGCCGGGGTCAAGAACCGGAGAGCAATAATCTCGTTGTCACCATTATAAACCGGTCAAATTAACGGTCTATAGCCTGTGTGAAGGCGGTCAGCGCGGCGATGATGCTTTGCGCTGACCTCTGCGATAGGTATGAAGGGTGAATGAAAAGGTCAATGGCCGAGACCAAAAGGAAGTCCCGGCTGGAGAAGACAACAGGTGGATGCATGATCATAGACCAGCGCGCATTGGGTTTCGGAAGCGGCGAGAGGGCGGTTTTCGCCTCGGATCCATGGACCACGCGCGGGCGTCTTTTTCCCGAAACCGGAAGTCTGACGCGCTCGGAATTCCAGCGCGATCGTGACCGCATCGTCCACACGACGGCCTTTCGCCGCCTGAAGCACAAGACGCAGGTGTTCATCAGCCCTGACGGCGACCACTATCGTACGCGTCTCACCCACACCATCGAGGTGGCGCAGATCGCCCGGGCGCTCGCCCGCGCGCTGAAGCTCGACGAGGATCTGGCTGAAGGCGTGGCGCTGGTGCATGATTTCGGCCACACGCCTTTCGGGCATACCGGCGAGGATGCGCTGGATGCGGTGCTGCTGCCCTATGGCGGCTTTGATCATAACGCCCAGTCGCTGCGTATCGTCACCAAGCTTGAGCGCCGTTACGCCGAATATGACGGCATCAACCTGACCTGGGAAACGCTCGAAGGGCTGGTCAAGCACAATGGCCCGCTGGTGAATGCGAAGGGCGAGGGGATCAAGGGACCGGTTCCGCTGCCCATCCTCGAATATTGCGAGCTGCAGGATCTGGAAATCGGCAGCTATGCCAGCCTCGAGGCGCAGGTGGCGGCGATTGCCGATGACATCGCCTATAATACCCACGACATCGATGACGGGTTGCGCGCCGGTTATCTCACCTTCGAGATGCTGGAGGAGGTGCCGTTCCTCGGCGGCCTGATGGCCGAGGTGCGGGCGAAATATCCCGTGCTCGACAAGGAGCGTTTCGCCAATGAGATCATGCGTCGGCAGATCACCCATATGGTGGAAGATGTGATCGGCGTTGCGCAGCAGAATCTCGCCCGTCTCAAGCCGAAGAGTGCGGCGGATATCCGCGCTGCCGATTTCACTGTCGCGACCTTCTCGCCGGAAATGGCCGAGACCGACCGGCAGATCAAGAAACTGCTGTTCGGCCATATCTACCGGCATCCGGAAATCATGCGCATCCGCGCCGGCGCGACACAGATCGTCACCGATCTTTTCCACCGTTATATGGAAACGCCGGCGGAAATGCAGAGCCACTACTGGGTGGATAGCATTTCCGGCATGAGCGTGGCCGCAAAAGCCCGGCATGTAGGCGACTATCTGGCCGGCATGACCGACAGTTATGCACTGCGCGCCCACCAGCGGCTGTTTGACCACACCCCCGATTTGAGATAGGGCAGCGGGCGATCGCGAAGCCGACCCGGTTAAAAGGCCGGATATAAACAGAAGCCCTTCGCGCAGGTTGGAACGATGAACATTTTTGCCGATTTCGATACCAGGATCAAAAACGCGCTCGAGACCCTCGATCTCGTGAAAGAGAACCGCGAAAAGGTCGATTTCAGTCGAATTACCGTCGAATCCCCGCGCGATCTGAGCCACGGCGATGTCGCAACCAATGCCGCCATGGTGCTGGCGAAGCCGCTCGGCACCAATCCGCGCGCGCTGGCCGAACTCATCGTGCCGGCTCTTCAGGCCGATGGCGATGTGGACAGCGTCAATGTCGCGGGTCCGGGCTTCATCAATCTCAAGGTTTCGGTCGGTTACTGGCAGCGTCTTCTCGCCGACATGATCGCGCAGGGCGTCGATTTCGGCCGCTCCACCATCGGTGCGGGCCAGAAAATTAACGTCGAATATGTTTCCGCCAATCCGACAGGCCCGATGCATGTCGGTCATTGCCGTGGCGCCGTTGTGGGCGACACGCTCGCGAACCTGCTTGCCTTTGCGGGTTATGGCGTCACCAAGGAATATTACATCAACGATGCCGGCTCGCAGATCGATGTGCTGGCCCGTTCGGTGTTCCTGCGTTACCGCGAGGCGCTCGGCGAAGATATCGGCACCATTCCGTCCGGCCTTTATCCCGGCGACTATCTCGTTCCCGTTGGCCAGGCGCTGGCGGATGAATATGGCATCAAGCTGCGCGCCATGCCCGAGGAAAAGTGGATGCCGATCGTCAAGGACAAGGCGATCGATGCGATGATGGCGATGATCCGCGAGGATCTGGCGCTGCTCAACGTCCGGCACGACGTGTTCTTCTCGGAGCGCACGCTGCATGAGGGCAATGGCGGCCCGATCCTCTCGGCCATCAATGATCTGACTTTCAAGGGCCATGTCTACAAGGGCACCCTGCCGCCGCCGAAGGGCGAATTGCCGGAAGACTGGGAAGACCGCGAACAGACGCTGTTCCGCTCGACGGAAGTGGGCGACGACATGGACCGCGCGCTGATGAAGTCGGACGGTTCCTACACCTATTTCGCCGCCGACGTCGCTTATTTCAAGAACAAGTTCGACCGTGGTTTTTCCGAGATGATCTATGTGCTCGGGGCTGACCATGGCGGTTACGTGAAGCGGCTGGAAGCGGTTGCGCGCGCCGTCTCCGAAGGCAAGTCGAAACTGACGGTGCTTCTGTGCCAGCTCGTCAAGCTGTTCCGTGACGGCGAGCCGGTGAAGATGTCGAAGCGCTCCGGCGACTTCGTCACGCTGCGCGATGTTGTCGACGAAGTGGGTCGCGATCCGGTGCGATTCATGATGCTTTATCGGAAGAATTCCGAGCCGCTGGACTTCGATTTCGCGAAAGTGACCGAACAATCGAAGGATAATCCGGTTTTTTACGTGCAATATGCGCATGCCCGCTCGATGTCGATCTTCCGGCAGGCGCAGGAAGCGTTTCCGGGGCTTTCTTCTTCGGCTGAGGAGATGGCGGACTCTGTTGCTTTGATCAGCGATATCAATGAGTTGCAGCTGGTTGCAAAGCTTGCGGAATATCCGCGCCTGATCGAATCTGCGGCCCTTTCGCACGAGCCGCACCGGCTTGCTTTTTACCTCTACGATCTCGCCAGTTCCTTCCATGGACACTGGAACAAGGGTAAAGACCAGCCGGAATTACGTTTTATTAACGATAAAAACCGAGAATTGAGCATTGCCAGACTTGGGCTGGTGAATGCTGTCGCAAATGTTTTGAGGTCCGGCCTTACGCTTTTAGGAGCGGACGCACCTGCTGAAATGCGATAACATATCACCATTATTTGCTCACAATACGCTGGCAAGAGCTGCAATGCGTAGATGGTGGAACACGTAATGGTCGAAAAAAATGTCGCGTATAACCGGGACGCCCGGTCCGAAGGGTTCGCTGACAACGATCCTCTGGCAGAACTGGCGCGTATCGTCGGCTTCGAAGATCGTCCTTCGCATGCGGGTTCCGAGGCTGCGCCGCGCGCCGCTTCGCCGGTGACCCGCCGCGAACCGGAATTCAACCTCGAAGATGAGCTTCTGAGGGAGTTCGAGGTTTACGATGCGCCGCACGCCGATCCGGTCGTTCTTGACCCGGCAAACGATGTTCGTGCAGGCATCCACCCCAACGATTTCATGCAGCGTGTCGAATCGGTTTTCGCCCGCCGCGAGCCTGAGCTTGCGCCGGCGGACGAACCCGCGCCCGTGGCCGCATCCGCACCGGAGGTGAGGGAAGAGCCGCTTCCGGAAGTCGATGAGGCCTATATTCACAACTACGTCGAAACGACCACGCAGGATATTCGTGCGGATTTCCGCGACGATGCCTCCGCGGTGGCGGAAGTTTTCGATGTGCATTCGCGCCAGTCGCGTCCCGCCGAGCCGATGGTTTACCAACCCGCCGCCCAGCAGGTGGCATGGGAAGAACCGCAGGCCGCAGAACCCGTCGAGCCAGAATGGCACACGATGCCGGAACTTCCGGCCGATGTTTCGAGCAACATTCACGCCGATGGTCATTCCTATGCGCCGGAGCCGCAGGCTTTCGATCTCGCCGATGAGGTGGAAATAGCTGTCGCCGAGGAAGCGCCCGCACCGGTTTCCGTGCGTCCGCCGTCGCATGGCGGCCGTTCCTCGCTGGAATTTTCCAGCCTGCGGCTGCCGCTCGCCAATTTCGGCGCGCGCCGGGATGTTTCAGCCGCCGATCCGAAGCGGGTCGAGCCGCGTTCAGAACAGCAGCCTGCCGCAGCCCGTATCGAGCCGCAGGTGGAGCCCGCTCCCGCGCCTGCCGTCGTGCGGGCGGAAGAGACCGCGCCGTCCTTTACGCCTCCGGTCGCCGAGACCTTTGCGCCTGCCGCAGAGCCTCTGGCGTTCGAGGTTGCCGAGAAGCCGGCAGCGAAACATCTCTCGCCGATGGACGAGTTGATCTACGACGTCGCGAAATATTCCATTCCCGGTCGCGGCGAAACACCGCTGGTGCAGGACGTTCCCGCTGCGCAGGCTGCGAAGGTGGAGCCGCCCGTGGTTGTCGCCGCGCCGGTGAAGGCAGCGCCGATTGTCGCTGCTGCGCCCGCAGCACCTGTTGAAGAACTTGATTTCACGGATTTCGCCGGCTTCAACGACGATGATTTCGAGCTTGCGCTCGACGATCTCGATCTTGATCTGGACCTGTCTGAAATCGCCGAGGCGGAAGTTGCGCCTGCGCCCGCACCGCAGCCCGTTCGCCAGCCGCCGGCCGCTCCGGTTGCCGCTGCTGCCGTTGCGCCGCAGCCGGTGAGGGAACAGCCGGCACCTCAGCCGCGCCCGGCCGCCGTTGCCGTTGCCGCCACCCGTGGCCGCTGCTGCGGTTCAGCCGCGTCCGGCCGCCGCAGCACCGCAGCCGGCCGCGCCGCAGACGCTGGAAAGCCTGCCTTTCGATCCTTCGCAGATCGGCGAGACGGAAGAACATCCGGAAAACATCGTTGAGATGGACGTGCCGGAACTGCCGGTCGGGGTTTTTGAACCCAAGCCGGCCGCGCGCCGTCACGAGGAAGATCTCGATATCGATACCGAGCTTGCGACGCTGTTTGCGCCTGCGGTTGCCGGCGGTCTCGACCGTCATAAGCACGCGGAAAACCGTGGCGCCGCCCAGGCGCGTCCCGCGCAGGCTCCGGAAGAGGCCGACGAATTCGAACGGGCGCTGGAAGAGGATTTCCGCCGCTCCATGCAGGAGGCTGCGGCCTCCCGCGGCAGCGCCCCGCGCGATGCCGAAAACACCTATGTCGACCATCAGGCGGCCTATCGTGAGGAAGATGAACGCGGCGGTCGCCGCTGGATCATGCCGGTTGCCGCCGCAATCGGTCTGGTGCTGATCGGTGGCGGCGTTTACGCGCTGGTCTCCGGCGGTTCGTCCAGCACCGGTTCCAATGGCGCGCCGGTCATCATCTCCGCCGATAACGATCCGATGAAGGTCGTTCCGGAAAATCCGGGTGGTCGCGTTGTGCCGAACCAGGACAAGGCGGTTTATGACCGCGTGGCCGGCGGCAGCGCTGCCGATCCGAAGCAGCCGGCGCTGATTTCCAGCAACGAGCAGCCGGTGGATGTGGTTCAGCGCACGCTGATCCCCGAACAGTTGCCGCTGGAAGGCGAAAACGACGCGGATGTGGAAGCCGCCGGCACGCCGGTTGGCGAGACCGAGGATCCGCGCCTGCTTTCGCCGGAAGAAAAGGCCGCACAGACCGAAGGTTCAGCTGCAACCGGCGTTTCGCCGCGCAAGGTCCGCACCATGATCGTCAAGCCTGACGGCACGCTGGTTGCCCAGGAAGTCGAGGTGCCGGCAGCCCAGCCGCCGAAGGCCGACAAGGTCGAAGAGCTTGCAGCACCGCAGACCGCCAAGCCCGGTGAGGGCGCTCCCGCCGTCATCGCCGCATCGCGGGTTCCGGTCGCGCCGGAACAGGCTCAGCCGCAGGCAAATACGCCTGCCGCCGCTGCCAAGCCGGCAGCGCAGTCGGCAGCACCGCTTCCTGCGGCGCGTCCCTCCTCGCAGCCCGCCAATGTGGTGGCAACGGTGACCAACCAGGGCAATGTCCGCCCCGCCACCGCTCCGGCGCAGCCGCAGGCCGCGCAGCAGCAGACGGCAGCCGCAACGCCTGCGGCCACCAGCACGCCCTCCGCCGGTGGTTACTACATCCAGATCGCCTCGCTGCCGAGCCAGGCGGAAGCCCAGAAGTCCTACCAGAACATGTCGGCCAAGTTCGGCTCGGTCATCGGTGGACGCGGCGTCGACATCAAGGCCGCCGAAATCGCCGGCAAGGGCACGTTCTACCGCGTCCGCATCCCGGCGGGTGACAAGAACGAAGCCGTGGCGCTGTGCGAAAAGTTCCGCTCGGCCGGCGGTAGCTGCCTCGTGGCGCGGTGATAGAGGCCAATACGGCTCGCAAGATTGGGGTTGCCGTCTAAGGCAACCCTTCTTTGGGTGGGGAAGGGTTTTTCCCCACACGCGACGTCATCCTCGGCCTTGTGCCGAGGATCTGCAACGTTTCGCCAGCCGGTCGGTTGCAGATGCTCGGGACAGGCCCGAGCATGACGGCGGAGAGTTTGACACTCCTCCCCACGCCTTTCGGTACAAGGCCATTTCCCATTCCATTTCCTGCGAGCGTGACACCATGACCGATTGCAAAGCTATGATCCTCGGATGCAGCGGGCTTTCGCTGACTGCCGACGAGATTGCCCTTTACCGCGATGAGCAACCCTGGGGCTTCATCCTGTTCGGGCGCAACATTGGCGAGCCGCAGCAGATCACCGATCTCGTCGCCGCCATGCGCGATGCCGTCGGGCGGCCAGATGCGCCGGTGCTGATCGATCAGGAGGGCGGGCGTGTGCAGCGTATCAAGCCGCCGATCCTGCAGGCCTATCCGAACGCCCGCATTCTCGGCGAAATCTATGAGCGCGACCGGGGGGCGGGTCTGCGCGCCGCCTGGTTGATGTCGCGCCTGCATGCTTTCGACCTCATGAAATTCGGCATCAATGTCGATTGCCTGCCGGTGCTCGATGTGCCGGTGGAAGGCGCCAGCAATGTCATCGGCAATCGCGCTTATGGCTACACGCCGACAATGGTGGCCGAGATGGGGCAGGCGGCGGCCGACGGCCTGAAGGCGGGCGGCATGCTGCCTGTCATGAAACATATGCCAGGCCATGGCCGCGGCATGGTGGATCTGCACCATGAACTGCCGGTCGTCGATGTACCGCTCGATGAGCTGGACGCCCATGATTTCGTGCCGTTCCGGGCACTGAACCGCGAATTGATGGCGATGAGCGCGCATCTGGTGTTCAACGCCGTCGACCGCGAACGGCCGGCGACGACCTCGCCGAAGGTGATCGAGGACATCATTCGCGGCCGGATCGGCTTTGACGGCCTGCTGATGTCCGACGACAGTTCCATGAATGCGCTGAAGGGCACGCTCGGTGAAAGAGCTGCGAATATTGTTGCGGGCGGCTGCGATATAGTCTTGCATTGCAACGGTGTGATGGGTGAAATGCTTGAGGTCGTGAAGGAGGTTCCCGTTCTTTCCGGCCGTTCGCTGGAGCGGGTGCGGGCCGTGGAAGCGGGTTTCCCCGCTGCGGACCCTTCCGACGAAGCGGAGCTGAGAGCCGAATTCAACGCCATGTGGGCCGTTTCCTGACAGTCGGGCGGCGGCCCGTTACTCGGGACGACAGGCCGGACGCCCGGCGGATGGAACAATGGCCGCAGACAAGTCTCGCAATTCGACACCGATGGACAAGCTCTGGCAGGATGTGACGCCGGAGCGGCTGACGGGCGAGGCCGGGCTGGTCATCGATGTCGCGGGTTTCGAAGGCCCGCTCGATCTGCTGCTGCATCTTGCCCGCACGCAGAAGGTCGATCTGTCGCGCATTTCGGTGCTGGCGCTTGCCGAACAATATCTGCAATTCGTGGAAAGCGCGCGCCGCGTGCGCATTGAGCTTGCTGCCGATTATCTCGTCATGGCGGCGTGGCTCGCCTTCCTCAAATCCAAGCTCCTCATTCCGCAGCAATCGAAGGATGACGGTCCCTCGGGCGAGGAAATGGCCGCGACGCTGGCGTTCCGGCTGAAACGCCTGGAGGCGATGCGCGAGGCGGCGGAACGGCTCGTCAACCGCGCCCAGCTCGGCCGCGATGTTTTTGCCCGTGGCGCGCCGGAGCATATTCCCCATATCAACCGCTCGGCCTATGAGGCCAATCTCTACGATCTCCTGAGCGCCTATGCCAATCTGCGGCAGCGGCAGGCGATTACCCAGGTCACGATTGAAAAACGGCAGGTCTGGTCGCTTGTCGAGGCGCGTGAGCTTCTGACCCATCTCCTCGGCGATGTCGGGGAATGGACCGTGCTCGATCAATATCTGCTGCAATATGTGCCAGATCCCGCCATGCGGGTGACGGCGATAGCCAGCGCCTTTGCCGCTTCGCTGGAGCTGGTGCGCGAGGGCTCGCTGCAAATCCGGCAGGAGGGCGCTTTCCAGCCCATTTATATGCGTAAGGGTGGACGAGACGACCGTGCGGTGAATGCCGAAAGGACTGACAATGATGAATGACGATGAGACCGCCGAGGCCACCATCGCGGCCGAAGGGGCAGAGCCCGAAACCACGGTATTTTCCGAGCGCCAGCTGAGGGAGGCCGAGCGGATCGCCGAGGCCCTGGTCTTTGCCTCGTCCGAGCCGGTTTCCGTGGCTTTCATCGCCGAGCGCCTGCCGCGCGGCATGGATGTCGTCGCCATTCTGCAGCATCTCAAGGTTCTTTATGCGGAGCGGGGCGTCAATCTCGTGCAGGTGGGCGGGCAATGGGCCTTCCGCACCGCCGGCGATCTTTCCTTCGTCATCCGCGCCGAGGAAAAGGAGCCGAAGAAGCTGTCGCGCGCGGCGCTGGAAGTTCTGGCGATTATCGCATATCATCAACCGGTGACACGCGCCGAAATCGAGGAAATCCGCGGCGTGCAGACCTCGCGCGGCACGCTTGACGTGCTGATGGAGGCGGGCTGGGTCAGGTTCCGCGGCCGCAGGCGCACACCCGGCAGGCCGGTGACGATCGGCACCACGGTGGAGTTTCTCGACCATTTCGGCCTTGAGGAATTGCGCGATCTGCCGGGCCTCGAGGAGCTTAAGGGCGCGGGGCTGCTTTCGGGCCGCATTCCCTCCAATTTCGGCGTTCCTCTGCCGATGATGAGCGACGAATTGCGGGAGGACGAAGACCCGATCACGCAGCTCGATCTCGAGGAACTGGGCCTGCTTGCGCCGGGCGGCGGCGATGGCGACGACTGATATCGCCATCCTGTTGGCGGAGCCACGAAAACTTTATGCGCACTCGCTGTTGAAGCGACGATTTGTCGTTTGAAAAAGCCTTTCAAACGTCTTACATCGTCTGAAAGCGAAATTCAGGAGTTTCAGTTATGGGTTCTTTTAGTGTGTGGCATTGGCTCATCGTGCTGGTGATCGTTCTCGTCCTCTTCGGACGCGGCAAGATCCCGGAATTGATGGGCGATGTCGCAAAGGGCATCAAGAGCTTCAAGAAGGGCATGGCTGACGAAGACCAGACGCCGCCGCCGGCCGATGCCAACACGAAGACCGTCGACCACAAGGCTGACGAGATCAAGTAAGCGGCCTGTCGCCGCTTGGTGTGGGACTGGCGCTAGAGCGCCGTGCGTTCTTTCGGATGCACAAGGACGCTCTACCACTTGTATGTTGCGCATCGTTCCGGTCGAAAATCGATTCCGATTTTTGGGACCGATGCGCTAGGGTCTCGGGAGCATATTGATGTTAGATATCGGCTGGAGCGAGCTTCTGGTGATTGCGGTCGTATTGATCGTGGTCGTCGGGCCGAAGGACTTGCCGCCCATGATCCGCGCTTTCGGCAAGACGATGGCCGGCCTTCGCAAGATGGCGGGGGATTTCCGCACCCAGTTCGATGAGGCCCTCAAAGAGGCCGACATGGACGATGTGCGCCAGACCATCTCCGATGTCCGCAATCTTAACCCCACCAACTCGCTGCGCGATGCGATGAACCCGCTTCGCCAGCTTGGCAACGAGATCAAGTCCGATCTGCAGAAGGCGACCACCCCGCCGGACGGCCTGTCTTCCACCCCTGCGCCCGTCACAAGCGAGCCGGTTGCGCCGCTGGTCAGCGTGCCCGAGCCGGAGATGAAGCTGCCGGATGCGCCGCCTGTTGTCGCCGCATCCGCCGCGCCGGTTGCCGCAGCCGTCGCTACGGAGGAGAAGCCGAAGCGCGCGCGGGCGAAATCGATTGCGACCGTGGAGGCCGAAGCGGTTGCCGCCAAGCCCAAACGCGCCGCCCGCAGCAAGGCCGCAGCGGCAACGCCCGAAACCGCTCCGGCCACGAAAACCGCCGCGAAAACCAGTGAGCCCGCCGTTTCGAAGCCCGCTGTTTCCAATCCCACCGTGAAGGCCGTCGCCAAAAAGGCTGCCGTCAGAAAGCCTGCCGCAGACAAGGCGGTCGTGGCCGAGACCAAGCCGGCGAAAACGGCAAAAACCAAGGCCGCAAAGCCCAAAAAGGATGAAGCATGAGCGGGGATATCGAGGATAAGCCGCAGCCGCTTATCGAACATCTCATGGAGTTGCGCACGCGGCTGATCTGGGCGCTCGGCGCGTTCTTCGTCGCCTTCATCGCCTGTTTCGCCGTTGCCAAGCACCTGTTCAACCTGCTCGTCATTCCTTACAAATGGGCGGTTCTCTGGGCGGGCCTCGATGTCACGAAATCGTCGCTGATCTATACCGCGCCGCAGGAATTCTTCTTCACGCAGATCAAGGTCGCCATGTTCGGCGCGATGGTGATCTCGTTTCCGGTGGTCGCCTCGCAGCTCTATAAATTCGTGGCGCCCGGTCTCTATAAGAACGAACGGGCAGCCTTCCTGCCGTTCCTCATCGCGTCGCCGATCCTTTTCCTCATCGGTGCGGCGCTCGTCTATTTCTTCTTCACGCCCATGGTCATGTGGTTCTTCCTCGCCATGCAGCAATTGCCCGAGGACGGCGAGGTGGCGATTTCGCTGATGCCGAAGGTGTCGGAATATCTGAGCCTCATCATGACGCTGGTTCTCTCCTTCGGTCTGGTGTTCCAGCTGCCTGTCGTCACCACGCTTCTGGCGCGCGTCGGGCTTTTGACCAGCGACTGGCTGCGGGAAAAGCGCAAGTTCGCGATCGTCCTCGCCTTCGTGGTCGCCGCCGTGCTGACGCCGCCGGATCCCATGTCCCAGATCGGTCTTGCGCTGCCTGCGATCATTCTCTACGAGATTTCCATCTACATGGCTCGACTCGTGGAGAGGAAACGTGCGGCAGAATCCGCAAGCACGGAGCTGGAGGAGACCTGATATTCTTGAAGGTCTCGCCGCTCACGACATTTCCTCGCGCCGGGCTCATGCCCGGCGTTTTGCTGTAAAACACGACGATGCAACAACGGTCTGGAACGACGATGCACGACATTAAATGGATACGCGAAAACCCCGAAGCTTTCGATGCGGCGCTTGCACGCCGAGGTGCTGAGCCCGCCGCCAGCGGCCTGATCGCGCTGGATGAAAAGCGCCGTTCCGTCATCCAGTCCCTGCAGGACATGCAGTCGCGCCGCAACGCCGCCTCCAAGGAAATCGGCGCCGCCATGGCGCAGAAGAACATGGAGCTTGCCGAAAAGCTTAAAGCCGAAGTCGCCGATCTCAAGGACAACATGCCGCGCGCGGAGGAGGAGGACCGTCAGGTCACCGCCGAGCTCAACGATGCCCTGTCGCGCCTGCCCAACATGCCCTTCGACGACGTGCCCGACGGCAATGACGAGCATGATAATGTGGTGGCCCGCGTGGTCGGCCAGAAGCCCGGCTGGAACCATGAGGCGAGGGAACACTTCGATATCGGCGAAGCGCTCGGCTACATGGATTTCGAGCGCGCCGCCAAGCTTTCCGGTGCGCGCTTCACCGTGCTGACCAGCCAGCTCGCGCGTCTGGAACGGGCGCTCGGCCAGTTCATGATCGACCTCCACACCGGCGAACACGGTTATACCGAAGTGTCCTCGCCGCTGATGGTGCGCGACGAGGCGATGTTCGGCACCGGCCAATTGCCGAAATTTACCGAGGACCTGTTCAGGACCACGGATGGCCGCTGGCTGATCCCGACGGCGGAAGTAACGCTGACCAACCTTGTCTCCGGCGAAATTCTCGATCAGGAGAAGCTGCCGCTGCGTTTCACCGCGCTGACGCCGTCCTTCCGTTCGGAAGCGGGCTCGGCCGGGCGCGACACGCGCGGCATGCTGCGCCAGCACCAGTTCTGGAAGTGCGAACTCGTCTCCATCACCGATGCGGAAAGCGCCGTTGCGGAACACGAGCGCATGACGGCCTGCGCCGAAGAGGTGCTGAAGCGCCTTGGCCTGCATTTCCGCACCATGACGCTCTGCACCGGCGACATGGGCTTCAGCGCCCGCAAGACCTACGATCTGGAAGTGTGGCTGCCCGGCCAGAACACCTATCGCGAAATTTCGTCCTGCTCGGTCTGCGGCGATTTCCAGGCGCGGCGCATGAATGCGCGTTATCGCGGCAAGGACGACAAGGCGACGAAGTTCGTGCACACGCTGAACGGCTCCGGCACGGCCGTCGGCCGCTGCCTGATCGCGGTTCTCGAAAATTATCTGAACGAGGACGGTTCCGTCACAATTCCAGACGTGCTTCTGCCCTATATGGGCGGTCTGAAGCGCATCGAGAAGGCGGCCTGACTGTTCGTCTGCTAAAGACGCGGCCGTCATTCCGGCCTTGAGCCGGAATCCAGCCAGCCCAAGTCCTTGGGCTGAAAAAGACTCTTCCCGCCGCGCAGACGCGCGTCGACTGGATTCCGGCTCAAGGCCGGAATGACGGTCGTGGGGGTGCTTCTGTGAGAGAAATCATTGTGTCCTCATAGTGGGATACAGCAGCGGAGGAAAACATGCGGATTTTGCTGACGAATGACGACGGCATCCACGCCGAAGGTCTGGCCGTGCTGGAGCGTATCGCCCGCACGCTGTCCGACGATGTCTGGATCGTCGCGCCGGAGACCGACCAGAGCGGTCTCGCGCATTCGCTGACCCTGTCTGAACCGCTGCGTCTGCGAAAAGTTTCCGACAAGCATTTCGCGCTGCGCGGCACGCCGACCGATTGCGTCATCATGGGCATTCGCGAAGTCCTGCCGGAAAAGCCGGATATCGTGCTCTCCGGCGTCAATGCCGGCGCCAACATGGCCGATGACGTGACCTATTCCGGCACCATTGCCGGCGCCATCGAGGGCACGCTGCAGGGCGTGCGTTCCTTCGCGCTCAGCCAGGCCTTCAGCCATGTCGATGGCCGCGTCGTGCCGTGGGAAGTCGCCGAGACCTATGCGCCGGACCTCCTGCGCAAGCTGATGAATGTCGATCTGCCTGATGGCACGTTCCTCAATCTCAATTTCCCCAATTGCGCGCCCAAGGATGTGCAGGGCGTTTCCGTGACGGGGCAGGGCAAGCTCGATTTCGGCCTGACGGTGGAAGAACGCCAGGATGGCCGCGGTTTTCCCTATTACTGGCTGCGCTTCGGCGAGCGTCTCGGCACCTTCCGCGAAGGGACCGATATCCACGCTTTGAAACATGGCAAGATTTCCGTCACACCGCTTAAGCTTGACCTGACGGACTACACGGTGAAGGATCGGGTTGCGCAAGCACTTGGATTCAGAGTCGCCGATTGAAATCCGCAATGGTCGAAAAGGAAGGTTTTGCCGCTCTCGTTCTCCGCTTAAGGGGCGAGGGGATTTCCGATCTCGACCTTCTGACGGCGGTTGAGCAGACGCCGCGTTCCAAATTCGTGCCGCCGCAATTTGCGGCGGACGCCTATTCCAGCCGCACAATCCCGATAGACTGCGGCGCCTTCATGGAGGGCGCCGACATGGCGGTGAAGATCCTTGCCCGGCTGCAACTGAAACCCGGCCAGCGCGTGCTGGAAATCGGCACGGGCAGCGGTTTCATGACCGCGATCATCGCGCGCCGGGTTGAGCGCGTCTTTTCGCTGGAGCGTTACAAGACGCTGGTGCAGCAGGCGCAGAACTGTCTAGACGATCTTTCCATCCGCAATGTCGTCATCCGCCAGGCGGATGGCAGCAACGGTCTGGTGGGCGAGGGCACCTTCGACCGCATCGTCTCCACCGCCGCCTTCACCACCATGCCCCGCTTCTTTGCCGAGCAGATCGTTTCGGGCGGCATGATGATCGCGCCGATCATCCTTGAAGATGAGCGTTGCGTGATGACGCGCTTCTCCAAGACCGGCAGCCGCTTCGAGAAGGAAGAGCTGTTCGAGGCGCCTTACCTGCCGCTCAGCACCCATATTGCGCGTCATTTGTGACAAAATGAAAATTTTGGAGACATTCTATTTTTGTCTCCTAATGTTCTGAATTGCCGCAACTATCTGATTTTCAATATCATTATTGTATCAACATGACGCATCCGGTTTTCGTCATGGTTATCGAAGTGTCAAAAAAGCGCCGAACGGCTTAACGTTTTAACGGCGTGGTAACACTAACGCGCTTTAATCATAAACATCGACGCATGGTTTTCCCCACCTCGGGAAATGGGCCTTGCAAGAAGTGAAATTTGTGCCGGATCGGTCTCGATGCGGCGGGTTGGCGTCAGTGTAGATCGAGTCATGCGTATGAGACATTCGTCTAAAATCGGAAAATCAGTCGCAAAAATGTTCGCAGCGGCATTGCTGGCAAGCGTCGCAACGGGCTGTAGCTCGGATGCAACGCGGTTCAGCGGCCTCTTTTCCAGTGGACCGGACCAGATGACCACGGCGTCAATTCCTGCCCGTCAGGGCGGCGGTGCTTACGGGCAGGCCCCGGTTCCGCAGGGCGACATGAATGGCGGTTATGCCTCTGCCGCACCGCAGGGCGGTTATGCCAACCAGAACATGGCGGGCAATTCCTACCCGCAATCGGGTGGTTATGGCGGCGTTCAGCTTTCCACGGCCCGCTCGGCTTCGGCCTCTCCGGTGCAGCGCTCCGAGCTGTCGGCGCCGACGGCGGTGGCAAGCCGCGATCCGTCGACCCGCAACGAAGCCATGGCCCAGCCTTTCCCGTCCGCTCAGCCCAAGGCCGCGCCATCTCTTGCAGCGCCCGCCCGGCAGGCTGCCGCTCCCGTCACCGACAATCTGACGACCGCAACCGTTCGTTCCGACAAGAACGGCTGGCACACCGATGGCGCTTCCTCCGTGACCCTGCGTCCCGGTGAAAGCATCGCGACCCTCTCCAACCGCTACGGCGTTCCGGAAAAGGAACTGCTGCGCGTCAACGGTCTGAAGAGCGCATCCTCGGCGCAGGCCGGCCAGTCGATCCTCATTCCGAAGTTCGGTCAGATCCGCAACGCCGCCAAGGACGCGGCCGGCGATATCGCCCTTAACCGCAACGGCGACCAGCCGACACCGCTGCGTAGCCCCGAGGGGAATGTGGCCGTGCTGCCGTCGCAGGCCGCCGCCCGTGACAAGGTTTCCTCCGAGGCCGGCAAGCTGACGCCTCCCGGCGGCAAGCCGCTGCCGCCGACCGGTGGTTACAAGGTTCAGCCGGGCGACAGCCTGGCGAAGATCGCCCGCGAAAACGGCGTGTCGGTCGCTGCCCTCAAGGCGGCAAACGGTCTCAGCAACGAAAGCATCCGCGTCGGCCAGACGCTCAACATGCCGGGCGCTTCGACGGATGCCATCAAGACGGCTTCCGTTCCCGCCAAGGAAGCGGCCAAGCCGGTCGAAACCGCATCGGCCAAGCCTGAGCCCTACAAGGCACCGGCTGCTGCCGCGGCTCCGACTGCGCCCGCCACACCGGCCACCGCCAGTGTCAGCGACATCGAGAAGAAGGCCGACATGGCTTCCGTCGCACCGGAATCCACGGGCATCGGCAAATATCGCTGGCCGGTTCGTGGCGCGGTCATCAACAATTTCGGCGACAATGTCGAAGGCAGCCGCAACGATGGCATCAATATCTCCGTTCCGGAAGGCACGCCGATCAAGGCTGCCGAAAACGGCGTGGTCATCTATGCGGGCAACGGCCTGAAGCAGCTCGGCAACACGGTTCTCGTCCGCCATGACGACGGTAAGGTCACCGTTTACGGCAATGCCGCCAATCTCGACGTGCAGCGCGGCCAGAAGGTCCAGCGCGGCCAGACCATCGCCACATCGGGCATGACCGGCAGCGCCAAGCGTCCGCAGGTTCACTTCGAAGTTCGCAAGGATGCGACGCCGGTGAACCCCTCCAGTTTCCTTGAATAGGTATTGCGTCTCAAGGAATGATGAAGCCGGGTGAAGAGCCCGGCTTTTTCATTTTTGGGGTGATGGGTGCGGAAAAGGTGCTGGAATGGGTGCCTCGGGCTTGGTGAGTATTGGTTTCTCGCGGTTTTCTCCTCCGTCATGCCGGACCCGATCCGGCATCCAGTCGACGCGCGTCTGCGCGGCGGAATGAGTCTCCTCAGCCCAAGGACTTGGGGCTGGCTGGATACCGGCTCAAGGCCGGTATGACGGATGTGGGGATGCAGCCCAAGTCACGTCGAGCCGCTACGTGTCTAGCCTCTGACCAGCCCAACCGTCCTCTCGATGAAATTGGCAATGGCGCCGGTATCGTCGAGATCGAAAACCGGTAGCGCCGTGTCCGTCACCGCGTGATCGGCGGCGATTGCGACGATATGCGGATCGAGCGGTGCAAGCGGTTCGGTCTTGGCGGCCTCCAGCCGGCGTGCTTCGATCTTCGGCACCGGCTCGTATTTGTAGCCTTCGATCAGCACCAGATCGCAGGGGGCGAGGCGGGCGAGAATATCCTCGAAGGAGGGTTCCGGTTCGCCGCGCAATTCATGCATGATGGCGAAACGGGTGCCGGAAACGATGGTGACTTCATGTGCGCCGGCCTGCCGGTGACGCCAGCTATCCGCCCCGACCTTGTCGATATCGAAATCATGATGGGCGTGCTTGATGGTGGAGACGCGGTAGCCGCGCGCCGTCAGCTCGGTGACGATACGGACCGCAAGGCCGGTCTTGCCCGAGTTTTTCCAGCCGGCGATGCCGAAGACCTTTTGTGCCGTCATGATTCCAGGTTCTCCAGATAGCTGCGCGCCAGCGCCAGTTCATCCGGCGTGTTGATGTTGAAGAACGGATCGAGGCTGCCCTTTGCCGTTTCCAGCGGCGGGAAGGCCACGCCGATGGTGACATGCCGGGCAAGATAGGCGCGGATGCGCCGGTTGGCATCGTTCTTCAGCCACGCCTCGAGATCGTCGGCCAGCGCCAGCGGCCACAGCGCAAAAACCGGGTGAAGCTGGCCGCTGGAGGCGGCGATGACGATCGCATTGTCCGACAGGTGTTCGTAAAGCCGCGCCACGAGATCGTTCGGAAAAAACGGGCTGTCGGCAGGCGCAGTCAGGAAGTGGCTCGCCGCATCCCCGCGGTGCTGGAAATGGCGCATGCCGGCCAGAATACCCGCGAGCGGTCCGGCATGGCCGTTCAGCGTATCGGGCAGCAGCGGCAGGCCGAAACTTTCCGCCCAGCCATTGGCCGCATTGATGGTGACATCGCAGACCTGCGGGGTGATGCGGCTGATGACATGGGAGATGAGGGGCGCATCGCCCAATTGCACCATCGCCTTATTGCTGCCCATGCGCCGCGAAAGCCCGCCGGCGAGCACGAGACCGGGTATTTCGAAAGGGGCCGTCATTCCCGCTTTTCCTGCAGCCTTACGACATAGGTGGTGAGGAGGGCGACAAGGCCGGTCGCCAGCATCACCAGAAGAAGCGGCCAGGTTCCGTCCTCTCTGGACAGGACCGAGGAGGCGAGCACCGAGAGTGCTGCGCCGCCGCCGATGGTCATCGCGCCGCCGAGGCCGGAGGCGGAGCCGGCCAGATGCGGCTGGACGCTGACCATGCCGGCATTGGCGCTTGGCAGCGTTACGCCGTTGCCGACACCGATCAATGCAAGCGGCACGAAAAACGCATAGGCGCTTTCCGCCCCGGCGGAGATCAGCAGCATGGTCGTGGCGATGCCCGCAATGGCGATGACATTGCCCGACAGCATCATGCGGGTAATGCCGATTTCGCTGGCATAACGGCCGGAGATGAAGTTGCCGAGCATGTAACCGCTGGCCATGAAGAAGAATTGCAGGCCGAGCATGGCCGGCGCAAGCCCGTAAAGCACGCTGCCGACAAAGGGCGCACCGCCGAGGAAGGAGAAGAACATGCCCGATGAGAAGGTCGAGGTCAGCGCGTAACCCCAGAACAGCGGCGAGCGCAGAAGTTCCGGCCAGGCGTGAAACTGCTGCGAAAAGCTCGCCGATTTATTGTGGTTGGTTTCGCCGAGATCGAACCAGGCGAGCGCCAGAATGCCGACGCCGAGCAGGGAGAGGAGGGCGAAGCTCGATTGCCAGCCGGAAATGTCGTTAAGCAGGCCGCCAACCGTCGGCCCCACCATCGGCACCACGGACATGCCCATGGTCACATAGCCGATCATCGAGGCCGCCTGTTCCATCGGCACCATGTCGCGCACGATGGCGCGCGCCAGCACGAAGCCGGAAACGACGGCCGCCTGCGCGACGCGCCCGACCATGAAGACGGTGATGTTGGGCGCGAGCATGCAGACGAGCGTTGCGACGATCATGATGGCGATGCTGGCCAGCATGATCGGGCGGCGTCCAAAGAGATCGGAAAGCGGGCCGATGATGAGCTGCAGGCAGGCGGTGGCGGCAAGATAACCCGAAACGGCAAATTGCATCACCGCGTAGTCGGTCTCGAAATAAACCGCCATGGCCGCAAGCGAGGGCAGGAACACATTCATGCACAGCGCCGCCACGCCGGCGATGACCACCAGCGTGATGATGTGGGGCGGGGTGGTCCTGTCCAGAAAACGGCCGCTGTTCATGTCATTCTCCCGCCTCTTCCGTAACGGCAGTTTTCGTTACGGAAGCCGGCCGTACCGTGGTCGCGGCGGTGGGTGTGGCGGCTGCGCGCTTGGCCATCTGCGAGCGCTTGCGCAGGCTTTCGCGATAGAAAGTATAAAGGCCCGAACCGATGACGATCATGGCGCCGACGATGGTGTAATTGTCGATCTTTTCGTTGAAGAAGAACACGCCGATCATGAAGCCCCAGAGCAGGCCGGTATAACGGAACGGCGCGACGAAGGAGATTTCGCCTGATCGCATCGACAGTATGATCGCCTGATAGCCGACGAGCACCAGAATGGCCGAAGCGGCCAGATGCGATACGATCATGAAGTTCATCGGTTGCCAGCCGCCGAAGGGCACGATCAGCAGGCCGCCCACCGCCATGTTGACGAAGGCGGTGATGACGGTGATGGCGAGCGAGGGCACATCGGCATACATTTTCCGGGTCAGCAGATCGCGCGCGGCGGTGACGGCGAGCGATGCGACGACCAGAAGCGCGCCCGGCGTGAAGCCTTCCGGGCCGGGCCTGATGATGACGAGCACGCCGATAAAACCGACGATTATCGCCACCCAGCGCCGCCAGCCCACGGGTTCGCGCAGGAACAGCGCCGCACCCAGCGTCACCACCAGGGGCAGGGACTGCAATATGGCCGAGGCATTGGAAAATTCGATGAGGCCGAGCGCCGTCAGATAGAGCACGGCCGCCGTCACCTCACAGAGACAGCGCAGGATGATGATGGGGCGCATGAGGGTTTTCAGCGGCCGGAGCGCGCCGAAATGGCGGGCGGCGATGTAGATCAGCACCACCGTCATGATGCCGCGGACGAACATGATCTGGCCGGTGTTGATATAGGGGGTGACGGATTTCGTCAGGGCGTCATTGGCCGTGAAGCTTGCCATGGCGAGCGCCATCAACAGGGCGCCGCGCGTATTGTCCGTCAATGCCATTCCAAAATATCCCAGACCATGCGCGGTTTTCCCGGCCGCCCCTTCGGGGCGATTTGGGCCGCCTTTCCGGCGTCACCGCGCATTCCTCCATGTAAAGAGACGTGGCACGGCACAGCCGGCATTTCAACCGTTTATATGGGTGGGTGGACGAGAAACAGTCTCAGCCGCCGGTCACGCTCATATGGCGGGAGACGGCAGGCCGGTTGTGGGTGCGGTCGATGATGAAATCATGCCCCTTCGGCTTGCGCAGAAGGGCTTCATCGATGGCGCTGGAAAGATAGGCGTCGCTGTCGGAGGCGCGCAGCGCGGTGCGCAGATCGGCGGCGTCATCCTGGCCCAGGCACATATAAAGCGTGCCGGTGCAGGTGAGGCGGACGCGGTTGCAGCTTTCGCAGAAATTATGCGTCATGGGCGTGATGAAGCCGAGCCGGCCGCCGGTTTCCTTCACCGTCACGTAACGGGCGGGGCCGCCGGTCTGGTAATCGCTGTCGATGAGCGTGAAGCTCTTTTCCAGATCGGCGCGCAACTGCGAAAGCGGCAGGTAGCGGTCGGTCCGGTCTTCCTCGATCTCGCCCATCGGCATGGTTTCGATCACCGTCAGGTCCATGCCGCGACCATGGGCGAAACGCATGAGATCGGGAATTTCGGCGTCGTTGAAGTCCTTCAGCGCCACCGCGTTGAGCTTGACCCTGATACCCGCGGCCTGGGCGGCGTCGAGCCCCTCCATGACGCGGTCGATATCGCCCCAGCGGGTGATATGGCGGAATTTGTCGCGGTCGAGCGTGTCCAGCGAGACGTTGATGCGCTTGACACCGCAATCGGCCAGCTCATCAGCATATTTGGCAAGTTGCGAGCCATTGGTGGTCAGCGTCAATTCTTCCAGCGCGCCGGTGCGAATATGGCGGCCGAGGTTCCTTACCAGCGACATGATGTTCTTGCGCACCAGCGGCTCGCCGCCGGTGAGCCTGAGCTTGCGCACGCCGCGCGTTATGAAGACGGAACAGAGCCGGTCGAGCTCTTCCAGCGTCAGAAGGTCTTTCTTCGGCAGGAAGGTCATGTGTTCGGACATGCAATAGGTGCAGCGGAAATCGCAACGGTCGGTGACGGAAACGCGCAGATAGGTGATGGCGCGGCCGAAGGGATCAATCATCGGTGCGTTGTTTTCCGTCAGGAATTGCGCTTTTTCAAGCGATCCGGGGAAACTGTTCACGTCTCCATCCTCATTGCGCGATGCGCCTTTCAAATGATGTAGTGGCTTGCCTATCGTGAGGCAAGTCCGTAATTCTGACGCATATCATAAGCTTACGGAAGTGAAAAATGAGCGATGCCTGGCCGACCGAGCTGCTTGTGTCGAAAGACCGGCGCGAATTGACCGTTTCCTTCGATGATGGAAGCGTTTACCGGCTTCAGGCCGAGATGCTGCGCGTGCTTTCGCCCTCGGCCGAGGTGCAGGGCCATGGGCCGGGACAAAAGGTCACGGTGCCCGGCAAACGTGATGTTACCATCCGTTCCATGGTCGCCACCGGCAATTATGCGGTTCGCATCGTTTTCGACGATGGCCACGATAGCGGCATCTACACCTGGAAATATCTGAAGGAACTGGGTGAGACCGGGGATGCGCTGTTTGCGGATTATGAGCGGCAGCTCGCCGAAAAGGGCTTGAGCAGGGAACCGCGATACCGGTAGAGAAAACAGCGAGGGAGACGCCCTCGTGAGAATGATGGCAAGGGGTTGAAGAACTGCTGCGTTTGGCAACGTTGTTGCATTCGCGCTTCGTCACCCCGGACTTGATCCGGGGTCCAGCGCGATCAAGTCCTTGATCGCGGGAGAGTCCTTTCACGGCGCAGACGCGCCGTGGCTGGATGCCGGATCAAGTCCGGCATGACGGAGGAAATGTTCTTGCGCGTTGCCGATAATCGGACGAGGGCAAAGCTCTTGTCTCACTATTTAAACGGGGTGGCGTGTGGCTGTAGAAGCGAACGGAAATGATCTGGCCCAGGTGGTCGTACTGCTGGCGGCAGGCGTTGTCGCCGCGCCGATCTTCAAGCGCATCGGCCTCGGTTCGGTGCTCGGCTATCTGGCCGCCGGTTTGGTGATCGGGCCTTACGGTCTCGGTTTTTTCTCCGATTCGCAGGCCATTCTGCATATAGCGGAACTCGGCGTGGTGATGTTCCTGTTCATCATCGGCCTTGAAATGCAGCCGTCGCGGCTGTGGTCGATGCGGCAGGATATTTTCGGGCTGGGTGCGCTGCAGGTGCTGGTCTGCATGGCGGGCCTGACATTGATCGGGGTCGGTCTCGGTTTTCCCGTCATCATGTCCTTCGTCGCCGGCACCGGTTTCGTGCTGACGTCGACGGCGATCGTCATGCAGATGCTGCAGGAGCGCAACAGCATGTCGAGCCTGAAAGGCCAGCGCATCATCGCCATCCTGCTGTTCGAGGATCTGGCCATCGTGCCGCTGCTCGCGCTTGTCGCCTTCCTCGGTTCGGGCGGCGAACATGTGACGGCGTCGGAGCGCTGGGCTTCCGTCGGTATTGCGCTTGCCGCCGTCGGCGCGCTCATCCTTGCCGGGCGTTATCTTCTCAACCCGTTCTTTCGCCTGCTCGCGGCTTCCGGCGCGCGGGAGGTGATGACGGCCGCGGCACTGCTGGTGGTGCTGGGTTCGGCGCTTCTGATGCAGGTCAGCGGCCTTTCCATGGCCATGGGCGCCTTTCTTGCCGGCGTGCTGCTGTCGGAATCCTCCTTCCGCCATCAGCTGGAAGCGGATATCGAGCCGTTTCGCGGCATCCTGCTCGGCCTGTTTTTCCTCGGTGTCGGCATGGCGATCGATCTTGCCGTCATCGCCTCCAACTGGCAGCTCGTGGTCATCAGCGTCGCGGGCTACATGCTGCTCAAGGCCTTCCTGATCTATGGCGTGGCGCGGGCGCTCGGCACCACCCGGCGCGAAAGCCTGGAACGGGCGGTGCTGATGGCGCAGGGCGGCGAATTCGCCTTCGTGCTCTATTCGGCCGCCGTCAGCGCCGGCATTCTCGACCGGGAGGCGAACGCAATCCTGACGGCGACCATCATCATCTCCATGGTGCTGACGCCGCTGATGGTCATTCTGCATGACAGGCTGGTGCCGGCGGCGGTTCCCAATACCGATGATCTCGACGTGCCTGAAAATGTTGAGGGCAGCATTCTGCTGATCGGCTTCGGGCGTTTCGGCCAGATCGTCAGCCAGCCGCTTCTGGCGCGGGGCTACACGCTGTCGCTGATCGACAAGGATGCCGACTTCGTTCGCGATGCGGCGGAATTCGGTTTCAAGGTCTATTATGGCGACGGTTCGCGGGCGGAAATCCTGCATGCTGCCGGCGCGAGCACGGCGCGTGCCGTGCTTATCTGTGTCGATGACAAGGAGGCGGCCGTCAGGATCGCGGAAATCGTCAAGCACGAATTCCCGCTGGTTCCGGTTCTCGCCCGCGCTTACGACCGCGGCCACGCGATCGATCTGCTGAAGGCCGGCGTCGATTACCAGATCCGCGAGACACTGGAATCGGCGCTGAATTTCAGCGAGGAAGTGCTGGGCGCCATGGGCGAGGAGCGGGAAGACGCCGCGCGTCTGGTGGAAGAATTCCGCGACCGCGACGAGGAACGTTTCGCCATGGAAGTCGTCGGCGGCATTTATGCCGGCCGTTCGCTGATCCGTGGCAACGCCCAGCCTGCCGACCTCGTTGCCGCCCGCACCGCGCGCGAGCGGGCCGAGCGGGAAAAGGCGGAAGCCGCAGAGGAATAGGACGCCCCGGTCTTTCGGCGGCGACAGAGGGAATTGGCAGGGATAGGAACGGACATGACGATCATTCGCACGGTTGAGGAATTGAAGGCCATCTATGACAGCACGAGCGAGGCATCGATCGCCAAGGTGACAGCCACGCTGACGGCCGAATACCGGCTGATGATCGAGACTTCGCCCTTCCTGGCGCTGGCGACGGTCGGGCCGGAAGGCATGGACTGTTCGCCGCGCGGCGACAAGGGCGGCGTGGTTCGGGTGGCCGATGAGAGGACCGTGCTTCTGCCGGACTGGCGCGGCAATAACCGTGTCGATTCGCTTCTGAACATCGTGCGCGATCCGCGCGTGGCGCTGATGTTCCTGATACCCGGCTCGAATACGACGATGCGCATCAACGGCCGCGCCGTGGTCTCCGTCGATCCCGACCTGCTGGAAAGCTTCGAGATGGATGGTAAACATCCGCGCACCGTCATCGTGGTGACAATCGATGAAGTTTATTTCCAGTGCGCCCGGGCGCTGATGCGCTCGGAACTGTGGAACCCCGATAATTTCGTCGATCCGGCCTCGCTTCCGACACCCGGTCTTCTGCTCAAGGCGGCTAAAGCCGAATTCGATCAGGAGACCTATGACAGGGAATGGGCGGCGCGGGCGGCGAAGACCATGTGGTGAGGCGCAGTACCGACGCGACCATCGGGTCGCTGAGGCAATCCTCGCAAGGCTTACGCCATTGGCGAAAGCGGAGCGTCTCACTCCGTCACCCCGGACTGGATCCGGGGTCTAGCGCGATCAAGTCCTTGATCGCAAGAGACTCTTTTCACGGCGCAGACGCGCCGTGACTGGATGCCGGATCAAGTCCGGCATGACGGAGGAGATAGTGGCGCGCACGCCATCCTTCTTACGTCCGATAAATCAGCCAGTTCTTGCCTGTATAGTTCTTCTGCATGCCGTCCTCGTAATAGACGGAGCGGTTTCGGCCGGTTTCCTTGGCATGGTAGAGCGCGGTGTCGGCATGGCCGTAAAGCTCGCTCGGGTTGGCGGCCTGCGCGGCGGAAGCGAAGCCGAGGGAGATCGTCACCGTGCCGTAGTCGGCGCCCGATCTCGAATTGCGGAAGGGCGTGCTTTCCAGCGACAGGCGGATGCGCTCGCACATCACCATCACCTCTTCCGGCGTATTGCCGTCCAGAATGATGGCGAATTCCTCGCCGCCGCTTCTGGCGACAAAACCATCCTTGCGGACATTGGCGCGGATGACCGAGGCGACGGTGGCGAGAATCTTGTCGCCGACCGGATGGCCGAAAGTGTCGTTGATGCGCTTGAAATGATCGATATCGAGCAGGACGAGCGTGGTATATTGCAGGCCGATGGAACTGTCATAGACGGATGCCAGCCGGTCGTCGAAGGCGCGCCGGTTGGAGAGACGCGTCAGCGAATCCGTATTGGCGATGCGCTTGTACTCATCCAGCTCCAGGCGCACCTGATGCATTTCCTCGGCATGGCGGTTGACATCGTTGAAGGCCTTTTCGCCGTCGATGATCTTCGAGCCGGTGGCCTCGGCCAGCAGCAAAATCGCATTCCTCAGAATATTGCTGCTGGCGGCGTTCTTGTCATCGATGCGCTGGCGCGTTTCGCCGAGAATCCTGTTGTAGTTTTCGATGGAGGATTGTTCGCGCCTCAGCGTGCCCAGAAGACCCTCCAGTTCGCGCCTGAGCTTCTCATGCGCATCATCGATGGACCGGGCGGGATTGCCTTCCCCGTAACGCGAGGACAGCTCGTCCAGATCCTCCTGCGTGACCCGGTTTCCGAGTGCGGCCAGATCCTTCGTCAGGGCAGGGTTCGAACCGATATAGGCTTCGTAAAAGAGGCTGTAGTTACGCGGGATCGGCGAAACACCCATGCTCCGCATGGCATAGGCAATCTGCCCGGCAATGTCGGGCCCCGTGGTTTTGGGCGTGGATGCCGTGTTCATCAAGAAACTCCAGTGAGTCTGCTTATCGACTATGATTATTATTATGAAGCTCGTTTTGGAAAGCTTAATTTATGGGAAACTAATTTTTGTGCCCGGAAACTTCATTTTTGTCACTTTTTATTTTATTTAATTGATAAATATAAGTAATTTTCATTTTGAAGAATTCCGGAATTTTTTCCCTCTACTATTCGCCTTGGTGACAGCATCGCATTTATTCTGTCAATCCCAATAACGGGATTCGTGTGATTTATTTTGGCACAACAATATAGAGAAATAATCCCGCGGCGGAAAGGCGCGGTGGTTTTTGAATTCGTGGAAATCCTGCCTATAGGCGGTTTTTTTGATCATTCGTGCCGGGATACAGGAATGTTACAGTCTTATCTTCGGTTTCTGTGCCATGCGGCACGCGGCAGCGCCGTTTTGTGACGGCGCGGCAACCATTCGGTAGGGTTCAGGAAGAGGTCAGTTATGCTGCCGGCCGCAGGTCCGGCCGCATCGCATGCGTGTCAGGGTTTCAGCCTGATGACCGGGCATTCCGCCCCGGCCGCCGCCGCCGGCGCATTTGGCGGGCGCACGATCAGCCCGTCGGAATGGGCCAATATCTTCATCATCGATGAATCCTGCTTCGCATGGGCTTCCGCCACCAGCAGGCCGTTTTCGTCCGTGCTGAAACGGGCGCGGAGGTAATCCTGCCGGTGATCATTCGCTTTCAACGGCGTGGCGGTGCGGGCGGTGGTCGTGCGTTGCAGCGGCGTGCGGCGAGCGATGCTGCGGAGCAGCGGTTCGAGGAACAGCAGGCCGCAGACGAGGCTGGCAACCGGGTTTCCGGGCAGGCCCAGAACCTGCATGGTGCCGATGGACCCGACCATCAGCGGTTTCCCCGGACGCATGGCGATGCGCCAGAAATCGAGCTGCATGCCTTCCGCTTTCAAAGCAGCCTGCACGAGGTCGTGGTCGCCGACGGAGGCGCCGCCGAGCGTTACCAGCACATCGACCTTCGCCGCGACGGCCTTGCCGATGGCGGCGCGGATCAGCCTGTCATCATCGGCGATGATGCCGAGATCGAGAACGTCCGCACCCGCCTGCCGGGCAAGGGCTGCGACGCCGAAGGTGTTGGAGGCGATGATCTGCGCGGGCTGCGGCGCGCTTCCCGGCGGCAGCAACTCGTCGCCGGTGGCGAGTATGGCGATGCGCGGCCTGCGATAGACAGTGAGCGCGGCATGGTTCATCGCCGCCGCGAGCGTCAGGTCGGTGAAACCGAGTTCCCGCCCGGCCTTCAGGGCTGCTTCGCCTTCGGTAAAATCCTGTCCGCGCGGGCGGATATGTCGCCCCGCGGTGACGTCGAAGGCGGTGCGGATTTTGCCACCCTCCAGCACTTCGGCATCTTCCTGAATGAGAATGGTATCCGCACCCCGCGGCACGGGCGCGCCGGTGAAGATGCGCACGGCTTGGCCTTCACCCACCGTGCCGGTAAAGGCATGGCCGGCGGCGGCCTGACCGATGACGGTGAGGACCGAGCCGATCGCCGTCGCATCGGCGCTGCGCAGCGCATAACCGTCCATGGCCGAGGCATCGAAGGGCGGCTGGGTGAGGCGTGCAATGAGATCGGCCGAGAGAACCCGGCCATCGCATTCGGCGAGCGGCAGGGTTTCGCTTTCGGTCACCGGAACCGCTGCTTCCAGAAGGCGTGTTATGGCCTCATCCACGGGCAGCAGCGGTTTCATTCAAGTCTCCTGTCGCCGGAAATCGCCGGATTTGCCACCGCTCTTTTCAAGAAGGCGGATATTGACGATTTCCATCGCCTTGTCGGCGGCCTTGGCCATGTCGTAGATCGTCAGGCAGGCGATGGATACGGCGGTCAGCGCTTCCATCTCCACGCCGGTCTTGCCGGACAGTTTCACCAGCGCTTCGACCCGCAGGCCGGGCAGGGCGGCGTCTTCGGCAATGTCCACCGCCACCTTTGTCAGCATCAGCGGATGGCAGAGCGGGATGAGGTTTGCCGTCTGCTTGGCGGCCATGATGCCGGCGAGGCGCGCGGTGCCGATGACATCGCCCTTCCTGGCGTTGCCTTCGCGGATGAGCGCGAGCGTTTCCGGCTTCATCTTCACGAAGCCTTCGGCGACGGCGACACGGACGGTCTCGGCCTTGTCGCCGACATCGACCATATGCGCCTCGCCGCCCGCATCGATATGGGTGAGCTTTCCAGCCTCGCTCATCGCTGCATCATTCCGCTGCCAGAATGCCGGATTGGCCGGTCAGAAGGGCTTTGGTGGCCGCCGTCACATCATCCTTGCGCATCAGGCTTTCGCCGACGAGGAAGGTGCCGATGCCGCTTTTTTCGAGACGCTTACAATCCTCGAAGGTAAAGATGCCGCTTTCGCCGACCAGCAGCTTTTCCGCCGGCACGAGGCCTGCGAGCTTCTCGCTGGTTTCGAGGCTGACTTCGAAGGTGCGCAGATTGCGGTTGTTGATGCCGAGAAGCGGCGAGGCGAGCTTCAGCGCCCGTTCCGTTTCTTCCTCATCATGTACTTCCACCAGCACATCCATGCCGAGCGCGAAAGCCTCATCTTCAAGGCGTTTCGCCTCGTCGTCGGAAAGCGAGGCCATGATGAGGAGAATGCAGTCCGCGCCCCAGGCGCGGGCCTCATGGACCTGATAGGTCTCGAACATGAAATCCTTGCGCAGCGCCGGCAGGGCGCAGGCATTGCGGGCGGCGGTCAGGAATTCAGGCGCACCCTGAAAACTTGGGCTATCCGTCAGCACCGAAAGACAGGCGGCGCCACCGGCTTCATAGGCGACGGCCAGCGCCGGCGGATCGAAATCCGGACGGATGAGGCCCTTGGAGGGGCTGGCCTTCTTGATTTCGGCGATCAGGCCGAACTTGCCTTCGGCCTGCTTTGCCCGGAGCGCCCTGTAGAAACCGCGCGGCGCACTCTGGTCTGCGGCCATGGCCTTCAGATCGGCCAGCGAAACCTTCGCCTTGGCGGCGGCGATTTCCTCGCGCTTGTAAATCTCGATCTTTTTCAGAATGTCGCTCATGATCTCGCTCTCATTCTTCCTCGTTGGACACGGCAACCAGACGGTCGAGCGCGGCTGCGGCCTTGCCGCTGTCCAGCGCTTCGCTGACGATCGCCATCGCCTGAGACAGTGTCTCCGCCTTGCCGGCGATAACCAGCGCTGCGGCCGCATTGCACAGCGACACGTCGCGATAGGCGTTGCGCTTGCCGGACAGAACCTCGCGCAGCGCCGCCGCATTGGCAATGCCGTCGCCGCCCTTCAGATCTTCCATGGAAGCGGGCTCGACACCGAAATCCTTCGGCGTCAGGTCGAAGGTGCGGATCTTGCCATTTTCCAGTGCCGCGACATGGGTAACGCCCGTGGTCGTCACCTCGTCCATGCCGTCGCCATGCACGACCCAGATGCTTTCCGAACCCAGATCGCGCAGCACTTCGGCAAGCGGCACCAGCCAGCGCGGCGAAAAGACACCGAGCAATTGCCGCTTGGCTCCGGCCGGGTTGGAGAGAGGGCCGAGCAGGTTGAAAATCGTGCGCGTGCCGAGTTCGACGCGGCTTGGGCCGACATGGCGCATGGCCGAATGGTGCAGCTGCGCGAACATGAAACCGAGACCCGCCTCGCTGATGCAGCGGGCGATGAGTTCCGGACCGATATCGAGTTTCACGCCGAGCGCCGAGAGCGCATCCGCCGTGCCGGATTTGGAGCTCAGCGCCCGGTTGCCGTGCTTGGCGACCGGCAGGCCGGTGCCGGCGACGATGATCGAGGCGAGCGTCGAGATATTATAGGTGCCGATGCCGTCACCGCCGGTGCCGACGATGTCGATGGCATTGGCGGGGGCCGAAACCGGCAGCATGCGGGAACGCATGGAGGAGACGGCGCCGACGATTTCGTCCACCGTTTCCCCGCGCACGCGCAGCGCCATCAGGAAACCGCCGATCTGCGACGGCGTGGCTTCGCCCGACATCAGAATGTCGAAAGCCGCCCGCGATTCCTCGCGGTTCAGGCTTTCTCCATTTGCGACCTTGGCGATCAGCGGCTTCAGTTCGGCCATCTTGTCGCCCCCCGGGTTAGAAGCCGACCATCGCCTGATCGGCGAGGGCCTGATTGATGGTGACACCATAGTCATTCTGCAGGCGGTTGACCATCTGGTCCAGCATGTCGTCGCCGGCCGCGCGGGCAATGGCGGCGAACTGCTGGTCGTCATTGGCGAGCGCGTCGGCAGGCGCATTGGTGTCGACCGAGGTGACCTTGAAGAGGATACGGCTGGAACCGTCGGCATCGGCCGCCGTGCCCACCTTGCCCTCCGCGCCGGAGAAGACCGCCGCGATGGTCTGCTGGCCGAAAATAGCGTCTTCGCTGTTGCGGCGCAGGCCGGATTTCTGTTCGACGGCGAGGCTCAGCTCACCGGCCACGGCTTCCAGCGTGTCGCCCTTTTCGACGCGCGCCTTCAGTTCCTCGGCCTTGGCGGCGAGCGCGTTGCGTTGCTGCTCCGCCGTCCAGTCGGCCACGACATCGTCGCGAACTTCGGCAAGCGTGCGGTCGCGGGCGGCGATGATCTGGTCGACATCGAACCAGATGTAGCCTTCACGGCCGAGATTGATCGGCAGCGCTTCCGTGCCGGGTTCGGTCTTGAAGACCTCCTGCGCGAGCTGCGGGGAAGGCAGGCCCTGAACCGCATCGCCCTTTTCATCGAGGCCGGAAGCGTCGATGGCGGCGATGGTGACGGGTTTCAGGTTCAGCTGCGTTGCCGCATCGGCGAGCGAAGAACCGCCGGCGCGCAGATCCTCGTAACGGTCGTGAACATTGGTGATTTCTTCCGCAGCGGCGGCGGTGGCGAGGTCCTTGCGGATATCTTCCTTCGCCTCTTCCAGCGTGCGGGTCGTTTCCGGCTTGATGCCGGTGACGCGCAGGAGAACCGGGCCGAAGGAACCCTGGACCACCGGCGACACACCGCCGTCCTTCTGGATGGCGAAAGCGGCGTCGGCAATCGACTGGTCGGGGATGGTATCCTTGGTGAATTCGCCGAGCGTGACGTCGGAAGCGGTCTTGCCCTGATCCTTCACCACCTGGTCATAGGTGGTGTTGCCGAGGCGGATCTGCTCGGCGGCGGCCTCTGCCATTTCCTTTTCAGGGAAGGTCAGTTGCTCCACCGTGCGACGGCCGGCGGTGCGGAAGCTGTCCTTGTGGCTGTTATAATAATCGGCGATCTGGGCGTCGGTGACGGCGGCCTGATCGGCGATATCGGATGGCTCAAGCTTCACATAGGTAAACTTGCGGAACTCGGGCGCGCGATATTTCGTCTTGTTGGTTTCGAACCAGGGAGCAAGCACGTCGTCGCCCGGCGCCTTGACCGGCGGAATGACGGCGTTCGAAAGAATGACGTAATCGACGGCGCGCTGCTCGTTGCGATATTGCTTCAGCGCATCCACCAGCACCTGCGGTGCGGCAAAACCATCCGAGACGGCTTCGACGATCTGACTGCGGACGGCGACCTTGCTGCGTTCCTTGATATAGTCATCCTCGCGGAAACCGGAATTGCGCAGGCGCTCGCTGAAGAGATTGCGGTCGAACTGGCCGTTGACCGCCTTGAAGGCCGGGTCTTCGGCAATGAGGTTGGCGAGACGGTTTTCCGAAAGGCCGAGATTCATCTTCGAGGCCAGCTCGTCAAGCGCTGCACCGGCCGCAAGCTGGCTGAAGACCTGACGGTCGATGCCGAAGGCCTTGGCCTGTTCGGTCGTCAGCCTTGTGCCGAACTGGCGGCTGAGATCGGAAATCTGGCGCTGATAGGCGAGGCGGAATTCCTCGGGGCTGACCGTCTGGTCGCCCACCGTCATGACGGCGTGGGAATTGGCGGTGACAAGCGATGCGGAAACGCCCCAGATGCCAAAAGAGACAACAAGCAGGAGAAGCAGCAGCTTGGCTGCCATGGTTCGAGAAGCATTTCTCAGGGAATCGAGCATCGTTATGCAAACCTCACAGGAACGTCATCGCGGTCGCCGGCTGTCCGGCCCGCAACGTATCGGCGTTCCTTAAATCAATCCAAACGGAAATTGAAGGGAATTTGCCTTGGAAAAACGGGGTTTTGAAAACGCTTGTGTGATTGGAGGCGGGATTTTCCACCATCGTCTTCGCCGTGTTGCCCCCGCGAGGCGCAAAATAAAACCGCCCGGAAGGTCCAGGCGGTTGAAAAGAATCACTTTTAAGCGGCCGTCTGCCCGGCCCGTCGCGCTCAGAAGGCGCGGTCGCGCCGGATCATCGCCTTGAATTCCTCGTCCTCACGTCGCATCTCGGCGACCACGGAAACCATCGATGTCACGAACATAACGCTGATCAGGGCAAGAAGCATTGTCAGAAATGGGAACATGATATCGTCTCCGGGAGTTTTGAGAAAATTCTCTCCGTTATCAGTAATAATTCATATACTGATAACGGGCGGTCAGCTGCGGATAGTCCGGGCCCAGCTTTTCAGGCTTCTGTTCATAAAGGCTAAACGTCGTTGCTACCATTGCGATAACCAGTACTGTCCAGGCTGTGCTGATGACGCTGATTTTCGCCGAAGTAGACTGTTTTTCTCTTATAAACATCTGTCCGTTCCTTTGGTTCTTTCTTAACGCGCCATGTCTCGACATGTTCCGCGTCAACCGTAAAAATCGATTAGCATCGCGCCTGTGAAACTTCCTTGAATGGCTCGTTCATCTGGCGTTCAGGAAACTGGCTGATGTCGTCATTCGAGAAAAAGATACTCGGCAGCGAATGATGCGATGATCGAAAGGACGATCATGAAGGCCAGCATTTTCAATTCTCCGGATGCTTAACGAGTGAGGGGCGTTTCGGTTTCCCGATGTTGTGCATTTAAACAAAATAGCTGTGAAACCGCACTGAACGGCCCATTCATCCGGGGTTCACGCCGCAGCCGCGCTTGTGAGGGGTGGTTATAAAGTCTTGCGCCGCGTGCCTCTCCATGACAAAAGGCGGCACATATGCTGAAGCGTCGAGACGCGCCCACCACCTGAGAGCGATATGACGATTGCCTTTTATCCAGGATCCTTCGATCCGATGACCAACGGACATCTGGATGTGCTTATTCAGGCGCTGAACGTGGCGTCGAAAGTCATCGTTGCGGTTGGCATTCATCCCGGAAAAGCGCCGCTGTTCAGCTTCGAGGAGCGGGCAGGGCTGATAAAGCGGGCGCTTGCCGAACATCTGCCGGGCGAAGCGGCGCGCATGGAAGTCGTCTCCTTCGACAATCTTGTCGTCGATGCCGCCCGCCAGCACGGCGCGCGCCTTCTGCTGCGCGGCCTGCGCGACGGCACCGATCTCGATTATGAAATGCAGATGGCCGGGATGAACCGCCAGATGGCGCCCGATATCCAGACCGTATTCCTGCCCGCCGGCACCTCGTCGCGACCCATTACAGCCACATTGGTCCGGCAGATCGCCGCCATGGGCGGCAATGTCGACGCCTTCGTGCCGAAAGCCGTGCTTGAAGCCCTCAACGCCAAGCTGAAGCGCTGACTTCAGCCCCACATTCTGGAGCCAATCCGATGAAACTCGTTCGATTTGCCTTTGCCGGCGCCATGTTTGCAGGCGCGCTTGCCGCCAGCACCTTCGCTTCCGCCGCCGAACTCTTGACCGTGCAGCTGAAGGACGGCCCCGTTGTCATCGAGCTGATGCCGGATGTCGCGCCCAAGCACGTGGCGCAGATCGAGGCGCTGGCCAAGAAGGGCGCTTATGACAATGTCGCCTTCCACCGCGTCATCGACGGCTTCATGGCGCAGACCGGCGATGTGCAATATGGCAACATGGAAAAGAGCTTCAACGCCCAGCGCGCCGGTACGGGCGGTTCCGACATGCCGGATATTCCGGCTGAATTCTCCAAGGTTCCGTTTACGCGCGGCGTGGTCGGCATGGCCCGCTCGCAGGATCCGAATTCCGCCAATTCTCAGTTCTTCATCATGTTTGCCGACGGTCCGTTCCTGAACGGTCAATATACCGTGGTCGGCAAGGTCGTGTCCGGCATGGAAGCCGTCGACAAGATCAAGCGTGGCGCCGGCGGTAACGGCGAAGTTTCCAACCCCGACCGGATGATCAAGGTCACCGTCGGCAAGAAGTAAGGTAGGGCAATAGAGCCCGAACAGAGGAGAATAATCATGGCCGAGATCAAGGATCCGGAAAACACCATCATCATGGAAACGACGACCGGCAAGGTCGTGATCCAGCTGCTGCCGGAAGTTGCTCCGGGTCACGTCGCCCGCATCAAGGAACTCGTATCGGAAGGCGCTTACGATGGCGTCGTTTTCCACCGCGTCATCGAAGACTTCATGGCCCAGACGGGCGACGTGAAGTTCGGCAAGAAGGGTGCGGAAAGCTTCAACCCGGCCCGCGCCGGCATGGGCGGCTCCGACAAGCCGGACCTGAAGGCCGAATTCTCCGCCATTCCGCACGTGCGCGGCACCTGCTCCATGGCCCGTTCGCAGAACCCGAACTCCGCCAACTCGCAGTTCTTCATCTGCTTCACGGATTCGCCGTGGCTCAACAAGCAGTACACCGTCTGGGGCCAGGTCATCGAAGGCATGGAAGCCATTGACAAGGTCAAGCGCGGCGAGCCGGTGAAGGATCCGGATTCGATCGTTTCCATCAAGCTCGCTTCTGCGGCCTGAGGGATAATGAATCACGCCGCCCCGCAGGCGACTGCGGGGCGGTTCGAATGTTGAGAAGGTTATCAGAACCTCTCCGTCGTCATCCTCGGGCTTGTCCCGAGGATCTAACCACGTTGACGTTGTGGATCGTTAGATCCTCGGGACAAGCCCGAGGATGACGCCTCGTTAGAGGAAGTCTTGTCACCACCTTCCACCCGCCCCATGCAATGCAGGGCGGGTTTTGATATTTTCGAGAGCCTTTGCAATGCGTGTAGACCTGTTCGATTTCGATCTGCCCGAGGAGAATATCGCCCTTCGCCCGGCGAACCCGCGCGATAGCGCGCGCCTGCTCGTCGTCGATCCGAATGAAAACCGTATGGAAGACCACCGCGTCTTCGACCTGCCATCCTTCCTGAAGCCCGGCGATGCGCTGGTGTTCAACGACACCCGCGTCATTCCCGCCCAGCTGGAAGGTGTCAGGCTGCGCGAAGGCGCGCCGGAGACGGCGGTTTCGGCCACGCTGCACATGCGTACCGATCAATCCCGCTGGAAGGCCTTCGCGCGTCCCGGCAAGCGCATCAAGCAGGGCGACCGCATCCGGTTCGGTTATGAGCGCGACAATGCCTGCGGCCTTGCCCATCTGGAAGCCACCGTCGAGGAAAAGGGCGAGGATGGCGAAATCACGCTGCTGTTCGACGTTTCCGGCCCGGTACTGGACGAGGCGATTGCCTCCGTCGGCCATATTCCCCTGCCGCCCTATATCGCCGCCAAGCGCCCGGAAGATGCGCAGGACCAGATCGATTACCAGACCATCTACGCCCGCGAAAAGGGAGCTGTTGCCGCCCCCACCGCCGGGCTGCATTTCACGCCCGACCTGTTCGAAGCTCTTGATAAGGTGGGTATCGAGCGGCATTTCGTGACGCTTCACGTTGGGGCAGGCACCTTCCTTCCGGTGAAGTCCGACGATACCGACGACCACAAGATGCATTTCGAGATCGGCCATGTGTCGCAGGAAACCGCCGACCGGCTGAATGCCGTAAAGGCGCGCGGCGGACGGATCGTTTGTGTCGGTACGACATCGCTGCGCCTGATCGAAAGTGCGGCCGACGAGAATGGCGCTATCCACCCATGGTCCGACGCCACCGGCATTTTCATCACGCCGGGATACCGCTTTCGCGCGGTCGATATTCTGATGACGAATTTCCACCTGCCGAAATCGACGCTGTTCATGCTGGTTTCGGCTTTCTGCGGTCTCGAAACGATGCGTGACGCTTATAAGCACGCCATCGAAACCGGATATCGCTTCTATTCCTATGGCGATTCCAGCCTGTTGTTCCGGAAAAACTGATGCACGACAAATTCACCTTCACCCTGAAAGCCACGAGCGGCGGCGCGCGCCTCGGCGAAGTCGCCATGCCGCGCGGCGTCATCCGCACGCCTGCCTTCATGCCGGTCGGCACGGTCGGCACCGTCAAGGCCATGTATCTCGATCAGGTGCGCGAGCTGGGCGCCGATATCATTCTCGGCAATACCTATCACCTGATGCTGCGGCCGGGTCCGGAGCGTGTCGCCCGCCTCGGCGGCCTGCACGAGCTGATCCGCTGGCCGCATCCGATCCTCACCGACAGCGGCGGTTTTCAGGTGATGTCGCTTTCCGGCCTGCGCAAGCTCGACGAGCAGGGCGTGACCTTCAAGAGCCATGTGGACGGTTCGCTGCACCACATGTCGCCGGAACGGTCCATTGAAATTCAGGGCATGCTCGATTCCGACATCCAGATGCAGCTTGACGAATGCATCGCGCTGCCGGCCGAGCGCAAGGAAATCGAGCGCGCCATGGAAATGTCGCTGCGCTGGGCCGAGCGCTGCCGCGTCGCCTTTGGCGAGCAACCCGGCAAAGCCATGTTCGGCATCGTGCAGGGCGGCGACCAGCCGGACCTGCGCATTCGTTCCGCCGAAGGGCTGAAGCAGCTCGATCTCAAGGGCTATGCGGTCGGCGGCCTTGCCGTCGGCGAGCCGCAGGATGTGATGCTCGGCATGCTCGATATCACCCTGCCGGTGCTGCCCACCGAAAAGCCGCGTTACCTGATGGGCGTCGGCACGCCCGATGACATCCTGAAATCGGTAGCGCGCGGCATCGACATGTTCGACTGCGTGATGCCGACCCGTTCCGGCCGTCACGGGCTTGCCTTTACCCGCCGCGGCAAGGTCAATATCCGCAATGCCCGCCACGCCGAGGATATGCGCCCGCTCGACGAGCAATCCAACTGCCCGGCCTCGCGCGATTATTCCCGCGCCTATCTGCACCATCTCACCCGCGCCAACGAGGCGCTGGGCGGCATGCTGCTCTCCTGGCACAATCTTGCCTATTATCAGGAGCTGATGCAGGGTATCCGCAAGTCTATCGAGGAAGGCCGTTTCGCCGATTTTTATGCGGAAACCATCGAAATGTGGGCGCGGGGCGATATAGACCCGGTTTAGGTTGCAGAGCTTCCCCACACTCGACGTCATCCTCGGGCTTGTCCCGAGGATCTACCAATGTAGCAGAAATCAACGAGCGGCAGATCCTCGGGACATCCTCGGACTTGATCCGGGGACCGAGGATGACGGAGGAGAGGTTTCTATCCGCCGCTTTGAACACCCTAAACCTTCCTTCTACGGATTTTTCCTTGGCACACGCGCCTTACGTTCTTTTCCGGGATGACACGACCGGCACGGTGACAGCCTTCACCGAGCCGGAAGAGATCATCGTCGCGGATGAACCGGCGTCGTTTTTTGCTGCGCTGAAGCGCATGGAAGAGCTGCGCCGGGCCGGGAAATACCTCGCCGGCTATATGTCCTACGAAGCGGGTTTCCTGTTCGAGCCGAAGCTCGCGCCATTTGCGGACGAGCCTCGCAACGTGCCGTTTCTCAATTTCGGCGTCTTTTCCGACCCGCAGCCGGATGAGGGACGGTTTGCGCGGCCGGCAAATCTGCCGGATGCGGATGCGTTTTTGTCCGATCCCGTGCCGGCATGGACCCTTCAAGACTATTGCCAGCGTTTTGCGTGGTTACACGACCATCTGCGTCGCGGCGACTGTTACCAGGGAAATCTGACGATGCCGGTCCATGCCGGCTGGAGCGGCGATCCGCTGACGGCCTTCTGGTCGCTGATCGAGCGGCAGCCGGTGAAATATGGCGCGCTGGTCGATCTCGGCGGGCCGGTCATCCTCTCGCGCTCACCGGAACTGTTCTTCTCGGTTGACGGGGAAGGTTTCATCGAAACTCATCCGATGAAGGGAACGACACCGCGCGGAGCCGATGCGGAAGAAGACCGGGCGATTATCGCGGCGATGCTGGCGGACGAAAAGACGCTCGCCGAAAACCGCATGATCGTCGATCTGCTGCGCAACGATATTTCCCGCATTACCGAAGTCGGCAGCCTTGATGTGCCGCGGCTGTTCGATATCGAGACCTATCCGACCGTGCACCAGATGGTCAGCCATGTGCGGGCGAAACTTCTGCCTGACATGGCGGTGGAAGATATCTTCACCGCCCTGTTTCCCTGCGGCTCCGTTACCGGCGCACCGAAAATGTGGGCGATGAAAATCCTGCGCGAGCTGGAAGCGACGCCGCGCGACGCCTATTGCGGCGCAATCGGCTTCATGTCTCCAAGTGGTGAGATGCGGTTCTCCGTGGCGATCCGCACGCTCAGCCTGTTTGATGACGGCCGTGCCGTCTTCAATGTCGGCGGCGGTATCGTGTTCGATTCCGTTGCCGAGGCGGAGTATGACGAGTGTCTGCTGAAATCGAAATTCGCGGTGGGGGACAGGTTGCTTCGGGGTTAGTCGCCTCCCTCATTCCTGTGACAGGCACAGGAATGAGGAAGGTTGGAGGAAGCTCCGGGGTAAGCAGCCAAATGTGTGTCCTTAGGAAAGCCGGCTACGGTTTTCGCTACCAAACGTCCTCAGCGTCCGATCACCTGAAACACCCCATTCTCCACCAGCACCTCTTTCGCCGCCGCATGGCTCAGAAAACCCGCTGGGCTGGCGCTGGCGCCATAGGCGCCCGATTGCAGGATGGCGAGGAGATCGCCGGCCTTGAGCTTCGGCAGCGCCGCATTGCGGGCGAGCGTATCGAGCGGCGTACAGAGCGGGCCGACGATGGTTGCCGTCTCTTCATGCTCCGCCAGCATCATGGCCGGTGCGACGATGGGATAGTTGCGCTTGACGATCTGGCCGAGATTGCCGGAGGCGGCGAGGTGGTGGTGCATGCCGCCATCCATCACCACGAAGGTGGTGCCGCGCGAGGTCTTTACCGAATTCACCTCCGCCACATAGACGCCGCCGGGACCGGCGAGGAAACGGCCGGGTTCGACGATGACATGGGCGTCGGTTATCAGCGGATGCGCCTTTACGAGCGCCTTGAGGTCGGGAATGGCGGCGCTGACTTTTTCAAGATCGAGCGGCGTTTCGCCTGCGAAATAGGGAATGCCGAGACCGCCGCCAAGATCGATGGTTTCGAGCGGCTTGCCGAGCATCCCGGCCATGCGCGCGGCAAGGAAAATGCCGTGTCTCCATTGGGAAACAAGCATGTCGGCATCGAGAATCTGCGTGCCGCCGTAAATATGGACGCCGACGAGATCGATATATCGGGCATCCTTGAAGAGCGGCAGGACATTTTCCAGCTCTTCCTCATCGAAACCGAAGGCGGTGGCCTTGCCGCCCATGCGCATCGCGCCGGCCTGTGCATCCGGCACCGGATTGATGCGGATCGAGGCTTTGACCGGCTTGCCGATCGCCTCGATGCGGGTAATTTCCTCGGCGCTTTCGATGTGGATTTCGCCGATGCCGCCCTCGATCACTTCGCGCAGCTCGGCCATGCCTTTGCCGGGGCCGGCGAAGATGATATTTTGCGTTGCGACACCGGCCTTGATGGCGGCGCGGTATTCACCGACGGACGCGATTTCCGCACCCGCACCTTCCTGCCGGAAAAGCGAGACGATGGCGGGCAGGGGATTGGCCTTCACCGAATAATAGATATCGGCAAAGCCGCCGAGCGCGGTTTCGAGATCGCGATAGGCGCGGCGCATGGCGGCGGCGTCATAGAGGAAGCAAGGCGTTCCGGTCCCGGCGACAATATCGCGCACGGGAAGTCCGCCGATCATCAGATCGTTCTCGCTTGTGTCGAATAACGCGGCTGCAAAAGCCGGGCCGTGGCTCTGGGGTTTATCCGTTGGCGCCATTGTCCGTCCGTTCGCGCACCAGCGCGCGGTAATCCACCTTGCCATTGGCCGTGACCGGCAGCCGTTCCACCAGTTCGATAGCGCGCGGGATCATGAAGGGGGCGAGCATTTCGGCCGCCTTCTTCAGTGCCGCCGTCACATCGATATTCTGGTTGGCGGCAGTCGCCACCGCATGGACCTTCTCGCCCGCAAAGGGGTCCGGCAGGCCGATGACGGCGACCTGCTGGAAAAGGCCTGTCGACATCAGGCTTTCCTCAACCTCGGTCGGGCTGATGCGATAGCCCGACGATTTGATCATCGCATCGTTGCGGGCGACGAAGCTGAAGAAACCATCCTCGTCCTCCACCGCCAGATCGCCGGAATAACACACGGTCTCGCCGCCCATTGCCGCCGGAATGAAGGGGTGAGGGCGCAGCACCTTTGCCGTCTCCTCCGGCCGGTTCCAGTAACCCAGCGAGACGGTTGGGCCGCGATGCACGAGAATGCCGGGTTCACCCGGCTTCGCCCTCTGCCCCTCGGCGGTGACGATGAAGATTTCGCATTCGGGAATGGCCTTGCCGATGGAGGTCGGGCGGCGGTCGATTTCTTCAGGCGGCAGGAAGGTGGAGCGGAAGGCTTCCGTGAGGCCATACATCAGGTAGATTTTCGTATCCGGCAGCTTCTCGCGCAGCGCTTTTACGGTTTCCTGCGGCACGCGCCCGCCGGAATTGGTGATGTAACGCAGATGCGGCAGAGGCGTCTTTGTGAGCGACGGGGCCGCTTTCGTCAGGATGGCCCAGATCGTCGGCACGCCGGCGAGACCCGTGATGGCATGGTCGCGCAGATCGCGGACGATCTCATCGCCCAGCCGGAAGGTGGAGATGATCGTGGCCGCGCCCTGTTCCACCGCCGTCAGCAACTGGTTCAGGCCATAATCGAAGCTGAAGGGCAGCAGGGACAGAATGCGGTCGCTGCCGGTGATTGCCAGATAGGTGCGCACGATGCGCGCGCCGGCCAGAAGATTGCGGTGCGACAGCATCACGCCCTTCGGCGAGCCGGTGGAGCCGGAGGTATAAAGAATGGCGGCCAGGTCTTCCCCGATTGCCGCTGAAGGCCGGGCGGGTGTGTCGGCGCGGGCCTCTATCTCTTCCGCCAGCAGGACCGTGACCTCGGGAAGGTCTTCCAGTGCCGCTTTCAGCTCTTCCATCATTGCGGCGTCGCTGATGACGATTTTTGCGCCGCAATCCCTGACGATATGGCGAATCTGCTGCGCCTTCAGCAATGCGTTCACCGGCACGAAGACGCCGGACGCCATGCTCACGCCAAAGATCGACCAGCATTCCTCGATGCCGCGCGGTAGATAGATGACGACGCGGTCTCCGCGTTGCGCTCCGGCTTCCTGCAATGCCGCCGCGCAACGGGCCGCCGCTGCGGAAAATTCGCGATAATTCAGCGATCGGTCCTTGTGGACGAGGGCCTGATCGTCGTTTAGCGTATGTGCGGTAAGCAGGTGGTGCAGCAGGAAATGGGGTGTCATCTCCTCCGTTCCCTGAGGACGAAGGCGATGAGATCGGCCGGCGTGCCAAGATTTTCAGGCGTGAAATGCTCGTCATCGAGAATGATGCCGAAACTTTCGCCGAGGAAGATCATCAGCTCCAGAAAGCCGAGCGAATCGATCACGCCGCCTTCGAGCAGCAGCGTGTCGGCGGAAAAGGGGGCATAGGCGGGAAAACGGTTGGAGAGATAGGAATAGATGGTATCGGCAACGTCGATTTCACTCTTTTTCGCTGCAAGCATGCTCGTTCTCCGATTTCCCGCGTGTTTCCCAATGACCTGCCCGGAACGGCGCTTTTTCTGTAAAGGCCAAGATTCCATCAAGTCGCGCACGACTCACTAAAATACCTACGGTGGCAATAACACCAACTCTGAGTATGCTTCGTTAATAAATCGTGGGTTCCATGCGCCTTTTACTTGTATCGGTGCAAATTTATGTGCGGCAAGCCCGCCGGCCTTTCGCTCTGCGCCCGTTGCCGCCATGGTCAGCGCAAGCCGGCCATGGCCAAGAAGGTGGCGGGCGATTGCGGATATGTGCCTTTGCGCGACCTGCCGGTCTTCGCAATGGATGAGGCGCGCGGATGGCAATCTTTTGGTCGTGGTTTTCAGGAAGACCAGCGGGTAATGGCGGTTCTCCGCCTCCATCACCGCCACGATGCAGCCGAGACGGGCGTGGTCTTCCAGCATGTCGTGCGTTTCGGCGGAGAGTATTTCCGGTTTTATCTCGCCTGGCGGGCGCAGCCGTGCGCTTGCCGGGCGAAGCGCTGCAAGGGGCAGCGGATAAAAAAGCGTGCAATCGGTCACCGTCGCAAAGCCCAGCCTCTCATTCAGCTTGCAGGCTTCGGGAGAGGGGGTGAGATCGGTGAAGATTTCGCCCTCATTGGAGGAGGCCATCTGCAACATGCGCGGGGCGAACCAGCGGCAGGAAGGCTCCACATACCAGCTCGACAGGTTGACGACGATCCTTTCGGTCTCCGGCAGGCGGCTTTTGATGGTCAGCAGAACACCTGCGGCATCGTCGCCCTTCATCAGCAATTGCCCGATCGCACCGAGTTCACGCCGCTCGTGATGTTCGCTGACGAGCGACAACCCGCGCGACCAGAAGGCCTCGCTTTTTTCCGGGAAGCCTTTCGCCAGAAGAGCGACGGCGGCGACGCGGTTTCCGTTGTCGATCGGTACGATTTTCAGGGTCGCTCTCCGCAGGTCTGGCGTCGTTCTGGGCGGGGAGGGATTTTCAACTCCACCGCGCAGTATCGGCTTACGACGATAGATTTACCGTCCCGTTAATCGCAATGGCTGCAGCGGGTTGGAGGCGATCACATTTGCATGAAAGGCGGGCGCGCGCGGTTGCGCGCGCCCGCCTCTGTTTTATCCAATCAATAAACCACGACGCCGCGGATGCTTTCGCCCTTGTGCATCAGGTCGAAGCCCTTGTTGATGTCTTCGAGCGGCATGGTGTGGGTGATCATCGGGTCGATCTGGATTTTGCCTTCCATGTACCAGTCGACGATCTTCGGCACATCCGTGCGGCCGCGTGCGCCACCAAAGGCGGTGCCCATCCAGTTGCGGCCGGTGACGAGCTGGAACGGGCGCGTGGAGATTTCCTGGCCGGCGCCGGCAACGCCGATGATGACCGACTTGCCCCAGCCGCGATGCGAGGCTTCCAGCGCCTGACGCATGACCTTGGTATTGCCGGTGCAATCGAATGTGTAATCCGCGCCGCCGATCAGGTCGCCATTACGCTTCGTCATGTTGACGAGATAGGGCACGATGTCGTCGCCGACTTCCTTCGGGTTGACGAAGTGGGTCATGCCGAACTTTTCGCCCCAGGCCTTGCGGTCGGGGTTGATATCCACGCCGATGATCATGTCCGCGCCGGCAAGGCGCAGGCCCTGCAGCACGTTGAGGCCGATGCCGCCGAGACCGAAGACGATCGCCGTGGAACCGATCTCGACCTTGGCGGTGTTGATGACCGCACCGATGCCGGTCGTCACGCCGCAGCCGATGTAACAAACCTTGTCGAAAGGTGCGTCGGGATTGATCTTGGCGAGCGCGATCTCGGGCAGAACCGTATAGTTCGAGAAGGTCGAGCAGCCCATATAATGATGGATCTTGTCCTTGCCGATGGAGAAGCGCGAGGTGCCGTCCGGCATCACGCCCTGGCCCTGGGTGGCGCGGATGGAGGTGCACAGATTGGTCTTGCGCGAGGTGCAGGAATAGCACTCGCGGCATTCCGGCGTGTAGAGCGGAATGACATGGTCGCCCTTCTTGACCGAGGTAACGCCGGGTCCGACATCGACGACGACGCCCGCGCCCTCATGGCCGAGAATGGCCGGGAACAGGCCCTCCGGATCGGCACCGGAAAGCGTGAAATCGTCTGTATGGCAGATGCCGGTCGCCTTGACCTCAACCAGCACTTCGCCGGCGCGCGGCCCTTCGAGTTGAACGGTCATGACCTCAAGCGGCTTTCCGGCCTGAATGGCAACTGCGGCGCGAACGTCCATATCTTATCTCCTGGCATTGTCTTGTGATTGAACAGGGCTGTTTTGCCCGAGCTTGGCTGGAGGGACAAGGGGCGAGCCCAAGTTTGTCGCCCCGAAGAAAACTGCATTACCGAAAACGGCCCGGCGATGACCGGCACGGCCACAATAATTCATACGTTCTAATTTATTAATAAATGAATTAAGTATATGAATTTGCAGCATATTTTCCGGTTTTTGTTGGTCTTTGGTTTACGGTTTCCATGCTAACAACCCCGTGGATTTTGAGAGGTCGGCGAGAACTGCTTGCGAAAAAAGCAGTCGCCAATCGACAGGCAATTTTTAGCACCCGGCGGTAGGCCGGATATTTTTTAGCGTGGCAGAAACCCTGGCGCACCGCTTTTCACAGCGCGCCTTTCCCGCCGCGATGAGCGACATGAGATGGTGTTTTCAGGATGTTTGAGTGGACAAGAACAAAGGGTGTTCGTGAAGGGCTGTTTTCGCTTTTCATGAAGGACCGCGCGGCCTCCTTCGCGATCATGACGGCGTTGCTTCTGCCGGTTTTCCTTTTGTTTTTTGGGCTTCTGTTCGAAGGTGGCCGGGCCTTGGCCTATTACAGCCAGTCCAAACGTGTGATTGCACAGGCCTGCGAGCGTTCGACGAAACCGACGCGAACGAATGTGCCGCTGGACGACGTGCGCCGTAAAAACGTACTGGACACCTTCGATGCCATGATCCGTTCCACCAAGCAGGATGTGGTGAGCCGGGATGTCAAGATCGATTGGTTGACGACGGATATAGAGGCGAAGTTCAGCTACAAGACCGTGTTCGGCAAGATGTTTCAGACCGAAAAACTGGACTACCGGCTGTCCTATCGTTGCGGCGGTATTCCGCCCTATCCCCATGACGGTGAGGTCATCGTCAACAACACCTTCGAAAAATCGCTGAACGGCACGGAACGTATACTGAAAAACGGCAAAGGAGCCAAAACACCGAACGGCTGCTGGGGTGTTTATACCTATGCCGAACTGGGATGGGATGGCGGTACGGGGCCGGGTATCGAGCTCCAGGACTGGAGCAATGCCGATTGCCGAAAGAACCATGGCTGGCAGGGTTATGGGGAGCAGGAACAGGAAAAACCGACGACTGCCGGGATAGCGTGCACTTCAGAGCCGCAGATCGCTACTCCCAAAGAGAAAACCGACACGACGGTCGCCGGCAAAGAGCAGCCAAATGACAAGGACGCCTCGAAGTCCGAGGAAAAAGCATCGACCGCCGGCAGCAAACCCTCAAAGCGGGAGGAAAAGGCCTCCCAGCCGCCGGAGGCGCAGCAGTGCGATAAAGAGGAAGAGAACAGCGACAAAACTTCGTTTGTCAGCAAAAACGAGCGAATACCGCCAACCCGCTATGCCGTCGAACTCGACAGCCATTGGGAAGGGCAAAAAGACGCGATGCCAACAGCTCGATCTTCAAATATGTGGAGATGCATCCCGGCAAATATGAAATCTCGGTGTGGTATAACGGGCGTAACCGAGATTACGAAGGCTCGAACGATATCGAGATTTCACTGCAGGTGCTGCGTCCGCAAACGGGTCCAGCAAAAAAATCATTCAGATGAGCCAGAAGGCGGATGAAATCCGCTGGGAGCGCCGCAGCTACAAAGTCACAGTCGATACTTATTCGCTTTACAAATTGTCGATTGCGGCTGCCGGGACGAGCGACAGTCTGGGCGGTATCATCACTGCATTCGAGGTCACATATCTTGACTCTCTTTGAGACATTGCGTCGCCGTCTGCGCGATCTGTTTGGGCCATTCGCTACCGATATCCGGGCGGCGAGCGCCATCGAATTCGCCTTGCTTTTGCCGATCTATTTCGTGCTGATCTTTGGCACCATCGAAGTTAGCCTTGCGCTTTTTTTCAGCCTCAACATGTCGACGGCCGCCAGTGCCGGCGCTGAATATCTTCGCAAGGCCGCGGCCAGCAGAACGGTCGTCAGTAAGGTGGACTTCAGGGACATAATTGCGTCCAATTTTCTGCTCCCCACCACGGAAGAGAATATGAAGATATCGCTTACCGCCATTGCGGATGCGGACCTTGCTGCTTCACCGGTGAAATTTCCGATTGAGAACAGCTTCGAAACGCCAAGCGCGGCGGCCGGACAATATCTGCTGGCGCTTGGTTATGAGTGGAAATTCGTTCTTCCCACCACCCATCTGCTTTTCTCCGGCTCTGGAAAGAATCCGCAATTACAAAATGTGTCGCTGGCGATCACCGCCGTTCGGGTGACGGAGTGATCGCGATGCAGCTGAAATCTCTCTCTGTCCTGCTGCTGCGTTCCCGTTCCGGCGTGGCCGCCGTGGAATTCGCCCTGTTGATGCCTGTGCTGATTCTGGTGCTGGCGCTGGCAATCGAACTCGGGCGCGGCTGGCTAAGCTATGACCGTTTCGTGACTTTGGTGGACAATACAGCTCGCTGGTCCGCCCGCTTTCCGGAATTCGAGGAGCGCGTCAGAAGCGGAGTCAAATCCTTTGTCATGAAAGCTGGTCGGCCGCTCGATCCCGAAAAGCTCGATCTGACGCTCAGGAGCGCCAAGCTCGTGGGTGACGTCCCCGTGACCGAATTTCCTCCCCACAATTTTTTTGGCAACGCCGAAAATGTGAAGTGGGACAAGGTATTGACGGCAGGAAACTTCAAGGCCGAAGAGACGGCAATCGTGATTTCGGGTCGCTACAAATATCGCCCGATCATTTCGTTGCTGAGCGACACGACCATCGAGTTCGAGTATGTGACGGCAGTCAACCCGTATTTCTCCCGACATTACAAATATCAGAAGGGCAAGTCGGACTGGTCGTTCTGGAATGTTCGCTGATGGAATGGGCTACAGGCTTTTCATAGCGATAGTTCGCTCAACGATGTTGAACGTTGTCGGTCTCCGGTGCCGTTTCGTCAGTTCCGAGCCACGCCGCGCAATCCTTCAACGCCCGCGCGGCAATGAGCTGGCGTTTCATGATCGTCTTGTCCTTGCCGCGGAAACGCTTCACGCCTTCCGGCTTGACGATTGAACCCGGCGCCAGTTCCGGGAAGAGGCCGAAATTGATGTTCATCGGCTGGAAGGAGCGTTTGCCCGGCTCATCATCGGAGGAAAGGTGGCCGCCGGTGATGTGGTTGAGGAGCGAGCCGAGCGCGGTGGTGGCCGGCGGCAGGCTGGGGGTCTCGCCCTTCTGTTCGGCGGCGGCGAAGCGGCCGGCGAGGAGGCCGACGGAGGCGCTTTCCACGTAACCCTCGCAGCCGGTGATCTGGCCGGCGAAACGCAGGTCCGGCCGGGATTTCAGCCTCAGCGAGCGGTCGAGCAGGATCGGGGAATCGATATAGGTGTTGCGGTGCAGGCCGCCGAGGCGGGCGAATTCCGCATTTTCGAGGCCCGGTATCATGCGGAATACATCCGCCTGAACGCCATATTTCAGCTTGGTCTGGAAACCGACCATGTTGTAGAGCGTGCCGAGCGCATTGTCCTGTCGAAGCTGCACGACGGCATAGGCCTTGACCGTGGGGTTATGGGCGTTGGTCAGGCCCATCGGCTTCATCGGGCCATGGCGCAGCGTTTCGCGGCCGCGCTCTGCCATGATCTCGATCGGCAGGCAGCCATCGAAATAGGGCGTACCCTCCCATTCCTTGAAACCCACCGTGTCGCCGGCGATCAGCGCGTCGATGAAGGCGTTATACTGCTCCTCGTTCAGTGGGCAGTTGATATAATCCTTGCCGGTGCCGCCGGGGCCGACCTTGTCGTAACGCGACTGGTACCAGCAGATATCCATATTGATGCTGTCGCGGTGGACGATGGGGGCAATGGCGTCGAAGAAGGCAAGCGCATCTTCACCCGTCTCTGCCTGAATGGCGGCTGCGAGATCCGGCGAGGTCAGCGGGCCGGTGGCGATGATCGAGTTGCCCCATTCCTTCGGCGGCAGGCCATTTACCTCTTCGCGAACGATCGTCACCAGGGGGTGACTTTCCAGCTCTTTCGTCACGGCCTCGGAAAACCCGTCGCGATCGACGGCAAGCGCGCCGCCGGCCGGCACCTGGTGCCTGTCGGCGCAGGCCATGATCAGCGAGCCGGCAAGCCGCATTTCGGCATGGATGACGCCGACCGCATTGGCCGTCGCATCGTCTGAGCGGAAGGAATTGGAACAGACCAGTTCCGCCAGCGTATCGCCCTTATGCGCGTCCGTGCCGCGCACGCCGCGCATTTCATGCAGGATGACGGGCACACCGCTTTGCGCGATCTGCCATGCGGCTTCCGAACCGGCCAGTCCGCCGCCCACGACGTGAATGGGAGAAGTGGTCTTGTCTTGCATGCTGGCGTCCATGGGCGGCCGCGGGGCAAAGGCTCCCGTTCGGCGGCTGTCTTTCGAGTGATTGTTCCGCGCGGGTCCCGAAGGACGCGGCATTGTTTGCGGATGCACTAGCATGCATGGCCGGGGCAGCCAAATGTTTTTGAGGATAGGGATGTGAGAGAGGATGTGGTCTTTATGCCCGCGAGCCGCCCGAATGTAACGAGCGATCTCGTTTCCGTCCTGGATGTGTAATTTGCTGTGATGGTTGGCAGCGTTTTGGTAGTGGACCATCTTCCTCCGTCATTCCGGCCTTGAGCCGGAATCCAGCCAGCCCAAGTCTTTGGGCTGAAAGGACTCTTCCCACAGCGCAGACGCGCCGTGACTGGATGCCGGATCATCCTCGGGCTTGTTCCGGGGACCGGCATGACGGGAGAGGAGCGTAGCGAACCAGCCACCGACAAGAAAGGGGGGCGGTGCCGCATGGCGTGGTGCGCCGGGCCGATGTTCGTCAATCGCCGACTGGCGAGAATTTCCAGTAGATCCTGCCAGAATCAAAAACGGCGCCAGAGGCGCCGCTTTTTTACCTGTCGCTCAATCGTCGCGCCCTGGAGGTCGGGCAGCGGGACGATCGTTTACGCCTTAGCGGAACGAACGGGCTGCTACGTTACGGATGTCGTAACGGGTCAGGCCGATGTCGCTCAGAGCCTGGTTGGAAAGGCTGCCAAGTTCGTTGATCGTGCGGCGGTAGGAGATCCAGTTCTTTGCGATGCGGATGGGGTTCATGGTCGTTTCCTCAATCTATCTCTGTTGATTTCGTCTGCCGGCTCAGCGTTTCTCTGTGCTCTCGGCTGTTGAGGTTTATATATAGACATTGAGCCATGTTGTGCAGTGCAGAATTTAGGCTACTGCCATGCATTTGTGCAGTATGTCGGCTAAATTTGCGGCTTTGAATATCATCTGGACAAAATATGAGCGGAAATGCCTGTGTTTCAGGCGGTTTTGACGGGTTTGGCGACCTTTGGTGGCGCTAAAGAGGCTTTCCGGCGTGAAACGGCGCATCGGGAGGGGCTCGGACGCTATCCGGGCGCCGCGGAAATGGTCGGCAATCGATGCATTTTTCATCTGCCGACCCCGCGAGCGGCTGTGGCAGTGCCGCTTCTACCCGAACAACCGCCCAAAACGAAAAAAGGCCGGAGGCGGGAGCCTCAGGCCTTTTTGGGTAGGTCGTCTCGCATCCGCCGCAAGGAGCGGCGGGGCGTATAATCAGAAGCCGACGGCGGTCTTGGCGACGCGGCGGATGTCCTGACGGCCAATGCCGAGGTCACTCAGTTCGCGGTCGGTCATGCGGCCGAGTTCGGTTACGGTCTGACGATACTTGCGCCAGTTGGTGAGCGAGCGTGCAATGTTCATTTTCATCTTCCTCTTCGTGCTGTTCAGTCTCTGCGGCCAGTCTTGGGAGGCTTTGGTCCGGGGCTGAACTCGATCTCTGTATGACCATGAATATAATCGGTTTAATCAAAACAAAAACAGACAAAGCAAGATGTCACCTATGCACGAATTGCAATGCAAGCCGGTAAATCAGGCCGATTGCGGCGATTCATGCATAATTTGTGACCAATTTGTGTGCTTTTGGTGATCGTCCGGGGCTTCGGCAGTGCGAAGGCGTGAGGGATGACCGGATAAGGGGCGGGGCAGGGTGCGGAAGCCCCTGAATCGCTGGTTTGGAGCATGGGCCGGCAATCTGGCAATTGGACTGCGGCGCGCGCTATATATAATGTCAATGTAGCCGCATAAATATTGCCAGTTTTCCGCGCCTGCCTGCATGCGATATGCCGGGTGAGGCGGATCGGGAAGTCGATGGCAGGCGGATGTGATGCGGCTTGCCGTTTTCCGCCCGGAATCGCCTCCGCCCGGCTGTTGCGCCCTGTCCCCCGGTGCGGGCGGCGAATAAGCGGAGAGGGCGGCCGGCTTCTGCCACCGGCGCGGGGATGAGAAAAGTCCGGAGGAAACGAAAGGCGGCGATAAGGCGTGCTTGACCCTTTCTGAACATTGTGACATACCGCCGCCCAACGTGCGGGTATGGCGGAATTGGTAGACGCATTGGTTTTAGGTACCAACGCTTCGGCGTGGGAGTTCGAGTCTCTCTACCCGCACCACAAGCAAGGCATGGCTGCGCCACGCTTGCGCCAGAGTGCATCTTTATAAGATGCGGGGAGCTTCGGGGTTCATTTCTCCCCTTTGGTCTTTTTCTCCGGTGCAGGCTAAATGGTGTCCGGCAGGCGCTTGTGTAAAGAAATAAGGGAAGCCACGGCCGGGGAACGATGTTTCCGGCGCAGTGCTCGAAAGTAAACCAACGGCTGTCTGAGCACCGCCGCCATGATGTGAAGGTTAGGAAAATGCAGGTTATCGAAACGCTCGCTGAAGGGCTGAAGCGCGAACTCAAGGTCGTTATTCCGGCCGCCGACATGAAGGCCCGTCTGGACGAGCGCCTGGTTGACGCCAAGGACAAGGTTCGCATCAACGGTTTCCGTCCCGGCAAGGTGCCGATGGGCCACCTGAAGAAGATGTACGGCAAGTCCATCATGGCTGACCTCGTCAACGAGCTGGTTCGTGAAAAGCCGACCGAGATCCTCTCCAGCCGCGGCGAAAAGTCTGCGACGCAGCCGGCCATCTCCATGACCGAAGACGAGCAGGAAGCCGAAAAGATCCTGTCGGCCGAATCCGATTTCGAATTCACCGTTGCCTATGAAATCATCCCGGCCATCGAACTGAAGGCCAATGACGGCATCAAGGTTACCCGCGAAGTCGTTGAAGTCTCCGAAGACGAAATCAACGAGCAGATCCTCAAGATCGCTGAAAGCGCCCGCACCTACGAGACCAAGAAGGGCAAGGCCGCTGACGGCGACCGCGTCACCATGAACTATCTCGGCAAGGTTGACGGCGTTGCCTTCGACGGCGGCGCTGCTGAAGATGCTGAACTGGTTCTCGGTTCGGGCCGCTTCATCCCCGGCTTCGAAGACCAGCTCGTTGGCGTCAAGGCCGGCGACGAAAAGACCATCACCGTGACCTTCCCGGCCGACTACCCGGCTGCGAACCTCGCAGGCAAGGACGCCAACTTCGACATCACCGTCAAGGAAGTTGCTGCCGCTGCTGCCGTTGAAATCAACGACGAACTGGCTGAAAAGCTCGGCCTCGAATCGGCTGAAAAGCTGAAGGAAATCGTCAAGGGCCAGATCGAAAGCCAGTACGGCAACGTCACCCGCCAGAAGGTCAAGCGTCAGATCCTCGACCAGCTGGACGAAATGTACAAGTTCGACACGCCGGCTGGCCTGGTTGACGCCGAGTTCGACAACATCTGGCGCCAGATCAACACCGATCTCGCCCAGTCCGGCAAGACTTTCGCTGACGAAGACACGACCGAAGAAGAAGCCCGCGAAGAATATCGCAAGCTGGCTGAACGCCGCGTCCGTCTCGGCCTCGTTCTCTCCGAAATCGGCGAAAAGGCCGGCGTTGAAGTGACCGAAGAAGAAATGCAGCGTGCGCTGTTCCAGCAGCTGCAGCAGTTCCCGGGCCAGCAGAAGGAAATCCTCGATTTCTTCCGCAACACCCCCGGCGCTTCCGCTTCGCTGCGCGCTCCGATCTTCGAAGAAAAGGTTATCGACAAGCTGCTTTCCGAAATCTCGGTAACGGACAAGACCGTTTCCAAGGAAGAGCTTCTGGCTGACGACGCCGAAGAAGCAACGGAAACCAAGAAGAAGGCCCCGGCCAAGAAAAAGGCCGCTGCCAAGGCTGACGACGCTGCTGAAGGCGAAGAAGCCGCTCCGAAGAAGAAGGCTCCGGCCAAGAAGAAGGCCGCTGAAGGCGACGCCGAATAATCTTCTTCAGTGCAAGCTGATTGAACAAGGGGCCGTAGCGAAAGCTGCGGCCTTTTTGTTTTGGGCGTCCGGTTTCTGGGCGGTCGCGCGGGCTTCCCTACCTTCGTCCCGATCACAATGCAGTGCAGCATGATTTTTTGCTGCATCTGCTCTTGTTCATCTCCCGTTCATCTGGCACCCTGCGCAGCATGATTTGCCCCGGCCGCTGCATGCGGTCGTTCGGGCATTGTGTGCCGCTCTTGTGCGGCCTTATCGCTGCCAAACCATTGGCCTTAAGCTTTTACCGTGCCTGCCGGGTTCTCCCGGTGCGCCCTTAATTTGCAAGGGGACAAGATATGTCGCCACAAGCGGGTTTTACCCTTCTATTGTCTTTTTTCACCGCCGCTGGCACCGCGGCACACGCCGATGAGGCCGGGCTGATCTGGAAGCCGGTCAAGAATTCCGACCGTTCCTATACGGCGCGCATCGGTGCGAAACTGCCGGTCGATACGCCCATTCGCGCGGGGCTGGAAATGGGCATGAGCGCTTCCAAAACGGGGCAGGTGGTGGATACGCCGGTGCGGGTATGGGGTAATGTCACGCTGCTGGCCGAACAGTTGCCAGGCGTTTCACTTGCCCGTGATGTCGGTGTCATCTTCAATGCGCTGACGGGATCGAGCAGCGTTTCCGTGACCTCGCAGCAGAAGCGCATCGTTACGCCGGAGCTGGATATCGAGGCGAACCGCAATTTCACCGTGCGTTATGACGGCACGGCACAGCAATGGAACGGGCTGGATGTGTCGCAGTCGCTGCGCCTTTCCCGCTCCGAGACCGGCACGGCCTTTGTGCTGACGGGGGCGAGCCGTAACAGTTTCAACGAGTTCAGCAGCGGCGTGGCGGTGGAGCAGAAACTGGGCGATCACCTGACGGTGCGGGGGACGCTCGATCAGGGTTATGCGGATCATTTCCGGCCGGGGGTGAGTGCGCGGTATAGTATTCGGTGGTGAGGGTAGGCGTCACCTATCGTCAAGGGACCGGGTGCGAGTGATCGGCATCCTCGCTCCAGACGCCGCGTCATCCTTGGGCTTGTCCCAAGGATCTAATCACGTCTCATAAATCGAAACGTTGCAGATGCTCGGGACAGGCCCGAGCATGACGGCAGGAGAGGTTCGCACATTGCAGGTGATCTTTTTACCCGCAGCAAAGCCTAATCCTTCTTGATCTCACCCATGCGGTTCCACGCATCCAGCCCCGCAATCTTGTAGGCTTCGGCAAGGGTCGGATAGTTGAACGTATTCTCCACGAAATACTCCACCGTGCCTTTCAGGTTCAGCACCGCCTGGCCGATATGCACCAGTTCGGTCGCGCCTTCGCCGACGATGTGGACGCCGAGCAGGCGGCGGGTTTTGAGCGAGAAGATCATCTTCAACAGCCCGCTGTCGAGACCCATGATGTGGCCGCGCGAGGTTTCGCGGAAATGGGCGATGCCGCATTCATAGGGAATGCCGCGTTCAATGACTTCTTCTTCCGTCAGGCCGCAGGTGGAGATTTCCGGCACGGCATAGATGCCATAGGGGAAGAATTGCGGCGGTTCGCCGGCCGGTGCGCCGACGGCGTGGCGGGCGGCGATGCGGCCCTGTTCCATGGAGGTGGAGGCAAGGCTCGGGAAACCGATGATGTCGCCGGCGGCATAGATGTTCGGCACCGAGGTCTGGAAGGTTTCGGGATCGACCTTCAGGCGGCCGCGGCTGTCGGCCTCCAGCCCGCAGGCCGAAAGATTGAGCGTATCGGTGGCGCCGACGCGGCCCGGCGGCAAACAGCACCGTCTCGGCCTTCAGCACGCGGCCATTGCCGAGCGAGACGAGGCATTTGCCGCTTTCGTCGCGCTCCACTTTTTCCGCCTTCTGGCCGAAGATCAGCTTCATGTTGCGGTCGCGCAGCTGATAGGTGAAATCCTCGACGATTTCCTTGTCGATGAATTCCAGCATGGTCTCGCGCGGCTCCACCACCGTCACCTGCGTGTCGAGCGCGCTGAAGATGGTGGCATATTCGATGCCGATGACGCCGGCGCCGACCACGACCATGGAGCGCGGCAGTTCCTTGATCTCGAGAATCTCGTCCGAGTCGAGCACCGCCTCGCCATCGAAGGGAATATGCGGCGGCCGGTAGGGGCGGGTGCCGATGGTCAGCAGGATGGAGGTGCCCGTCACGGTCATGATCTCGCCGTCGCTCTTCACCACCTTCATCGTATTGGCGTCGATGAAGCTCGCCGTGCCGCGAATGTGCTGCACGCGGTTGCGGGCGAACTGGTGTTCCAGCACTTCCACTTCGTGATCCAGCGTGATGAGCAGGCGGCGGCGGAGATCTTCCGCATCGATCTCCTGCTTGACGCGATAGGCGCGGCCGTAAAAACCACGCTCGCGCCAGCCTGTGAGGTTGAGCGCCGTTTCGCGCAGGGTCTTCGATGGAATGGTGCCGGTGTGCACCGAAACGCCGCCGACGCGGCTGCCCTTCTCGATGACCAGAACCCTCTTTTCGAGCTTGGCGGCCTGAATGGCGGCCCGTCTTCCCGCCGGACCGCTGCCGACAACAATCAGATCGAACTGGTGCATGAAAAACCCCGGAACAGAATTATTGCAATGACCGGATGTCGCATCCGGCATGGCGTCGCCGCGAAATGGTCGTGATGCCATTTTGACGATGGGGAGTGATTCCCCCTTCAGCCTTGCCCGCAAGAGTGCAATGCAACAAACGCCTGCGTCAATCTGTAGCGCAAGAATCTGACGGATTCGTAACTGGGGGTGAGGTTTCAGGAGGTTGTGCGATTCATGGTGGACGGAGGAGCGTGGGGCTTACCCCCCTCTGCCCTGCCGGGCATCTCCCCCTCAAGGGGGAGATCGATCTGCGGGCAGGTTTCGCCCATCTCGATATTTGCGAATGAAGTGATGTTTGCACCTCCTGCCGATCTCCCCCTTGAGGGGGAGATGCCCGGCAGGGCAGAGGGGGTAAGCCCCACGCACTTCGGTCGACTTTTCCAGAAAATACTCTAAACCTCCCAACAGCTTCATCCCGCCCGGCGCTGCCGGTCGGGGATGGGTCAGGGTGCGTGGGGCGATTGCCCGGCTGCGCTTCGGTTGAGGTTGGTGTGGGTCGGATGCGTTGCGCAGCCGGGTCTTTCACCATGCCGTATTTCGCAAAGGGCCGTGCACCGCGCTTTGCGAAATGGTCCTGTCGTCACGAACGCGCCACCGTCCCTATCAGAACCGTCCCTCGGTTTCCGCCACGTCTGGCGTCCACCCGGCGGGACTGCGTTTAATCTAACAGCGCGTCGCGGAGTGGGGAAAAGCGGGGATGAATTTTCCGGCGTCAGTCTTCCTTGCGGGTGACATGGCGGTGCAGTGCGGCAAGGTCCTGACGGAGCGCGGCCAGTTCGGCCAGCACCTTCACATCGATCTTTTCATGCAGGGAAAGAACCTCAAGCTCGGCCTTCAGGTTCACCTCGTAGTCCTTGGCGGCCTCGAAACGGTCGCGGGCGGCCTGGCGGTTCTGCGACATCATGATGATCGGCGCCTGAATGGCCGCCAGCATGGAAAGCAGCAGGTTGAGGAAGATAAAGGGGTAGGGATCGAAAGCGCCGGTCGTCAGGATGATGGTGTTGATGACAGCCCAGAAGATCAGGAAAAAGCAGAAGCCGAGGATAAAACCCCAGGAGCCGCCGACCTTGGCGATATTGTCGGCCAGCCTGTCGCCGAAACTCGCACCAGCGGAAAATTCAGCATTGGTGTCGCGTGAAATCAGTTTCTTCTGGTGCGACAGTTCCAGAATGCGCCGCTCCACTTCGCCGATTTCGCGAGAGGAACGCTTGAAATGCGAAACGATATAGTCGGAGATATCTGACACGGTGTGTCTCCGGTTCTGATGGGGCGATGCGGATGTTTCCCGAGATAAACCCGCATGGCGGTGGAATTCAAACGATTTCCACCGCCATGCGGTTCAGGCGTCCCCGCCGAAAAACATCAGACCGATGGCGCGCCCTCGTGCAGCCAGTTGAAACCGGGGAAGAAGCGTTCGCGGCCATATTGCTGGCCGAACATCATGTCGAATTCCAGCAGGCGGTAATCGCGCACCACGTCGGGAACGGCATTGGGCGCGATCGACCAGTCGGGCAGGGCCTTGCCGTCGGTCGTCACCAGCATATGCCGGTCGATGACGGAAAAGGCCTGCTGCACTTCGCCAAGCGTGCCGGTATAGAAGGGATCGGAGAAGCCCGCCGTTTTCAGCACGTGATAGGGCAAAAGCGCCGGGCTGATGGTGCCGATATTCTTGCGCACGCCCTTCTTTGAGGACCAGACGACGAGCGGCGTCTCGTGTTCCTTCTTCATTACCTCCAGCGGCGCGCGGCGGCTGGCCACCATGCCGGGCATATAGCCGCTTTCCACGAAGGTCTGGCCGAGCGGCGGCAGGTGATCGCCGAAGAGGACGATGATGGTTTCACGGTCGCGCTTCTTCGCCCAGCGCATCAGTTTCAGCAGCGCTTCGTCGGCTTCCGCCACGCCTTGAGAATAGGTGGCGAGCGCCTGCGAGGCCGAGGCGGAAAGGGCGCCTTCGACGCCAATGGTGTTCTCGGCATAACGGGTCGCCTCGTAGGGACCATGTCCCTGAAGGGTGACGGCGAAGAGGAAGAGCGGGTTCTGCGCCTTCTCGGCCGCCGCCATGATCTGGTCCATCAGCGCATCGTCGGAGGCGAAGTTGCCGCGTTTTTCCATGGCGGGCAGCGTCTCTTCGGAGCGGAATTCCTCGAAGCCGAAATTCTGATAGACCTGCTTGCGGTTCCAGAACCATTCCTGGAACGGGTGCATGGCGATGGCGGAATAACCTTCGCCACGGAAGAAGCTGGCGAGCGAGGGCACGGGGCGGCGGATATATTGCTGATAGGGAATGCTGCCATAGGGCAGGAAGGCGTTGGAAAAGCCGGTCAGCGCCTCGAATTCCACATTCGCCGTCATGCCGCCGAATTCCGGGGAAAAGACGTTGCCGGACTGTTTGGCGCGGATCGTCGGCATGGGATCGGCGGAGAGCTTCACATTTTCCAGCCGCGTCGGATCCCACAGCGATTCGCTCATCAGCATGATGACATCGGGGTAATCGCCCTTGTTGGCGGCGAAGGCGGCGGGCTCGGAGGTCAGGTCGGCAATGGTGTTTTCGCCGTAACCCTGCGGCGCCGAGACATTGGCCATCGGAATATTGAAGGCAAAGGCCATCAGGAAGCCGTTATGGCGGTAGTTTTCCTGCTGATCCCACATCATGGGAATGATGTTGAGGCGATCGCGCACCCAGGAATAATGCGAATAGTCCATAAGCGAGGCAAGACCGGCAAGAAGCGGCAGCGCCAGCGCGAGACCAGCGGCGCGTTCGCGCCAGCTCAAGCCCGGTGAATGGCGGCGCGCCAGCAGCCACAGCGCTGCGAGAGCGGCAATCGTGGCGCAGATGCCGAGAGCGACCAGGGCTGCCGTCAGCGGCTGGGCCTTCAGCATGGTCGGCAGAAGCTCGAGGATCTGGCGGCCGAACAGCAGGTCGGAGGGGTAAAGCGGATCGGAAAGATAGGTCTGTTTCTGCGCCGAAATCAGCCCCGTCAGCGCGCAGAGCGGCGCAAGCGCGATCAGCGACAGGTAACGCCTGCCAAGAAGTGCATCCAGCGCCACGAGGAGGGCAAGCACGGCGGCAATGGTGGTCATGCCGGGGCGGGCGGAGGAGGTGAGGAAAGCGCCGACATCCCTGAGCGAACCGCGGGCGATCCACTCTAGCGCCACGACCAGCACGACGGACGCGACCGTCAGATTGGCAAGCGGATAGGCGATGCCCGAAAGCTTGGAAAGGCTCCTTGTCCATGCAGGCGAAAAGACGAAACCAGCCTTTTCGGAAGCCGTTGTTTTTGGCGCCGAATCTCTCAAACCCATACTCCGGTATTGCAGGCGGCACGGCCGATCCGGGGAGGTGAATCGGGTGTCGCAAAAGTGTCATGTAACTGTCACATAAGCGCGATGAACGCGACATGAACTTTGAAGAGTCTGGCGGGTGCGGCGATAACCTTAGCGTGAACGCGCGCGGACGAAGCGTAACGGACGCCGCCATGCAATTGCCGCGTTGCGGAGCGGGCAAGGGCGCGGTATTGAAAAGCCATGAGCGACAGACACGATATAGAGAACCATCTCCGGATTGCCGTTGGGCAGTTCAATCCCACTGTTGGCGACGTGGCGGGCAATCTCGCCAGGGCGCGCGAGGCGAGGGCCGATGCGGCGACGCAGGGCGCCGATCTTCTGCTGCTGACGGAGCTGTTCATATCCGGCTATCCGCCGGAAGATCTGGTGCTGAAGCCGGCTTTCCTGAAAGCATGCCTGAAGGCCGTGGAAGAGCTGGCGGCGGAAACCGCCGATGGCGGGCCGGGCGTCGTCATCGGTTTTCCACGACAGGGTGAGACGGGCCGGCACAATTCCGTAGCGCTTCTGGATGGCGGCAAGATCATCGCGCTGCGCGACAAGATCGACCTGCCGAATTACGGCGAATTCGACGAGAAGCGTGTTTTCTCCGAAGGTTCGATTTCCGGTCCCTATAATTTCCGGGGTGTGCGGATCGGTATTCCGATCTGCGAGGAAATCTGGAACGATATGGGCGTGTGCGAGACGCTCGCCGAAAGCGGCGCGGAAATCCTGCTGGTGCCGAACGGTTCGCCCTATTATCGTGGCAAGCTGGATGTGCGCCATCAGGTGGCGTTGCGGCAGGTTATCGAAAGCGGCCTGCCTCTCGTCTTCGCCAACCAGCTGGGCGGGCAGGACGAGCTGGTGTTCGACGGCGCGAGCTTCGGCTTTAATGCCGACAAGACGCTTGCCTTCCAGATGAGCCAGTTCGAGGCCACACTTGCCGTTACCGACTGGAAACGTACGGCCGATGGCTGGCATTGCGACAGCGGGCCTTTCTCGAAGATTCCCGAAGGCGAGGAGGCGGATTACCGCGCCTGCATGCTGGGCTTTCGCGATTACGTCAACAAGAACGGCTTCAAGAGCGTGGTTCTCGGCCTTTCCGGCGGCATCGATTCGGCGATCTGTGCCGCCCTAGCCGTTGATGCACTTGGCGAGGAGCGGGTGCGCTGCATCATGCTGCCTTACCGTTATACATCGGAAGAATCGCTGAAGGACGCGGCCGATTGCGCCAAGGCGCTGGGCTGCCGTTACGATATCGTGCCGATCGTCGAACCGGTGGAGGGTTTCCTTTCGGCGCTTTCCGATCTCTTCGAGGGCACGGAAGAGGGCATTACCGAGGAAAACCTGCAGAGCCGCACGCGCGGCACCATTTTGATGGCCGTTTCGAACAAGTTCGGCTCCATGGTGGTGACGACGGGCAACAAGTCGGAAATGTCGGTGGGTTATGCCACGCTTTATGGCGACATGAATGGCGGTTTCAACCCCATCAAGGACCTCTACAAGATGCAGGTCTATGCCATTTCCAGCTGGCGCAATGCCCATGTGCCGCCCGGCGCGCTCGGCCCTTCCGGCGAGGTGATCCCGGCCAATATCATTTCCAAGGCCCCTTCGGCCGAATTGCGCCCCAACCAGACCGACCAGGATTCGCTGCCGCCCTATCCGGTGCTGGACGATATTCTCGAATGCCTCGTCGAGAAGGAAATGTCGGTCGAGGAGATTCTCGCGCGCGGCCATGATGTCGCCACCGTGCACCGGGTAGAGCATCTGCTCTATCTCGCCGAATACAAGCGCCGGCAATCGGCCCCGGGCGTGAAGATCACCAAGAAGAACTTTGGGCGTGACCGGCGTTATCCGATCACCAACCGGTTCAGGGATCGGTGATTGAAGGAAGGCGCTGGTAGCGGATGTTTTGCCCGGCGTTGCCGCCGTTTCTTCTCCCCGTCGGGGAGAAGGTGGCCCGAAGGGTCGGATGAGGGGGCAACCTCTCGATTTATCTCTACCGTCGCCCCCTCATCCCGCTGCCGCGGACTTCCCCCTGTGGGGAGAAGAAACAAGTGGCATGCGCTCGTTCCACAGTGGGGCTTCGTGTTTAAACAGACGGCGCGGACACGCCGCGCCGTTCACTTGCCTTAAATAACCTGCCCCACATCGATGCGGTTGCCATCCGGGTCTTCAAACACAAAGGCCCTTAGACCGTAATCCTTGTCCTGCAGGCCCTTGATGATGCGCAAGCCCTGGCTCTTGCAGAGCGCATGCAGCGCGTCCACATCGCTCACCATCATATGCGCCACATTGAAGGGCGCTGCCTTGTGGCTGGGCTGCAATGTCAGGTGCAGCTCGGCATTGCCCTGTTTGAGGATCATGAAACCGACAGGGGTGCCGTTTTCGAAGGTCTTTTCGAAGCCCAGCACGCCAACGTAAAAATCATGGGCCTTTTCGATATTTTTGACAGGAAGCATTGCGGCGATCCGGCCGAAGCGGATGCCGTGATCGGCGATGGTATTCATCGCGGAACCTCGGATCTGGGAGAAACGGCAAAGGTCACGGACGGTGCCGGAGCGCTGGCGTTTTTTCCGGTTTGAATTTGCAGGACGGTGCCTGCCGCCCTAGGATCATAATCGAGGCGATGGCGGATGCAAACGGAATGTCTGCATTGTCGGGCGCTTTGAACGAGACACGGACACGCCCGGGAGGCAGAATGCGCAGCTCCATCGAAATCTTCAACATCCGCACCCGGCAGATGCGGGTGGTGTGGCAGACGCCCGATCTATTCGAAGCGCCGAACTGGTCGCCGGATGGAAAATACCTGCTGCTGAACAGCGAAGGGCTGCTTTATCGCCTGTCTCTTGCCGGCAATGCGTCGCCGGAAAAGGTCGATACCGGCTTTGCCACGCTCTGCAACAACGATCACGGCATTTCGCCGGATGGTTCGCTTTACGCCATTTCCGACAAGGTGGAATTCGGCAAGAGCGCCATTTATCTCATGGCCTCGGCGGGCGGCGTGCCGCGGCTGATGACGAAAAATCTTCCCTCTTACTGGCATGGCTGGTCGCCGGATGGGAAAGGTTTTGCCTATTGCGGCATTCGCGATCAGGTCTTCGATATCTATTCGATGGATATAACAAGCGGCGTCGAGACGCGGCTGACCCATGGCGAGGGCCGCAATGACGGGCCGGATTATTCGCCTGACGGTGAGTGGATCTATTTCAATTCCAGCCGCACCGGGCGAATGCAGATCTGGCGCGTGCGGGTGGATGGCTCCGCCGTCGAGCGCATCACCGACAGCCCCTATGGCGACTGGTTTCCGCACCCGTCTCCGAAAGGAGACAAGGTGGTGTTCGTTTCCTATGACGGCGACGTTTTCGACCATCCGCGCGATCTCGATGTGCGAGTGCGGCTGATGGATATGGATGGCGGCAATGCCGAGACGCTGTTCGAACTTTTCGGCGGGCAGGGTACGATGAATTCGCCCAACTGGTCGCCTGACGGGGATGAGTTCGCTTATGTCAGGTATTTCCCCGTGGAGTGATGCGGTAAAAGGAGGGCCGTCATTCCGGCTCAAGGCCGGAATGACGGAGGTGAGGGGTGCCATGGTCACATCGTCGCACCGCCCGCAAAGAAGCTTGCATCCGCAAGCTTTCTTGCCCATAGCTTCCCTGTCAGGTGCCTGCCCATGCGGCGGGAGAATCGGGAATCCGGTGAAAGACCGGAACGTGCCCAGCGCTGTGAGGCGGACGTTCTTTTTAAAAAGCCACTGGAGCAATTCGGGAAGGCGAAAAGGGCGGATGAAGCCGAGTCAGAAGACCGGCCTGACGAAATAGACCGAACCGCGCGGACGGCGGCAGGTTGTTGTCGAGGCGGGGTGCGCATTTGCGCCCGGCCTTCGCATTGTTGGGGATAAACGATGCCAGCCGATCCGTCCGTGAGCAATCCGCCCGGCGCCAGTTCGTTCGATCATGCGCTCTCGCCCGCCCGCCCGTTTTCCGGTGAGGAACGCGAGGTGATTTACCGCGCCATCGAGACCCGTCGCGACGTGCGCGACCAGTTTCTGCCGGACCCGCTGCCGGAGGATCTGGTGGAGCGTCTTTTGAAGGCGGCCCATTCCGCGCCCTCGGTCGGTTTCATGCAGCCGTGGAATTTTACCCTCGTCACCGATGGCGCTGTCCGTCAGGCGGCCTTCGTGGCCTTCAGCCGGGCCAATGAGGAGGCGGCGGCGATGTTTACGGGCGAGCAGCAGGCGCTTTATCGCAGTCTCAAGCTCGAAGGCATCCGCAAGGCGCCGCTCAGCATCTGCGTCACCTGTGATCCGACGCGCGGCGGCAAGGTGGTGCTGGGCCGCACCCATAATCCACGCACGGATGTCTACTCCACAGTCTGCGCCATCCAGAATCTCTGGCTCGCGGCGCGCGCCGAAGGCATCGGCGTCGGCTGGGTCAGCATTTTCCACGATAGCGACATTCGCGCCATTCTCGATATTCCCGACCATATCGAAATCGTCGCCTGGCTTTGCCTCGGCCGGGTCGATGCGCTCTATAACGAGCCGGAACTGGCGGTGAAAGGCTGGCGGCAGCGCGTGCCGCTGGAGGAACTGGTGTTTCGTAACCGCTGGGGCGGTTGACCGGGCGGATCCATCCCTCCCGGACGAAGCCGGGAAGGTGGGCCGGGAAGGATGGTCATCGTCTCTTCAAACGACGGTGCAGTTAAAAAGATTGAGGATGGGGTGAATGGGGCTGGCGAGGCTGATCGCGCCGCTTGCACCCCAGAACAATCCGACGACATTATTGCCGGCGGTGTCGATGACGGCGCTGCCGCTATCGCCCGGCTGGCTGAAGACCTCGCCGGCGCGGCGCGGCGATATGCCGATCTGGTTGCGCATATTCGGCTGCTGCACGTCGTAAAAGCCGGAAACGACGCCATTGGTGATATTGGTCGTCACACCCGATTTCGTAACATTCATGTTGAGCGCCGCAACGGCCGCCCCCACCGGCGAGGGGAGGTTGTAGATTGCGCCGATGGTGGCGAGCCGGCCATTCGCCGGGCTGGCGACAGCCGCATCGACGCCATAGGTCGTTCCCTGATAGACGATGTTGCCCTTCTGGAACGCGACGATATTGGCGGCAAGATCGCCGAACCAGGTGCGCGCCGGCTGCGAGACGTCATCGCCGACCTGGGCATTGTCCCGGCAGATGACATGCGCATTGCTCATGATCATCGGCGTTCCGTTGGCGGCCCGCACGACCAGCCCGATGGTGCCGACGGTATCCGTCCAGGACCAGTAATCCGGGCTGCCGCTGATGCCGCCGACCATCGGTTCCACGACTTTTTCGCGCGGGTTGTCGGAGAGGCGTCTGGGGTGATCCTTCCATGCCGTCCCGGGCGCGGGCAGTTCTCGCACCGCCTCGCTCGGGCGGTCGAAGGAGCCTTCCCGCACCTGCAGCGGCGCGCCGTCGAGCGTCGTCATCAGACCCGCCTTCAGCGACGGGTCCGGCGCGCGGTGGTAAAGGATCAGGCCAAGCTCCTGTGTCAGTTCGCCGGCGGCGTCCTCAAGCAACCCGACGCCGATCGCCGTGACACCGGGTATGCCTGTCAGCTGATGGTAGTGCCGCTCCTTGAGCGCCGTGAGTTCCTCGAAAGTCATTCGCTTGCCTCATGGAAAAGGGGGTGAAGGACGGATGTCCGGTTTTTTAGAGTTTTTCGCTTTTCTTCGAATCACGAAAACACTCTAACTCTTTGTTTTCACGCATTTCCGGACGGAAAACCGGGCTCCGCTTTTCCGGGAAATGCTCAAAAGGGGCGGCGCGCCCCGGGGGTGAAGGGCTGCGCTGCCCATGCCTGCGAGCCCTCAATTCAGCGGAATGATCTTGCCGCTGGAGGGAGCGCCGCCGCCGGCCGGCGGAGGACCGCCGGCCGCCGCCTGATCGGCCAGCATGCGGTATTGGGAGGTGCCTTTTTCAGTGCTGATGGTGCCGGAAACCGTGTAGAGATAGACGTCGCCGGAGACGGCGTAGTCGTTGCTCTGATTGTTCACATAGAACTCGATCTCGACCGTCGACATGTTTTTTGCGCGCTCCAGGAAGGCGTCCATCAGCATGGTGATCTGCTGATCCGTCAGGCCCTTGGAGCGCATTTCCTGTTTGGTCTTTTCATAAGAGGCGGAAGCGCCGCCGCCGCCGAAGAACCACGTCCAGACTGAAAGATTGGCGCTGGCCGTGGTCTTTTCGTATTCGTTGATCTCCTCGCGGTAGGAAGCATCAAGCATTCCGAGCGCAAGCGTGTTGAGGTCCTTCACATCCTGGCTGGAAAGGGCCGAGATTTGCAGCTGGGCCTTGATTTTTCCCGTGGTATGCGCCGGCACGGTATAGGAAATGCCGGTCAGCTGTCCCATGCCGGAAACCGAGATGGAATAGGATTCCTTCGCTTCGCCTGTCGGCAAAGTTGCGATGACCGGGACGAAAGGATCGAGCAATTTGACGCCGGTTGCGGTGATCTGAATGGATGTCATGGCTATACTCCTGATGGTTGTGGGCTTCATAGGTCAATGAAACTCTGATCGTCCACTCGGGTTCGAGGTGGGCTACATGTTCGTCTGGAGATGCATGAAAGGCGCGCGCGGCTAAAGCCGCACGGCGTATATATATTTTGCATGGGATGCTGATCCACTTTAAGTGGATTTTTTAATAATATGCACTCTTACAGCGAAGTCAATCGCGTTCACGTATACAACTTCTATATGAATATTTGTCGGCAAATGAGGTGAAGAATGTGTTTATCCATGGCTGCGGAGGGCTCGAAGCAGGCCACGGGGATGGGCGCGGCCTGTACGGAAGTGACGCATCGCGTTTGGTGCATTGGAATATGCAAGGGCTGGTGGCGCCGTCATTATTGCTGCGGCTGAATGCCCTTCAATGCCGGGTTCTTCAGGTCGATCCGGCCCGTCTGGTCGGGCAGGAATTTCGGACCGATGACGCGGACGCGGCTGTCGTTCGGGTCATAGTCGCGTTCGGGAACGGGCTGTTCCGGCGGCTTGGCGGCCTGCTGCTGTTCGGCGGGTTTCTCAGCCTTGTCACCTTGCGGTGATGGAATGGTGGTGATGCCGGAATAGGGTTTTTCGGGCTGCGGCCGGGCGGCCTCTTCCTGCTTTTGCATTTCCTTGTGATAGGCGGCCATGTTGCAGGCGCAGCCCGGCGCTTTGCCGTGCGCGTTTCTGTAAGCGAAGGCGGTTGGCAGATCCTTGTAGGGCTTGCCTGTTTCCGCAGACACCATGTCGGCGGTTTCCTGCTCCGTCATGGAGTGGAAATAAAGCTCCGTCTCGGTCCCCGGGCACATTTTCTCGCACTGCTCCGCCTGGGCGCGGAAATCGAGCGGTGAGGCATTGGAAGCGATGGGGAAAAACGAGCCGTCGCAGGTGCGCACGCACAGCGTCCGCAGCCCGCCCTCGGCGGCGGCGTTGGGGTAGGGCGAAAGCCCCGCCTGTCCCGGTTCGTCGCCGTTCTGCCGAAAGGCGTCGGGATAACGCGTCACATCCGGAGGCGGCGGCAATTGCGTTTCCGTCTGCGGCAGGGTGTTGCAGCCATTGGCATCGAGGGCGGCGAGAATGCGCTGACGCCTGATGTCGCCGTCGTCGCTACGCGCGGCCGCCATGGCGTCGTCGCGGTCACGGATGATGGCGTCGCGCTCGCTTTCCGCTTCCGCCAGCGCATCGCCGATTTCGGCGCAGATACCGGCATTGGGATTGCCATAGACGATGACGCTGCCGGACGAGCAGCCATAGCCGCGCAGGTCGTTCCTGATCTTGCGGATGACGATATTCTGGCGGGCGAGCGCATTGGCGTAACGCCGCACCTCGGCCGTGTTGCCGATGACGCGGGGCGGTTCGCGCAACTGCGCATAAAGCATGTCGCAGACCTGATCCGCGAAAGCGGCGGCCGGTGCGGTGAAAACAAGGGGAAGCAGGAGGCCGATGATGCGGCTGCGGCGGGTCAATTGTTCGATCCGTTCGATGTCCCCAGCCGGTGGCAGGGGCGTTATACTTCACGACATCCGTGTTTCGGGAAGATAACATAAGCTGTTGCCGCAAGGCGGCAACAGCCTGTTCAAAATTGCGTTAATGCGCCCTCTATCACACCGAAGGATGCGAGGCCTGCACCACGGCAAACGCCGCCATGTTGACCACGCCGCGCGAGGTGACGCTGGGCGACAGGATATGGGCGGGCAGGGCCGTGCCGAGCAGGATCGGGCCGACATGCAGGCCTTCCGTCAGCGTGCGGGTGACGCCGAGCGTGATGTTGGCGGCATCGAGGTTCGGGAAAACCAGGAGGTTCGCTTCGCCGGTCAGCACGCTGTTCGGCATGGCGCGTTTGCGCAGCGCTTCCGAAAGGGCCGAGCCGCCCTGCATTTCACCGTCCACTTCCAGTTCCGGTGCTGCTTCCTGCACGATCTTCAGGGCGCGGCGCATCTTGCGGGCGCTTTCGGAATCGCGCGAACCGAAATTGGAATGGCTGGCGAGGGCGATCTTCGGCGTGATGCCGAAGCGGCGGATTTCCTTGGCCGCGAGAATGGCCATTTCCGCCACTTCCTCGGAGGTCGGGTCATAGTTCACGAAAGTATCGGTCAGGAACAGCGCGCCCTGCTGGGTGATGAGCAGGCTGAGGCCGGCGAAGGAGCGAACGCCTTCCTGCTTGCCGATGATCTGGTTGACGTCGCGCAGGTGGCGGTCGTAACGGCCTTCGAGGCCGCAGATCAGCGCATCCGCTTCGCCGCGCTTCACCGACAGCGCGCCGATGACGGTCGTGTTGGTGCGCACGATGGTACGCGCGGCTTCCGGGTTGATGCCGACGCGGCCGACAAGGGCGAAATAGTCATCGACATAGTCGCGGTAGCGCGGATCGTCTTCCGGGTTGACCACGGCGAAATCCGTATGCGGGCGGATGCGCAGGCCGAAGCGCTTCAGGCGCGTTTCGATGATCTGCGGGCGGCCGATGAGGATCGGAATGCCGGTGCCTTCTTCCAGAAGCACCTGGGCGGCGCGCAGCACGCGCTCGTCTTCGCCTTCGGCAAAGATGATACGCTTCTTTTCGGCGGCTTTCGCGGCATTGAAGACCGGCTTCATGATGAAGCCGGAGCGCCAGACGAAACGGTTCAGCTGGTCGAGATAGGCTTCGAAATCGGTGATCGGCCGGGCGGCGACGCCGCTTGCGGCCGCAGCGCGGGCAACGGCTGGCGCAATGCGCAGGATGAGGCGCGGATCGAAGGGCGAGGGGATGAGGTAGTTCGGGCCGAAGACCGGCGTTTCGCCGCTATAGGCCTTGGCGGCCACTTCGGAGACTTCCTCCCGCGCGAGTTCGGCGATGGCCTGCACGGCGGCCATCTTCATTTCTTCGTTGATGGTCGTTGCGCCGCAATCCAGCGCGCCGCGGAAGATATAGGGGAAGCAGAGAACGTTGTTGACCTGGTTCGGGAAATCCGAACGGCCGGTGCAGATCATCGCATCCGGACGGGCAGCGCGCGCCGCCTCCGGCATGATTTCCGGATTGGGGTTGGCAAGCGCCAGGATCAGCGGGTTTTCCGCCATGCGCTCCAGCAGTTCCGGCTTCAGCACGCCGGCGGCGGAAAGGCCGAGGAAGACATCCGCGCCGTCGATGGTTTCGGCCAGGACGCGCTTGTCGGTCTTCTGGGCGTAAACTTCCTTCCACTCGTCCATCAGCGTGTTGCGGCCGTCATAAACGAGGCCTTCGATGTCGTGGACCCAGATGTTTTCTTTCTTCGCGCCCATGGCGACGAGCAGGTTGAGGCAGGCAAGGGCTGCCGCACCTGCGCCCGAGGCGACGATCTTGACGCTCGAGAGCGACTTGCCGGCCAGTTCCAGTGCGTTGGTGACGGCGGCGGCGACGATGATCGCGGTGCCGTGCTGGTCATCGTGGAAGACCGGGATATTCATCTTTTCGCGCAGCTGGCGTTCCACCTCGAAACATTCCGGCGCCTTGATGTCCTCAAGGTTGATGCCGCCGAAGGTGGGTTCCAGCGCTGCGATGGTGGAGACCATGTCGTTGATGCCGGGCGCATCGATTTCGATGTCGAAAACGTCGATGCCGGCGAATTTCTTGAAGAGGACGGCCTTGCCTTCCATCACCGGCTTGGAAGCGAGCGGGCCGATATTGCCGAGGCCGAGCACCGCCGTGCCATTGGAAATAACGGCGACGAGGTTGGCGCGGGCGGTATATTCCGCGGCCGTTTCCGGATTTTCGTGGATCGCGAGGCAGGGGGCGGCAACACCCGGCGAATAGGCGAGCGCCAGATCGCGCTGGTTGCCGAGCGGCTTGGTGGCCTGGATTTCCAGCTTGCCGGGGCGCGGATAGCGGTGGAAAAAGAGCGCCTGTTCCTCGATGTCGGCCTTTGCCGTGTTGGCGGGCGTGTTGTTCTTATCGTGAGAGGTCATTCTTCCACCGTCATGTCTGGTTCAATTCCGGACCCCTGAATACAACAAACTTCCCCGTGGTACAGCCGTTATTTGACCGCACCTTATGCAAATGCGGCCATGGCTTATTCGCGTTTTCGTGAAGGCTTTCGTCATATTCCCTATAAAAACCGACGTCTGTCATGTTGCTGAAACACGAGTCTGGTTCTGAGAGGTAAGAAAGCCGCAGGGACGCAACCGAACAGGGGGATGAAATCCGTGGCCGGTCAAATCGAAACCAGACAGTTCAGAACGCTTTTCATTTCGGATGTTCATCTCGGCTCCAAGGCGGCCAAGACGGACTATCTGCTCGACTTCCTGAAATATCACGAGGCCGAGACGATCATTCTCGTCGGCGACATCGTCGACGGCTGGCGTCTGCGCCGCAGCTGGTACTGGCCGCAGGGTTGCAACGACGTGGTCCAGAAGCTTCTGCGCAAGGCCCGCAAGGGAACGCGCATCGTTTATATTCCTGGCAATCATGACGAATTCCTGCGGGAATTTCCCGGCATGCATTTCGGCGGCATCGAAGTGGCCGAGCGCATGATCCATGAGGCCGCCGACGGCAAGAAGTACCTCATCATCCATGGCGACGAGTTCGACGTGGTGGTGCGCAACGCCCGCCTGCTCGCCTATCTCGGCGACTGGGCCTATGACGCGGCGATTGCGCTCAACATCGCCATCGCCGCCGTGCGCCGCCGCATCGGCCTGCCTTACTGGTCGTTTTCGGCCTGGGCCAAGCTGCAGGTCAAGCACGCGGTCAACTTCATCGGCGAATTCCAGCGCGTGGTGGCCGAAGAGGCGCGCCGCAACAATGTCGATGGCGTCATCTGTGGACATATTCACCATGCGGTGATGGAAGACATGGACGGCATCCGCTACATCAACACCGGCGACTGGGTGGAAAGCTGCACGGCGATTGCCGAAAATGCCGATGGCAGCTTCGAGCTGATCACCTGGATGCAGACGAGCGACGTTACCGCCGAACAGGCATCGGACGAGATGGAGCCGGTGGATATTCCGGGGCTGATCGGGAAGCACGCGGCCTGAGTTGGGGCGTTTGACGTGCGCTGACGATAGGCTCGTATGGAATGCCGCATTCGATGAGTGGCAATATCCGCACACCGTCATCCCGGCCTTGAGCCGGGATCCAGTGCGATTAAGTCTTTAATCGCGTAAGACTCTTCTCACCGCGCAGACGCGCCGTGGCTGGATGCCGGATCAAGCCCGGCGTGACGGAGGAGAGGTTCTACAATCTTCCCTGTGCCTCTTTGGGTAAGGCGCGCGGAACATGCCGCCTTGGCGTGCGGTGCCTGGGCGAGACTTCCGCAATTCCGGCGGGACCGGATAACCATGCCTTCCTCATAGACGAGCCATTCCGTCATTTAAGGCGAGCGGGTGCGTCTTTCGTCTTCTCTCCGCCGGGGAGAAGGTCGCGGCAGCGGGATGAGGGGGCTTGCTCTCCGACATCCGGCACAGCCTCCCCCTCATCCGACCCTTCGGGCCACCTTCTCCCCGGCGGGGAGAAGAAACAAAGGGCGACGTTGCGGCTCACCTTGACTCACTACTTCCAATATTAGTGGCTTATCCCCACAGTTCCGGCCGCGCCGGATAAACCAGCGAACCCTCATAATCCAGTCCCGGCTCACGATCCTGCGCCAGCAGCAGCGGCCCGTCGAGATCGGCGAAGGCCGCGCCCTGTGCTGCCAGCACGGCCGGCGCCATGCCGAGCGAGGTGCCGAGCATGCAGCCGACCATGATGGTGAAGCCGAGCCTTTCGGCCTCCGCCTTCATGACGAGCGCTTCGGTCAGGCCGCCGGTCTTGTCGAGCTTGATGTTGATCGCATCGTAACGGTCGCGCAGGGTGGCGAGGTCCTTCGTGGAATGCACGCTTTCATCGGCGCAGATCAGCACCGGATGATCGATGCGGGCGAGGATGTCATCCTTGCCGGCGGGTAGCGGCTGCTCGATCAGGGATATCTTCAGTTCTGCCGCAAGCCTCAGATAATATTCGATATTATAATCGTTCCAGCCCTCATTGGCGTCGATGATGATGCGCGCTTCGGGTGCGGCGGCGCGCACGGCTCTTAGACGCGCTTCGTCATCCGCCGTGCCGGTCTTGATCTTCAGCAGCGGGCGGCCTGCGTTTTCCGCCGTCTTCGCGGCCATGGTCTAGGGGTCGGCAAGCGAGATGGTGTAGGCGGTGACGAGCGGCTTTGCCGCCTGTCCAAGGACGCGCTCGGCAACGGTTTTGCCGCTGATCTTGGCTTCGAGGTCCCACAGCGCGCAATCGACCGCATTGCGGGCGGCACCGGGTTGCATCGCCTGCTGCAGTTCCTGCCGTGTCACACCGCCGGCGATCTGCTGCGCCATCGCCTCGATATCGGCGATGACGCCTTCGATGCTTTCGCCATAACGCGGATAGGGCACACATTCGCCAATGCCAGCGAAGGAACCATCGCGGATGGTGCACGTTACGACATCCGCATGCGTGCGGGTGCCGCGTGAAATGGTGAAGCTGCCGGCGACGGGAAAACGTTCTGTTGTGGCTTGAAGGTAACGGGGCATGTTTTTTCACTTCCGATTGGGCGGCAAAAGACACATGACGCCAAATTTATCACGAATTGTCGGCCGTCACTGTGGCTTGCCGGAGGCCAAAACGTTATGAAACCTTTAAGAATCTCGTGACGGCTGCACTCGCTCGGAGCATTATGCAAGAACAGGACACACGGCAACAGGCGAACCCGGCCGCAATCACCGAAGACGACAGCGTCTCCGGCGGCGGCTTGCGTTTTGTCATGAGCGGTTCCTGGCGCAACAGCAATCTCGCCGGTGTTTTCCCCAATCTTGAAAAGATCGAAAAGAGCAAATCCGCCGGCCCGGTGGAAATCGATCTTTCTTCCGTCGAGGCCATCGATACGACAGGCGCATGGATCATCCAGCGTCTGCGCAAGGACCTCGAGGCAAATGGCGCCACCGTCACCGTGACGGGCAATGACCGTATCGAAGAGGTCATCGGCCAGCTGCCGGAAAAGGTGGAGATGGAGGGCGAAGCCGCTGCGAAGGTGGGGCTCGCCGAGCGTATTTTTGCGCCCGTCGGCAAGGCCGTCATCCAGAATGGCGCGGATTTCCTGGCGGGCATGTATATTCTCGGCTCGGCCGTGCGCGGCGCGCAGATGAAGCTTGGGCGCGGGCGCGGCGTCTCGCCGGCTGCGATCGTCAACCAGATCGACCATATGGGCGTGCGCGCCGTGCCGATCATCATGCTGATGTCGTTCCTGATCGGCGCGATCATCGCGCAGCAGGGCGCGTTCCAGCTCCGTTATTTCGGTGCGGAAGTCTTCGTTGTCGATCTCGTCGGCATTCTGCAATTGCGCGAAATCGGTGTGCTTCTGACCGCGATCATGATCGCCGGCCGTTCCGGCAGTGCGATCACGGCGGAAATCGGCTCGATGAAGATGCGCGAGGAAATCGACGCGCTGAAGGTGATCGGCCTCAACCCCGTGGGCGTGCTGGTGTTTCCGCGGCTGGTGGCGCTGACCATCGCGCTGCCGCTTTTGACCATTCTCGCCAATTTCGCAGCGCTTTTCGGCGCGGCCATCGTGGCGCTGCTTTATTCCGGCATCACGTTTGAGGTGTTCCTGTCGCGCCTGCATGGCGCTGTCGAGGAATCGACCATTGCTGCGGGCATGATCAAGGCGCCGTTCATGGCGCTCATCATCGGCATCGTCGCGGCCGTTGAAGGCATGAAGGTGGGCGGTTCGGCCGAATCGCTCGGCCAGCACGTCACCTCCTCGGTGGTGAAGTCGATCTTCGTCGTCATTCTGGTGGATGGTCTTTTCGCCATCTTCTACGCAGCCATCGATTTCTAGGGAGGGCGCGTTGGAGAAACTGGACCAGAAACCGCAGGAGACCAGAACCGGGAAAGACGGGCGCGAGGTGGTGCTTTCCGTCGAGGGCGTGACCGTCGGTTTCAACGGCCGCAACGTGCTCGAAAATCTCGATCTTGATGTCTATCGCGGTGAAATCCTCGGTTTCATCGGCCCCTCCGGTGCTGGCAAATCCGTGTTGATGCGCGCGATCTTGCGGCTCCTGCCGCGGCAGGCGGGTGCGATCCGCATTCTTGGTACCGATTACGACAAGGCGAGCGAAGACGACCGCATGATGCTCGACCAGCGGCTTGGCGTGCTGTTCCAGCAGGGCGCGCTGTTTTCCGGCCTGACGGTGAAGGAAAACATCCAGCTGCCGATGCGCGAATATCTCGACCTGCCCAAGAAGCTGATGGACGAGCTTGCTTATCTGAAGATCGAGATGGTGGGGCTGAAGCCCGATGCGGGCGACAAGTATCCTTCCGAGCTTTCCGGCGGCATGATCAAGCGCGCGGCGCTTGCCCGGGCGCTGTCGCTCGATCCCGACCTCGTCTTCCTCGATGAGCCGACGTCCGGCCTCGATCCCATCGGGGCGGCGGAATTTGATATGCTGATTGCGCGCTTGCGCGATTCGCTCGGCCTGACCGTCTATATGGTGACGCACGACCTCGACAGCCTCTTCTCCGTCTGCGACCGCATTGCGGTGCTGGGCCAGAAGAAAGTGCTGGTGGAAGGGACATTGCAGGACATGTTCGCCTGCGACGACCCATGGGTGCAATCCTATTTCCGCGGCAAACGGGCGCGCTCTGTCGTTCTTCCGGACGGCAGACACGAAAATCCGGTGGAGTAACAAGAAGCATGGAAACCAAGGCGAACTACACCATAGTCGGAATTTTCACGCTGATCGTGATCGCCGCCGCATTCGGCTTCGTTTACTGGATGGCCGAGTTTGGCCGCGGTGGCCCGACGGCCCAGCTTGTCGTGCGTATTCCCGGCTCCGCGAACGGCCTTTCCGTCGGTTCTCCCGTGCGCTTCAACGGTATTCCGGTCGGCACCGTGCGCGGCCTTGCCATTGACCGCGACGACCCGGCCTATTCCATCGCCTTTACCGAAGTGCAGGCCGATGCGCCGGTTTTCCCATCCACGCGCGCCGTGCTTGAAATTCAGGGCCTGACGGGCGCTGCCTATATCGAGCTTTCCGGCGGCAACAAGGATGGCGAGCGCATTCTGCAGAAAGCCGTCGAAAGCGGCGTTCCGGCCGAACTGACTGCCGATCTTTCCAGCGTCACCAACCTGCTTGCCACCGCCGACAAGATCCTGAAACGCGCCGATGGCGCCATCGGCGAATTGCAGGGTTTCGTGCAGGATGCGCGTGGCCCGCTGACGCAGACGGTGCGCAATGCCGAGAAATTCTCCGATGCACTGGCGGCCAATTCCGACGGCATCAAGAATTTCATCGCCAGCCTCAGCTCGCTTTCCACCACCGTTCAGTCGGTCTCGGTGCGTCTCGACGGCACGCTGACGGCCATCGAGGATCTGGTGAAGGCGGTGGACGCTGGCAAGATCGATTCCATCCTGTCGAATGTCGACAAGGTGACGAAGGATGTCGCTTCCGCCTCCAGCGATATTCAGGGCATCATGGAAACCGTGCAGAGCACGGCGCGCAATTTCGAAGCGGCGAGCACGGAAGTGCAGACCGTGGTAAAGCGTGCGGATGAGCTTCTCGCCTCCGTCGATCCCGCCAAGGTGGGCACCGTGGTTGACGACGTTTCCTCTGCGACTGCCGATGCGCGCGATGCCGTGGCGAACTTCAAACGGATCGCCGACGATGTCGGCGCCCGCCGCGCCGATATCGACCAGGCGGTTTCCGACTTTACCGAAATGGGCCGCAAGCTGAACCTCGCTTCCAGCCGCGTCGACGGCATTCTCGCCAAGGTGGACGGCATGCTCGGCACCGATGACGCCAATTCGCTGTTTGCCAAGGCGCGCGAGACGCTCACATCGTTCAAGGCGGTGGCCGACAATCTGAATGCCCGCATCGGGCCGATTGCCGACAATCTGACCCGTTTCTCCAGCTCGGGCCTGAAGGATTTCCAGGCGCTGATCGGCAGTACGCGGGTCACGGTCGACAATCTCAACAATGCCATCACCAATATCGACCGCGATCCGCAGCGGTTGATTTTCGGCGGCGAAACCGTGAAACAATATGATGGCAGAACAAGGCGCTAAGAGGGGTATGGGCCAATGACACGATTGATGAACGGCCGTCAGCGCCGCGCCCTCATTCTGGCTCCGCTGTTTGCCGCCTTGATGGCGGGCTGCGCGGGTGCGCCGAAGAACGATACTTTCGATCTCTCCGTCTCTTCGGCGGCGGTGGCGCAGGGACCTTCACTGAAAAGCCGGCAATTGCTGATCGCCGATCCGACCGCCCTGAAGGCGCTCGACAGCGAAAACATCGTGGTGCGCCTTTCCGGCTCGGAGGTGCAGTATCTCGGCAACTCGCAATGGAGCGACCGCCTGCCGCGCATGGTGCAATCCAAGCTCGTTGAAGCCTTCGAGGATACCGGCAAGCTTGGCGGCGTCGGCCGGCCGGGGCAGGGGCTGGCAATCGACTATCAGGTCGTGACCGATATTCGTGCCTTCGAAATCGATACGGCGAAGAATATCGCCAATATCGAAATATCCGTGAAGCTCCTGAACGACCGCAATGGCACGGTGAAGGCGCAGGAAGTATTCCGCGCCAGCGCCCGCGTCAGCGGTTCCGGCAACGCCAATTTCGTGAAGGCGCTGGATCAGGCCTTTGCCGCCGCCACGCGCGATATCGTGGCCTGGACGCTGAAATCGCTTTAAGCGCTCGGCGTTATTGCCGTCACAGGAAACCGCTTTATGTTCGCGTAGCGCCGGTCACCGATCGGCCTATGCATAATGGCCCGATCCGTGAGCCCGATCCGTGAGTTGGTGATGCGATTTCTGCTGCTGCTTTGCCTTATGTTTTCCGCCCTGTCTGGAACGGGCGCCGCCATGGCGGCCGGTCTCCGGCTGATCGACATTCCAGCCGCGAATGGCAAAGCTGCCATGAAGGCTGCGGTGTGGTCGCCCTGCGCGGCCGCGCCGGAAGAGGTGAGGATCGGCCCCTTCATTTTGCCCGCCGTGCGCGACTGCCCTGTTCCTGAAGGGAAATATCCGCTCGTCGTCATCTCTCATGGCTTTGGCGGCACCTATTTCAGCCAGCGGGACACGGCGGTGGCGCTGGCGGATGCCGGCTTCATTGTCGCGGCGATCAATCACCCTGGAGACAATGCGCTTGAAATGAAGAAGGCCGGCGAGCTTTCCGCGCTGACGGGCCGTCCGGCGGATATTGCCCGGTTGCTGGATCATCTGCTTGAAGGTTTTAGCGAAGCCGGTTCCATCGATGCCGGGCGGATCGGCGTCTTCGGATTTTCGCGCGGCGGTTATACCGCGCTGGTGCTTGCCGGCGGCACGCCTGATTTTGCCAATGCCGGGCTGCCCTGTCCCGACCCGCAGGCGCCGATTTGCACGCAGATGCGGCAGAAGACGACATTGCCGCAGCATGGCGGTCAGGATGCGCGGATAAAGGCTGTGGTTGTCGCCGACCCGTTGAATGCCTTTCCCGGCGCGGGCGACCTGAAGAATATCACGATCCCGGTCCAGCTCTGGAGTTCGGAACGCGGCGGCGATGGTGTCGCGCCGCAGGATGTTGCAAGGCTGCGCGACGATCTGCCGGTAAAACCGGACTATCGGATGGTAAAAGGGGCGGGGCACTTTTCCTTTATCGCCCCTTGCCCCGCCGAGATGGAAAAGGCCGTGCCCCAGATTTGCAGCGATGCGGCGGGTTTCGACCGGGCGGGGTTTCACCGCAGCTTCAACACCGAGGTGGTCAGTTTCTTCAAGGCGTCGCTGCGCTGAGGCATCGTTCCTCTCCGCGCCGGTCAGGCGGCGTCCTGCTGCGACTTCCATTCCGGCAGGGGGAAAATCCGGTCGTAGCTCCAGTTGAAGACAAAAGCATAGACCACGTAAAACAGCGCAAACGAGATATCCATCACCAGCGCGTGGGCAAGGCTGATATTCAGATACCAGGCGATGAAAGGCATCAGCACGATCAGCAGACCGAGTTCGAACAACACGGCATGGGCGACCCGAAGGGCGGGCGTCTTCAGCGTCGTGCCTTTCAGCCGCTGCATGGCGTGGTCGAAGCCGAGATTGTAGACATAGTTCCAGACCGTCGCCAACGTGGCGCTGACGAGGCCGACAATGCCGATATCTTCCATAGGCATGCCAAAAAGCAGCGCGCCCAAGGGAATGACGAGCAGAAGGCCGATGATTTCGAAACTGAGGGCGTGGCGGATACGATCTTGCAGGGAACGCATTTCATTCTCCGGTATGTGACCGGGCCGTCCCGCATGCTGTCGCCGATATGGCCGAGGTCGTCCTCGCGCTGGGTCATATAGAGGTTTTGGGCGAATTTTTCAAGCGCTGTGCATTTGGGGCCTTGGATATGGCTGGAAGGTCGCCGCTTGTTTCTTCTCCCCGCCGGGGAGAAGTCCGCGGCAGCGGGATGAGGGGGCAAGCTCTCCGCATATCTCTGCGCTAGCCCCCTCATCCGGCCCTTCGGGCCACCTTCTCCCCGGCGGGGAGAAGAAATACGCGGCAGCGCCTCGATCTCTCTCGGAGCAAAGAGAGGACGATGCGGAACAAGACCGGCGCATTTTCGTTATCGCTTATGGAAGGAGGCGTGCCATGCAGCAGAATTCCTCTGAGGGGAGAACGATAAAGGCCGCCAACACGGCGAAGGTTACGACTTACACGCCAAGCCTCATTTCTCTTAAGGGAAGTTATGTGGCGATGATATTTCGCAGACCGCTTTGCCGAAATCCGCTGGATGTGCGGAAGAAATAAGGGCTAAGGCATTTGCCTGTTGCCTGCCCCCGCACATTGATGACGACGACTGCCGAAATGATGATGAGCTTTAGATGTCTCTAAAGTGTGATTTTCAATCCGGCCCGTCTCCACCTAGACTGGAGATTGCCACCAGAGCGAAGGGAGAATGACATGAAATCAGTTCTCATTATCGCCGCTGTCTTTGGTTTTTCCGCCAGTGCAGCGCTTGCGGAATGCGCAGGTCATCAACAGATCAACGCTTCCGTTCCTGCCGTAGACCGTGAATTCAAAACCGCAAGCATCGTTCCGCCGACAGATCCGGTGGAAAAGCCCGTCGTCATCCTGAAAAAGACCGACCGCCTTCCGGCAGCGGTTGCGACGACCGGTGAACCAGAAGCCGCAATGCAACGCATGCAATAAACAGGAACAACAACCTCTTCATTCTGAAAATCCCGTGCGTGAGGTGATCCGCACGGGATTTTGCTTTCAGGAGGAAGGCGGGGCAACCTTCGCTTTCACAGCGCCGCTCTTGCCGGCTCTTTGCATCGGCGATTAGCTGTCGAGTTTCAGCGACAGCTGTTTCGGCCCTTCGTTCTTTTTGAGCACGTAAAGCGGCCGGGTAATGATGACTTCCGTTCGCCGTTGCAGCTCGCGCCGCCGCTCGAGCGCGCGTTCGCGCATATCGCGGGAGCGGGCGACAACGGAAAGGGCATTTTCTATGGCTGCGTCTGCTGTGTTCATCGCTGACCTCCATAATGTTCACTTTATGTTCTCATTATTGGTGGCTTGTGTCAACACTATGGCAGGGTTGCTGGCGGGCGATTGGGTGCCCGGCGCGATGAAAGGACCGGGGCGCGACAGGCGGCGTCGGAGTGCCGTGCGGGATCGGCTTTGCCCACACGTTGACCTTCACGGCACAAACCTGTTCCGGCAGTGTCGACAGGGACACTCCGGACATGTTGTGTTGATTTTAGCTATGATGTTTCGATGACGCGGGCGCTGATCCGCCCGGCTTAAGGAGGATATCAGGAGAGGGGGCGTTGATCCGGCGCGGGAACGCCGCCGGCGGACAATAGATCGGTGAGATGCTCGCTGGCGAGAGCGACGATGGCGAGGGCGGCCTGCTGGCGGTTCCAGCCGGCATGTTCCGCTTTTTCGATCAGCCCGTGAATGGAAGGTTCCAGCGCGAACTGGCACTCGGCCTGGTAGTCCATGGTGTCGATCGAAAGCGACGGGGAATTGATTGCGGCCCGCATCCTTTGGTCTCCCTGTTTTCCGTCATGCCCACATACGCGAGACGCAAATCGGAACATGCACATTCAGAGGCCGGTGATATCGGGTTGCTCATGAGGCCCGCATATCACTGGCAGCGAATCCCCCAGCAGGCGGACGTTAGCGGCAAGTCTTAACCGCTGTCAACGCGTGCGCGGCGGCGATGACGTCGCCACCTCCGTTTTCAGAGCCTTCCGTTCCGGAAAGGCTTTCGCCGCCAGATCAGCAGCGCCATCACATAAAGCGCAAAAAGCACGAACCATGTGACGGGCAGCACCATGAAAAGCGCCGCATAGGCGCAGTTTCCCTCAAAACAGGAGCCGAGAAATCCGGAATCGGCAAGCGCTGCCGATAATAAAAACGCACATATCCCGCTCCCGACCGCGCCGAGAATGAAAAGCAATATGTTGATGAGCAATCTCATGGTCCCGATCATAAGGACGATTGAGACAGCTTTGGGGAAACGGGCGATGCCGCAACGCCAATAATCATCTTTTCGGCGGCCACACGGAAAGCCGGTTGCTGCAGTTGAGCCCCGTGCTCTTACGGAAAGGGTCGTGATTGCGCGGGCCGGGTATGTATATGTCCAGGCTGGCGCTTCACTTCATGTGGAGAGTAAATGGTAGTTTATATCTCGGCGTTTGTGGTATTGTTTATTTGTATATCTCTGTATTTTACGTTTCTAAATTCGGATTTGCTTGATGATTTTGGTGTAAATTGTAGTGGTTTATTTCACGTTTCATTTTGTTTTAACTTAAAATTGTTTTGTTTTTAGTTTTTTATTGATATATTTGGGCTTGCTGTGATCGTAAAACTAAGAGCGGGGAAACTACGCAATGCTCCGCTGAATTCTTATTGACGAAATTGATTTCAAGAAACGGTGACGGTCGGTCTGGCCAGGCAGGCAGATCGAGCTTCGGTAGAGGGTATTGATTTGATCCCGCATTGGTTTCCATTCGCCAGCGCGTTCAGGCTATCAGGCCTCGTGGCGCTGGTCCTGTTGTCCGCCGGTTTTTCGACGCAGGCCTCAGGCCAGTCACGGGTCTGCAACGACCCGACACCGACCGGCAATATCAATGAAATGTTCGATGCGATCTACGCCTGCTGGGTGCCGCCCGAAGACACGGCGGGGCTGGTCGTGACATTGCAGTTCATTCTGCACAAGGACGGACAGATAAGGGGCAAGGTGGTGGTCACCGCCGCGCGCCCACAGGAAGACAGCCCGAGGCGCAAGGCCTTCATCGATTCCGCCATCGAGGCGGTCAAACGGGCGGCACCTGTGCCTTTCACCGAGCAATTTGGAAGCCGTATCGCGGGGCGGCCGCTGGCGCCGCGTTTTGTCGGGGCAGATATCAAGGCGCCGGAAACGGAATTATAGGCGCGTTTGACACCAGCCCGACCGTTGGCGCAGCCGCGCGTTGCAGGTGACGAGGGCGGCTCTATGCGCAACCACTATCGAAACATTGTCGAAAGCTGAGGCCTTGGCGAAAGCCCGGCGCGTTTATGCGATGCTTTAAGTTAGCATCGCAACGTCTTGTCATTTCAGGAGAAATTTGGTGGGTGATGTAGGGCTCGAACCTACGACCCGCTGATTAAGAGTCAGCTGCTCTACCAACTGAGCTAATCACCCGACCGGCACCGTGTGGCGGTGTGAGGGGGCGTATAAAGGGGAAGTTTGGGCTTGTCCAGCGCGGAAATGAAATTTCTTCGATTTTTGTGACGAAAAAATTTCAGTCGCGCTGGAAAAGTCTGGAAATCCGGGGTTTTACGGATTTTTCCTTTTATTCATCCGCGCCTGAAAGCCCGGCCGATAAGGATGAGGATGCAGGCGCCGATGAAGCCGGCGATGAGATAACCGAGCCAACCCGTCAAAACGATTCCAAACACCGAAAGGATGGCGTTGGCGACGATCGCGCCGACGATTCCAAGAAGGATGTTCATGAAAACACCCATATTGCTTTTCATGAATTGTTCGGCGAGCCACCCGGCGACACCACCGATGATGATGGCTGCGATCCAGCCAATGCCAGCAGATTCCATGATTTCCTCCCATGTTGCTGCATCATCGAAGGTGATGATTCTCGTGGTGAAAAGCAAGGCAAACTCCTGAAAACCTCGCTTTATGCGGGTGGTTTTCCGCGCGGCAGGCGCTAAAAAGCCTGATGCGGCGCAAAGAGACGAAAGGCATGGATGTGCGGTTGATGTTCGGCGGATTGATGGACGGCAGAAGGGTATTCGACGGCCTGGTGTGGGATCGGCGGCAATGGAGCGCCATGGCGGCGATAATGGCCATGGTGCTTTTTCTGGCCGGCGGTCTCTTGTCGGCAATGCCGGCGGCGGCGCAGGGGGAAACAACATCGCCCGCCCCGGTGGCTATCCAGGCTTCGACCGTCGAACAGGCGAGGGCGGAACTGGAGAAATGGAAGGCCGATGTCGCGGCGATCGCCAAACAGGTGGAAGCGGGCGGCAGCGATGATGTGCAGCTTGTGGACCTGAAGGGCCGCGCCGACACCATTGCCGCCGATGCCGCCGCCGCCAACACCAAGCTGCGCACCCGTCTCGACCAGATCAAGACCCGGCTGGATGCGCTCGGTGCGGCGCCTGCGGATGACCAGCCGCCGGAAGCGAGCATGGTGACGGAGGAGCGAAACCGGCTGACGGCGGAACGGGCCGAGGTGAATGCGATTGCCGGCGAGGTGGAGAGCACGGCCACCAATGCCGCGCAGATTTCCAATAACATCACCGCCGTTCGCCGGGCGCTTTTCGCCGCCACGCTGTTCAAGCGCACCGAAGTTTCGGCGCAGACACTGGGCGATGCCTCCTCCGCCTTTCTGACCGAATTGACCAACCTCAACAACGCTTTCAGCAGCTGGGCGAGCTTCGTCTGGAATTACAAGCGCCTGCCGATGTTCGGGGCGGTGACGCTGTCGATCATGGCCGCCCTGCTGTTTCTCGTGGGCGGTTACCGCTTTTTCGGCAGCCGCATGGACCGGCGGGCCTTTACGGGCGAGCCTTCCTATCTGAGACGGCTTTCGGTGGCCTTCTGGTCCACCATGGTGCAGTCGCTGTCACTGTTCCTGTTTCTCGTCACCTCCGCCTTCTTCCTCGATAATTTCAACGTGCTGCGATCAGACATCGCGCCGATCCTGTTCGGGGCGATGGCGGTCACCGGTTTCGTTTATTTCGTCTCGCGGCTGAGCTATGCGATCTTTGCGCCGACGCAGCCGGAATGGCGCCTTCTGAAGGTGTCCAACAAGGGCGCGCATACGCTGTCCTCGGCGGTGTTGCTGATGGCGCTCGTCAACGGGCTCGACTACCTGTTCGGCACGATCAGCGAGACGCTTTATTCACCGCTGATCGTCACCGTTGCCAAGAGCTTTCTCGCCTCGATCATCATCGGCCTTATCTTGCTGACCGTATCGTTCCTGCGGCCGGTGATCGGCGAGGGGCAGGATTACGAGACCGGCAACCAGCGCCTGCCGCGCTGGCTCGTCATCCTGCTGCGGGTGGGCGGCCTCGTTCTCATCGGCGCCTGCCTGACGGGTTATGTCGGGCTTGCGCGTTTCCTTGCCACGCAGATCGTCGCCACCGGCGCGGTGCTGGCGACGATGTATATCGGCATTCTCTCCGGCAAGGCGATTTCGCGACAGGGCGCCTTTGCGGAATCGCTTGCCGGCCGTTATCTCGCCCGGCGTTTCGGTCTCGGCGTGGTGGCGCTCGATCAGGCCGGCCTTGCCGCGGGGCTTGGCATCTATGCCGTCGCGCTTGCCTTCGGCGTGCCGCTCATCCTGTTTTCCTGGGGGTTCCAGCCGGGCGATATCGAAAGCTGGGCCTATCGTCTGTTGACCGGCATCACCGTCGGTAATGCCTCCATTTCGCTGATCGGCCTCTTCGGCGGCGTCCTCGTTTTCGCCATCGGTTACATCATCACCCGCTGGTTCCAGAAGTGGCTGGACAATAACGTCATGGCGCGCGGCCAGGTGGATGCCGGGGTGCGCAATTCGGTCAAGACCGGTATCGGTTATCTCGGTATCGCGGTGGCGGCCATCTTCGGCGTGTCTTCGGCCGGTCTCAACCTTTCCAGCCTGGCGCTGGTGGCGTCGGCCCTTTCGGTCGGTATCGGTTTCGGCCTGCAGAACATCGTCTCGAACTTCGTCTCCGGCCTCATCCTGCTGGTCGAACGCCCCTTCAAGGTGGGGGACTGGGTGGTGACAGGCACGACGGAAGGCACCGTCAAGCGGCTTTCCGTGCGCGCCACCGAGATCGAAACCTTCCGCGGCCAGTCGATCATCGTGCCGAATTCGGAATTCATCAATTCCTCGGTCGGCAACTGGACACACCGCAACCGCATCATGCGCGCGGAAATTCCCGTTTCCGTCTCTTACGATTCCGATCCGCAGAAGGTGATGGATATTCTGCTGGAACTGGTGCGCGCCCAGCCGCCGGTGCTGCGCAATCCCGAGCCGCATGTGGAGTTCCTCCGCTTCGGCGATTTTTCGCTGGATTTCGAACTGCGTTTCCACCTTGCCGATCTCTCCAATGGTCTTGGCGTGAAAAACGCGCTGCGTATCGCAATCCTCCAGCGCTTCCGGGAGGAGGGGATCGACATCCCGTTCCCGCAGCGCAACCTCAATATCCACGTGGAGGGCGACGCCAACCCCCAGATGCTGGCGGCGCTGCTTTCGGAGGAGGGCGACAAGGCGGTGGTGGCCCATACGGGTGCGGCAGCGCCCGTTGCCGGCGCTGTGCGGGAAAAGGATGCGGGCAAGGCAGGTGACAAGACGGGCGACAAGGCCGTTGCGGAACGGCCGACGACGGCGAAGGTGGTCGGCAAGGACAATTGAGCGGCTACGGCCGATGTCGATCATTGGGCCGCCGGAATCGGTTCCGGTGGGTGCGCGACCATGTCTCGCACCCGGCTGCATTGCGGTGGATGGTGGATACTTTCCGGGATAGCTTTTTACTTTGATGGAGGTCGGATATGCCCGGCCGCCGTCATGAAAAAATGATCGAAATACCCGCGATGACTGTATTGCTACGTAAACTGTAAGTTGATATATTATGGTTATTATTTAGTTTATTTCTTTCCTGTCGGGGTTCAAATGCCGGATCCAGTCGATGAGAATGCCCAGCCTGCCCAGCCTGCCCAGCCTGCCCAGCCTGCCCAGCCTGCCCAGCCTGCCCAGCCTGCCCAGCCTGCCCAGCCTCCGGGCCCGGTTCCTGCAAAAACATCTCTTCGTGAGAAGCTGAAGGGGGTTTGGGCGTGGATGCAGCCCCATGCCGCCCGGCTGTCCCTTCTGACGGCGGGGGTCGTTATCGGCTCGGCGGGTCTGTTTTTCCTGATGGGTGAGACGGATGTGACCGACGATTACCTGCCCAAACGCTGGAATGAATCCATCCGACGGCTCGGCATAACGCCGGTCTATCCGCCCCAGGAGGATATCTACGTCGGCGATATCATCGCCGAAGTCGTAGATTCAGGCCATAAGTTTAAATCGCTGCCGGACGATCTCCAGAGCGAATCCTTCATTGGCCGCTACGTCAAGGTGACGCAGATACCGGATCTTCGACAATATCTTTCCCTGAAATCGGAAGCCCCTTATTTCGGTGACAATACCTGGCAGCAGGGTGAGGAAAAGCTTGCCCTTTCGCAGCCGCGCAGCGAAGTCCAGAATAATGGCACGACCTCGGGTCTTGAGGTGAAGGATGTGCTCTTCCCGGTTATCAAGATCGAGCGAAGGGAAGGCATGGCCGGCCTCTGGAACACTATCGGTTTCGGTGGCGCGCGTGCTGATGTCGAGGAAATCGAGCTGCAGAACGTCCAGACCTACGCCATCAATCCTTTTCACGCTCAATACGCATTGATTCAGTTTTGTGCCGGCGAGAAGACGCAGCTTCTTTGTAACGATGAATATCTGCGGGAGAAGCTGTCCTATATTCTCGGCCGCGACATTTTGAGAAGTGCGGAAACCAAAGATTGCGGTCTGCGCTACATCTATGACATCCGGCTGCTTGTGGTGCGCCAGGCATTCCTGACGCGCGGTGTGAAGGTCACCAACGGGCGTGGTCGGCTGATCGAAGCCAATCTGGCCAGCCGTCAGCCCGACATGGAGAAATTGCAGGACGCTGTGACGTCATCGGCCACGGAACCGCCCAAAGACGTTCCGGCAGAGGCCGCCATAAAGGACAGGCTTGCGGCTGAAAACGCCATCCGCAGCGCCAATAGTTCGGGCCTATTTTCTGATCGTCGTTTTGCGCGGCCACTAGTTATCGGGTTCAATTCCGTTTCACTGGGTATGCGTGGCAGCACGCCTGCTTGGAGGGACGATCTGGCGAAAGCCTCCGCTGATAAAAAGTAAAAGGCACCGTGCTGGCATGTGCGACCTCAACGGAGGCAGGGAAATGAAAAGCGCTTCGATTTTTTTCGGACTTGCCGTTTCATTTTTGATGAATTCGCAAGAGGTGTTTGCACAGCCCGTCAATGGTGTCTTCCTCCCATTTGCCATAGACTGCCGATATGAGATTCCACCTTGCGAGCCTCCACCACCGCCCGGTCCCAGGAGTCCTATTCCCATTCCACCACCGGCACCGGGCGGCGGCGGTATCCATAACTTGCCGGGTGCCCCCGTGCTCAAGGAAACGATCATTATCCCAGGCAATAATATGCTGAAGGACTTCAAGCTGGATGAGCCTAAAATGCTTGATATGCAGAAGGAGCTTCAGAACAGGTGGTCCAAATAGGCGTCTGCTGGTCTTGGGTGCCATGAGGTTTGAAAATCCCGACGCTGCCATAGTAGGTATTTTTCCGACATCCTCTCATTCGTCGTCCTGCTGGGCGGCGGCAATACGAAAGCCCAGCTCGATGGCGGCAATTTCTTCCCTGTCGCAGCACCCTATGGCCATGTCGCAATCAGGCGGCTGAACAACCCGCAAGCGCTTCATATTCCTCCCATCCAATGTCGGCGGAATAAGGCAAGGCCGGCGCTTTTCAGGGGTTCTGTAAATGAAGACACATGCACGGGCGGTGGTGATCGGTGGCGGCGTCGTTGGCGTTTCGACGCTTTATCATCTTGCCAAGAAGGGCTGGAGCGACAGCGTTCTCATCGAGCGCAAGGAGCTGACCTCGGGTTCCACCTGGCATGCGGCCGGGCTTTTGCCGCTGTTCAACATGAGCTATTCGGTTGGCCAGATTCATAAATATTCCGTGAAGTTTTATGAGGAGCTTCAGGAAGAGACCGGCATGAATGTCGGCTTCTCCAAGGTTTCGAATATCCGTCTCGCCCGCACCAAGGATCGCTGGGACGAATATATGTATTATGCCGGCATTGCCGAGACCATCGGCGTGCGCGTCAACATGCTGACGCCGGAGCAGGTGAAGGAAATCTGGCCGCTCTGCGAGACGGACGGCTTGCTCGGCGCCATCCAGCATCCCGATGACGGTTATATCCAGCCCGCCGATCTGACGCAGGCGCTCGCCAAGGGCGCGCGTGACCGCGGGGCGACGATCTATCGCAACACCACCGTCACCGCCATCGAGCAGCTGGAAGACGGTCACTGGAAGGTGACGACCGACAAGGGCGAGATCATCGCCGAACACATCATCTCCTGCACGGGTTCCTTTGCCCGCAAGACCGGCGAGATGGTCGGCATCAACATCCCGGTCATCCCTGTCGAGCATCAATATATCGTCACCGAGCCGCACCCGGCCATTCAGGAGCGTCGCCGCCAGGGCCTGCCGGAAATGGGCGTCCTGCGCGAATCCGACTCGGCCTGGTATATGCGCGAGGAAGCGGGCGGCCTGATCCTCGGTCCTTATGAAGTCGGCGCGCCGGTCTGTTATGTCGACGGTCCCTCCGACGACAGCGAATATGAGCTGTTCCAGGAAGAACTCGACCGCCTGATGCCGCATATCGAAACCGCCATGGTGCGTGTTCCGGCCTTTGGCGAAGTGGGCATCAAGAAGGTCTATAACGGCGCCATCGCCTATACGCCCGACGGCAACCCGATTGTCGGCCCCGCACCGGGCCTGAAGAATTTCTGGCTGAACGAAGGCCATTCCTTCGGCATCACCGCTGCCGGCGGCGCCGGCTGGCAGCTGGCCGAATGGATCGTCAATGGCGAGCCGACGCTCGACCTGATGGGTGTCGATCCGCGCCGCTTCGGCCCTTACGCCACGGAAGGCTACCTCATCGCCAAGAACGAGGAAGCCTATGCCAACGTCTTCACCATGCATTATCCGGACGAAGAGCGCTCCGCCGCCCGCCCGCTGAAGACGACGCCGGTTTATGACCGCCTGAAGAAGCTCGGCGGCGTGTTCGGCTCGGTCTATGGCTGGGAGCGTGCCAACTGGTATGCGCCGGAAGGTTATGCGCTGCGCGAAGAAGATCTCGGCGTCGGTGCGGATGTCATCACCAGCCACAACCATGCGCCGGCTCTGGAGGACGGCCGTATCGTCGAGAAATGGTCGTTCCGCCGCTCGAATTATTTCGAACATGTCGGCAACGAGGTGAAGAATGTCCACCAGAATGTCGGCGTGCTCGATATGTCGGCCTTCGCCAAGATGGAAGTGTCCGGTCCCGGCGCGCGGGCATGGCTCGACAGCATTCTCGCCAACATTGTGCCGAAGAAGCGCGGCCGTATCGCGCTCACCCATCTTCTGACGCCGAATGGCGGCGTGAAGGCGGAATTCACGGTTTATGAATGGGCGCCGGGCCGCTTCTACATGGTTTCGGCCGGTGGTCTCGAGGCGCATGATCATGACGTTCTGCGCCGCCTTGCGCCCACAGACGGTTCCGTGGTGCTGCAGCCGATCACGCAGAAATATGGCGTGCTGGTTCTGGCCGGTCCGAAGTCGCGCGATCTCCTGAAGAAGCTGACCCGCACCAGCCTTGAGAACAAGGATTTCCCCTGGCTCACCGGCAAGCAGATTTCCGTCGGCGTGGCGACGGCGCATGCGTTGCGCGTCAACTTCGTGGGCGAGCTTGGCTGGGAACTGCACCACCCGATCGAGATGCAGAACTACATCTTCGACCGGCTGATGGAAGCGGGTGCCGAATTCGGCATCAAGCCCTTCGGTATCCGCGCCATGGTCTCCATGTCGCTCGAAAAATCCTATCGCAACATGGGACGTGAACTGTCGGTCGAATATAACGCCTATGAATCGGGTCTCGACCGCTTCGTGCGCCCGGAAAAATCCTTCATCGGCCGCGATGCGCTGGTTGCTTACAAGGAAGGCGGCGCGAGATGGGTGTTCTCGACGCTCACCGTGTCAGGCAATACGGATGTCGATGCGCGCGGTTCGGAAGCGATCGTCGATGAAAACGGTGCGCTTGCCGGCCGTGTGACAAGCGGCGGTTTCGGCTGGCGTATGGGCAAATCCATCGCACTTGCCATGCTCAAGCCGGACTATGCAGCCGTGGGCACCAAGCTCAAAATCCGCATTCTCGGTACGTCCTATGATGCCGAAGTGGTGGAAGAGAGCCCGTTCGACACCGACAATGCGCTTCTGCGCGTATCAACCCATCCCCCTCCCAAAGTTGGAATACGGCCCCTCGTGGGCCGTATTTCCGTTTAGGTAAGCATGTGCTCAACTGCTTTTCCGGCAAAAGTGTTATTAATGATTCTGAAAAATGAGCCTGCTATCTTTCCCTGACATACGATGGGGGATCGGGGCAGAATGAATTTTCTAGGCATTACGGGCATGCAATATTCTGGCGTGCCTTTTACCAACAGCCGCATCTTGCTGGCGGAAGATACCAATGTATTCACCCAGATGGTGAGCATGCGCCTGAAGGAGCTGCTGGGCGTTACCGTGGAAGTGTGCCGCAATTTCGAGGAATTGCAGGCCTGTTACGAACATTCTCCCGAACCGGTGACGCTGGCCATTTCCAACATCAACCTGCCGGGGGCGGAAAAGGGCGAGGCGCTGGAATATCTGATCGATCTTTCGATCCCGACCATCGTTTTCACCAGCACCTTTCACGAGGGGACGCGCGAAACGCTGATCGCCAAGGATGTGGTTGATTATATCCTTAAGGACAATATTTTCGCCGTGGATATGCTGACGGAATCCGTCTGTCGCTTCCTCACCAATCATCGCCACCATGTGCTGATCGTCGATGACAGCCCGACGGCGCGGGCGCTGCTTTCGAGCCGCCTCAAGCGTTATAATTTCCGCGTCAGCCTGGCGGATAGCGGTGCGAAGGCACTCGATATCCTGAAGGCCAACCCCGATATCGGCCTCGTGGTGACCGATTACAACATGCCCGATATTGATGGTTTCGAACTGACGCGGCGCATCCGCACCGTGCGCGGGTCGCATGAGCTGCGCATCATCGGGGTGTCCTCCTCCACCAACCGGCTGCTTTCGGCGCGGTTCCTGAAGGCGGGCGGCAATGATTTCATGCTGCGCCCCTTCATCGACGAGGAGTTTTATTGCCGGGTCAACCAGAACCTCGATACGCTGGTGCAGATACAGCTGGCGAAAGCGGGGGTAAGGCCGGCGGCCTGAGCTTAGCTTTCCCCGTTAAAGCTGCGATTCAAACGGCAGGAAGCGCATGATGCCGGCGACGATGCGGCGGCTGATGGCGGCGTCGGGTTCGCGCCGGTAGGTTTTCGTGCGCCCCTGTTCTTCCGTCATCCAGACAATGTGCCTGCCTTTGTCGATTTCCAGCTCGAAGCTCATACTGCGGCGGATTTCGCCGGCAAATATCTCGTCCATACAGGCAACCAACGGCGCCGAGTTGAAGACGACGCCCATTTCCGTATTCAGTGAGGCGGAGCGTGGATCGAAATTGAGCGAGCCGATATAGCCGGTCCTGCCATCGCGGGTGAAAGCCTTGGTGTGCAGGCTCGCCTGTCCCGAGCCGCGCAGGGTGAAGTTGGACTGATCGGCCTGCGCGCGCAGCTCGTGCAGGCGCACCCCGCCCGAGAGAAGCGGTTTTCGGTAGCGGGCATAACCGGCATGGACGGCGGCCACATCTGTCGCGGCCAGCGAATTGGTGAGGATGGCGACCGACACGCCGTTTTCTGCGAGCTGTAGAAATATCCCCACGCCCTGTTTTCCGGGAATGAAATAGGGCGATGTGATGTGCAGGCTGTCGCTTGCCGCCTGCATCAGCGGCAGCAGGCTTTCCATCAGGAAGTTATGACCCTTGCGGCGTTTGCCCGCCGCTTTCTCGGGCGGATCGGCAAGGATATCCGCCGCCTCGACCCAGTGCAGGCGGTCCGACATCAGGAAATGGTCGCGGTCATATTGGCTTTCGATCCGCTCCAGATAGGGTTTGGCGGCCTCGCTTTTCGGCAGGGCATCCAGTTCGCGGCGCAATCTGGCGAGTTTGTTTGGCCGTCTTGCCAGCAGCGACCGCACGGGCACGGAAACTGCGCTGTTCCAGTAATCGTCGAAGATTTCGGTGGCGTCGGCGACGATGTCGCCGAAACCGAGAATATCGAAATCGTGGAAATTCGCGCGCTCGGCGGCGTCGAAATAGGCGTCGCCAATGTTGCGCCCGCCGACGATCACGGCCCGCCCGTCGGCAATCCAGGCCTTGTTGTGCATGCGCCGGTTGACGCTTCGGAAGCGCAGCACCAGCTCGATGCTGCGATGCAGGATGTTTTCCCGCGCCCGGGTGGGGTTGAACAGTCGCAACTCGATATTCGGATGGCTGTCGATGGCGTGGAAGATGCGGTCGGAGATGGAGACGCCGAGATCGTCGAGCAGCAGGCGCACGCGCACGCCGCGATCGGCGGCGGCGATGACTTCACGCATCATCAGCCGTCCGGTCAGATCGGCATTCCACATGTAATACATGAGATCGAGGCTGCGCCCGGCGGCACGCGCCGCCGCCACGCGCACCGCAAAGGCATCGAGGTTGGAATGCAGCAGGCAGAGCGCATTCTTCTCGTTCCAGCCGTTTCTTATCGATTGCCAGTGCCGGTCCAGCGTCGTCGCGTCTTCCGCAAGGGGCAGGGCGGTGGAGGGGCGCTTGGGAATGGCCTTTTCCCGCTGCTTGCCGATGACGACAAACAGGCTCGGCCCGATGACCATAAGAAGAATGACGATGAAGACCGTAAATGCAGTCACTTGTTTTGATCGCTCCCGGCCCGAAGAGTATCAGGCGGGATGAAAACGCGCGAGGGGATAAAGCGTTCACCGCACCTCGTGCCTTCGGCGTGAAAAAGGCGCGTTTTCTACGCGCCGAAAGGGCTTGTGAATCACATAAGTGTGTGCTTATGTATTGTCATGACAGAGAACGATATTTTCCGGGCGCTGGCCGATCCGACGCGACGCGCCATTTTCGAAAAGCTGGCGGATGGCGCCATGAACGCTTCCGCCCTGCGTGAGGGGATCGAGATCAGCCAGCCGGCCATGTCGCAGCATCTTTCGGTGTTGCGCGGGGCAGGGTTGGTGGTTGAGAAGCGGCAGGGCCGTTTCGTCAATTATGAAGTGGATCCGGACGGGCTGACGCGCATTGCGGCCTGGCTTGGCAAATATCGCGCCTACTGGCCGCAGCGCATTGAGGCTCTCAAACTCCTGCTGAAGGATATGGACCAATGAACAGGCAGACACCGGAAGCGCCGAAAAACGGCATCGAGCTTGAATATGATCTGGACGAGCCGCCGCAAAAGGTCTGGCGCGCCATCAGCATTCCGGCGTTTCGTGAAAACTGGCTGCCGAAGGAGGCTTTGGCGGAACCCGAGGCGGTCGATATCAAGCCCGGCGAGGAGGTGCGCTACCGGCTGCGCGAGGATAATCCGCCATTTCTGGAAAGCACCGTCACCTTCAGGATCGCGGCGAATGCCCATGGCGGCACCAGCCTGCGCATCATTCACGACCTGCCCGTCAATACCGGCCGGATGATAAAGGCCGCCGCAAACCACAACGGTTCGCCGATCAAGCTCGCCGCCTGATCCGGAACGTTCCCCGACATTTCAACGACAGGAGTTCGCCGATGCGCGAAGCGATGCAACTCGTCCCTATGGTAGTCGAACAATCGTCTAGGGGAGAAAGGTCTTTCGATATCTATTCCCGGCTGTTGCGGGAAAGGATCATCTTCCTCAACGGTGAGGTGAACGATGCGGTTTCGGCGCTGGTCTGCGCGCAATTGCTGTTTCTCGAGGCGGAAAACCCGAAGAAACCGATCCATCTCTATATCAATTCGCCGGGCGGCGTGGTGACCAGCGGTCTCGCCATGTATGACACCATGCATTACATCCGCGCACCCGTTCATACGCTCTGCATGGGAACGGCCCGCTCCATGGGATCGTTTCTGCTGATGGCGGGTGAACCGGGCGAGCGGAGCGCCCTTCCCAATGCCAGTATCCACATTCATCAACCGCTGGGCGGTTTTCAGGGGCAGGCGTCGGACATGCTGATCCATGCCGAAGAGATGCGGCAGACCAAGCATCGTATGACGCGGCTTTATTCCGAACATTGCAAACGGAGCTATGAAAAATTCGAAGCGGCCATGGACCGGGATTTTTTCATGACGGCGGAGCAAGCTCTGGAATGGGGCCTGATCGATCGCATTCTGGGCGTTCGTGAGGATGTCGCGGCATAAGCCGGACGCTTATTCGGATTTCCTGCTGTTATTGGCGCCCACAGGAGCGCTTCGTTCGCGAAATCGCCGACGATATGGGTGGTGGAAAAGGGGGAGCGATCCATACCGGTGACATCATGCTTGCCGGCAAAGGCGCTGAAAATCGCGCGGCCGACCCGACCGGAACTGCCCGTCAGCACTATCCGCATGATATTCCGCGCCCCATCGACATAGCTAATACGAGGCCCATTGAGGGGATCGCAACCTGCCCTCATACGCGACGTCATCCTTGGGCTTGTCCCAAGGATCTAATCGCGTCCAATTAAATCGAGACGTTGCAGATGCTCGGGACAGGCCCGAGCATGACGGAAGAGAGCGTTCCGTACTTTCTCCGCAATCTGACGGCAGCTGGGCGAGCCGTCCCAAAACCCATCCGGATGATCAGATATCCAGATTATCCGCAAACGCCGCCCGTTCCTGAATGAAACGGAAGCGGGCATCGGCCTTGGTGCCCATCAGATTGTCGACGGCCTCGCGGGTGCCTTCAAAATCCACGTCGTCGATCTCGACGCGCAGCAGGGTGCGCTTTTCGGGGTCCATGGTGGTTTCCTTCAGCTGCTGGGCCATCATTTCGCCGAGGCCCTTGAAGCGGCCGATTTCGACCTTCTTGCCCTTGAAGACGGTTTCCATCAGCTCGGCGCGGTGGGCGTCGTCGCGGGCATAGGCGCTCTTGGCGCCCTGGCGAATGACGTAGAGTGGCGGCACTGCCAGATAGAGGTGATTGCCGCGAATGAGTTCCGGCATTTCCTGATAGAAGAAGGTGATGAGCAGCGAGGCGATATGGGCACCGTCGACGTCGGCATCGGTCATGATGATGATGCGCTCATAGCGCAAATCTTCTTCGCGGTACTTGGTGCGGGTGCCGCAGCCGAGCGCCTGGATGAGATCGGCGATCTGCTGGTTGGCGGAGAGTTTTTCGCGGCTGGCGCTGCCGACGTTGAGGATTTTGCCGCGCAGCGGCAGGATGGCCTGGTTGGCGCGGTTGCGCGCCTGCTTGGCCGAGCCGCCGGCCGAGTCGCCCTCGACGATGAAAAGCTCAGCGCCTTCTGCGGTGTTCTGGGCGCAATCCGCCAGCTTGCCGGGCAGGCGCAGCTTGCGCACGGCGGTCTTGCGGTTGACTTCCTTTTCCTTGCGGCGGCGCAGGCGCTCTTCGGCCCGCTCGATCACCCAGTCGAGCAGCTTCGCCGCTTCGCCCGGATTGCCGGCGAGATAATGGTCGAAGGGATCGCGCAGCGCGTTTTCGACGGTGCGCTGAGCCTCGACGGTGGCGAGCTTGTCCTTGGTCTGGCCGACGAATTCCGGCTCGCGGATGAAGACGGAAAGCATGCCGGCGGCCGAGATCATCACGTCATCCGTGGTGATGTCCTTGGCGCGCTTGTTCTGCGTTAGGTCCGCATAATTCTTCAGGCCCTTGGTGAGCGCGATGCGCAGGCCGGCCTCATGCGTGCCGCCTTCGGGCGTCGGAATGGTGTTGCAATAGGAATGGATCTGCGTATCGCCGCCATACCAGGTGACGGCCCATTCCAGCGCGCCGTGGCCGCCGGTCTTTTCCGTGCGGCCGGAGAAAATCTCGCGGGTGACGGTGAATTCCTTGCCGAGCGTGGCGGCAAGATAATCCTTCAGGCCGCCTGGGAAATGGAACACGGCCTTTTCGGGGATTTCGCCGCCGGCCCGGCACCATGCCGGGATCGCAGCTCCAGCGGATTTCGACGCCGCCGAAGAGATAGGCTTTGGAGCGGGCCATGCGGAAGATGCGGGCCGGTTCGAATTTCGCGTGATCGCCAAAGATTTGCGGATCGGGATGGAAACGAACGCGGGTGCCGCGGCGATTGTGCACGTCGCCCAGCTCTTCCAGCGGACCGATCGGCAGGCCGCGCGAGAAACGCTGGCGGTAAAGCTTGCGGTTACGGGCCACTTCCACTTCGAGAAGATCGGAAAGCGCATTGACCACGGAAACGCCGACGCCGTGCAGGCCGCCCGATGTCTCATAGGCCTTGCCGTCGAATTTGCCGCCGGCGTGCAGCTTGGTCATGATGACTTCGAGCGTTGACTTGCCGGGAACCTGGGGGTGGTTTTCCACCGGAATGCCGCGGCCATTGTCGGTGACCGTCAGGAAACCTTCGGCGTCGAGGTGAACCTCGATGAAATTGGCGTGGCCGGCGACGGCCTCGTCCATAGAGTTGTCGATGACTTCGGCGAAGAGATGGTGCAGCGCCTTCTCATCGGTGCCGCCAATATACATGCCGGGGCGCATGCGCACCGGCTCCAGCCCTTCTAGCACGCGGATCGAGGACGCGCCGTAGTCGTCACCGGATGGTGATACGGGGGCGGGCGGCGTCACGGCCGCAACGGCTGCGGGTTTCGGCTGCACATTCGCGTTGGCGGCCGCGGTCACCGGCGTCTTTGCGGTGTCCTCGTTCGTTTCCGTATCGCTGTTTCGTGCTGCCGGAAGACCGGAGAAGAGATCGTTGCTGTCGTCCATCATGTCCAAAGTTCAAAAGCGTGTGTCAGAATTTCGCCATGCGAATCATTATGCCAATAGCGTCAATCATAACGCCAAACGCGGTTCCCGTCCGATTTGAAGTGGGTCCGTCTGGCAAACGCGGCGCATCCTATGCCACGATTGTGTCAGGGTTTCGCAACAGGAGGATTGCGCTGGCGAGGTTGCAATGGCAAGTCTCGCAGCCACGAATGAACGGTTAGCCAAGGCATGTCCACAGCTCATTTCACGTTTTGTACTCTTTTCAGCCTGACTGTTGCGGCCATGCCGGTTGCAGCCTTCGCCTCTGACGGGCCGCTGCGGCCGTTCAAGGATGAGCTGTTTTCCGCCCAGACGGTGCTTTCCACCGGCGATGGCGGCGCGTCCGACGTCATCGAATATCAGGAGATGCGCGATATCAACGGCCGCGACGAGGTGCCCGAGCGGCGGGTGAAACGGCAATATGTCGATATGACGCCGAAGAAGGCGCAGGCGCTGGAAACCGTTTCCGTTGAGGGCAGGGCGCTTGAGGTCGGCCGCGTCGGGCCGGCGAGCGGGCAGGCCTTCACCGTCATATTCATTCACGGGCGCGGCGGCGACCGGCGGCTCGGCATGAACGACTATACGTTCGGCGGCAATTTCAACCGGCTGAAAAACCTCGCTGTGGCCAATGGCGGCACCTATTATGTGCCGAGCGTGCGCTCCTTCGATGAAAACGGCGTTGCCGATGTTGCGGCGCTGATTGCCGATGCGGCCAAAAAATCGGGCGGCAAGCCTGTCATTTTGGCCTGTGCCTCGATGGGCAGTTTCATCTGCTACGGCATCAGCCGCGACACGGCTGCCGTCGCCAATCTCAAGGGCATGGCGATCCTCGGCGGTGCGGTCGATCCGGATTTTCCGAAAAGTGCCTTTGCCAGGGCGAAGAAGCCGGTCTGGTTCACCCATGGCAGCGCCGACAAGGTCTATTCGGCCGATCAGCAGGCGACGATCTTCCGTTCCTTGCTGAAGGCCGGCGAGCCGGCGCGGTTCACGCGGTATGAGAGTGGCAGCCACGGCACACCGGTGCGCATGACCGACTGGCGGGTGGTTTTGAACTGGATTTTGAGCCGCTGAGGCCGCTGTTTCGGGTCAGCGGCGGCGAATTTTCAGAAATTGGCCGTTGTTTCGAACCTTCGAGCCGCTTTTTTGTACCATTTATTGCCGGGGCCGTTTAAAGGAATATCCCGGGATTTCCGGCAGTGTTTCTGTCGCGATTATGGGCCGTGATACGGCTGAGGGAAGGGGCGCCGCCACAGGCGGCCTCAAGACAAAGGGAATGGGATACGCATGACGCCGAATGTTCGACCGCTTGTTGCCGGAAACTGGAAGATGAACGGCACCCGTGCCTCGCTCGATCAGATCAAGGCCATGGCAGAGGGCGTCAAGGGCGCACTGTCTGAAAAGGTGGATGCGCTGATCTGCCCGCCCTCGACATTGCTCTACGTGGCAACGGCGCTGTGCGATGACAGCCCGCTGATGATCGGCGCGCAGGATTGCCACCAGAACGCCTCCGGCGCGCATACCGGCGATATTTCCGCCGAGATGATCGCCGACTGCTTCGGCACCCATGTCATCGTCGGCCATTCCGAGCGCCGCACCGACCATGCAGAGACGGATCATCTGGTGCGCGCCAAAGCCGTGGCCGCCCATCAGGCCGATCTCATCGCCATCGTCTGCATTGGCGAGACCGCGGATGAGCGCAAGGCTGGCCAGACGCTCGATATCCTCAAGCGGCAGCTTGCCGGCTCCCTGCCGGATGAAGCGACGGCTGAAAACACCGTCATCGCCTATGAGCCTGTCTGGGCAATCGGCACGGGTCTGACACCCACCGTGGAGGATGTGCGCGAGGCCCACGCCTTCATGCGCGACGAACTCGTCAAGCGCTTCGGTGAGGCCGGCAAGACCATGCGCATCCTCTATGGCGGCTCGGTAAAGCCCGCCAATGCACTGGAACTGATGGGCGTCGAGAACGTGGATGGCGCGCTGATCGGCGGCGCGAGCTTGAAAGCCGCAGACTTCCTGTCCATCTATGCGGCATACGAGCAACTGACGGCCTGAGACAGGTTTTCCTGTTACAGATGGCGGGAAAGGGGCTTGGAATAAGCCTTCGCCTCATGTAAAGAGCCGCGAAACCTTCTTTGTAGTGCTCCGCGCGGGGCATGGAATGGATTGTCATGCAGACCGTTTTGATTGTTATTCACCTCATGATCGTGCTGGCGCTTGTCGGCGTGGTCCTGATCCAGCGTTCCGAAGGCGGCGGCCTCGGTATCGGCGGCGGTTCGGGCTTCATGTCCGCGCGCGGAACGGCCAATGCGCTGACGCGCACCACGGCGATCCTTGCCGCGCTGTTCTTCGCGACCTCGCTCGGCCTCGGTCTTCTGACGCGCTACGAATCGCGCCCGACCGACATTCTGAACCGTATTCCGGCCACGCAGGGCCAGGGTAACGGCATTCTCGATACGCTCGGCCCGGCGACGACGCCGTCGACGCCCGCTCCGGCTGAAAATGGCGTTCCGACCAATGGTGCAGCCGCACCGGCTCAGACGACCCCGGCTCCGGCCGCTTCCGGCACGGCCGCTCCGGCCCCGGCGCAGCCCGCCGATCCGAACGCAGTTCCGACCGGTCAATAAGCCCGGTTTTGATTTAACGCTCCGGCAGGCCAAAAGCCTGCCGGTTTTCTTTTGTTCGCATTCCGGCCTGACCCATCGCAAATTCGTCAACAGCGAATTTTCGAAAGCATGAAATTTGGGCTGGCGGAATCAGAGGTAAAAAGGTATCCGGTGAATCCCATGGCGCGATATGTATTCATCACAGGCGGCGTGGTCTCCTCTCTAGGCAAGGGCATCGCCGCGGCAGCACTCGGAGCTTTGTTGCAATCCCGTGGTTATCGGGTGCGGCTTCGTAAACTCGACCCCTATCTGAACGTCGATCCCGGGACCATGAGCCCGACACAGCACGGCGAAGTGTTCGTGACGGATGACGGTGCCGAGACGGACCTCGACCTTGGCCACTATGAACGCTTTACCGGGCGTTCGGCCACCAAGACCGACAACATCACCACCGGTCGCATCTACAAGAACATCATCGACAAGGAACGGCGCGGCGATTATCTCGGCGCAACGGTTCAGGTCATTCCGCATGTCACCAACGAGATCAAGGATTTCGTGATTGAAGGCAATGACGACTACGACTTCGTCATCTGCGAGATTGGCGGCACGGTGGGTGACATCGAGGCGATGCCGTTCATGGAAGCGATCCGTCAGCTCGGCAACGACCTGCCGCGCGGCACGGCGATCTATCTTCACCTGACGCTGATGCCCTATATTCCGGCAGCTGGCGAATTGAAGACCAAGCCGACCCAGCATTCCGTGAAAGAACTGCAGGCGCTCGGCATTCACCCCGACATTCTGCTGGTGCGTGCTGACCGGGAAATTCCGGAAGCCGAACGCCGCAAGCTTTCGCTGTTCTGCAACGTGCGTCCTTCCGCCGTCATCCAGGCGCTGGATGTGGCGAATATCTATGACGTTCCGATAGCCTACCACAAGGAAGGTCTCGATTCGGAAGTGCTGGCCGCTTTCGGCATCGAGCCGGCGCCCAAGCCGCGTCTGGAGCCCTGGGAAGAGGTCTGCAACCGCATCCGCACGCCGGAAGGCGAAGTGACGATTGCTATCGTCGGCAAATATACCGGCCTCAAGGATGCCTATAAGTCGCTGATCGAGGCGCTGCATCACGGCGGCTTTGCCAATCGCGTCAAGGTCAAGCTGGAGTGGATCGAGTCCGAGGTCTTCGAAAAGGAAGACCCGACGCCCTATCTCGAAAAGGTCAACGGCATTCTGGTGCCCGGCGGCTTCGGTGAGCGCGGTTCGGAAGGCAAGATCATGGCGGCGCAGTTCGCTCGTGAGCGCAACGTGCCCTATTTCGGCATCTGCTTCGGCATGCAGATGGCGGTCGTGGAAGCGGCCCGTCACCTTGCCGGCATCGAAAATGCCTCCTCCACCGAATTCGGCCCGACGTCCGAGCCGGTCGTTGGCCTGATGACCGAATGGGTGAAGGGCAACGAGCTGGAGAAGCGTTCCTCCAAGGGCGATCTCGGCGGCACGATGCGTCTCGGCGCCTACAAGGCGGCGCTGAAGAAAGACACCAAGATCGCCGATATCTACGGCACGACGGATATTTCCGAGCGCCACCGCCACCGCTACGAGGTGAATGTGGACTACAAGGATCGGCTGGAAGAATGCGGCCTCGTCTTCTCGGGCATGTCTCCGGATGGTGTCCTGCCGGAAACGGTGGAATATCCCGATCACCCGTGGTTCATCGGCGTTCAGTACCACCCGGAACTGAAGAGCCGTCCGCTCGATCCGCATCCGCTGTTTGCGAGCTTCATCGAAGCGGCAGTGGAGCAGAGCCGGCTGGTTTGACGGTTTGAATGATTACGGAGAGGGCCGCTTTTGCGGCCCTTTTTTATTGGGGTGGCAACAGGTCTCAAGACGCGCGGTGCGATGGATTGCCGGGAGGCCTCATGCCAGAAAGTTCTGCTTCCGCAACCACGCCTCATACCAGTTTGGCCATGCCTCTGTTGGGGTGCCGGCCTTGCCCATGCCGAAGCCGTGGCCGCCGGATGCGACCGGATGAAACTCGACATCCACGCCAGCCTTTTCACAGGCCTCCCGCATGATACGGCTGTTGGCGGGATTGGAAATCCGGTCGTCATCCGCCTGTGTGAGGAAGACCGGAGGGCAGTCTTTGCTCACATGGCTTTCCACCGACCATTCCCGCGTTGCCTCGTCTGCCGGGTGTCTGCCGACAAGCGATCTGCGGGTTGATGTGCGGTCATAGGGTGCTGCAAGCGTGATGACCGGATAGATCAGAGCCGCAACATCCGGCCGGGCTGATTGCCTGTCGATCTCATCTACGCCTTCGTAAGATGTGAAGGCCGAGCGGGCGGCGGCAAGCCCCATCAGGTGCCCGCCTGCAGAAAAACCAAGCGCGCCGATCCTGTGCGGATCGATCTGCCATTCCGGGGCGCGTGCACGTACCAGACGAAATGCGCGCTGCACATCCTGAAGCGGTGCCAGCGGTCCGGCCGCCCATCCTTCGATCGGCAGGCGGTAGCTGAGGACAAAAGCATAAATGCCCCTGGCCGCGAGCCAGCGCGCGGCGGGATAGGACTCCTTGCCTTCCTCGATGCGCTTATATCCGCCACCACCGGCTATGATCATTGCAGACCCATTGGGCCTGTCAGGGGCAAATACCTCAAGGCTCGGTATGGCGATATTGGTGACGGCGCCTTTTTCGCTGATATCCGCGGGACCATCCGGACCGTCGCCACCGGGCGGCAGGTCGGGCCAAAGGGCGATACGAGGCCGATTGTCCTCAGCAAGCAGATTTGGGACTTTCATCGCCGTGGCGAGGAATGCGCCGGCAAGAAGCAGGCTGCGGCGGCAGATCATGATGTCATCCTCAATCGGGCATTTGGCTCCGGCATTATCCCGGAAGAGCAGTTTATGAGGACGATATAAAAAACCAACAGGTCAATATGGGGGCAGCCCGATATTCCGGCCCGGGCCACCCATGTCACGGCTTCCCCGCGCCGCGTCAATCGAACAAACAAAAACGGGCCCGAAGGCCCGTTTCCATGTCCGTTGAATATGGTTGGCTCACTTCGGGCCGATCATGTTTTCCGGGCGCACATACTGGTCGAATTCCTCATTGGTGAGGTATCCGCCGCCGACGGTTTCTTCGCGCAGGGTCGTGCCGTTCTTGTGCGCGGTCTTGGCGATCTTGGCGCAGATGTCGTAGCCGAGCTTGCTGTTCAGCGCCGTCACCAGCATCAGCGAGTTCTCGACGCCCTTTTTGATGTTGTCTTCGCGGGCCTCGATGCCGACGACGCAATTGTCGGTGAAGGAGACGGCGGCATCGCCCAGAAGCTGGACCGACTGCAGGAAGTTGTAGGCCATCATCGGGTTATAGACATTGAGCTCGAAGTGGCCCTGCGAACCGGCGAAGGACAGTGCTGCATTGTTGCCGAAGATGTGGGCGCACACCTGCGTCAGCGCTTCCGACTGGGTGGGGTTGACCTTGCCCGGCATGATCGACGAGCCAGGCTCGTTTTCCGGCAGCGACAATTCGCCGAGGCCGGCGCGCGGGCCGGAGCCGAGGAAGCGGATGTCGTTGGCGATCTTGAACAGCGCAGCAGCGGCCGCATTGATCGCGCCATGCGAGAAGACCATGGAATCGTGCGAGGCGAGCGCCTCGAACTTGTTCGGCGCGGTCACGAAGGGCAGGCCGGTGATCTTGGAGATTTCCTCGGCGACCTTTTCGGCGAAGCCGATGGGAGCGTTGAGGCCCGTGCCGACGGCGGTGCCGCCCTGGGCGAGCTTGGAGAGCGCGGGCAGGGTGGTTTCGATATTGGCGATGGCAGATGCGACCTGCGCGGCGTAGCCGGAGAATTCCTGGCCTAGCGTCAGCGGTGTGGCGTCCTGGGTGTGGGTGCGGCCGATCTTGATGATCTTTTCGAACTGCTTGACCTTGGCTTCCAGCGCCTTGTGCAGGTGCTTGAGGGCGGGCAGCAGGTGATGAACGATCTCTTCCACGCAGGCGATGTGCATCGCGGTGGGATAGGTGTCGTTCGAGGACTGGCTCATATTGACGTGGTCATTGGGGTGGACGGGCTTCTTGGTGCCCATCTCGCCGCCGAGCATCTCGATTGCGCGGTTGGAAATCACCTCATTGGCATTCATGTTGGACTGGGTGCCGGAGCCGGTCTGCCAGACGACGAGCGGGAAATGCTCCGTCAGCTTGCCATCGATGACTTCCTGCGCGGCGGCGATGATGGCGTCGCCGACCTTGGGGTCGAGACCAGCCAGCGCCATGTTGGCGCGGGCTGCGGCCTGCTTGACGATGCCGAGCGCGCGAACGACAGAGGCGGGCTGCTTTTCCCAGCCGATCTTGAAGTTGCCGAGCGAGCGCTGCGCCTGCGCGCCCCAGTAGCGATCGGCCTGAACTTCAATGGGTCCAAATGTATCGGTTTCCGTCCGTGTGGCTGTCATCAATCTTGCCTTTTTACTCGTTTTCCTCCGCCAAAACGGCGCCTTCGCCCGCCTTGCGCGGCCGATATATAGAATCATCGCGCCGGCAATGAAAGCGCTGCAATGCAGCGGAGGCAGATATTTCCCGCCGCGCAAAAGCGATTTCGCCGTCTGGCGCGGCGCGGGGTGAAAAAGGTGCCGGCGTGTCATTTTTACTACGACGCGAAATGGCTGGAAAACCGGGCTTTCCGGGGGGCTGGGAAGGTCGGGCGGGGCAGGGCAAAGTAAATGAAATAAATGGAAATTTAACCATTCTCGCCAATTCTGGAAATTACGTTTTTACGGCTTTGGCTGTATCATAAGGTTCATTTCGGCACGGTTGTGGGCTTTTTCGCGTTTTCTTTTCAACGGGCCGTCGATCGGCTAGACAGGCATGAAACTGATGCCCGCCCTTTCGCTGGCGGTGCTGGGTGCTACGAGGATCAAATTGCAAGTCACATCTGGAAAAACATCGGCAGCACTGGTGCTGGCTCTCGGTCTTTCCGTTTCCACCGCTCTTCCCGGCAGCGCCGGTGCGGTAACGCTGATGGACCTCCTGCGCGGCGGCCCTGGCAAGATCGCGCGCGATCGCGGTGAGTTGCCGCCGGCCGGCATCGTTACCTCGCCCCCCGGATCGAGTGCCGGCCAAAGTGCCGATGCTTCCGATCCCGAGCCGCTGCCGCGTGTTTCCGGCCCGCGCTATTACGACTACAAGGCGGATACGGCCCGTGCGGTGAACACGGCGAATTTCGGTGAAGGCCTTGCCAATCTGAAGTTCAGCGCCACCCCCGAGATCGCCAAGGCGCTGGAAGCCTATTACGGCGCCGGCGGCAAGACGCTCTGGGTTTCGCAAGGCGAGCTGACCGCGCGCGCCAATGCTGTCATCGCCTTTCTGGAGACGGTCGGTGAAAGCGGCCTCGATCCGGCCGATTACAGCATTTCGCCACCGGCAAAGGATGTGACGGCCAGCATCAGCAACGCTTCCGGTTCGGCTGCGACCGGTACGCCGGTAGAGACGGCCTCGGCGCCCGTGTCCGATGCCTATCAGCGGGCGCAGATGCAGTTCGAGCTGGCGCTTTCCGCCAAGGTTCTCGCCTATGTGCAGGATACGGCCCGTGGCCGTGTCGATCCGAACCGGCTTTCCGGCTATCATGATTTCAAGCGCAAGACGGTGAACCTCGCACCGGTGCTGAAGCTTGCGGGCCTGAGCCCCGATGTTGCCGCCTATCTACGTAGCCGCGAACCGTCGGGCGCCGAATATCTGGCGCTGAAGGCGGAGCTTGCCCGCCTGCGTGGTGAGGGCGATGCGGCGCATGTCGTCCGCGTTCCCGCCGATCTGGTGCTGAAGCCCGGCAACAGCAGTGCGGATATGGCCAATGTCGTCAAGGCCATCGAGCATCGCGCTTCGCCCGCCTTCAAGGCCGAACATGCGGCGATCATTTCCGCTTACCAGCAGACGCCGGATTATACGCCCGATCTCGTCGATCTGGTGAAGGCGTTCCAGAGCGAAAACGGCCTGAAACCCGATGGCGTGATCGGTCGCGCCACCGTGCGCGCCATGGTCGGCGAAAGCAATGACGCGAAGATCGTCAAGGTGCAGGTGGCCATGGAACAGGTCCGCTGGCTGCCGGCCGATCTCGGTCAGCGTTATGTCTTCATCAACCAGCCCGCTTTCATGGCCTATTACCACAATGATGGCGTGGAACAGTTCGGCATGAAGGTCGTCGTCGGCTCCAAGGCCAACCAGACCTATTTCTTCCAGGACGAAATCCAGACCGTCGAGTTCAACCCCTATTGGGGCGTGCCGCAGTCGATCATCGTCAACGAGATGCTGCCGAAGCTGCGCCGCGATCCGTCCTATCTCGACCGGCTGGGTTATGAGGTTCAGGTGGGCGGCCGCGCGGTCTCCTCCACCAGCGTCAACTGGTATGGCTCCACCAACGCCGTTTCCGTGCGCCAGCCACCGAGCAGCGACAATGCGCTGGGCGACCTGAAAATCCTGTTCCCCAATGCGCATGCCATCTACATGCACGACACACCGGCCAAGAGCTTCTTCAACCGCGACATGCGGGCGCTGAGCCATGGCTGTATCCGTCTGGTCGATCCGCGCCGCATGGCTGCCGCCGTTCTTGGCACCAGCGTCGACAAGGTCGGCGAGCAGATCGCCTCCGGCAAGAACCGCGCCGTGCAGGTGCCGGAGAAGGTTCCGGTCTACGTGGCCTATTTCACCGCCTGGCCGGACAAGGACGGCAAGGTGCAGTTCTTCGACGATGTGTATGACCGCGACAGCTATGTGCAGAAGGCGTTCGCCGTGACGACGAAGGCGCGGGCCGCGTCGATCTGATCAGGATAGCATCAAGAAAAAAGCGCCGGAGACGGCGCTTTTTTGTTTGAAGGAAAGGCCTGCCCAATTTGTTTGGTGCTGGAGTCCGCCTGCTACATTTGGCGTCAACGGCAACACCGTACTCCGTCACCCCGGACTTGATCCGGGGTCCAGCGCGATCAAGTCCTTGATCGCAAAAGAAGTCTTTTCACGGCGCAGACGCGCCGTAGCTGGATGCCGGATCTAGTCCGGCATGACGGAGGAGAGGTTGTTCAGCTCTCATTGACGTCGGAATCGCCGTTCCCTGGCGCTTTACTTGTCTGGTCCAGCCTCTCAGGCGGCGGCTGCACCCTTCGCAACCAGTTCTTCGAACAGCGCCGGCGTCAATTCACTGAAATCGTCGATCACGACATCCGGTTCGAGTTCAGCCATCGGCACATCCGAATAACCGAACGTGACGCCAATCGACGGCACGGCGGCGTTCTTTGCCGCGAGAATGTCGTTGATGCTGTCGCCGACCATGATGGAGCGCTGGACGTCGCCGCCGGCTTTTTCGATGGTGCCGAGAATATGGCGGGCGTCCGGCTTGCGGAAGGAGAAGGTGTCGCCACAGGTAATGGCGGCAAAATAGCGTGTCAGACCGAGTTCTTCGAGCAGCGGCAGAGCGAGGATTTCAGTCTTGTTGGTGCAGACGGCAAGCGTGATGCCGGCTTCCGAGAGCGCATCCAACGCGTTGATGATGCCGGGATAAGGGCGGCTTTCGCCGGGCATTTCGGCGCGGTAATGGGTGATGAAGCGCTCATAGAGCGGCTCGATTTCGGCTTCCGGCAGTTCCGTCTCGCGAAGCGCGAAGGCCCGCTTGATCATGACCCGCGCGCCCTGGCCGACGAGGTGAGTCAGGTCGTCATAGGTGACGGGAGCAAGCCCGGCTGCGGCAATGGTGTGGTTGAGGCTCGAGACCAGGTCGGCAGCGGTATCGACCAGCGTGCCGTCGAGATCGAAAATGGCGAGCGGGGAGAGCGGGCGGGATGTCACGGGAACTGGCCTCTCGGGAATGCGTGTAACTGATGTATCGGTGCTTTCATTCCCGCCAAGCCTAGGCAAACGGGCCTGTCTTTGCAACCGCGTCACAACGTTCTGTTCGTTGGCTTGAAAAAGGCTTTCGTTTGGCTTTCGACCCGTGTAAACAGCACGGCGACGACAAAGCTACCGGAGTTTCAGGCACATGGATGCCCGCCAGATGAAGATCAAGGCCGCCGAGGCCGCATTGTCCCATGTACAGGATGGGATGCGGCTTGGTATCGGCACGGGTTCGACGGCCGAGGAATTCGTCAGGCTTCTGGCCGAAAAGGTCGCCGCCGGTCTGAAAGTCGAGGGCGTGCCGACATCCGAGCGCACCGCGCGTCTCTGCGTCGAGCTTGGCGTGCCGCTGAAATCGCTGGATGAATTGCCGGAACTGGATCTGACCATTGACGGCGCGGATGAGGTCGATCATGCGCTGCGTCTCGTCAAGGGCGGCGGCGGCGCGCTTCTGCGCGAAAAGATCGTTGCGGCGGCATCCGCCCGCATGATCGTGATCGCCGACCAGAGCAAGGTGGTGGAGACGCTGGGCGCCTTTCCGCTGCCCATCGAAATCAACCCGTTCGGCCAGGTGGCGACGCGTATCGCCATCGAAAAACTGGCGTCGCGTTCCGGGCTTTCCGGCACGCTGACGATGCGTTCGTCGGGCGACGGCGCCTTCATGACGGATGGCGGGCACCTTATCCTCGACGCATCTTTTGGCCGTATTCCTGATGCAGAAGCGCTAGCACGCGAGCTGAACACGTTTCCCGGTGTCGTCGAGCACGGACTTTTCATAAATTTGGCATCGCTTGCCATTATCGCGGGTCCTGAAGGCGCCCGCGTGATGCAGGCAGTATAACAGGAGCGAGATTTTCATGGTCAAACTAGCGGGACTGGGCAAAGCTGCCGCTGCTTCGATCCTCATTTCCGGCATCGTGTTCGGTACTGCCGCACGCGCTCAGGAAATTTCGGAAGCGCATATCGCTGCCGCACGGCAGGCGATCACCTCTCTTGGCGTTACCGACCGTTTCGACGACATTCTGCCGGGTCTGGCGGAGCGTCTGAAGGCCGAACTCATTCAGGCTTCGCCGAACGTTCAGGACGCGATCACCGAGACTGTTGACGCGAAGGCTCTCGAGCTTGCGCCGCGCCGCGCCGATCTGGAGCGCGAAGCAGCGCTCACCTATGCGCGCGCTTTCACCGTCGAAGAGCTGAACGCCATTTCCACCTTCTACAGCAGCGAAGCCGGCAAGAAGCTCCTGAAGGACGGCCCGATCGCCACGCGCGAACTGATGAAGGCTGCCGACATCTGGGCCGCCGGCATCAACCGCGACCTCAACGCTTCCAGCATGTCGGAACTGCAGAAGGTTGCTGGCGCGGACCTGAAGCCGCTTCCGGCCGATCAGAACGCCACAGGTGGCGCTCCGGCTGCTCCCAAGCCCTGATTGGGTGAACGGACAATTCAGAAATATTCAAAGCCCGGCCGCAAGACCGGGCTTTTCATTTGTGCGTCGCAGCACCTATATGTGGCGTGAATGCACCGCCGCCCGTCTTGAGGCTGGACGGCGGTTTTGATCAGGGGTTTTGACTATGACAGCTTATGACTACGATCTTTTCGTCATCGGTGGCGGTTCCGGCGGCGTGCGCAGCGGCCGCGTGGCCGCCTCGCTCGGCAAGCGCGTGGCAATCGCCGAGGAATATCGTTATGGCGGAACCTGCGTCATCCGCGGTTGCGTGCCGAAGAAGCTGTTCGTTTATGCCTCGCAATTCCCTGAGCATTTCGAGGATTCGGAAGGATTCGGCTGGAGCGTCGGCGAGCGCAGCTTCGACTGGAAGAAGCTGATCGCCGCCAAGGACAAGGAAATCACCCGGCTCGAAGGGCTCTACCGCAAGGGTCTGGAAAACGCCAAGGCCGATATTTTCGACAGCCGGGCGGAACTGATCGACGCCCATACCGTGAAGCTGACGAAAACCGGCAAGACCTTCACGGCCGAGCGTATCGTGATTGCCGTTGGCGGCACGCCGAACGAGCACAAGGCGCTGCCCGGTCATGAGCTAACGATCTCGTCCAACGAGGCTTTCGACCTGGAAGAACTGCCGAAATCGATCCTGATCGCTGGCGGCGGTTATATCGCTGTGGAATTCGCCAATATCTTCCATGGGCTCGGTGTCGAAACGACCCTGATCTATCGCGGCAAGGAAATCCTCTCGCGGTTCGATCAGGACATGCGCAAAGGCCTGCATGAAGCGATGGAGGCCAAGGGCATCCGCATCATTCTCGAAGATATCATCGAGGAAGTCAGCAAGGATGGTACCGGTGGCTTCGTGGCCCGCACCAAGCAGGGCGCCTCGCTGCATGTCGGCCTGGTCATGCTGGCGCTGGGCCGCGATCCGAACACCAAGGGTCTGGGTCTGGAAAATGCCGGTGTGAAGGTGGATGCGCGCGGTGCGATCGTCGTCGACGATTATTCGCGCACGAATGTGCCGAACATCTTCGCGCTGGGCGACGTCACCGATCGGGTACAGCTGACGCCGGTGGCGATCCATGAGGCCATGTGCTTCATCGAAACCGAATACAAGAACAACCCGACCAAGCCGGATCACGAACTGATCGCAACGGCGGTGTTCTCGCAGCCTGAAATCGGCACTGTCGGTCTTTCGGAAGAGGAGGCCGGCAAGAAATATCCGGAACTGGAAGTCTATCGCGCCCAGTTCCGGCCGATGAAGGCGACGCTTTCCGGCCGTCAGGAAAAGACGATCATGAAGCTGATCGTCAATGCCGCCGACCGCAAGGTCCTGGGCGTGCATATTCTCGGCCATGAGGCGGGCGAGATGGCGCAGCTTCTCGGCATCACGCTGAAAGCCGGCTGCACCAAGGATGATTTCGACCGCACCATGGCGGTTCATCCCACAGCTGCCGAAGAGCTGGTGACGATGTATTCGCCGAGCTATCGCGTCGTGAATGGCGAGCGTGTGTAACGCCGGTACGGGCGTGATATAATCGCCGCCCACATCAGCCTGCCGCCCTTTGAAAGCGAAGTTTTCGAATGGCGGCGGGGTTGTTAAATCGTTTGAATTGACTTTTGTGCGTCTGGAGCGCTCAAAACGGGCAGAATGAGCCGGATGGCTCAGGGATTGGCTATGCAAAGCCGATGCTTGGAGCTATAAGCCGCTCAATTTTTCGAGGCGGCCGCGCGACGTCGCGCGGGCGAGAAAAGGGTGAGAACATGGCACAGAATTGGACCCCCGGCAGCTGGCGGCAGAAACCGATCCAGCAGGTTCCCGAATACCCGGATGCGGCAGCGCTTGCGGCAACGGAAGCCACGCTTGCGACTTATCCGCCCCTGGTCTTTGCCGGTGAGGCACGCCGCCTGAAGAAGCAGCTCGCCAATGTGGCGGAAGGCAACGCCTTCCTGCTGCAGGGCGGCGATTGCGCCGAAAGCTTCGCCGAACATGGCGCGGATAATATCCGCGACTTCTTCCGCGCGTTCCTGCAGATGGCCGTTGTGCTCACCTATGGCGCGCAGCTGCCCGTCGTGAAGGTCGGCCGCATTGCCGGTCAGTTCGCCAAGCCGCGCTCTTCCAACGTGGAAGTGCTCGATGGCGTGACGCTGCCGTCTTACCGCGGCGACATCATCAACGGTATCGAATTCAACGAAGGTTCGCGCATACCGAGCCCGGAGCGCCAGCTCGACGCTTATCGCCAGTCGGCCGCGACGCTGAACCTGCTGCGCGCTTTTGCGATGGGTGGTTACGCCAACCTTGAAAACGTTCACCAGTGGATGCTCGGCTTCATCAAGGACAGCCCGCAGGCGGATCGCTACCGCAAGCTGGCCGACCGGATTTCCGAAACCATGGACTTCATGAAGGCGATCGGCATCAGCGCGGACAATAATCCGAGCCTGCGCGAAACCGATTTCTTCACCAGCCATGAGGCTCTGCTGCTTGGCTACGAAGAGGCGCTGACCCGCATCGATTCCACCTCCGGTGACTGGTACGCGACGTCCGGCCACATGATCTGGATCGGTGACCGCACGCGCCAGCTCGACCATGCGCATGTGGAATATTTCCGTGGCATCAAGAACCCGATCGGCCTGAAATGCGGCCCGTCGCTGACGCCCGACAATCTGATCGAGCTGATCGATGCGCTGAACCCGGCAAACGAGGCCGGTCGCCTGACGCTGATTTGCCGTTTTGGCCATGACAAGGTGGCGGACAGCCTGCCGAAGCTCATTCGCGCTGTTGAGAAGGAAGGCCGCAAGGTCGTCTGGTCCTGCGATCCGATGCATGGCAACACGATCACGCTCAACCACTACAAGACACGTCCTTTCGAGCGCATCCTGTCGGAAGTCGAAAGCTTCTTCCAGATCCACCGCGCCGAAGGCACGCATCCGGGCGGCATCCATATCGAGATGACCGGCAAGGATGTGACGGAATGCACGGGTGGCGCGCGCGCGGTGACGGCGGATTCGCTGTCCGACCGTTACCACACCCATTGCGATCCGCGCCTCAATGCCGATCAGGCGCTGGAACTGGCGTTCCTGCTGTCCGAGCGCATGAAGAGCGGCCGCGATGAGAAGCGTCTGGCAATCGCCAACGCGTGATATGAAGCCTTAAACAAAAAAGCCGCCGGGAGACCTTCCGGCGGCTTTTTCATGCGCGGTGCTGAATTATTGCACCAGCGCCGGCTGCTGGCAGCGGACATCCGTGACCCGCACATCGGCTTCGCCGATCTTGACGCCGAGAACCAGAAGCACGTTGTAGAGCAGCTGATCGACCGGAGCGGTGACTGCCGCAAGCGTGTTGGCAAGCGCCGACTGAATGCCCGCCAGACCTCCCAAATCCAGGTTGAGGAAGAGAAGCCTGATATCGAGATTGAGGTTCTTCAGCAGTGAACTGACAAGAGTGGTGACGGTGTCCTTGGTGGAGACACTCTTGATCTTGGCCTGGGTAATGTCGGACTGCGTGAAGGTCAGCTTGGTCTTGGTCATATTGGTGGCGTTGATGAGGGCGCTGCCATTGATGGCGAGCAGCGCCGAATCCACGATTGCGGCCTTGGTGACGCGCGGGTCCCTGCCGAAATTGGCAAAGGCCGTGGTATCGACATTGCCAAGGGCGATTTCGACGACGCCGGGAACGACCTCGACATCGACGGTGCCCTGTCCGCCGCCCGTGCAACGAATATCGGCAAGCCGTGCTTCGGCATGGGCGACTTCCACATAAAGCGGGAGGTTGACCTTGAGGCCGGCAATGGCCTGAAGCCCGTCCACCACGACACTGACCGCAAGACGGGTCTGTGCGGTGCGCACCACGGTGCCCTGACCGCCAACGGCGAGCGACGGCGTTTCGACCGGCGGTTCACCGATGGCGAGCGTTGCCTTGACCGAGGCGAGGCCGAGAAGATTGGCGTTGATATTAAGCCCTAGCTGGTTGCCGCCATTGCCCGCCACGGCGGCGGCATTGATGAGATCGAAGACGCCGGCGGTGACCTTGAGGTTTTCGCCCGTACCGATCAGCTTGTCCGAGAACGGACCGAGATTGAGGATTTCCTCCAGCTTGATCTTGACGTTGCTCTTGTTGACGGTTTTTTGCAGCGTATTCAAAATGTTGACGACCGCCGGCTGCAACCCCGTGGTTTTCGTCAGCACGTCGAGGAATTTGCCGTAGCTGATTTCCGTCTTCAGAACATCCTTATAGGTGCCGGCGGTGAGGTTGAGATCGATGGCCAGCGCCTCGACGATCTTCAGCGCATTGACATCGGCGGCGAGAAGCGCCTGATAATCCATGAGTTTCAATGAAACCGTGGTGCCGAGCAGACCGCCGAGCAGGCTGTTGAGAATTCCCTCATCGAGGCTGGCGAGGCGCGATCCCACCGAAAATGCCGCGATCCTTTGGGACGAGGCCGTTCCGACCGCCGAGACCTTTGGCGGCTTGGTGAAGGCGGAAGCGAAGAATATCTGGCCCTGTTCGACGATGTTCACCTTTATCGCATTGGTGGGCAGGGCGTTATCGACGAAACGTTGGCCGACCGGGACTGTCGCATCCGGCTCGTAGTGTCCCTTGATGACTTCGGCGTAACCCTTGCTGTTGGCGAATTCATTCAGCGGGTCGAAGGGTTGCAGGCCCTTTTCGGTCAAAAGTCCCTGGGCCGTCCTGACACCGAGATCCATGCCATTGAGGGCGAAATATTGCTGGACCGCCTTTTCGGCGTCCGTGGCGTTGGCTGCCGCCGATATGGCCGCGAGATCGGCGGTCTGTTGCAATTGCCGTTTCTGCAATGTCAGATAACCGTAATCGACGCCGAGCGCCAATATGCCGATGAAGAGCGGTGCGGTGAGCCCCGCCGAAATGGCGATGTTGCCCGTTTTATCCTTGAGGAAGCGGGGAAGCAGGGAATGAATATCTCGCATGTCATGCTCCTCCGATCCGGATGGTGGAAAAACGCCGGATGACCGGCTCGGGCAGGGTGTAGCTGTAGAGGCTCCAGATCGGCAGATCGCGGGCGTCATATTCGACCTTCACCGTGAACTGGTTGGCATTGGCGGGATCGGTGGCGACATCGACGGTGAAGCGGCTCTTGTCCATGAAGGCGTAGCTGAGGTCGCTTTTGGTGACGAAATCCCGGGCAAGCTGCTGGCGCTCGGTCGTATTGAGGCCGGCAACCGCCGTCCGCGCCGCGTCGGCGGCGATCTGCTGCACCGAATAGGCCGCCATCAGATAAATGCCGTAGGCGATCATGGTGAGCAGGACGAGAAAGAATATCGGTGCGACGATGGCGAACTCGACAGCAGACGAGCCAGATCTATCGCGAAAGAAACGCACTCCATTAAACATAAAGCACCCCCGTTCCTTCAGGCATCAAGGTTCGATGCCTTGATTTATTATTTTCGGAAATGCTAATTTATAGGTGTTAATTTTGTGTTGATGCCGCTCCCATGGGTTGCAGCTCTTCTTAAGCTTTCGCGTCTACTTCAGATCAGCCGAAGGCCTTTGAAACTGGCGTGACCGTCCTTGCCGATGATGATGTGATCATGGACGGTGATGCCGAGCGGCTTTGCCGTATCGATGATTGTCTTGGTCATCTCGATATCCGCGCGCGAAGGGGTTGGGTCTCCACTTGGATGATTGTGGATTAAAATCAAGGCAGTAGATGAAAGTTCAAGGGCGCGGCGCACGACCTCGCGGGGGTAGACCGGCGTATGATCCACGGTTCCCTGACCCTGCACCTCATCGGCGATCAGGACGTTGCGCTTGTCAAGGAACAGGACGCGGAACTGTTCGCGCGTTTCATGGGCCATGGCGGCGTGGCAATAATCGATGACCGAGGACCAGGAGCCGAGCACCTGCTTGTTGCGGATTTCGCTTTTCAGCATGCGCTGGGAAACGGAGGCGACGAGCTTCAGATCGAGCGCCACGGTTTCGCCCACGCCCTTCACCTCCTGCAACAACGGTAAGGGCGCGCCGAGCACGCTGCCAAGCGTTCCGAAACGGGCAATGAGAGCCTTGGCGATGGGTTTGGTATCGCGCCTCGGGATCAGCCGGAAGAGAAGAAGCTCCAGCAATTCGTAATCGGCGAGCGCCGCGTCGCCGCCATCGCGATAACGCGCCCGCAGCCGGTCGCGATGTCCATGATAATGGGCGGCATCCGTTTCCTGTTCGACGATGGCTGCCGGCCTTTTCGCGCCGCTCCGCGATTCGGCGAAAAAACCGCGCTCATCCGCTCCGTTGAACAGATCGCCTTCGCCCGCCTGAAAGCCGGGAGTTGTGGAAAGATCGGCGGAAGGCGGGGCGGAGCGTTTTGCCATAGGCGGGTCTGGCCTTATGCGGGGGGAAGCGGCGGCAGGCCCGGACGGTCGAAGCCGCCGGGCGACAGTGTGAAGATTTCGCAGCCCGTGGCAGTAACGCCGACGGCATGTTCATATTGCGCGGAGAGCGACCGGTCGCGCGTTACCGCCGTCCAGCCGTCGGAAAGCACCTTCACATGCGGTTTGCCGAGATTGATCATCGGCTCGATGGTGAAGATCATGCCCTCGCGGATTTCCGGCCCTTCGTCCGGGCGGCCGTAATGCAGGATGTTCGGCGTGTCGTGGAACAGGCGTCCGACGCCATGGCCGCAGAAATCGCGCACGACAGAGCAGCGCTCCGCTTCCGCATAGGCCTGGATCGCCGCGCCGATTGCGCCGGTGCGCACGCCGGGCTTCACCGCCGCGATGCCGCGCAGCAGGCATTCATAGGTCACTTCCATCAGCCGCTCGGCAGCGCGCTTGATCTGGCCGACCGGATACATGCGGCTCGAATCGCCATGCCAGCCATCCAGCACATAGGTCACGTCGATATTGACGATATCGCCATCGCGCAGCGGCTTTTCATCCGGAATGCCGTGGCAGACAACGTGGTTGATCGAGGTGCAGACGGATTTGGTATAACCGCGATAATTCAGCGTCGCCGGCAGCGCGCCGTGGTCGGCGCCGAATTCGAAGACGAAACGGTCGATGGCGTCCGTCGTCACGCCCGGCTTGACGATTGCGGCGAGTTCGTCGAGGCAGCGCGCCGTCAGCTGGCACGCCTTGCGCATCCCGTCGAAGTCCTCAGGGGTATAGAGGCGGATGACGCCGGTATTCTTGAGGGGGGCGGAGGCTGCGTCGATATAGGTGACCATCTTGGTGCTTTCTGTCTCTTTACGTCCCTGTTCATAAAACAGCCGGACGCCATTCGTCCATCTTAACCGTTCCGCTGACCGAAATTTGTGTCGGGGAAACCGCGCATTTCACCGCATAGGCCTCCACGCCGCGCGCCATCGCCCGCTGAAACGCCAGCGCATAGACGGGATCGAGATCGTCGCAGATGCGCATGCGGTCGCAATCGTCGCGCTGGATGAGATAGAGCATCACCGAACGGTAACCTGCTTCCGCAGCGTCACCCAGCTCCTCCAGATGTTTCGCACCGCGTTTGGTGGCGGTATCGGGAAATTCGGCGAGGCCTTGTTCGCGCATGAAATGCACGTTCTTCACTTCCACATAGGCATCCGGCCGGCCGGGTTGCGACAGCAGGAAGTCGATACGCGAATTGCGGCCATATTTCTGTTCGCGCCGGATCGTCGAATAGCCGCCGAGTTCGGGGATGCGGCCGGTGAGGATCGCTTCTTCCGCCAGCCGGTTGGGCATGCCGGTATTGATGCCGACCGTGGTGCCATCGGCCTCGACCATTTCCAGCATGTGCCGGTACTTGCGGGTGGGGCTGTCATGTTCGGACAGCCATATGCGGGAGCCCGTTGTCGTGAGCCCGCGCATGGAGCCGGTATTGGGGCAGGAGCCGGTGATCGCGGTGCCGTCCTCCAGAACGGCGTCGAACAGGAAACGCTTGTAGCGGGAAATCAGCGTGGCGGGAGTAAGCGGGGGCGTGAAGAACATGTGGCCTGAAAGATGAGAAATGATGGGTGCGGTCAGGAGAGGACATAGGTTCCCGGCGCATCGCCGAGCACGGCGCGCTTGCCGTCTTCCGGTTTTCGCGCCTTCACCTTTTCAGCGCTCTGGCTTGCGATCCAGTTCTGCCAGTGCACCCACCAGGAGCCCTTATGCGGCGTCGCAGTGGCCTGCCAGGCATCGAAGTCTCCGGCCGGTGACGGTCCTGTCCAATATTGGTATTTTTCAAGCTGTGGCGGATTGACGACGCCGGCGATGTGGCCGGAAGCGCCGAGCACGAATTCCACCGGCCCGCCGAACAGTGAAGCACCGGTGAATACCGACTTCGCCGGCGCGATATGGTCGTCGCGGGTGGCGAGATCATAGACAGGTATCTTGATGTCGCCGAGATTGATCCGCTTGCCGGCGACCCGCATCAGCCCGCGGGCGAGATTGTTCTCGAGATAACAATTGCGCAGATAGAAGGAATGGCTGGCGGCCGTCACCCGGGTCGAATCGGAGTTCCAGTAGAGCAGGTCGAAGGGCAGGGGCTCGGTGCCGCGCAGGTAATTGTCGACAACATAGGGCCAGATGAGATCGGAGGCGCGCAGCATGTTGAAGACGGTCGCCATGATCGAGCCGTCGAGATAACCGACCGCCTGCATGTGCTTGTCCAGCGCCGCAAGCTGGCCTTCGTCGATGAAGACCTTGAGATCGCCGGCATGGATGAAATCGGTCTGGGCGGCCAGCAGCGTGGCGCTGCGGATGCGCTCATCGCCTTGCTGCGCATGCAGCGCCAGCGCCGAGGATAAAAGCGTGCCGCCGACGCAATAACCGATGGCGTTGATTTCCTTTTCGCCGGTTCGCTCCTCGACGGTATCCAGCGCAAAATCGATGCCTTCACGAACGTAATCGTCCCAGCCCTTGTCGGCGAGGCGGGCATCCGGGTTGATCCAGGAGACCATGAAGACGCTGTGTCCCTGCTCGAGGCACCAGCCGACGAAGGATTTCTGCGGGTTGAGATCGAGAATGTAGAATTTGTTGATCCATGGCGGCACGATCAGCAAAGGCCGTTTGAAGGCCTTCTGCGTCGTCGGCGCATAATGGATGATTTCGCAGAGCGGGCTTTTCGCCACCACCTTGCCCGGCGTGACGGCGATATTCTGGCCGATGACGAATTTGCTGTAATCGGTCTGGCGCAGTTTCAGGTGGCCATTGCCGGCGGCGACATCCTCCGCCAGCTGCGCCATGCCCTTGACGAGATTGGCGCCGCTGGAGGCGACCGTTTCGCGGAAAACCTGCGGATTGGTGAAGACGAAATTGGCCGGCGAAAGGGCCTCCGTCACCTGGCGCATGTAAAACAGCGCCTTGGTGCGGGTATGTTCGTCCAGCCCGTCTGCCTCCGTCACCATCCGGTCGGCGAAACCGACGGTGGTCTGGTAGGCCTTCAGGAGAAAATCGAAGAACGGATTGGCCTGCCAGTCGGCATCGGCAAAACGCCTGCTCCTGCGTTCCGCAGGGCCGCTTTCGGCGGGTTTTTCCGGGGCCGAATCGGCATCGCCGGAAAACTGCGCCACCGATTTCGCCCAGAGATCGTAATAGCTGGAAAGCAGATGGGTCTGCGCCTCGAGCGAGCGCTTCGGTTCGGCCATCCAGTATTCGGCGACATCGGAGAGCGTCTTGACGAGATCGGTTACCGGATCGGCGCTGGTCTCAAGGATCTCACCGCGTTCGCGCGGCGCCAGCCATTCGGATGCGGCCTTGCCGAGATTTTCGAGCGCACGGGCGATATTGATCGCGAAGGTTTCCGGGTCGCGGATCAGGTAGGCCTCGGCGGAGCTGGCGTCGAAGCCGGGCGTTTTGCCGCCCTTTTTCTTGCCGCCGCCGTCAACACCTGCCATGCACGATCCTCCACCAAATTTGTGTTTGCACATTCTGCATGAAAACGAATACAAGTTCCACCAGCAAGGGGAGGCCGCAAAGGGCCGAACCGTGGTCGAATTCGATATCGGCAGATATCCTTACAGGCGGAACATGACGATGGGCAAGCACATGGGCACATGGGGAACATATGCGGAAAATGCGGCAAGAATCGCTGTGCTTTCGCTCTCCGGCGCAATGCTCGCCGCCACACTTGCCGCCTGCAAGGCTCCGGAGCCGATCGTCGCGCCCGCCCATATGCGCCGCCCGACGGCCGAAATCGTCGGCCCGCGCCCGGTCAGCGACACTGCGGTGAGCCAGAAGCGCGACACCGGCACCTATCCGACCTTCTCGCAGCCGCTGACGGCCGCAGGCACCCAGATGGGTGAGGATGAGGCATCCACCATGGAATCGAGCCTGTCGCGCCTCGGTGCGGCACGGCGCAACGGCCAGATATCGGAAGCCGAATACAAGCGCCGCGTGGCGGAGCTGCGGGCGCTTGCCGAAAACCAGAAGCCGGTTGCGACGCCTGCCGCCTCGCAATAAATCCCAAATCAATACATGCTATGGCCATCGCGTATGGCAGCTTTGGCGCTATATTTTGCGAAACCGGTTTTGATCGAAATGCGCAATCCAAAAGTGCTTTTAGTTTTTGTAGTTTTGTTGGGCGTTCTGCCTCTTGTCCTGCGCTTACTCGATATAGGGCCGTCGATCTTCCTCGGTATATCGATCTTTGCTCTGAACATTTTAGTTTGCTTGTGGGGTGCGGCCACGCGATATCGTTTAGGGTGGCTAAGTTACGGGGTCGCCTGCGTATTCGCTTTTGTACTGGCCGGCATGTCCAGCCCTCTCTCCCTTGTCCTGTTGCTGCTTGCAGCGAAAGCCTGATTTGCTTCGACGGCTCAGTCTTGCGGGAGGAGCGGCAATCATAACCCCTTCTTTACCCTGCCTCTGAACCTTCCGCTTACCCAAGATGTTAAGCGGATGGATGCGGTTTGCCGCTTATGATGCGGTCATAACAAACAGGCCGCTGAAAAAGCGGGGCACGGGGTGAAATATCATGAAATGCATCGCCGCTTTGCTGGTTCTTGCCGGTTTTGCGCTCGCACCCGCTCAGGCGCGGGCGCCGCATATCAATTTCGGGACGCCTGCACTTCAGGGGCAGTGAAAGGCAAATTCCGTCAGTCGTTGCCGGCGGCGTCGCTCAGCACGTCGAGATCAGGCACGGTGATGTGGCGGTTGTTCTCGATGCGGATAACGCCTTCCTTGCGCAGCTTTGTCATTTGCCGGCTAACCGTTTCGATGGTGAGCCCGAGGAAATCGGCGATATCGGCGCGTGAAAGCGGCAGGTCAAAGCAGGATTTGTCGTCGTTTTCCGGATCGATATGGGTGGCGATCATGTAAAGGAAGCTGGCAACCTTTTCCTGCGCCGATTTGCGGCCCAGCGTCAGCATCCAGTCGCGCGCCTCGTCCAATTCCTTCAGGGACTGGCTGTGGAGCTTGCGTTCCATATCGGGCACTTCGGAAACCATCCGGTCGACGACGCGGCGCGGGAAGAGACAAATCTCCACATCGGTTGCGGCTTCCGCCGTCATCTTGCTTTCCGCCATGAAGGGCCGGCCGAGAAAGTCCGGTGCGAATTGCAGGCCGACGATCTGCTGGCGGCCATCCGACATCATTTTCGACAGCTTCACCACGCCGTTCAGGATATTGCCGTAGGAGGTGACGAGTTCGCCCTGGCCAAGAAGCTCGTTGCCCGCTTCCAGCTTTTTGCGGCTGGAATGGCGGTTGAGGTCGCAAAGCTGCTGCGGCGTCAGCGTGCTGCAAAGACCGCCGTGACGCGCCTCGCAGGAGCGGCAAACAACGGGCTCTTCCGAATTGTGGATGGTCTTCTGCAGCGTGTCCATAAGCCTTTTCCAATGCTGGCTTTTTCGGGACGATTACGACCGTGGGTGTCAAATCCGGTCTCATGCAAGGCTTTCGCCACGTAGCCGTCGCCCCTGCGTCTACTTTAGCAAGAACTTACGGTGCAATTTGATTGAAGTCAAAGTTGCAAACTGTCGCAGCCGTTACTGAAAGAGAGGAAATCGACATTTTCTTGATAAAAGGCAAATCGGGCGATGAATACCGAACTTCTTCACAAATATTCGGGTGCAGTGCCGCGTTACACGAGCTATCCGACCGCGCCGCATTTCCACGAGGGAATCGATAATGGCACCTATCGCCGCTGGCTCGGCGCACTCGGCCACAGGAATCGCCTGTCGCTTTATCTGCATATTCCCTATTGCGACCGGCTGTGCTGGTTCTGCGCCTGCCACACCAAGCACACGCTGAAATACGAACCGATTGCCGTTTATCTTGAAGCACTTAAGCAGGAGATAGAAGCTGTCGGCGCGCTTGTTTCGCCGGATGCGGTGGTGAGCGCCGTGCATTTCGGCGGCGGTTCGCCCACCATGCTGAAGCCGGAGGACATGCGGGACTTGATGGACTGTCTGCGGCGTCATTTCACCTTCGGCCTCGCACCCGAGATCAGCGTCGAAATGGACCCCAACGATCTGGATGACAGCCGCTACGATGCGCTTGCCGCCATCGGCATGTCGCGGGCGAGCCTCGGGGTTCAGGACTTCGATGACAAAGTGCAAAAAACCATCAACCGCATCCAGTCCTTCGAGCAGACGAAATCCGTGGTGGATGCGGTGCGGGCGAGGGGCGTTCATTCGGTCAATTGCGACATTCTTTATGGGTTACCGTTCCAGACCTGCGGGACATTGGAAAAGACGGTGAACCAGATCGTGTCGCTCGACCCCGATCGCATCGCGCTTTTCGGTTATGCGCATGTTCCGTGGATGAAAAAACACCAGTCGCTGATCCCGGAGCACGCCCTGCCGGATATTGCCGAGCGCTACCGCCAGATGACGATGGCGGCGGAGATGCTGAAACAGGCGGGTTACGAGGCCATCGGCATCGATCATTTCGCCAAGCCGACCGATACATTATGTCAGGCCGCCGAAGCCGGCGCCCTGCGGAGGAATTTTCAGGGCTATACGACCGACACGGCCGATGCGTTGATCGGGCTTGGCGCATCATCCATCGGCAGGCTGCCGCAGGGTTATGTGCAGAACATGGTGGCGACGGGGGAATATCAGCGGATGGTGGGCGAGGGCGGCCTTGCCGCCGTCAAGGGCATAGAGTTGTCGCAGGACGACCATCTGCGCTCGCATGTCATCGAAAGGCTGATGTGCGATTTCGCTATCGATCTTTCGCAGTTGCAGCACCGTTTCGGCAAGGTCAGCCATTCCGTGAGAGCCCAGGCGCAGCATTTTGCCGCAAGCGACAGGGACGGTGTGGTGCGGATGGACGCCGATATTTTTGCGGTGACGGAGGCTGGAAAGCCCTTCGTGCGTAACATCGCGGCAATCTTCGACGCCTATCTCGGCAATGGACGCGGCCGTCATTCGGTTGCTGTTTAGGCAACAGTTTTGGGGCAAATTTCAAAGTTACGTCACGAAACCATTGGCTTTTTTGTGCGACTTGCCTATGTGGTGCGTCAGACAGGATAATTCATACGAACGACAATAAGGATTATGGGCGTGACAGCTACATTCGACAAGGTTGCCGACATTATCGCCGAAACCAGCGAAATCGACCGCGAAACCATTACGCCGGAGAGCCACACGATCGACGATCTGGGCATCGACAGCCTCGACTTTCTTGATATCGTTTTCGCGATCGACAAGGAATTCGGCATCAAGATTCCGCTCGAGCAGTGGACGCAGGAAGTCAACGAAGGCAAGGTTTCCACCGAAGAATATTTCGTGCTGAAGAACCTTTGCGCCAAGATCGACGAATTGCGCGCAGCCAAGGGCTGATGTGACAATGCCCGCTTTCAGCGGGCATTTTCTTTTGATGCCGCCTGCGGGCAAACCATGACTAACCGACCAGAGACGGGCCGGACGAATGCTGCTTGAATATTTTCAGATGATCGACAAGGTCGAGGCCGTGGACATGACGACGCGCACGTTGAAGGCGCAGTCTGTCGTTCCCGACAAAAGCCCGGTTTTCGAAGGCCACTTTCCCGGCATGCCGCTGGTTCCGGGCGTGCTTCTGATCGAGACCATGGCGCAGGCGTCCGGCATGCTGGTTCTGGCGTTTTCCGATTTTGCGTCCATGCCGTTCCTGATGTCGGTCGACGGCGCGAAGATGCGGACCTTCGTGGAGCCGGGCGCCGTTCTCGACATCGAGGCGGTGCTGGAGCATGACGGTTCCGGCTTTGCCGTTACCAAGGCGAAGATCACCTCGGATGGCAAGAAGGTCTGCGACGCGCAGCTTAAGCTCAGGACCATGCCCTTCAGCGAAATTCCGCTTGGGCCTATCGTCAAGAAGCGGGCCGAGGAAGTCGGCCTGATGGCGGCGATTGCCGCGGATGCGCAGAAATAAGCGTTTCCGTTCGTTTCGAAGGAGAGCGTTTTTCCCGCCGGCCCGGTTTTTGAGCACGAAAATCGTGGGCTCGCGACGGCGGATCAGGCCTTCACCATTGCCAATCCGCATCGCGCGCTTTATTCCGCAACGCATGAAGTGGTTGTTCGCGACCGCTGTTGGATAGCCGTGACCGTTTCGACGGGGCCGGCTGCAAAGGATGACAGACGATGAAATCTGACAATGATGTGGTGATAACAGGGGTCGGCATCGTGACCTGTCACGGCGTCGGCAGCCAGGCGCATGTGGCGCTTCTTTCCGGAACCGCCGTGCCGGAGCCGGTGGTCGAGACCGAAAAGTTCAAGCCCTATCCGGTCCATCCCATGCCGGAGATCGACTGGTCCGCGCAGATCGCCAAGCGCGGCGACCAGCGCCAGATGGAAAACTGGCAGCGCCTCGGCGTTTTCGCCGCCGGTCTCGCACTCGACGATGCCGGGCTGAAGGAAGATGCCGAAGCCTGCGCCACCATGGACATGATCGTCGCCGCCGGCGGCGGTGAGCGCGACATCAATGTCGATACGCTGATCGTCGACGAAGCGCTGAAGCGCAATGACCGCGAAAAGCTGCTCAATGAGAAGCTGACGACGGAGCTGCGCCCAACGCTGTTTCTCGCCCAGCTTTCCAACCTGATGGCCGGCAATATCTCCATCGTGCACAAGGTCACCGGATCTTCCCGCACCTTCATGGGCGAGGAAGCGGCCGGCATTTCCGCCGTCGAAACCGCATTTCACCGCATCCGCTCCGGCGAATCGAGCCATGCGCTGGTGGGCGGCGCCTTCTCGGCGGAACGTCCCGACATGATCCTGCTGTTCGAAGCCATCGGCGCGCATGCGCAGGGCGGCTGGCAGCCGCTATGGTCGCGCCAAGGCCAGGAAGGCGGCGGCATGGTTTCCGGTTCGCTCGGAGCCTTCCTGGTGCTGGAATCGCGCAAGCACGCCAGCGAGCGCGGCGCGCGCATTTATGCCCGCATCGACGCCATCGAGGGCGACCGCGGCAGCCGCGACGAAGGCAAGATGGAAAAGCGCATGGAGCGGCTGCTTGCCCCCGCCAAGGACAGCGCGGCGACCGTCGTGTTTTCCGGCGCGAGCGGTTATGACGGCGTGACGGCCCGCGAGAAGGACATTCTCGAAAAGGCCCTGCCGAATGCCGTCATTCGCGGTTTTGGCGGCGTCACCGGCCACGGGCTGGAAGCGCAGTTTCCGCTCGGCCTGGCGCTTGCCGCGCTGACGCTTGAAAGCGGCGCGAAGGTGCCTACCTTCGATGCGGCTGAGGAAAAGCCCATGGGCGAGGCGGCCAGCGAAGCCGTCGTCACCACCGTCGGCCATGTGCGCGGCGAAGGTGTCGCCGTTCTGTCCCGCGACGTTTGAGGAGAAAGACCATGACTTCCAATTTCAGGGATCATCTCGGTCGTCCCATCGTCGCCGTCACCGGCATGGGCATCATCACGTCGCTCGGGCAGGGGCTTGCCGATAACTGGGCGGCGCTGACATCGGGCAAATCGGGCATTCACAAGATCACCCGTTTCCCGACCGAGGGGCTTTCGACCCGCATCAGCGGCACGGTGGATTTCATCGATATCCCGGTTCCGAATTCCGTCGAGCGTTCCTATGCCTTCGCCCGCGAAACCACCATCGAGGCGCTGGCGCAGGCCGGTATCTCCGGCGATTTCGACGGCCCGCTGTTTCTCGCAGCGCCGCCTATCGAGCCGGAATGGAGCGCCCGTTTCGAGCTTGCCGACCGGTCTCCGCCGGCCGCCCAGCCGGGCGATGCCTATGAGCGCTTCCTGACGGCCTTCCGCCAGCGTCCCGACCCGGCATTCCAGGAGGCCGCCCTGTTCGGCGCGATTTCCGAGCGTCTTTCCGACCGTTTTGGCACGCGCGGCCTGCCTGTCACGCTGTCTACGGCCTGTGCATCCGGCGCGACCGCGATCCAGCTCGGCGTCGAGGCAATCCGCCAGGGACGCACCGAGCGGGCGCTGACGGTTGCGACCGACGGTTCGGTCAGTGCCGAGGCGCTTATTCGCTTCTCGCTTCTCTCCGCGCTTTCTACCCAGAACGACCCGCCGGAAAAGGCCTCCAAGCCATTCAGCAAGGATCGCGACGGTTTCGTGATCGCCGAAGGTGCTGCGACACTGGTGCTGGAATCGCTGGAAGCCGCCGTTGCACGCGGTGCGAAGGTGCTCGGCATCATCAAGGGTGCGGGCGAGAAGGCTGATAGCTTCCACCGCACGCGGTCTTCGCCCGATGGCGGCCCGGCGATTGCGACGATCCGCGCGGCGCTGGCCGATGCGGGCGTGGCCGAAAGCGATATCGGTTACATCAACGCCCATGGCACTTCGACGCCTGAGAACGACAAGATGGAATATGGCTCCATGCTCGCCGTCTTCGGCGAGGGCCTGAAAGATATTCCACTATCGTCCAACAAGTCGATGATCGGCCATACCCTGACCGCAGCAGGCGCCGTGGAAGCGGTGTTCTCGCTGCAGACCATGCTGACCGGCACGCTGCCGCCGACGATCAACTACAACAATCCCGATCCGACCATCACGCTCGACGTGGTGCCGAATGTGAAGCGGGATGCTCAGGTGAGCGCGGTTCTGTCCAACTCCTTCGGATTTGGCGGGCAGAATGCAAGCCTTGTCATGACGCGGGAACCGGCTTAACCGGTTCCGCCATCAACAGGAGCGTTTCCGCGGCAATTGCGGAAACGCTCTCGCTTCTTTGATTACGCATTCCGGCCGCAAAACCGTTACAGAGGTTTGCTGGAATAGCTTTTAGATAACGCCCCCAGATAAACGCCCCTGGGCGAAGGACTGATATATGCGCGCTCTTCAACTCGTGGACGACCGGAAGCTCGAAAAAGTGGACCTGCCCGAACCGGATGCTCCGGCGCCGGGCGAGGTGACGCTGCGCGTCAAGGCCGTTGCGCTCAACCACATCGACGTGTGGGGCTGGCGCGGCATGGCTTTCGCCAAGCGCAAGATGCCGCTGACCATCGGTGCCGAGGCCTCGGGCGTGGTTGAAGCCATCGGTCCGGGCGTTTCGAACGTGCTGCCCGGCCAGCTCGTTTCGATCTACGGTGCGCGCACCTGCGGGCTGTGCAAGCCGTGTCGCGAAGGCCGTGACAATCTGTGCGAACACGTTCAGGGCGTGCACGGTTTCCATCTCGACGGTTTCGCGCAGGAAAAGATCAATATTCCCGCCCGCCAGCTGGTGCCCGCGCCGCATGGCATTGACGCCGTTGCTGCGGCTCTCGCACCAGTGACCTTCGGCACGGTCGAGCACATGCTGTTCGACAATGCCAAGCTTGAGCCGGGCGAAACCATCCTCATTCATGCCGGCGGTTCCGGCATCGGCACGGCGGCGATCCAGCTTGCCAAGAAGATGGGCTGTACCGTCATCACGACAGTGGGTTCCGACGACAAGATCGAACGGGCGAAGGCGCTGGGCGCCGACCATGTCATCAACTACCGCACCGACCGTTTCGAAGGCGTCGTGCGCAAGCTGACGAAAAAGAAGGGCGTCGACGTGGTGTTCGAACATGTCGGCAAGGACACCTTCGTCGCCTCGATGTTCTCGCTGAAGCGCGGCGGCCGTCTCGTCACCTGCGGTTCCACGTCGGGCGTTTCCACCGAAATCAACCTGATGATGCTGTTCCAGCAGCAGCTGAAACTGCTTGGCTCCTTCGGCTGCCGCATGGAAAACATGGCCAACGCCATGCAGAAGATGGCGCGCGGCATCGTTCATCCCGTCATCGACACCGAAGTGACCTTCGACGATATCGACCGGGCGCTGGAGCGCATGGAGACGCGTCAGGTGTTCGGCAAGATCGTTTTGCGGATGGACTGAACATCTTGAAGCTGTTCCTGACACGGATTGTCCTGAAACTGGACCACTTCCGGCAGTGGCTGATTGCGACATTCGCCTTCGGCCTTCTCAACCTGCTGAAGCTTTTTCCCGCCGATGCGGGCATTCGAGCCGCCGACCGGCTGGCACGCTGGGTGGGGCCGAAAACCGGCCGCCACAAGCTGATGCTCCATAATCTGGCGCGTGCCTTTCCGGAGAAATCCGAGGAGGAACGGCTTGAGATCGCCATGGATAGCTGGGCCAATATGGGCCGGCTTGCGGCGGAATATGTGTTTCTCGACCGCCTGTTCGATTTCGATCCGGAGAAGAACGAGCCCGGCCGCATTCAGGTCGAGGGTATTCCGACCTTTCTGGAACTGCGCGACAATCCGCGGCCCTTCATCGTCTTCACCGCCCATAGCGGTAATTTCGAGTTGCTGCCGGTGGCGAGTTCTGCCTTCGGTCTTGACGTGACCGTGCTGTTCCGTCCGCCGAACAATCCCTTCGTGGCCGACAAGGTGTTCAACTTCCGCAAGGAGCGCATGGGCAATCTCGTGCCGTCGCACGCCGGTTCCTCTTTCGCCTTAGCGCGGCAGCTGGAAAAGGGCGGCGGTGTCGGCGTGCTCGTCGATCAGAAGTTCGGCAAGGGTCTGACAACGAAGTTCTTCGGCCTTGAAGTCCGCACCAATCCGCTGCTTGCCAAGCTGGTGCGGCAGTTCAACTGCGATGTTTATCCCGCCCGTTGCGTGCGTCTTCCCGACAATCGCTACAGGCTGGAAATAGAGCCCAGGGTTGAAATTCCGCGGGATGAGAAGGGCAATGTCGACATTCAGGCGACGGCGCAGCTTCTGAACGACAAGGTGGAAAGCTGGGTGCGCGAATACCCGGGACAATGGCTGTGGTATCACGACCGCTGGGACGTGAAGCACCAGATTTGAGGTGACTGCCGTGCGGCCGGATTTTCCGCGATTTTCACGAAATTCGGCCGGAAAATTGTGCGTTTCGATGTTTTTCCTTATTAGTGGAACCTCATTTTTCGTTCATGGATTATCGAAATTGAAAAATTAGCGGCTGCTGTGATATTTTGGACAACAATCCTCGTGGCGTTCCTGCGTTTCGTTACGTCATTTTTAAGCGCAAAGACGCTATAATCAGGGGGCAAAGGGTTAATCCGTTCGCATTGGGGACCGGGTTATGCCCGTTCAGGGAGAGTTGGGTTGAAAGATTTGATTGAGTTGTTCTGGCTGCGTTATACGGAACTGCAATCTGCCGTTGGTAAAAACGAAGCCAACAAGATCGCAGTGCTGGAGCGTGAACTGGAGCAGCTTCTCGAGCGGGTCGTCGGGCGTCAGACAGAAAACTCCGAGGATATTCGCGAACAGTTCCGCTTCGCCATCGACCTCCTGAATCACGAGGCGGAGGATCTCGGCTGCGTGCAGCGCAATTCCGAGCTTCTGAGAACCCTGGTCGACCGTTATGTCGGCATGCCGCCCAAGGCCAAGGTCATCGGTGACGAGGACGAGGACACCCTGGAATGGCATCACCGCCATCTGATCCTCGATGAGGACATGCTCAACGATCTGGACGAGCCGGTGGTCATCGTTTCTCCCGGCTACCGCGTGTCCTTTGCCAATGCGCTTGATGCTTTCCAGCGCAATGCGCCGGAAGGGCTTGTCGGCTGCCACATTGCCGAACTCGTCGGTGTCCACCGCTTCCAGAACGACCTTCGGGAAAAACTCGACAATTGCTTCAAGGGCGATACGTCGAAATATACCTATGCAGAAGATCAGAACGGCCGGACGATTGTGAAATCGCTGGAAATGTCCCCCTGCTATTCCTCCGCCTACAAGCTCGTGGGCGCCATGGTGGTGATAAGGGAAATTGCCGATCGCCGGCGCCGCGCCACCGGCTGATCTATCGGAGCGCCTTCCATCTGCCCGTTAGTCACGGGGAGGCGGCGCTCCACCATCCTTTATTTCGGGAAGATGGTTTCCCATATCGCGGCGATGGACCATGCGGATGATGCATCCGCAAGGAGCTTCGTCGCCATGGCCAGGCAGGAAAGCACCAGCAGCGGGCGGATGATCTTCGCACCGTTCTTCATGGCGAAGCGGGAGCCGATCTGTGCGCCGATGAACTGGCCGACGCCCATGGCGAGGCCGAGCTTCCACAAAACCGCACCACCTATCGCAAACACAACGAAACCGCCGAAGTTCGAGCCAAGGTTCAGAAGCTTGGTATGGGCGGTTGCCTTCAACATGCCGAAACCGGCAAGCGCCACGAAGGCGAGCATGTAGAAGGAACCCGCGCCGGGGCCGAAAACGCCGTCGTAAAAGCCCACCAGCGGCGCGACGGTGAAGCCGAACACAAAGGGCGTGATGCGGCGATGGCTGTCGATATCGCTGAGCTGCGGCTTGAAGGCGAAATAGATCGCAATCGCGATCAGCAGGAACGGCATGATGGTGCGCAGCAGGTCCGACGGCACGAAGGCGGCGGTGACCGCACCGAGCCCGCCGCCAAGCATGGCCATGGCGGCCATGGGCAATTGTTCCCTCAGATTGACATGGCCGCGCCGGGCATAGGCGATGGTGGCGGAGGCCGAGCCGAACTGCGATTGCAGCTTGTTGGTACCGAGCGTATCGAGCGGCGCAATGCCCATGATCAGCATCGCCGGAATGGTGATGAGACCGCCGCCACCGGCGATGGAATCGATAAAGCCGGCAAAGATGGCGACGCAGAAAAGGACGAGAAAAACGTTGAGGGCGATGTCTTGCACTTGGGATGTCCGGGCAGGCGGCGGGAGAGGGCTTCTTCTTTCATTGAAAAGACCGCCACGCAATATTTTTCTGCATGATATGCCGCCTGCGGGGGGATTGCGGTGTGGCCGCTTATCGTTATGTTTCCGTGGCGCGTCGCCGGCAGAAGCGGACGGCGCTTGAAGACATATGGATGAGGGCATTATGCATAAAGTGATATTCGATACGGATCCCGGTGTAGATGACGCCATGGCGCTTCTGTTCCTGCACCGTCACCCCGATATCGATCTGATCGGCGTCACCACGGTTTTCGGCAATGCCCCCATCGATATCACCACCCGTAATGCGCTCTTTCTCAAGCGGGAATGGCAGATGACCGCACCGGTTGCGAGAGGCGCCGGCGTGACCTTCGATCCCTCCCGCAAGGAAGGCCATTGGCCGACCTTCATCCACGGCGAAAACGGCCTCGGCGATATCGATATCCCTGAAACCATCGATCTGCCGCTCGATCCGCGCCCGGCGCATCGCTTCATCATCGAGACGGTGAAGGCCAATCCCGGCGAGGTGACGCTGATCGCCGTCGGCCGCATGACCAATCTGGCGCTGGCTTTGCGCGAAGAACCTGACTTCGCCGCGCTGGTGAAGGAAGTGATCGTCATGGGCGGCGCCTTCGACATGAACGGCAATGTCTCGCCGGCGGCCGAGGCCAATATTCATGGCGATCCGGAGGCGGCCGATCTCGTCTTCACCGCGCCGTGGCGCGTGGTCGTCGTCGGTCTGGACGTGACGACAAAAACGGTGATGACCAGCGCCTTCATGGCAGAGATGGCCAAGGCCGGCGGCAAGCCCGTGCAGCTGCTTTCCGACCTGTCGCAGTTCTACATCGATTTCTACAAGACCCGCACCGGTGACGGAATGGTCGTGCATGACAGCTGCGCCTGCGTTTATCTCGTCGCGCCGGAACTGTTTACCACCCGCAGCGGCCCGGTGCGCGTCGTGTGCGGCGGTCTTGCCGACGGCCAGACGATCCAGAAGCCGGATGGCCGCGCCTTTCCGCCGGGCGACTGGGACGGGCATCCGAGCCAGCTGATCTGCACGGATATCGAGCCGGAGCGCGTGCTTTCGGTCATCCGCGCGGCAATTGTGAAGGGTGAGCGCGGCTGAAGGGCAGGAATGGCCGTTCTTGAGCATGGCTTGCCTTGCATTTTCCAAGAATCTGGCGTTATGCAAGTTCCCTGATCATAGTGCGCGATCCGCCTTGCCGGCGGGCCTGAGAAGGCCCTGCGGGAAGCACGGGCGGATCACCGCTATGCGGCGTGGGCCGAGAAAAGCCTTGTAGGTTTTCCCGTGCTTTGCGCTACAATGAATAACGCCTGCCGGGTCGGTTCGTGTCGGCGGCGTTTAACAACAAAAAACGAACCTTCGTTATGGGCCGGCAGAACCGGTCCATTCCCATGAGGAAAGAGATGGAAGAGTTTCACAAGGTCCGGCGTCTGCCGCAATACGTCTTCGAACAGGTCAACCGTTTGAAAGCGAGCGCGCGAGCGGCCGGGGCCGATATCATCGATCTCGGCATGGGCAATCCCGACCTTCCGACCCCGAAGGCCATCGTCGACAAGCTTTGCGAGGTCGTTCAGGACCCGCGCACCCATCGTTATTCCTCGTCCAAGGGCATTCCCGGCCTTCGCCGCGCGCAGGCGGCCTATTATGCCCGCCGTTTCGGCGTGAAGCTCAACCCCGACACGCAGGTCGTCGCCACGCTCGGCTCCAAGGAAGGCTTCGCCAACATGGCGCAGGCCATCACCGCGCCGGGTGACGTGATCCTGTGTCCGAACCCCACCTATCCGATCCATGCCTTCGGCTTCCTGATGGCGGGCGGCGTTATCCGTTCGATGAATGTCGAACCGGATGACAGCTTCTTCGGACCGCTGGAACGGGCCGTGCGCCACTCTATTCCGAAGCCGCTGGCGCTGATCGTCAACTATCCGTCGAACCCGACGGCGCATGTCGCCTCGCTGGATTTCTACAGGGACGTCATCGCCTTTGCGAAGAAGCACGAGATCATCGTGCTTTCCGACCTTGCCTATTCGGAGATCTATTTCGACGAAAACAATCCGCCGCCTTCGGTTCTCGAGGTTCCCGGCGCAATCGACGTTGCGGTGGAGTTCACCTCCATGTCGAAGACCTTCTCCATGCCCGGCTGGCGCATGGGCTTTGCCGTCGGTAACGAGCGGCTGATCGCGGCGCTGACGCGTGTGAAGTCCTATCTGGATTACGGCGCGTTCACGCCGATCCAGGTTGCGGCGACCCATGCGTTGAACGGCGACGGTTCCGACATCGCCGAAGTGCGCAATGTCTATCGCCGCCGCCGCGACGTGATGGTCGACACCTTCGGTAAGGCCGGTTTCGAGGTTCCGCCGCCGGCGGCGACGATGTTCGCCTGGGCGAAGATCCCGGAAAAATTCCGCCATCTCGGCAGCCTGGAATTCTCCAAGCTTCTGGTCGAGAAGGCAGATATCGCCGTTGCTCCCGGCATCGGCTTTGGCGAAATGGGCGACGATTACGTCCGTCTCGCGCTCGTGGAAAACGAGCATCGAATTCGTCAGGCAGCGCGCAATCTGAAGCGTTTCCTGTCGAGCGCAGACGAAACGATGCATAACGTCGTTTCGCTCAACGCCCACAGATAAGGGCAACCAAGGCGGCCGGGTCCCGGCCGCCACCATCAACAGCAATCAGGAACATACCCATGGCAGATTCATTGAGAATCGGCATAGCGGGGCTCGGCACTGTCGGCGCTTCGCTCGTGCGCATCCTCCAGCAGAGAAGCAACGAACTTGCGATTACCTGCGGACGCGCGATTGAGATTATTGCGGTGAGCGCGCGCGACCGTTCGCGCGACCGCGGCATTGATCTCAAGGGTATTACCTGGTTCGATACGCCCGAGCAGATGGCAAGCGAAGCCGAGATCGACGTGTTCGTCGAACTGGTCGGCGGTGCTTCCGGTCAGGCGGAAAATGCGGTGCGCGCCGCGCTCGCACGCGGTCTCCACGTGGTGACAGCCAATAAGGCGTTGCTGGCCAAGCACGGTGTGGAACTGGCGACCATTGCCGAAGACAAGGGGGCGCTTCTCAATTTCGAAGCGGCGGTGGCCGGCGGTATCCCCGTCATCAAGGCGCTGCGTGAATCCTTGACCGGCAACCATGTGTCGCGCATCTACGGCATCATGAACGGCACCTGCAACTACATCCTGACCAAGATGGAGAAGGAAGGGCTGTCCTTCGAGGCCTGTCTGAAGGAAGCGCAGCGGCTGGGTTATGCCGAAGCCGATCCTGCCTTCGATATCGAGGGCAACGATACGGCCCACAAGCTCGCCATCCTGACGACGCTTGCCTTCGGCAACAAGATTTCGGCCGATGACATCTATCTGGAAGGCATCACCAATATCTCCAGCGAGGACATTCAGGCGGCCGCCGAACTCGGTTACCGCATCAAGCTTCTCGGCGTGGCGCAGGTGACTGAATCCGGTATCGAGCAGCGCGTGCATCCGACCATGGTGCCACTCGATTCCGTCATCGCCCAGGTGGATGGCGTCACCAATGCGGTGGCGATCGAATCCGACATTCTCGGCGAATTGCTGATGGTTGGCCCGGGTGCGGGCGGCAACGCCACGGCGTCGGCCGTGCTCGGCGACATTGCCGATATCGCCAAGAGCCGTCCGGGCGCCCAGCAGGTGCCGGTTCTCGGCCGTCCGGCGAAATCGCTGACGGAATACCGCCGCGCCAAGATGAAGAGCCACGAGGGCGGTTATTTCATTCGCCTCACGGTGAAGGATCAGGCGGGCGTCTTCGCCTCCATCGCCACCCGCATGGCGGATAACAACATCTCGCTGGAATCCATCGTGCAGCGCCAGCGCGTACATGTGGAAGGCGCGCCGCAGACCATCATCCTCGTCACCCATGCGACGATGGAAGATGCGATCCGCAAGGCCGTGAAGGCGATCAAGAACGAGAAATATCTCGTCAGCGAACCGCAGGTCATCCGCATCGAGCGCACCTGAGACGCTTCGTTATCTTGATGTTATCGAGGGCCGCGCTTCCGCATGGAGGCGCGGTTTTTCGTTCTACGATTGCCTGCATCATGCCGGTAGTCTCGCGCCCATAAAATTTGGGGGGACGGCGTCGGAAGCGCTGGAAAACAAGGCGATTCGGCACTATGGTTAATCCTGTTCACCAAGCGAGGGAGGCGTGGCCGTGACATCGATCATCCTGTTCAAGGACAATAAGCGTGCAGGCGTTGCGGCCGCCCATCACCGGGCGCGGCCTCACAATGCCAACGACAATATTCGCAGCATGGAATTCGATATGGGGGAGCATGAGCGCAACTGGTGTTCGCTTGCCGTGTTCTCGCTGCTGCTGCTTGTCGGCGCGGTCTCGATCGTCAGCCCGTTTTTCTCGATTTTTTCGGTGTGAATCCTCATAAGCGCGTTTTTGCTTGAAAAACACGCCATCGCCATTTAGCCCGTTTTAAAGCGCGATTGGGCGCGTGACAGGATGAATGGACAGGATGGCAATGATGGAGCCGGCCGATACCGTGGCCCGCGCGTTTTTAAGCGTGGAGCGGTCGGCGACAGAACAGCGCTGGGTGTCGCGGCTGGATCAGGCCGGGCAGAACCGCGCGCTGGCCATGTCCCAGATCCACGCCATCCCCGAATTGATCGCCCGGGTGCTTGCCGGGCGCGGTGTGGGTGTTGATGACGCCCTGGCGTTCCTCGATCCGACCATTCGCTCGCTTATGCCCGATCCGCATGTGCTGACCGATTGCGAAAAGGCCGCCGAGCGGCTGGTGCGCGCCATAGAGACCGGTGAGAAGGTGGCGATCTTCGGCGACTACGACGTCGACGGCGCTGCTTCCTCCGCTTTGATGTACCGGTTTCTCGCGCATTTCGGTCTGACACCGGAAATTTATATTCCAGACCGTATTTTCGAGGGCTACGGGCCGAACCCGGCGGCGATGCAGCAGCTTGCCGCCAATGGCGCGACGCTGATCGTGACGGTCGATTGCGGCTCCACCAGCCATGAGTCGCTGAAGGCCGCCAGGGATGCGGGAACGGATGTGGTGGTGATCGACCACCATCAGGTCGGCACGGAGCTGCCGCCGGCCGTGGCGCTTGTCAATCCCAACCGCGAGGACGATCTTTCGGGGCAGGGGCATCTCTGTGCCGCCGGCGTCGTGTTCCTCGTGCTGGTGGCCACCCTGCGGCTGTTGAAAGAGAAGCGGCATAGGCAGGCCTTCACGCTCGATCTGCTGTCGCTTCTCGATATCGTCGCGCTTGCCACCGTGTGCGATGTGGTGCCGCTGAAGGGGCTCAACCGTGCCTATGTGGTGAAGGGGCTGATTGCCGCGCGCCATATGAACAATGCCGGGCTTGCTGCCTTGTTCAAGAAGGCGGGGCTGGGCGGACCTGTGACGCCCTATCATTTCGGTTTCCTGATCGGGCCGCGCATCAATGCCGGCGGCCGCATCGGCGACGCTGCGCTCGGCAGCCGTCTCCTGACCATCGACGATGCTTCGCAGGCCGAAGTCATTGCCGAGAGACTGGATGAGCTGAACCGCGAGCGGCAGGCCATGGAAGCCGCCATGCTGGCGGAAGCAGAAGCGGAGGCGCTGTTCGAATATGGCGATGGTTCCGGTGCGGGCGTCATCGTTACTGCGCGCGAAAACTGGCATCCCGGCATTGTCGGTCTGCTTGCCTCACGTCTGAAGGATCGCTTCCGCCGTCCCGCCTTCGCCATTGCCTTCGATCCCTCCGGCAAGGGCACCGGTTCCGGCCGCTCGATCAACGGCTTCGATATGGGGCGCATGGTGCGCGCCGCCGTGGAGGCCGGCTTGCTGGTCAAGGGCGGTGGGCATGCCATGGCGGCCGGCCTGACGGTGGAGCGCGCCAATCTCGGCAAACTCAGGACTTTCTTCGAGGAAGCGGCGGCAAAGACCGTGAACGAGCTGGTGGAAAGCAGCGTCCTGAAGATCGACGGCGCTATCGGCGCGTCGGGTGCCACATTGCAGCTCGTCGATCAGCTGGAGCAGGCCGGTCCATATGGCTCCGGTCATTCGCAGCCCATCTTTGCCGTGCCGGCGCATCGCCTGCGCGATGTGCGGCTTGTGGGGACAGCTCACGTCAAGATCACGCTGGAGGCCATGGACGGCTCGCGACTGGACGGCATCGCGTTCCGCGCCGCAGAAGCGCCTTTGGGGCAGATGCTGTTGAACGCGCGTGGCCGGAATATTCATGTAGCCGGCACCGTGGGCGCCGATCTCTGGCAGGGCCAGAGGCGCGTTCAACTGCGCGTTCTGGACGCGGCTTTCGCGCCGTGATTTTGCGCACTGCCACGGCCTTCCAGCTATCTTGGAATTTTACCGGACACCGGCCCAGGCGAGTGGATGAGACGCAACAACACTTCTTTACGCGAAGTGTGAAGATTTTCGTGCAGGCAGCTGATTTTAAAGGAGAAGCAAGTGGCACGCCCTAGGGGAGTCGAACCCCTCTTTTCAGAATGAAAATCTGACGTCCTAACCGATAGACGAAGGGCGCGTGCGCTTGTGGTGTGGCGCCCTTATAGTCAGGCTCCGGTTGGTCCGCAAGCGGAAAAATTGATTTTTCTCGCTTCGTGACGAGTTTTTTTATGGAGGCCGGAAGGGCTGTGGAAAACTGCGCCAGAACTGGCCAAGGCCTTGAAATATCGCCCCTATCGCTGCGCGTCAGTAATGCCCCCATGCCTTGCGGGAGGGCCGGGGGCGCAGTTTTCCAACCCTTAGCTGGCATATGCTGCCGGCTGGATGAAACGGATGCTGTGGCGAGGGCTGAAGGGGAAAGGCAAGCCGGGTCGATTTGCCTGTTGGCGTTTCGTCCGGCTTGCCTTCCATCGGGGGGACAGCATTCTAACGTGCCCGGCGGGAATCGGTTCCGGCGCATTGATCACGCGTGACGAATTTGCCAGCGGATGCGATGCTGTCATTTTTTGAAGGGGGATAACACGAAGGCAAGTGGCACGCCCTAGGGGAGTCGAACCCCTCTTTTCAGAATGAAAATCTGACGTCCTAACCGATAGACGAAGGGCGCGTGCGCTTGTGGTGTGGCGCCCTTATAGTCAGGCTCCTGAAGGTCTGCAAGCGGAAAAATGCATGATTTGACAAAAAAATGACATGGGCCGCCAGAAGCCCTGAAAAACAAGGATTCTTGTTTCGTAACAAATGGTTAAACTACGCCACCGCGCCCATTTTTGTGCTCTTTGCGCTTCGAGAGCGGTGGAATCGCAAAATCGAAATCGTTGCGTTCGTGCACGGAGATAACGATTTCAGCAGGTCTCCAGAAACGAAAACGGGGCCGAAACGGCCCCGCTCGATATACATGTCGATCGCAGTCTCAGTGCAGAATCTGGCTGAGGAACAGCCGGGTGCGCTCATGCTGCGGATTGTCGAAGAATTCGGCGGGCGAGTTCTGTTCGACGATCTGGCCCTGGTCCATGAAGATGACGCGGTTTGCCACCTGGCGGGCGAAGCCCATTTCGTGGGTTACGCACAGCATGGTCATGCCATCTTCGGCAAGGCTGACCATGGTGTCGAGCACTTCCTTGACCATTTCCGGGTCGAGCGCCGAGGTCGGCTCGTCGAACAGCATGATCTTCGGCTTCATGCAGAGCGAGCGGGCAATCGCCACGCGCTGCTGCTGGCCGCCGGAGAGCTGGCCGGGATATTTGTTCGCCTGCTCGGGGATCTTGACGCGCTTGAGATAGTGCATCGCCACTTCTTCGGCTTCCTTCTTGGGCATCTTGCGAACCCAGATCGGCGCCAGCGTGCAGTTTTCGAGGATCGTCAGATGCGGGAAGAGGTTGAAGTGCTGGAACACCATGCCGACTTCACGACGCACCTCGTCGATCTTCTTCAGGTCGTTGGTGAGCTCGATGCCATCGACATTGATCGTGCCCGACTGATGTTCTTCAAGCCGGTTGATGCAGCGGATCATGGTCGACTTGCCCGACCCGGAAGGACCGGCGATGACGATGCGCTCGCCCTTCATCACCTTGAGATTGATGTCGCGCAGCACGTGGAAGTCGCCATACCACTTGTTCATGCCGATGAGTTCGATCGCCACGTCCGTTGTCGAGACGGTCAGTTTTTTTGCTTGGGTTTCTGCCATTTGAGCGTCCCTTATCGTTTATGCCCGGTGTCGAGGTGCCGTTCCATGAACAGCGAATAACGCGACATGCCGAAGCAGAATATCCAGAATACGAAGCCTGCGAAAATATAGCCAGTCATGGCGGTGACGGGTGTGGCCCAATTCGCATCCGATTGGTTGAGTGTGACAATACCGAGCAGGTCGAACATGCCGATAATCGAGACCAGCGACGTGTCCTTGAACAGCCCGATGAAGGTGTTGACGATGCCCGGAATGACCAGCTTCAGCGCCTGCGGCAGCACGATCAGCCGCGTCTTCTGCCAGTAGTTCAGGCCGAGCGAATCCGCACCTTCATATTGTCCCTTCGGAATGGCCTGCAGGCCGCCGCGGATCACCTCCGCCATATAGGCCGAGGAGAACAGCGACACGCCGACGAGCGCGCGCAGGAACTTGTCGAAGGTCCAGCCATCGGGCAGGAACAGCGGCAGCATGATGCTGGCGAAGAACAGGACAGTGATCAGCGGAATGCCACGAATGATTTCGATGAAGGCCACGCAGAGCATCTTGATCACCGGCAGGTTCGACCGCCGGCCGAGCGCCAGAAGAATGCCGAAGGGCAGGGAGACGGTGATCCCGAAGAACGACAGGATGAGGGTCACCATCAGGCCGCCCCAGAGCTGCGTTTCCACCTTCGGCAGGCCGAAGACGCCGCCGATCAGCAGGAAAAACGCAATGAAGGGCAGGATGATGAAAAGCGCCAGCGCATTTAGTCGCTTGAACGGCGCTTTCGGGATCAGCATCGGTATCAGCAGGATGGCGAACGTCACCATCACCAGGATGGGACGCCAGCGTTCGTCGATCGGATAGCGGCCGAAGACGAATTGTCCGAGCTTCGCCGAAACGAAGGCCCAGCACGCACCGGACTGGCCGTCCGGCAGCGCGCCGCCCTGCGAAGCGGTCAGGCAGGCGATACGATCGCTGCCGGTCCATACCGCGTCGATGAACAGCCACTTGACGATCGGCGGCACCAGATAGGCGAGCAGGGCAAGGGCGATAACCGTCAGGACGGTGTCCTTCGGCGTGGCGAAAAGTTTGGTGCGCAGCCAGTGGCCGAAGCCGACGGCGCTCGAGGGCGCGGGTTTGGCGTCCTCGATGGTCTGTCGCACGAAAGCGTGATTGCTGATCGTCATCGTTATCGCTCCACCAGGGCCATTTTCGCATTGAACCAGTTCATGACCACGGCCGTGAGCAGGGACAGCGAGAGATAGATGACCAGCCAGATTGCAACGACTTCGACTGCCTGTCCCGTCTGGTTCAGGATCGTGCCGCCGACCGAGACGATGTCGGCGAAGCCGACAGCGACCGCAAGCGAGGAGTTCTTGGTCAGGTTGAGATACTGGCTCGTCAGCGGCGGGATGATGATGCGCATCGCCTGCGGAACGACGATCAGGCGCGTCGTGGTGCTGGAGCGAAGCCCCAGTGCATCCGCAGCTTCCGTCTGCCCCTTTGCCACGGCCTTGATGCCGCCGCGAACGATTTCGGCGATGAATGAGGCGGTGTAGAAGGAAAGCGCCAGGAACAGCGACATGAATTCAGGTGCAACGACCGCGCCGCCCGAGAGATTGAACCGCCCGGCAATCGGATAGTCGAATGTCAGCGGCGCCCCGAGTGCCAGGAATGTCGCGAGCGGCAGGCCGACGATTAGAAGCGTCACCGTTATGCCGGTGCGGAACTGCTGTCCGGTTCTTTCCTGTCTGGCCTTCGCCCAGCGGTAAACGAAGACGCTGAGAACGATGGCGACGAGGAAGGCCAGTGGCACGAGCCAGGTGCCTTCTCCCCACAGCGGCTTGGGAAAGAAGAAGCCGCGATTGTTGAGGTAGGTTCCAAGCGGAAGCTCGAGCGACTCGCGCGCCTGCGGCAGAACCGAGATGACGCCCTTGTACCAGAAGAAGATGACGAGCAGCGGCGGGATGTTGCGGAAGATTTCCACATAGGCCTGCGCGAGTTTCGAAATCAGCCAGTTGTTGGACAGCCGGGCGATGCCGACGATGAAACCGATGATCGAGGCGGCGATGATGCCGAAAAACGCAACCTGGATCGTGTTGAGAATACCAACGAGCAATGCCCGGCCATAGGTCGCGTCGCTGGTATAAGCGATCAGCGACTGGCCGATATCGAAACCGGCTCTTCCGTTGAGGAAGCCGAAGCCGGACGAAATGTTTGACCGTTGAAGATTGGTGATCGTATTCGTCACGATGATCCAGACGAAGGCGGCCAGGACGACGACTGTCAGGACCTGATAGAAAATGCCGCGTATGCGTGGATCGTAGATAAGTGACGACGCGCTTTGCGCGCGCGATCGTTGCGAACTGACCGCGTTGCCTGCCATAGGCACCTTTCCCTTTTATATGCTCTTTGCGAGCTTATTTATATAATTTGAAGCGGAGGCCGGGCGTTGCCCAGCCTCCTTATGATCTAGCCGGTAATGGGGCCGATCAACGGACCGGCGGTGCGTATTGCAGGCCGCCCTTGGTCCACAGCGCGTTCTGGCCACGCTCGATCTTCAGCGGAGAGCCAGCGCCGACGTTGCGGTCGAAGACTTCGCCGTAGTTACCCACCAGCTTGATGATGTTGTAGGCCCAGTCGTTGGTCACGCCGAGATCGGTACCGATCTTGGTGCCTTCTTCCGTGCCGAGCAGGCGCTTCACGTCCGGATTGGCGCTGTTCTTCTGCTCATCGACATTCTTGGAGGTGACGCCAAGCTCTTCGGCGTTGACCATAGCATAGTGAACCCAGGTCACGATGTCGAACCACTGGTCGTCACCCTGGCGAACGGCCGGGCCAAGCGGCTCCTTGGAGATGACTTCCGGCAGAACGACGTTTTCGTCCGGGTTCTTCAGCTTCAGACGGATTGCATAGAGGCCCGACTGGTCGGTGGTGTAAACGTCGCAACGGCCCGAATCATAGGCGGAGGTTGCGTCGGATTCCTTTTCGAAAACGACCGGGTTGTACTGCAGATTGTTGGTCTTGAAGTAGTCGGCCAGGTTGAGCTCGGTGGTCGTGCCGGTCTGAACGCAGACGGCGGCGCCGGAGAGCTCGAGAGCGGACTTCACATTAAGGCTCTTCTTGGCGATGAAGCCCTGGCCGTCATAATAGTTGACGGTGCGGAAGTTGAAGCCAAGCGACGTGTCGCGGCTGATCGTCCAGGTGGTGTTACGGGTCAGAACATCGACTTCACCGGACTGGAGAGCCGGGAAGCGGTCCTTGCTCGAAAGGGCGACGAACTTGGCTTTCGAAGGATCGCCGAAAACCGCAGTGGCAATACCACGGCAATAGTCCACGTCGATACCGGACCATTCGCCCTTGTCATCGGGATTGGAAAATCCCGGAATGCCGGCGCTTACGCCGCAGGTGACGAAACCTTTTCCCTTCACATCCTGAAGCGTCGCAGCCGAAGCGACCGAGGCTCCTCCCAAAACTGCTGCGCCGATGGCGGCTGACAGAATTGCCTTTTTCATTTTTCCCAACCTTTGTTTGTTATCGTCACTTGGAAGAGGACCGGCATGTTTGTTTTCCCCAGCTCCCCCTTCAGCGAGATCTTTTTCGATCCGCTTTTTCTATCACAATCGCAATTGGCAGCGGGGTCAAGACGTGCGGGCAATAATTGTGCCTATAAAACGGAATTTTCCAAATTTTGGTCGGGAAGTGTGCAAAGGGTGAAAATATAAGCATATTTTTGCGGAAATTTGCACTTGCACAGTATTTGTATACTTCTTGTATTCTGGTTGGCGATGGATCAATCCAACCCCCTCACGCGTCCCTGCGGGACTTGACCTTGCGTTGCGCTCTTAGCATTGTCGCACGCGTCAATGTTCCTTCGAAAGCTGATCTGAAATGACCAAGACAAATGACCTGCTTTCCGCCGCAGGTGTGAATACGCGCCTGACCCATGGCGGCAACGATCCCGCGGACTGTTTCGGTTTCGTCAATCCGCCCATCGTGCGCGGTTCGACCGTGCTTTTTCCCGACGCGGAGACGCTTTCGACCGAAAACCAGAAATATACCTATGGCACCCACGGCACGCCGACGACGGATGCTTTGTGCAATCTCGTCAACGAGCTGGAAGGGTCTGCCGGAACCATTCTCGTGCCCTCGGGCCTTGCGGCCATCACCGTGCCGTTCCTTGCCTATCTCGGCGCCGGCGATCACGCGCTGATCGTCGATTCCGTCTATTTTCCGACGCGCCGTTTCTGCAATACGATGTTGCGGAAGCTCGGTGTCGAGGTGGAATATTACGACCCGGCAATCGGGGAGGGCATTGAGGCTCTCATCCGGCCGAACACGAAGCTGGTGCATCTGGAAGCGCCGGGCTCCAACACCTTCGAGATTCAGGATGTCAGGCTGATCGCCGATATCGCTCACCGGCATGATTGCGTGGTGACGATGGACAATACCTGGGCGACGCCGCTTTATTTCAAGCCGCTCGATTTCGGCGTCGATGTCTCCATTCACGCCGCCACCAAATATCCTTCGGGTCATTCGGATGTGCTGATGGGTTTCGTCTCGGCCAATGAAAAGCACTGGAAGGCGCTTTATCAGGCCAATACCAATCTCGGCATCTGCGTCACCTCTGACGATGCCTATCAGATACTGCGCGGCATGCGCACGATGGGGATAAGGCTGGAGCACCACCAGAAAAGCGCGCTCGATATCGCCACATGGCTGGAGAGCCGTGACGACGTCGTCCGCGTGCTGCATCCGGCGCTGCCGAGCTTTGCCGGGCACGAACTCTGGAAGCGCGATTTCCAGGGCGCAAGCGGTGTCTTCTCCTTCGTGCTGAAGGCGGAGGAGGGCAAATACAAGCAGGCGGCGGCCGCCTTCCTCAATGCGCTGACCTTCTTCGGGCTCGGCTATTCCTGGGGCGGATACGAATCGCTTGCCGTTTCGGTCTCGCTTGTCGACAGGACCATTGCCAAGGCCCCCTCGGAAGGACCGGTTATCCGCCTGCAGATCGGGCTTGAGGATATCGCCGATCTCAAGAAGGACCTCGAGGCCGGGTTTGCGGCAGCGGCCGGGGTTTGACCTCAGCCTTTGGCGCGATAGCCGTAGAGCCAGTCGAAGTCCTTCAGGAAGGCGTCGGTGGGACGCGTGGAAAACACGAAGTCCCGCGCAATACGCACCGGGCCCGTGGCGTGATAGGCAAAACGATTGAGAGAGGCCCGCTTGCGGGCCTTTTCTATGCGCGGCAGGCGCAGGGACTCGAAAGCGGCAAGGGCCTGCGGCAAGGGCAGGGGCTTTTCGGCATGGCCGCCTGCCGTCGCTCCCGCAAGTTCGAAAGCATCCTCTATCGCCATGGCCGCGCCCTGTGCGGCGAAGGGCATCATGGCATGCGCCGCATCGCCGATCAGCACCGTGTCGCGGCCATTGTGCCAGCGGCCCGGGCCGGCCTGATAGAGCGGCCAGAAGGTCGGATTTTCAGACGAATCGAGCAATCGGACGATATCCGGGCTGAAACCGCGAAACTGTTCCAGCAGCATGGCTTTCTGCCGCCCGCTCGATTCCGCCCGCCAGGTTGCGCCGGGGTCGGCACCGAGCGCGATGGCGACAATGTTGAAACCGCCGACTTCCTTCAGCGGATAGGCGACGATATGGCCACCGGAACCCAGATAGGCGGTCACTGCGCTTTTATTGATGGCTGACGGCACATCGTTTGCGGCGACCGTGAAGCGCCAGGCAATATTGCCGGAGAAGGTGGCTGCGGGGGCGGAAGGGACCGCGAAGCGGGCCGCCGACCAGACGCCATCCGCGCCGACGACCAGATCGTGGTCACGGAAGGTGGTTGCGGCAATCACGTCCACCGTCGCGTTTTCGATGCGCTTGCCGAGGTGCAGGCGGCAGAGCGGGTTGCGTGTCACCGCCTGGAGAAGCGCATTCTGCAGCGTCGAGCGGTGCAGCACGCCGTAGGGTGCGCCCCAGCGTGTGCGAGCCACCGCGCCCATCGGCAGGGAGAGCAGCGTGGCGAGCGATTTTCCGGAGGCGAGTTCGACGCTGACTGGTTCGGTCCAGCGCTCTTCGATTTCCGGCAGCACGCCGAGTTCGGCGAGAATGCGGGCGGCATTGGGCGAGAGTTGCAGGCCTGCACCCACTTCCGTCAGCTCACCGGCCTGCTCGATGATGTCACAGTCGATACCTTGCCGGGCAAAGGAAAGGGCAGCGGTGAGACCGGCGATGCCGGCACCGACAATGGCTACGGATTTGATGGGCATTGGTGCGCCCCGATCAGGAAAAGTGGAAGGTCAGGCGGCCTTCACATGGAAGACGCAGCCCGGAGGATTGGTCTGCTCTGCCTTCAGCGACGGATTGTAGCGGTAAAGGGTGGAGCAGTAGGAACAGACCTTCTCGTTGTCGTCGCCCATATCGATGAAGATATGCGGATGATCGAAAGGCACGGAAGCGCCGGTGCACATGAATTCCTTGACGCCGATCTCGATCATGCGGTGTCCGCCATCGTTCTGGAAGTGGGGAATGGAATGCCCGGCCATGTTCGTCTCCAAATGCAATATCGTTATCGAGCCGCAATCCGTCTTCGCGTGCCGGCTCGTCGTTGCGGATATGTAGCCTCAAACGCATTGCATCTCCATAAAAATCGTCAGCAAAACATGTTCAACATTGCTAATTCCTGCCATATGGTCCGGCAAAAAGGATGTCCTTGATGAATCTCAACACGCCGCAGTTTTCCGATTTTTCCCATGACGGCCTTCGCCTTGCCTATTTCGACGAGGGCGATCCGGCGGGCGATCCGGTTCTGCTGATCCACGGCTTCGCCTCCAGCGCCAATGTCAACTGGGTGCATCCCGGCTGGTTGAAGACGCTAGGGGAAGCGGGCTACCGGGTGATCGCCATCGACAATCGCGGCCACGGTGCAAGCGACAAGCCGCACGATTCCGAAGCCTATTATCCGCCCGTCATGGCGGGCGATGCGGTGGCGCTGCTCAACCATCTCGGCATCGCCGAAGCGCATGTGATGGGCTATTCCATGGGCGCGCGCATTTCCGCATTTCTCGCCATGGCGCATCCGGAGCGCGTGCGTTCGCTGGTCTTCGGCGGGCTCGGCATCGGCATGGTCGAAGGTGTCGGCGACTGGGATCCGATTGCCGAGGCGCTTCTCGCCCCTTCGCTCGATGTCGTCACCCATGAGCGCGGCCGCATGTTCCGCGCCTTTGCCGACCAGACGAAAAGCGACCGGCTGGCGCTGGCCGCCTGTATCGAGACGTCGCGGGTTCTCGTCACGCGCGAACAGGCTGAGAAAATCGATGCGCCGACGCTGATCGCGGTCGGAACGAAGGACGATATCGCCGGGTCCGGCGCGGAGCTTGCCGCGATCATGCCGCATGCGCGGGCAATCGATATTCCCGGCCGCGACCACATGCTGGCCGTCGGCGACCGGGTGTTCAAGGCGGCGGTGCTGGAGTTTTACCGCTCGCTTTGATCGGGAGCATTTCCCGGAAAAGTGGAACCCGGTTTTCCGTCCGGAAATGCGGCAACGCTCGGGACGGCAAGAAACGGTTTTTCATGCTGCATGAAGAAAAACTGAAGCCTTGCCGCCTTTAAAGTCGTCATTCGAATCCCATTTCTAATGCACGTCTTTTTCTGTATAAAGAACGACCACTGCAAACGAGGAGACCATTCATGGTCGCACGTACCGAGGCCCGTCAGCCCGAACAGCTGGCGATCGTCGATCCCATCTGGGGCAGCCTGCTCAATGAAGCCCGAAGTGCCGCGGCACAGGACCCGCTGCTTTCGGCCTTCCTTTATTCGACGATCCTCAATCACCGGTCTCTCGAAGAATGTGTGATCTATCGCATCTGCGAACTCCTCGATCATCCCGACATGCAGGCCGTGCTTCTGCGCCAGACCTTCCAGGACATGCTGGATGACTGGCCGGAATGGGGAAGCGTGCTGCGCGTCGACATTCAGGCCGTTTACGACCGCGATCCGGCCTGCACGCGCTTCATGGAGCCGCTCCTCTATTTCAAGGGTTTCCAGGCCATCCAGACCCACAGGCTCGCCCACTGGCTGCTGCAGAAGGGCCGCAGGGACTTCGCGTTTTATCTGCAAAGCCGCTCCTCGAGCATTTTCCAGACCGATATCAATCCGGCCGCGCGCATCGGCAAGGGCATCTTCCTCGATCATGCCACCGGGCTTGTCGTCGGTGAGACGGCCGTGATCGGCGACAACGTCTCCATCCTGCATGGCGTCACGCTCGGCGGCACCGGCAAGGAGGGGGCGGACCGCCACCCGAAGATCGCCAATGGCGTGATGATCGGGGCCGGCGCGAAAATCCTCGGCAATATCGAGATCGGCAGCTGCTCGCGCATCGCCGCCGGTTCGGTAGTGCTGAAACCGGTTCCGCCCAAGACGACCGTTGCCGGCGTGCCGGCGCGTGTGGTGGGAGAAGCAGGGTGTTCCGAACCCTCGCGCCTGATGGACCAGCTTATCGGGGCCGATATCTGACAGGCCCTGCCGCGCTTCGATGGGGCCGGCATTTTCACGGTCGTCCGTGTGGAAGACACGGATGACTTGCCGCTTTCACTTTACTTTGGCCTTTGTCCCATGCCAAAAGCGGGCCAACGCGAACCGCACAGGAGAATAGTGGTGAAAGCCGACGAAATCAAAAAACTCGACGCCTATTTCAAGCGCACCTTCAACCAGACGATGGTGGTCAAGGCGCGTCCGCGCAAGGACGATTCCGCCGAAGTGTATCTTGGCGAAGAGTTTCTCGGCGTCGTTTATATCGATGACGAAGACGGCGACCGCTCCTACAACTTCTCCATGGCGATCCTCGACGTCGATCTGTGATCGTCACCATCCGGTGACGGATGGAGTTTCGCACTGAACCAGTCGCCCGTGGCGGTTACGCCGCGGGCGATTTGTTTTTTCGGCTGCTGACCTGCATCATCAGGCGGTTTTCCGGACGCAAAGTGACCCGCATCAGCGGCTCGGTATTTGCCGGGCTTTTGTTCCTGAGGTGGTCGTTCTGCAAAAGCACGGCAAGGATTGCGACAGCCTCCATCATGGCAAAGGCATTGCCGATGCATACGCGCGGGCCGGCACCGAAGGGCATATAGGCATAGCGGTGGCGCGCCTTGACTTTTTCGGGCTCGAAGCGCGACGGGTCGAAGCGGTCGGGTTCTTCCCACAGTGTTGTGTGCCGGTGGACGGCGTAGATCGGCACATAAAGAACGGTGCCGGCGGGGATATCGTGTTCGCCGAGCCTGAAGTCCTGCAATGCCGTGCGTGTCACGACAGGGGCGGGCGGGTAAAGCCGCATCGCTTCCGAAAATACCTGTCTGGTATAGGTCAGGCGGGTGATATGTTCGGCCGCGACCGGTTCACCGGCGGTAACGGTCTCAATCTCATCGATAACCTTGCGCTCCACGTCGCTGTTTTGCGAGAGCAGATGGAAGGTCCAGGCGAGGCCGAGGGCCGTGGTTTCATGCCCGGCGGTAATAAAAGTCAGAAGATTGTCGATGATTTCCTTGTCGCTCATGATGCGCCCGGTTTCCGGATCTTTCGCTTCGAGCAGCATGGAAACCAGATCGTTCCTCTCAATTGGCTTCCGGCGCCTTTCGGAAATGACGGTTGCAAGGCTGGAGCGAAGATAGCCGACCGCCGCGCGCGCCTTGCGCCGGCCCGGATGCGGAATCCATTCCGGTGCGCCCAGCATGGCGAGTGCGAAGGTCCAGCCCGTGGGTTTCAGATAATCGGTGATGCTTTGCTCGACGCGCGCTATATCGATCCCATGGCCGCCGGACATCATGGTTTCGACGATGATGTCGAAGGTCGTCCGCATCATCTCATGGCCGATATCGATGTCGCCGGCAGGCGATGCGTGCCAGCGCTCTTGCGTGCGGCGCGCGGCGTCGATCATGACCGGCAGCAATTCCAGCAGCTTCTCGTGCCGGAACGCTGCGGCGACGGATTGCCTTTGCCATTTCCAGTGATCGCCATCGGCCGTCAGAAGCCCCTGGCCTAGCGCGGGGCCGAGGGCGCGGCGCACATCTTCGCCCTTGCCGAGCAGATGGGCGTTCTTGACCAGCGCCTCATGGATAAGCGCGGGATCGGCAAGATGAACCCGCATGACGCCGCCGAGGCGGGTAAAGACCGCCGGCTCGCTGAAAATCTCCGGCGGCAGAGCCTTCAACGGATTGCGGATAAGCGACAGCGCGACGCGGGCTGTTGCGAATTTGGAGACGGGAGCGATTCCGGGCGTATCCGGGGAGGCGGTGCGAAGGTCGGTTCCGGTCATTTACAGGTCCTTTGTCCGCGTTGAACACTTACATTTCCTGTTAAGGTGTATACCTTATTGTGAGCATTTAAGGTGCATACCTTAGATTTCAATGGTCGGGTTCGAAATCAATGAAGAAAAGCAGTACCGGGCGGACGGCGGCACGCCCCACGCGCCAGAGAATTCTCGACGCCGCTCTTACTCTGTTTAACGAGCGCGGGCCTGACCACGTGACGACCGCCGAAATCGCAAGGGCGGTAGAGATCAATGAGGGCAATCTCTATTATCACTTCCGCACCAAGGAAGCGCTGGTTCTGGCGCTGTTTGCCCGGTTCGAGGCCGATGCGCTGGCAATTGTCGGAAAGATTGACGGGGCCGATGAGGGAGCGGCGGCAACCTATGCCGGTTTTCTGCGGCTCTGGTTTTCGCTGGTGTGGGACTATCGTTTCCTGTTTCGCGATCTGGTCGGTCTTGTCTCTTCCGCCCCGGCGCTGGTGGAACCCGTGCGCACCATAAGCGCCGCGATGCGCCTTGCCGTCGGCGATATCGTCGCGCGCATGGAGAAAGCGGGCCTCGCCGCGATACCCGAGGAAGAGCGGCCTGCCGTTCTGACGAACCTCTGGATCGTCTCCACCTATTGGGCGTCCTATCTCAACCTTCAGGAGGGTATCACAGAGTTCGGTCCGCCGCAGCTGGACTGGGGATTGAAGCAGGTCTCAAGCCTGTTCAGACCCTATCTCTCCCCGGAAGCGAAAGCCGAGCTGGAAGCGCTGCTGGTAGGGGAGCCGTAAGCTTCACCTGACGGTGACAGGGCCGGAAAACAAGGGCGCCCGCGACGATATTCGTCGCGGGCGCTTTTACGATTATCAGCCATATGCCGCTGAAGTATCAGGCAGCCTTCAACAGATCGCCGTGCGGATCGAGGACGAACTTGGTGGCTGCGCCCTGATCGAAGCTTTCATAACCCTGCACCGCATCGTCGAGCGCGATGATCTTGGCATTGACGATATCGGCAATCGGCAGGCGGTCGTGCAGGATCGCCTGCATGAGCTGGCGGTTATATTTCAGCACCGGCGTCTGGCCGGTGTGGAAGGATTGCGCCTTTGCCCAGCCGAGGCCGAAGCGCAGCGACAGGCTGCCCTGTTTCGCTGCCGCATCCACCGCGCCGGGGTCTTCGGTGACGTAGAGGCCCGGAATGCCGATGGAGCCGGCGGCGCGGGTGATTTCCATCATCTGGTTGAGAACGATGGCCGGCTGTTCGCCGCCCGCATGGCCGCGCGCTTCGAAGCCAACGGCGTCGATGGCGCTATCCACCTCGTTGGTGCCGACGATTTCGGCGATCATATCGCCCAGCCGGTCGCCCTTGGACAGATCGACGGGTTCGAAACCGACTTTTGCCGCGTGCGCAAGGCGATCCTTGTTGAAATCGCCGATCATGACGACCGCAGCACCCAGAATGCGGGCGGATGCGGCGGCGGCAAGGCCGACCGGGCCGGCGCCCGCGACATAGACCGTGGAGCCGACGCCGACGCCCGCCTTGACGGCGCCGTGGAAGCCGGTCGGCAGAATGTCGGACAGCATGGTGAGGTCGCGGATCTTCGACATCGCCTTGTCGCGGTCCGGGAACTTCAGCAGGTTAAAATCGGCATAGGGGATGGTGACATAACGTGCCTGTCCGCCGATCCAGCCGCCCATATCGACATAACCATAAGCGCCGCCCGCGCGGGACGGGTTCACCGTCAGGCAGACGCCGGTATCCTGCGACTTGCAGCAGCGGCAGCGGCCGCAGGCGACGTTGAAGGGCACCGAGACGATATCGCCGATTTCCAGCATCTCGACATCGACGCCTTTTTCGATGACTTCACCGGTGATTTCATGGCCGAGGACGAGGCCCGGCATCGCCGTCGTGCGGCCGCGCACCATGTGCTGGTCGGAGCCGCAGATGTTTGTGGAAATCACCTTGAGAATGACGCCGTGCTCGATGCGGCGGCCATCCGGCGCCTCAAGCTTCGGGTCATCGATATCGCGAACCTCGACCTGACCCGGCCGCATGTAAACGACGCCTCTGTTCCTGCTCATATCCATCTCCTCCATGGTTTGAACACCGTACCTGTCGGCTCCTCCGCAGACAGGTGACTCCATGGGTGCAGCAAACCATGTGAGGGGAGATGTGGCGTTCGGGAATACGACACGCGGTGTGGTCGTAACGACACCGCGTTTCGCCCGATGTCACGGTGGCGTTATCTGTCGAGCGGTTTTCTGAGGCGGCCGGCGGCGTCCTGAATATATTGCCAGGCGACACGGCCCGAGCGGCCGCCGCGCGTGGTCGCCCATTCCAGCGCCTCGTGATGCAGCGTTTCGCGGTCCAGCCCCAGATCGAAATGCGCCGCATAGCTGTCGATCATCATCAGATAATCTTCCTGGCCGCATTTGTGGAAGCCGAGCCACAGGCCGAAACGGTCCGAAAGCGAGACCTTCTCCTCCACCGCTTCCGAAGGGTTGATGGCGGTGGACTGCTCGTTTTCCATCATGTGGCGCGGCAGAAGATGGCGGCGGTTGGAGGTCGCATAAAACAGCACATTGTCCGGCCGGCCCTCGATGCCTCCGTCGAGCGCCGCCTTCAACGATTTATAGGCGGTATCGTCATGATCGAAGGAGAGGTCGTCGCAGAAGACGATGACGCGATGGCCGGAGGCTTTCAATATATCGAGCAAAGCGGGCAGGGTGTGGATGTCCTCGCGGTGCACTTCCACCAGTTTCAGCGAAACGCCGCTTGCCGCGCGCACATCTTCGTGAACGGCCTTGACCAGCGAGGATTTGCCCATGCCGCGCGCACCCCACAACAGCACGTTATTGGCGGCAAAACCTTCCGCGAAACGCAGCGTGTTTTCGTGGAGGATGTCGCGGACATGGTCGACGCCACGGATGAGCTTCAGGGCGATGCGGTTGGGGCGGGGAACCGCCTGGATAAAGGAGTTGACTGGCGCCCAGACGAAACAATCGGCCGCATTCCAGTCGTTTACGGCGGGCGCCGGCCCGGCCAGACGTTCCACGGCGATGGTGAGCCGGCGCAGTTCTGAAAGAAGCAGGGAGGCCGTTTCTTCTCGAATCATGGTGTTTCTTCCGCTTGTCTGGTGTTCAAAACTCTGTTTTGCGCCCGGCCTAGCATGGCGTTTCAGGCCCATAAAGGTTAAGAGGTCCGGAATCGGTACGGCGTGGGCCCTGCATCTGTTGCAATCCCGGCGTTCCCCACTATATTCCGGCGGCTTGAAAGCTGGGGCGGCATCCAAGGTCGTGCCGTAATTCTGAGGAGTTTTATATGTTCATTAGTCAAGCTTTTGCCCAGGACGCAGCGGGCGGCGCATCGGCCTTCGGTTCCGGCCTTGAAATGCTTTTCCTGTTTGCGCCGCTCATGGTGGTCTGGTACTTTTTCCTTATCCGCCCGCAGCGCGCGCAGATGAAGAAGCGCCAGGAAACGCTGACCAATATTCGCCGTGGCGATCAGGTCGTTCTCGGCGGCGGCATCGTCGGCAAGGTGACCAAGGTCATCGATGACAATGAACTCGAAGTCGAAATCGCCGAAGGCGTGAAAATCCGTGCCGCCCGCGCCTACATTGCCGAAGTGCGTGTGAAGGGCGAAGTGGTCAAGACGGAAGCCGCTTCCTGATCCTGCCGGATTATCGAATGCCCGATTGCGAATTTTGACGGGTTGCGTGCAGCGCGACCCCAACCCTGACCGAGATCGAAATGCTTCATTTTTCCCGTTGGAAAACAGTCTTCATCTGGCTGCTTGTGCTGGCAAGCGTCTTCATCGCCTCTCCCAACCTGTTTACGGACAAACAGCTGGAGGGCATGCCTGCCTGGTACAAGGACAACAAGGTAACCCTCGGTCTCGACCTTCAGGGCGGTTCGCACATCATGCTCAAGATCGAGCGTTCCGACATTGTCAAGGAACGGCTTGAAACGATCGTGGGCGATGTGCGCACGCAGCTTCGCGACGCCAATATCCGCTATTCGGGGCTCACCGGCAACGGCCAGCAGATTCAGGTCCGCATCAGCGATCCCGCTCAGGTGGAAGCTGCCAAGAATGCGCTTCGCGACCTGACGCAGCCGGTGTCCGCCGGCACGCTGGTCGGCGGCTCCATCACCGAAGTGACGATGAATGACGGCGGCGACAATCTGCTCAGGCTCAACCTGACGGATGAGGGCATCGACTACCGCCTGTCGTCGGCCGTTTCGCAGTCCATCGAAGTCGTGCGCCGCCGCGTCGACGAAGTCGGCACCACCGAGCCGCTCATCCAGCGTCAGGGTTCGGACCGCATCATCGTGCAGGTGCCCGGCCTTCAGGATCCGCAGCGCCTGAAGTCGCTTCTGAACCAGACGGCAAAGCTGTCCTTCCGCATGGTCGACACGACCATGCCGGTGCAGGAGGCGATGAACGGTCGTCCGCCGGCCACCTCCGAGGTTCTCTATTCGCAGGACGATCCGCCGGTTCCTTATCTGGTGGAACGCCGCGCGCTCGTTTCCGGCGACAATCTCGTCGACGCGCAGGCAAGCTTCAACCAGCAGACCAACGAACCTGTCGTCACCTTCCGCTTCGACAGCCGCGGCGCGCAGCGCTTCGCGCAGGCGACGCAGCAGAATGTCGGCAAGCCTTTCGCCATCGTGCTCGATAACCAGGTCATTTCCGCGCCTGTTATCCGCGAGCCGATCATTGGCGGTTCGGGACAAATCTCCGGTAACTTCTCGGTACAGGGCGCCAACGATCTCGCGGTTCTGCTGCGCGCCGGCGCGCTGCCGGCCACGCTGACCGTGGTTGAAGAACGCACCGTCGGCCCGAGCCTCGGTAACGACTCCATCACCGCCGGCCTGACGGCCAGCGCCATCGGCGCGGTCGGCGTCCTCATCTTCATGTTCGTCTTTTACGGCTTCTTCGGCCTGCTGGCGAATATCGCTCTCATCGTCAACGTCATCATGCTGCTCGCTGTGTTGAGTGTGATCGGATCGACGCTGACCTTGCCGGGTATTGCCGGTATCGTCTTGACCATCGGCATGGCCGTGGATTCGAACGTTCTGATCTATGAGCGAATACGCGAGGAGGTGAAGAGCGGTAAACCGCTGATCCAGTCATTGGATAACGGTTTCACCCGCGCCTTTGCGACCATTATCGACGCCAACCTGACGACGCTGATCGTGGCAAGCGTGCTGTTCTACATGGGCACCGGTCCGGTGAAGGGTTTTGCGGTTACTCTGGCCGTCGGTATCATCACCACCGTCTTCACGGCCTATACGCTGACGGCGTGGATGTTCGGCTACTGGGTTCGCCGCAGCCGTCCGAAACACCTGCCGAAGGGTGTCCGCACCGCCATGTTCGACGGTCGCGACATTCCCTTCATGCGTTATCGCCGCGTGGTGTTCATGATCACCGGCGCCATCATGCTCGCCTGCGTCGGCGGCTTCGTGGCCAAGGGTCTGAACCTCGGCATCGATTTCCAGGGTGGTTCGGTCATCGAAGTGCGCGCCAAGCAGGGTGAAGCCGATCTCGCCGATATTCGCGATCGTCTGAACCAGCTCAATCTGGGTGAAATCCAGGCGCAGAATTTCGGTACGCCGCAGGATGTTCTCATCCGCATCCAGGCGCAGGACGGCGGCGAAAATGCCGAGCAGTCCGCCATCACCATGGTACGCGGCGAGCTTGAGGACAAATACGACTTCCGTCGTGTGGAAGTGGTGGGTCCTGCCGTTTCCGGCGACCTGACCGTTACCTCCACGATCGGCGTTATGCTCGCCATGGCCGCGATCATGGTCTACATCTGGGTTCGCTTCGAGTGGCAGTTTGCACTCGGCGCGGTCATCTCCATGGTGCACGACGTGGTCTTCACTATCGGCCTGTTCGTCTTCCTCGGGATAGAGTTCAATCTGACCAGTATCGCGGCGATCCTTACGATCATCGGATATTCGCTGAACGATACCGTGGTCATCTACGACCGTGTCCGTGAAAACCTCAGGCGATACAAGAAGATGCCGCTTTCCATGATCATCGACGTGTCGCTGAACCAGACCCTGTCGCGTACGATCCTTACCGGTCTGACCGTACTTCTGGCACTGCTGGCACTGTATCTCTTCGGCGGCGAGGTCATCCGCTCCTTCACCTTCGCCATGCTGTTCGGTGTCGGTATCGGCGTGTTCTCCTCGGTCTACATCGCCGCTCCGGTGCTGATCGCCTTCAAGCTGCGTCCTGACAGCAAGGATGCGGAAGATGAGAAGGACGATAAGAAAGAAAACAACACCGGCGCCATCGGCGGCAAGCCTGCCGTCTGATGGCCGGCGGGATTGAAATACGCCCGGCCCATTTTCCCGGCCGGGCGCCCATCGATGCCTATGGCAATGGTGGGTTCCGTTTTGCCGACATGTCGCATCGCGGTTCGCTTCTGCTCCTGCCTTCGGGCATCTATGGGTGGGAGCCTGTCGATGCGAAAGAACTGACGGTCGGACATTTCGAAAAGGTTCTGGCGGAAGCGCAGGATATCGAAGTGTTGCTGATAGGTACGGGCGACGGCATGCGGGTCCTGCCGAAGGAATTGCGCGCCGCCTTCAAGGAGGCGGGCATTTCGGTCGATCCGATGAGCACGGGCGCCGCCGTGCGCACCTATAATATCATGCTGTCGGAATCGCGCGCCGTGGCTGCGGCGCTGATTGCCGTCGAAGGCTGACAGGACGTTTCGCGCGGGGAACCATGGCACCCACAGAAAATCTCGACGTCTGCCTCGCGACGCTGCGCGATACTGATCGCGACCGCTATCTCGCCTGTCTTCTGTCGCCTGCCGAAAAGCGTAATGCGCTTGCCGCGCTATACGCCTTCAATGCCGAAATCGCCCGCATCCGCGATTCCGTGCGCGAAGCGCTGCCCGGTGAGGTGCGCATGCAATGGTGGCGCGATCTTCTCGACGGCAATCCGCATGGCGACAGCCAGTCGCATCCGGTGGCTGCCGCGCTTTTGACGACGATCGAGCATTATCGCCTGCCGCGGCCGGTTCTGGCCAATGTGATCGAGGCGCGTATCTTCGATCTCTATGACGACCTGTTCGAGGATCGCAATGCGCTGGAAGGTTATGCCGGAGAGACCGCATCCGCATTGATCCAGCTTGCAAGCCTCGTGCTTTCCGCCGAGGACGCCGCATCCAGCGCCGAGGCGGCAGGGCACGCGGGCGTGGCGCAGGCCATGGCCGGCATGCTGCTGCTCATGCCGCTGCACCGGCGTCGCGGGCAGGTCTATATTCCCGCCGATATGCTGGCTGCGGCCGGGCTCGACCGCGAGACCTTTCTTGAAGGCCAGGACAGGCAGCGCATCGGCATCGCCATCGAAATTTTTGCGGCTCATGCGCTGGATCATATCGAGAAGGCGAGACGCGCGAAGATTTCGAAAAATGTCTTTGCGGCTTACCTTCCCGTCGCGCTGTCCGGGCCGGTCATCGCCGCCGCCAGAAAGGCGGGGAGCGGCGTATTCGACGGCGACCTGCAACTGTCGCAGCTTCGCCGGCAATGGCTGCTGGCAAAGGCTTCCTTCCTTAAGCGTTTCTGATGGCACGGACCGCGCCAGGCGGCGAAACGACGTCGATCCAGCAAAGCCACACTTCACACAAGCCTCGGTCTATATGAACCTGAACCGGGTTCGCATCGTTTCGATTCGCGAATCGTGATGTTTCGGTGCTGAGGGAGCGTCCCGGATGAGTATTGCGATCTGGATTATCGTTTTCGTGCTGCTTTCGGTCTTCGCTGTTTATGCCTGGCGCATGACGCGGGCGACGGATGAGGATAACAGTCATGATGTGGGGCAGGCGATCATGGATTTCGCCCGCGCCTTTCCCAATGAGGCGATCAGAAGTCTGCATATGACGGCGGGTGGCGGCGCAGCCTTTGTGCGGCTGCACGACAACAAGGCCGGCTTCATGCGCAATATGGGGTCGCATTATGTGTGCGTGATGATCGATCCCGAGCGCATCCGGGTCGAAAGTCTTGAGAGCGGCGACGGTTTCGTCGTCACCTTTTTCGACATGCCGAAATATAGCGGCTCATACCGGTTCAAATCGGCCGGAGAGGCGGCCGAGGTCTCCCTCTGGCTGCTTGGCAGCCTTGTGGAGGCGCAGGATCATCACGACGAAGGGCCGCTGCCCTCGAATGGTTGAGGCACGTCAGGTGTCGGCTGTCACTGCCCGTCAAGCGGCGGGGTCGCACCGGCGTGCTGGCGTTCGCGCCAGATGATGAACAGGCCGGATGCGACGATGATGAGGATGCCGAGCCATTTCGACGGCGTCGGGAAATCCGAAAACAGCGCATAACCGAGGATCGTCGCCGAGATGATCTCGAAATACTGGAACGGCGCCAGCAGAGAGAGCGGCGCCAGCCGGAAGGCCCTGACGATCAGCAGGTGCATGTAGCCGGATATCGATCCCAACAATACAAGAAGGGCAAGTGCGAAGCCGGATTGCGGCAGCGAGACGGCAAAATCCTTGTCGCCCAGCGCATCTCCGGCAAAGAGTGCGGCCCCCATGAACACGGTTCCCGCAATGCCCGACATTGTCTGCATGACCAGCGGGCTGTCGGCATCGCCGATGGCGCGGTTCAGGAAGAGGTAGAGCGTATAAAGAAAGGCGCAGGCGACCGGCGGGAGCGATGTCCAGCCGAAGATTTCGAAACTCGGCTGAATGACGATCAAGGCACCGCCGAAGCCGACCGCAATCGCCGTCCAGCGCTTCCAGCCCACTTTGTCGCCGAGGAAGAGGGCCGACATCATCGTCAGCATGAAAGGTTCGACGAAATAGATCGCGAAGACATCGGCGAGCGGCATGTATTTGACGGCGGCGAAGAACATCAGGCTGGCCGAGGCGTGCAGGACACCGCGCAGGCAGTTCATCCACGGTCGTTTGGCGCTGAACAGCGCTCTGGGCGACACCACCAGCAGCAGCGGCAGGGTGCACAGCACCTGGAAAAAGAAGCGGTAGAAAGTTACCTGCGCCGGCGACATGCCGCCGCTCACCGCCATGTATTTGGCAATCGCATCCATGACCGGCAGCACCAGCATGCAACCCGCCATGATGGTCATGCCTTTGGCGATATCGTTGAAACCGGTCTGGCTGGTCATGGATTGGGGAGTCATGGGTCAGGCTGCGCTTTCGACCAAAAGGTCCAACGGGAGAGGGGACGCCCGCAAGGTCGCCCCCCTTCCGGGTTCAGGCGGCCTTCTCGCGCGGCAGGCTCTTCATATCAATGACGAAGCGATAACGCACATCGCTTTTTATCATACGTTCATAAGCGTCGTTGATCTGATCGATATCGATCATCTCGATTTCGGCGGCGATGCCTTTTTCGGCGCAGAAATCCAGCATTTCCTGCGTCTCGGGAATGCCGCCGATCATCGAGCCGGCAAAGGTCTTGCGGCCGGGAATGAGGCTGAAGGCCATAACCGAGAGCGGCTTTTCCGGCGCGCCCACCTGCACCAGCGCGCCGTCACGTTTCAGCAGCGCCAGATAGGCGTTGATGTCATGATCGGCGGCCACGGCGTCGATGATGAGATCGAGGCTCGAAGCGGCGTTCTTCATCTGCTCGGCATCGCGCGAAACGATCACCTCGTGTGCGCCAAGCTTTTTCGCATCCTCGGCCTTGCCCGGCGACGTCGTGATCATCACCACGGTTGCGCCCATGGCGTTGGCGAGCTTGACGGCCATATGGCCAAGACCGCCAAGACCGACGACGCCGACACGCTTGCCGGGTCCGGCATTCCAGTGGCGCAGCGGCGAATAGGTGGTGATACCCGCGCAGAGCAGGGGCGCCGCCGCCGCCGGATCGAGGCCTTCGGGAATGTTGAGGACGTAACGGTCATCGACGACGACGTGGGCGGAATAGCCGCCGAGCGTATGCGCGCCGCCGCCCATCGCTTTATCGGGCGAATTATAGGTGCCGGTCATGCCGTTTTCGCAATATTGCTCCAGACCCTCGGCGCAGCTTGCGCATTCCCGGCAGCTATCGACGATACAGCCGACGCCGACGCGGTCGCCCGCCTTGAACCGGGTGACCTGTGAGCCGACACGGCCGACGCGGCCGATGATTTCGTGGCCGGGAACGCAGGGATAGAGGGAGCCCGGCCATTCGCTGCGGGCCGTGTGGATATCGGAGTGGCAGACGCCACAGAATTCGATCTCGATTTCGACATCGCGTGGGCCGGGATCGCGACGCTTGATGGTCGCGAGCTTCATCGGCGAAGAGCCGTCATCGCAGGCATAGGCGGACGTAGTGAACATGATCGTTCCTCCTCTTGTGGTGATCGATGCTGGAAACACCGGCCTGCGGCAAAGGTTGCGGTGGGATCAGCCGCTTGCGCCGGTTTCGGGCACTGCTTCGCCAAACACCTCCTCAAAGGCCTCGCGCAGCAGAACGTCGACGTCGCCGATCATAACCGGCAATCCAAGATCGACAAGGCTGGTGACGCCATAGGCGCTGATGCCGCAGGGAACGATGCCTGAAAAATGCGAGAGGTCTGGATCGACATTGATCGAAAGCCCGTGGAAGCTCACCCATTTGCGCAGCCTGATGCCAAGTGCCGCGATCTTGTCCTCGGCCATGCCGCCATCGGGAAGCAGCGGTTTTTCCGGACGCCGGACCCAGACGCCGACGCGGTCCTCGCGCCGCTCGCCACGCACATTCATCTTGTCGAGCGTGCGGATGATGACATCCTCCAGCGCCGCCACATAAGCGCGGACATCCTGCCGCCGCCGCTTCAGGTCGAGCATGACATAGACGACCCGCTGTCCCGGCCCGTGATAGGTATATTCACCGCCCCGACCCGTGGCGAAGACGGGGAAGCGCTCCGGCTCTATAAGATCCGCGGCATCGGCGCTGGTGCCGGCGGTATAGAGCGGCGGATGTTCCAGAAGCCAGACGAGTTCGTCGGCCTCGCCGTTTGCAATGGCCGCGACTTCACGCTCCATTTCCTCAATCGCCTGCTCATAGGGGACGAGGCCTTCCGAGATTCGCCAGCGAACGGGCGGCGATCCGGCGGCGGGCAGCATGTTTGTCTCGATATCGGTGCGTGTGAGCATGAAAAAGTCCTTTCCACAGCCTTCTCGCAAAATGGCGACAAGGCCGCAACCCCAGCATTTCCGGGCTTCCTGCATATAGGATGGTGCGGTGCGATTTTTAATTTCAAAAAACTGTCACGACGCTCTTGTGCACCGAAAATCCTTTTGCTACATGCACCCCCGTCGGCGCAAGTCGACGCCTACCACGATGCGGTCGTGGCGGAATTGGTAGACGCGCAGCGTTGAGGTCGCTGTGGGGCAACCCGTGGAAGTTCGAGTCTTCTCGACCGCACCAAAGAAACCCGCTTCGGCGGGTTTTTTCTTTTTTAGCCAGTCGTTTAGCTTGCCTTCTGTTTCCTGTCCCCGGTTCGTTGGACCGTATTGGATGTGTCCCAAGCCACGCCAATCTGCTTTTCCCCGCAGCCAGAGCGCCATGAATTAAGGGCGGCAAATTATCGACCTGCCGCCGTTCTAATTGAATGGACGAGGTGGATCAGCGTCGGTTGCGCTGGCCGTCACCGACACGGTAGGGGTCACCATCCATGACCTGATCCATCCGCCACTCGTTTCCACGATATGGACTATGCCACGTCTGGCACCCGGCCAGAAAGACGGTTGCGGTCAGCAATCCGAAAGTGAGGGCGGCTCGCACCATATTGAACTCCTTCGACATCTCATCACAAGCCATGTAGGCGCAGCCAGGTGGTTTTGCGATGACTCTTTGAAATTTATCGTCCATTTCGGAACCCTGGAGCATGTCCGGTCAAAACGGAATCGTCGGAGGTGCGCTATCACTTTGTTTTTTCGCATTTACGGACGTAAAACCGCTACGCACTTTTACTGGAAATGCTCTAGCTGGACTCGGTCATCATAAATTTCGGTGGATATCGATGCACGCTGGAGTAGCCGTGCGGTTCCCCCCTACAAAAACGAGGGGTGGAATATTAGAGGTCCGATGTTAGCTTTTGTCAGGAAAATATGTCTGGGGGTTTTCGTGCTGGGGGACAAAACGGATTCAGACAATGCGCTTGGCTATTACATGTGGAGCATTTCCGACAACAGGCTGATCATGGATGCGGTCACTGCGGAATGCCACGGGTTTTCGGAGGCGGTTGCGTCGCGCGGGGTGACGATCGAGGAGATTCTCGAAAGAATCGATGTCGAGATGCGCGATCAGGTGGCGCAGGCGATTTTTGAGAGCATCACTACCGGTGTGTTTTTCGACCAGCGCTATAAGGTCAATCTGCCGGACGGGTCGGACCGGTGGATCGTAGCGAAGGGCAGGGCGATTTTTGATGCCGACAATACACCGTTTCTGGGCATTGGCAGCGTTCGTGATATTACCCTGAAAAAAACCTATCAGTTCGAGCCTCGGCAATAGAGAGAGGCCGGCGGGGGTGAAAACCGCGCATAAAAAGAGGCGGCTTTCGCCGCCTTTTTTCGTCTGCACCGGGCGGGGACATCAGAAGACGGCGAGATATTTCAGCAGCGAAATAATGCCGATGATGATGACGATCACCTGTGCGATCTGTTTCGCACCGCCGCCGACCGGCAGTCGCGCGATAAGCCACAAGACGAGCACAATCACCAGGAAGGTGATCAGAATGCTGACGAGCGTAGATGTAACCATATGTCCCAGCTCCCTTTTCAATCAATACTCAACGGTCGTTCACCGTTGCGTGAGTAAAAGCGCGAGGCTAATTTTGGTTCCATCGGGTGAAATCGCGGTGTGAGGTCGGGCATGAATCAGTTCAGGGTTAAAAAGCGGCCGACGGGGGCTGTCGTCACTCTTGGCCGTCTTGGGCATCCCGATGTCATCACCGCCACCGGAGGCGCCCTGACGGTGGTGACGGCGGCCTCGGAGCCGGGTTTCAATCCGCTCGATCTTCTTTATTCGTCGCTTTCGGCCTGTCTGGCGCTCAGCGCCCGGATTGCGGCGAGCCGCATGGGCGTGCTCGACCGGTTCGAAAAGGTCATGGTGCAAGTAGCAGGCGAAAAGGCTGAGGAGGAGCCGACGCGGGTAGCGCGTTTCGATGTCCGGATCGAGATAAAGGGGGATTTCGATGAGGCCACGCGCAGCGCCATCGCCCATATGGCCGAGGATATCTGCACCGTCAGCAACACGCTGAAGGGCGATGCGGAGTTTGCGCTGTCGATTAGCGGCTGACCATCAGGATTTCCGGGATTTTTCCCATTTTTTCACCAGCCGGTCGCGCTTGAGCTTCGAGAGGCGCTTCAGCCAGAAAATGCCGTCCAGCTGGTCGATCTCGTGCTGGATGCAGATGGCGTGAAATCCCTCGGCGGTCTGCCGGTATTCGCCGCCGGCTATGTCCTTAAATCTCACCTCGATTTCGCAGGGCCGCTCCACCTCGTCGGTAAAGCCCGGCATGGAGACGCTGCCCTCCATATGGCGCATGGTCTGCGTGGATTGGCTGACGACTTCAGGATTGACGTAGGTGAGCACGGTTCCCGGTGTCAGTTCCAGCACGAAAACTCGCTGTTTTATGCCGATATGGGCGGCGGTGATGCCGACGCCGGGTGCGGCGCGCATCGTGTCGATCAGGTCCGTCACCAGCTCCTGCAATTGCCCGTCGAAAGCCGTGACCGGCGGACAGATTTCGCACAAGCCGGGATGGGGGTAGGGCAGGATCGGCCTGATTGCCAAGGAATGCTCCGTTCGTTTCAAATCCGCAGGGACGCCGCCGCAAGGGTCCGTCCTTCTTCGGTTGCCTCCAGAAAGCTGCGCTGGGTGCGGGCATCGCGTTTTGTCACCTGCACGAAACGTGGTGACAGGGCAGTGATTTCGCGCAGAATGAGGGCGTGCGCAAGCCCCAGCCGGTTGGCGATGCTGCGGCTGTCAGCGGCGATGTTCAGATAAACCGAAAGAAGGATCGCTGCGCCCGTGGCGGTCAGCGCCTGTGAGGAGTTTTCCTGAACCCGCTCCACCGCCGCCATGAAAGCCGCAGTGGATTGTTCCTCTTCCATCAGGAGGCATCCCGGCGCAGGCGAACGGAGACGAGCACCGATTTCGATGTCGGCGTGAAACTTTCTTCGCCATAGCTCGACAGCGGCACCAGCACGTTCAGCTCCGGATAATAACCGCCGACGCTGCCCTGCGGGATATTATAGGGCACCAGCCGGAAATTCCGCGCAATGCGTTCCACGCCGTCGCCATATTCGCCGATGACATCGACACGCTGGCGGGAATGGGCGCCGAGCGCTTCCATGTCCTTCGGGTTCATGAAGATGACGTGGCGCTCGCCATAGACGCCGCGATAACGGTCATCCATCCCGTAGATCGTGGTGTTGTATTGATCGTGGCTGCGGAAGGTCTGCAATACGAACAGGTCATCGCGCGTGAGCGCCTGCTGGTGTTCGGTCTGTTCGGGCAAGGGGCCGCTATAGAAGGTGGCCTTTTTCGCCGGCGTGTTCCATTCCCGTTCGGCTGCCGCGTTGCGCAGATGAAAACCGCGCGGCACGCGGACGCGCTCGTTGAAATTATCGAAACCGGGAATGACCCGCTCGATCATGTCGCGGATGAGATCGTAATCATCGGCAAACGCCTTCCAGTCGACATGGGCATTGCCAAGCGTCGCCTCGGCGATGCCGGCGACGATGGCGACTTCCGAACGCAGCTCATCCGAGGCCGGCGGGTTGATGCCGCCGGAACCGTGCACCATGCTCATGGAATCCTCAACCGTGACGATCTGCGAGCGGCCGGCCGAATTGCGGTCGATTTCCGTTCGGCCGAGACAGGGCAGCACGAAGGAGGTTTCGCCCGGCACCAGATGCGAATGGTTGAGCTTGGTGGCGATGTTGACGGTCAGCTTCTGCTTTTCGAAAGCCTTGACGATCAGCGGGCTGTCGGGCGTCGCCCGCATGAAATTACCGCCGAGCGCGATGAAAGTCTCCGCCTTGCCGTCCAGCATCGCGGCGACTGCTTCGACGGTATTGTGGCCGGGCTTGCGCGGCATGGGGACGCCGAGTTCCTTTTCCAGCGCGTCGAGAAGCGCGGGCGGGGCTTTTTCGTCGATACCGACGGTGCGGTCGCCCTGCACGTTGGAATGGCCGCGCACCGGGCAAAGGCCGGCGCCGGGCCGGCCGACATTGCCGCGCAGCAGCATGAAATTGGTGATCTCGCGAACGATGATGACCGAATGCTTGTGCTGGGTGACGCCCATGGCCCAGGTGGCGATGACGGAACCGGCATTCATGTAGATACGGGCGGCTTCCTCGATTTCCGCGCGGGTGAGGCCGGACTGGTCGAGGATGCTTTCCCAGCTCGTCGCATCGACGGCGGCGCGATAGGCCTCGAACTCCGCCGCATGTTCGGCGATGAAGTCGTAATCGATGATGGCGGGTTCACCCGCCGCCCTTGCGGCATCATCGGCGGCGAAGACCGCCTTGCTCATGCCGCGCACGGCCGCCATGTCGCCGCCCTGGCGCGGCTGGTAATAATTGGTGGCGATGCGGGTGCTGCCGCCGGTAATCATCTCCACCTTGTCCTGCGGGTCGGCGAATCGCTCCAGCCCCTTTTCACGGATGGGGTTGAAGACGGCGATGCGGGCGCCGCGAAGGGCGGCGCGGCGCAGATCGCCCAGCATGCGGGGATGGTTGGTGCCGGGATTTTGCCCGATGACGAAAATGGCGTCCGTCTGCTCGAAATCCTCAAGCAGCACGGTGCCCTTGCCGACGCCGATCGAAGCCTTCAGGCCGACGCCGCTCGCTTCGTGGCACATGTTGGAACAGTCGGGGAAATTGTTGGTGCCGTAAAGCCGGACCATCAGCTGATAGAGGAAGGCCGCCTCGTTGGAGGCGCGGCCGGAGGTATAGAACTCCGCCCGGTCCGGGCTGTCGAGACTGTTGAGGATACGGCCGATTTCGGCGAAGGCATCGTCCCAGGAGACGGGCAGATATCTGTCGCTCGCCCGGTCATAACGCATGGGGTGGGTGAGGCGGCCCTGTTTCTCCAGATCGTAGTCGGACCAGCCGCGTAGTTCCGAGACGGTGCGGCTGGCGAAGAAATCCGGCGGCACCCGGGCTTCCGTCGCCTCCCATGACACCGCCTTGACGCCGTTTTCGCAGAACTCGAAAGAGGAGCCATGTTCCGGGTCGCCCCAGGCGCAGCCCGGGCAGTCGAATCCATCCGGCTGGTTGGTCTTCAAAAGCGTGCGGGCGCCGGAAATCGGGGCGCCGGATTCGAGAAGGCGTTTGCCGACGCTTTTGAGTGCGCCCCAGCCGCCTGCGGCGGTCGATGCCTTGCCAATGAAGTCCGTCTTGCTCATGGTCCTGATTCCCGGAATCTGTCTTCTCGTGCCCGCCTGTCGGCGTTTGCCGTTTGTCAAATGCCTATCCAGAAGCGCCGTTCCACGCTGCCTGTCAATGTCTTAATTGTGCATTGCGGCGAAACCTTTGTTCGCCCGTTCGACATTTGAAACGGGAACGGCGTAAAGGGGGTGGGCGTTGTCGCAAAACAAGCTGCAAAGCTTGGCTAAACATGCCTATAGCCGCTGGCCGTGGCAGAGCCTGCGAACAGGAAGAGGAATGTTGAATGGATTTTTCGCCGCAGCCGGAGAGCTTGTTTATTTGCCGCTATCCGGTTGTTGACAATAAACCTTTTAACGCCATTCTGCCTGCGCATCCGTGCACTGCGGCATTTGAATACAAGGGGACGCCAGATGACAGACCGTGACGACGATCCTGTCGCGCCCGAGGACATGAAGCCAACGGAAGCGCCCTCCGATATTTATGCAGAAGACGGGTCCGTCCGCTCGGATTTTCTGACGATGGTGGGTGCGGCGATCGCTGACCGCGATCTGCTTTTCCTGCGCAAGAATGTGGCGCGGCTGCACGAATCCGAACTCGGCGACCTGCTGGAATCCATCCTGCCTGAACAGCGCCATGCGCTGGTGCGCCTTCTCGGTTCCGACTTCGACATGACGGCGCTGACCGAGGTGGATGAGGGCATCCGCCTCGATATCGTCGACCAGATGTCGAACGAGCAGATCGCCGCCGGTATCGGCGAGCTGGATTCGGACGACGCCGTCTATATTCTCGAGGACCTCGACGACGAGGACCGCGAGGATATTCTCTCGCAACTGCCGTTCACCGAACGTGTGCGGCTGATGAGGGCTCTGGATTATCCGGAAAGCTCGGCCGGCCGCCGCATGCAGACGGAATTTGTGGCCGTGCCGCCGTTCTGGACCGTGGGGCAGACCATCGATTATCTGCGCGAGGAGGAGGAGCTACCGGATTCCTTCACGCAGATCTTCGTCATCGATCCTACCTTCAAGCTGGTCGGTGCGCTCGATCTCGACAAGGTGCTGCGCGCCAAGCGTCAGGTGAAGATCGAAACGATCATGCACGAGACCAACCACTCCATTCCGGCCGAGATGGACCAGGAAGAGGCTGCGCAGCTTTTCGAGCAATATGACCTTCTCTCCGCCGCCGTGGTCGACGACAACGGCCGACTGGTGGGCGTGCTGACCATCGATGACGTGGTGGACGTCATTCAGGAAGAGGCCGAAGAGGATCTGCTGCGCCTTGGCGGTGTCGGTGACGAAGAACTGTCTGACTCGATTGCCAGCACGTCGCGTTCACGCGTGCCCTGGCTTGCGGTCAATCTCATCACGGCCTTTCTCTCCGCCTCCGTCATCAGCCTGTTCGATGCGACGATCCAGCAGATCGTCGCGCTGGCGATCCTGATGCCGGCTGTGGCCGGTATGGGCGGCAACGCCGGATCGCAGACCATGACGGTGTCGGTGCGCGCACTCGCCACCAAAAGCCTCGATATTCACAACGCCGCCCGCATCATCCGGCGCGAGGCGGGCGTGGGTATTCTGAACGGCATGCTGTTCGGCTGCGCCATCGGCGTTGTTGCCGGTGTCTGGTTTCAGGATATCCATATCGGCGGCATCATCGCCACGGCCATGTGTCTCAACATGCTGGCGGCGGCGCTGGCGGGCATTCTCATTCCACTGGTGCTCGACAAGTTCGGAGCGGACCCGGCGGTCTCCTCGGCGGTCTTCGTCACGGCGGTCACCGATATTGTCGGCTTTTTCGCCTTTCTGGGGATCGCGACCTGGTGGTACGGTATTTCCGGGTAGGGTCAGGCGGGCGAAAATTGACTTTTACGTGAAGGTCAAATAATATCATCCGGTTATGAATCGGATAGGCCCTTGGACAAGTATTATAGCATAACCGAACTGACACGCGAATTCGGTGTTTCCACCCGTACCTTGAGATTTTACGAGGACGAGGGGCTGATTCACCCTGAGCGTCGCGGGCGCACACGGCTTTTCAGGGCTGCGGACCGACGCCTCATTCAGGAAATCCTGCGTGGCCGCCGTATCGGTTTCACGATCTCCGAAATTCGCGAAATCATTCACGTCTACAAGGAACCGCCGGGCGAATCGGGCCAATTGGTGCTTCTGATGAAGAAGGTCGATGAAAAGCGCGCCGAGCTTCGGCAAAAACGCAAGGACATCGAAGAGACGCTGGCGGAACTCGACAATGTCGAAGAAGCCTGTCTGACGCGGCTTGCCGAAATCGGCGTTGGGACGTGAACGAAATTTCGGGCGATATTCGCGCTGGGTCATCGTTTAAGAATTAATATGTCTCCTCCGTCATCCTCGGGCTTGTCCCGAGGATCTGCTACGGTTCAATTTTGGAAACAGGGATAGATCCTCGGGACAAGCCCGAGGATGACGCCGAGTGCAGATGGGAACGCTCGAAAACGTTGGCTCGATTTGGCCCACTCGTACCTACTGCGCCTCAACCGTGCACTGCTGCGCCACCTCGCTGACCTTCGTCTGCTGATCGGCGCTGAGCTTGCCTTCCATCATCGTGTCGAACAGGTTTTCCGCCTGCAGCTTCTCCAGCGTGCAGCCGCAGAAACGCTGGCACAGTTCCAGCCCGTTCGCCTGCTCGACGCAGCTCTTTTCACAGCTCGATTTGTAAAGCTCGACCTGATCGACAGGTGGGGGCGGGGCGATGAGCGACAGGGTGTAAACGAGACCGATCAACACCGGCTGGTGGATGAGGTAGAAGGCAAGGCTGTGACGGCCGGGGCCTGCGATCAGGTTGCGAGGCGAACTCGGGCTTCGAAAACGATCCAGCCAGTCGCGCGGCGTGACGAATTGCGAGACCGCAAGTCCGGCAAGGAAGGGCGCAAGCCAGGGCAGCAGCGGCACATAATCGTTCGAGCGGGGCGGCATGGTGGAAAAACCGATCCAGGCCAGCCATTTTGCGTTGAACAGTTCGGATTGCAGATAGTGCGGCAGGATGAAAGCGACCACTGCAAAAAGCAGCGTCACGGCCGCGGGGGCTCGCAGGAACAGCAGCCCGACAAGGCTTGCGGCGGCGATATTGTGCAATATGCCGAAGAATATGAAGCTGTCCGGAAAGGCGAAATAGGTGGCGACGGTAATGAGCAGCGCCGCGCCGGCCACCATGGCAAAACGCTTGCCGAAAGACGGCCAGTTCACGCCCTTGCCATGGGCGAGAAAGAGGCTGAAACCGGCCAGAAACAGGAACGAGCTGGCGATGCCGCGCGCATAGAGCTTCCACAGGCCGGTCGTCGCCGTGCCGGGTTCGAGATAGCCGAAATATTCCAGATTCCATGTGAAGTGGTAGGACGCCATGGCGATGAGGGCCAGCCCGCGCAGGGTGTCGAGACCGCCTATGCGGCCTTTGCGGCGGTTTTCGTTTGCGGCTGTGTTCGTGTCCATGGTTTCCGTTCTTCAAGCTTTCGGGGAGGCCGGTATCACGCTGGGCTTGGCCCTTGAAGTGCGGCTATTTCAAGGCCTGTTTTCTTCCATGATGGCGCGTCGCGCTTCGGAAAAGAACTGGCGGCGTAACAGCGCCACGATGATGATGACCGTGCTGGCAATGAAGACATAAGGGCTGATGAACCAGCCGAGATAACCGATGGACAGAAAGATGGTCCGCAGCCCGTCATTGAAGTTCTTAGCAGCGATGATGTTCATATTTATGACGTTTTCGGCCGCCCGCTCCGCCGCCTGACGATCGGCGCCGACATCGTGGACCATGGGAATGGCGCCGAACAGGATCGTGCAATAGTTGAACAGGCGGTAGGACCAGCCGAACTTGAAGAAGGAATAACCGAAAAGACAGGTGAGCCCTATGACCTTCAGTTCGAAAGCCGTGCGCCCCGCATAATGCACGAAAGGCATGTCGCGAAACACCGATTCGACCTGTTCGGTGGCACCCAGAAGGGCGAAACATCCGCCGATGGCGAAGATGGAGGTGGAGGCGAAGAAGGCGGTGCCGTTCTGCAGGCCGGCCATGATCTGCGTGTCGATCATCTTCAGGTCGCGCTTCAGCGAATTCATGATCCAGTCACGCCGGCGCTCGGCCATGGCCTGATTGAGGCTGGCTCTCGAAAATAGCCTCGTCCCCGTCGTGACATGGGTATAGACGGCCCATAACAGGATGAAAACGACGATCGAGATGTAGTCCATGACGGTCATCACGGGCAGGCCACCTTGCTGTTTGCGGATCTTTGAAAGCATATTGATTTGAAGGCCATGGCAAGGCAATGGCGGCGGCTGCCGTCACTCCATATTCTCCTTTGGCGTTGCGGTTTCATCATTCGGTTTTTCGCTAACTTTCCGGTAACCAAGTCGCTTTATCAATCCAGTCGCGGACGACAGGTCTGCCGGTTCCGGGTTAAGGTTTTGCGTCCCGGTTCCGCCTGATTTTTGGCTAACGGCAGGGACCGATTGACAGGATGGCCGTTCGCACCTAGCCTTTCATCAGGACCGGTGTTTCCGGTATCCGGAGTCGCCAAGGCTGATATGCCCCGCATCCTGCGGGCAGGTCCTGTTTTCTCCGGTCCGGTATCAGCGGCAGTCCGGCATGAGCAACCGGGGGACGCCTTTTTCTACGAATCGTTCCCTTCATGTCTGCCTGTCCCTGGCTTGCGACACGGCGAAGATGCCGGTCCACTTCATTCTCTTCCTTCAGGTTTTAGATGACAGATAAAAACCGCTCCGTTTTCATTCTTGGCGGCGCGCGCTCCGGCAAGTCCCGTTTTGCGGAGGAGCTTGCGAGCAAGTCCGGTGGAAGCCTGCATTATCTGGCCACCGGCCGGGCATGGGATGACGAGATGCGCGACCGCATCGTCCATCATCAGGCGCGGCGCGGCGGCGAATGGGCCACGCATGAAGCGCCCGTCGATATTGCCGCCGTGCTGGAGCAGCTCGATGCGCCGGAAAATGTCGTTCTCATCGATTGCCTCACCCTGTGGCTCACCAATCTGATGATGGAGAATGCCGATATCGAGACTGCCTTTGCGGCGCTTGAGGCGGCGATTGTATCGGCTCGGGCGAGGCTGATTTTCGTCTCCAACGAAGTCGGTCTCGGCATCGTGCCGGAAAACCGCATGGCGCGTGAATTTCGCGATCATGCCGGCCGGCTGCATCAGCGAATCGCCGCCATTGTCGGTGAGGTCTATTTTGTCGCCGCCGGTCTGCCCCTGAAGATGAAGGGCTGAAACGGCACCTTCAAAAGCAGGGCCGACATAGGCGCGCACTTTTGCTCTTACGCAAATTTCCCCCATAAAGCCGCGCCCTGTTTTACCGGGGCTGCGACAGCTTTGCTTTCTTGATCTGGATCAAGGTGGCGTTCCCCTGCCGGTGGCAATGCTCCAACCGACGCAAAGGCGCGTTTCCGCTCTCCCAGGCGCGTGCCGTGCCTTTCGTCGGTCGGCTTGCACGTTGGGGGAAACCAACAATGAATTACACGTTAGAAACCGCGATCGTGGCCCTTGGGGCCTTTCTCGCGTTGCTTGGGGCAGCTTTTGCCCATGACAGTCTTTTCGCCGCCCATATGTGGGTGCTGTTCTTTACACTGCTGGTCAGCACGGTGCTTTTGTTGCGCCGTGTCTCCTTCGCGCCTGTCGATTCAGCCGCGCTCGCCCGCCGCAAGTCGGAATATTTCGACGAGGTGGTGAAATACGGCGTCATCGCTACCGTGTTCTGGGGTGTCGTCGGTTTTCTGGTCGGCGTCGTGGTGGCGCTTCAGCTTGCCTTTCCCGATCTCAACATCGCACCCTATTTCAATTTCGGCCGCATGCGGCCGCTGCACACCTCGGCGGTGATCTTCGCTTTTGGCGGAAATGCGCTGATCGCCACGTCCTTTTACGTGGTGCAGAGAACCTGTCGCGCGCGCCTGTTCGGCGGCAATCTCGGCTGGTTCGTGTTCTGGGGTTATAACCTCTTCATCATCATGGCCGCCACCGGTTACCTGCTCGGCATCACCCAGGGCCGCGAATATGCGGAGCCGGAATGGTATGTCGATATCTGGCTGACCATCGTCTGGGTCGCCTATCTCGTTACCTTCCTCGGCACGATCTTCATGCGCAAGGAGCCACATATCTATGTGGCGAACTGGTTCTATCTCGGCTTCATCGTCACCATCGCCATGTTGCACATCGTCAATAATCTGGCGGTGCCCGTGTCGTTCCTGGGCGTCAAGAGCTATTCGGCGTTCTCGGGCGTGCAGGATGCGCTGACGCAATGGTGGTACGGCCATAACGCCGTCGGCTTCTTCCTGACGGCCGGCTTCCTCGGCATGATGTATTATTTCATTCCGAAGCAGGTGAACCGCCCGGTCTATTCCTACCGCCTGTCGATCATCCACTTCTGGGCGCTGATCTTCATGTATATCTGGGCCGGCCCGCACCATCTGCACTATACCGCGCTGCCCGACTGGGCGCAGACGCTCGGCATGGTGTTCTCGGTCATGCTGTGGATGCCTTCGTGGGGCGGCATGATCAACGGCCTGATGACGCTTTCGGGCGCATGGGACAAGATCCGCACCGATCCCGTCGTGCGCATGATGGTGATGGCGGTGGCCTTCTACGGCATGGCGACCTTCGAAGGTCCGATGATGTCGATCAAGGCCGTCAACTCGCTCAGCCACTATACCGACTGGACCATCGGCCATGTTCATTCCGGCGCGCTTGGCTGGAACGGCATGATCACCTTCGGCGCGATCTATTACCTGACGCCGAAACTCTGGGGCAGGGACCGTCTCTACAGCCTGCAACTGGTCAACTGGCACTTCTGGCTCGCCACGCTCGGCATCGTCGTTTACGCCGCCGTCATGTGGGTGGCCGGCATCCAGCAGGCTCTGATGTGGCGCGAATATGATGCCCAAGGCTTCCTCGTCTATTCCTTCGCGGAATCGGTCGCAGCTTTGTTCCCCTATTACGTGATGCGTGCACTGGGTGGCCTGATGTTCCTCAGCGGCGCGCTGATCATGGCCTACAACGTCACGATGACCATTCTCGGTCATCAACGCGAGGAGGGCGCCCGCAAGGACGCGGCTCCTTCGCTGCAGCCTGCTGAATAAGGAGAGGCCGCATGTCCATACTTGACAAACACGGCGTCATCGAACGCAACGCCACGCTGCTTCTGGTCGGCTCGCTGCTGGTCGTCTCCATCGGCGGTATCGTGGAAATCGCACCGCTCTTTTATCTCGAAAACACCATCGAGAAGGTGGAGGGCATGCGGCCCTACACGCCGCTGGAACTGGCCGGGCGCAACATCTACATCCGCGAGGGATGTTACGTCTGCCACAGCCAGATGATCCGGCCGTTCCGCGACGAGGTGGAGCGTTACGGGCATTACAGCCTGGCGGCGGAATCCATGTACGACCATCCGTTCCAGTGGGGTTCCAAGCGCACGGGGCCAGACCTTGCGCGCGTCGGTGATCGTTATTCGAACGAATGGCACGTGCAGCATCTGGCCGATCCGCGCTCCGTGGTGCCGGAATCGATCATGCCGTCATACGCCTTCCTCAAGACGACGCCGCTGAAGATCACCGACATCTCGATGGAGCTGAAGGCCAACCGCGCCGTTGGTGTGCCCTATAGCGATGAGATGATCGAGAAGTCCGCGGCTGATCTTGTCGCTCAGGCCGATCCGAATGCGGATTCGTCGGAACTTCTGGCGCGTTACCCGAAGGCGAAGGTCGGCGATTTCGACGGCGATCCGGCCAAGCTTACCGAAATGGATGCTCTGGTCGCCTATCTGCAGATGCTCGGCACGCTGGTCGATTTCTCGACCTATGACGATGCCGCCGGATACCGGTGAGGAGGCCAAAACGATGGAAACCTATACGGCCATGCGCCACTTCGCCGACAGCTGGGGCCTGCTTGCCATGACCCTGTTCTTCGCCGGCGTCGTCGTTTTCACCCTTCGCCCCGGCTCCAAGAAAGCCGCGGACGATGCCGCCAGCATTCCGCTCAAGGAGGACTAGGATATGTCCGAAAAACACATTGATGACATCAGCGGCGTCGAAACCACCGGCCACGAATGGGACGGTATCCGCGAGCTGAACAATCCCATGCCGCGCTGGTGGGTCTGGACCTTTTATTTCACGATCCTCTGGGCCATCGGTTATACCATTGCCTATCCGGCATGGCCGCTGATCAATGGGGCGACGCAAGGGTTGCTCGGCTGGAACAGCCGCGGCGATATTGCCGCCGAAATTGCCGATGCAAAACAGTCGCAGAGCGTCTTTGTCGATAAGATCGCCAATTCGTCGCTCGCCGAAATTCAGGCCGACCCGACCCTGATGCAGTTTGCCCTTTCCGGCGGCGCTGCGGCTTTCAAGGTCAATTGCATTCAGTGTCACGGTTCGGGCGCGGAAGGCGGGCAGGGCTATCCCAACCTCAACGATGACGACTGGATGTGGGGCGGCGGCGTCGACGACATCTATACGACGGTGAAGCACGGCATTCGTTTTGCCGACGATGCGGATACGCGCGCTTCGGAAATGCCGGCCTTTGGCGAAATCCTCCAGTCGAATGAAATTCGCGAGGTTGCCGCCTATGTCGTCAGTCTCACCGGTACCCCCTCCAACCCGGCGCTGGTGGAACCCGGCAAGCAGCTCTTTGCCGACAATTGCGCCTCCTGCCACGGGGAAGACGCCAAGGGTAATCGCGAATTCGGCGCGCCCAATCTTGCCGACGCGATCTGGCTGAAGTCCCAGGGCGAAGAGGGGATTGTCTCGCAGATACGTTCGCCCAAGCACGGGGTCATGCCCGCCTGGGGTGAGCGTCTCGGCGATACGACGGTCAAGCAGCTTGCGATCTTCGTGCATTCGCTTGGTGGTGGTGAGTGATAGCAAAGACAGGAAATGGAAAGGGCCGTGTCATGCGGCCCCCGGATCGATGACAGCGGGCCTGAAAGCTCTCTTCCGTCATGCTCGGGCCTGTCCCGAGCATCTGCAACATCTCGATTTAATTGGACGTGATTAGATCCTTGGGACAAGCCCAAGGATGACGTCGAATGTAAAGACGCTTTGCCATCAAACTCAAAGGGCCGCTATGCGGCCCTTTTTTCTTTATCGGTCCGACCAGACGGCCAGTTCATATCCGTCCGGATCGGCGAAATGAAAACGGCGTCCGCCGGGAAAGGCAAAGATCGCGACGTTGATCCTGCCTCCGGCGGCCTCGACGCGGCGTTGTGCGTCTTCGATATCGGCGGCGTAGAGAATGACGAGCGGTCCGCCCTTGGCCGAGACCGGCGCCGTGGTGGTGAAACCGCCGGTCAGCCGGCCATCGGAAAACTCGCAATATTGCGGACCGTAATCCTTGAAGGACCAGCCGAAGGCGCCGCCGTAAAATTCCTTGCTGCGCTCGATATCGGCGACGTTGAATTCGACATAGTCGATGCGCCGGTCGTTCGTATTCGTGGTCATGGTTCCTCCATCAATCCTTTTCGAGCAGCGCCTTCAGCGTTTCGAGATCGGCCGTGATCGCTTTTGCATCCTGTTCGAAATCCTCGTCCGTCATGCCCTGAAGGCGAAGCAGGGTGAAACTCACCTCCGTGCCGCTGCCGTTCGGCGTTACCCGTAGCGCGTTATAAACTTTCACGCCATCCGGCAATGTCACGACATGGTCGATGACGCCAAACTCGTTTGCAGGCGCAAAATTGACGCGCACTTCGCCAAGCGGCCCGCCCTCGGCGATCCAGTCCTCGCCGTCCGGTGTGAGGCCGCCCGCAAGGCCTGCGGCCCAGCGGGGCATGTTCTGCGGGTTGGAGGCGAAGTCATAGACGTGGCTCCATGGTTTTTCGACCGACAGATGAATGATTCTCGACTGCATGACAGGCATTTCATCCTCCCTTGGCGGCGCGTTTCCATACTGCGCCACTTTGTCGTCACTTGATGTAAGTCAAGGATGTTTCACCGGGGAGATGGGAGAAAGCAAGGAGATAAAAATGGACTCCTATCATGAACATCTATCGCGCCGGACAGGATCGCCCGCAGCAGCCCGTCGAAAGGCTGGAGGCGGAAGCCGTTAATTCCGCAAAAACGCGCAAACCGCTTTATGAAGCGCGCAAGAAGATTTTTCCGAAGCGCGCCGAAGGCAGGTTCCGGCGGTTCAAATGGCTGGTGATGCTGGTCACGCTCGGCATCTATTATCTGACGCCTTTCCTGCGTTGGGACCGCGGTCCCTATGCGCCGGATCAGGCGGTGCTGATCGATATCGCCAACCGGCGCTTTTATTTCTTCTTCATCGAAATCTGGCCGCAGGAGTTCTTTTTTGTTGCCGGCCTGCTGGTCATGGCGGGGCTGGGGCTGTTTCTCGTCACATCAGCCGTCGGGCGTGCATGGTGTGGTTACACCTGTCCGCAGACCGTCTGGGTCGACCTGTTTCTGGTGGTCGAACGGGCGATCGAGGGCGACAGGAACGCCCGCATGAAACTGGATGCGGCGCCCTTCACGTTTGGCAAATTGCGCAAGCGGGTGCTGAAACATGCGATCTGGCTGGTGATTGGCGTTCTGACCGGCGGCGCCTGGATTTTCTATTTCGCCGATGCGCCGACGCTGGCGATGCAGTTCATGACCGGGCAGGCGCCGATGATCGCCTACTCGACCGTCGCCACGCTGACCGCCACCACCTATGTCTTCGGCGGGCTGATGCGGGAACAGGTGTGCACCTACATGTGCCCCTGGCCGCGCATCCAGGCGGCGATGCTGGATGAGAATTCGCTTGTCGTCACCTATAATGACTGGCGCGGTGAACCGCGCTCGCGGCACGCCAAGAAGGCTGCGGCAGCTGGGGAGAGTATCGGCGATTGCGTCGATTGCAATGCCTGTGTCGCGGTCTGTCCCATGGGCATCGACATCAGGGACGGGCAGCAGCTGGAATGCATCACCTGCGCGCTCTGCATCGATGCCTGTGACGGGGTGATGGACAAGATCGGCAAGCCGCGCGGGCTGATTGCCTATGCGACGCTGTCCGAATATCAGTCCAACATGGCGCTGGCGACCGGCAATGGCGAATACGCGATCCGCCCCGCCAATGTGCGTGATGAGGACGGCAGTTTCAGCAAGCGTGTCCGCCACTTCAACTGGCGCATCATCTTCCGGCCGCGCACGCTGCTTTATACCGCCATCTGGGCTGCTGTCGGCATCGGCATGCTGTTTGCGCTCGTGACGCGCGAGCGGCTGGCGCTCAATGTCCTGCATGACCGCAATCCGCAATATGTGCTGGAATCGAACGGTTCGATCCGTAACGGCTATACCGTGCGCATTCTCAACATGGTGCCGCAACCGCGCATAATGAGCCTGACGATAGAAGGCCTTCCCAATGCGGTGATGAAGATAAACGGCATGCCGGATACGGCTGCGCGCGCCTTCGAGGTGACGGTGGAGCCGGATGAGGCGACGACGCTGAAGGTCTTCGTCACCCTGCCGGGCAAGGATATTGCGCGGACCGCGGAAAACTTCGAATTCATCATCAGCGATACGGCCGGCCACGAAACGGCCCGCTACGATGCGGTCTTTAATGCTCCGGGAGTGAAAAAATGACAGTCAACAATCGCCAGACATCCGGCTTCGTTTTCACCGGCTGGCACATGCTCGGCGTCATGGTGCTGTTCTTCGGCACCATCATCACCGTCAACATGATCATGGCCTGGAATGCGGTCCACAGCTGGAGCGGGCTCGTCGTGCCCAACACCTATGTCGCCAGCCAGCAGTTCAATGCCAACGCGGAAGCCGCCAAGGCACGGGCTGCAACCGGCATCAAGGGCAGGCTCGTGGTGGATGAGAAGACCGTGCGTTACGAGGTTTTCCATCCGGATAAAGGCCCGATCGATACGGACACGGTGACAGCGCATTTTCGCCGGCCTGTGGGTGAAAGCCAGAATTTCGACATGGAACTGACCCCGGCCACCACCGGCGTCTTTACCGGCGCACATGACATGCTGCCGGGGCAATGGATCGTCGAGGTTACCGCCGTCAAGGACGGCCGGATCATCGTGCATGAGGGCACGCGGATCGCCGTTATCAGGGGACGTCAATGAGCTGCTGTGCACCGGGAACGGAAGGCTCGCTTCAACTCGGCGAGCCGGTCAATCCACCATCGTCGGAGGAATTGCTGCTGGCGAGCCGCGATCTGGGGCAGGGGCTGCGCCAGACCGATCTCAGCGTGCCGGATGTTTATTGCGGCGCCTGCATCACAACCATCGAGACCGCGCTTAACCGTTTGCCGCAGGTGGAACGGGCGCGGGTGAACCTGTCGTCCAAACGTGTGGCGGCTGTCTGGAAGGAAGAGGTCAATGGCGTCAGGACTGATCCCGCCGAGATTGCCCGTGCAATCCTGTCGACGGGATACCGCACACATCTTTTCGCCAGCGGACAGGATGCTTCCGACGCGTTGCGCTCGCAGCTGATAAGGGCGGTGGCGCTGTGCGGTTTTGCTTCCGCCAATATCATGCTTCTGTCCGTCTCCGTCTGGTCGGGGGCGGATGCGGCGACGCGCGACATGTTCCACTGGATTTCGGCGATGATTGCCGCGCCGGCGCTGATCTATGGCGGGCGTTTCTTCTATCAATCTGCCTGGAACGCGCTGAAACACGGCCGCACCAATATGGATGTGCCGATCGCGCTTGCCATCACGCTCTCTTATGCCGTTTCGCTGTGGGAGACGATTCATCACGGTGAGCATGCCTGGTTCGATGCGACCGTGTCGCTGCTGTTCTTCCTGCTGATCGGCCGCACGCTGGACCATATCATGCGCGACAAGGCGCGCTCGGCCATTGCCGGATTGGCCCGGCTGTCGCCGCGCGGGGCGACCGTCATCGGGGAGGATGGAACGCGGGAATACCGCCAGCTTGCCGATGTCCAACCCGGAATGTCGATTGCGATTGCGGCCGGTGACCGCGTGGCGGTGGATGCCGTGGTCGTCGCCGGCAGTAGCGATCTCGACATGTCCATCGTCAATGGTGAAAGCGCGCCGCGCCGCGTTGCGGCAGGCGACAGCCTGCAGGCCGGCACGCTCAACCTCACCGGTTCGCTCACCGCCCGGGTGACCGCCTCGGCCAGGGATTCCTTCCTGTCGGAAGTGATCGGGTTGATGGAGGCGGCCGAAGGCGGGCGGGCGCGTTATCGCCGTATCGCCGACCGCGCCGCAAGCTATTATTCACCCGTGGTGCATCTTCTTGCGCTGGTTACATTCCTCGGCTGGGGCATTTTGGGCGGGGACTGGAAACAGGCGATGCTGATTGCCATTGCGGTTCTCATCATCACCTGCCCCTGTGCGCTGGGCCTTGCCGTTCCCGTCGTGCAGGTGGTGGCCGCTGGACGGCTCTTCCGGCACGGCATCATGGTCAAGGAAGGCTCGGCCATGGAGCGGCTGGCCGAAATCGACACCGTGCTGTTCGACAAGACCGGCACGCTGACCGTTGGTAAACCGAGACTGGTCGAGACAGGTGATGTGAAGCCGGCCACCATGGCAATTGCGGCGGGACTTGCCGCCCATTCGCGTCATCCTCTCTCGAAAGCCCTGCATGCCGCTTATAGCGGTGCCTTGCCGGCCTATGAGGTGGTGCGGGAAATTCCGGGCTCGGGTGTCGAGGCCGAGACGGAAGCCGGCATCTACCGGCTCGGTAATCGCCGTTTCGCCTGCCCGGATGAGGCACAGACCGACAATGGCGATGCGCGGTCGGAAGTGGTGCTGTCGCTCGATGGCCATCAACTGGCGAGCTTCGGCTTCGAGGATAATCCGCGCGCGGGTGCGGTTGCGGCTTTGCGTAATCTCTCAGTGTGGGGCCTGATGCAGGAAATCGTTTCGGGTGACCGGGCCGCCGCCGTCAGCGCCATGGCGCAGCGGCTGGGGATCGGCAACTGGCGTGCGGACCTGTCGCCGAAGGAAAAGGCGGCGCGCTGCGCCGAACTTGCCGGGCGAGGGTCGCAGGGTGCTGATGGTGGGAGACGGTATCAACGATGCGGCGGCGCTTGCCGCCGCCCATGTTTCCATGGCGCCCGCCACCGCCGCCGATATTGGCCGTCAGGCCGCCGATTTCGTGTTCATGCAGGAGGATCTCGATGCCGTGCCTTTTGCGATCGAGACATCGGAGCGGGCCGGAAGGCTTATCCGGCAGAACTTCGCGCTTGCCATCGGCTATAATATCATCGCCGTGCCGATTGCGATTGCCGGTTATGCGACGCCGATGATCGCGGCCATTGCGATGTCGACATCTTCACTGATCGTCGTTGCCAATGCGTTGCGCCTCGCCGGTGCGGCGGAACCCATTCGTCCCCGGAACGACGTAAAAACAGGATTTGCGGGCGAGGGGGCGCAACTGGCATGAACATGCTGATCTATCTCATTCCCGTCGCGCTGTTTCTGGGCGCGCTCGGGCTTTTCGCCTTTCTCTGGTCGGTTCGATCAGGGCAGTATGACGATATGGACGGGGCTGCCTGGCGGGTAATCGAGGATGGTGACGACCGGCCACGGCCCTCTTGAAGGGGACGCAAAAGGTCAGTTTTGACCTGGCCTTGACCTGTCGCAAATATGCAAAGCTGACTTGCGTCATCAAAATTTAATCGTTTCAGTCCCGGCTAGCCTTGCCGTTTGTCCATTACAGTGCCACAACACGACCACCTAAAAGCAAGATGGAGGCACATCCGTGGAACAGGCAGAAATCGGTTTGATCGGTCTCGGCGTCATGGGCTCGAACCTGGCGTTGAATATCGCGGAAAAGGGCAACAAGATTGCCGTATTCAACCGAACCCCGGAAGTTACACGAAAATTCTACGCCGATGCGGGCGAACTGCAGGGCCAGATCATTCCCTGCGAAACCATCGAGGAATTTGTCGCTGCAATTCGTCCTCCGCGCCCGATCATCATCATGATCAAGGCTGGCGATCCGGTCGACCAGCAGATGGAAATCCTGAAGCCCCATCTCGCCAATGGCGACATCATGATCGACGCCGGCAATGCCAATTTCCGCGATACGATCCGCCGTTTCGACAATCTGAAGGATAGCGGCCTGACCTTTATCGGCATGGGCGTTTCCGGCGGTGAAGAAGGCGCGCGTCACGGACCGTCGATCATGGTCGGCGGCACCGAAGACAGCTGGAAGCGTGTCGAGAAGGTGCTGACCTCCATTTCCGCCAAATATAATGACGATCCGTGCGTGGCATGGCTCGGCAATGACGGCGCCGGCCACTTCGTCAAGACCATCCATAACGGCATCGAATATGCCGACATGCAGATGATCGCCGAAATCTACGGCATCCTGCGTGATGGCCTTGGCATGAGCGCCGTCGAAATCGCCGATGTCTTCGCCGAATGGAACAAGGGCCGTCTGAATTCCTACCTGATCGAAATCACCGAGAAGGTTCTGCGCGCCGCCGATCCGATCACCGGCAAGCCGATGGTCGATCTGATCCTCGACAAGGCCGGCCAGAAGGGCACCGGCAAGTGGTCGGTCATCGAGGCGCAGAACATGGGCGTCGCCGCAACCGCCATCGAGGCGGCCGTGGCTGCCCGTATCCTGTCGTCGCAGAAGGATGAGCGCGAAGCTGCCGAGAAGATCTTCGGCCTGCCGACCCTCGCGGCGGCACCGGCTGACAGAAAGGCCTTCATCGCCGATCTGGAAAGCGCGCTTCTGGCCGCCAAGGTCGGTGCTTACGCGCAGGGCTTCGCCATCATGTCGGCCGCTTCGAAGGAGTTCAACTGGAACCTGCCGATGCCGACGATCGCCCGCATCTGGCGCGCCGGCTGCATCATCCGCTCGGAATTCCTCGATGAGATCACCTCGGCCTTCACCAAGGATCCGCATGTGGCCAATCTCATCGTGACACCTGCCTTCGCCGCCATCGTCAAGGATACCGATGCGCCGCTGCGCCGCGTGGTTTCCTACGCCGTGCTCTCCGGCCTGCCGGTTTCGGCGCTGGCTTCGGCGCTCGGCTATTTCGACGCCTATCGCCGCGGTCGCGGCAGCGCCAACCTCATTCAGGCGCAGCGCGACTTCTTCGGCGCGCATGGTTTCGAACGCACCGACGGTGTCGACAAGCCGCACGGCCCATGGGGCAGCGGCGCCGAGATTTTCTGATCGGCTGAAACGACAAACGACAAAAGGCCCGCGCAAGCGGGCCTTTTTCATTTCATTGATACTTGGATTAACGGGCGGCGGCGAGGCCGACGATGAGGCCGCTGACGGCGTTGATCAGCAGGAACTGGTTGTCGACGCGGACCCAGCGCTGGTCGCGGCGCGGTTCTGCAAGGTGGTAACGGCGGTAGTCACGGCGGTCCACCATGTTGCGACGCTCACGGGCCGAGAGGCGCTGGCCGCGATCCCAGCGGTGCTTCTTGACGATGACTTTCTTGGTGGTGACCTGACGCTCGACGGTGACGCCGCGATGGCGATCGTCGTGGCGGCTCTGGGCCTGTGCCATCGGAGCTGCAAGAACTGTGGCTGCCAGAAGAATGGTGACGAACTTTTTCATGGAAGTTTCCTCTCGGGTTTCGATGAGGAGAACTTACGAATAAACGAATGAACGGAAACTGAATTTAAAATTACATTTATGTAATGGTTGTTAATGCTTAGGGGCGGGAGTTAATCTTTTGTTTTGAGTTTCTTGGCGCAAGTTTCGGAGCGTGCAGGCCGCCCGGCGTAACCGGGCGACCTTTTTGTATCAGACCCGTTCGGCGGATTTTGCCCAGAGGTTGATATCCGCATCCCTGGCGTAACGATCGATTTCCGCCAGCTCCTCGGTGGAGAACTCGGCATTGTCGAGCGCCTTGACGCAATCCTCGACCTGTTCAACACGGCTTGCGCCGATCAGCGCCGAGGTGATGCGGCCGCCACGCAGAACCCAGGCAATCGCCATCTGGGCCAGCGTCTGGCCGCGGCGTTCGGCAATGCTGTTGAGGGAGCGGATGTTTTCAACATTGCGCTCGTTGAGGAAGGCCGGGTTCAGCGACTTGCTCTGCGATGCACGGCTGCCATCCGGCACGCCGCCGAGATATTTCGTCGTCAGCATGCCCTGCGCCAGCGGTGAGAAGACGATGGAGCCGATGCCCAGCTCTTCCAGCGTATCGACGAGACCGTCTTCCTCGATCCAGCGGTTGATCATCGAATAGCTCGGCTGATGGATGATACAGGGCGTGCCGAGGTCCTTGAGGATGGCGGCGGCCTCGCGGGTGCGCTTCGAATTATAGGAGGAAATGCCGACATAAAGCGCCTTGCCCGAGCGCACGATCTGGTCCAGCGCGCCGCAGGTTTCCTCAAGCGGTGTGTTGGGGTCGAAACGGTGGGAATAGAAAATATCGACATAGTCCAGCCCCATGCGCTTCAGGCTTTGGTCGCAGGAAGAGATCAGATATTTGCGGCTGCCCCATTCGCCATAGGGGCCGGGCCACATGTTGTAACCGGCCTTGGAGGAGATGATCATCTCGTCGCGATAGCCGGCGAAATCCGTCTTCAGGATTTCACCGAAGGCAGTTTCGGCGCTGCCGGGCGGCGGGCCGTAATTGTTGGCGAGATCGAAATGGGTGATGCCGAGATCGAAGGCACGGCGGCAAATGGCCTGTTTCGTCTGGTGCGGCGTATCGTTGCCGAAATTGTGCCAGAGCCCCAGCGAAATCGCCGGCAGTTTCAGGCCGGTCTTGCCGCAATGATTGTATTTCATGGACGCGTATCGGTTTTCGGCCGGTTGCCAAACCATGGGTCTTCCTCCACTTGCTGATGACTGGCTGCCGGAGAACCCGGCAACCCTTTGAACCGATGGAAACAGGTGCGGGCGCACCTGTCATTCCCGAGAGGGATGGTTATGCCTTTCTCCGCATCGTTTCAATGCCGGGATTGGGCGGGGATTGGCAGGAATGAAGATCGAAGATGCGGAAATGTGGCTGGGGGCCATCCGCCTTCGGGGTGAAGATGATGCGGCGCGTTTCACCGGCGGAAAGATCGAACAGATTGTCCGAATATCGCCCCGGCTGGTCCGCCTCCAGCATGACGAAGAGGGCGAGACCGGCGGCGGTGACATCGATTTCAAACTGACCGTTCTTCAGCGGCCCGACTGACAGATCCAACCCGGCGGGCTGAAGCTCCAACGCCTTGTAGGTGTCGCGCACGTGATGGCCTTCCCCGGTCATGCCGTTGGAGGCAATGAAGCTCCACGCAAGGATGGCGCCATCCGGCAGGCTGTCCATGTCGATTTCGGTCAGCGTCGCGGCCTTATCCGTCGCGCATGTGCCGTTGGCGGATTTCAGCGGCACGCGGTTGCCGTCCATGGTCAGCGCAACGACGTTCATGTCGATCTCGACATCTTCCGCCGTGTCGTTGACCATGGAAAAGCTCACCTGTCGTCCATCCCTGGAGGGAATGGCCGAGACCGTGACCGGCTGGAAGAACCGTCGGGCGGCATAATGCAGCGCCTTCCAGCCGCCGCCATAATCGAGGCTCGACCATGAGGCGACTGGCCATGTGTCGTTCAGCTGCCAATAAAGCGTGCCCATGCAATGGGGTTTCAGCGAGCGCCAGTAATCGACAGCCGTGCGGATGGCCAGCGCCTGCTGGACCTGGCTCAGATAGACGAAGTTCTCGAAATCCCTGGGGAAGCGGAAATAACGGAACATGGTGCCGGCGATCCGTTCATTGCCGCCGACATTCTTCTGGTGCAGTTCGATGACCGGCGAGGCGATGTTCATGTCCCTGTCTTCTGCATAGGTGCGGATGACGGGCATGGATGTATAGGACTGGAAGCCGAATTCGGAGCAGAAACGGGGTTTGACCGACCGGTAATTGTCGAACGACTTATTCTCGTGCCAGACGGACCAGTAATGCATGTCGCCGGAACCATCCGCGTGCCATGCATCGCCGTAATCGAGATAACCCGACGCGGGGCTCGATGGCCACCAGAGCGCTTCGGGGGCGGCTTTTTTCAGGGCCCGTTCGATGGTGCGGTTCAGACGATCATAGGCGACGAGATAGCGGTCGCGATTGTTGCGGGATTCATCGAACCAGGTCAGCGCGCCCACCAGCTCGTTATCGCCGCACCACAGCGCGATGGAGGCATGCGAGGACAGGCGTTTCACCTGGTAATCGACCTCGTGTTCGACATTGTCGAGAAAGTCCTCGCTGCAGGGATAAAGATTGCAGGCGAACATGAAATCCTGCCAGACCAGAAGGCCGAGACGATCGCAGAGATCGTAGAACCAGTCTTCTTCATAGAACCCGCCGCCCCAGACACGGATCATGTTCATGTTGGCCTCGACCGCGGAGCAGAGGAGGTCTTCGGTCTTTTCCCGGCTGGTCAGCGAATGGAGCGCATCTGCCGGAATCCAGTTGGCGCCGCGGCAGAATATCTCCCGGCCGTTGATGCGGAAAGCGAAACGGCTGCCCGCTTCATCCTTGTCCGTCAGTAGTTCGATGGTCCTGAAGCCGATCTGGCGGGTCACGGTCTCATCGGGCAATTCCACCGTCAGCCTGTAGAGCGTCTGCTCACCACTGCCGGCCGGCCACCAGAGCTCCGGATTTTCCACGAAGAAGACGTGACGCACCACCGTTTCGCCCGGCACCGACGCCGCAATCGAGCCGCAGTCTTTCATCGTTGAGGGAGAGGTAGACCGGCAGGCTTGCCGGGCCTTCGGCAAACAGCGTCACGGCCACATGTAACTCAACGCCGCCTTCGACATGATGCTGCGAGGTGATGACATGCTCGATGCGGGCCGTATCGAGGCGCTTCAGCAGGATTTTGCCGTAAAGCCCAAGCGGCGCAATGGCGATGTTCCAGTCCCAGCCGAAATGGCATTGTGGCTTGCGCAACATGTTGCCATTGGCGATCGGTGAATTGCCGGGGTGATAGGGAATATAGAAGGGCTGCCGCGCCTGACGCTCCGCACCGGCCACGATGTTGGAATGGAAATGGATGCGGATGGTGTTTTCACCCGGCCGCACTGCGCGCGAAACATCGGGGCGGTAACGGCGGAAGCAATTGTCGGCGCTCAGGACCGGGATGTCGTTGACGAAGACGATGGCGACGGTGTCGAGGTAATCGATATCGAGATACCAGCTGGCATCCGCCTCATCGAGAATGAATGTGCGCTCGAGAATCCAGTCCTGCTGCGCGACCCATTGCACCGCCTTCTCATTGGCGCCGTGATAGGGATCTGGAATGATGCCCGCATTTTTGAGCGCGGTGTGAATATCGCCCGGGACGGAAAGCTGGGTGGCGTGGTCTCCTTCCACCGAGGTCAGGCGCCAGGACCCGGCCAGATCGATGAGGGTTTCGGGCGAGGAAGAAGAAATCATAATCGGACCCTGCATAATATGAATTCGAAGAAGACTGGCCTGCATCATGGTGCAGGCTTGTGTCAGAATCTGGGGAGAATGGATGCTCGCAAAGCGGCTGCCTCACATTTATCCGGCTTTGCGATTTCCTCCCTTCGGCAACGTTACCGTAAAACAATCGTTCCGTCATTCCTTTGAGTGGGAATCATTAACACGAAAAATGCCGGGGAACGCCGGGTCTTAATAATGACGTTGTCTCGCTCAGTAATTCGTTAGTTTTATTATTTTATATTATGATTTTATGTCAGTTTTCTAATCTGGATAATTAGGATTTTTATCCAATGATATCCGAACTTTTGGCCCCGGAAGAATAGGGTCGCAGTCGGGAAATATTTTCCGGACCTATATCGTTTTAGCTGAACTGGCGGATAGTCGGACGAACTGGCCTTTGACTGCCGACCTTTGCCTTTGCAACAGCGCAAAAGCTATCTATGATTATCGTTCGGTAAAGCGTGGCGAAATGACATGAACGATACTGGCAAATCCGGCAGGGACGACATACCCGCGACCACGGGCGAGCGTCCGACCTTGAAGACAATCGCCTATATGACGGGTCTTGGCATCACCACCGTCTCGCGCGCGCTGAAGGATGCGCCCGATATCGGTGCTGAAACCAAGGAGCGCGTGCGGCTGATCGCCCGGCAGATCGGCTACCAGCCAAACCGCGCCGGGGTGCGCCTTCGCACCGGCAAGACCAATGTGATCGCCCTTGTGCTGAGCGTCGATGAAGAACTGATGGGTTTCACCAGCCAGATGGTATTCGGCATCACCGAGGTTCTTTCCACGACGCAATACCATCTGGTCGTGACGCCTCACATCCATGCCAAGGATTCCATGGTGCCGATCCGCTATATTCTCGATACCGGTTCGGCGGATGGTGTCATTATTTCGAAAATCGAGCCCAACGATCCGCGCGTTCGTTTCATGACCGAGCGCAACATGCCCTTCGTCACCCATGGGCGGTCCGATATGGGCATCGACCATGCCTTTCATGATTTCGACAATGAGGCCTATGCCTATGAGGCGGTCGAGCGGCTGGCGCAATGCGGACGCAAAAGGATCGCCGTCGTCGTGCCGCCATCGCGGTTTTCGTTCCACGATCACGCCCGCAAGGGTTTCAACCGGGCGATCAGGGATTTCGGCCTTAGCGAATTTCCGCTGGATGCCATCACCATCGAAACGCCGCTCGAAAAAATCCGCGATTTCGGCCAGCGGCTGATGCAATCCGATGACCGTCCCGACGGCATCGTTTCGATCAGCGGCAGCAGCACCATTGCGCTGGTGGCCGGTTTCGAAGCGGCAGGTGTGAAAATCGGCGAAGATATCGATATCGTTTCGAAACAGTCCGCCGAGTTCCTGAACTGGATCAAGCCGCAGATCCACACCGTCAATGAGGATATCAAGCTGGCGGGCAGGGAGCTTGCGAAGGCCCTTCTGGCGCGCATCAACGGCGCGCCGCCGGAAACCCTGCAGAGCATCAGCAGTCCTGTCTGGTCTTCGATGGCGCCGAAGCCGTAACGAGCCGCTTTGCGATTGATGGCGCGACGTCTCTGCGATTGTCGCGCCTCATTTCCTTATCCAGTACTTTATATTTCAAGCGCAAGTAACTGTTTTGAAATATGTATTCTTTCGATCGCTCACGCCTTGGCCGTATTCCGGTTCAAAGCCGGAATGACGGAGCCGGGGCGTTAGGGGCGGCAATGCGCATCAGGACAGACAATCCTTCAGCGAGCCTGCAATGCCACGCATCAGCTTGAAATAGAGGTCCGGGCCAGGTTCCAGTGTCGCTGCCTCCGGATCGAGCGTCGCCGACTTTGCGGCGGTGCCTTCGGTGATAACCGAAATCAGCTTCGGCTCGAATTGCGGTTCAGCGAAAACGCAGGTTGCGCCGAGCTGGCGAACCTTTTCCTGCATCTGCTTGACGCGGTCCGCACCGGGCAGGGTTTCGGGGCTGACGGTGATCGACCCCGCCGTCTTCACGCCGTAACGATGCTCGAAATATTGATAGGCATCGTGGAAAACGATGAAGGGCTTGTCCTTCACCGGCCTGATCGTTTCCTTGAGTTCGGCATCGAGCGCATCGAGGTCGTCGATCAGTTTTTTGGTGTTGGCCTGGTAGGTCGCGGCATTGCCGGCATCGGCGGCGATCAGCGCGGTTTCTATCGTCTGCGCCATCGCCTTGGCATTGGCGGGATCGAGCCAGAGATGGGTATCGTATGCGCCGTGGTCATGGTCCTCGTGCCCCTCCGCATGGTCGTGTCCATGATCGTGCGCGCCTTCCTCTTCAGCATGGCCGTCATGCGCCTCATGACCTTCATCGCCATGGCCATGTGCTTCAAACGGGCCGCCTTCGCGGAAGGGCAGCTTTTCCAGACCCTTTGCGTCTTCCAGTTCCACCACGGTTGCCTTGCTGGCAAGCGCTTCGAGCGGCTTTTCCAGGAATGCTTCCAGTCCCGGCCCAACCCAGAAGACCACATCGGCCTTTTCCAGCTTGCGCGCATTGGACGGTCTGAGATTATAGGTGTGCGGTGAGGCCGCGCCGTCGACGATGAGCTGCGGTTCGCCGACGCCCTGCATGATGGCGGCGACAAGGGAATGGACGGGCTTGATCGAGACCACGACATCGGGCGCAGCGGTGGCGCCGGAAGCGGCGGCCGCTATTGCCACCGATGCCATGAGCGGGATCAGAAACGATTTCATGAAATGCACTCCACTTGAAGAAGTATAGTTATGTTATTACATTTATTGCGTAACTCTATAACGTATGCAATAGCGGTAAGCAACATCGCCGAACGGACAATCCCATGCTTCATTCCGCCCATCGGGGCAAAGAGATACTGGTTTCCCTTGCCAATGCCGGCGTGCAGCGCAACGGCCGCTGGCTGGTGCGCGGTGTGGAATTTTCCGTCAGCAAAGGCGAGATCGTTACGCTGATCGGCCCGAACGGTTCCGGCAAATCCACCAGCGCGAAAATGGCGATCGGCGTGGTGAAGCCGACCGAGGGCGAGGTTTCGCGCATTGCCGGTCTGAAGGTCGGTTATGTGCCGCAGAAGCTTTCCGTGGACTGGACCATGCCGCTTTCGGTGCGGCGGCTGATGACGCTGACCGGGCCGCTGCCAGCCCGCGAAATCGACGCGGCGCTGAATGCGACGGGCATTGCGCATCTCGCCAATGCGGAAGTGCAGCACCTTTCCGGCGGCGAGTTCCAGCGCGCGCTTCTCGCCCGCGCCATCGCCCGCAAGCCCGATCTGCTGGTTCTTGACGAGCCTGTGCAGGGTGTCGATTTCTCCGGCGAGATCGCGCTCTACGATCTGATAAAAAATATCAGAAATTCAAATAATTGCGGAATTCTGTTAATCTCGCATGACCTGCATGTGGTAATGGCCGAAACCGACACCGTCATATGCCTGAACGGCCATGTGTGCTGCCGTGGCACGCCGCAGGCGGTGAGCCAGAGCCCGGAATATATGCGGCTGTTCGGCGGCGCCGCAGCCAAGGCGCTCGCTGTCTATAGCCACCATCACGATCATACCCATCTGCCCGATGGCCGGGTCCAGCATGCGGATGGTTCGGTGACCGATCATTGCCACCCCGAGGATGGGCACCACCATATGCATGACCACGGCCACCATCACCACAGCCATGACGAGTGTGGTTGCGGCCATGAGCATGAGGGCCATACGCCTCCCAGCGAGCGACAGGGAGAGCGCCATGTTTGACGATTTCTTCGTTCGCGCCATGGTCGCCGGTATCGGCGTTGCGCTCACTGCCGGTCCTCTCGGCTGTTTCGTTGTCTGGCGTCGCATGGCCTATTTCGGCGATACGATGGCGCATTCGGCGCTGCTCGGCGTCGCCCTGTCGCTGCTGTTACAGCTCAACCTCATTGTCAGCGTCTTTCTGGTGGCGTCGGCCGTGTCGATCCTGCTGCTCTTCTTGCAACGGCGTCAGGCGCTCTCCGCCGATGCGCTGCTTGGCATCCTGTCCCATTCGGCGCTGGCGATCGGTCTCGTCATCGTCGCTTTCATGAGCTGGGTGCGCATTGATCTCGTCTCGTTCCTGTTCGGCGATATTCTCGCCGTCACCCGCAGCGATATCGCCCTGATCTGGGGCGGCGGGCTGGTGGTCATCGTCTCCATGGTGTTCCTGTGGCGGTCGCTGCTTGCCTCCACCGTCAATACGGAGCTGGCCGAGGCCGAGGGGCTGAACCCGGAGCGTGCAAAGCTGATCTTCACGCTATTGATGGCACTGGTGATCGCCATTGCCATGAAGGTGGTCGGCATCATGCTCATCACGTCGTTGCTCATCATACCGGCGGCGACTGCCAGACGTTTTTCCGCCACGCCCGAGGTGATGGCGGTGGTGGCTTCGCTGATCGGTACGGTCGCCGTTGTCGGCGGCCTGTTCGGCTCGCTCAGTTACGATACACCGTCCGGCCCATCCATCGTGGTTGCCGCGGTGATCCTCTTCGTTATAAGCCTGTTGCCGGCGCCGGGTTTTTCCCGCGCCGCGGATGAAGGAGGCAAATCATGAATGCGCAGACCCAGCAGAACCTCACCAAGAACCAGTCGCTGGTCATGAATGCCCTCTCAAACGCGCATCAGCCGCTCAGCGCCTATATGATCCTCGACAAGCTGCGGGATGAGGGTTTTCGTGCGCCGCTGCAGGTTTACCGGGCGCTGGAAAAGCTTGTGGAGTTTGGTCTCGTGCACCGGCTCGAGAGCCTCAACGCCTTCGTTGCCTGCACCCACACGCAGGCTGAGTGCTGCTCGCACCACCATGGCACGGTGGCTTTCGCCATCTGCGAATCCTGCGGGCAGGTGACGGAATTCCACGATCATGAAATCGACCACCGCCTGGAGCGCTGGGTGAAGGACAGCAAGTTCAAGGCGGAAAAGACCACCATTGAAATTCGCGGCCTCTGCGCCGCCTGCTCGGCTTAATCTCATGGCAGGGCGGGCGTGGATGCCCGCCGTTTCCTATCCTTCGATGATCGCCAGATCTTTCGAAAAACGCTTCCAGTTTTCGATGTATTTCTCCGCCGAGCGGCGCAGCCCCGCGGCGGCCTCATCATCCAGCGTGCGGATCGCGCGCGCCGGCGAGCCGACAATCAGGGAATTGTCCGGAAATTCCTTGCCCTCCGTCACCAGCGCATTGGCGCCGACGAGGCAGTTGCGGCCGATCTTCGCGCCATTCAGGATCGTCGCGCCCATGCCGACGAGCGAATTGTCGCCAATGGTGCAGCCATGCACGATGGCATGGTGGCCGATGGTGCACATTTCGCCGATGACGGCGGGAAAACCGGGGTCGCTATGCACCATCACGCCTTCCTGAATATTGGTGCCGCGCCCGATGCTGATCGGCTCGTTATCGCCGCGCAGCGTCGCGCCGAACCAGATGCCGACATCTTCACCGAGCGTGACCGAGCCGATGACATTGGCATCGGGCGCCACCCAGTAGCGATCAGGGGCGGGGGTCTGCGGCACCCGGTCGGCAAGGCGGTAAAGCGGCATGGTGGTGTCCTCCCTTTTGTTTTTTCGACGGCCTCAGGCAACCGTGACGCCCAGTGTGCCGACACCCTCGACGCCGCATTCGATGCGGTCGCCACGTACGATGGGGCCGACGCCGGCCGGTGTGCCGGTCATGATGACGTCACCGGCGGCAAGCGTGAACAGCTTGGAAAGCTCGGCAATCACTTCCGGCACCTTCCAGATCATCTGGGCAAGATCACCCGTCTGCTTGCGTTCGCCATTGACGTCGAGCCAGATCGCACCCGTGGCGGGGTGGCCGACCCTGTCTGCGGGAACGATGGGAGAGACCGGTGCGGAATATTCGAAAGCCTTCGCGCCTTCCCAGGAGCGGCCCATCTTCTTCAGGCCGTCCTGCAGGTCGCGGCGGGTCATGTCTATGCCGACGGCATAACCCCAGACATGGTCCAACGCCTCGGATGCCGGGATATCGGCACCGCCGCTTTTCAGAACCACGACACACTCGACTTCGTAATGCACATTCGACGACAGCGGCGGGTAGGGGAAATCCTGACCGGCGGGCAGCAGATTGTCCGGGTTCTTCTGGAAATAAAAGGGCGGCTCGCGCGAGGGGTCGTGGCCCATCTCAATGGCGTGATCGGCATAATTGCGGCCGACGCAATAGACCCGCCGTACGGGGAACAGATCGTCCGTGCCTTCCACGGGCAGGAGAACGGGTTTCGGAGCGGGGATGACGGTGGCGGCCATGTGGATTTCCTGTCGTCTTTTTCGGTGCAATTCTTGTCCCGCGATTCCGGAGCGATTTCCAGTTCAAAATGACCCCGGCTGCAAAACTGGCTTTTTACGGTCCTTTGCTGTAGAAGCCGGCGCAAAGAGGTTAATCCATGTACAGACAAGCGCTTGCAAGCGGCGAAAAAATCTTCGCCGTGGCCCCCATGATCGACTGGACCGATACCCGCTGCAGATTTCTGCACCGGCAATTGTCGAAGCGCGCGCTGCTTTATACCGAAATGATCGTCGCCGATGCCATCATCCACGGCCAGCGCGACAGGCTGCTCGGTTATCACCCTGAGGAACATCCCGTCGCGCTGCAGCTTGGCGGGTCTGATCCGACTAAACTTGCCGAGGCGGTGCGGATCGCCGGCGATTACGGATATAACGAGATCAACCTCAATGTCGGCTGTCCCTCGGATCGCGTGCAATCCGGCACCTTCGGTGCTTGCCTGATGCGCGAGCCGGACGTGGTGGCGCAATGTGTCGCGGCAATGAAGGCTGTCGCCAGCGTGCCGGTTACGGTGAAATGCCGGATCGGCGTGGACGATCAGCAGCCGGAAGCGGTTCTGCCGGATTTTCTGAAATGGGTTGTTGCGGCAGGCGCGGACGCGGTCTGGGTTCATGCGCGAAAAGCCTGGCTGCAGGGGCTTTCGCCAAAGGAAAACCGCGAAGTGCCGCCGCTCGATTATGATCTCGTCTATCGCATGAAGCGGGAAAACCCTGATGTCTTTATCGGCATCAATGGCGGTATCGCCGATCTCGATCAGGCGAGCGGGCATCTCCAGCATATGGATGGCGTGATGCTTGGCCGCGCCGCTTATCACAACACGTCCATTCTTGCCGATGTCGACCATCGTATCTATGGCGAAGAGGCTCGCCAGCCGGACTGGATGGCGCTGCGTGACGCGATGATGGCCTATGCCGCCGACTATATCGCCGCAGGCGGACGTCTCAACCACGTCACCCGCCACATGGTCGGGCTGTTTCAGGGCATGCCCGGCGCGCGCCGTTTCCGGCAAATCCTCTCCAGCGATGCCACCCGGCCGGGCGCTGGCCCGGAGGTGATCGAGGCCGCTTTTTCGGCCATCGATTTCAGCCCGACGAAAGACATGGCGGGCTGAAAGCGCTCAGACCGCCTTTTGCAATTCCTGTGCACCAACAGGCGCATTCACCTTGCCGCCGGTGATGAAGAAGGCGAAGACATCGCGCGGTGTCTTTTCGACTTTCCGATCCGGCGCTATCAGCGGCAGATCGTCCGGCACGCCACCCTTCGCATATGTGTTTACCCGCTCGGCCCAGTGGTCGATGTCTTTTTTCGGGTAACAGGTCTTGATATCGTCCTCGCCCTTTTGCAGGCGGCAATAGACGAAATCGGCCGTCACATCCGGCAGCATCGGATAGTCATGATGGTCGGCGCAGACGACGGCGACCTTGTGTTTGGAGAGAAGTTCGATGAATTCCGGAACCTGAAATGTCTCGTTGCGCACTTCGACGACATGGCGAAGACGGATGCCGTCCTGCTTCTGCGGCAACAGGGACAGAAATGCGCCAAAATCCTCCGCGTCGAATTTTTTCGTCGGCGCGAATTGCCAGAGGATCGGGCCGAGGTGGGACCCGAGTTCCGTCAGCCCCTGCGTCAGAAACTTCGTCATCGATTCACCGGCCTCGGCCAGAACCCTGCGGTTGGTGACGAAGCGGCTCGCCTTTAGCGAGAAGACGAAATCCTCGGGCACTTCGGAAGCCCATTTGGCAAAAGTTTCCGGCTTCTGGCTGCTGTAATAGGTGCCGTTCACCTCGATGGCCGTGAGCTGCCGGCTGGCATGCTCCAGTTGGCGCTTCTTCGGCAGTTTTTCCGGATAAAACGTACCTTCCCATGGCTCGAAGGTCCAGCCGCCGATACCGGTGCGGATCGTGCCTGATGTCGACATATGCTGTTCCTCCTCCGGCCTTCGGCCTATCGAACCCTTGCGACGAAAGCTGCGGATTACTCCGCAGCCTCCCGTTTTCCGGCCGGCCGGCGCTCCAGAAGCTCCTTCAGGAAGTGACCGGTATAGGAACGCTCGACCTTGACGATGTCCTCCGGTGTGCCGGTCGCGACCACTTCGCCGCCGCCCGTGCCGCCTTCAGGCCCGATATCGATGATCCAGTCAGCCGTCTTGATGACTTCGAGATTATGCTCGATCACCACGACGGAATTGCCCTGTTCGACCAGAGCATGCAGCATTTCCAGGAGCTTGTTGACATCGTGGAAATGCAGGCCCGTCGTCGGTTCGTCGAGAATATAGAGCGTGCGGCCGGTCGAGCGCTTCGACAGTTCCTTGGCGAGCTTGACGCGCTGCGCCTCGCCGCCGGAGAGCGTATTGGCCTGCTGGCCGACCTTGATGTAACCGAGGCCGACATCGAACAGGGATTGCAGCTTGTCGCGCACCGCAGGCACGGCGGCGAAGAACTCCACGCCTTCCTCCACCGTCATATCCAGCACGTCGGCTATGGACTTGCCCTTGAAGGTGACATCGAGCGTCTCGCGATTGTAACGCTTGCCGTGGCAGACATCGCAGGTGACGTAAACGTCAGGCAGGAAGTGCATCTCGATCTTGATGACGCCATCGCCCTGGCAGGCCTCGCAGCGGCCGCCCTTGACGTTGAAGGAGAAACGGCCCGGCGCATAACCGCGCGCCTTGGCCTCCGGCAAACCGGCGAACCAGTCACGGATCGGCGTGAAGGCGCCGGTATAGGTGGCCGGGTTGGAACGTGGCGTGCGGCCGATCGGCGACTGGTCGATATCGATGACCTTGTCGATGAATTCGAACCCGTCGATGCGGTCGTGTTCGGCCGGGATTTCGCGCGCGCCCATCACCCGGCGCGCCGCCGACTTGTAGAGCGTCTCGATCAGGAAGGTCGATTTGCCGCCGCCCGATACGCCGGTTACGGCCGTGAAAACACCGAGCGGCACGGCGGCCGTAACATTCTTCAGGTTATTGCCGCGTGCACCAAAAACCTTGATCTCGCGGCCCTTCTTGGGCTTTCGGCGCTCTGCCGGTACGGCGACGCCGAGTTCGCCGGAGAGATATTTGCCGGTCAGCGATTTCGGATTGGCCATCACCTCCTGCGGCGAGCCCTCCGCAATCACCTGACCGCCATGAATGCCGGCGGCGGGGCCGATATCGACCACATAATCCGCCGTCAGAATGGCGTCCTCGTCATGTTCGACCACGATGACGGTATTGCCGATATCGCGCAGGTGTTTCAGCGTATCCAGCAGCCGGGCATTATCGCGCTGGTGCAGGCCGATCGAGGGTTCGTCGAGAACATAGAGAACGCCGGTGAGGCCCGAACCGATCTGCGAGGCCAGCCGGATGCGCTGGCTTTCACCGCCGGAAAGCGTACCGGAATTGCGCGACAGGCTGAGATAATCCAGCCCGACATCGTTGAGGAAGCGCAGGCGTTCGCGGATTTCCTTGAGGATGCGGACTGCGATCTCGTTCTGCTTGGCGTTGAGGCTTTCCGGCAGCACCTCGAACCAGTCGCGCGCGGTGCGGATCGACATTTCGGTGACTTCACCGATATGCAGCCTGTTGATCTTGACGGCGAGCGCTTCCGGCTTCAGGCGATAACCGGCGCAGGCCGGGCAGGGGGCCGCCGACATGTAGCGTTCGATTTCCTCGCGCGCCCAGGCGCTGTCGGTCTCTTTCCAGCGACGCTCCAGATTGGGCACGATGCCTTCGAAGTTCTTCACGGTCTTGTAGGAGCGGGCGCCGTCCTGATAGTTGAATTCGATCTTGTCATCGGTGCCCTGCAGGATGGCGTGCTGCGCCTCTTTCGAAAGATCCGACCACTTGCTCGACAGCTTGAAACCGAAAGCCTTTCCGAGCGCTTCCAGCGTCTGATTGTAATAGGGCGACGAGGATTTCGCCCAGGGAGCGATGGCGCCGTCGCGCAGGGTACGGGCGGGCTCCGGCACGATCAGGTTTTCATCCACCTTCTGCTGCGAACCGAGGCCATCGCAGCTGGGGCAGGCGCCGAAGGGATTGTTGAAGGAGAACAGCCTTGGCTCGATTTCGGGAATGGTAAAGCCTGAAACGGGGCAGGCGAATTTTTCCGAAAACAGCACCCGCTCATGGGTCTCGTTGAGGGACTTGTTGGCGGAACCGCCGGCGGCGGTTTCTTCCGGCGGCAGGGGCTTGTCGGCGAATTCGGCAACCGCCAGACCATCGGCGAGCTTGAGGCAGGTCTCGAGACTGTCGGCAAGGCGCGCCGCCATATCCGGGCGCACCACCGCACGGTCGACCACCACGTCGATATCGTGCTTGTATTTCTTGTCGAGGGCGGGTACGTCGGCGATTTCGTAGAACTGGCCATCCACCTTGACGCGCTGGAAGCCCTTCTTCATCAGATCGGCGAGTTCCTTTTTATATTCGCCTTTGCGGCCGCGCACCATCGGCGCGAGAATATAAAGACGTGTGCCTTCCTCGAAAGCGAGGATGCGGTCGACCATCTGGCTGACCGTCTGGCTTTCGATCGGCAGGCCCGTGGCCGGCGAATAAGGGACGCCGACACGCGCGAACAGCAGGCGCATATAGTCGTAGATTTCGGTGACCGTGCCGACCGTGGAACGCGGATTGCGCGATGTGGTCTTCTGCTCGATGGAGATTGCCGGCGACAGGCCGTCGATCTGGTCGACATCCGGCTTTTGCATCATTTCCAGAAACTGGCGCGCATAGGCCGAGAGGCTTTCGACATAACGGCGCTGGCCCTCGGCATAGATCGTGTCGAAGGCAAGCGAGGACTTGCCCGAGCCGGAAAGGCCGGTCATGACGATCAGCTTGTTGCGCGGCAGGTCCAGATCGATGCCCTTGAGGTTGTGCTCGCGGGCGCCACGGATGGAAATCGTCTTCAGTTCACTCATGACAAGGCTCGGACAAAAATAACAGGCTTGATGGCAGCGCGTCCTTATGTAGTGACGCAGCCGGATGTGTCGAGGTCTATTCCCAATCGGTCGCAGCTTTTCGGAATGCTTGACTCGAAATCTGCGATTTAATAGAACAAAAAAGGAACGAATTGCAAGCGCGAATGTCTGCTCCCGCAGCTTAAGATTATTCTTTGTGGATAGTTCCATGCTTGCGGTGCCCTTTGCGGGCGGCGGCAGCTATTGTGTGGCGAATTTTTTGAAATGCAATTGCCGGTCATGATGGCCGGCGGACAGGATGACGAGATGGCTGGTAGCGTAAACAAGGTAATTCTGATCGGGAACGTGGGCGCCGATCCCGAAATCCGCCGGACGCAGGATGGCCGCCCCATCGCCAATCTGCGCATTGCCACCTCGGAGACCTGGCGGGACCGTAACAGCGGCGAGCGCCGCGAAAAGACCGAATGGCACACCGTCGTCGTCTTCAACGAAGGCCTGTGCAAGGTCGTCGAGCAATATGTCAAGAAGGGCGCCAAGCTCTATATTGAAGGCCAGCTGCAGACGCGCAAATGGCAGGACCAGACCGGCAACGACCGTTACTCCACCGAAATCGTGCTGCAGGGCTTCAACTCCACGCTGACGATGCTCGATGGTCGCGGTGAGGGTGGTGGCCGCAGCGGCGGCGATTTCGGCGGCGGCAATGATTATGGCAGCGGCGGCGGCTCGGGTTACGGTGGCGGTTACGACCAGCAGTCCTCGTCGCGCGGCGGCTCTTCCCGTGGCGGCGGCCAGCCTTCCGGCGGCTTCTCCAACGATATGGATGACGATATTCCGTTCTGAGCGGGACAGCGACTGACAGGAGGCGGGCACCGGGCAAACCACGGACTGCCCGCTTTGAGGCTGCGAGGACCTATGCCGCGACCTTGTCCGCCAGCATCGCGACCATGACATCGGATTGCGACACGATGCCCACCATTTTGCCTCTGGCGTCGATAACCGGCAGGTAATGCAGTCCTTCTTCGGCAAAGCGGATGATGGCCTCCTCGATTGCCGTTTCCGGCCGTACGGTTCTGACCGGCGATGTCATGATGTCCTTGACGGTATCGTTGGGGGCGCTTGCGCCGGAGAGGATGAGGCGCAGCCGCTGCAGGAAACCGATGGAGGGGCGGCCGTTTCTCCAGCTTGCCTTTTCCAGAAAATCCGTCTGGGTGACGATGCCAACGATCTCCGCTTTATCGTTGGTGACCGGCAATGCCTTTAAATGGTGGCTGTGCATCAGGGCATGGGCGTGTCGCAGACTGTCATCGGGCGCAACACCGACCACATCGCGCGACATGACGCTGGCGCAATCGAGATGCAGCGCACGGCGACGCCAGGAGCGCAGTTCGGTCTTGCGTAAAATGGTTTCGAGCTCGTCACGGTCGATATCGAGGACCTGGTCATATTCCTTCAGCACTTCGTCGAGGTCGTTGGAGGAAAAACCGATTTTCTGGATGGGGGTCGGATCCGTGGTGCCGTGGGCAGCCTTGCCAAGCTTCAGACCATGAGGGTAGGCGCGGCCGGTGGCATTGTTATAGGCGAGGGCCAGGGCAAGAAGGATCAGCGAATTTCCGGCGACCGGCCAGAGCAGGAAGCCATAACCCAGACTGTGCACGGCAGGGCCGCCAAGAACGGCGGTCAGCGCCACCGCACCGCTTGGCGGGTGCAGGCAGCGCAAGGCCATCATCGCGGCTATGGCAAGACTGATGGCGAGCGCGCTGGCAAGAAATAGATCAGGAACCAGCAGAGCGATTGTCACGCCCACGAAGGCCGAAACGAGGTTACCGCAGAGGATCGACCAGGGCTGCGCCAGCGGGCTTGAAGGCACGGCGAACAGAAGCACGGCCGAAGCGCCCATCGGCGCGATCATGGCGGGCAGCGTGGGGTCGAAACTGAGAGCGAGACTTCCCAGAAGGCCGGTCAGCAGGATGCCGACAAAGGCGCCGGTTGCGGAGCGCAGCCTTTCCCTGTTGCTGACGGGTGCGGCATCCGGGATGAGGCGACGCAGCGTGGAACGCATGGAGATAACTTTCGAATCCGAAAAAACATGCGTCTTTTAGCCGAAGCGGCGGTCGGATTTAAAGGGAGGATTTTCCGGCATTTCAGCGGTTGGCGGGAATTTATTGCGCTGGCGCCACCAAGGGGCGGCTTTTCAAAAAGCGAAGGCCGATTTTATGCCGTCGACCACGAACTGCACGGAAAGGGCGGCAAGCAGCACGCCGAGCAGCCGGGTGAGGATCGCGCGGCCGGTATTGCCGAGAAAACGGTCCATCCGCTCCGAGACGATCAACGCGGCATAAACGAGGGCCATGGCGAAAGCGAGGATCAGGATGAGCACCACCATCTCGACGGTGGTTTTCATCGAGCCGGCAAGTAGCACGGTCGCGGAAATGGCGCCTGGCCCGGCGATCAGCGGCAGCGCCAGCGGAAAGACCGCCAGATTGTGAAGATGGTCCTTGGTAATGGCGATCTCGGAGGTCTTTTCCTTGCGCTCCTGGCGTTTTTCGAAAATCATCTCGAAGGAAATCCAGAACAGCAACAGGCCGCCGGCGATGCGGAAAGCGCCGAGCGAGATGCCGAGAAGATTGAGGATGGCAAGGCCGAAGAGCGCGAAGACGGCGAGAATGCCGAAGGCGATGATGGAGCCGCGCAGCGCCACCTGGCTGCGCTGGTCGCGCGTCATACCGGCGGTCAGCGCCAGAAAGACGGGGGCAAGGCCCGGCGGATCGAGCGTGACCAGAAGTGTGGTAAGCGCGTTGATGAGCGTTTCGCTGCTGGCCATTCTTTCCCCGTCTCATCTGTTTTTAGGGCGGAGCCTACGCAAGTCGCCGGCACTTTGAAAGGGAGCGGCGGCGCTTTTGCCGGGCTAAATCGTGAAAAGCGGCGTTCGTCTTGCAAATGACGCAAAAGCCTGTTCAAAACTCGCCGGGAAATTGGCGTAACGTGGCTGTTTCCGCTATAAAAATCCATCCGATTCTTAACAGAGAATGTGATCCGTTTTGACTGACCAGAGCCCCCCCGGCGGCGGAAAACTTCCGCCAGGCATTGAACCGATTTCCATCATGGAGGAAATGCAGCGGTCGTATCTCGATTACGCCATGAGCGTCATCGTGTCCCGCGCGCTTCCCGATGTGCGAGACGGCCTGAAGCCGGTTCATCGCCGTATTCTTTACGGCATGTCCGAACTCGGCATCGACTGGAACAAGAAATACGTCAAATGCGCCCGCGTTACCGGGGACGTGATGGGTAAATTCCATCCGCACGGCAATGCGGCGATCTATGACGCTTTGGCGCGTATGGCGCAGGACTGGTCGCTCCGCCTGCCGCTGATCGACGGGCAGGGCAATTTCGGCTCCATCGACGGCGATCCGCCGGCGGCAGAACGTTATACCGAATGCCGTCTGGAAAAGGCCGCCCATTCGCTGCTCGACGATCTCGACAAGGAAACGGTCGATTTCCGCGACAACTATGACGGCACCCTGCAGGAGCCGGTCGTCATTCCGGCGAAGTTCCCGAACCTTCTGGTCAACGGGGCAGGCGGCATCGCGGTCGGCATGGCCACCAATATTCCGCCGCACAATCTTTCGGAAGTCATCGACGGCTGTATCGCCATGATCGACAATCCGGCGATCGAGCTGCCGGAACTGATGCAGATCATTCCCGGCCCGGACTTCCCGACCGGCGCGCTGATCATGGGCCGTTCCGGCATCCGTTCGGCCTATGAGACCGGCCGCGGCTCGGTCATCATGCGCGGCCGCGCCACCATCGAACCGATGCGCGGTGACCGCGAACAGATCATCATCACCGAAGTTCCCTATCAGGTGAACAAGGCGAACATGATCGAAAAGATGGCCGAACTGGTCAAGGAAAAGCGCATCGAGGGCATTTCCGACCTGCGCGACGAATCCGACCGTCAGGGCTATCGCGTCGTCATCGAATTGAAACGCGACGCCAATGCCGAAGTCATCCTGAACCAGCTTTACCGCTACACGCCGCTGCAGACCTCCTTCGGCTGCAACATGGTGGCGCTGAACGGCGGCAAGCCGGAGCAGATGACGCTCATCGACATGCTGCGCGCCTTCGTGGCCTTCCGCGAGGATGTCGTCAGCCGTCGTACGAAATATCTGCTGCGCAAGAGGCGCGAGCGCGCGCATGTGTTGGTCGGTCTGGCGATTGCGGTTGCCAATATCGACGAGGTCATCCGGGTTATCCGTCATGCGCCCGATCCCGCTTCGGCCCGCGAAGAGCTGATGACGCGGCGCTGGCCGGCGCAGGATGTGGAAAGCCTGATCCGTCTTATCGACGATCCGCGCCACCGCATCAACGAAGACGGCACCTATAATCTCTCGGAAGAGCAGGCGCGCGCCATTCTCGAACTGCGTCTTGCCCGCCTCACCGCGCTTGGCCGCGATGAAATCGGCGACGAGCTGAACAAGATCGGTGCGGAAATTTCCGAGTACCTCGAAATCCTGTCGTCGCGCCTGCGCATCCAGCAGATCGTCAAGGACGAGCTTGTCGCCATCCGCGACGAGTTCGGCACGCCGCGCCGGTCCGAGATCGTCGAGGGCGGTCCCGATATGGACGATGAAGACCTCATCGCCCGTGAGGATATGGTCGTCACCGTTTCGCATCTCGGCTACATCAAGCGCGTGCCGCTGACCACGTACCGGGCGCAGCGTCGCGGCGGCAAGGGCCGTTCCGGCATGGCGACGCGTGACGAGGATTTCGTCAACCGTCTCTTCGTTGCCAACACCCATACGCCGGTGCTGTTCTTCTCCTCGCGTGGCATCGTCTACAAGGAAAAGGTCTGGCGCCTGCCGATCGGCACGCCGCAGTCCAAGGGCAAGGCTCTCATCAACATGCTGCCGCTGGAGCCCGGCGAGCGCATCACCACCATCATGCCGTTGCCCGAGGACGAAACGACCTGGGAAACGCTGGATGTGATGTTCTCGACGACGCGCGGCACGGTTCGCCGCAACAAGCTCGGCGATTTCGTGCAGGTCAACCGCAATGGCAAGATCGCCATGAAGCTGGACGAGGAGGGCGATGAAATCCTCTCCGTCGAAACCTGTACGGACCGCGACGACGTGCTGCTGACGACCGCGCTCGGCCAGTGCATCCGCTTCCCCGTGGACGATGTGCGCGTCTTTGCCGGTCGCAACTCCGTCGGCGTGCGCGGCATCAACATGGCCGAGGGCGACCGCATCATCTCCATGACCATTGTGGGCCATGTGGAAGCTGAACCTTGGGAGCGTGCGGCCTATCTGAAGCGCTCGGCTACCGAACGGCGTGCCGCAGGCGTCGATGAGGACGATATCGCGCTCGTCGGCGAAGAGGTGACGGAAGAGGGTGAACTCAGTGAAGAGCGTTATCAGGAACTGAAGGCACGCGAAGAATTCGTGCTGACGGTTTCCGTGAAGGGCTTCGGCAAGCGTTCCTCTTCTTACGATTTCCGCACCTCGGGTCGCGGCGGCAAGGGCATCCGTGCCACCGATACCTCGAAGACCAACGAAATCGGCGAACTCGTCGCGGCCTTCCCCGTGGAAGAAGGCGACCAGATCATGCTGGTTTCCGATGGCGGTCAGCTCATCCGCGTGCCGGTCAACGGCATCCGCATCGCCAGCCGCGCCACCAAGGGTGTGACTATCTTCTCGACCGCCAAGGATGAGAAGGTGGTTTCCGTGGAGCGCATCAACGAGCCTGAAGGCGACGACGAAGCGGAAAACGGCAATGGCGAAGATGCCGCCGACGATCTGCCGGATACGCCGGAGGCACCGGAAAACGAGGCGTAAGCCGCCTCGTTATCTTCGGTTACCAGTCAAGAAAAACCCCGCGGCGCTCAGGCTCCGCGGGGTTTTTGTTTGTGCCTTGTCGACTGCGTTTGATTTTCAGCGAATGCGAATATGGACCGGAGCGCGACCCGAGCGGCTAGCGACATGAAGGTGGATGTTCGCTTCCGGTTGATTGGAGCGCCAGGCGCGGGCGCCGTGCGACAGAAGCAGCGCCACGAGATCGCGTGTCTTCGCCTTGGAACGATTGAGACCGAGATCGGCGATACGCATCGCCGCTTCGTGAATGGGATGCAGAACCGACAGGCTGCCATGCCCGTTGCCAGACGCAATGTCCGAATAATTCTCGTTGACTGCCATCTTGGAAAGCCTCGCTACACATTACAAACTTCGAGGAGACAGGCGATGTTTCGACCATGAAGCACCGCCTGCGGAAACGTCTGTTACTGGAGTGACGCCCAGCAGCTGACGCCTTTCTTTTTCAATGCATTGCATGCATTCACCGCGGCGTTCTGGCCATCGAAACCGCCGAAACGGGCGCGGTAGATCTGGGAGCCGTCCTTGCTGAAGGCGACTGTGAAGGGTTTTGCGGAGCGCAGTGCCGCGCCGCCTTTTTCCTGCGCGTTCTGCAACAGGCCGCGCGCGGAGTTCTCATCGGGAGATGCACCGATCTGGATCACCCAGCCGCCCTGCGGAGCCTCGGACCTGGCCGAAACCGAAGGGGCGGAGACGACAGGCGCCGTGGTGGAGGCTGTGACGATATTGTCCACCTTGGTCGAGTTGGTGATCAACTTGCGGTCCGGCGCAGCGGGCGCCTGATTGATTGGATCCTTGCCCTTCTGCCAGGTGGCGGCTTCCATGGCCTTGAGGGCTGCATTGGAAGAGGAGCCTGCAAAGGCGGTAACCGGCGCTTCTTCGTAACGGGTCTGCGGCACCGGACCGGAATTGGGCAGGCCGGCTGCGGTTGCTGCAACTGCAACGGACGGAACAGCAGCGGCCACGGCGACGGGCTCTTCGACCGGCGCTGAGCGGGTCTGCGCGATCAGGTTGCTGTTGCCGCCACGCGATGCCTGCGGCAGATAGGTTGCGACAAGCTTGCGCATGGTGGCGTCACGGGCAGCGCTGGAGCGGCCGCCAAGAACGACGGCGACGATGGAGCGACCGTCGAGCTGCGCCGATGTGGCAAGGTTGCTGCCGGCTGCGCGGGTATAACCGGTCTTGATGCCATCCACACCCTTCACGGTTCCGACGAGGCGGTTATGGTTGCCGATAACCTGCTTGCCGAAGTTGAAGGTGCGGGTAGAGAAATAGCCGTAATATTGTGGGAAATGCTGACGAAGCGCGACGCCGAGGCGGGCCTGGTCGCGCGCCGTCGTCATCTGCGCCGTGTTGGGCAGGCCGTTGGCGTTGCGATAGGTCGTGCGGGTCATGCCGAGTGCACGGGCCTTGGCGGTCATCATTCTGGCGAAACGGTCTTCCGAGCCGCCGAGATATTCGCCGAGCGCGGTTGCCATGTCATTTGCGGACCGGGTGACGAGTGCAAGGATAGCCTGTTCCACTGTGATGCTGCCGCCGGCGCGCACGCCAAGCTTGGATGGCGGCTCCTTGGCGGCGTTGGCTGACACCGGCACCTTGGAATCGAGCGAGATACGTCCGGTATTGAGCGCCTCGAATGTCAGATAAAGCGTCATCATCTTCGTCAGCGAAGCCGGATAACGCAGCCCGTCCGGATCCTCGCCATAAAGGACCTTGCCGGTCTTGGCATCGATGACGATGCCCGCATATTTCGGATCGGCCTTTGCGGTTTGAACGGATGTTGCGGTTATGAACGCCGCAGCAAGGGTTAACGCAATAAACCTTACGAAAGACGTCGCACCCGCTTTGCGCGAATGTGCCCCAGATAGACTTTTCAACACTGCTGAACTCTTCAATCGCATATTTCTGTTCCGCTCGGACACGCCCCGCCCGATGCTCCGGGAAGAAACTTTATCGGGATGGCGTTACCAAGTGGTTTATGAAAGGTATCTGCCTTCCATAAAATGCGACTTTTCGCACGCAATCTGTGCCGTGCTGTTTCACCGATTTCCGTCTTTTACGAGGCGGCGCTCGATATAGTTTTTCACATCCCCGTCCAGCTTTTGCCATTGCGGCAGCAGGGCGGAGGAGAAACGGTAGAACAGGCTGAGGTCCTGTCCGGCGTGAATATCCCTCTGACAATCGCTGCCGGTGGCCGCCTGCGGCGTTTGTGGCATGAGGCAGCGCACCACATAGGCGCTTTCGCCCTCGCGCTCGCCGGTCAATATGACTTCCTTGCCGTAGCCGGAATCGGCGCGCAGGCGGTGCAGCATCAGGCCGTGCTTCAGCGGCACCGGCTCTCCCTCCGTCAGCCGCGCATAGATCGGCCCGAAACGACCGGACATGTCCTCGGACATGGTGCTTTGCGAAAGCTGGATGAAGATCAGCCCTGCCGCCTGCGCCGGATCGTCGAAGACGGCGCGATTCGCTTCCTCATAACCCTTGAGGTCAGGCCAGCTCAGATAAAGGTCGACGCGCTCGCGTTCTCCGCCGAGGCGTTCGGAAGGCGCCCGCAGGGTGTTTTGGGCAAGCTTCAGGCGGTCGTTGCCGATGACGATCTCCACCTCCTCGGTGGCCGTCGTATGGCCCGCCTGGAGAATCCGCTCGCCATACCATTTGATGCCGACATTGAGGACGCCGAGAAAGACGAGAAGAATTCCGGCGATGAGAGCGGCCCGGAGCATGAGTGACGATGAAAGCAGGGGTTTCTGGTCGTTCATGGGCTTCCATATTCGTTCCGGCCGCCGGATGGGTTTCCGGCCGGGAAATAGCCGTGCAAAGCTTTAACCCGAGGCGATCGGCATTGAAATGATGTTTTGCCGCTGCTACCTGATACCAACCAAGCAAAGGACGGCATATGGCAGCGCGCGACAGATATTCCCGGAAGCTCGAATGTTCCAGATGCGGTCATCAGGGTTTTGCCGAAGCGTCGGAATCGGATGACAAGAGCCGCCGGGACGTCGATTTTCGCATCGATGAAATGCCGCGCGGATTTCGCGCGGAGCGCGCCTCGGGTGATCCGACGGATTTCATGATCCGCTGCGCCCAGTGCGGCAATATATTCCGTTTCCTGCAGAAAACCGCCTATGCGCCCGGAGGCGAGCCGCGCGTTAAGGCCTGAAGGGAAGGTGCCGGCATGACTTTACCGCAACAACCGAACGGAGCGCCGCAAAGGCGCAAGCCGATCTGGCCGTGGATCGTGCTTCTGGTGCTGACGCTTTCAGCCATCTATTCCTATAATCGCGCCAACGAAATCATCGCGGAATTGTCCGATACCTTGCCGCCGGCGCTGCTGAACCTGTTTGAGGATATTCTCCGGGGTGACGGCCGGCATGGCAATGGCGGGCCGAGCATCGGCGTTTGAGGCGAGGGCGGTCGGAGAGCCGCGAGCCTTTTGGCCGCGCTTCATCTTCTGGGCCATAAAAGAAAAAAGCCCCGCAAAGAGGCGGGGCAGGTTGATCGCTCGGGGAAAGTTGGGCAATGCCCGGGAGCGATGGCTTGATATAAGTGACAATAGTGCTGACGCGATAGGCCATTTCCGTCCCAAACAGTACGCCTATGCATAAATTTCGCTCAATCCGCAGATTTTTGAACGATGAGTTTAGACAATCTGTAAGACAACTTGACAGACTTTCGCTTTATTCTTCGCATTGCCTCGAATTGCACATATTCGCCTTTAACATAACGTGACATGAGCAGACGCATGGATAAATCGGGAATCCTCTTCGTGGCGCTTTTGCTGGTGCTTGTCGCAATCGTTTTAAGCCTGACGCTATTCGAGACGGCTCAGCAGGTGCCCTCGATCCCTTCAGGCGACGGATCCCTCCTGCCGCCGGCAACGACCCCGGGGCAATGATCTGCCAACCGTAAGAGAAGGGCGATACAGCTCGCCCGGGCGGGATTGACGGCCTTTTCCAAACCGCTATAAAGCCTCACCACCGATGGATGGGTGTCCGAGTGGTTTAAGGAACCGGTCTTGAAAACCGGCGTGCGTGAGAGCGTACCGTGGGTTCGAATCCCACCCCATCTGCCATCAAGCGCAAAAAATATTCTAACACTGCTGCGGACGAGGGATGCTTCGATCGCGTTGCTAGGCTTTTGAGTCGCTCGAATTCAGCGCGAATGAGAAACCCGCCTTGCGGCGGGTTCCATATTGGTGATCCAATCAGATTTCCGGGCAGCCCCGTTCGTTCGCAAATGTGATGCGGTCCGGTCCCCGGCGCGTGAAGCCTTCGACGACGACACGGCCCGGGGTGACGCGCACGACCTCGGGATCGCGCAGGCCTGCCTCACGGGCGGCGGCGCGGGCTTCGCGTTCGCTGCATCCACGCATGCGGGGCGGGCCGCGGCGGTCTACGTCCCGGTCACGATCGCGGATGACGGGGCGAACGCCGTCGGGGCCGATTCTGAGTTCCATGTCCTGCGCGCCTGCGGGGATCGGCGCGGCGAAGGATACCAGGGCGACGCCCATCGCCAGAGCTGTGGTTTTCATAAGCTTGATCATGTTTCCTCCCTCAGCCGAAACCGGCGGAAAGCTCGTTTGTTTGCGGGGAGAGAACGCGGTTGCTGTCCGTTTGTTCCTTGCGGGTGCGGTGAACGGGAGATGCTGGGGCGGGTAAAGCCGGCCCGATGGGCGGGCTTAAAAGATAGAAATCATTAACCACGTTCGTTACAATTTTATCGAATTTGCAGAAGTCGTTCGCATTTTCGCCACGTTATGCACAAGATTAAGCGACTGTTAGGTGCTTCGATGGCAGGGGCAAATAATCGAGGCAAGTGAGGGTGCGGTTCTCCGAGCCAATAGCAGCGTGGGGCAGACGATTTGAATTCTACGGTCAAGAAACTCGGCATCAACGCCAGGTCGGGCGTGAAGTGGCTTGCAATTTCCGTGCTTTGCGCCGCAACCGCATCGTGTTCCACGACGTCCGAGACCAAGCCTAAGCCCAAGCGCAGCAAGGAATATTTTTCCGAATCCGAATATGGCGTCAAAGCCAGCCCGCGCGTGGCCGATGGCAAAGCCATTCCCAAGGGCGGCGGGCGCGAGCTGATCGGCAATGCCTATACCGTCAAGGGCCGCCGCTATTTCCCGAAGGAAGAGCCGGGCTACAACAAGACCGGCCTTGCTTCCTGGTACGGTTCCGCCTTCCATGGCCGCCTGACCGCCAATGGCGAAGTCTACGACAAGGAACATCTTTCTGCCGCACATCCGACATTTCCCCTGCCGAGCTACGCGCGCATCACCAACATGGAAAATGGCGCTTCGGTTCTGGTGCGCGTCAACGATCGCGGACCGTTCCATGAAGGCCGCCTGATCGACGTTTCCAGCAAAACGGCCGATCTTCTCGACATGAAGGCCACCGGCACGGCCAATGTGCGGGTACAATATGCCGGCCGCGCACCGCTCGATGGTCACGACATGCCTTATCTGATGGCATCCTATATTCCGAAGGGTTCGCGTTCGCCGGGTGTAGCGCCCGAAGGGCAGATCGCGACGGGCGTGATGGTGGCTTCGGCCTCGCCGAATTTCGTTCCGGCTCCTGCGTCCAACCCGAATTATGGCGGCTCCGCACAGACGGCGCTCGTCGGTTCCAAGAAGAATGCGGCGCTTCAGGCCATGCCGCTGGTCAACGGCCCGGCGCCGGCTTTCGAGCAGTTTGCGATCCTGCCGGAAATCGGCCCCATCCTGGCCGAGCGTCCGGAAGGCAATTTCATGCGTGAGCCGGCGGCGCCCGGCGGCAATTATCTGCGCGTGCCGACGCCTTCTTCCAAATTTGCGGCGGCCTATTCCGAAGAATCGGCTACGGTCTCCAGGACCGCGAGCGCCTTCGACAGCGTGCTCGTCGACCGTGGCGCGCTCAACGAGCAATCGATACTCGCCCATGTGAAGCGTCAGCAGGCGAAGTCGCGCTGACGGATTGAAGGATACGGCCGGCCTCTCGCCTTTATCGCGGGCAGCCGGTTACGGCAGGCAGGACTGGGCGGTTTCATGCGCAAGGCCATTCATCGCTCCTATTGTTCGGTCGTCGCAGCGGCAGCGTTTGCGTTTTTCAGTGCGGGCCCGGTGCAATCGCAGACCGGCCCCTTCATCGCAAAGGCCGAACAGGCCTATATGATCGATGCCGAAACAGGCACGGTGCTTCTTTCGCAAAACGAGAATCAGCCTTTTCCGCCCGCTTCGCTTGCCAAGCTGATGACGGTGGAAGTGGTGCTGGATGCGCTGTCAAAGGGGCAGGTGACGGCAGAGACGGCTTACCCCGTCTCGGAATATGCCTGGCGCACGGGCGGCGCGCCCTCGCGCACCTCGACCATGTTCGCGGCGCTGAAATCCTCCGTCGGCATCAACGATCTTTTGACCGGCATCATCGTGCAGAACGCCAATGACGGCTGCATCGTCGTTGCCGAAGGCATGGCGGGTTCGGATGCCTCCTTCGCCAAGCGCATGACGGCGCGGGCGGGCGAACTGGGCATGAGCAGCAGCACCTTCACCAATTCGACCGGGCTTCCCGACCCCGGCAACCGGACGACCGCGAGGGACATGGTGCGTCTTGCGCAACATCTGCGTGATACCTATCCCGAGCGTTACGGGCTTTTCACCAAACCGGATTTCGAATGGAACCGGATTTTCCAGCGCAACAAGAATACGCTCCTGATGCCCGGCAGCGGTATCGACGGTCTCGGCCTCGGTTTTGCGGAAGGCAGCGGTTTTGCCGCTGTCGTTTCGGCCGAGCGGGAAGGCCGCCGGGTCTATCTGGCGCTTGCCGGCATCGTGGACGACAAGACGCGGCAGGAAGAGGCCCGCCGGGTGGTGGACTGGGGCCTGACCGCCTTCGAAAAACGCCATCTCTTCAGCAAGGACGAAGCCGTCGGGTCTGTCAGCGTTTATGGCGGCGATGTTTCGCATATCGATCTTTCGCCGAAGGAAGATGTCAGCGTGCTGGTGCCGGTCAATAATCCGGATCGTATTTCCGGCCGTATCGTCTATCGCTGGCCCCTGAATGCGCCGCTGGACGTCGGGGCGAATGCCGGAACGCTCAAGATTTTTTCAGGCGAGCGCCTGTTGCGGGAAGTGCCGCTTTATACGAAGGCGGCGGTCGGCAAGGGGTCGCTCACCCAGAATGCGACAGGCGCGCTGAAGGAACTGCTGCTGTTCTGGCTCTGAAAGCCTGTTCCATGCGCGGCCTTGTGCCTATGCTTTTGTTCAGGCACCGGATTTTCTGAAAAGCGCTTCACAGATTTCGGTTCGATGCTGTAAACAGGCATTTCAATATTGACGTGAATTCCTCGCAGGACGTGACATTGGCCGAAAAGACCGGATTGTTCATCAGCTTCGAAGGCGGCGAAGGCGCCGGCAAGTCGACGCAGATCCGCACGCTTGCCGAGGCGCTCCGCGGCCGTGGTTTCGAGGTGGTCGTGACGCGCGAGCCGGGCGGCTCGCCAGGTGCGGAGGCCGTTCGGCATGTTCTTCTATCCGGCGCTGCGGAATCCTTCGGGGTGCGCATGGAAGCGATCCTGTTTGCGGCGGCGCGGAACGACCATGTCGAAGAGGTCATTCGCCCGGCGCTCGCGCGCGGCGAGATCGTGCTCTGCGACCGGTTTCTCGATTCGTCCCGCGTCTATCAGGGCACGACCGGCAATCTGGAGCCGGATTTTATCGAGACATTGCAACGCATTGCGATTGACGGTGTCGTGCCGGAACTGACGCTGATTTTCGATATTGCCGCCGAAAAGGGGCTCGCCCGCGCCAGAAAGCGCGCGGATGAAGGCGCTGCGCCGGACCGCTTTGAAAAAGAGGAAATCGAGACTCACGAGAAGCGGCGGGAAGCCTATCTGGATATTGCGCTTGCCGAGCCGCGTCGTTGCCGGATCGTCAACGCCGACCAGCCGGAAGAAAAAGTGGCGGAGGATGTCATGTCCTTTGTCGATCCCTTGCTCGAACAGCTGAAAACAGCAGCGGGCGCGGCGCATGAGTGAGGTTCAGGGCGTTCTCGACGGTGCGATCGCGCCGCAGCAGAACACGAAGCTTTTCGGACATGAGGAAGCGGAAGCCTTCCTCGCGCAATCCTATCGCTCCGGCAAGGGCCATCATGCCATTCTGATCGAAGGGCCGGAGGGGATCGGCAAGGCGACGCTTGCCTTCCGTTTCGCCAATCATGTGCTCAGCCATCCCGATCCGTCGCTGGCGCCGGATTTTCTCGCCGATCCTGATCCGCAATCGCTGGTCAGCCGGCAGATCACCGCGGGCGCTTCGCATAATCTGCTGCATCTGACCCGTCCGGTGGATGAAAAGACCGGCCGCGTGAAATCCGCCATTACGGTGGACGAGGTGCGGCGGGCAGGGCACTTCTTTTCGCAGACCTCCGGCACCGGCAACTGGCGTATCGTCATCATCGATCCTGCCGACGATCTCAATCGCAACGCCGCGAATGCGATCCTCAAAATACTGGAGGAGCCGCCGAAACGGGCGATGTTCCTCGTTCTCTCGCACGCGCCGGGAAAATTGCTGCCGACCATCCGCTCACGCTGCATGCCGCTCAGGCTCCTGCCGCTTTCGGATGCAGCCATGGTGCAGTCCCTCGATCATCTCGGCATCAGCCCGGAAGGCGAAAAACGCGACGCCCTGCTCGCCGCCTCCAAGGGCAGCGTCGCGCAGGCGCTGAAGCTGATGAATTACGGCGGCTCCGATATCGTCGAGGCCTTTGCGGAGGTCATGGCTTCCGAAGGGCCCGGCGTGCGCAAGCAGATGCATAAGCTCGCCGAGGTTCTGGCACAGAAGGACGGCGACATCGTTCTCGGCTTCTTCATGGAGCATGTGACGGAAGAGCTTATCGAGCGCGCACGGGCGGCGGCGATGGCGGGCGATATCGCGGCGGCGGAGAAACATGCACGGCTTTCCTCGACGCTCTCGGAACGCATCACCGTGGCGCAGGCCTATAATCTCGACAAGAAGCAGATGGTGCTTTCCATTCTGGAAGATATTCGCGGCGTTTGAAGGCGAGGGATCGTGCGAAATGTACGATTCGACGGTGGATAAATTCTCCTCCGTCATGCCGGACTTGATCCGGCATCCAGCCACGGCGCCTCCGTGCCGTGAAGAGAGTCTCTTGCGATCAAGGACTTGATCGCGCTGGACCCCGGATCAGGTCCGGGGTGACGGAGTGCGGAGCCAAGCGCTCGCCAAATCCGCTTTGTCTGCAAGCTGTCGTACAAAACGTACGCTCTGCCTTTCGCTGCTGCGAACAATGGTTTAAGAGCGGTCTATCCAAAAAACAGCCTGTAAAGTCGATAGACCGTCATGACAGACAAGACACCATTCTACATCACCACCGCGATCTCCTATCCTAACGGCAAGCCGCATATCGGCCATGCCTATGAGTTGATTGCGACGGACGCCATGGCACGCTTTCAGCGCCTGGATGGAATGGATGTGTTCTTCCTGACCGGCACCGACGAACACGGCCAGAAGATGCAGCAGACGGCGCGGGCGGAAGGCATTTCGCCGGAAGAACTGGCTGAGCGCAATTCGGACCAGTTCCGCGCGATGGGCAAGCTGCTCAACGCCTCGAACGACGATTTCATCCGCACCACGGAAGAACGTCACCACGAGACCTCGCGCAATATATGGAACCTGATGGCCGATAGCGGCGACATCTACAAGGACAGCTATGCCGGCTGGTATTCCGTGCGCGACGAGGCCTATTACGCCGAGGACGAAACGGAACTGCGCGCTGACGGCGTTCGCTACGGGCCGCAGGGCACGCCGGTCGAGTGGGTGGAAGAGGAGAGCTACTTCTTCAAGCTTTCCGAATATCAGGACAAGCTGCTGAAGCTCTATGAGGAAAATCCGGAGTTCATCGGTCCGGCGGAGCGCCGCAACGAAATCATCTCCTTCGTCAAATCAGGCCTCAAGGACCTGTCGATTTCGCGCACCACCTTCGACTGGGGCATCAAGGTTCCGAACGATCCGAAACACGTCATGTATGTCTGGGTCGATGCGCTGACCAACTACATCACCGCGACTGGTTACATCGAGGATAAAAACGGCCCGCGTGCGAAATATTGGCCCGCCGACGTGCATATCATCGGCAAGGATATCATCCGATTCCACGCGGTCTATTGGCCGGCTTTCCTGATGAGCGCGAAGCTGCCGTTGCCCAAGCGGGTCTATGCGCATGGCTTCCTGCTCAACAAGGGCGAGAAGATGTCGAAGTCGCTCGGCAACGTCGTCGATCCGGCCAATCTGGTGAACCATTTCGGTCTCGATCAGGTCCGTTATTTCTTCCTGCGCGAAGTCTCCTTCGGCCAGGACGGCAGCTATAGCGAAGAGGGCATCGCCACCCGCATCAATGCCGATCTTGCCAACGGTATCGGCAATCTCGCCAGCCGTTCGCTGTCGATGATCGTCAAGAATTGCGATGGCCAGATCCCGACGCCCGGTGAGTTCACCGAAGAAGACAAGGCGATGCTGGCTTCCGCCGACGGGCTGCTGGCGCTCTGCCGCGAGGAAATGGGCAAGCAGCTCATCCACCGCGCGCTTGCGGCCATCATCGCCGTCGTCTCGGAAACCGACCGCTATTTCGCCTCGCAGGAGCCGTGGGCGCTGAAAAAGACCGATCCCGAGCGCATGGGCACCGTGCTTTACGTTACGGCGGAAGTGGTGCGCCAGATCGGCATTCTCCTGCAGCCGTTCATGCCGGAATCCTGCGACAAGCTGCTGGATCTCGTTGCGGCACCTGCCGACAAACGTGATTTTGCAGCACTCGGCGAAGCGGGCCGTCTGGTTCCGGGCACGCCGCTTGAGGCGCCGAAGCCGGTCTTCCCGCGTTACGTCGCACCGGAAGCGTGAAGGCGAGACCCATGCTGATCGATACACATTGCCATCTGGATTTTCCCGATTTCGAGGCTGAGCGCGACGATATCATCGCCCGCGCCCATGCTTCGGGTGTGAGCCAGATGGTGACGATCTCGACCCGGGTGCGTCGTCTGCCCGAACTTTTGAAGATCACGGAAAAATATCCGTCGGTCTTCTGTTCGGTCGGCACGCATCCGAACAATGCCGACGAGGAACTGGATATTTCCGCCGACGAGCTTGTGCGGCTGGCGGAGAGCCATGACAGGATCGTGGCGATCGGCGAGGCGGGTCTGGATTATTTCTACGATACGCAGAAGCCGGAAGACCAGAAGACCGGCCTTATCCGCCACATCGAGGCGGCAAGACGAACGAAGCTGCCGCTTGTCATTCACAGCCGCAGCGCCGATGACGACATGGCCGCTATTTTGCGCGCCGAAAGCGGGAAGGGGGCCTTCCCGTTCATCCTGCACTGCTTTTCCGCCGGTCCCGAGCTGGCGAAAACCGGTGTCGAGCTTGGCGGTTATGTCTCCTTTTCCGGCATTCTGACCTTCCCGAAATCGCAGGATATCCGCGATATCGCCGCCACCGTGCCGCTGGACCGGCTGCTGGTGGAAACGGATGCGCCTTATCTTGCGCCGAAGCGCTGGCGGGGAAAGCGCAACGAGCCGTCCTACGTGGTCAATACCGCGGAGGTTCTGGCCGAGGTGCACGGCGTTTCCTATGAGCGCATGGCTGAAATCACCACCGAAAACGCCTTCCGCTGCTTTTCCAAGATGACAAGGGTGTAGGTGTGGCAATCTACCGTCGTCGCTTCACGGTTCTCGGTTGCGCGTCGTCGCCCGGCGTGCCGCGCATCAACGGCGACTGGGGCGCCTGCGACCCCGACAACCCGAAGAACCGGCGCACGCGAACGGCCTTCATGGTGGAACAGATCGGCCCGGATGGCGGAAGGACGACCGTCGTCATCGACACCGGCCCGGATTTTCGCGAGCAGATGATCGCGGCGAAGGTGGAGGCGGTCGATGCGGTGCTTTACACCCACGCCCATGCCGACCATCTGCACGGTATCGACGATCTGCGCATCTATTTCGCCCTTCAGCAAAGCCGCATTCCGATCTATGCCGATCCCGTCACCATGGCGCGGATAAAGGACGGTTTCGCCTATTGCCTGGAGACCCCGCCAGGCAGCAGCTATCCGCCCATCGTCGAACCGCGGATCATCGCCGATATCGACGCGGCCTTGATCATCGATGGGGCAGGCGGGCCGATCCCATTCAACGTGCACATGCAGCAGCATGGCGATGTGCATTCGCTGGGCTTCCGCATTGGTGACGTCGCCTATTGCACCGATGTCAGCGATTTTCCGACTGAGACCCTGCCGAAGCTTGCCGGTCTCGATGTCCTCGTCATCGACGCGCTGCAGCACCGTTACCACCCCAGCCATCTTTCGCTGGAACAGGCGCTTGGCTGGATCGAAAGATTCGCACCCAAAAGGGCGATCTTGACCCACATGCATATTCCGCTCGATTATGAGACGGTGATGCGGGAAACGCCTGATCATGTCGAACCGGCTTATGATCAGATGCGTTTCGAGATCGAGATCGAAGCAGCCTGACGCCGCCTGAAAAGGAACAGCATGTCGACCAAGCCTTTCCGTGCACCCAGTATGGCGAGCTTCTTCGACAATCTGCGCGCCAGTCGCCTGCGGGCGATGTTCCGGCGCGGCGAACTGGGACTGGTTATCCTTGCCGTCTTCATCGGCATTGCGGCGGGCCTTCTGGTGGCGCTGATCGGCGCCTTGAGCACGGCGTTGCATATGCTGGTTTTCGGCGTCGAGCGGTTGAGCAGCAGCGATCTTTCCGGACGGATCGTGCTTGCCGGCCCGATCATTGGCGGCATCGTGCTCGGCCTGATCATCTTCATTCTTTCGAAGACCCGCAAGAAACCCATGGTCGACCCCATCGAGGCGAATGCGCTGCATGGCGGCCGGCTGTCGCTGACGGACAGCATCATTGTCTGCGTGCAGAATATCGTCTCCAACGGTTTTGGCGCCTCCGTCGGGCTTGAGGCCGGTTACACCCAGATCGCCAGCGGTGTCGCCTCGAAGATCGGCATCAAGCTGAAACTGCGGCGAGGGGACATGCGTATCCTTGTCGGCTGCGGCGCTGCGGGTGCGATTGCAGCTGCCTTCAACGCGCCGCTGACCGGGGCGTTCTACGCCATCGAACTCATCATCGGCACCTATACCGTGGTGACGCTTGCGCCGCTCATCGTCTCGGCGCTGGTGGCGACGACGGTCATCGGGATTATCGGCGGCCATGGCATCTCGATCGATATTGTCGATGCCAGCCGTGTAACACCGGCGGATTATGTGCCCGCCATCTTTCTCGGCGTCGTATGTGCGGCCATCGGCATCGTGCTGATGCAGGCGGTGTCCTTCATCGAAGAAACGGCGCGCAAAAGCGCCATTCCGGGCTGGCTGCGTCCTGCCATCGGCGGCGTGGCGGTGGGCGGGCTTGCGCTGATTTCACCGCAGGTGCTGTCGAGCGGCCATGGTGCGCTGCATCTCAATATCGATGCGGAACTGACGATATACGGGGTGGCCGGGCTGTTCCTGCTGAAGGCGGCGGCGAGCGCCATTTCCATCGGCTCGAATTTCCGTGGCGGCCTGTTTTTCGCGTCGCTGTTCATGGGCTCGCTGCTCGGCAAGATTTTTGCGCTCTGCGCACCCTATATCGGTTATGGGTCGACAGCGCCCATCGTCTATGCCGTGATCGGCATGAGCGCCTTTGCCGCCGCCATCATCGGCGGTCCGCTGACGATGACGTTTCTGGCGCTGGAACTGACAGGCGACTTCCAGATCACGGCGCTGGTGCTTGCCGCCGTCATCACCACTTCGCTCGTGGTGCGCACGACCTTCGGTTACTCCTTCGCCACCTGGCGTTTTCACCTGCGTGGCGAGAGCATTCGCAGCGCCCATGATATCGGCTGGATCCGCGATCTGACGGTCGGCAGGATGATGCGCGCCGATATCCGCAAGGCCAATGTCAGCATGGGCCTCCCGGCCTTCAAGGAGAAGTTCCCGCTCGGTTCGACGCAACGGGTAATCATGACCCATGATGACGGACGTTATGCCGGCATCGTCCTCGTGCCGGAAATCTACGCAGACCCGATGGATCGCGACCCCAGCAAGATCAGCCTAGAAACCTATCTGCAATACAAGAACGATGTGCTGCTGCCGACCATGAATGCCCGCCAGGCGGCGGCAGCCTTCGATGCGGCGGAGAGCGAAGCGCTGGTTGTCGTTAATGACAAGATCGAAAATCGTCCTGTCGGATTGCTTACCGAAAGCCATACGCTGAGGCGCTATAGCGAAGAACTGGATTTGAGACGCCGGGAGGCGTCAGGTGAGTTTTGAAACTACATTAGATTGTCAGTTTTATCTATTGATATAATTATGTTTTTATAATGTATTTTCATTGCCTTTAATCCTTGTCCGGGAACGGTTTTTTTCGCCGCGTACACGCGTGTCGGCCGGGTTCCTGTGACCGGCACAGGAATGGGCGGAGGAACGACTCCGCCCCGGGGAGCCAATTTGTCGCGTATGTGATGCACAACAACTCCACCAAAGTCAGCTTCTGGCCCAGCACCCCGGCGGCACTGAACATGTGATCCCGCACGGCATTTTTCGTCGTCATGTCATTTTCCTCAGTGCCCGCTTGACAAAAAAACATTCGCCACAATAAATAGACTGACTACTTAATTAATAAAACGCCGAGCCGGAAAAGAGCCAGTCGGGGAAGGCGAGGTGGAGATGTTCGCATCCGTCCGGTCCCGAAGCCCGAGTGGCCAGATATTTTACTGCCTTCATCCTTACCGGCAGCGCCGTGAGCCGATGAAACTTGGAGAGTGTTATGCCTTCAGACAGCAGCACGGTTGAGACGATGCCTCTTGCGACGTCCTGCGGCCAACTCGAAACGGTTTCGGAGTCCGGGTTTCGCGGGCTCGGCCTTCCACATCGCCGTGCGCCGCTTTATGGCGTCATCGTTGCCGGAGGCCTGTCGCTTTTCGGCAATGCGGTGGCGGCCGTCGCGTTGCCGTGGATCGTACTGTCCCTGACCGGCAATGCCGCCTGGACGGGGATAGCGGCGGCGGCTGGCATGATGCCGCTGGTTATCGGCGCTTTCTGCGGCGGCCCTGTCGTCGACCGTTTCGGTTCGCGCGTCGTTGCGGTGACCGCCGATCTTGCCAGCGCCCTGAGCGTCGCGGCTATACCCTTTCTCATGATGGCGGGGCAGATGGATATCGGCCTTCTGCTCGGCCTGATCGTGGTCGGGGCGCTGCTCGACGGTCCGGGCATGATCGCCCATGATGCAAGGGTGCCGGAACTTGCCCGCATCGCCCGGATGCCAATCGAGCGGGTCACCTCGATAGATGAATTGCTTGAAAATGCGGCGATGATTTTCGGACCGCCGGTCGCGGGCATCGCCATTGCCGCTTTCGGGATGGAATATGCCCTGCTGATCACGGCGGCCTGTTCGCTGCTCGCTGCCGTGATCGGCGCGATCTGTTTGCCGCGTCATAGGCGTAAATCCGCCGGTGCGGATCGCGGCGATGCGACATTTGCAGGTCTGCGCTTTCTGCTGACGGAGCCGCTTTTGCGTCTTCTGCTTGTCGTCGCCATGGTGATGCTGGCGGTTTTCGGGGCGCTCAACGCCGTTGTCCTGCCGGTACTGTTTAAGGCCAGCGGAGCGGATGTCCTCGACCTCGGGCTGTTTCTCTCGGTTTCCGGGGCAGGGGCGGCTTTGTCGGCGGTGATTTTCGCCATTCGCGGCCACTCGTGGAACGGGCGGGCCGTGCTGCTCGCCGGCATATCCGGCGCGACGTTTTCCATCGGCCTCATCGCTTTCCTTCAGAGCGGTCCCTTGCTGCTCATCGCGGCCGCCCTGATCGGTTTTTCCACCGGGGCGCTCGGCCCGCTCGCCAATGCGATGTTTCTGAAACGCGCGCCGGCTGCGATCCGCGGCAGCGTGCTTGGAACCACGGCGGCGATTGCGATGATGGCGACGCCGCTTGCCGTGCTGATCGCCGGTTTCGGCCTCCAGGCCGCCGGCGCCGCCTGGTTCTTGTGGGGGCTCAGCGCCACGCTCTGCCTGCTGGTGTTCTGGGTTTTCCTCAGTCCGGCCGCACGTGCGCTGGCGAAATCGCCGCCATGAGCGGGCGACCACCTGTTCCTTCGAGATGCGATCCAACCACCCGTGCGCCGCAGTTTTTGCCGCACCCGATGTTCAAACCCGGACCCGTCCTGCCATGAACGACCTGAATTCCTCTTTCCCAAATCCCCAGCCTGCAAACCCTCGGCCACTACCCGGACAAACGACCGCACGACGGCCTTCGCGACGCCTGTTCTGGTGGGCGCTGCTCGCCATTGGACTTGCAGGCGGCGCTGTCTGGCTGATGCTGCCGGTTAAGGAGACGCCCGCCGTGAGCCAGACCATGACGCTCGTCAAGGTGCGGCCGCATGTGTCCGTCGTCACCTCAGCGCCTTATGGTTTCAACGCCGGGCAGGACGTTGCCGGCCTTCTCGCCGCCCGCAACGATATTTCCATCGGTACGGCCGTGACTGGCCAGCGCATCGTCGAGGTTTTTGTCGATGTCGGCGATACGGTTGCGGCCGGGCAATTGCTGGCGCGGCTGGAAAGCAAGACGCTCGCGGCCCAGATCGAGCAGACGGAAGCGGCCGTCGCCCGCGCCCGCGCCACCCTTGCCGAGGCCGAGGCGGCGGAGATAGAGGCGAGCGAGAATCTGCGCCGTGCCGAAGGGCTTTCCGGCTCCAGCGTCAGCAAGGAACAGCTTGGCCAGCGCCGTGCCGCAGCGGCCATGGCGCAGGCCAAGATCGAGGGCGCCCGTGCCGAACTGGCGGGCGCGCAGGCGCAACTGACCCAGCACCGTCTCGAACTGGAGCGGACCGAGATCCTTTCGCCGAAACCCGGTGTCATCACGCAACGCCATGCCCGCATCGGTGCGATGCCGGATAGTACGGAGCCGCTGTTTCGCCTGTTGCAGGATGGGGAACTGGAATTTCTGGCCGAAGCGCCGGAGCGGGTGCTGCCGTCCCTGCAGACCGGTCAATCCGTGGCAATCGCGGTCAATGGCGTCGCCCGCGCCATTCAGGGGACCATCCGTGTCGTCGAACCGGCGGTCAACACGCAAAGCCGTCTCGGCATCGTGCGCATTGCCGTTCCACCGACCGCCGATCTGAGGGCAGGCGCCTTTGCGCGCGGCAAGGTCGATTTCGGCGAGCGCCGTTTTCTCGTTTCCGTTCCTGAAGCCGCGCTGCGCTGCGCCGCGAAGGTGCGGCCCAGCTTGTGGTGGTCGATGGTGAGAACAGGGTGGCGCGCCGCGCCGTTCGGGTGGGGCAGGCGCAGAATGGCGTCGTTGAAATACTCGAAGGGTTGAGCGCGGGAGAGCGCGTCGTGGAAAGCGCCAGCGCCTTCCTGCGCGACGGGGATGAGATCGTCGGCGTCAGCGAAGTCGCGCAGAAGGAGGCGGATCGCCGATGACCAATATCTCCTCCTGGGCCATCCGCCGCCCCATCACCACCATCGTCCTGTTCCTGCTTTTGACGCTTGTCGGCATCCAGTCCTTCATGAAGCTGCCGGTCAACGCCAATCCGCGCGTCGATTTTCCGATTGTCACGGTTTCCATCGTTCAGGCGGGTGCGGCCCCGGCGGAACTTGAAACGCAGGTGACACGGCGTGTCGAAGGCGCGATTTCCGGTCTTGCCGGCATAAGACATATTCAGTCGACCATCGGCGATGGGCTTTCCACCACGACGGTGGAATTCCAGCTTGGCATCGATACGGCCCGCGCCACCAACGATGTGCGCCAGGCCGTCTCGCAAATCCGCTCCGAAATGCCGCGCGATATCGAGGAGCCGACCATCGCCAGCGTCGATGTCGAAGGCGGGGCGATCCTTTATTTCGCGGTCCGCGCCCCGCAAATGTCGCCCGTCGATCTCTCCTGGTTCGTCGACGAGACCATCGCGCGCGAATTGCTGACGACCAAGGGTGTGCAGAGGGTGCAGCGGATCGGCGGTGTGAGCCGCGAAATCACCGTCCAGCTCGATCCGGACCAGCTGATCGCCTTCGGCATCAATGCCGAGGATATCAACAATCAGGTTCAGGCCTTCAACACCAATGTGCCCGGCGGCAGAAGTCGGCTTAACGAGAAGGAACAGTCGATCCGCGCGGTTGGCGGCGCGATCACCGCCGCCGAACTGGCGGAGCGGCCCATCAGCCTTCCGAACGGCCAATGGACAACGCTCGCCACGCTTGGCAAGGTAACGGACGGTGAGGCCGAGCCGCGCGAATTATCGCGTCTCGACGGCGAGCCGGTGGTCGGCTTTTCCGTGTTTCGCGCCAAGGGGTCGAGCGATACGGCGGTCGAAGACGCCGTCAATGCCACGATTGCGCGGTTGGTCGACACCTATCCGGGTGTCCAGATCGACCGGGTGCTCTCGACCGTCGATTATACCCGGGCGAGCTATCAGGTCGCCATGGAGACGCTGATCGAAGGTGCTGCGCTGACCGTCGTCGTCGTTTTCCTCTTTTTGCGCGACTGGCGCGCGACATTGATCGCGGCCGTAGCCATGCCGCTTTCGATCCTGCCCACCTTCGCGGTGATGTTTTGGTTCGATTTCACCCTCAACAGCATCACGCTTCTGGCACTGACGCTGGTGATCGGCATTCTGGTGGATGACGCCATCGTCGAGGTGGAGAACATCGACCGGCATCTGCATATGGGCAAACGGCCGTTTCAGGCGTCGATCGATGCGGCTGACCAGATCGGTTTTGCGGTTCTCGCCATCACCGCAACCATCGTCGCGGTGTTTCTGCCGGTCAGCTTCATCGGCGGTGTGATCGGACAATATTTCAAGCAGTTCGGACTGACCGTGTCGGTTGCCGTGCTCGCCAGCATGCTGGTGGCGCGTCTCGTGACGCCGTTGATGGCCGCCTATATTCTCGTACCGAAGGCGGTGAAACACGAAGATCACGGCGCGCCGAAATCCCGCATGGGCCGGGGTTATGTCGCACTTCTGGAGCTTGCGCTTCGCCACCGGCTGAAGACCTGCGGCATCGGCGTTCTGGTGCTGGTTGGTTCCTTCCTGCTGGTGCCGCTTCTGCCCTCGGGCTTTCTGCCGAGCGACGACCGCAGCCTGTCGCGTATCCTGATCGAGTTGCCGCCGGACTCGACGTTGCGCGATACCGACAGTGCCGTGCAGTCGGTGACAGCAGCGCTCCGGGAAATGCCGGAGGTCAAAAGCGTCTTCGCCTCCATCGGCAGGACGGATGACGGCCCCGACGTTGCCCGCGCCTCGCTGCTGGTCAACCTCGTACCGGCCTCCGAGCGCACACTGTCCCAGCGTCAGTTTGAGCTTGGCGCAGCAGGCCTCATCGCCCGCACACCCAATATCCGCTTCGCCTTCCAGAATGAAAATGCGGCGCGCGATATTTCCATCATCCTCGTCGGTGACGAGCCGGAGAAGCTCGCCATTGCGGCTCTTGCCGTGGAAACCGGCATGCGCGGCATCGAGGGCATCGCCAATGTGCAGACCACCGAACCCCTGCCGCGGACGGAATTGCAGATCCGGCCGCGCTTTGACGAGGCGGCCCGGCTCGGCGTTTCCACGCAATCCATCGCCGCCGTCACGCGTATCGCCACGACGGGCGATACGGACGCCAATTCCGCCAAGTTCAACATCGGCGACCGGCAGGTGCCGATCCGTGTCATGATCGACCGGGGGCGCAGAGCAATCTCGATACGCTCGGCATGCTCCGGGTGTCGGTGGCAAATGGCAGCCTGCCGCTGATGTCGGTCGCCGATCTTTCGGTTTCGGAGGGGCCGGGGCAGCTCAACCGCTTCGACCGCCAGCGCCGGGTGACCGTCAGCGCCGATCTCGCAGGCATTCCGCTTGGCGTCGCGCTGGAGCGTATCAATGCGCTCGAAGCCGTGGCCTCGCTTCCGGCCGGCGTGCGGCAGGTGCAATATGGCGATGCCGAATATATCGGCGAGATGTTCCAGAGCTTCAGCGCCGCCATGCTGTTCGGCCTGATGATGGTTCTGGCCGTGCTGATCGTTCTCTTCAAGGATTTTCTGCAGCCGATCACCATCCTCGTGGCACTGCCGCTTTCGGTGGGGGGCGCGATCGTCGGCCTGCTGCTTTATGGCGGCGCGCTCGATCTGCCGGCGGTTATCGGCCTGCTGATGCTGATGGGTATCGTCACCAAGAACTCCATTCTGCTGGTGGAATTCGCCATCGAGAAGCGCAATGGCGGGCTGAGCCGCCAACGGGCGCTGGTCGAATCCGGCGTCGAGCGCGCCCGGCCGATCATCATGACCACGCTTGCCATGGTTGCCGGCATGATGCCGGCGGCGCTCGGGGTAGGGGCGGATGCCGGTTTCCGCGCGCCCATGGCGATTGCCGTGATCGGCGGCCTGATTACGTCGACCCTGCTGAGCCTCGTCTTCGTGCCCGTGGTCTTCACTTATATGGACGATCTGCGCGGCTGGCTCGGCCGCAGGCTGCAGCGTCTCACCTCCGTGACCGCCGCAGACCGGGCAGGGGCGGAGCGTCGGATAGCCGAAGGCGAGGCCGCAACGGTGCAGGGGCAGGGGTGATGGCGGATTATCCGGTCTCAGGCCTGAAGGCGCCCGCCATGCACGAGCATATCGCCGCCGCCGTCTGGCGATCCGAGGGTTTCCTCTCTGGTCCGGTTTTTTTCGATAGCGGATCGGAAAACGTCATCGCGCTCGAGGTGCAATATCATCTGCCATTCTACCGGACGGCCCTGTTCGACCGGCTGGAGGTGGCGATGCCGAAACTGCTGGCCGAAGCGGTTCCCAAGCGGCAGGCGGAGTTTCTCGCGGGCCGTTTTCTGGGACAGGCGGCGCTCACGCTTTTCGGGCGCGACCCTCAGCCGATCGGCATCGGCAACAAGCGCGAGCCGGTATGGCCTTCAGGCATAAGCGGCTCGATCAGCCATTCCCACGGCATCTGCGTCTGCATGGTAACGCAGAACTGCGATGTGAGGGTTGGTGTCGATATCGAAAAAATCGAGCCGGGAGCGGTAACGGAGGTCATCCTGAAGCGCGCCCTCGAGCCGCTGGAGCGCAGGCTGATTGCTGACCGGGAGGAGTGTGACGCAGGCATACTGCCGTTCCTGGTGTTTTCCGCGAAGGAGACCCTGTTCAAGGCGCTTTATCCGGTGGTTGGACCCCATTTCGATTTCCATGCGGCGCGTCTTTTCGAAAAACCCGGCCGCGATGAATTGCTGTTGGAACTGACGCGCCCGCTGCATCGCTCGCTTCCGGCGGGACGCCGTTTTTCCATCCGCTTTTCGGTGACGGGCAGTTTTGTCCGCACCTGGCTTGTTTGTCGTTAAACCCATGTTTTCAGGGAGATATTGATGAGTGACAAGGATCTTCGCGTAACGCTCGTGCAGGCCGATCTGGCCTGGGAAAATACCGAGCGGAATTTGCAGCAATTCGACCGGCATCTCGATGAGATCGAGGCGACGGATCTGATCGTCCTGCCCGAGATGTTCACCACGGGTTTCAGCATGAACCCGAAGGCCGTGGCGGACCCCATGGACGGGCAGGCGGTGAACTGGCTGCTGGAGACCGCGCGCCGGCACGACGCGGATATCGTGGGCAGCGTGGCGATTGCCGAGGACGGGCGTTATTTCAATCGGCTGATCTGGGCGCGCCCGGACAGCACGCTCATTCATTACGACAAGCGGCATCTGTTCACCTATGCGGGCGAGCACGAGCATTATACGCCGGGGCGGGCGCAGCAGTTGATCGAGCTGAAGGGCTGGAGCATCGCTCCCTTCATCTGCTTCGATCTGCGTTTCCCGGTCTGGTCGCGCAATCGCGGCCAATATGACGCGGCGATCTATATAGCGAGCTGGCCCGCCCGCCGCGCTTCTCACTGGAAAACGCTGCTGCCGGCCCGGGCCATCGAAAACCAGTCCTATGTCATCGGCGTCAACCGTGTGGGTATCGACGGCAACGATCTCTCCTATGACGGCGACAGCATGGTCATCGACCCCGTGGGCGAGATATGTTTTCACGCCAATGTGAAGGCAACCGTGCATCAGCAGCGGCTCTCCCGCCAATTGCTGGATGAAACGCGGGCAAAACTGCCTTTTCTTCGCGAATGCGAGCGGTTTGAATTGACCGCCTGATACCTCTGACAGCCGAATATCCGGCCGGGGCGGGTGCGTCTCCGCCCCCATTCGCCTTTTACGGGTAAGGGCGGGTTGACAGGCGAGCGCGATATAATTAATGGACTAAGTGCTCAATTAATTTATGGGAGCAATCATGGCCCGCAAGCTGGATCCAGCCAAGCATGAAGCCAAGCGGCAGCAGATTCTCGAAGCCGCCATCACCTGCTTCGCGCAAAACGGCTTTCACCAGACCACCACGGCGCAGATTTGCGCGGCGGTCGGCATGAGCTCCGGCAATCTCTTCCATTATTTCGACAGCAAGGAAGCGATCATCGAAACGATCGTTGCCGAAGAGCGGCGGGAAACCGCCGACTATTTCGCCGAACTCGGCGCGGCGGACGATCAGTTCGGTGCGATTTTGGGTTTCGTTGACGCCTCGCTGGAGCTTGCGACCGATCCGACCTATGCCCGACTGGTGCTGGAAATCGCTTCCGAAGCCATTCGCAATCCAGCCATTCATGCGCTTGTACGCACCGCCGACCAGGAAATTCGCGCGGGCATCGCCCATCTCGTGCGCAAGGGAATGGAACGGGGACAGATCGACGCCAATCTCGACGCCGAGCGCGCCGCCACCTGGATCGCCGCATTGATCGACGGTGTTTTCTCGCGTCTGGCGGTCGATCCCGATTTCCGGCCCCTGAAAGAGACCGAGATGATGCATCTGATCATAGGCCGCTTCCTTTCGGCACGGCAATATTCCAATGCAGCGGATGAAACCGGACGATGTCCGACGCCGGCAACGGCTGGGGCAGAGGCCCGTACCGAATAGTCCCGGGAAACCGGACTGCGGTTTTCATTTCATGTCTCCGGCAGCCGCCGACATGCGGCGGCAGGCTCGCTTGTATTATGAGAAATCCGATCGTTGATGTGGGGATTTTGACAGCCAGTTTTCACCAGCTCAACCAAAGATGTCTGAATTATGAAAATTTCAACGTAAAGTATATTAATGCTTTTCAAGTGAATGAATATATGTTTTATACGTCCGCAGACGCTTAAGCACGAATTTAACTGAAGAATATACTGACTTAATATTCCGATATCGGGATATTATTCATGCTTATGCCCGCGCAATACCTCGGAATTTTCGAATTACATCCTGATTTTTCTTGTCTCTGACGGGAGCGTTGCTTTCCGTCCCCAGGGAAGGACTATTATTGTGATGCTGCAGAACCACACTCCCACACCGCCGCCTCTGGATATCGCTATCGTCGGCATGGCCAGCCATTTTCCCGATGCGGCCGATCTTTATGATTTCTGGTCCAATATCGTGAACGGTCACGACGCGATCCGCGACGTCGATACGGTCGATCCGGTCGAATATTGGAAGCCGGAGGATTTCTACGATCCCGATCCGCGCGCTGCCGACAAGGTCTATGGCCGCAAGGCAGGCTTCGTGCCGCCGATCGATTTCGATCCCGTCGGTTTCAAGCTGCCGCCGCTGATGCTGCAATCGATCAGCACGGCGCAGCTTTTCGCGCTGCATGTGGCGAAACAGGCCATGGCGGATGCCGGTCTGCTGGGGGCGGTGGCCGAGAAGATCGACCGCGACCGGATCGGCGTCATTCTGGGCGGCTCCGGCAACGGCAATACGGCGTTTTCGCTGGCGGTGCGTCAGCAAATCCCGTTCCTGCGCAATATCCTCCTCAATAGCGGCCTGTCCGCGGAGGTAGCGGAAGATGCGGTCGAGCGGTTGCAGGGCCTGTCGCTGGAATGGAACGAGGATAGTTTTCCCGGCTTTCTCGGCAATGTGGCCTGCGGCCGCATCGCCAGCTATTTCGATCTCGGCGGCACGTCCTATATGGTCGATGCCGCCTGCGCGAGCAGTCTCGCCGCCATCAAGGCCGCCATCGGCGAATTGACGGACGGCAGCTGCGACGCTGTGTTGACCGGCGGCGTCAATCTCGAAAATTCGATCTTCTCGTTCCTGTGTTTCAGCAAGACGCCCGCTTTGTCGAAAAGCAACCGCTCACGGCCATTCGACAAGAAATCCGATGGCATGATGCTGGGAGATGGCGTCGGTTATCTGGTGCTGAAGCGGCTTTCGGACGCCGAGCGCGACGGCGACCGCATCTATGCGGTGATCCGGGCGCTTGGCGCTTCCAGCGACGGCCGCGCCAAGAGCATTTTCGCGCCGCGTTCCGAAGGTCAGGTGAAGGCGCTGAAGCGCGCCTATGCCCAGGCGGGATTGACGCTGGCCGATATTCAATTGATCGAGGCGCATGGCACCGGCACGGAATCCGGCGACGAGACCGAGATCAAAAGCCTCATCAGGCTGGCCGAGGAGCAGGGGCTCGATGGGAGCCATTCCATCGCCATCGGCAGTATCAAATCGCAGATCGGCCATACGCGCTGCGCGGCCGGCGCGGTGGCGATGATGAAAGTGGCGCTCGGCCTTTACCACAAGGTTCTGCCGCCGACGATCAATGTCGAAGAACCGACAGAGGTTCTGACCCGGCCGTTCTACGTCAATACGCTGGCGCGGCCGTGGATGCGCCCGCCGGCAGGCGAATTACGGCGCGGGGCGCTCAGCGCCTTCGGTTTCGGCGGCACCAATTTCCACGTCATTCTGGAAGAATACGAACCGGAAATGCGCGAAGAGGCCTACAGGCTCAGCCGGTCGGCCCAGGTTCTGGCGTTTCATGCACCGACCCCCGCTTTGTTGGAGGCGGCGTGCCGCGATGCTCTTTCGCAGCTTTCCGGGGAGGCGAAGGCCGCGTTTTTCGAAGCCCATCTGGCAGATAGCGGCAGGCTTGCACCTGCGCCATCCTCCGCCCGTCTCGCTTTCGCCGCAGCGACGCCGGAAGAGGCCTGCGAGCTGCTGGCCAAGGCCTTGGCCACGCTGCAATCCGGAACCGACAAGGGTTTCGAACATCCGGCGGGTATCTATTACCGGCCCGAGGCAGCGCCGGTCGCGGGCCGTATCGTCGCGCTTTTCCCGGGGCAGGGCGCGCAATATGTCAATATGGGCGCGGGCGTGACCCTCGATTATCCGGAGCTGCGTCAGGCGGTGGAAGATGCCGATGCCGTGGCGCTCGACGTTGGCCTGCCGCCTTTGTCGGCTGTCATTTATCCGCCGCCGGCCTTTTCCGATGAGGAAACTTTTGCGCAGGCCCGTGAACTGACCCGCACCGCCAATGCCCAGCCGGCCATCGGCGCGGTGAGCGCCGGCTATTTCCGGCTGGTGCAACGTCTCGGTTTTGCGCCTGATTTCGTCGCCGGGCACAGCTATGGCGAGTTGACCGCGCTCTGGGCGGCGGGCGTGCTTTCGGATACGGATTTTCACCGGGCCTCGCTTGCCCGCGGCCGTGCAGTCGAGATGCCGAGCGGTCTTGCCGATCCGGGTGCGATGCTCGCCGCGCAGATGCGTCATGAGGAAGCGGGGGAATTGCTTGCCGCCGTCCCGGATATCGTGATCGCCAATGACAATGCGCCGGAACAGCTTGTTTTCGGCGGCTCGACCGAGGCGATTGCGCGCGCCCATGCCTGGCTTTCGCAGCGTGGCCGCCGCAGCCAGACCCTGCCGGTTTCGACAGCCTTCCACACATCCTATGTCAGCCATGCGGCCGATCCCTACCGTGAAGGCATTGCCGGCGTCGAATTCGCAAGACCGCGCTGCGCGCTTTATTCCAGCGCAACGGCTGAACCCTATGGCGAAGACCCTGCGCATTATCGCGATGCGCTGGTTGGGCAACTCGTGCAGCCAGTGCGTTTTCGCGAAATGATCGAGCGGCTCTACGCCGATGGTGGTTATCTGTTCGTCGAGATCGGCCCCAAGGGTATTCTCGGCAAACTGACCGCCGACATTCTGAAGGGCAAGCCGCATGCGGTGGTTTCGCTCAATCCGAGCGCCAATGGCGAAGAAGCGCTGCAATTGCGCCGGGCGCTGGCGAAGCTGGTGGTGGAGGGCGTTGCCCTCTCTGACGCCGACCCCTATGCCCGCAAGCGCCCGCCGGAGGAGCGGCCGACCAGACAGGCTTCCAGCTTCACCCTTCAGGGCGGCTTTTACCTGACCGAGAAGAACCGCAAGCGGCGCGAACATGCACTGCGCCACGATACGCGCGTGGTGGAGAAATTCCTCGCCGAGCGCACCGCACGAAACATGCCCGGCCCGATTGTTTATCCGGGCCCCAAGGCCGAGCCTCAACCGACGCAGAACATTCCGGTTTTCCCATCGGTTGCCAAACCCGTTCTCCCCACTTCGTCCTCCCATGCCACTGACAGGATCGAGATAGCAATGACGCGCCAATCCGAGAATATTCCGAAGCCGGACCAGATGGACAGGCAGATCGAAAGCCAGAATTTGCTCAGCCAGCTGCACCAGCAGTTCCAGACCAACCAGAAAGATTATATCGACATGCTGGGGTCTCTGGTCAGCAAGCAGCACAGCCTGCTGGAGAAGTTCCACGGCCATCCGCAGATGGAGAGCATGACCGCAAGTCTGGCCCGCAGCCTGCAATTGCTGGAGCGCAATCAGGAACTCTACCATCTCAACCATGAGCGCTACTTCGATAACCAGATGTCGCTGATGAGCGGCGAGGCGGTCCGCAGCCGTCCGCATATGCCGGCCCTGCTGCCGAACACGCTGGAAATGCCGAAGCCGGCGGAGCCGCTGGCATTGCCGCATCAGCAGAGTTTTGCGCCCGCAACCCAGGCCGTAGCAAAACCCGCTATCGTCCCGGCTCCGCAGCCTCTCGCCGCTCCGGTCGAGGCGATTGCCGCTCCGAAACCGGTCTTGCCGGCCATCTCCGTTCCAGCGCCCGCACCAGTCGCCATATCGGCTCCGGTTCTCAGCGCCGAGGATCAGTCACGGATCGCTGTTCTTGAAGCAATCACCGAAGAGCGGCTGATCCGCGAATTGACGGAAATCGTCAGCGAGCGCACGGGATATCCGGTCGACATGATCGGCGATCAGATGGACCTCGAGGCCGATCTCGGCATCGACTCCATCAAGCGTCTGGAGATTTTTGGCGCGATGTTCGACCGTCTGTCGAATGGCACGCGGCTTCTGGAAGATGCGGACAAGAACCGCAACGACGAGAATTTCGATATCGAAACCATGAGCAATATCGCTAAGATGACGCAGTTCTTCCTGCGCACGGTCGACGAATTGCTCGCCGGTATCAAAGGCGCGTCCCCCGCCTTCATACCCGCCGCAGAAATCGTAACGCCGGCTCGGGCTCTCAGCGCCGAAGATCAGGCGCGAATTTCGATGCTTGAAGGAATCACCGAAGAGCGGCTGGTGCGAGAATTGACGGAAATCGTCAGCGAGCGCACGGGATATCCGGTCGACATGATCGGCGATCAGATGGATCTCGAGGCCGATCTCGGCATCGACTCCATCAAACGCCTGGAAATTTTCGGGGCGATGTTCGACCGCCTGTCGAATGGCACGCGGCTTCTGGAAGATGCGGACAAGAACCGCAACGACGAGAATTTCGATATCGAAACCATGAGCAATATCGCTAAGATGACGCAGTTCTTCTTACGCACCATCGGCGAATTGCTGGCCGATATCAAAGGCGTGTCGCCCGTGACCGCCGTTACGGAAACGCCGAAGCCTGCTGCCCCCGCCAGCGCGCCTGCCTCGGCCGGCGCTTCCGTCGTGACCCTTCAGCGTCTCGGCGTGGTGACATCCACGAAGCTCTCCGACGTCGGCGACGAGGACTCCCAGCCAAAAAAGCTTTGGCTGAGCAGGATGCATTCGCGCCTCTTGCTCAGCCGGTTATCGCCGCCCCCTCCGTTTATCGTCACCTTGTGGTGCGCCAGGACCTCGCGCGGCCGGACAGAATGCCGCTTTCGCTTGCCGCCGGCCGCATCTGGCTGCTTGTCGATGACGGCAAGGGATTGAGCGAGATATTGGCCGCGCGCCTGCTGGCGCAGGGGCAGAAAGTCGTCCGCGTCCATCTGTCCGCACCGGCCAAACCGGCAAAGGGCAAAAGAAAGCAAGCTGCCGGAACGGCTATCGACGGTGTGAGGGATTACAGTCTTCAGGACCGCAGCAAAGCGGCCACCGAGGCTTTGATCGCCGAAATCGAGCAGGCGGAAGGCCCCGTCGGCGGCTTCATCCATCTGCAGCCCGCAACCGGTGCGGCATCGATGGGCGAGGTCTTTGCCGAGGCGGGTTATGACGCCGCCGCGACGCTTTTCACCCTGGCCGGTGTCCTGCAACCGAGACTGACGAATGCGGAAGGACGCAACACCTTCTTTGCCGTCAGCCAATATGACGGTGTGCTGGGAACGGCGGGCAGGGGTCTCTTTAACGCGGCCGGGGCAAGTGTCGGCGGATTGGCGAAATCGCTCGCCGTCGAGTGGGAAGACGTCTTTTGCCGCTGGGTGGATATCGATCCGGGCCTCACGGCCGAAGAAACGGCCGGCCTCATCATCGAGGAGCTGGAAGACCCGCAGACGGCGCTGGTGGAGGTGGGACGCGGTTCCGAAGGATCCCGTATGACGCTCTCGGGCCGTGCCGAACCGGTCGCTGCCCGGCAGGAAACCGGGCTCGATGCGGACAGCGTGCTGCTCGTCAGCGGCGGCGCGCGCGGCATTACCGCCGATTGCGTGATCGGCCTGGCAGAACGTCATCCGGTCCGTTTCGCTTTGCTGGGACGCACCGATATCGATGCGCCGCTGCCCGAATGGGCCGAGGGCATCGAGGGCGATGAGGCCCTCAAAGTGGCGGCGATTGCAGCCATAAAGGCCGAAGGCGAGCAGCCGACGCCGGTAAAAGTGGAAAAAATGCTGAATGGCCTGCGCCATGCGGCACATATTCGCCAGACGCTGGCGAAGATCGAGGAACTTGGCGGCAAGGCGGCTTATTTCGCCTGCGATATCGCTGACGCCAAGGATGTCGAGCGCACGGTCGCCGCCGTCGAGGAAACCCTCGGCAAGGTTACCGGCATCGTCCATGGCGCTGGCCTTTTGGCCGACAAGCGCATCGAGAAAAAGACGGCTGAGGATTTCACCGCGGTTTTCGATACCAAGGTGCGCGGCCTGCAAAATCTCATGCAGGCGCTCCAGCCGGGGGCGATAAAGCATCTGGTGCTGTTTTCCTCCGTCTCGGGTTTCTTCGGCAATGCCGGGCAGACCGACTATGCCATGGCCAATGAGGCGCTGAACAAGTTCGCCCATATGTTCAAGGCGCAGTATCCGGACGCCTTCGTGCGCAGCATCGGTTGGGGTCCGTGGGATAGCGGCATGGTCAATGACGTGCTCAAGAAAGCCTATGGCGAGCGCGGGCTGGCGATCATTCCGGTGGAGACGGGCATCCGGTTCTTCGCCGACGAATTCGGCTCCGGCGACGGCGCGCAAATCCTCTTGGCGGCGACAGTTACAGGGTGGCGCGGACAGTCAAGACGGTAACGGCGTCACGCATCGTCGAGCGTGCCGTCGATCTCACGACCGCGCCTTTCCTTGCCGACCATATGGTCGACGGGCGGTTCGTCCTGCCGGCGACGGCTGCGGCGAGCTGGCTGGTGAAGCTCGCCGAAGACATGTTGCCTGGCTACCGTTTCGAGACCCTGCTTGGCTTCAAGGTTCTAAAGGGCGTCGCCCTGGAGGGCGGGGAGACCTGCCTGCTGGAAGCGCAGATCGAACCGGCGGCGGAAACCCATGGCCTTGCCGCCGGCGACCGGCATGCGCTGACGATCTCGGTTGCTAGCCGGACGGGCTCCGAACGTCACAATCGCTATATCGGCACCGTGGTCTTGAGCCGTGAAATGAGCCTTCGCCCGCGCCTCGGTTCCTTCGATCTGCACAAGGACGACGAGCCGCTCGGATATCCGCTCTATGGCACGCCACAGGAAGGCCCGCTCTTGTTCCACGGTCCGAGTTTCCGGGGGCTGCGGGAGGTGCTGAATGGCGGCGACCACGGCCTGACGCTCGCCTGCGAGCTGACGCCGGTGGAAAAGGCGATGCAGGGGCAGTTCCGCACCACATCCTTCAACGCCTATCTCGGTGACGTCTTCATGCAGGCGCCTTGGTTGTGGCTGATCCTCGGCAGCGACTATGCCGGATTGCCTTCCGCCATCGGCCGCATCGACCGTTTCGCCACGCTGGGTTTCGGTGAGAAGTTCTTCCTCTCGATGACGATCAAATCCCTCACACAGGCAAGCCTGCTGGTGGATATCGCCGTGCATGACGAGGTGGGGCAGCTTTATTTCCGGCTGTCGGATGTCCAGTTCACCGTTTCCCGGCAATTGCGCGAGCGGCTGGTGGGGCGTGAAGACAAGGTCGAGGCGGCCGAATAGCCGCCCGACAATTTTTCGGAAAAGCGAAGGCTTTCCGGGGCACCCGTAACAACAGGCAGAGAGACGCGTTTCCGCGTTCCGTATCTGGTCGTTGAGGCCGGAAACGCTCTCTTCTGCGCACAATTTGACGAAGGACGACGGCGATGGGACAGATAGCGATCACGGGTCTTGGATGCGTTTTTCCCGGAGCGGATTCGCCTGACCGTTACTGGCAAAATCTGGTCGAGGGCAGGGACTGCACCTCCCTGCTTTCCGCCGTCGAACTGGGCGTCGATCCCGCCCTTTATCATCATCCCGAGGCGGGAACGCCAGACCACATCTGCTATACCCGCAATGGACATGTGCGCGACTTCCGTTTCGATGCGGAGGGTTACCGGCTGTCGGCAAATGAGCTTCGCGCGCTCGACCCGCTGTTTCACTGGACGATGCATGCCGCACGGCAGGCGCTTGAGGATAGCGGCGCGTCGCCGCAGCGCTGCGGCCTGATCGCCGGTAATATCGGCATGCCGACCCATTCGGGCAAACGGCTGATGTCGGGTTTTTATCATCGCATTCTCGAACCCTATCTGCGGGAATTGCTCGACAGGCCGGATTTCGCTTTCGCCTCCTATTGGGATGCTTCGGGTCTTTCCGGGCTCAACCTCATGACCGGCAGCCACAACGCCACCATCGCGGCTCTGGCGCTCGGCCTGAATGGCCCGACCTATGCCATCGATGCGGCCTGCTCCTCGGCGCTTTACGCGATCCGGGTCGCGAGTTCCTATCTTCTCGACGGCAGCGCCGACATGATGCTGGCCGGCGCGGTCTGCCATGCCGATCATATTTATCTCGACCACGGCTTCAACGTATTGCAGGCGTTTCCGTCCGACGGGCGCTCGGTTCCCTTCGACCGGGCCTCCCAGGGGCTGAAGGCCGGGGAGGGCGCCGGCATCGTGGCGCTGAAACGTTATGAGGATGCGCTCAGCGACGGCGACCGGATTTACGGCGTCATCGAGGCGATCGGCGTTTCCAACGATGGCGGCGCCAAACATATGCTGCTGCCAGACCCCCATGGGCAGATGCTGGCGCTACAGCGCGCCTATGCCGGCATTTCGCCTGAGATCGACTATCTGGAATGCCATGCGACCGGCACACCGGCCGGCGATCAGGTGGAACTTTCCACCATCGAGCGCTTCTTCGGCGAAACCTCGCTGCCGCTTCTCGGCGCGAACAAGGCCAATAACGGTCATAGTCTCACCGCGTCGGGCATGGCGAGCCTTCTGAAAGTGCTGCTGGCCATGCGCCACGACCTGATACCGGCGACGCTGGACATCGAAAACCTCGTCGCCACGCCGAAGGGCCTCGTCAACCGCGATCATATCGTGCGTGAAAACCGGCCCTGGGCGAGGGGCGGGAAACCGCGCCGCGCCGGTATCAACGCCTTCGGTTTCGGCGGGGTCAACGGGCATATGGTGCTGCGCGAACATGTTGCCGGGCGAAGCCGCTCCGGCAGTTGCCACCACCCCGATTGCTGCCCCGGCCGAACTGGATATTGTCGGCATCGCCATGGCTCTGCCGGGGACCGACAATGTGGAAACCTTCCGCGAGACCATCGCCACCGGACGCCAATGGTTCCAGCCCCTGCCGCGCACGCGCTGGCTCGGCCTCGAACAGCGCCGCGATATTCTCGCCATCGGCGGCATGGAAGAAGCGCCGAAGGGCGGCTATATCGAGAGCTTCGATTTTGATTGCCGCCATTTCAAGCTGCCGCCCAAGGTCATCGGCAATCATCTTCTCGCCCATGCCTTCCTGCTGCCCGTGGCAGAGCGGGCGTTTCTCGATGCGGGTTATGCGCTGGACGGGCAGAGACGCAATATTGCGGTGATCGTCGCAAGGGATGTCGATCATAGCTGCCTGCGCTATCAGGCGCGTAACGAGATCGGCTGGCAATTGCGCGACAGCCTCGAGCGCTGCGGCGTCGCACTTTCTGCCGCGCAGATACAGGCGCTGCAGGGCATCGTCAAGGACAGCCTGTTCCCCGAACCCTTCGCCGAAGGCATTACCGGCGGGGTCGGCAATATCGTCGCAAGCCGCGTCGCCGCGCATCTTCGGCTCGACGGACCGGCCTTCGCGCTCTGCTCGCATGAAAGCTCGGCTTTCAAGGGGCTGCAACTGGCGCGCTACATGCTTTCCGAAAATATGGTCGACGCGGTCATTCTGGCGAGCAGCGCCTGCGATGGCGGGCTCGAAAACATGGTCTATGCCACGCCCCATCGCAGCCAGCCCGTGGGCGAGGGCTGCGGCGTGCTGATGCTGGAAAAGGCCAGGAGCGGGGCGGTTGGCCGGGCCTATGCGCGCCTGCGCGGGCTTGAAATCCAGCACGATACGAACCCTGGCGTGACCTTCCGGCCCTCGGCGGATGCGGTGGCCCGCACGGCTGAGGCCTGCCTGCAAAAAGCCGACGTCGCGCCTGCGGATATCAGCTATATTGAGCGCTACAGCATGGCGCATGACGCGGAAGCGCGCGTCGAGGCGGATGGGCTGGCAGAGGTTTATGGCGCGGCCGTTGCGACGGGAAGTTCCAAGAATAATTACGGACATCTCGGTGCGGCGTCCGGCATACTCAGCCTCATCAATGCGGCGCTGGTTCTGCATTATGGCCTGTCGCCGCGATCCGCGAACGAGCGGCAGCTGGCGGCCATCAGCGGCATGGGTGTCGACCGGGCCTATGCGCATATCGTGCTGGAAAGCCCGGCCGTGGCGCGGCCGCATGCCACGCGCCCATCGGTGCAGACGCCGGCGGCCGATCCGCTGCTGGTCAGGGTTTTCACCGGACGGGAACGCACCATCCCCGAGATCATTCTTGATCCCGCCAATATCGCTCTCTTTCAAAAATCACGGTTCGGGACGCCGCTTCGGCCGTCCCCGGCAGTGGTGGCCGAATCTTTCCCCAATCCGGTCACCGACTGCCTCCAACGCCTGCCGCTGGACTGGCAGCAGCGGCAGGCGGTCCGCAATGCCCGCACCAATCTGCGGTTCATGGAGACCGAACAGGCGTTTTATCGTCGCCTGCGCCATACGATGGCCAGTGAAACGGTTATACCGGCGCGTCCCGCCCTGTTTAACGAAGCGCAATTGATAGAGCTGACCGACGGTTCGGTGAGCCGTGTGCTCGGGCCGGATTATGCGCTGGCCGATAGCTACGCGATCCGCACGCGCATGCCGTCGCCGCCCTATATGTTCGCGTCGCGCATCACCGGTACGACCGCGAAAGCCGGCGCGCTGGAGCCGTGCCGCATCGAATGGGAACTCGATCTGCCTGACGATGCCTGGTTCATGTGCGAGGGCAAGGTTCCGGCTTTCGTGGCGCTGGAATCTTCCCATGCGATGATCGTCGCCTTTACGCTCATCGGTTGCGACCAGCTCTTCCGGGACGAATTGCGCTACCGCGCCGTGGACAGCCGCACCTTCGTTTATGGCGAAATGCCGCGCGCCGGGCGAATTGCTGCGCGGGCGGGTGGATATCAAGTCCTTCCTCAAGGTGGGGCGCAATATTCTGGTCTCCTATGAATATTGGTGCCTTGCGGATGAGCGGCCCGTCTTCCGTCTGGAAGCGAATTCCGGCTTCTTCCTGCCGCGCGATCTGGAGCGTTCCAAGGGGGTCGATCCGGCGCCTTACCTCAAGAATGACGGCACGGCGCGAAGCCCGTTCACGCCGCTTCTCACCTGCGCGAAACAGCATTTCGCCGAGGCCGAGGTCGAGGCGCTGGGTGCGGGCGATCCAGCCGGCTGCTTCGGCCCGGACTACAGGACTGACGCCGTTCCGCCGAAATTGTGGACGCCGATGGCGAGAATGCTCGATCGCGTGGTGTCCGTCGATCCCAAAGGCGGGGCGTTCGGCCTCGGTGTGGTGGTGGGCGAGCGGGATATCGATCCCGATCACTGGGCCTTCAAGGCGCATTTCAAGAACGACCCCTGCGTGCCCGGAACGCTTCTGGTGGAAGGCTGCGAACAGCTCCTCAAATTCTATCTTGCCTATCTCGGGCTGTATTCGGCTCCCGGCCTCGATGGCCACACGCTGACCGATCACCAGTACAGCGCCAAGTTCCGCGGCGAGGTGAAGCCGCAGCGCGATACGCTGCGCTACCGCCTGACCTGCAAGTCGATCGACGTCGCCTATGGCGAGGACGGCGTGACACTGGAGGCTGCATCCTTCGTCTTCGTCGCCGAGATCATCCACAAGGATAATGTCATCGGCATTTGCGACAATCTCGGCGCCGGTTTTTCCCGTCGCCGCAACGACCAATCATCATGGGTGGCCGCAGCATGAACGAGAACCTGCACATCAATTCCACACCGCTTCTGCGGGCATGGCGAAAACACGCGGATAGCGCCGCTTCCATCGAGACGACCGGCCGGCTTCTCGCCGATCTCGGCCGGCGGCTCTATGTGGTGAATGCCGGCGACCGGCTGGGGCTTGAAACGGCCTGCGTCGACGCTGAGGCATGCGAGGGCATGGTGCCGGCGCTGGAGCCGCAGCAGCTCGGCGATCCGGCTTTCCTTCACGATTACGGCGTGCGCATGGCCTATTACGCCGGCGCGATGGCGAATGGCATCAATTCCGAAGACATGGTGGTCGCGCTTGGCGGCAGGGGCTTCTCGGCTTTCTCGGCGCGGGCGGGCTCGGCCGCGAGCGTGTCGCATCGGCGCTGGCGCGTATCGGCTCAGCGCTGCCGCAGGGTCCGTGGGGTGTCAATCTCCTGCACAATCCCGGCGATGCCGAATGGGAGATGGATGTGGTGCGCCTGTGCATCCGCCATGGCGTCAGGGTGGTGGAAGCCTCGGCCTATATGAACCTGTCGCCGGCCATCATTTACTGGCGGGCGTCCGGGCTTTTCCGAAACGGGCAGGGGGGCATCGACATCCGCCACCGCATCATCGCCAAGGTTTCGCGGCGCGAGGTGGCGCAGCATTTCATCCATCCGGCTCCGGAAAAAATGTTGGCGAGGCTGGTTGAGGACGGCGTTATCTCCACTGAACAGGCGGCGATGGCGGGCGAGGTGCCGATGGCCGACGACATCACCGTCGAGGCAAATTCCGGCGGCCATACCGATAATGGCGTGCTGAGCTGCGCCTTTCCTTCCATTGCGGCGCTGCGCGATGAGATCGCCGAAGCCCGCGGCGAAGCCTTCTGCATTCGTATCGGTGCGGCGGGCGGCATTGGCAATCCGCAGGCGGTTTACGCGACCTTCGCCATGGGTGCGGCCTATGTCTGCACCGGTTCGATCAATCAGGCCTGCATGGAGGCAGGCACCTCGCCGCAGGTGAAGACGCTGCTCGGACGCGCGAAAACGGACGATGTGGCGATGGCGCCCTCCGCCGACATGTTCGAGATCGGCGCCAGGGTGCAGGTGCTGAAGGGCGGCACCATGTATGCCATGCGGGCGCAGAAGCTCTACAATCTCTACAAGCAATATGACGGCCTCGAAGATATTCCGGCCGCCGAGATCGCCAGTCTGGAAAGCGTGATTTTCCAGAAGTCGCTGCCGCAGGTCTGGGAGGAGACACGGCAGTTTTTCAAGGCGCGCGGCAACACTAAAATTGTGGAAGCGGCCGAAGCGCATCCGAAGAAGCGCATGGCGCTGGTCTTCCAGTGGTATCTCGGCCAATCGTCCCGCTGGGCCATTGCCGGCGAGAAAACCCGCGCGGTCGACTATCAGATCTGGTGCGGCCCCGCCATGGGCGCGATCAACGAATGGCTGCGCGGCAGTCCCTATGAGACGGTCGAAAGCCGCTCCGTCGTCGTGATCGCCGACCTTCTGATGCGCAATGCGGCCTATCTGGCGCGGCTTTCCGCCCTCAAACATGCGGGCATGCCGGTGCCAGAAGCGCTTTATCGCTACCGGCCCTGGGCGGACAATTTCGCGCCGCACCTCATGCCGTCCTCAGCCAATTCCTCCCTGCCAATCGGAACCGTCCCGGCAGCATAGCCGGCCTAACTGGAGAAAGCACAGCCATGATCACGGATACAGACAGCAAGCTGACGCTGAAGATTTCGCGCGATTTCTACAAGCGCCTCTGGGAACTGATGCCGGGCGGCACCCACTACAATTTCGGCGATGCCGAGCGCGCCTTCGTGGTGCCTTTCAACAAGGGCCGCAATTCCCGTGTATGGGATCTGGACGGCAACGAACATCTGGACCTGTTCTGCAAATTCGGCGCGCTTTTCGTCGGCCACCACAACGAGGCTTATAATGAGGCGCTCATCCGCTACATGGAAAAGGTCACCTCCGTCGATACCTGCGATCTGGAGATCGAGGTGGCGGAACTGATGATCAAGCATATTCCCTGCGCCGAGATGGTGCGCTTTTGCCTGAGCGGCACGGAGGCGGTGCAGAATGCGCTGCGGCTGGCGCGCGGCTTTACCGGCAAGAACCGTTTCATCCGCTTCCATGGCCATTATCACGGCAATGCCGACAACGTCATGGGTTTCCGCAAGAAGGACAATCTCGATTTTCCCGTGCCGGAAAAATACCAGGGCGACATGCTCGATACGCTCGGCCGTGCCGAAGGCGTGCTGGAAAGCCAGAGCTTCATGCTGCCGTGGAACGATATCGACGCGCTGGAAGCCACCATCCGCCGCTACGGCAACGAAATCGCCGCCGTGCTTATGGAGCCGATCTGCATCAATGGCGGCGGCATCTTCCCGGTCGAAGGGTATCTGGAACGGACCAAGGAACTGTGCGAAGAGCATAATATCGTGCTGATCTTCGACGAGATCATCACCGGCGTGCGTCTTGGTCTCGGCGGCGCGCAGGATATTCTGGGCGTCACCCCGCATCTCGCCACCTTCGGCAAGGCCCTCGGCGGCGGATCGATGCCGATTTCCGCCATCGCCGGCCGGCGCGATATCATGGACCTTTATACGCGCGGCAAGGTCATCCATGCCGGCACTTTCAACGGTTATCCGCTGGGTCTCGCCGCAATCAAGGCGACTTTCGATATCGTCGAAAAGGACCCCGGTTGCTACGACCGGATGCGCCGCTACACCGAGCAGATTTCGGGCGTTTTCACTCGCGCGGCCAAGGCCGCCGGCATGCCGCTCGTCATTCAGGGCATGCCGACGGCGCTGGTCTATCACTCGCAGGAAGAGCCGGTGGATCGTTCCGAAGGCTATTCGCACAAGGTGAAATTCTGCGACATCATCATCCGCGAGGTGAGCAAGCGCCACGGCATCCAGTTCTCGCCGCTGTCGCGCATCTATTCCAACCTCCTGATGAACCAGGACGACGTGCATTTCTTCGAGGAGCGCATTTCCGATGCGCTCGTCAATGCCCGCAAGGTCATGGAAATCGCCTTCAAGGATGAGGAAGTCGCGTGAGCCAGCAAATCGCGGTCGTTACCGGTGCTTCTGGCGGCTTCGGCGCCGCCATTACCCAATCCCTGCTGGAGGTGGGTTATGCGGTGGCGGCGACGGATATCGACGTCGCCGCGCTGCAACGCCTCGCGCAGGAGACGGGAAATTCCGAGCGCCTCGGCATTTTCGCCATGGATGTGACGGACCATGGCAGCGTCGAGCAGGCGTCCGGCGCCATTGCCGATAAAATGGGACTGCCGGTGACCGTGCTGGTCAACAATGCCGGCATTCTCGACCGCACCTATTGCGTCAACGATCGCAGCCAGACGCAGTCCCGCAAGGTCATCGACGTCAACCTTGCGGGCGCGTTCAACTGCACCGGTGTTTTCACACGCTCGATGGTGCGCCAGCGTTACGGGCGCGTCATCAACATCGCCTCGATTGCGGGCATCTGGGGGGCAGGGGGCGGGGCGGCTTATGCCGCCTCCAAGGCCGGTCTCATCAAGGCTTCGGAATCCTGGGCGCAGGAACTCGGGCAGTTCAACATCAGCGTCACGGCGATTGCGCCGGGCATCTGCAAGACCAACATGTCGAAGCCTTTCGAGCAGGAAGGCATCAACGACACGGTGGCCGATGAACGTCTGGTGCGCTCCATCGTGCCGGTCGGGCGCTGGGGCACGCCTGAGGATGTGGCGGAAGTCGTGACTTTCCTCGCCACCTGCAAAACCAATTATCTCAATGCCGCGGTGATCCCCATGGATGGCGGCATGCGGGTCGGAACACTGTGAACGGAGATCGGCGATGACATATCAGAACGACGTGGAAAATATCCTGCTGACAGGCGCCACCGGTGTGATGGGCGGCCGTCTGCTGCAGGAATTATTGAGCGCGACGAAAGCGACGATTTATTGCCTCGTGCGCGCGGCCGATATGGCGGAGGCGACGAGCAAGATCGAGAGCGTGCTGTTCTGCTACGACGAGGAGCGCAGCCTCAAACAGGAAGCTGCCGCACGCATCGTGCCGGTTCTCGGCGATGTTTCCAAGTCTCATCTTGGCCTGCAACGGCAGGTGTGGCGCGACCTCGCCGCCAGGATGGATATTGCGCTGCATTGCGCGGCCAATGTCAATCTGATCGCCTCCTACAGCAAGATTGCGCCGGTCAATGTCGGCGGTTCGGCCAATATGGTGGAGTTCTGCCTCGAGGGGAAAATTCCCCTGATGCACACATCGAGCTTCAGCGTCATCGGCGACAAGCTTTATGAGGATTTCACGCTTTATGAGGATGCGCTCGATGTCGGTCAGCGTTTTCCCGACATGGATTACGAACGCTCCAAATTCGAATCGGAAAAGCTGATGCATGCCGCCGGGCAAAAGGGCCTCGATTTTATCATCGTGCGGCCGGGCAATATCTGGGGCGACAGCCGCACCGGCCGCTATCCGCTGACCCAGACCAAGGTGAAGGGCATTTATTACGAGGCCGTTCGCGCCGTCGTGGAAACCGGCTTCACCTTCGCATCGGATGAGGATTTCGACATCACGCCGGTCGATTACGTGGCGCGGGCAAGTCTTTACCTCGCCATGAACTGGCGCGCGCATAACCGCCGCACCTTCAATCTCGTCAACCCGAGGCCTATCGACTGGAACACGCTCGTGGAACAGGTGCGCGATTGCGGTTACGTGGTGCGCGAACTCTCGCGCGACAATTATTTCGATGCGCTCAATCAGGGCCGGATGCTGCGGGAGGGCAAGGCGTACAGCTCGGTCTTCACCGATCTGCTGTCGATGCTGGGCAATGGCGACTATGTACGCGACAGCGGTAAATACGATACCGCCAACGCCCGGAAGGCGCTCGCGGGAAGCGGAATTAGCTGCCATGAATGCGATGTCATGCTGATGATGCGCTATCTCGACTATGCCTTCGAAAAAGGCTTTCTGCCGCTCGCCGGTAGCGGCTTTCCGCTGGCTGAAATTTCGAGGACCGTCGTGCCGCGCGGTTTCATGGAGCGGCTTTACGACGCGAAGCTCGCTTAAGCGCTTTCAGGGCCAGGGCGAGGGAATTCCCTCGCCCTGGCCAGCCGACCATGACGATATCCGGTGCTTGACACATTTAGTATATCCATTATTCTGGATATATGGATAACATTAGTGCCATAACCGCGCTTGGCGCGCTCGCCCAATCTACCCGACTGGAAACTTTCCGGCTTCTCGTGCGCCACGAGCCGGATGGCATTCCGGCCGGTGAGCTTGCGCGTCTTGTCGACGTTCCCCAGAACACGATGTCGGCGCATCTCGCCTCGCTTTCCCGGGCCGGTCTGGTCAAGAGTGAGCGGCAGAGCCGGTCTATCATCTATCGCGCCGATCTTGACGGGTTGCGTCTGCTGACCCTGTTTCTGCTGAAGGATTGCTGCGGTGGTTCGACCGAGCTTTGCGCGCCGTTGATTGCCGAGCTGACGCCCTGCTGCAGCCCGCAGGCGAAGCCCGAAAGGCAATGACAATGGACGCCACGATTTATCATAACCCGTCCTGTGGGACGTCGCGCAACACGCTGGCGCTGATCCGCGCGGCAGGGATCGAGCCGACCGTGATCGAATATCTGCGGGAACCGCCGACACGCGAAAAGCTCGCAGGAATGATTGCGGATGCGGGCCTGACGGTGCGCGAAGCCATGCGCGAGAAGGGGACGCCTTATGCCGAGCTCGGTCTCGACAATCCGGACCTGACTGAGGACCAGTTGCTCGATGCGATGATGAAAACACCGATCCTCATCAATCGCCCCTTCGTCGTAACACCGCTCGGCACCAGGCTCGCTCGTCCTTCAGAGGTCGTGCTGGATATTCTGCCGGACACTTTCAAAGGACCGTTCTTCAAGGAGGACGGCGAGCAGGTCCTCGATAGTGAAGGAAAGCGCATTGCCTGACAGGTTTCCCGCGTTGCAGGCGCATCACCTGCACGACATTGACCCGGAGGCTCTGCGCCCGGCGTTTTCGACCCATAAACCACGCATCCTGATCCTTTATGGCTCGCTGCGCGAGGTGTCCTATAGCCGTCTGCTGGCATTCGAGGCCGGGCGGCTGCTCGAACGGCTCGGTTGCGAGGTTCGGATATTCGATCCGAAGGGCCTGCCTTTGCCCGATGAAGCGCCGGCCAGCCATGCCAAGGTGCAGGAACTGCGTGAACTTTCAGAATGGTCGGAAGGACAGGTCTGGGTAAGCCCCGAACGCCATGGCGCGATGACCGGCATCATGAAGTCGCAGATCGACTGGATTCCCCTTGCAATCGGTTCTGTACGGCCGACACAGGGTAAGACGCTCGCCGTCATGGAAGTGTCAGGCGGCAGCCAGTCCTTCAACGCCGTGAACCAGATGCGAATTCTCGGCAGATGGATGCGGATGATCACCATTCCCAACCAGTCCTCGGTGGCAAGGGCGTATCAGGAATTCGACGCGGAAGGACGGATGAAGCCGTCATCCTATTATGACCGGGTCGTGGATGTCTGCGAGGAACTGGTGAAATTCACGCTGCTGACGCGTGACGCTTCCAGCTATCTCACAGATAGATATAGCGAACGCAAAGAGTTGGCAGATGAACTTGAGAAACGTGTTTCGCTTAAATCAATCTGACAGGGTGAGTTTGGTTCAACCTTTCGGCGGGCATTGCAATGAGCAATAGCCGCATAAATCCGGAGCCACATCATCAAATAAGTTCCATAATCTATCTTATGCGATCTAATTGGGGAATTTCGTGAACATCTGAAAGGGATCGTTCATGAAAGGTATCGTTTCCGTTCTCGTGAAACCGATTGGTGCACGTCTCGGCGCTCTCGCCGCTGGTGCCCTTTCCGGCCTTGCAATCTCCGATCCGGTGATTGCATCCCGCGTTGAAGCGTGGGTTCTGGCCGGTGTCTTGCTTGCTGCCGATCTGGTCGGCAGCTACCTGAGGTCCAAGACACAGGAGGTTCGTTAATTCCTGAATTTCCTGCTCCCGATCCTTGGGTTGGGAGCATCCCTCATTGGGGGCAATTCAGCAAAAAGGCAGGCCAAGCTCAGGCGAACTCTCAGTACGCCAATGACATGGCTGCGTCCGTTCAACAGCGGCAGTGGTATCTCGATGATAAGACCGAGAACCGCATTTACGATTTCGCTGTTGAACAGGAAGCGCGTGCTTATGATAAAGCACAGCTTGAAGACACCCGCGCATATAGTCGTCAGGTCTTGAGCCATCTTTCGGAGGATGCTCAAGCCGCTGGGTTTAATCCCTTGACGGTACTGCGCGGTGGTGGCGCGTCGTCTTACAATGCCGCTGCGGGCCTTGCGCCCTTGTCGGCCACGCGCTCGTTCTCCTCCCTCCCCAGCTGATGAATGTCCCTTCGAAGCAGGCTGTCGGCGGATCGTCTACTGCGACCGCCATGCAGGCTGTTGGGGACTTCCTCGAAAACTTCGATCCCTTCGCGGATCAGAAGAAAGAGCAGGAATATCAGCTGGTTGCCAGTCAGATTGCTGCGCTCAATTCTGGCGCTCTGTCCGGTGTCCCTCGTGGTGCCGGGTCGTTTGCCTCTGGCACAACAGAACGGCGTCCGTCCGGTGTCGGCGGCGCGCTTGCTAAGCCAGCCGGTAATCGGCTTCTCGATCCGTCTTCAACTAATCCTGACAGGTTTTACAAACCTATTGAGGCTGGTGATGCTCCGACGATTAGCACGCTCGGTATGCGGTCAACCGATGGCCGGTATGGATGGTTTGAAAATCCGTGGACGCCGGACGGCAACACCTTCGAGAATAACTATGGCGAAGTTGGCGGCGCTATTTATGGCGTCGGCAAGATGTTTATCGACGGAGCATATTCGGCGTACCGCAATAGAAAGTCGATGAGTGAGGATGTTGGCAAAGCGTTTCGTAAGTATACGAGCGCCAAGCCGTCAGCAAAGGCGCGGCGTGAATACTTTAAGAATATCCGGGAGAGCGTTCCGAGCTTGGCTCGTTAACTCATTATTCCCGCGATTATTCCGAAGAACGCTAACAGTACTGAGCCGAATACACCCATCAGGAAAATGAAGGCTGCGACGTTCAGTGCCAACTGCACGATAGGTGTCATCCGATGTCCTCACGTAAAAAGTGTTCCGCCTGTATGCGGCGGGCCGCAAAGCTAAAGCAATTTTTCAAACGGTTCAAGAAAGGACCAAAAAATGGCAGGACCTAATTCAATTGCTAATAGTCGCACTCGGACGGAGCCGCTTGTCGCGCCCCGCACGATGCGCCGCCATTCTGCGCGGGGTATTACGTCCCTCCCCGCTGGCAAAATGGTCCCCCTCGCCGCCTTTCCGGTGCTCCGTGAAGACGCTGTCCGTTCCGGCCGTCTCCGTTTCTCGTTCGAAATGATGGAAACGGCGGAAGTGCTCATGAATGCCATCAACGTTCGTTGTATGGCGTATTTCGTGCCTATGCTGGCTCTCGAACGTTTCAACGGTTCGATGGATCAGCTGAACCTCTCCTATGAAGGCAAGCCGCCGCTTGAGGGTGAACAGGTCGTTCCGTTCATCGAACAGATCGCCTTCGGCGCTCACGGCTCGAACGACATTTACCGCTATCTCGGCCTTCATGGCCGTGCTGATCAGATGGTGAACTCGTCGTATGTCGAGGCGTACAACCAAATCTGGAATTTCCGGGCAAAGAACCGGTCGCCGGATTTGACGCTCCGCAACCGGCTCGATACCGGCCTCGCTCCGGCTTTCTGGTCTCATGAGCGTTTCGCGCATATCGTCCCCGATTTTGATCAGGCAGTCATTGACGGCGAAGTGCCGCTCAATGTCGTCAACGCCGTGATGCCGGTTAAAGACCGCTTCGGCGGTGACAGCTTCCGCATCAAGGGCGATATCGACGGTGTTGAGCGTCTCCTTATGACGCCGCCGAATAGTGCCGTGGTGAACGCCAGTAATAACGGCACCATGCCGAACCAGAACCAGCATTACACGCTGGCCGGCATGTTCGCGGAGTTGCAGGAGAACGGCATTACCGTGTCCCTGTCCAACATCGAAATGGCCCGTAAAACGCAGGCTTTCGCCAAGCTTCGCCAGCAGTACAACATGCATGATGATCACATCATCAATCTGCTGATGGATGCCATTTCTATTCCCGATCAGGCGTTCAAGCAGCCCATGCTGCTGTCCGATCGCAAGACGATTTTCGGCATGTCCAAGCGTTATGCTTCGGACGCCGGAAACCTGACGGAAAGCGTGGTCAACGGTATGACCGGGCTGGATATGTCGATCCAGCTTCCCCGCATCAACACGGGCGGCATCATCATGGTCGTGGCGGAAATTACGCCCGATCAGCTTTTCGAGCGGCAGGAAGACCCATGGCTTAACAGCCTCGTGGTCGATGATCTGCCGCAGTACCTCCGTGACACGCTCGATCCTGAAAAGGTCGATGTGGTCAAAAACAGCCGCATCGACACGTCCCACGCCACGCCGAGCGCCACGTTCGGTTATGAGCCTCTGAATGGGCGCTGGAACATCGACACGCCCCGCGTCGGTGGGCGTTTCTACCGCCCTACGGTCAATACGGGCTTCGATGAAGACCGGCAGCGCATTTGGGCTGTCGAGACGATCAACCCCACGCTTTCGACGGACTTCTATCTGTGCACGAACATGCACACCAAGCCGTTCGTCGTGACCAATCAGGACCCCTTCGAAGTCGTCACGCAGGGCGATGTTTTCATCGAAGGAAACACCGTGTTCGGCGGCCATCTGGTCGAGGCCACGGACGATTACGAAAAGGTGCTTGCGGTGGCTCCGCAGGGCCGCATTGAAAAGGAGGCTTAATCAATGGTCGTGAAGCTTAATTCTCTCTCTCGCTGGTCTGCGCTCGATCCCGCGCAGGCCATCGTATTCGACGGTTCGGACATCGCGGAAAGGCGTGTCCGCATCGATTTCAACCTCGAAGCGGCAACGTCGTTCTTCATCGTTGACCGCGACGGCGTGGAAAACTTCCTCTGCGCCCTGCCTGCTGGACAGGAAACAATCGAGTTCAGCGCGGCTGGAACGTTCAGCGTTTACGCGGAGGCCGGGTCCGGTGCTGTGCATTACGTCAGCGCGGACCTTGAACCCACGTTCTCGGAAGTGGTTGATCCGGTGATATTCACCAAGATCGCGAACCGTCGCCATCGCAACCCGGAACTTGAAGAAATGATGTTCCGGATGAACCAGAACCTTGAACGTCGCCTTGCGCAGCAGGCCGACGAATTCGAAACCGCGCTGGCACGTCGGCGCATGGAGGAAGAAAATGGCCGATCAGCTGAAACCGTCGTCTCCGACGCTCCGGGAACGGTTGCTGGCTCTGGTGGCGCACAAGTACCAGCACAAGGCGCAACAGGTGAAGAACCCGGCGAAACTCCCCCTGCCTCGAATGCAGGCGAACAGCAGGGAGGCGCAGGTGGCGGACAAACCGGAACCAGTCCGGCCGCCTGACGGCGACAAATACGCCTCTGAGCTTCGGGGGATGATCGACCGGTCATTCCTCCTGAGCGAACGCCACAAGGGTCAGCACAATCGTGCTGACCGGTCCCGTGGTCACCCTACCCTGCTCGAATTTGAGCGGGTGCTAATTAAGCGTTTCGCAAAACTTGGCGTGCCAATGTTTGCCCACTGCGTGTATCGAGATGATGTCGAGCAGCAGCGCTTATACGTGAAGGGTCTGAGCAAGGCGAAGCCGGGGCAGTCCGCCCACAATTACGGCCTCGCCGTCGATATCGTGCATGGCACGAAGGCATGGGACCTGACGCGCAAGCAATGGGACCTCGTCGGCCATATCGGCAAGGAAGTCGCGGCCTCCCTCGGAATTAAGGTCGAGTGGGGCGGTGACTGGTCGTTCTACGACCCGGCCCATTGGGAACTCGCCAACTGGCGGGACATCGGGCCTCGTAAGTAACTCAAGCCTCTTTGGCGTCTGAAAAGCGTGTCCGCCGCTAGCTCGGCGGGCGCGTAGCCGTGCCTACCTACCTCCCGGAATGGGTCAATGCTTGGAGGGAGGTAGGTAGGCGCGGCGTTCCACCTTCCCCTTGGTAATAGGTGCATTTAGTGACAGGACACGAAAACTCATGTGTTTGAACCCCGTAAAAATAAGCGATGTAGGCGTCGTGGCCTGTCGCGAATGCTGGCAATGCCGGGAGACCAAAGTTGACGATTGGGTCGGACGGAACATTGCCGAAAGTAAGACGGCAACAGCCTCGCATGTCGTAACCCTGACCTACGGGCAGGATCGCTCAACCGGCGATATCGATCATATTCGGGCTGCTGTGCTGACTTACTCCGATGTGCAAAAATACCTGAAGTATCTCCGCGCCGATGGGTTTCCCGTTCGGTATTTCGTCGTTGGCGAATACGGCTCCATGAAGGGCCGCGCTCATTGGCACATCATTCTCTACTGGCAGGGGCCTGTCCCCGATCATCAGTTGAGAGAAAACTTCATGCAAAAACATTGGCCGCACGGCTGGTCCTATTGGGACAAAAGCACACCCGAAGCGGTGCGCTATGCCTGCAAGTACCTCCTGAAAGACGCCGCTGACGAAGAACAGCAAGGCTGGGGGCCGATGGTTTCCAAGAAGCCGCCGCTTGGGCATGAGTATTTCAAGCGCCTTGCGCATGAGTATCTCGATGCGGGCTTGTCTCCGCAAAACCTCATGTACAGCTTTCCCGATGTGCGCCGTGTCCCGAGGACACTTCGCGCCAAAACGCATAAGCAGTTTCGGGAAGCGGCCAAGCCGGTTCAGTTCCACATGACCGGGAAAACGGCGGAAAACTTCCTGCAATATTTCATCGACATTTGGGATGAAAAGCATGGTGATCTCCCTCCCCGGTCGGAGATCATTTGGGACTTTCTCGATACCGGCGCTACGCCGGTTTACGATGAATTCCTTTATTCGGAGCAACGCTCCAAGGGGCCTGTCCCCGTCGCCCCGCCATTCGAAGGGGCAATTGTGCAGTTTTGCGAGAAAGCAAACTGCTACTTCACCGCCACTGCCGGTGTCCGGCTGTGGTTCTCAATCGATCAAGAGGGAGATGCCGGATGGCACGTAAAAATAAAGCCAAAAAGTCACAACCCGTACGAGACAGAACGCCTGTGGCGTCTCGCCGGGTTTCAAACTCACGTTCCTACAGTCCCAATAGACCTGTAGGCCCTGCCGTCGCCTTACAGGTGAGGCCGATTGCTCGGACGCCGTTTACGGTGACGGCTAAGCGCAAAAACACGATGCCGATTTATTCGGACGTCAAGCCGTCTCATGCGCGGGCAGCCCCTGCCCTCGCTCCTATCTCTCCCAATAAACCTGTAGCTGGCAAGAAGTTGCAGCGGGCGACCATTCGGAAGCCCAAACAGGTATCCACGGAACCCCGCCGTCACTCTATGCTGTCCCTAGCGCCTCACACACCTGAGCCTGACGCAAGGAAGTCGTCCGAAAGGGCGCGCGATTTACCAGTGTGTAAAAAGCGTCCAGACAGCAAAAAAGCAGCCCGGTCTAAGGGCGGCGGCGGAGGTAGAAAATCCTTTGTCCCGTGGTGTTAATAAAGTCTTGGGAAGTTCATTATAATGCTTGACGAGTGAACCCAAATCAGTTCACACAGATTATGTAACGTGAGTTACGCAAGTGTATGAAAATACACTGTCACTAAACCCCTGAAATTCCACAATCTATCTTATGCGATTATTGTTTGTGGATTGAAGCTATCTCCCTTATGGGTGTTTTCCCGGCACAATCAAAGGCGGTCTCTCCTATGGGCGGGATTTTGAGGGTCCGCCGGCGTGGTGCGGATTAAACCTCTTCCTTTGGTGTTCTCCTGAGTGCGACTACTCATGAAGGAGCTTGCGCCGTGAAATATTCCTACTCCATCACTTTCCTCATCGCGGCATTGGTTTGCACGCCGGTCTCTGCCAATCCATTCTCGTCGGCGGCCGGACGCTATCGTATCGATCCTGCCTCTCACATCCGCTTCTCAATTGCGCAGGTTGCCGGTCCCGGGATCAAGGGCACAATTCCCGATATTTCCGGCCGCTTCGACATCGACCCGGACCAGCCGGCCAGATCTTACGTGGAAATCAGTCTCAACCCTTCCAGCGTCCAGACCGGGCAAGAACGTGTGGAAAATTTCCTGCGATCCAGCGCGGTTTTCAATATCGCCGTCTATCCGCAGATCGTGTTTCGCTCCAGCCGCGTTACGCAGGACGGACCGCGCAGCGCGGTGGTTGAAGGTATATTGACAGCCAGAGGCATATCCAGATCCGAAACGTTTCACGCGACATTTGTTGAACAACAGAAGGGATCCGTCACCCTCCACGTCACCGGCAATGTTGCACGCCTGCCCTATGGCATGGGTGTCGGAGTGCCGCTCTATTCGAATACGGTCGCATTCGACATCGATTTGAAGGGCGTCAGATAAAGCGCTGGGGCATCAAAAAATCGAGCGGCGGTGGGATTAAATGCCGCGGGCGGGTGTTTGTCTAATATCGGGCATGTCGTCCGATCCGTCACCCTTAAGAGGACTATCGTCATGCGTGCACGTCATTTCGTTCTGGCCGGCGTAGTAGCGCTTGCCGCCACCGCCGCCCTTGCCGAACCATATGCCGGTGGCGCCGTGGTTGAAAAGGCAACGGCCAAAGGCACGATCCTGACCGACGCCAAGGGCATGACACTCTATACATTCGACAAGGATACCAATGGCGTATCGGTCTGCTACGACGGCTGCGCAAAAAAATGGCCGCCCCTCGCCGCCTCGAAAACCGACAAGGCGGATGGCGACTATAAACCAATCTCCCGCAAAGATGGTACGATGCAATGGTTGCATGACGGGAAGCCGCTCTATCGCTGGCAGATGGACAGCAAGCCCGGCGATGTCACGGGCGATGGTGTCGGCGGCGTCTGGCACATTGCCAAGGAATAGTGTCCATGCCGGATTTTCTGGACGAGATGACGAGTTGCATACCAGCGCTTCGCCGCTATGCGAATGCGCTCACGCACGACCGTGACACGGCTGACGATCTCGTCCAGGACTGTCTGGAAAGAGCCATCCGTAAAAAGGCGCTGTGGAAACCGCAGGGGCCGTTGCGTCCATGGTTGTACCGGGTGCTTGTCAACGTCTACCGCAACAATCTGCGCGGCCGAAATCGCCGGCCCTCGCAAATCCCGATCGATGATGTTGCGGAGCAGCTGTTCGTGCCGGCGGCGCAGATGGGCAGGATTGCGCTTGCTGAAATGGCCCGTGCCATTGAAAAACTGTCCGGCGAACATCGCGAGGCCCTGCTCCTCGTCGTCGTCGAGGGCCTCAGTTACGCGGAAGCGGCAAATGTTCTTGAAATTCCGCTGGGCACGCTGATGTCCCGTCTGGGCCGGGCCCGAACGGCCCTCGCCCGGATGACCCAGGAAGACCAGCCAAATCTCAAGGTGATAAAATGACCGGCAGCGAGCCGCAGATAACCGAAGCCGATCTGATCTCTTATGTCGACGGGCAGCTCGAAGACCGGCGGCGAGACACCGTTCGTGCCCACCTCGCCTCCAATCCGGTCGACGCACGCAAGGTTGCGATGTGGCAGCAGCAGAATGCGACGCTGACGGCTCTCTACGGCCCTCTTGATACCGACGCCCTGCCCGAGCGCCTCGATGTCTACCGCATCGAGCGGCGCCTGCGGTCGCAGCGCGCCGATTGGCGTAACATGGCGGCGGCATCCATCCTCATTCTGGCCGTTGGCTTGGCAGGCGGCTGGTTCGGGCGCGGGATGGTGTCTCAGGTCGCAGAACCTGCGCACTCTATCGTGGCGGATGCAGCACAGGCGCATAGGCTGTTTGCGAGCGAGGTTCTGCATCCCGTCGAAATTCGGGCAGATGCGGAGAATGCTTCCAGCCTGCCGAAATGGCTTTCGAAGCGGCTGGACCGCAAACTGAACATTCCCGATCTCACCCGCCACGGTCTGTCCCTTGTCGGCGGCCGGGTTCTTCCCAGCTCCGAAGGCGCCGCCGCGCAGCTGATGTATGAAGATAAAAGCGGGCAGCGCGTCACTCTCTATATCGTGGCTGCAGCCGATTCGAGCGACACCGCCATGCGGCGCTCCAGCGTCGGTTCACTGGAGGCCATCTCCTGGGACGACGAAACCATCCGCTGCGCTTTGGTCGGCAACCTGCCGTCCGACCGCATGGACGCCATCGCGAAAGATACCTATCAACAATTGAGCTAGCCGATGAGATATTTCGAGGATCATTCCGATAGCGTATCAACGCGGGAACGGCCGTGGCGTAATACGCCAATATCCTATGGATTGGTGGCGATAGCGTTCCACTGGACAATCGCCGTGCTTTTTCTGGCGCAGCTTGCGCTGGGATATCTGATGAGCCGCGACAATATCGACCCGGTTCTTCAGTTCGACCTGTTCCAATATCACAAGTCGATAGGATTTCTGGTGCTGGCCCTCGCCGTGCCGCGTTTCCTGTGGTCGGTTTTCAGCAGAAAGCCGCAGGCTCTTGAAGGTGAAGGGCTGGCATCGAGGTTCGCCGCGCGGGTCGCTCACGCCGCATTGCTGTTCCTTACGCTCACCGTTCCACTCGCCGGCTGGGCGATTGCGTCGACCTCGCCTCTGCAAATCCCCAGTTACGTCTTTGATCTCATTGTCGTGCCGGGATTGCCCCTGCGGATTTCCGATCAGGCGGAGGCCTTCTGGAGCGAGGTTCACGCCACCCTCGCCTACCTTGCCGCAGCCATCGTATTGCTTCATGTGGCGGCGGCGTTATGGCACCATTTCATCCGCAAGGACGCGATTCTCCGACGTATGCTTCCGTTTCCGACAGCCGCAGATAACAGGCGCAAAACCGCCGCCTCTAAAGAATAAATGCACGAGCCATTTTTATTTAAATATCAGTTTTTGTTTATTTTACGAAATGCAGCGTCAGTCCGATAACGTCGTTTGAACCGGAAAGAATGGGCGGGTCGCCTGACGTTGCATAAAAGTCGCATCACAACGGCTTTCAGACTCTTCGCCGCGCTGGATGACTCTGTTTCGGAGCGATCGTTTGTTATTGTTGCCGCCGAAGAGCATTGGCGCATCGAGGTAGACTTTGCCTAAGTAAATACCGGTCTCAATCCAGTTTCACCCGTATTGCCGGATAGCCACAGGCTGTCGGCGTATGATCATGTTCATCGGGTGGTGGCAAGAGACCGGTCTGGCATTGTTACAATGTGCCCTGCGCAGCGCCGCTGTCTCAGCTCTTCACCACCCCAGAACACCGCCATGCCGTTCCCGTAAGGGTTTTCTCCTGCACCATCTTGGTGGACTTCCGAATGGAAGACCAAGAGACTATGTGCAACTTACTTCGGGTCCAATGGACCATTACGCCACGAACGGCGCCCCAGCCCTGGCTTGCATGCAGCGGATGCGGCGGCCTGAGGGCATTTCAGGCCAGCGGCAAGATCCGGCTTAACGCCAATGGTCGCAAGCTGGATGCCTGGCTTATCTATAGATGCATAATCTGCGACAAGAGCTGGAACAGGCCGATTTTCGAGCGGCAGAATGTCCGGGACATAAGCCCTGCCGTTCTCGAAGCGCTGCAGTCCAACGATCCGCAATGGATAAGGGCGGAGACATTCAACCTCGAAGCCTTGAGACGTAAATCGCAGCGCGTCGACGAGTTTCCCGAATTCGATATCGTGAAACAGATACGGGATGAACCTCCCGACTGGGTCATGGCGGAGATCGATCTCACGGTTCCGTTTCAGGCCGGCATACGCCTTGACCGTCTGCTGGCATCTGAACTGGGGCTTTCGCGGTCGATGCTGCAGAAGCTTCAAGATGACGGTTCGCTTCGGACGCTGTCCAACCGTTCCGATCTTTTGCGGCGGCGCGTTAAAAACGGCACCCGGATTGTGATTGTGCGCTGCGACGGCTTCGATCCGGAGCATCTGTGGAAACCCGTCACGGCGGAATTCTAACGGCATAACGAGGGCCTGAAGGTTCAGGCCCTCGCTTGCGGCATCGTTAAATCGGAAAATCTCCTGCCCCGAGTCAGGCGAGCGCCTTCTTCACCGCAGCGAGACCACGGCGCAGGAACGGATCAGAATGGACGTAGAAGAATTGCACGCCGCGTTCCCGCCAGTGCGGCATTTCATCCAGCGTCGCGAGCGTTCCCGCAATCTTTCCGGCTGCGCGTATCTTGTCGACAGCGATGGCGACCTTCTCCATCACCACGTCCGGGCGCGGTTCGCCGAATGGCGGCGCGGGCGGATAGCCCATGTCCTGCGAAAGATCGCCGGGGCCGATGAAGAAGACGTCGATGCCCTCCACCGTCAGCATCTCGTCCAGAGCATCGATCGCATCGACGGTCTCGATCATGGCGATGACCAGCCGCTTTTCATAATCGGACGGCAAGGCGTAACGCACCGCATCGACAATCGCGCGGGCCTCGTCAGCATTGCCGACCATGGGCACCATGATCCCGTCCGCGCCGGCATTCAGATAGCGAATGACAAGCGGCCGCTCGTGCGAATGCGGTCGCACGATGGCAGCACCACCAACGGAGCGTACCACCTGCCCGGTCGCCCGCACATCCTCGAAACTCCATGTGCCGTGCTCGCAATCGAGGAAGACCGCGTCCGCGCCCAGCTCCACCAGCCGGGCGGAAAGGCCCGACGACGTATGGTGCGGGGTGAACATGCTGATAGCCTCACCCGCCGCAAGACGGGCGCGCAGCTTTGCTCCATTCATGGACGTCTCTCCCTAGTTCTTTTTCGGCATATCCGGCGTGTCGTCCGGCGCGCCCACCCAGCGCGCGACTTCGATATCCTTCGATGTGTCACGCATATGGGTCGGGCAGATGTGCAGTTCCGGAATGACTGCGCTTTTGTTCAGGCTGGCGCAAAGCAGGATGGCGCGGGCCACGTCATGCGGATCCATCATCACGGCGCGTTCTTCCTTGAGAGGCGGACGCGCGCGGTTGTTCATGATCGGCGTATCCGTCTCGCCCGGCAGAATGGTCGTCGCCCGGATACCCTGGTTGCGATAGGTATTGTGCAGGAAGGTCATGAAGTTCTTCACACCCGCCTTCGCCGCACCATAGGCCACGCCGCCCAGAAGATTGGGATTGAGGGCTGCGAGGGAGGAGACGGTGATGATGGTCCCCTCACCCTTTGCGATCATCTCCGGCAGCACCGCCTGCGTCAGGTTGAACACGGCCGTCAGATTGACATTGATGGTGGCGTTCCACTCCTCCTCGCCAATGAAGCGGGCGTTGAGCACCTTGCTGGCGGAACCGGCATTGTTCACCAGAATATCGATGGGACCGACGGCCTCGCCGATAGACTTGACCGTGTCGAAGATCGCCTCGCGCGAGGCGATATCGAGCGTGCGGGCAATCGCCTTGCCCTTTTTCTTCTCGATCAGTTCCGCGACCTCGCGCAGCGGATCGAGGCGGCGGCCGGTCAGAACGACAGTCGCCCCTTCTTTCGCCAGCAGAATTGCGGTTTCGCGGCCGATGCCTGAACCGGCGCCGGTTACCAGCGCAATTTTTCCGTTCAGCAGTCCCATTCTCATCTCCTATTCGGCTGCGGCAGCGATGGCGCCAGAATAGCCGAAGATTTCTTTCGCCGCCTTCGCGGTTACCAGACCTTCGGAAATATCCTGTTCGATCAGCGCGCGCGAACGCTCGCTGGCCCTGCCCCAGCCGCCACCGCCGGGTGTCTGGACTTCGAGACGTTCGCCGGTCTGAAGAACCACCTTGCCCTTGGGGAAATGCGACCTGCCCTGTTTCATCACCTTGCCGGCGGACCCGCTCTGGCCTTCCACCACACCGAAGCAGGGATGGCGGACGCGTTCCGATGCCAGATAGATGTTCATCGGGTTTTTGCCGAGATTGCGCAGAACGACGCGCTGGCCAAGGCCGCCGCGATGTTTGCCGGCGCCACCGGAATCGGCAATGAGTTCCTTGCGTTCCGTCAGGACCGGAACGGCGACCTCGAACATTTCGATAGCCGTGACCTTGCAGTTGGAGGGGAAGCTCAGCGTATCCAGCCCGTCGAATTCGGCGCGTGCGCCCTGCCCGCCATGGAAATTCTGCACGGAGGCATATTGGCTTCCATCATTGCGCTGGCCCACACAATTGGCAGCCCAGATCGGCGCGCCGCCGCTATCGCCTAGCACCTTTTCCGGCACGATACCTTCCAGCGCCTTGAAGATGAGCGAGGGAATGACGTGGCCGATGAGGTTGCGCGAATTGCCTGCCGTCCATTCCTGCGGATTGAGAATGCAGCCGAGAGGCGCTTCATCCGTGATCGGGACGATGCAGCCCTCATTATTGGGCGTTTCGGCATCGAGCAGGCATTTCAATGCGTAGACAGAATGGGCGTAACGGTAGTTCGTACGGCAGTTGATCGAGTGCAGGACCTGATCCGACGTGCCGGTATAATCCACATGGATGGAATCGTCCCTGACGATCACCGAGGCTTTGAGTTTGACGTCGACGTCGTAACCATCAAGCAGCACTTCGGCGGAATAGGTGCCGTTCGGCCATTCGCGGATCGCCTTGCGCGTCTGCGCCTCCGAGCGGGTGTGGATGGCGTTCGCCAACCCGTCGACATCGTCCAGCCCGTATTCATCGAGGAATTTGACGAGTTCGCGGCCCATGACATTGTTGGCGGCGATCATCGATTCCAGATCGCCGCGGACTTCCGTGGGAAGGCGGACGGAGGCGGCGATGATATCGAACACGTCCTCGTTCGGAACGCCGGCCTTGAGCAGCTTGACGATGGGGAAACGGATGCCTTCCGCGAAAATGTCGCTGGCTTCCGAATGCAGCGGCGCACCGCCAATATCGGGAAGATGGGCGATGGATCCCGCATAGGCGACAACCTTGCCGTTCTTGAAGATCGGCGTGATCATCGTCACGTCAGGCAGATGGCCGGTTCCGATTTCGGGGTCGTTGGTGGCGAGAACATCGCCCTCTTCCAGCATCCCGACTGGAAACTTCGGCAGGAAATATTTCTGCGCCGCTGCGGGCAGCGAGGTTATGAAAACCGGGATCGACCAGGTGCATTGCGCCAGCGCCCTGCCCTTACTGTCGAGAAGTACCGTTACGTAATCATGGTTCTCACGCACGATCGGCGAAAACGCCGTCTTGCCGAGCACGTTATCGGCCTGATCCGCGATGAAGATCAGGCGGTTCCACATGACCTGAAGGTTGATCGGATCGTTGAAATCGGTTGCGGGTTTCGACATCTGACTGCCCCTTAGAGAATATTGATCACGAGATTGCCGTGGGCGTCGACATGGAAGGCGCCACTCGGCCCGACAACGGCCGTCGATTCACGCTGCTCCACAATGGCAGGCCCCTTCACCTCGTGGCCGACCGGCAGCTTGTAATGGTCGTAAACCGAGGTTTCGACATAACCGCCCGCCTCCTGAAAATAGACCTGCCGGCTGCCCTTTCGGGCTTCGGCAACGACGGTCTCATGCGGCCTGGTGACCTGATCCTTTTCGCCGCTGGCGCGCAGACGCCAGGTGATGACTTCCAGCGGTGCGGCCACCGTGCGGCCGAACAATTCGCGGTAGAGCTTGAAGAAACTGCCGCGCAATTCTTCGAGGAAGAGGTCCTTCGGCAGGTTGCGGTCAGGAAGGACCACCGTGATTTCGTGTCCCTGCCCCACATGGCGCATATCCACGGTATAACGATTGGTGATCGTCTCCTTCGGAACGCCGGCGGCAGAAACCACTTCCGCGCCCTGAGCGGAAAGATCGTCGAGCAGGCGGTTCATCGCATCGATATCCCAGGCGTCGAGCGCCATCGGATGGCTTGCGGAGAGATCGACGGCGACTGGAGCGATCAGCAGGCCGATGGCGGAGCTGACGCCCGCGCCGGTCGGGCAGATGATGCGCGAAATGCCGAGCTTGCGGGCGATGCCGTAGGCGTGGACCGGGCCGGCTCCACCGAAAGCGACCATCGGCAGCGAGCGCGGATCGACGCCGAGATCGGTCGCGTGCATGGCGGCGGCCTTGCTCATGGATTCGTTGACGAGATCGTGGATGCCCCAGGCACAACGCTCGACCGACACATCGAGCGAAGCGGCCAGTTTCGACATCGCCTGCTGCGCGGCGTCCTTGGACACCTTGAATGAGCCGCCGACGAAGGATTCCGTTCCCATATAACCGAGCAGAATATCGGCGTCGGTCACCGTGGGTTCTGTTCCGCCGCGCTGATAGGCGGCCGGACCCGGCATGGCGCCGGCGGAATGCGGGCCGACATCGAGAAGACCGAGCGGGTTCTTCGCGGCGATGGAACCGCCGCCAGCGCCGATCTCGATCATCTGGATCGACTGGATTTTCAGAGGGAAACCGGAGCCCTTGCGGAAGCGCTGGTAATGCGCGACTTCAAGATCGGTGCCGACATTCGGTTCGCCATCGGGAATGAGGCAGAGCTTGGCGGTGGTGCCGCCCATGTCGAAGGAAAGCACGCTCGCTTCGCCCGCCGTGCGGCCGAATTCGGCGGCGGCGACAGCACCTGCTGCGGGGCCGGATTCGATCAGGCGAACGGGAAGTTCGGCGGCGCGACGGCTCGGGACAAGCCCGCCCGAAGAGGTCATCCAGAGCACCTGCCGGTCGATGCCCCTGTCGGCGAATTCCCGTTGCAGATGGGCGACGTGGCCGGACATTTGCGGGCGGGTATAGGCATTGACCACCGTTGTCGAAGCGCGGTCGAATTCACGCATTTCCGGGCAAACTTCGGAAGACAAGGACACGAAGATATCCGGGTCTTCCTCGCGCAGAAGGGCGGCGACGCGCTGCTCGTGCTGCGGATATTTGTAAGCGTGTAGCAGGCAGACCGCCACCGAGCGGATGCCCTTTTCCTTCAGACGTCCGGCAATCTTGCGGACGGTCTCTTCCTTCAGTTCCGTCATCACCTCGCCATCGGCGGCGATGCGTTCTTCGGCGCCAAAACTGTTGGCGCGGGTGACCAGCGGATCGGGATATTTGATGTTCAGATCATAGAGATCGTAACGCCCCTCGTTGCGGATGCGCAGCATGTCCTGAAAACCGTCGGTGGTGACGAAACCGGTCTCCACGCCTTTACGCTCCAGCACGGCATTGGTGACGACGGTGGTTGCGCCGAGCACTTGCAGGTTCTCGATCGCAATCGCATCGCCATGTTTTTCGAGCAGTTCCGATACGCCCTGCACAACGGCCTCGGCCGGATTCTTCGGCGTGCTCAGGACTTTATGGAGGTGAAGATCGCCGCTGTCGTCCAGAAGCGCGAAATCGGTAAAGGTACCGCCAGTATCGAAAGCCAGTTTTGCCATTGTTCCCTCGAGCGACCATGCAGCCTCTCCGGCTGCCTTTTGGACCCACGATTTGGGTCCGTTCACTGAGGGAAAATTGAAGCCTTCAGCCGGCCTTTACCAACACAACCTCGGTCTGCCGCCATAGGGTTTGCTTATAGCGAGTTCAGATGGCGCGAATGCCGGGGTGGTGGCCGCTCTTGAGCTTTGTGACGATCTCTAGAAGCACGGAGCGCGCCGCCAGCGCCGGCTCGGAAAGCGGCATATGATCGGACACGCAAAGCGAAACCGTGGCGTCGATGACGGGGGTAGTGAGCGGATGCAGCTGCGCGCCGCTGAAGCTCGGGGTTTCCAGAACAACGGAGGCTGGCAGGATCGTCGAGCCAAGGCCGTCCAGTACCGCCGCCCCGAGCGCTGGCACGGATTCCAGCTCTGAAATGACTTCAGGCCGCGCCCGCGCCCGGGCAAGCCCTTCATCGATGAGCCGGCGAAGGAAATGCGACTTGCTTGGCAGCAGCATCGCGTGGCCATCGAGTGCCGAGAGCGGAAGCGGCTGACCGGGTTCGGTCGGCAGCTTCATATCGGCCGGCGAGACGAGGAACATCTCCTCCCGGAACAGCGGTTCCAGCGTCACGCCCTTGATGGGATCGGAGGTGTAGATCAGCGCCATGTCCATCTTGCCGGTCATGATCAGCTCGCTGAGGATATGGCCGAAACTGTCGTTGATATGGACCGTAATGGCGGGAAACCGCGCCCTCATCTCCTTGATGAGCGGCAGCGACAGCGCGCTGGACGAGGAATAGGTGGCGAGCCCGATGGAAACCCGGCCGGAGACCGAGCGGGCCGAGCGGTCGATATCGGTCTGCGCCTGCTCGATCTGCTTCAGCATGATCTGCGCATGGCGATAGAGGATCAGCCCGGCCTCGGTCGGTGCGATGCCGACATTGCTGCGCAAAAGCAGCTGATGTTTGAAGTGCTGTTCCAGCGATGCGATCTGCTGCGACAGCGCCGGCTGCGCTACGCGAAGAATGCCGGCGGCACGCGAAACGCTGCCGGTATCAACGATCTTGACGAAGCTCTTGAGTTTTTTGAAATCGACGCTCATCGGTCCCCACTTTTTGGAGAAATCCTAGCGCATTGATGCGGAAACAGGAATGGATTTCTGCTAGGAGGGTGCGTAATTTCAATGGGATAGGTGTTCTTCGGTATATGTGCAGGTGCACGACACAGCTTTGCGCGTACATCCCCACCTCCGTCATTCCGGCCCCGAGGCGGAATCCAGTCGACGCGCGTCTGCGCGGCGGGATGAGTCTTTTCAGCCCAAGGACTTGGGCTGGCTGGATTCCGGCTCAAGGCCGGAATGACGGGAGGTGAAAAGCGTCACGAACCGTTGTAAAGGCGCGCCTGTTTATGGGTCCGATTTGCCCTACCTTAGCGCAGCCACCGCCCGTTCGATGCGGTCGCATGCATCCTCCAGCACCTCCATGGAGGTGGCGAAGGAAATGCGGAAATAGGGCGAGAGGCCATAGGCAGCGCCCTGAAGAGCCGCCACGCCGACGCTGTCGAGAAGGTAGAGGACAAAGTCGAGATCGTTTTCGATCAACTTGCCTTCCGTCGTCCTCTTGCCGATTACGCCAGCGCAGCTCGGATAAAGGTAAAAGGCCCCATCCGGAACGATGCAGGAAAGGCCGGGGATCGCGTTCAGACGCGCGCAGGCGTAGTCTCGCCGCTGTTTATAGACCGCAACACTTTCCGTCACGAATGTCTGGTCGCCGGAAAGCGCATGGGCGGCGGCGGCCTGGCTGACCGAGGACGGGCACGATGACATTTGCGATTGCAACTTGTTGATGGCGGCGACGAGTGCTGCCGGCCCTGCCCCATAGCCGATCCGCCATCCCGTCATGGCATAGGATTTTGAAACGCCGTTGGTCAGAAGCACGCGGTCCTTCAGTTCCGGAACGACGGCAACGAGGGTTTTCATCGGCTCGTCCCTGAACCAGACCTGATCGTAAATATCGTCGGAAAGGACCATGACATGCGGATGGCGCAGCAATACGTCGCCCAGCGCCTTCAGCTCCGCTTCGCTATAGGCAGCACCCGTTGGGTTCGAGGGGGCGTTGAGGATCAGCCACAGAGTTTTCGGGGTGATCGCCGCTTCCAGCGCTTCAGCCGTCAGTTTGAACCCGGTTTCCTCCGGGCATGCGACGATGACGGGCGTGCCGTCATTGGCGATGACCATATCGGGATAAGACACCCAGTAGGGAGCCGGAATAATCACTTCCGCATCATTTTCCACGCTTGCCATCAGCGCCAGAAACAGGATCTGCTTGGCGCCGCCGCCGACGCAGATTTCGCTATCGCCATAGGCGATGCCGAGACGTTTCTGGAAGTCGCCGATGATCGCCTTGCGCAGCGCCGGCGTGCCGTTGACAGCGGTGTATTTGGTCTCGCCCCGGTCGATGGCGGCATGCGCCGCGGCCTTGACGCCTTCCGGCGTATCGAAATCCGGCTCGCCCACAGTCAGGTCGGCGATATCGCGGCCGGCGGCCTTCAATTCGCGGGCGCGGGCCGCCGCCGCCGTGCTCGGCGATACCTTTATTCTCGACACGCGTGATGCTGGCACGAAAGTGCTCATGGTCTTTCCTCGTCTCAATCTAAAGCTTTGGACCAGTCAGTGCGCGGCTTCGAGTTCGCCGCGCATCTTTCCGGTCAGGAACAATTCGCCAAGTTCGTCATGGGTGATCTCCGCCGGCGTGCCGTCCCAGATCACCTTGCCGAGACGGAGAATGACGGCGCGCTCAGCCACCTCCATGGCCTTTTTGGTGTTCTGCTCGACCAGCAGGATGGTCATGCCATTCGCATGCAGGCGCAGGAGTTCATCGAACACGATGCCGATTGCGGCCGGCGACAGGCCAACCGAGGGCTCATCCACCAGTAGCACCTTCGGCCGCTGCAGAACCGCCATCGCCACTTCGAGCAATTGCTGCTCGCCGCCCGACATATTGCCCGCGAGCGTCGAGCGCCGCGTTTTCAGGATCGGGAAAAGGTCGTAGACATAATCCCGGTCCGCCTTCACTTTCGCATCGCGAATGGTATAGGCGGCCATTTGCAAGTTTTCATCGACGGTCATGACCGGGAAATTGCAACGGCCCTGCGGCACGAAGGATATGCCCTCGCCCAGAATGGCGCGCGACGATAATCCGGCGATGTTCCTGCCGCGCCAGTCGATGCCGCCTTCCTTGATGGTCGTCATGCCATAGAGCGTCTTGAGCAGGGTGGATTTGCCCGCACCGTTCGGCCCCATGAGGGCCACGAACTGCCCGGCCGGCACATCCAGATCGACGCCGTTCAGGATATCGAGATTGCCGTAACCCGCGCGCAGGCCCTTGATGGAAAGATTGCTGTCAGCCGCCAAGATAGGCCTCCCTCACACGCTGGTCCTGAATGATGTCATGCGGCAGTCCCTCGACCAGTTTCGTTCCCTGATCGAGCACGACGACACGCTGGCAGATGCTGGTGACGACATCGATATTATGTTCGATGACGAGGAAGCTCACGCCGAGCGATTTATTCGCATATTGGATCGTCTCCACCACGCGCTCGATGATCTTCGGGTTGATGCCCGCCATCGGCTCGTCGAGCAGGATGAGCTTCGGTTCCGGCATCAGCATGGAAGCGAACTGAATGAGTTTCTGCTGGCCGCCGGAGAGGTTGCCGGCGGGCTGGTGGCGAACGTCCCACAGCCCCGCCATTTTGATCAGCTCGCGCGCCCGCTCTCTCAACCCGGCCACGCGGCGACGCGACATGCCGCCGAGGCCGAATGTCGACAGGAGCGAGGGAAAGGTGAACATCTGGCCGGCGATGATGAGGTTCTCCTCCACATCGAGCGCCTTGAAGGTGACCGTCTTCTGGAACGAGCGCAGCATGCGGCCTTCGCGGGCGATGCGGTTGAGCGACCAGCCGGTGATGTCCTGCCCGTCCAGGATCACCTTGCCGGTATCCGGCCGGGCAAGCCCGGTGCTGCAATCGAAGAAGGTGGATTTTCCGGAACCGTTGGGCCCGATCAGCCCGGCGATTTCGCCGCGATTGATGTGCATGCTGACATCGTTGACCGCCTTCACCGCACCATAGGACTTGCTGAGGTTCTTTATCTCGAGGATGGGAAGATGAGCCGTCATTTCGAGCCTCCGATCGCGTTCCAGAATCGATTGATCAAGGGAGCGAAACCCTTCTTGAACCAGAAGACGAGAACGAGAAGGCAGAAACCATAGGCGATCATCCGCACTTCAGGAGCCACACGCAGCGCCTCGGTCAGTCCGACGAAAAGCAGGCTGCCGAAGACGGTTCCGGAAATCATGCCAGCACCACCGCCGAGGACGATGATGAGCATCGTCGTGGAATAATACATCTGGAAGGTCAGCGGGCTGACCACCGTGAGATAATGGGCATAGAGGCTGCCCCCTACCCCGGCAAAGACCGCGCTCAGCATGAAAACGATCAGCTTGTAACGCCAGGTCGGAACGCCGAGAGACTCCGCCAGCGTTTCGTTTTCGCGAATGGCGACCATGTTGCGGCCCGCTGGCGAGCGGACGATTGCCCATGCGGCAAGCGTTCCCAGCACGCAGATGGCGAGAGCCAGATAATAGAAACTGGTGGTTCCGCTGACCGTGAAGGAGAGCGGGCCAAGCTCGAAATAGGGTTTCGGGATGCCGGAGAGGCCCATGTCGCCACGGGTCAGCGAAATCCAGTTCTTGGCGATTGCCTGGCCGATGATGACGAAACCGAGCGTACACATGACGAAAGAAGTCGAGCGAAGACGCAAAGCCGGAATGCCGAGCGGCAGGGCGAGCGCGCCGGAGACAAGGCCGGCGGCAATGAGGTTCACATAAAACGGCGTTTCATAGTGAACCGCCAGCAGGCCGGCTGTATAGGCGCCAATGCCGAAGAAAGCCGCCTGCGCCAGCGATAACAGACCGGTATAGCCGACAAGCAGGTTGAGGCCATGCGCCGGCAGCATGAAGATGAGCGCGATGATGAGCGAATGGGTGACGTAACGCGTGCCGATGAAGGGCGCGGCCAGCGCGACGACAATCAGGACGGCGGCGAGCGGAATGCGCAGATCGCGGCGGCGTGCCTGGGGAACGGTGTCTGTGAGAGACATGTCTAGTCCTCAAAATTCGAGTAAATTCGGCGGGCGCGGCTTCCAGAGCGTTTTGGCTTTTCTTCGAATCGCCAAAGCGCTCTAACTCTTTATTTTTCCGCATTTCCGGACGGAAAACCGGGTCCACTTTTCCTGGAAATGCTCTAGAAGCGCGCCTGCGTCGAAAACAGGCCGTGCGGACGCCACATCAGCATCAGGATCAGCGTTGCGAAGCCCACCGTGTCGCGGAATTGCAGCCCGACATAGGTGGCGACGAGGCTTTCGGCGATGCCGAGGATCATGGCCGCGAAGAAGGTGCCGCGCACATTGCCAAGACCGCCCATGATGATGATCGGCAGGGTCTTGAAGGTGATGAGTTCCCCCATGCCGCCATAGACGCTGACATTGACCGGCGCGGTCAGCACGCCCGAAAGTGCGGCGAGCGCGGCGCCCAGGATGAAGGTACGCAACACGACCTGCGAGACATCGATGCCGACTACGCCACAGCATTCGACATTCTGCGAGACCGCCCGCATCGCCATGCCGAGACGGCTATAGGTGACCATCAGTTCCAGACCGACGAAGACGATGAGGCAGACGACGAGGATGAGCACGCGCTGCTGCGCCAGCGTGAAGCCGAGAATGGAAATCGGCTCGATATAACCGCCGGCGAAAAACTTGTAGCCGCCGCCGAAGACGAAAATGATCGTGTTCTGCAGGATCAGCGCGATGCCGAGGGTGGCGAGAACGCCGGACTCCGCCGGCGCTCCCACCATTCTGCGCATCACCAGCTGGCCGACCACATAGGCCACGACCACGGTCGAAAGCACGCCGACGACGATCGAAGCCTCATAGGAAAGGCCGAGATAATCGATGGCGAACCACGCCCCGAAGGTCCCGAGCATGTAATATTCGCCATGAGCGAAGTTGATGGCTCTCAGCACCCCGAAAATCATGGTCATGCCGACGGCGACGATCGCGTAGACGGAACCGGTGACGATCCCGTTTACGACTTGCTCGAGAATTGTCGAGAACATGGCTGTACCCCTCCCGGTCTGTCAGTTCGCAGGGTACTGGATTTCCGCCGTATAAGCGCCCTTGATGCTGGGCTTGCCGTTCTCGATCTGGAGAAGGATCATCGGAAGGCGCGCCTGATTGTGATCGTCGAAGGTCACTTCGCCGACCGGGCTCTTGTACTTGATCTTGGAGAGCGCTTCGCGGACGGCGTTGCGGTCGGCGCTTCCGGCTTCCTTGATCGCGTGGGCGAGCAGGTTGACGGTATCCCAATGCACATAGGCGTGATTGTTCGGCGCTTCCTTGTATGTCGCGGTGAATTTCTCGACGAAGGCTTTGCTGGCGGGACTATCGAACTGCGGCAGCCAGGCAGCGGCCTCAACAGCACCTTCCATGGCTTTCGGCGCGGATTTGATCGTCTTTTCGGTGTTGAATTCTCCGTTGCCGATCAGCACGACCTTGCCGGCAAGCCCGAGTTCCAGCATCTGGCGGGCAACGATTGGCGTGGTATCGGCCAGACCATACATGATGATCGCCTGCGCGCCGTTATCGCGGATCTTCGCCAGCACGCTGCGGAAGTCGACCTCGCCTTCCTTGTAATAATCCTCGCTGAGAATTTCGCCCTTGAAGTCCGGCAGATATTTCTTGGTGAAGGTGATGGCGGAGCGGCCGTAGTCGCTATCGACCGACAGGACGGCGAACTTCGTGAAACCTCGCTGTTCGGCGGCGTATTTAGCCACGACGAGCGCGCGGTTCTCATCCGTCGGATAATTGCGGAATGTCCATTTGAAACCGCCGACACCCGCCTGATAGGTGATCTTCGGGTTGGAGGACGCCGCGTTCAGCAGCAGAACCTCGGCATCCTCGGCGACAGGCTGCATCGCAAGCGTCACGGAGCTGGAAACGTCGCCGATGACGAAATCCACCTCATCCTGATCGATCAGGCGGCGGGTGGCCGAAACGCCTTCGACCGGAGTGCCCTGGCTATCGGCGTTGAAAAGTTCGATCTGCTGGCCGTTGATGCCGCCGGCCGCGTTGATGTCCTTTACCGCGAGTTCCGCGCCATGCATGGAGAAAGCGCCGTAGCGCGCATTCGGGCCGCTCATCGGCGCGACGAGGCCGAGCCTTATCGTGTCGGCCGCATAAGCTGCGGCGGAGAGCGCCGGTGACAGGCTCAGGATCGGAGCGACCGCTGCGGAAACCAGTAGAAGTCTGCGAGTAATACCGTTTTTCATGTTCCCACTCCTTTTCGGATTTATCTGTTCCGGCTTTGGCCGGGCGAGCTTTTGCCGCTTTTGCGGTTCTTGTCGATCAACGTCATGCTAATCTTTCAGGCAGAGTAGGTTCATCGCCGGATATTTTGCCAACACAAGTCCTTTCTGCCGCTATAGCGTTTCCTTATGCCGGCAGTTGTTTCCCCCTATCCAGACGTCGGGTTTCGATTTTTGCATGTCTTCCATGCAGGCAAATGCCTGTATTTTTCGCGTCAGAATGGGCATATTTTATGCAACTTCATCACTGGAAACCATGAAAATGAAACTTCACGAAACCGTTCGAAACTATTTCCGCAACCGTCGCGCCGTGGCCGAACTGAGCGCGCTCGATGACAGAAGCCTTTCCGATATCGGCGTCAGCCGCTCGCATATCCGTTCCGCCGTGGAAGGCCGCCGCTAACAGACACAAACGGTCGCCTTCATGGGCGTCCGCGCGCAGCACGATCTTCAGGCGCTGAAAATTGCGCCTCAGAATCGGTAAAGCTCCTGTAGAACTCTTCTCCACATATTGGGCGGCGCTTTCAGAGCGCGGCCAAGAGGAGAGTCGAATGAACCAACCCGATTATTCCCCCGACTATTCCATTGTCGCGAGAACTCCGTCTGTCGAAGACTATCTGCGCCTTCGCGCCGTGGCCGGGCTAAGCCCCTTCTCACGGGAAGCGGCGGAGAAGGGTTTGCGGGGCACGGTCTTCTCCGTGCTGGTTCTGCATGCAGGGTCCGCCATCGGCATGGGCCGGCTGATCGGCGATGGCGGCTGCTTTTTTCAGGTCGTGGACATTGCCGTCGATCCCGCCCATCAGGGCCGGGGCCTGGGCAAGGCAGTCATGGAGGCGCTGATGAGCCATGTGAAGAGCGAATTTCCCGCTTCGGCCTATGTCAGCCTGATTGCCGATGTGCCGGCAAACAGGCTATACGAAAAATTCGGCTTCAGGGAGACCGCGCCGAGGTCGCTCGGAATGGCCTATCGCGTCAGCACCTCGGCCTGATCGCCGGCAGTCCGCAGCGAGCGTCCCTCAGCTTGAGGTGGTTCAGCCGCTCGATGCGGCTTTGAAAATCGCCAACTGATCGGCAAAGGCGCGTTTATAGGCGGGACGCTCCTCACCGCGGGCGACATAGGCCGCGAGATTAGCGTATTCATCGAGAATGCCCGAACTTTTTATCCGTTGCAGCACCGATATCATCAACAGATCACCGGCGCTGAATGCGCCGTCGAGCCACTCGGCCTTCCCCAGTCGACTGGACAATTCGCCGAGCCGCTTGCGAATACGTTCATGTACGATCTGCAGGCGTTCGCCGTGCCAGCTTTTGTCCCTTTCAAGAAAGCCGGTGACAAAATGCTCGACAATGGGCGGTTCCATGGTGCTGAGCGCGGCGAACATCCACATGAGCGCGCGCGCCCGCGCATTCGCATCCTGCGGCAACAGGCCGGCATGGCGCTCGGCTATATGGAATATGATCGCACCGGATTCGAACAGGACGAGATCGCCCTCCTCATAGGTCGGGATCTGCCCGAAGGGTTGAAGCGCGAGATGCGCCGGTTCCCGCATCGCCTTGAAGGAAAGGAGGCGGACGTCATAGGGCTGGCCCACTTCTTCGAGTGCCCAGCGGACGCGCATGTCGCGGGCGAGACCCTTGCCGCCATCGGGCGAACGTTCAAAAGCGGTAATGGTGACTGTCATTACTGTTCTCCATCACTCCCCGCCCCCGGAATGCTGTCGCCTGACGTTGAGTCACACTATGCGTTGGGATGAGTGAAAACAACGTCGTCGTGTTTTCGGCACAGGCTCAGGCGGCGGTGCGCTTTCGACGGGACACCCAGATCAACACCGGCAAGGCGGTAAAAGACAGTGCGGCGCCCGCGAGGAACGTGCCGAAGGAACCATGGATGTCCCACAGCAAGCCCGCGATGACATTGCCCACCAGCACCGCCAGACCTGTCATCAGATTGAAAACGCCGAAGGCCGTTCCCTTGAGGTGTGGCGGCGCCGTTTCCGCAATCAGGGCCGCGAGCAGCCCCTGCGACAGGCCCATATGCAGCCCCCACAGAAGAATGCCGAACAGGAACAGCGGAATGGAATTGGCAAAAGCGAGCGTCAGATAAGAGGCCGCCAGCACGGCCACGCTCGCCGCGATAATTCCCGCGCGGCCGATCCTGTCCGAAAGCCGGCCGGCGGGATAGGCAGTCAGGCCATAGACGACATGCATGATGACCATCGTGATCGGTATCCATGCCGGCCGGAAACCCGCCTCTTCGGATTTCAGCAGCAGGAATGCTTCGCTGAAACGCGCGAAGGTCAGGAGTGACGCCGCGATGATGACGATCCAGACCGCCTGATTGAGTTTCGCAAAATCGGCGAGCCGGAATGGCTTTTCGGCTTTTGGTCTTGCGGGCGCATCCGGTTCCTTCACACCGGCGATGAGAATGAACACCGCAAGGAAAGCGGGAATGACGGCGATCCAGAAGATGGCGAGTACATTTTCGCTGAGCGCGAACATCAGCCCGATGGCCGCCAGCGGTCCGATGAAGCCGCCAACCGTATCGAGCGACTTTCTGAGCCCGAATGCGGCGCCACGAATTTCGGGCGGCGTCACATCGGCAATAAGGGCGTCGCGCGGCGTTCCGCGAATGCCCTTGCCGACCCGGTCCACCGCCTTGGCGGCGACGATCCAGCCGAGCGAGGTGGCGAAGGGAAAAGCGAGTTTCGAGATTGCGCCAAGACCGTATCCAAGCACGGCGAGCATTTTCCGCCGCCTCGTCCAGTCCGCGATAATCCCGGAAAACAGCTTGGTTGTGGTGGCGATGGCAACCGACATGCCCTCGATGAAACCGACAGTGACCGCGGAAGCGCCGAGGCCGGAAACGAGATAATAGGGCAGCAGCGTCTGCACCATTTCCGAAGAAATATCCATCAGAAGGCTAACAATGCCCAGCACCCAGACCGTCGCTGGAATGCGTGCCCGGACCGTTGCAGAAGCAGGCGCAGAAGAAGTCGTCATGATGGCCCCCCGATCGTCTCTGGAATAATCATGTCCTCCTGAAACAATCAACCGGGCCGATATCGTGAAACCGCGACAAACAGGGAAAATCAGGGTTATCAAATCTCTGTGGGGCTGAAGCAAATACCGCCTAAGCCCGATGAAAGGGCTGGCCATTTCACGCAAAAACTCTAAGCTCCAGCGCCGGACACGGATTGCCGAGAACCATCAGTTTTTAGTTCAAATCATTAGGGAGAAAACATCAGATGAGCCTGCGTATCAACGACATAGCACCCGACTTCACGGCCGAGACCACCCATGGTCTGGTGAGCTTTCACGACTGGATCGGCGACGGCTGGGCCGTCCTGTTTTCGCATCCGAAAAACTTCACGCCGGTCTGCACGACGGAACTCGGCGCGATGGGCGGCCTGCAGCCGGAATTCGAAAAGCGTGGCGTCAAGATCATCGGGATTTCGGTCGATCCCGTCGAAAGCCATGAAAAATGGAAGAACGATATTCGCACCGCGACCGGTTTCAACGTCGATTATCCGCTGATCGGCGACAAGGACCTGAAGGTCGCCAAGCTCTACGACATGCTGCCCGCCGGCGCTGGCGACAGCTCCGAAGGCCGCACGCCTGCCGACAACGCCACCGTGCGCTCCGTCTTCGTCATCGGTCCCGACAAGAAGATCAAGCTGGTCCTCACCTACCCGATGACCACCGGCCGCAACTTCGAGGAAATTCTTCGCGCCATCGATTCCATCCAGCTCACCTCCAAACACCAGGTGGCAACCCCGGCCAACTGGAAGCAGGGCGAGGATGTCATCATCACCGCCGCCGTTTCCAACGAGGATGCGATTGCCCGTTTCGGTTCTTACGACACGGTTCTTCCGTATCTGCGCAAGACCAAGCAGCCCGGCTGATTTGAAGCCTTTGATGGGGCGATGAAACATCATCGTCCCATCGTCCTTAGGTATGACCGCGCGCTCTAGCCGGCTTCCTGCCTGACAACGCGCAGCATTGGCCGGGCATCGAGTTCGGCGGGCGTGAAACGCGCAAGAAGGTCTAAAGATGTTATGGCTTCGCCGGCGGCGAAGCGTCGCCCGTTGACGACGAGATGCCCGAGGCCGAATAGGGTGAGGAGCGCTTCCGTCGCATCTCCGGCCGGGGTTTCGAAAAGCAGATTCGTCTGGCCGAAATGTTCCAGACCCGTCGTCCAGGCCCTGATCTTTTCCCCCTCCTCCATCACGAAGGTTCCGAAGGCCAGCATCGCCGCCATTTGCTGCGGTTGGTCCAGATGGCTGTTTGCATAGTTCAGATAGTCATCGAGATTGGCGCGGCCGACGATCATGTCGAGATAATGCAATGCAACGGCCAGCATGGGAGCGACCTGATGAATGCCGAGCAGGGCTGAGGCGATCTCGTTATGGGCGATTTCAGGATCGTCCTCATCCGCTATGATCAGGAATCTGAACTCGCACTGATGTGTCGCGCGGCTGAAATCGTCATATGCCGCTTTGGCATCGATGCAAAAGGTCTTTGACCAGTCGACCCTCGCCTCTGCGACTGCCGGATAGTGGGCCGGCGCAACCGGCGCCGCTGAGACCGGCTCGGGAGTGCCGACAAAAACCCTGGTCGAACCGCGCAGGCCGTCAAACACGCCCTTTTCGCCCAGCCGCTCACATTCATATCCCTCCTCGCCCCACGCTTCTGTCAGCGTCAAATCGGAGATGGTGGGTTCGCAGTCGAAATAGAGTGTCGCCTTGAAAAATTGAGCGTCGCCATTTGCCATCGCAAATCCCGTCCATGGCATTTCCTGCGCGCTATGGCTTTATGATCCCGCCATGATAGTCAAGCCGGTACGTCTCGACATGGCCCCGGTAAATGCGCTCGATGCCGGTGAAGGACCGGAATTCACCCTCATTCGTATCGACATAGACCAGATTTTCCACCGGGTGGGTGAAGCCGCCAAGGAACCGACCCTCACGATAGAGCGTGGAAAGCGATCGCTGAATGACCATGCCAGCCGTGGCGCCGTCGATCATGTCGGGCCGGAGGATGCGGCCGTAATAACTCATCGCCCACACCGCCGTTCCCTCATGCCAGACGACCTCCTGGCCGATGAAATCGGTTCCCCCGAAATAGCTGTCGAGATAGTGCCAGTCGCCGCTCTGATAGCCGAGATCGTGCGATCCCTTGCGCGTGGGCGTCGCGGATTTGTTGCCGCCGCCGACATAGGTGGCGGACTTCGCCTGCACGATGAACTCTTCCAGCATGGGAAACCTTTCGGGACAAGAACATAAAGGGAACATAGGCGATTTTCAGGGTGGTCGCAAGTGCCGCCCCTGCCCGGCATCGAACCCGCATTTCAAGAATGGCGGGCTTGGTAATCGCGGCGTTTGCGCTTAGAAGCGTGGCAGGAATTATCTCAAAAAGAGTGCCCATGCCGCAAAACCCGCAAATCTATGTCGATGCCGATGCCTGCCCCGTGAAGCCGGAGATTCTCAAGGTGGCGGAGCGGCATGGGCTGGAAGTGACCTTTGTTGCCAATTCCGGTCTGCGCCCGTCGCGCGATCCCATGGTGAAAAACGTCATCGTATCCGCCGGTTTCGACGCCGCGGACGACTGGATCGCCGATCATGCCGGTGAGAACGATATCGTCATCACCGCCGACGTGCCACTGGCCGGGCGCTGCGTCGCCAAGGGGGCGCTGGTGACCGGGCCGACAGGCCGCGTTTTTGACCAGTCGAATATCGGGATGGCGACGGCGATGCGCGATCTTGGTGCGCATCTGCGCGAAACCGGTGAAAGCAAGGGATATAATGCGGCTTTTTCACCGCGTGACCGATCCGCTTTTCTGGAGACGCTTGACCGTTTCTGCCGCCGTGTCAAAAAATGACAGCGCCAACGGAAAGGTGCCGCCCATGACCCCGGCCAATATGAAAAGCAACGGCTATCGCCGCCATCAACCTTTCGTCATTGCCTTTTTGGTCGGCGCCGCGAGCCTTGGCCTGGCGCTGGTTTTTGCGCCGCCGCTGGCGATAGAGATCGCGGCCGTTCTGTTCTTCCTGACCTATCTCACCCTTATCGCCTTTCGTCTGTCGGGCCTGACGGCGCAGCATCTGAAGGCCCATGCCGATAGCGACGACCTGCCTGCGGTCGCCATCATCGCCGTTACGCTGCTTGCCGTTGCAGTCGCGGTAGTATCGCTGTTTCAGGCCCTCAACCATACGGGCGAAACGGTCTGGACGCTGCTCATCGCCTTCGCCTCGGTGATCTTCGGCTGGCTGACCATCCACACCATGACCGCCCTGCACTACGCCCATCTTTACTGGCGGCCCGCCATGGTGGACGGCAAACGCCAGCATCGCGGCGGCATGGATTTTCCGGGCACGAAGGAACCCTGCGGTTACGACTTTCTCTATTTCGCCGTGGTGATCGGCATGACGGCGCAGACGTCGGATGTGGGGATAACCACGACCGCCATGCGCAAGGTCACGCTGCTGCACTCCATCGTTTCTTTCTTCTTCAACACGGTTCTGGTGGCGGCGGCGGTCAATGCAGCCGTCTCGCTTGCGGGCTGAACCGGGAAATTTCACAAGGAATGGCTTCATGAACATTATTTCGCAGAATACGGCCTTTGGCGGCATGCAGGGCGTATTTTCGCACACATCGGAAACCCTGAAATCTGAGATGAGCTTTGCGGTTTATGTGCCGCCGAAGGCGATCCACGAGCCCTGCCCTGTCCTGTGGTATCTTTCCGGCCTCACCTGCACCCACGCCAATGTCATGGAAAAGGGCGAATATCGCCGCATGGCCTCCGAACTCGGGCTGATCGTCGTCTGCCCGGATACCAGTCCGCGCGGCAATGATGTGCCGGATGAACTGACCAACTGGCAGATGGGCAAGGGCGCCGGATTTTATCTCGATGCCACAGAGGAGCCCTGGTCCGAGCACTATCGGATGTACAGCTATGTGACGGAAGAACTGCCCGCCCTCATCGGCCAGCATTTCCGTGCGGATATGAGCCGCCAGGGCATTTTCGGCCATTCGATGGGCGGCCACGGCGCGATGACCATTGCGCTGAAGAATCCCGGGCGTTTCAAGAGCTGCTCCGCCTTTGCGCCGATCGTGGCGCCCTCTTCGGCCGACTGGTCCGAGCCGGCGCTGGAAAAATATCTCGGCGCGGATAAGGCCGCATGGCGTCAATACGACGCCTGTGCGCTGGTCGAGGACGGTGCGCGTTTTCCCGAGTTCCTGATCGATCAGGGCAAGGCCGATAGTTTCCTTGAAAAGGGCCTGCGCCCCTGGCTGTTCGAAGAAGCGGTCAAGGGCACGGATATCGGCCTGACGCTGCGCATGCATGAGCGCTACGACCACTCCTATTATTTCATCTCCACCTTCATGGATGACCATTTGAAGTGGCATGCGGAGCGGCTGGGTTAAGAACGGAGAGGCAAGCTGGCGGCGCCCTGTAAGCGCCGCCGCTGCAGATTTAACCTGACATTACGGGATGCGGGCAATGACCTTGATCTCGAAATCGAAGCCGGCAAGCCAGTTGACGCCGACAGCCGTCCAGTTCGGGTAAGGCTTTTGGCTGAAAATCTCCTGCTTGACGGTCATGATCGTTCCGAACTGGTTTTCCGGATCCGTGTGGAACGTCGTTATATCCACGATATCGTCGAAGGTGCAGCCCGCTGCCGCAAGCGTGGCCTTCAGGTTTTCAAAGGCCAGCCGGACCTGACGTTCAAAATCAGGTTCAGGCGTTCCATCGGCACGGCTGCCGACCTGGCCGGAAACGAAAAGAAGGTCGCCGGATCGGATAGCTGCGGAATAGCCATGCTCCTCGTAAAGCGCATGCCTGTTAGCGGGGAAAATTGCTTCGCGTGCGGTCATTGTGCATCTCTCTTTTGGCTGATTGGTCATGGACGCCGAGAAGCATTGCTCTTTAAAAGAGGCTTCGGACGGCCATTTACATACGTTACGTATGCCAGATAGTTACATACGCGCCGCATGTCAATTCCATATACGCGACGTATGTGAGCTTAAGGGTACCGGAGATGCGCGTAATTGAAGCTTGAAATATTTCTGAAGCTGAAATGCGGACGAATAGGCGTCACGCGCTGGCCTTCTGTGTCCTGCTTATGGAAATAGAGCCGTCGCCAGCGTCGTCGGGCCAGGCCGGCTGAGCCTGAATTCGCGGATCACGCGTTCGGCGACGCCATAGGCAAGTTCCTGCTCTATCGACTGGTCGTCGAAGCTGACGACGGTGGCGGTGAATTTGGCTTCCGCGATCACCTCTCCCGTCGCAACGGCGGCGGCGCGGACGATGACCTTGGCTGACGCCCTTTCCCCGAACAGGAACGGGCCGCGTGTAACGGATGCGAGACGGATGGTCAGCACCACGCGCGGCCGGGTTTCTCCACGCGCCGTGGTTTTGATCGCATTCTGCACCTGCGCGTGAATGGACTGCATCAGCGCCGGAGCGACATCCGGGCGTGCGGCGACGAATGCGCCGCGCACATCGTAAAGCAGCCGGTCAGTATTGGTCGCTTCCGGTTCCAGCCTGAAAGACATGAGCGTGAAACACGCCAGCACAAGAATGCCAAGGCGTTTCAACGAGGTGGTCATGATCAGCGGCTCCCCTAACGTGAGGTAACCGCATATTCGATCATCAGGGTTAGAAAAGCGTTAAGGAGCGCTCTTCAGGGACTCCAGAACATTGAGGGCCGCCCGCATGTCGACAAGCCTGACGGCGCGGCGCTCCAGCGCCTCCTCGTCCTCGCCCCATTGCTCGGCGGTCCAGTCCTCGTCCAGATGGGCAAGCGCCCAGGCTTCCTCCAGCGTCAGTTCCCCTTCCGCCAGCGCCAGCGCCAAAATGGCGGAGCCGGTCAGCGATGTCATGGTGTGGAGAGCGGCAAGCGCAATCGGTGTGTCGTATTTCTTCAGCGTTACCGCAAAAGCCGCGATGGCCTCGCGCGGCTGGTCCTGATGCATCACGCCTTCGACGAGAATGAAGCGCGCTCCGAGCACATTGGCCGCCCAGTCCAGAACCGGATCCCAATGGTCCGTCTGGCGCGCAACCAGCGCTTCCGGATCGCCGGCGCGATAGCAGAGGAGATCGGAAGAGGAAAATCGAAGTATGTCCTCAAAAACAGCCTGCGTATCGTTGGCGACGCCATCAATGGCCGTGTTCACATGCCGAGAAACGGGCATGACCACCGGATTCACCACTTCTTTCTGGGCATCCCATTCATCGCGAAGCAGTTCCGCCAGCGCGCGCGTCGGGACGGTCAGCGGCTTCTTGGCGGGAGTGCGCAGCGGCTTGCCATCGAGAAGGATGGTAAAACCGCCCTCCTCCGCCTCGCCGACGGTGACATCCTTGTAGAACCGTTTCGGCAAAGGTTTCTGCATCTGGATCTGCGCGCGCAGGATTGGGTCGGGATGGCTCAGGCCCTCCGAAAGGTCGTTCAGGAGATCACGCATGGCACGTCCTCGTCAGTCGGATAGAAAGGTTATTCAAGAATATCGGCCGGAACATAGGCCGGAATTTCGCGCGGGTGGCTGACGACCGCATCGGCGCCCGCCTTCCAGAGATCGTCGACCGAGGCATAACCCCAGGCGACGCCTATTGCTTTCGCGCCCGCAGCCTTGGCCATCTGCATGTCGTAGATCGCATCGCCGACAACGACAGTATCGGCCGGAACCATGCCGGTTTCATGGCAGCATTCCATCACCATGGCCGGATGCGGCTTGGAGGGGCAATCATCCGCCGTGCGCGAAACGATGAAGTGATCGGCAAGGCCGTGGGTCTGGAGGATATGGGTGAGACCGCGCCGGCCCTTGCCTGTCACCGCGCCGATCAGCACATCGTCGCGTTTCGAAAGCGTATCGATCAGCGTGGCGATACCGTCGAAAAGCGGCACGGTCATTTCCGGCCGCTCCCGCAGAGGATGATAGATTTCCCTGTAACGTTCCGTCATCGCTTTCGCTTCGTCATCCACATGCGGCTTGCCGAGCATGCGGGCGATGGCGATATCCAGCGTCAGACCGATGATCGCCTTGGTTTCGGAGATATCGGGGCGCGGTTTGCCGAAATCGGCGAAAGTATCGGACATGACGGCATGGATCAGGCCGGCGCTATCCACCAGCGTGCCGTCGCAATCGAAAAGAACCAGTTTCATGGGCTGTCAGTCTTCCCTATCGCCATCGGCCACGTCGAGACCGAGCAGGTTCCAGGTCTGTACCATATGCGGCGGCAGGGGTGCGCTGACCCGAAGCCGGCCGCCATTCGGATGCGGAATGTCGATATGGCGCGCGTGAAGATGCAGGCGCTTCTGGATGCCGCCCGGGAAATCCCAGTTCGGATCTTCGATATAATATTTCGGATCGCCGATGATCGGGTGGCCCATATGCAGCGCGTGCACGCGAAGCTGATGGGTGCGGCCGGTATAGGGTTCCATTTCCAGCCAGGCGAGGTTCTGCGCGGCGGTATCGATGACGCGGTAATAAGAAACGGCGTGATCGGCGCCCTCCTCGCCATGCTTGGCGATACGCATGCGATCGCCATCCATGGTCTGTTCCTTGACCAGCCAGGTGGAAATCTTGTCCTGATGTTTGCGCGGCACGCCCTTGACCAGCGCCCAATAGGTCTTCTTGGTATCGCGTTCGCGGAAGGCGGCGGTCAGCTTCTGCGCTGCACCGCGGGTGCGGGCAACCACCAGCACGCCCGACGTATCGCGGTCGAGGCGGTGCACCAGACGCGGCTTTTCGCCCTTCTGGTTGGTCCAGGCTTCCAGCAGCCCGTCGATATGGCGGGTGACGCCGGAGCCGCCCTGCACGGCAATGCCAGCCGGCTTGTTGAAAACGAACACCTTGTCGTCCTCATGCAAGAGCATGCGCGCCAGAAGCTCGCCATCTTCGGAATGTTTGAGGTCCTTCGATCCGATCGGGCCGCTCTTGACCTTGAGATCGGAATCGACCGGCGGTACGCGCACCATCTGTCCCGGCTGCACGCGTGCATCCGTCTTCACCCGGCCGCCATCCACACGCACCTGGCCGGAGCGCAGAAGCTTCTGCAACTGCCCGAAACCAAGTCCCGGATAATGAATCTTGAACCAGCGATCGAGGCGCATACCGGCCTCGTCGGCCCCGACCTTGATATGCTCGATACCTACCATGAAATTTCCAGTCTTTCTGTCCTGATCGCGCGCTCGCATCTCTGGCGCGCCGTTTGGACCAAGCCTTTAGAACAAACTGCGGCCCAAGGCCAGCCCGGCGAAAACCGCTGCGATGGAAACCGCAAGGCTTGCAAGCACGTAAACGGCAGAAAGCCCGAGCGCGCCGCGTTCGAACAGCGCGACCGCGTCGAGCGAGAAGGACGAGAATGTGGTGAACCCGCCAAGCACGCCGGTAACGAGAAACAGGCGCACTTCCATCGAAGCGTTCAGCCGCCGCGCCACAAGCTCGACCAGCAGACCGATCAGGAAAGATCCGACCACATTGACGGCAAGGGTTCCCCAGGGAAAATTCGGTCCGGCCAACCGCACGCTCCAGACCCCGACCAGATAACGGAACACGGAACCGATTGCGCCGCCTGCAGCGACAAGGGCGATATTGATCATGGGGAATTGTGTCTCCGGAAGAAATCGTCGGACCGGACGGTCCAGGACATTTTTAGACCATGGGAACCGCCGGCGAAACCCCTTTGCCCGGCGCTTTGAGCTGTTAAAATACGATTAAATTGCAGCTGTGCGATTTAGCCTTCCAACAATAGGCAACTGTTAATCTACGGTTTTTCAGGGTCGGCGAAGATGGCCGGAGGTTCGATGACACAGGTTCTTTCCGTTTCCGCGAATACAGCGGCCTATGCGCTGGAGGCCATGAAGCCGCCGCAACGCGTGCCGCGCAAGAGCGAGGTTGAAGAGGCCATTCACGAACTGGCGCGCAAGGCCGAACACGGGGATGACTTCCAGCTCAGGGGCCTGATGACGACGATCAAGCCGCCGGCCCTCACCCTCTATTTCCTGATAGCAAGCAGCCAGCGCCAGGAGCCGCAGGCGACACTGGAGCAGGCCGTGGAGGCCTACGAGGAAAACAGCTTCACCTCGAAATCTGAAAGTAACTTATAGATCAGGTGGATATATAGATATTTTAATGTCGTTTCTTCGGTTTATCGCCCTATAGGGGTATCCCCGCATTCAGCCTGGTGTCAGACTGATCTTCTAGAGATTTGCGACCGAGTTCCGGAAAATCACGTGGGCGAATGCCACCCTGGTTTTCCGCCACGGCGCTGAAGAACAAACACGATAGATAAAAATTTGCGGCTACCGGACCTGTCACGCGTTCCGGTAGCCGTTTTTCATCGGTCAATTATGCTGGTGGTCGCCGCCTCCCTTGGCTGCGCCTGCGGACAGCACGATCTCCACCTTGCCGGCCTTTTCGAAGATGAGCGTCACCGGCACCTTGTCGCCTTCGGCAAAGGGCTTCTTCACATCGAAGAACATTATGTGCAGGCCGCCGGGCTTCAGCTCCACCGTCTGGCCGGCGGGAATGACGATGCCGTCATCCAGCTTGCGCATTTTCATGACGTCGTTGACCATGGCCATCTCATGGATTTCCGCACGTCCGGCGGACGAAGATTCTGACACCGATCAGCTTGTCGTCGCTATCGCCGGCATTCTTGATCGTCACGTATCCACCGCCGACAGGCTGGCCCGGCAGCATGGCCTTGGTCGTGCCGCCCGACACTTCGAGGCTGCCGGCCTTTACGACATCCATATCCATGGCCGAGTGATCGTGGCCGCCGGCATGCGCAGCCTTTGCGGCAACGCGAATGGTGGGAGCGGGGCTTTTCAGGGAATGCGGATCGACGCCTGCCGCTGCCACTTCGTCCCAGGAAACCTTGCCCTTGTCGCCGCAGAGCTGCGTTACCTTGAATGGCAGGTCCTGCCCCGCCTCTATACCGGAGATTTTTCCCTGTACGGCGAAGGTGTCGTAGAATTCATCCGGCAGGTTGCCGCCCTTCCAGCGGATTTCGACCGGTCCGCTTTTGATCTCCTTGCCGTGGTTCTTATAGGCCTTCTGGTAGTCTCCCTTGATGACCTCCAGTTCCCAGCCAGCCTTCGGCTGGGGCTTGGCGGAAATGAATCCTTCCGGCAGCTTGATCTGCACTTCGGTGGTGGCGAGCCCGCCTTCGCAGCCATGCGGCACCTGGAGGGCGGCAACGACGGTGCTTTCCTGTTCGGCCGAACCGTCAACGAATGTGGCGTGGGCGAAAGCCTGCGCGGTCGAAACCGAGGCGACGAAAAGGCTGCAGGTGATGATTTTGGTGGTTTTCATTTGCTTGTCCCTGCGGCTGCCATCCCTCTGGGTCCGCGCAGCCGCTCCGTGCCGCCAAAGGCGGCGATGATCCCGTAAAACGAAAAATCAGGCGGACAGGGATGGCGGGCCGCGCGCGGCGGGCTTCTGGATCGTCAGCACGGAGCGGAAGCTCCATTCCGCAGGCAGGCGGTTGTCGAGCCAGGCAAATTCAGTCTTCAGCCAGCCAGCCGTATCGGGCATCGGCAGAAGAATGGACGAGGCCAGCAGGCAGGCCTCGCAAAACAGGATGGCGTCGCCGGAATGGACGGGGCCTTCCCTGGTATGGGAAGCATTGACGCCGTTGCCATGGCCAAGGCAGATTTCCGCAAAGGTGCCGTCCGGCAGCCGGTAACTCTCATCCAGCGCAACGGCAGGGGCTACGGCAAGTGCCGGCTTGTGGGCAAAGCCGAGGGACAACATCAGGGTCGCGCAGAAAATGCGAAGCATTTTCTCCATCCCCATCAGCCGTCTTTTTCGATTTGCGTCCATGTTCTAGGCGATATCCCTGTTTCTCTCCGATTTCAAAGGGGAATTTTGCCGCAGGCCAGACCGTCGCAAGGGAACAATCGATGTCAGGCGGCATTTTCCTGCCGGAACCATTGTTCCAAGGGAGGCCCGACAATGCCAGCCAAATCCAAGGCCCAGCAGAAAGCGGCGGGCGCCGCACTGGCGGCCAAACGCGGAGAAACGAAGAAATCCAGTTTAAAAGGTGCTTCAAAAAGCATGGAGAAGTCCATGACGGAAAAGGAACTTGAGGATTTCGCATCGACCAAACGCAAGGGCCTGCCGGAGAAAAAATCCGACTGAAGAAAGCCGCCGAGGCCATCTATCGCCGCGGATCGCTGCGCCGATGGCGCAGATGGAGCAAGAATCTGTTCAGATGCGTCATTTGGTCCTTGCCAACAGCGGGGCTTCGCAGATAATGAGCGTCGCATCACTGTTGGGAGAAACCGCTTCACTGCGGTGCCGAAGGAGCAACCGCCCCGGAAACTCTCAGGCAAAAGGACCAGCGGTGACGACGGAACTCTGGAGAGAAGCCACCTTTCATAAGGACGGCTCGCCGAAGGGATAACAATCTCAGGCGACAAGGACAGAGGGGGCTCTTGAACCCGGTGCGTTTTTCGCGCCATGACCTGAGCCCGCGCGATATTTCGCGCAACCCTGGAGGCGTCCTTGGACGATACCGCCGAGCTTCAAATCACGCCGCTCAATTCCCTGCATATTTCGCTTGGCGCCCGCATGGTGCCCTTTGCCGGTTACGACATGCCGGTGCAATATCCGGCCGGCGTTCTGAAGGAACATCTCCAGACCCGCACCTCCGCCGGTCTTTTCGATGTGTCCCATATGGGCCAGGTGATCGTGAAGGCGAAATCCGGCAACAATGAAGATGCCGCGCTCGCGCTGGAAAAGCTGGTGCCGGTGGATATTCTCGGCCTGAAGGAAGGCCGCCAGCGTTACGGCTTCTTCACTGACGAAAACGGCGGTATCCTCGATGACCTGATGATCACCAATCGCGGCGATCATCTTTTTGTCGTCGTCAACGCCGCCTGCAAGGATGCCGACGTCGCCCATATGAAGGCGCATCTTTCCGACGCCTGCGAAATCACGCTTCTCGATGACCGGGCGCTCATCGCGCTTCAGGGACCGCGCGCTGAGGCCGTTCTGGCTGAACTCTGGGCCGGCGTCTCGGAAATGAAATTCATGGATGTGCAGGAAGTGCCGCTGCACGACGTGCCCTGCATCGTCTCCCGCTCCGGTTATTCCGGTGAAGACGGCTTTGAAATCTCCGTACCCGCCGACAAGGCGGAAGAGATCGCCAAGGCGCTGCTAGAGCATCCCGATTGCGATCCGATCGGACTTGGCGCGCGCGACAGCCTGCGTCTGGAAGCCGGCCTTTGTCTTTACGGCAACGATATCGACACCACCACGTCCCCCATCGAAGCCTCGCTCGAATGGGCGATTCAGAAAGCGCGCCGCGCTGGCGGTGACCGCGAGGGCGGTTTTCCCGGCGCAGAGCGCATTCTCGGCGAACTGAAAGACGGCACATCGCGCCGCCGCGTCGGCCTGAAGCCCGAGGGCAAGGCGCCGGTGCGTGGCCATTCGAAGCTGTTCGCGGATGCTGAAGGCAAGACGGAAATCGGTGAAGTGACCTCGGGTGGTTTCGGCCCTTCGGTTGAGGGTCCCGTCGCCATGGGTTACGTCCCCGTTTCCCACGCCGCTCCCGGCACGGCTGTTTTTGCAGAAGTGCGCGGCAAATATCTGCCCGTCACCGTCGCCGCCCTGCCCTTCATCAAGCCCACCTATAAACGATAATCTTCATCCCATCTCCGGAGAGAACACGATGCTGAAATTTACCGCAGAACACGAATGGCTGAAGTTCGAAGGCGATATCGCCACCGTTGGCATCACCAGCCACGCCGCTGAACAGCTTGGCGATCTCGTCTTCGTCGAATTGCCGGAAGTGGGCGCAACCTTTGCCAAGGATGGCGATGCTGCAACCGTTGAATCCGTCAAGGCGGCTTCCGATGTCTATTGTCCGCTGGATGGCGAAGTGGTGGAAATCAACCAGGCCATCGTCGACGATCCCTCGCTGGTCAATTCCGACCCACAGGGCGCCGGCTGGTTCTTCAAGCTCAAGCTTTCCAACGCCGCAGATGCCGATACGCTGCTCGACGAAGCAGCCTACAAGGAGCTGATCGCGTAATGACGACGCCCACCGAATTCCATTTCACCGACTATCAGCCCTATGATTTCGCCAACCGGCGTCACATCGGGCCGTCGCCGTCGGAAATGGCCGAGATGCTGAAAGTCGTCGGCTATAAGAGCCTCGACGCGCTCATCGACGCCACCGTTCCCTCCTCCATCCGCCAGAAGGTGCCGCTGACCTGGGGGGCCGCGCTGACCGAACGCGAGGCGCTCGACCGTCTTCGCGAGACGGCCAACAAGAACCAGGTTCTGACCTCGCTGATCGGCCAGGGTTATTACGGCACCATCACGCCGCCGGTCATCCAGCGCAATATTCTGGAAAACCCGGCCTGGTACACGGCCTATACGCCCTATCAGCCGGAAATCAGCCAGGGTCGCCTCGAGGCGCTGCTGAACTACCAGACCATGGTGTCCGATCTGACCGGTCTCGATGTTGCCAACGCATCGTTGCTGGATGAAGCGACGGCCGCCGCTGAAGCCATGGCCATGTGCCAGCGTGTTGCCAAGTCCAAGGCGACCGCCTTCTTCGTTGACGCCAATTGCCATCCGCAGACCATCGCGCTGATCGAGACCCGCGCGGCCCCGCTCGGCTGGAAGGTGATCGTCGGCAACCCGTTCACTGATCTCGATCCGGTCGACGTGTTCGGCGCGATCTTCCAGTATCCGGGCACCCACGGCCATGTCAGCGATTTCTCCGGCCTGATTTCCCGTCTGCACCAGACAGGCGCGATTGCCGCCGTCGCCGCCGATCTTCTGGCGCTGACGCTTCTGAAATCTCCCGGCGAAATGGGCGCGGATATCGCCATCGGCACCTCGCAGCGTTTCGGCGTTCCGGTCGGTTATGGTGGTCCGCACGCAGCCTATATGGCCGTCAAGGACGCGCATAAGCGCTCCATGCCCGGCCGTCTGGTCGGCGTTTCCGTCGATGCGCGCGGCAACCGCGCCTACCGCCTGTCACTGCAGACCCGCGAACAGCACATCCGCCGCGAAAAGGCGACGTCCAACATCTGCACCGCGCAGGTGCTGCTTGCCGTCATGGCTTCGATGTATGGCGTCTTCCACGGCCCGCAGGGCATCAAGGCGATTGCGCAGCAGACCCACCAGAAGGCCGTGCTGATGGCCAAGGGACTGGAAAAGCTTGGCTACACCATCGAGCCGGAAACCTTCTTCGACACGATCACCGTCGAAGTCGGCCACATGCAGGGCGTTATCCTGCGCTCGGCCGTGGCGGAAGGTGTCAATCTGCGCAAGGTCGGCGCCACCAAGATCGGCATGAGCCTTGACGAGCGTACCCGCCCGGCAACGCTCGAGGCCGTCTGGCGTGCTTTTGGCGGCAATTTCTCGATCTCGGATTTTACGCCGGACTATCGTCTGCCGAAGGAATTGCTGCGCACCAGCCAGTACATGACGCATCCGATCTTCCACATGAACCGTGCCGAAAGCGAGATGACCCGTTACATCCGTCGTCTTTCGGACCGCGATCTGGCGCTCGACCGTTCGATGATCCCGCTCGGTTCCTGCACCATGAAACTGAACGCCACGGCGGAAATGCTGCCGATCACCTGGCCGGAATTTTCCGACATCCATCCCTTCGTGCCGGCCAATCAGGCGCTCGGCTACAAGGAGATGATCGACGATCTTTCTGAAAAGCTGTGCTCGGTCACCGGTTACGATGCGTTTTCCATGCAGCCGAATTCCGGTGCGCAGGGGGAATATGCAGGCCTTCTGACCATCCGCAACTACCACCTCGCCAATGGCGATACGCATCGCGACATCTGCCTCATCCCGACTTCCGCGCATGGCACCAACCCGGCCTCGGCGCAGATGGCAGGCATGAAGGTAGTGCCGGTGAAGGCACGCGACAACGGCGACGTCGATATCGATGATTTTCGTGCAAAAGCAGAGCAGTATGCGGAAAACCTCTCGTGCTGCATGATCACCTATCCGTCCACCCACGGCGTGTTCGAGGAGACGGTTCGCGAGATCTGCGAGATCACCCACAAACATGGCGGTCAGGTCTATCTCGATGGCGCCAACATGAACGCCATGGTCGGCCTCGCCCGTCCCGGTGATATCGGCTCCGACGTTTCGCATCTCAACCTGCACAAGACCTTCTGCATTCCGCATGGCGGCGGCGGTCCGGGCATGGGCCCGATCGGCGTCAAGGCGCATCTGGCGCCTCACCTGCCTGGCCATCCGGCGACGGACGGTCGTGAGGGTGCGGTGTCTGCAGCTCCTTTCGGTTCGCCGTCGATCCTGCCGATTTCCTGGAGCTACTGCCTGATGATGGGTGGCGAAGGGCTGACGCAGGCGACCAAGGTGGCGATCCTCAACGCCAACTATATCGCCGAGCGGCTGAAGGGTGCTTACGACGTGCTCTACAAGTCCGAGACCGGTCGCGTGGCGCATGAATGCATCATCGACACCCGCCCGCTGGCTGACAGCTGCGGTGTGACGGTGGACGATGTGGCGAAGCGCCTCGTCGATTGCGGTTTCCACGCGCCGACCATGAGCTGGCCGGTGGCCGGCACGCTGATGATCGAGCCGACGGAATCCGAGACCAAGGCGGAGATCGACCGTTTCTGCGATGCCATGCTGGCGATCCGCGAGGAAGCCCGCGACATCGAGGAAGGCCGTGCGGACAAGACCAACAACCCGCTGAAGAACGCGCCGCACACGGTGGAAGACCTCGTCGGCGAATGGGATCGTCCCTATAGCCGTGAAAAGGGCTGCTTCCCGCCCGGCGCCTTCCGCATCGACAAATATTGGTCGCCGGTCAACCGCATCGACAATGTCTATGGCGACCGCAACCTCATCTGCACCTGCCCGCCGATGGAGGCTTACGCCGAAGCGGCGGAGTAAGACATCGGTGCAAACCGACATAGGAAGGCCCGGAGCGATCCGGGCCTTTTTCATTACGGTCAGCTTTGCAACCGCGCGGTCGACTCCCGCGCAGGATTGATCCGCACACGCTCCATGCTAAACAGGTCGAGGCGGTTAAGAGGATGGAGTGGGAATGCGCCTGATTTGCCTGAATGGTTGGGGCGGAAAGCTTCATGACGAGCTCGTTCCTTATATTGCCTCATCCGACCCCGATATTTTATGCCTTCAGGAGGTGGTGCACACACCGGCCGCCACGCAGGATTGGCTGAGCTATCGCGATCACGGCATAGAGCTGCCGCAGCGGGCGAACTTTTTCCGCGATGTCACGGAGGCCTTGCCGGATCATGTGGCGATATTTTGCCCCGCGGCGCGGGGCGACCTCTGGCAGGGCGAGACACGATATTCTTCCCAATGGGGGCTCGCCACCTTCGTTCGCAAATCCATTCCCGTCATTGCGCAGGCGCAGGGTTTCGTACACGGAGTCTTTTCGGCTGACGGATATGGCGACCATCCGCGATCACGCACGGGCCACGCCATCAGGGTTTTCGACTTCACGGCCGGTCAGCCTGTCGTCATTGCCCATATGCATGGGCTACGCGACCTCGACGGCAAGCATGATACGCCTGCCCGGCTGGAACAGGCAAAACGTCTTGTGCAACTGGTCAAAAACATTGCGGAGGATGGCGACCGGGTCATCGTCTGCGGCGATTTTAATGTTCTGCCTGACAGCAGGACTTTCGCCGTGTTGAATGAGCTCAATCTTGTTGAGCTCGTTACGTCTCGCGGTTTCACTGATACCCGGACGTCGCATTATGCCAAACCGAACAGATATGCGGATTACCTGCTGGTCAATCCGGCTGTGAAGGTCGATCACTTCGACGTCGTGAGACAGCCTGAAGTCTCGGATCATTGCCCATTGCTGCTGGAATTCAGCTGAAGCGCCGCCGCCGTATCATCGCCACCCGTCAGCGCACCAGCCGGATATCGCTCGTCACCACCGTCTTGCCGGTTTTGCCGTCCTTGTCGGTGGTGCGCAGCCGCAAGCCGTTATCGCCGACTTTTTCAATGGTCATCGCGGCGACGCGGTCACCATTGATTTCACGGTTCCAACGGACCGTGAGGTTGATCGCGTTTCCCCGGCGATTCCCCGCCAGCGCCGAAGGGCGGCCGGAAGGGCCGGTATAGGTGCCGCTGTAACGCGCGCCGCTGGCGGCGAGATCGGCGGCGATAGCGCGTTTTACCACGACAAGTCCGCGGCATGTGCCGGACATGCGTAAGGCCGTCGCCTGCGCATCGGAGTTGAGCGTGCAATTCACGTTGATCGGCGGCATGCCGATCCGGGTGATGACCGTTCCCTTACCGGTCCACGTACCTTCCAGCGACGACAGAAAGGTGCTTTCGTCGGCCGCTGCGGGCATCGCCGCGAAAAAACCTGCCGTGACGGCGATCATTGCCATGCGAATTGTTTCTCTGTTTTCCATTGGACGATTTCGCCGATTTGGTTTCGTTCGAACGCTAACGCACCATCGCCTCCGGATGTTCCAGCTCTGCCGTTCCGGAGCGTTCAACCCGTCTTAAAAACAAAAAGGAGGCCTCGCGGCCCCCTGTCTTGTTCGGTTGTATCGGAAATTCGGCGTCAGCCGACGAAAGCGCGCTCGATCACGAATTCAGCGGGCTTGTTGTTGGCGCCTTCGTTGAGACCTGCCTTTTCCAGAAGCTCCTTGGTGTCCTTCAGCATGGCCGAGGAACCGCAGATCATGCCACGATCAATGGCGGGATCGAGGGCCGGAACGCCGAGGTCGGCAAACAGCTTGCCATTTTCGATCAACGTGGTGATGCGGCCCTTGAAAGGATAGTCTTCGCGGGTCACGGTCGCATAATGCTTGAGCTTGTCGCCGACGATCTCGTTCAGAAATTCGTGGTTCTTGATTTCCTCGACCAGATCGAAGCCGTATTTCAGCTCGGCCACGTCGCGGCAGGTATGGGTGAGGATGACTTCCTCGAACTTCTCATAGGTTTCCGGGTCACGGATAAGGCTCGCGAAAGGCGCGATGCCGGTGCCGGTGGAGAACATGTAAAGCCGTCTGCCGGGCGTCAGCGCATCCAGAACCAGCGTGCCTGTCGGCTTCTTGCGCATCAGGACGGTATCGCCGGGCTTGATTGCCTGAAGATGCGATGTCAGCGGACCGTTCGGAACCTTGATCGAGAAGAATTCCAGTTCCTCGTCCCAGGCGGGGCTGGCGATGGAATAGGCGCGGTAGATCGGCTTGTCGCCGACCATAAGGCCGATCATGGCGAATTCGCCGGAACGGAAACGGAAACCGGCCGGGCGCGTCATGCGGAAACGGAACAGGTGGTCGGTATAGTGTTCCACCGATAAAACCGTCTCGGCGTAAACACCGTCAGGTATCTTGATCGCGAAATCTTCCGTCTTGGCTGGCGCGTTCATTTCAGGTTCCGTCCATTCTTATTCGATGCGACATTCTCCGACCGGGCAATTATACCATTTTTGCTCCGGTTTGAAGGCATGAGAATGTCAATACTGCCATGTGCGTAGGAAATATGTATCAAAAACTCATATTTCCACGCAACGTGTCATAGAGACGCACGGCGACGCCAGCTATAGGCCTCGCCGCCGCTCGCCGGCTTGGCTGTCGGCTGGTAATAAACCGGGATTTCCGGCAGGCGATTTTCGGACAGGCGGCGGATGGCCGTGCCGTTCGTCACCGCAAAGCTGGTGAAGCCGGTGCGCAGCATCAGCGGCACCTGATCGATCAGGACGTCGCCAACCGCCCTCACCTCGCCCGCAAAACCGAGACGGCTGCGCAGCAGCGAGGCGTGGCTGAACCCGCGACCGTCATTGAAGGCCGGGAAGCTTATGGCGACAAGGTCGATACGGTCGAGATAGGGTCCGAGCCGCGTCACATCGTCGGCGGGCGTGATCAGAACGCCGAGGCCGATATCGTTGCTTTCGGCGGCGCGAACCAGAAAATCGGCAAGCGGCAGCACCGGCTTCTGCTCCGCCGTCGCTTTCACTTCTTCCGTTTCGATCACCCAGGGATCGTTTTCCACGAAGCCGTCACGGTTCCAGATTTTCGTCATGGCATTCTCCTCAGGCGGCTTCTGCAGCGGAACCGTAGAGCGCGTCCTTGAACGGCTGCGGTCCAACACGGCGATAGGCTTCGAGGAAAATTTCTTCCTTCGAAAGGCGAAGCCCGAGATAGGTGTCGACGATGGTTTCGATGGCGTCGGTGACTTTTTCCGGCTCGAAGCCACGGCCGATGATTTCACCGATCGAAGTGTTCTCATCGCCGGATCCGCCGAGCGTGATCTGGTAGAGTTCCGCGCCCTTCTTTTCCACACCCAGCAGGCCGATATGGCCGACATGGTGGTGGCCGCAGGCATTGATGCAGCCGGAAATCTTGATCTTCAACTCACCGATTTCCGCCTGACGCTCGGGCGAACCGAAGCGGGTGGAAATTTCCTGCGCCACCGGAATGGAGCGCGCATTGGCGAGCGCGCAATAGTCCAGCCCGGGACAGGCAATGATATCGGTGATCAGCCCGGCATTGGCGGTTGCGAGGCCAGCGCCTACCAGCGCGCGATAAACCGGCTCGAGATCGGCCAGCGCCACATGCGGCAGGATGATGTTCTGCTCATGGCTGATACGGATTTCGTCGAAGGCATATTCCGCGGCGATATCGGCGACGAGTTCCATCTGCTCGTCCGTCGCATCGCCCGGAATGCCACCGATCGGCTTCAGCGAGATCGTAACCATGCCGTAGTCGGGATGCTTGTGCGGTGCGACGTTCTGCTCGACAAAACGGGCAAAGCCTTCATCGGCCCGCTTCCAGCGCGCCAGACTTTCCCAGCCTTCCGGCCGGTCCTTCAGTGCCGGCGGCGCGAAGTAAGCGGTGATTGCCGCGATATCGGCATCCGGAAGCTTCAACTCGGTGTTCTTGAGTTCGGCGAATTCGACCTCGACCTGGCGGGCCAGTTCTTCCGCACCGGTCTCATGCACGAGAATCTTGATGCGCGCCTTGTATTTATTGTCGCGGCGGCCGTGCAGGTTATAAACCCGCATGATCGCCGTCGTGTAGGACAAGAGGTCCTCTTCCGGCAGGAAGTCGCGGATTTTCTTGGCGATCATCGGCGTGCGGCCCTGCCCGCCGCCGACATAGACGGCGAACCCGATCTCACCCTTGTCGTTCTTTTTCAGATGCAGGCCGATATCGTGCACCTGAATGGCGGCACGGTCGCGCTCGGCGCCGGTGACGGCGATCTTGAACTTGCGCGGCAGGAAGGAGAATTCCGGGTGTACGGAAGACCACTGACGCAGGATTTCCGCATAGGGACGCGGATCGGCGACCTCATCGGCGGCCGCACCCGCGAAATGATCGGCGGTGACGTTGCGAATGCAGTTGCCGGACGTCTGAAGCGCGTGCATTTCCACGCTCGCCAGTTCGGACAGGATATCCGGCGTATCGGAAAGGCGCGGCCAGTTGTACTGGATGTTCTGACGGGTGGTGAAGTGGCCATAACCCCGGTCATATTTGCGGGCGATGTGAGCCAGCATCCGCATCTGCTTCGAATTCAGCGTGCCGTAAGGAATGGCGACGCGCAGCATATAGGCGTGCAGCTGAAGATAGACGCCGTTCATCAGGCGCAGCGGCTTGAACGCATCCTCGGCCAGTTCGCCGGAAAGGCGGCGCTCGACCTGATCGCGAAACTGCGCCACGCGGCCTTCAACAAATGCGTGATCGAACTCGTCGTAACGGTACATATTCTTCCTCAGACTGCGATGAATGCTGCATCGGCCGGCTTGAAGCCGGTGGCATAGTGCACGGTGGGGCCGGCGGCGCGAATGCGTTCGCGAAGACGCGTCGGCCAGAGCTTGCCGTTCTCCTCGATGACATCGATGACGGCGACATCGACGACCTTGTTGGCGGAGAAATCCCGCTTGCCGATTTCCTCGAACGAGGCGACGGCCTCCGCATGGCGGGCAACGATTGCGCCCTGCAGGTTCTCCGTCCACTCCCCGTTGGCATCGAGCCAGACAGCGATGCCATCGCTCAGGCGGTTGGCGGTCAAAACCTTGTCAGCCATTTATATACTCCCGTTTGAAATCCACCGGCCGCACTGACGATGCAAGCGCCTCGGACCTGTCAAAATTGGCGCCCGCCACCGCATCGCCGATGATGACCATGACCGGGCCGGTCAGTTCATCGCGATGTTCGAGCTCGGGCAGATCGTTCAGTGTGCCATGCAGCAGGCGGCGATCCGCGCGGCTGGCGTTTTCGATGACGGCAACCGTGGTTTCCACACCCAACCCGGCGTCGATCAGCCGCTTCGCGACCGAAGCAGCAACACTGCGGCCCATATAGACGGCGATAGTGGCGCCGGAAACGGCAAGCCGGGCCCAATCGGGCAGGACATCGCCAGCCAGATCGTGGCCGGTGGTGAAAATCAGCGAGGAAGCGACACCGCGCAGCGTCAGCGGCAATTCGAAATCCGCAGCGGCGGCGAAGGCCGACGTGATGCCGGGCACGATCTCATAGGCAATACCCGCCTCGCGCAGCGCCGCCATTTCTTCGCCCGCCCGGCCATAGACCAGCGGATCGCCGGATTTGAGGCGCACGACGCGCTTGCCATCTTTGCCGAGGCGCACCAGCAGGCGGTTGATCTCATCCTGCGACTTGCTGTGGCAGCCCTTGCGCTTGCCGACGGAGAGGCGCTCGGCGTCGCGGCGGCCCATATCGACAATCGCCTGCGGCACAAGCGCGTCGTAAACGATCACATCGGCTTCCATCAATACGCGCTGCGCGCGCAGAGTCAGCAGATCTTCAGCGCCCGGTCCTGCGCCGACAAGCCAGATACGGCCTTCACTGCGTTCGGGCGATTGCAGCAGGCGGTCGACGGCCTGACGGGCGGAGAGCGTGTCGCCAACGGCAACGGCATCCGCCACCGCGCCTGAAAAGAACCGCCGCCAGAAATTGCGCCGCAAGGCGCCCTTCGGTACGTTCTCCTCGGCCGCATCGCGATACTGCACCGCAAGGCGCGCAAGTTTGCCAAGCGACGGCGACAGCATCTGATCGATACGGGCGCGGATCATCTGGGCAAGAACCGGCCCTGCCCCTTCCGTGCCGATAGCCACGGCGACGGGCGCGCGGGCGACGAGCGCGGGGGTGAAGAAATCGCAGAATTCCGGCTGATCCACCGCATTGGCGGGGATTTTCGCGGCGCGCGCGACGGTGACGATCTCACGGTCCAGCGCCTCATCACCGGTAGCGGCGAAGACCAGCGTGGCATCTTCGATCAACGCACCGGCGAAAGGCAAAGCCCGACGATCGATGCCATTTTCGCTGATATAACGGGCAAAATCGGCTTCCGGCTGATCGGCATAGGCAACGATATGCGCGTTGGTATTGGCGAGAAGCCTTACCTTCGCGAAGGCTTCATCGCCATTACCGAAAACAACGACCTGCCGCCCCTCGACCCGGAAGAAAGCGGGGAAGGTTGAAAGGCGGTCGCCAGCAGCGGAAAAATCATGTTCGTTGTGCATTGGACATATATCCCGCATTGCAGTGCAAGATTGAAGAAACAGAAATTCAAGCCTTTCCGACACCTGGATTTTTATTTCTCGAAGACCCCGGTTTTGGAGGAAAACAAACCGGCGATGCTTTTCCACACCTGCGCAAGCCCTGAGAATCCCCTCGCAATCCCTTGACAAAGCGGGTCCCCGCGCCGAACAAGGAGCGACAATCGACTGTCGATTTCCCCATGCGAAGACCGCTTTTCCTTAAAGCGGCACGAAGGATCAGACCCTTGACCAGCTCCACCCTCGCCGCCCGCCTTCTCGACGTCATCGAACACGATATCCTGCCCTTGACGGCGCGTGGCGTCAGCCTTGGCAACAAGGTTTTCGGTGCGGCGATCCTGCGCAAATCGGACCTGTCGCTGGTGGTCGCCGAGACCAATAACGAACTCGAAAATCCGCTCTGGCATGGTGAAGTGCACACGCTGAAGCGGTTTTACGAGCTGGGCGAAAAGCCCAACACGAAGGAGCTGATTTTTCTCTCCACCCACGAACCCTGCACCATGTGCATGTCCGCCATCACCTGGGCCGGCTTCGATAATTTCTACTCGTTCTTCAGCCACGAGGATTCCCGCGACGCTTTCGCGATCCCTCACGACCTGAAAATCCTCAAGGAAGTTTTCGGACTGGAACCGGGCGGCTATCGCCGCAACAATGCCTTCTGGAATTCGTATTTCATCGCCGATCTGGTGGAGGGTGAAGAGGACCCGCTGAAGACCACGTTGAAGGCGCAGACGGCCCGCATCAAGGCCGCTTATGACGATCTTTCCACCAGCTACCAGTCGTCCAAGAGCGGCAACGACATTCCATTGAACTAGAGCACTTCCGCAGGACGTGCGTGGCGGTTTTCCGTCCCGGCGATGCGCGGAAACAAAAAACGAAGGTTTGAGACACTATGGAAGCCTCGAAGGATATTTCCCGCCTGATCGAGATCATGGAAGCCCTACGGCAGCCGGAAACCGGTTGCCCTTGGGATGTCGTGCAGACTTTCGAGACGATCAAGCCCTATACCATTGAAGAGGCTTATGAAGTCGCTGACGCCATCGAGCGCAAGGATATGGACGATCTTTGCGAGGAGCTGGGCGACCTTCTGCTGCAGGTGGTTTTCCATGCACGGATTGCCGAAGAGATGGGCGAATTCGCCTTTGGCGACGTGGTGCAGGCCGTGACCTCGAAGATGATCCGCCGTCATCCCCATGTCTTCGCCGTATCCGACGCCGATACGCCGGACGGCGTCAAACTGCAATGGGATCGCATCAAGGCGGAAGAAAAACGCGAGCGTGCAGAGCGACGCGCGCGACGCGGCATCACCGAGGATTTCAAGGCCGGCTTTCTGGGCGGCGTACAGCGCAGCCAGCCGGCGCTGACCGAAGCCCTGAAGCTACAGGAACAGGCAGCGCGTGCCGGTTTCGACTGGTCGAACCCCGCTCCCATTCTCGACAAGATTGAGGAGGAAATCGCTGAATTGCGTGAGGCGCTGGCGGAGGGAAAACCGGAGAAGGTGTCGGACGAACTCGGCGATCTCATTTTTGCGCTCGTCAATATCGGCCGGCATGTCAAAGCCGATCCGGAAGATGCGCTGCGCGGTACGAACACGAAATTCCGCAGGCGTTTCAATCACATCGAAACGTCGCTCACCCAAAATGGCGAAACGCTGGAAGAAGCGAGCCTCGAGAGAATGGAAGATCTCTGGCAGGCGGCGAAACGCATCGAACGTTCGCTTGATACGGTTTCGTCCTAGCCCACCGTCACCCCGGATTTAGTCCGGGGTCCAGTGCGATCAAGTCCTTGATCGCAAAAGACTCATTTTTCACGACGCAGACGCGTCGTGGCTGGATGCCGGATCAAGTCCGGCATGACGAAAGAGAGATTTTCGGAGTTTGTCACCCTTTTCGGAGCGCTTAGCGCTCCCAGTCCTCGCGTTCGCGGACCGTCGCTTTACCAAGCTTCCGCTCCAGTTCGGCCGCCTGTGCTTCCGACAGGCGCACATCAAGCGCAACCGATCCATCCTCATGGTCTTCACGACCGTCGACAATGGAATTGCTATAGACCCACGAGATCAACGGCAATTGTTCGACGGAAAGCAACACCGTCGTCTCCGTCAGCACACCGGAAAGACGCTTTGAAATCTCGTCCATCAGGGCATCGACGCCCTCACCCGTGATGGCCGAAACGGCGCGGATATCCAAACGACCTTCGGCGCGCTGCATGATGGCGTCATGCGCTTCCGGCTCGAGACGGTCGACCTTGTTCCAGACCTCGATGATGCGCTTTTCCGCTTCCTTTTCGTCAATGCCGAGGTCGCCGAGAATACGCAGCACATCCGCAGACTGGGCGGCATTGTCCGGATCGGACATATCGCGCACATGCAGAACGAGATCGGCTTCCAGCACCTCTTCCAGAGTGGCGCGGAAAGCGGCGACCAGATGCGTCGGAAGATCGGAAATGAAACCGACCGTATCGGACAGGATGACGGTGCGGCCATGCGGCAGCTTCATGCGGCGCAAGGTCGGGTCGAGCGTGGCGAACAGCATATCCTCCGCCAGAACGCCGGCGCCGGTGATGCGATTGAACAGCGTGGATTTACCGGCATTGGTGTAACCGACGAGAGCGACGATCGGATGCGGCACCTTGCGGCGCTTGGCGCGGTGTAGCTGGCGGGTGCGCACCACCTGCTCCAGCTCGCGCTCCAGCTTCACGATGCGTTCCTGCAAAAGCCGACGGTCGGCTTCGATTTGGGTTTCACCCGGGCCGCCCATGAAGCCCGCACCGCCGCGCTGGCGTTCAAGGTGGGTCCAGCTTCGGACGAGGCGGCCCTTCTGGTAGTTCAGATGCGCAAGATCGACCTGCAGCGTGCCTTCCTTTGTGGAGGCGCGGCGACCGAAGATTTCAAGGATCAGGCCCGTGCGGTCGATGACCTTGCAATTCCACTGCTTTTCGAGATTGCGCTGCTGCACCGGGGTCAGCGGATGATCGACGATCACCAGGCCGGAATCGGTCTCGTCGAGAAGATGGCCGATTTCTTCGATCTTGCCGGTTCCGAACAGCGTGGCGGGGCGCGGCTGGTTTACCGAAACGATGAGACCCTGCGTCACTTCCAGATCGATGGCGAGCGCCAGCCCCTTTGCTTCCTCAAGCTTGGCTTCGACCGAACGGCCGGGGGCAGCCGGGCCGGCAGCCGCATCGCGGGTTTCGCGCTGCTTGAGGACCGGCACGAGGACGACCGCACGCATGTCGTCGCGGCGCTTTTCCTGCTCCGGAATAATCGATTCGTTCGAGGTGTCGCGCGTTGAAATGGGTTCAGCCTTGTCCAGAAAGAGGATTGCGGCCGACCGCATCCGCGCGGGCGGCCATGGGGATTAACCTGACGGCACGGGAAATGTTCCCGCTCCGGGTCAGTCTATATCGAATATCCGTCGAGGGAGCCCGATCAGGCAGCGCCTTCTTCGCTTTCGAACATCTGCATCGGCTGGCCGGGCATGATGGTGGAGATCGCATGCTTGTAAACAAGCTGCGAATGACCGTCACGGCGCAGAAGCACGCAGAAATTGTCGAAGGAGGTGACAACGCCCGTCAGCTTGACGCCGTTGATCAGGAAAATCGTGAGCGAAATCTTTTGCTTACGAACGGTATTGAGGAAGAGATCCTGAAGGTTTTGAGAACGTTCCGCCATGGCGCCGCTTCTTTCTTTTTTGCCGGCAGGGATACCGGAAAATAATCAATCAATAATAAGCCGGCCGAGTCTTGTCCCCCGCTTGGCCGACCTCAAACTCTGGTATCAAATCGTGTTCCGTTCCGCAACGGTCAAAACAGCCGAATGAGTACGAGTATTGACCCACATTTTCAATTCGGGACAGTCAAAAATATTGTATCGAAACACGGAAAAGTTGTTCCACGTCGCGCACCGCATCGGCGGATGCAAACAGCACGACCCGGTCCTTCGCCTTGATTTTCGTGCTGCCGTCCGGGCGGATCACCACGCCGTCGCGATAGATCGCCCCAATGCGCACACCGTCGGGCATATCGATGTCGCGGAAGGACTGGCCGACCAGCGGCGACGTCTCCAGCGCTTCCGCCTCGATCACCTCCGCCGAGCCGCGCTGGACGGCATAGACTGAGCGGATGCGGCCCTTGCGCACGTGCTGAAGCACGCGGGAGATCGTCACGGCCCGCGGGTTGATATAGGCATCGAGCCCCAGAGAGCGGGCGACGTCGTGGAACGACGTACTGTTCAAAAGCGCCAGATTCGATTTGCAGCCGAGCTGCTTGGCAATCACCGCGGCCAGAATATTGGTCTGATCGTTATTGGTGAGCGTGACGATCAGATCGGCATCCTGAATATCCGCCTGCATCAGGATTTTCTGGTCGAGCGCCGAGCCGTGCATGACGATGGTATTGCTGAGCTGTTCGGATGCGGCAACCGCCCTGTCGCGGTCCGCCTCGATGATCTTTACCCGCGTTTTCGGCTGCATTTCCTCGATCTTGCGGGCGACGAAGTGGCCGATATTGCCGGCGCCGGCAATCACGATGCGCTGCGCTTCCTGCTCCTCATGGCCAAAAAGGCTTAAGGTGCGGCGGGCGTGCTGGCGCTGGCAGATGACATAGGCAAGGTCGCCCACCCGCAACTGTTCCGAAGAATGCGCCACCTTGAGGATACCATCCCGATAAACACCCACCACCGTGGCGATGAGGTCCGGAAAGAGGCTGGAGAGCTGCTGCAGCGGCGTGTTGATGACCGGGCAATCCTCCATGCATTCGATGGCCAGCATGTAGATCGTGTCGTCGGCGAAACGCACCACATCCGTTGCACCCGGAAAGGCGATGCGCCGGAGCACCATCTTGCCGACTTCGACTTCCGGCGAAATCGTCACGTCGATGGACATGTTCTCGCGGCTGAAGAGATCGGCATATTCCGGCTTCAGATAGCTCTGGTCGCGGATGCGGGCGATCTTGGTCGGCACGCTGAACAGGGCATGCGCCACCTCGCAGGCGACGATGTTGATCTCGTCATGCAAAGTCACGGCGATGATCATGTCGGCCTGATCAGCGCCGGCCTTGGCCAGCATGTCAGGATGCGCGCCATGGCCGACATAGCCACGCACATCCAGCGTCTCGGTAATGGCGGTGATGAGCGGTGCGGCGGTATCGATGACCGATACCTCATTATCCTCCCGCGACAATTGTTCGGCGATGCCGTAACCCACCTGCCCTGCGCCGCAAATGATGACTTTCATGCTGTCTCTCTGACGGAATAATCGGTTACGGCGAAGCGCCTTCTTTCCTTATACGCCGAGAGATTTCAGTTTGCGATGCAGTGCAGACCGTTCCATGCCGACAAATTCCGCTGTTCGCGAAATATTGCCGCCGAAGCGATTGATCTGCGCCATCAGGTAGTCGCGCTCGAACATTTCACGCGCCTCGCGCAACGGCAGGGTCATGATGTGCTGATCGCCCTGCGCCGAAATCTTCGGCAGCATGTCGCCAATATCCGACGGCAGCATGTCGGCCGAGATCGGCGCTTCGCCGCCTTCTGGACGGGCGAGAATCATCAGCCGCTCGATATTGTTGCGCAGCTGGCGGATATTGCCCGGCCAGTCATGCGTCTGGAGAACGGCCATGGCGTCGTCGCCGATCTTGCGCGGACGGATGCCGGCCTGCTCGGAAATCTGGCGCATGAACATATCGACGAGGAAAGGAATATCCTCGCGCCGTTCGGAGAGCGCCGGCACCTTCACCGGCACGACGGCGAGGCGATGATAGAGGTCTTCACGGAACTGGCCTTCGGCGATCAGGCTTTCGAGGTGATGGGCGGTCGAGGAAATGATGCGCACATCCACCTTCACCCGCTTGCCGCCGCCGACGCGCTCGAACTGCTGATCGACCAGCACGCGCAGTATCTTGTTCTGCGTCTCGCGCGGCATTTCGCCGACTTCATCGAGATAAAGCACGCCGCGATGGGCTTCTTCCAGAGCGCCGACCTTGCGCGGCTGCCCAGGCAGGCCTTCCGTGCCGAAAAGCGCAATTTCCATGCGGTCCGGCGTGATCGTCGCGGCGTTGAGCGCCACGAAAGGTCCGCTCGCACGCGAGGACTTCTTGTGCACCATGCGCGCCACAAGTTCCTTGCCGGAACCGGAGGGGCCGAGGATCATGATGCGGCTGTTGGTGGGCGCAACCCGGTCGATGGTCTGACGAAGCTGCGACACCGCAAGCGACGCGCCGACGAGTTCAACCGCATCACCGGTACGCTTCTTGAGCTCCTGAACCTCGCGCTTCAGCTTGGAGTTTTCCAGCGCCCGCTCAGCGATCAGAATGAGCCGGTCGGCCTTGAACGGCTTCTCGATAAAGTCGAAAGCGCCGCGCTTTATGGCGTTGACGGCGGTTTCGATATTGCCGTGACCGGAAATCATGACCACGGGGATTTCGGGGTGGCGGCTCTTGATCTCATCCAGCAGCGCCAGACCGTCGAGCTTGGAGCCCTGCATCCAGATGTCGAGAAAGATCAGACGCGGCACGCGCTCCGAAATGGCGGCCAGCGCGCTGTCGCTGTCGAACGCCATGCGGGTCTCGTGGCCCTCGTCGGACAGAATGCCCGCTACGATTTCGCGAATGTCCGCCTCGTCATCCACGACCAGAATATCAGACGCCATATGCTGCTTCCTTGTTATTTTCGCCGCCGACCGCCTCGATATAGGGCAGCAGCACTCTGATCATGGCGCCGTGGCCGTGATCGAACTCCGGCGGGGCATCGTGGAGTTCCAGATACCCGCCATGCTCTTCGATGATTTTCTTGACGATGGCGAGGCCGAGGCCCGTGCCCTTGTCCCGCATCGTCATATAGGGTTCGAGAATGCGGTGACGGTTCTCGACGGGAAGGCCGCGGCCATTGTCGATGATGTCAGCCACGAAACGCGAATTGGCTTCGTCGTAAGTGGCGCGCACCAGAATCTTACCCGGCCGTTTTTCGCCTTCCACCGCCTCGATGGCTTCCGTCGCATTCTTGATGAGGTTGCCGAAGGCCTGACCCAGCATGCGGGCATCGAACATGCCCTCGAGCGGGATATCGCCGAGTTCCGTCGCAAACTTGGTGTCGGCAGCGCTGATTTCCCTGAGGAACGCCGCATCCTTCAGGATCGCCCGCAGATCCGACTTTTCCTTCGTCGGCTTCGGCATGCGCGCAAAGGCGGAGAATTCATCCACCATCCGGCCGATATCGCCGACCTGCCGGACGATGGTGTCCGTACACTGGTCGAAGACGGCGCGGTCGCTCTCGTCGATCTGCTTGCCGAAACGGCGTTTGATACGCTCGGCGGAAAGCTGGATCGGCGTCAGCGGGTTCTTGATCTCATGCGCGATGCGGCGCGCCACATCCGACCATGCGGTCGAACGCTGGGCGATGACGAGATCGGTGATGTCGTCGAGGGTGATGACGTAGCTGTCACGGCTGTCGCGGGCGTCCTCACGGGTCACCTGCACATTCAGCGTCCGCTCCTTGCCGCGCCGCATGATGTTGATCTGCTTGCGGAAATTGCCGCGTGACCAGGTATTGGCCTCGTTGACGACCTGTTCGATTTCGGGCGCGATCTCCGACAGTTGCGCGCCGATAAGCTGCTCGGATGTCTGCGCCAGGAATTCTTCACCCGACGGATTGACGATGGTGATCCTGCGGTTCTCATCGACACCGATGACGGCGGCGGTGACACCTGACAGCACGGCCTCGATGAAGCGGCGGCGGTCGTCGATATCGTCCTTGGCCTCAATGATCTGTTCCTGCTGGCTGCGCAGTTCCGAGACCATCTTGTTGAAGGTGCGCGACAGCCGCCCGACGTCGCCATCGACCGCGCGGACGGGAACCAGCACATGCATGTTGCCGGTGGCGACACTGTCTGCCGCACTGATGAGAAGACGGATAGGCCGCACGATACGGTCGGCCACCGCAATCGCCGTCCAGATGGCGGCGAGAAGCACGATCAGTGCGAAACCGAGATAGAGGATCGCAAAGGCGATCTGCAGCGGCGCGCGGCCCGCCTCCATCGCCTTGTATTCGGCGCGGTTCTCTTCCATCAGCCGCATCGCGCTCATTACCTTGGGATCGACGGCGCGCACCGTGTAAAGGAAGGTGCCGCTGATGCCTTCGAGCTTGATAATGGCGCCGACGAGGTTGGTGATACCGGGCGGTATCAGCGTCGGCTGGCCGGCGGCCGCCTTTTCAAGCGCGTCATGCGGGATGGCGGGAAGCGGTTTTTCGGTTTTGATGTCGGCCTGGGCAACGGCGTCGCCGTCCTCCTGCACCAGAAACGCGCCGAGAAGGCCGCGCCCCTTGGCCTGACGGGTCATCAGATCGACGAAGCCGGTGCGATCCAGATAAAAAAGCGCACGGTTGCGGTCGAGGTCGGTCGCCATCGACAGGGTCTGACCCTGAAGATAACCGGCATTCTCCATCATATAGGCCTGGGCGATATTGCTCGATGAATCGACGATCGACTGCGTGCGCAGCGAAAACCAGCGGTCGAGGCCGACATTCAGCGTCAGACTGGCGAAGATGGCGACGAGCACCGCGGGCGTAATCGCCACGATGGAGAAAAGCACGACGATGCGCACGTGCAGACGCGCCGCCGCCCTGCCCTTTTTACGCGCCTTCAGCAGCCGGTTGATTTCGCGCCCGATGAGGAAGATCAGGCCGATCACGAAGATCGAATTGATGACGACGGAGGCGATGACGACGTTCGATGTCGGCGCGATTGGGGTGACGCCCAGAAGCACGAACAGGGTGAGGATGGCGCAAACGAGAGCGACGCCGGCGAGCACCAGCCCCGGCAAAGCGAAAGACATCCTGCGATCGGCAACCACCATGCCCGCTGCTTCATCGGCAACGGCGTTTTCGGCGGCGGGTTTCCGCATGCACTACTCCCAATCGCTGGCCAGCCAGCACCACATTTCTGAAGTCAGGTAAGACGCGCCTCAGACCGGCGAATCTCTTTCCTTCCTAGTGTTTTTCAAGCAACACAATGTGGCGAAAGTGCAACGACAAATGCGGCCTTGTCAACATTCTCAGGTTGGGCGGGAGCTGCGATAAACGGAAACGCCAAGCTCGCGGATTTTCTTGCGCAGCGTATTGCGGTTCAGGCCGAGAAGATCGGCGGCCTTGATCTGGTTACCGCGCGTCGCGGTCAGAGCCGCGAGAATCAGCGGATATTCGAGTTCGCGCAGAACGCGGTCGTAAAGGCCGGGCGGCGGCAGGCCATCGCCGAAACTGGCGAAATAATCCCGCATATTTTCTTCCACCGCCTGCGAAATGGTGAGCGAACCGGTGCGAACCGCCATCTTGTCGAGCGGGCTGTCGGGCACATCCGATTGCAGTTCCTGCTCGATGATCTCGCGGGTGATGACTTCCTGCGGATAAAGCGCCATCAGGCGGCGGATCAGGTTTTCCAGCTCGCGCACGTTGCCCGGCCACGCATAGGCCTTCATGACCTCCAGCGCCTCGCTCTCGAAACGCTTGCCTTCCAGACCTTCCTTTTCGCCCTGCTGGATGAAATGGCGCACCAGATCGGGAATATCCTCGGCGCGGTCACGCAACGGCGGCAGCCGCAGCGGCACGACGTTCAGGCGGTAATAGAGGTCTTCGCGGAAAAGGCCCTGATTGATCGACTGCTTCAGGTCCTTGTTGGTGGCGGCGACGATGCGGACATCGGTGCGGATCGGCGTGCGACCGCCCACCGTGGTATATTCGCCCTGCTGCAAGACGCGCAGCAGGCGTGTCTGGGCATCCATGGGCATGTCACCGATTTCGTCGAGGAACAGCGTGCCGCCCTCGGCCTGTTCGAAACGGCCGGTGGAGCGGTTCTGCGCGCCGGTAAAGGCACCCTTCTCATGGCCGAAGAGTTCGGATTCGATCAGGTCGCGCGGGATTGCCGCCATGTTGATGGCGACGAAGGGGCCGTTGCGGCGCTTGCCGTAATCATGCAACGCGCGCGCCACCAGTTCCTTGCCGGTGCCGGATTCACCGGTGATCATCAGCGTCAGGTCCGTCTGCATCAGGCGGGCGAGAACGCGGTAGATTTCCTGCATCGCCGCCGAGCGGCCGACGAGCGGCATGCCGTCCTGCATGTCGTCATCGAGCTTCGCCGGCTTGCGCTTCGGTTCCGACAGGGCGCGGCCGATGATGGCGATCAGTTCCGTCAGGTCGAAGGGCTTCGGCAGGTAGTCATAAGCGCCTTTTTCCGAGGCCTTGATGGCCGTCATGAAGGTGTTCTGCGCACTCATGACAAGAACCGGCAGGTCCGGGCGGGCCTTCTTGATGCGCGGCAGAAGATCGAAGGCGTTTTCATCCGGCATCACGACATCGGTCACGACAAGATCGCCCTCACCCGCCGAAACCCAGCGCCAGAGCGTGGCGGCATTGGAGGTGATGCGCACGTCGTAGCCGGCGCGGCTCAGCGCCTGGTTCAGCACCGTGCGGATTGCGGCATCATCATCGGCGACGAGGATCGTAGCTGTCATTGGTCATTTCCTGTCGTGTTCGGCAAAGAGCGGTCGTCGAGCGCCACTTCCGGCGAGACGGGCATCAATACGCGGAAAGTCGTGCGGTGGTTCTGGCTGTCGCATTCGACAATGCCGCCATGGGCGCCGATCAGCTTGGCGACAAGCGCCAGCCCGAGGCCCGAACCATTCGTCTTGGTGGTGATGAAAGGATCGAAAAGATGCGGCAAAAGATCGGCCGGAACGCCCGGGCCATTGTCATGCACGCAGAATTCGAGCGGCAGCGAGATGCGCTCGCGGCTGCCGGCGACCGAAAGCCGCATGCCGGGGCGATAGGCGGTGGTGAGGATGATCTCGCCATCCGGCTGGTTGCCCACGGCTTCCGCAGCATTCTTCACCAGATTGAGAAACACCTGCACCAGCTGGTCGCGATTGGCATAAACAGGTGGCAGCGACGGGTCGTAGTTCTCTGAAATCTTCATATTGCGGGCAAAGCCGGCCTTGGCAATGGCCTTCACATGATCGAGCACGGAATGGATGTTGACCGGCACGCGATCCACCGGCCGCTCGTCGGAAAATACCTCCATGCGGTCGACCAGCGAGACGATGCGGTCGGTCTCGTCGCAGATCAGCCGCGTCAGCGCCCGGTCTTCATCGGCAACCGATGTCTCAAGCAGCTGGGCAGCGCCGCGAATGCCGGACAGCGGATTCTTGATTTCATGGGCGAGCATGGAGGCAAGGCCTGTGACAGAGCGCGCCGCAGCGCGATGCGTCAGTTGCCGGTCGATCTTGTCGGCCATCGACCTTTCCTGGAAGACGACGACCACCGATCCCGGCTCGCTGACAACGGGCGCGACATAAAGATCGACCAGCTTGTCCTGGCCAAGACGCGGCGAACTCAGATCGACGCGATATTCGTTGACCGGCGCGCGGCGCTCCCGCACCTGATCGATCAGTGCAAGCAACGGGCTGCCGAAGGGAATGAAGGTGGAAACGCGATAGCGCGCGAGATGGGAGGCGCTCGCCCCGAAAAAGGCTTCGGCTTCCCAGTTGGCAAAGGCGATGAAACCTTCGGCATCCACCAGAATGACGGGGTTCTGCACCGCGTTCAGAACCGCCATGGCAAGCGGGTTTCCATCTGCCGGGCTGTGTTTGTCAGCGCTCATGCGGCCTTCCTTGCGGCGTCTTCGCCCGCATTTTCGCTAAGGGCGGAGCGCAGCAGGTCCGCCACTTCCGCCGTGTCACGCGATGTCATGATTTCAGCCTTGTCAGTCGTGGCGATCTCCGGCGCAAAACGGTCGAGATACCAGCCAAGATGTTTGCGGGCGTGCCGGAGGCCGGCTTCCCTTCCATAAAATTCCAGCATCATCTCGTAATGTTCGATGGCGATGGCGGGAATATCGTCGCGGTGCGGCGCTGAATGTCCGGCAAGCACCGCCGGCAGCCAGGGTTGCCCCTGCGCGCCGCGCCCGACCATGACGGCATCCGCACCCGAGCGGCGCAGGATTTCGCGCGCATCATCGGCCGTTTCAACGTCGCCATTGGCGATCAGCGGCACGGAAATCACCTCACGCACGGCGCGGATGGCATCCCAGTCCGCCCGTCCCTCGTAAAACTGCATGCGGGTGCGGCCGTGAATGGTAATGAGCTGAACGCCAGCGGCTTCGGCACGGCGGGCGATCTCCGGCGCATTGATGGTGTTTTCGTCCCAGCCGAGCCGCATCTTCAGCGTCACGGGCACGTCGACTGCATTGACCGTCGTCTCGATGAGCGAGAGAGCATGATCGGGATCGCGCATCAAAGCGGAGCCGGAATAACCACCCGTCACCTTCTTGGCTGGACAGCCCATGTTGATGTCGATGATGCCGGCGCCATTATCGGCCGCGATCTTCGCTGCCTCGGCCATGAAATGCGCCTCGCGTCCGGCAAGCTGCACCATATGCGGCACCATGCCGGCATTTTTCAGCCGCGCCCAGGATTCGCCCCGGTTGGCGACGAGCTCACGGCTTGCCACCATTTCCGTAACGACAAGGCCCGCGCCATAACGCCAGGCGAGCTGCCGGAACGGCAGATCCGTCACGCCCGACATGGGCGCCAGCACGGCACGATTACGGATCGTGACTGAGCCGATGCTGAACGGTTCTGACAACTCCGGAAGATGCAATTGATGATCTTTCATGCAGAAGGGTTATTTGCATTATTTTTAGACAGTGTTTGTGCAGTTGCCAAGCACTTTTAGAGGGTTGCACCTTTTATTTGCTGGGCGACTGCCTGCCTGTTTTGCTGTCGGCAGCAATTTGTGCAGGTTCAAAGGCGCAATGACCCTCGATCCTGCGACATGCAGGGGCGAATGCGCGTCTTATCGGGCTGGCCATCCGGGTTTTGAAACGCTAGAGCAGGACTGTCAACCGCTAAGGGTTGCGCGCAAAGCATAAGACCAATGCAGGAAAGTACTATGAAACTCGGCATCGTCATCGTCGCCGCCGGACGCGGAGAAAGAGCGGGCTCTCCCGAAGAAGGGCCGAAACAATATCGCCCTATCGGCGGCAGGGCCGTGATCGAGCATACATTGTCGACCTTCCTTGCCTGGGATCAGGCCTCCCCCATCGTGATCGTCAGTCATGCAGACGATGCGGCACTGCTGTCGCCGATCCTCCAGCGGCTTGATGCCGGCGAGCGGATCGTTACCGTCACGGGCGGTGCGACACGCCAGCAATCGGTGCTTGCCGGGCTGGAAGCGCTCGCCTCGGAAGAGCTGACGCATGTGATGATCCATGATGCCGTGCGGCCTTTCGTCGCCGTGGACATGCTGGAACGCATTATCGCCCTGCAGCGGGCCGGTGCCAGCGGCGTCCTGCCTGCCCTGCCCGTCACCGACACGCTGAAACGCGGATCTGACGATCTTGTCGTGGAAACGGTTTCCCGGCAGGGGCTTTATGCGGCGCAGACGCCACAGAGTTTCGGCTACGGCGATATTCTCGCCGCGCACCGCGCCGCTGCCGCCTCCGGAAAATCCGATTTCACCGATGATGCTTCGATTGCCGAATGGGCGGGCCTGACGGTGACGCTGACCGAGGGTTCGGTCGACAATGTAAAACTCACTCTCAAGCGGGATATCGCCATGGCCGATGAAAAGCTCTCCCACGGATTGCCGGACGTGCGCACCGGCAATGGTTACGACGTGCACCAGCTGGAGGCCGGCGACGGCGTGACGTTGTGTGGCGTCTTCATCGAACACGACCAGAAACTCAAAGGTCATTCAGATGCGGATGTGGCTTTGCATGCGCTGACGGATGCGCTGCTCGCCACCTGCGGTGCTGGCGATATCGGCGATCACTTCCCGCCTTCCGATCCGCAATGGAAGGGAGCGGCCTCGCGCATCTTCCTCGAACATGCGGCCAAAGTGGTTCGCGACAATGGCGGCACGATCATGAATGCCGATGTCTCGCTGATTGCGGAAGCGCCGCGCATCGGCCCGCACCGCCAGGCCATGCGCGAGGCACTCTCGGACATGCTGGGCATCGCGCTGGAGCGCTGCTCGGTGAAGGCGACGACCAATGAGACCATCGGTTTCGTCGGCCGCCGGGAAGGCATCGCTGCAATCGCCACCGCTACCGTCGTCTACAGGGGCAGACCTTTATGAACCTTTTTCCCGCTGACATGGAAGAGCTGGCCGGGCAGATCATTATCGATTTCACCGCGCATGGTTTCATGGTCTCGACCGCGGAAAGCTGCACGGGCGGCCTGATCGCCGGTGCACTGACGGAGATTGCCGGCTCCTCCGCTGTCGTCGATCGTGGTTTTGTCACCTATACCAATGAAGCCAAGATGGACATGCTGGGCGTTGGCGCCGAGACGCTGGCGAATTTCGGCGCGGTCTCCCGGCAGACGGCGCTGCAGATGGCGCATGGCGCCCTCTTCCGCTCCCGCGCGGATTTCGCCGTGGCGGTAACCGGCATTGCCGGTCCGGGCGGCGGTTCCCCCGACAAGCCGGTTGGGCTGGTGCATCTGGCCGCCAAGGCGCGCAGCGGTAAAATCCTGCATCGGGAAATGCGTTATGGCGAGATTGGCCGCACCGCAATCCGGCTTGCGACGGTGAGGACAGCGCTAGAGATGCTGACGGCCCTCAATCAGGCCGGGTCCGTATAGATTTTATCGGCACGCGTTTCGAAGGCTTCTGCGAACATGCGGAAGGCCCGGTCGAACATCGACCCCATGACTGCGCCGAGCAGACGGTTCTTGAATTCGTAATCGATGAAGAAATGAATGGCTGAGCCGCCATCGTCGGCAGGCTCGAAACGCCAGCGATTGTCGAGATATTTGAACGGGCCGTCGATATATTTCACGTCGATGGCGCGCTCGGCCGGGTTCAGCAGCACCTGTGTGGTGAAGGTTTCGCGAATGGCCTTGTAGCCCACCGTCATATCCGCCACCAGCAGCACCTTTCCATCGCGCTCCTTGCGCGAGCGGACGGTGAGCGCCTCGCAAAGGGGCAGAAACTGCGGATATTTCTCCACATCGGCGACGAGGTCGTACATGCGGTCGGGCGAGTGTTTGACGTGGCGATGCGTTTCGAACTGTGGCATGAGCGGCAGTTAATCCTCGATACGCAGAAGATCAAGAAGGCGGCGAAACTGTTTTCGGCTTTTCAGCTGGAATACCGGCACATCAGGACCATAAAGCGCGAAATTCTGCTCGAAGATCGGCGTATGGCGGCGCTCGAAATTCCAGATATAGCGCAGGAATTCGATGTCTATTCTTTCGGGGCACCCCTCCGCCATTTCCGGGCGGGCCTTGCCATAACCCTTGATCGCCCGGCTGACGGCGCCCCACAGGCAGAGCCAGCGCGGCATGCGCACCCACAAAACGATATGGGATCGCGGTAGCCTTATATCGAAAGACGACGGATTGCTGCCATCCATCAGCCATCGCTCCCCGGCAATGATGGTGGCTATCCTCTCTCGCTGCTCGTCGCGCGGGCGCGCCTGCCAGCCGGGCAGCCAGAAAACATCTCGATCCATGGAGATATAGCGAAGCCCGAAATTGCGCGCGAGCTTCTGCGAAAGCGTCGACTTGCCGCCGCCGGAACAGCCCACGACCATGATTCGCTGCGCCCCGGCGATGATCGCAGCAGCATCTTCCACCCTGTGAAGATAGTTTGGCATTTCAGAAACCTCATCTGACTGCTGGATTTTTCTGCCATCGCCCCGGAGCGATATCTTCGCCGCGCATGACAGTTACGGAAAATTGACTATTGTAACCCCGTCGCAGGGATTGCTATTTATTTGCGACTAATATTACACCCACTGGATGCAACGGCGCTGGAAGCTCCCGATTTCACCCAGCGTATTCATCCTTGGGTTCAGACCCGACATATAACCGCTTTGAGCCACTGAGTGAGCCGATGGACGATTTTTCCAACATCATCAACCTTCTCAGATCCGCCAAGCAACTCGCATCGATGAACGGCATGCCGGTGCTTGCCTATCTGATCGACGTCGCGAAATGCGAGGCGAGAGAGAACAAGCCGGTTCTGCGCAAACGCAAACGCGGCGAATCGACCGCCAAGGAAGACTGTTAATTGCCGGCGCGCAGAGCCGACCGATAAAGCCGACTGGCCCAATCTTCAAGACGATGTCATAATCAAACAATGAAACTGGCCGCTTTTTCGAGGCGGCCATTTCTTTGCACAATGGAAACGACAGCGTCATGACACCCGCATCCGCCGATATCAGAACCTACAGGGAAGAAAGACCGAAGGAACGGCATGGCTTCGTCCAGATCGTTCTTCCGGTCTCCGGGCGTCTGCTGATCGATGTGGCCGGACGGCAGGACGAATTGTCGACCGGACGCGGCGTGTTCATCCATCGCGACACGCCGCACACCCAGGAAGCAACGGCAAGCAACCACTCGCTGGTGGTCGATATCGACGAAGGCGCCCTTCCCGAGCAAACGCTCGAGAAATTCGGTCGCGCGCCGTTTCTCGACATAGCGCAGGATACACGGCAATTGATCGCCTATATGCGCGGCGTCATCACAACAGATGGGCGACGCGACGATATTGCCGGCCTGTGGGCGCCGCTCTTGGTCGACAGCCTTGCCAATGAGAAAGCCGACATACGCCAACGCGTGCACAGGCTCGTTGCACTTGTCAGGGCGGAACCGTTCTTCCCCTGGAGCATCGAGATGCTCGCCTCCTGCGTGACGATCAGCGACAGCCGCCTGCATGCGCTGTTTCTCGAGGAATTCGGCCTGCCGCCTCACCGCTGGCTGGCCGGGCTGCGCATGGACAAGGTCTGCGCATTGCTCGGCAATTCCACCCTGCCGATTGCCGAGATTGCCTTACGGGCCGGTTTTTCCGACCAGACTGCACTGACGCGGGCCATGCGCAATGCAGTGGGTGAAACGCCCGCAGCCTACCGTCGAACCCACGGGATTCATTAAAACCGCCAGCGCATTAGTCAGGAGTTTTTGTCAAGACAGCCACGGAGGGCTGTGGCACATCGCAGGCAAATGTGAATGCGGATGTGACATGACATGAACAGAACAGGTCTCGGTGTTTTTTACGGCATGCTGGCGGGTGCGCTCTGGGGTGCGATCTTTCTCGCCCCCAAACTCGTGCCGGATTTTTCCGCGCTGCAACTGTCTACGGCGCGTTATCTCACCTATGGGCTGATTTCCCTCATCATCATCGGACCGCGCCTGAAACGCGTGTCGGCCCATTTTGGCGCGCGGGAGTGGATAGCGCTCGGTTGGCTGAGCATGATCGGCAATATCGCCTATTATGTCTTCATATCGACCGCAGTGAAATTGAGCGGCGTCGCATTCACCTCGATCATCATCGGTTTCCTGCCGGTCGCCGTCACCATCATCGGCAGCCGCGATCACGGCGCGGTGTCGCTGAAGAAGCTGTGGCCGTCGCTCGCCTTCGGCGCGATGGGGATTATCGGCATTTCCTGGCAGTCGCTGACGGAAAACGATGCGGGGCTCGATGTCTCTCGCGTCATCGGGCTTGCCTGTGCGCTCGGTGCGCTGGCGTCTTGGACCGCTTTTGCGGTCGGCAATGCCCGCTGGCTCTCCCGCCTTCACGATGTCAGCGCCGATGACTGGAACATGATGACCGGTGTCGTGACGGGCGGGCTTGCACTGGCGCTCGCCGTCCCGGCCTTCGCACTCGGCGGAGAAAGCCATAGCTCGGGAGACTGGTTGCATTTCGCCGCCATCGCCGCCGGGCTCGGTTTCACCGCCTCCATTCTCGGCAATGCCTTCTGGAACCGCATGAGCCGCATGCTGCCGCTCACCATGGTCGGGCAGATGATCCTGTTCGAAACGCTGTTTGCGCTGCTTTACGGATTTTTATGGGAAGGACGCGGGCCGACCATTGTCGAGATCGTGGCGATCTGTTCGGTGGTGCTGAGCGTGATCTTGTGCATGCGGGCGCATAGGCCGGAGAAGGTTGTGGTGTGATGGGTTGAAGGCCGGGAACAGGCGGCGGAGCCATTTCACAAGCCTCGCCCCCTACTCACGTCATCCTCGGGCCTGTCCCGAGGATCCAATCACGTATCGTACAATTGATAGGTTGCAGATGCTCGGGACAAGCCCGAGCATGACGGTGGAGAGAGCGTATATCGCCCGATGCAGCAACCTATGTTGCCGAACCTTTGCCCCTTACTCCGCAGCCGCCAGCAGCTTCTTTTCGCGGGCCGCGCGCAGGCGTTCGAAATCGTCGCCGGCATGGTGGGAAGAGCGGGTGAGCGGGCTCGACGACACCATCAGGAAGCCCTTGGTGTAAGCCACGGTCTCGTAGGACTTGAACTCTTCCGGCGTCACGAAGGCCTCGACCTTGTGGTGCTTGCGGGTCGGCTGCAGATACTGACCGATGGTCAGGAAGTCCACGTCGGCGCTGCGCAGATCGTCCATCAGCTGCAGCACTTCGTTGCGCTCTTCGCCGAGGCCGACCATGATGCCCGACTTGGTGAACATGGTGGGATCGAGTTCCTTCACCCGCTGCAGAAGGCGCACGGAGTGGAAATAGCGCGCGCCGGGGCGAACCGTGAGGTAATTGCCCGGAACGGTTTCCATATTGTGGTTGAAGACATCGGGCTTGGCGGCGACGACACGCTCCAGCGCTCCGGGCTTCTTCAGGAAGTCGGGGGTCAGGATTTCGATGGTCGTCGTCGGAGACGCAGCACGGATCGCCCAGATGACCTTTTCGAAATGTTCAGCGCCGCCATCGGCGAGATCGTCGCGGTCAACCGAGGTGATGACGACGTGCGAAAGGCCCATCTGCTTGACGGCCTTGGCGACGTTCTCAGGCTCGTCCATGTCAAGCGCATTGGGCTTGCCGGTCGCGACGTTGCAAAAGGCGCAGGCGCGGGTGCAGATCTCACCCATGATCATGAAGGTCGCGTGTTTCTTGTCCCAGCACTCGCCGATATTCGGACAGCCGGCTTCCTCGCACACCGTCACCAGCTTGTGGCTGCGCACCAGTTCACGCGTCTCGTGATAGCCCTTGGAGGTCGGCGCCTTGACGCGGATCCATTCCGGCTTGCGCATGACCTCGGTATCGGGCTTATGCGCCTTTTCCGGGTGGCGAATGCGCTTTTCGTCGGACGACGTCCTGTCGAGAATAGTGACCATTAAAAACCTGCTTCCATCGCCCCTGGCGACCTAAACATCTGTTGGCCGGATGCTTTAGAACAATTCCAGAAAAAGCGTAAGCCCCTTCCGGTCACGAAGCCCTGTCAGCGCCGCACCAGTTTCGCCAGAAACAGCAAAAGGCTGGCGCCAATGAACGACGTGACGAAATAACCGAGCCTGCTGTCCTGCACGAAAACATCGAAGGTTCGAAGCACCGCAACGGCAACCACCGAACCGACAATGCCGAGGATGATGTTCATGAAAATGCCGAAGCGCATGTCCATGAGCTTGCCCGCAAGCCAGCCGGCGAGACCGCCGATGATGATTGCTGCAATCCAGCCTACACTTTCCATTCCCACGCTCCCTGAAGAACAGTTCCGTTGAGGAACCGGCGTTGAGACATATGGGACACCCGGCAAGGTTAGACAATGCCGGGCATCACGCGGCACTTATGCGTTCAGCACACGCCCATAGGCGTCGAGCACGCTTTCCTTCATCGATTCCGAAATGGTCGGATGCGGGAAGATCGTGTGCATCAAATCTTCTTCGGTCGTCTCGAGATTCATGGCGACGACGAAGCCCTGAATGAGTTCGGTGACTTCCGCACCCACCATATGCGCACCAAGCAGCTCACCGGTCTTCTTGTCGAAGATGGTCTTGACCATGCCCTGGTCCTCGCCAAGCGCAACGGCCTTGCCGTTTGCCGCAAAGGAGAAGCGGCCGACGCGGATGTCGCGGCCCTGTTCCTTGGCCTTGGCTTCGGTGAGGCCGACCGAGGCGACCTGCGGGTTGCAATAGGTGCAGCCGGGAATCTTGAGCTTGTCCATCGGATGAACATTCGGCAGACCGGCGATCTTTTCGACGCAGATGACAGCCTCATGCTCGGCCTTGTGGGCGAGCAGCGGCGGGCCGGCGACATCGCCGATGGCATAGATGCCCGGTACGTTGGTCTTGCCATAACCGTCGATGACGATGAAGCCGCGATCGGTCTTCACGCCAACGGCCTCAAGGCCGATGCCTTCGACATTCGCCACGACGCCAACGGCGGAAATCATCCGGTCGGCGGTGATCTTCTCGGAAGAGCCCTCCTTCTTCTCCAGCGTCGCAGTGACGGAGTTTGCAGCCTTCTCGACCTTGGAAACTTTGGTTTCCAGATGAATCTTGATGCCCTGCTTTTCCAGCTGCTTCCTGGCGAAGGCGGAGATTTCCGCATCTTCGACCGGCATGACCTGGCTCATGATTTCGACGACGGTGACGTCGACGCCCATGGTGCGGTAGAAGCTGGCGAATTCGATGCCAATCGCGCCCGAACCCATGACGAGCAGCGACTTCGGCAGTTCTTCCGGCTTCATCGCCTCGAAATAGGTCCAGATCAGCTTACCATCCGGCTCGATGCCGGGCAGCGCGCGCGGGCGGGCGCCTGTGGCGACGATGATGTGCTTGGCGGTGTAAGTGCCCTCGCCCAGCGTGTTCTTCGGAACCGGACCCTGCGGCTGAACCACCGGCTTGGTGGACTTGCCGACGACGATCTCGCCCGGCTTGGTGATTTTTGCTTCACCCCAGATGATATCGACCTTGTTCTTCTTGAACAGGAAACCGACGCCATTGTTCATGCGCGCAGCAATGCCGCGCGAACGCGCGACGATTGCCTTCACGTCCGGCTTGATCGAACCTTCCAGCGTCAGGCCATAATCCTTGGCGTGGGTGGCGGTGTGCATGACATCGGCGGTGCGCAGCAGCGCCTTGGTGGGAATGCAGCCCCAGTTGGAGCAGATGCCGGCCAAGTGCTCGCGCTCCACGACGGCAACCTTCATGCCGAGCTGGGCGGCGCGGATCGCGGCAATATAACCGCCCGGTCCCGAACCGATGATGATGACGTCATAAGATTGAGCCATTGGAAATCCTGCCTTGTCCTATCGGGTCGCGAGCAGCGCCACGACCGGGAATTGTTCTTAAAGTCCGAGCATCATGCGGACGACGGGCTCCAGCCCGCGCCCGATGGCCCGCGTGTTTTCAGCATCGAGATGAACGCCGTCCACCGGCGTCGTGCGGGCGACGGAGCCGGCATCGAAAAATCCGCAATCGAGTTCGTCGGCAAGGTCCCGGTAAACGGAAGCCAGCATCGCCGATTCATCGATCGCATCGCGAAAGATCGCGCCCATGACGGGATTGGCCGTTTCGCTGAGTTGCGGCGGCGCGACGATCAACACGTCAGGCGCTTCCCAGTCGGGCACCTGCCAGACATGATTGCGCGTTAGCTTTACCAGCCGCTCGATACCCTTCATGGCGACAATGGCCGATCCATGGATCGACGGTTTCATGTCGTTGGTGCCGAGCATGATGATGACCAGATCAAGCGGCGCATGGCTGTGCAACAGCGTCGGCAAAAGCCTTGCGCCATTGCGGTCACAATCGGCCGTCAGATCGTCATAGGCGGTGGTGCGGCCGCCCAGACCTTCGTGGATCACATGCACGTCAGGCCCGAGCGCCTTTTGCAAGACGCTCGGCCAAAGATCGTCATGGCTGTGCCGGCCACCCGTTTCCGCATTTGATCCCCATGTGAGGGAATCGCCAAAGCAGAGGACCGACTTCACCATGTCACTCTCCGATCAAACCAGCATGCCCATCGGGTTTTCGATGTAGCGCTTGAAGGCGCCGATCAATTCGGCTCCGAGCGCGCCATCGACGCAGCGGTGGTCGGTGGAAAGCGTGACCGTCATGACGTTGGCGATCTTGATCTCGCCGTTCTTCACGACTGCCCGCTGTTCACCCGCGCCGACGGCCAGAATGGTGGCATGCGGCGGGTTGATAACGGCGGAGAAGCTCTTGACGCCCATCATGCCCATATTGGACACGGCGGTCGTGCCGCCCTGATACTCCTCGGGCTTCAGCTTGCGCTCCTTGGCGCGCTTGCCGTAGTCCTTCATCTCGTTGGAGATGGTGGAGAGCGACTTTTCTTCCGCCTTGCGGATGATCGGCGTGATCAGGCCACCCGGAATGGAAACGGCGACGCCGACATCCGAATGCTTGTGCTTGACCATGGCGCTTTCCGTCCAGGAGACGTTGGCGTCAGGTACATCACGCAGCGAAAGAGCCAGCGCCTTGATGACCATGTCGTTGACCGACAGCTTGTAGGCCGGCTTGCCGTCCTTTTCGGGAGCAGCCGCATTGAGCTGTGCGCGCAGCGCCAGAAGCGTATCGAGCTCGCAATCCACGGAAACGTAGAAATGCGGAACCGTCTGCTTGGATTCGACCAGACGCTTGGCGATGACCTTGCGCATGCCGTCATGCGGCACCAGCTCGTAGGAGCCCTGTTCGAACAGCTTGAGAACCGCCTCGTCCGACTGACCCTTGGCAAGGGCCGGAGCCGGAGCGCCTGCCGATGCAGCAGCGGCGGGAGCAGCCTTTGCACCGCCGGAAGCGGCAGCCTTTTCCACGTCGGTCTTGACGATGCGGCCATGCGGGCCGGAACCGGAGACGGCCGAAAGGTCGAGACCGGCTTCCTTGGCAAGACGGCGGGCAAGCGGCGAAGCGAAGATGCGCTCACCGGACTTCGCAACCGGGGCCGGCGTGGAAGACGCGGGCGCCTGATCGGCGGCCGGCTTTTCAGCCTTGGCAGGTGCTGCTTCTTCCTTCGGCGCTTCGGCCTTAACGGCTTCCTGCTTCGGAGCCTCGGCCTTGGCGGGAGCGGCATCGCCGCCCTTTGCCGCCTCGGCAACATCCTCGCCATCGGCGGCAAGGATGGCGATCAGGGCATTGACCTTGACCGCTTCAGTGCCTGCCGGAACGACGAGCTTGGCAACCGTACCTTCGTCCACGGCTTCCACTTCCATGGTTGCCTTGTCGGTCTCGATCTCGGCGATCACGTCACCGGGTGCGACCTTGTCGCCTTCCTTGACCAGCCACTTGGCCAGATTGCCCTCTTCCATCGTCGGAGAAAGGGCAGGCATGGTGATGTTTATCGGCATCGAAACGCCTCCCCTTACTTGTAGCAGACGGTTTTGACGGCCTGAACGACTTCATCGACGTTTGGCAGAGCCAGCTTTTCGAGGTTCGCCGCATAAGGCATCGGAACGTCCTTGCCGGCGATCGTCAGGATCGGCGCATCGAGATAATCGAAGGCCGCGCGCATGACCTGGTTGGCGATGAAGTCACCGACCGACGACTGCGGGAAACCTTCCTCAACAGTAACAAGACGACCGGTCTTCTTGACCGATTCGATGACGGTAGGCAGGTCCATCGGGCGGATGGTGCGCAGATCGATCAGTTCGACGTCAATGCCGAGCTTCTCGAGTTCCGCAACCGCCTTGATCGCATAGGTCATGCCGATGCCGAAGGAAACGATGGTCGCATCCTTGCCCTTGCGGTGAATGCGCGCCTTGCCAATCGGCAGCACGAAATCATCTAGCTTCGGCACTTCGAAGCTCTGGCCGTAGAGGATTTCATTTTCCAGGAAAATGACCGGGTTCGGATCGCGGATGGCGGCCTTGAGCAGACCCTTCGCGTCGGCTGCCGTGTAAGGCATGACGACCTTGAGGCCCGGAATATGGCTGTACCATGCGGCGTAACATTGCGAATGCTGAGCGCCAACGCGGGCAGCAGCACCGGACGGACCACGGAACACCATCGGTGCGCCCATCTGGCCGCCCGACATGTAAAGCGTCTTGGCCGCCGAGTTGACGATCTGGTCAATCGCCTGCATGGCGAAGTTGAAGGTCATGAATTCGACGATGGGGCGCAGGCCCGTCATCGCAGCGCCGACGCCGATACCGGCAAAACCATGCTCGGTGATCGGGGTGTCGATGACCCGACGCTCGCCGAATTCCTGCAACAGGCCCTGGGTGATCTTGTAGGCGCCCTGATATTCGGCGACTTCTTCACCCATGACGAAGACTTTTTCGTCGGCGCGCATTTCTTCGGCCATGGCGTCGCGCAGCGCTTCACGCACCGTCGTCATCACCATTTCCGTGCCTTCCGGAATATCCGGATCGGCTGCAGCTTCAATCTTCGGGGCTGCCGGAACCTTGGCGGCTTCCTTGGCAGCGCTCGGCTCTTCGGCAGCTTCGCGGGTCTTGCCGCCAGCGGCATCAGAACCGGAATTTGCAGCTTCAGCCTTTGGCTCTTCCTTCTTGGCGGAAGAAGAAATGTCGTCGGCGCTTTCGCCATCCTGAAGGAGAACGGCGATTGCCGTGTTGACCTTCACACCTTCAGTACCGGCCTCGATCAGCAGCTTGCCGATGACGCCTTCATCCACGGCTTCCACTTCCATGGTCGCCTTGTCGGTCTCGATCTCGGCGATCACGTCGCCGGAGGTGACCTTGTCGCCTTCCTTTTTAAGCCATTTGGAAAGCGTGCCTTCCTCCATGGTCGGGGAAAGGGCGGGCATAAGAATTTCTACTGGCATGGGTTTCCCTTTCCCGATCAGAGCAGAATGTCGGTGTAGAGCTCGGAGACATCCGGCTCTGGGTCGTTCTGGGCGAAGTCGGCGCTGTCGGCGACGATATCACGGACATCCTTGTCGATGGCCTTCAATTCGTCTTCGCTTGCCCAGCCCTGCTCCAGCAGCCGTGCCTTGACCTGCTCGATCGGGTCGTGTTCGGAGCGCATCTTCTGCACTTCGTCTTTCGAACGGTATTTCGCCGGGTCGGACATGGAGTGACCACGGTAACGGTAGGTCAGCATCTCCAGAATGATCGGACCCTTGCCGGAACGGCAATGTTCCAGCGCCTGATCGGCGGCGGCCTTGACGGCGCGCACATCCATGCCATCCACCTGAACGCCGGGAATGCCGAAGGACTGGCCGCGCAGCGAGTAGTTCGACTGGGCGGTGGCGCGGGCGGTCGAGGTGCCCATGGCGTAACGGTTGTTCTCGACGATATAGATAATCGGCAGTTTCCAGAGAGCGGCCATGTTGAAGCTCTCGTAGACCTGGCCCTGGTTGGCGGCGCCGTCACCGAAATAGGTTACGGAGACATTGTCGTTGCCTCGATATTTGTTGGCGAAGGCGAGACCGGTTCCAAGGGAAACCTGCGCGCCGACGATGCCGTGGCCGCCGTAGAAGTGCTTCTCTTTCGAGAACATGTGCATCGAGCCGCCCTTGCCCTTCGACAGACCGCCGCGGCGGCCGGTCAATTCGGCCATGACGCCACGCGCGCTCATGCCGAGCGCCAGCATGTGGCCGTGGTCGCGGTAAGCGGTGATGACCTGATCGCCTTCCTTCTGCGACATCTGCATGCCGACAACAACGGCTTCCTGACCGATGTAGAGGTGACAGAAACCACCAATGAAGCCCATGCCGTAGAGCTGGCCGGCCTTTTCTTCGAAACGGCGGATGAGCAGCATTTCACGGTAAGCGTGAAGTTCGTCTTCTTTGGAGAAGTCGGGGCTGTTCTTTCCGGTGAATTCGGTTGCAGCCTTTGCCGTGGTCTTGCGGCCGGATACGGTCGCTGGTTTTCGCGGCGCCATTCATCCCTCCCTGAGTTGCCATTTGAATGGATAGAGTGGCGCGTACCATATGCAAGAAAATGCCATGCAGCAATGCTTTAAACGCATGGCACATATTCACGCTAAGATGCTGTGAATAAATCAGAAATGTTAAATTAACTCGATTTCGGTTAATCAGAAATATGTGTTCATGATCACGATTTCGTCCGTGCGGGACATATTCAGCTGGTAACGGGAAATCTCGTCGATCATGTCCCGCTCAAGCGAGCCGTCGCTCATCAATTCCACCTGCCGCTCCAGCGCCACACGCGCCTGCGTCAGCTTTGCAAGCTCCGCAGTGCGGGTGATACGCTGCCGTTCCAGCCGCTCCGTCGCCTGCAGGCCGAAGTCGCCATGGATGGAATGATACCCGAAATAGGAAAGAAAAGCGATCGTGATGGCCGGAACGATCAAACGGCCGAATCGTCTCTTTTTATGATGTCTGGTCCACATGCCGGAGAGAAGCCTTAAAACGCATAACGTGAGTCTCGAGACTAAGGCGGATTGTTTAACTATCCGTTGACCTTAAATTCTCTTTGGCGAATAGGCGCAAAAAAGCCCGCCGGAGGGCGGGCTAAGAATGGCAGCGACGTCAAAAGGACCCTCGTCATGCCGGACTTGATCGGGCATCCAGCCACAGCGCGTCTGCGCTGTGGGGAGAGTCTTTCGCGATCAAGGACTTGATCACGCTGGACCCCGGATCAAGTCCGGGGTGACGGAATGCGAACTATACCGCTCGCCCCTTAAACGAGCCCGCCAGGCAGCGGGCCACATCATGAAATCCGAACGCGAATTAACCGCGAAGGATCGAACGGCCGGCGTAAGCAGCCTGCGGACCGAGCATTTCTTCAATGCGGATCAGCTGGTTGTACTTTGCGAGCCGGTCGGAACGGGCAAGCGAGCCGGTCTTGATCTGACCGCAGTTCGTCGCAACAGCGAGATCGGCGATGGTGGAATCTTCCGTCTCGCCCGAACGGTGCGACATGACGGCGGTGTAACCAGCCTTGTGCGCGGTCTCAACCGCATCGAGCGTCTCGGAGAGCGAGCCGATCTGGTTGACCTTGACGAGGATGGAGTTTGCGACACCCATCTTGATACCATCGCGAAGGCGAGCGGAGTTGGTGACGAAGAGGTCGTCGCCGACCAACTGGCACTTGTTGCCGATGAGATCGGTCAGAGCCTTCCAGCCATCCCAGTCGTCTTCCGCCATGCCGTCTTCGACGGAGATGATCGGATACTTGGCAACGAGTTCAGCCAGATATTCGGCCTGCTCGATCGGCGAACGGGTCTTGCCTTCGCCTTCATAAACGTAGTTGCCGTTCTTGAAGAATTCGGTCGCGGCACAGTCAAGACCGATGAACATGTCGTCGCCCGGACGGTAGCCAGCCTTTTCGATCGACTTCATGATGAAATCGAGTGCAGCCGGCGCGCTTTCGAGACCCGGTGCAAAACCGCCCTCGTCGCCGACATTGGTGTTGTGGCCCTGTGCCGCCAGTTCTTTCTTCAGCGTATGGAACACTTCAGAACCCATGCGCACGGCTTCGCGGATGTTTTCCGCGCCGACCGGCAGGATCATGAATTCCTGGAAGTCGATGGGGTTATCGGCATGCGCGCCGCCATTGATGATGTTCATCATCGGAACCGGCAGCAGATGCGCGTTCGGGCCGCCGACATAACGGTAAAGCGGCAGGCCGGAGGCTTCGGCGGCGGCCTTGGCGACGGCAAGCGATACGCCGAGGATGGCGTTGGCGCCGATGCGCGACTTGTTCGGCGTGCCGTCGAGCACGATCATCGTCTGGTCGATCTGGATCTGGTTTTCAGCGTCAAAACCGCCAATGGCGTCGAAGATTTCCGTATTGACGGCTTCGACTGCCTTTTCCACGCCCTTGCCGAGATAACGCTTGCCGCCATCGCGCAGCTCAACCGCCTCATGCGCGCCGGTGGAGGCGCCCGAAGGAACGGCAGCGCGGCCCATGGAGCCGTCTTCGAGGTAAACATCGACTTCAACGGTCGGGTTGCCGCGGCTGTCGAGGATTTCGCGCGCGATGATATCGGTAATGGCAGTCATGGTCTCTCCCTTGGGAATGGAACAGATATTTTCCGTCGCCTGTCTTAGACGATGGCGAAGAAATTACAATGACGGCGAGCGGCAGAAACGACCCGCCCGCCATTAAAATCGATTGGCACAGACAGTGCCCGCCGTAACGCCCCCGCCCCTCAGGCTTTGGTAATGGCGTCGAAAGCAAGCAGCTTTTCGAGCAGTTTCGGCATGTCCTTCAGGTGGACCATGTTGGGGCCGTCGGACGGTGCATTGTCCGGGTCCTCATGGGTCTCGATGAAGAGGCCGGCGACGCCGACGGCCACCGCCGCCCGCGCCAGAGTCTCGACGAATTCGCGCTGGCCGCCCGTGGAGCCGCCCTGCCCGCCCGGCTGCTGAACCGAATGCGTGGCGTCAAAGACAACAGGCGCGCCGAGCGAAGCCATGATCGGCAGCGAGCGCATGTCGGAAACAAGCGTGTTGTAACCGAAGGAGGCGCCGCGCTCGCACAGAAGCACATTCGGATTGCCGCTCTCGTTGAGCTTGGCCAGCACGTTCTTCATGTCCCAGGGGGCAAGGAACTGGCCCTTCTTGACATTGATGACGCGGCCGGTTTTGGCGGCGGCGACGAGAAGATCGGTCTGGCGGCTGAGAAAGGCCGGGATTTGCAGGACATCCACCACTTCGGACACGATGGCGCACTGTTCTTCGGTGTGAATGTCGGTCAACACCGGAAAGCCGAATTCCTTCTTGAGATCGGCGAAAACCTGCATGGCGCTCTCAAGGCCGATGCCGCGCTTGCCGGAAAGCGAAGTACGGTTCGCCTTGTCGAAGGACGACTTGTAAACGAGCCCGATCCCCAGCTTGTCGCAAAGCTCCTTCAGGACACCGGCGATCATGAAAGCATGTTCCCGGCTTTCCATCTGGCAGGGGCCGGCGATCAGGGAAAATCGCTCGCTGTTGGAAAAGGAAACCGAATTGGCGCCGTCGCCGGCGGTGACTTTGAGATTGTTCGTAACGCTCATCATTTTTCCTCGAAGGCGAATGCAACGCCCTGACCGGGCGCGGCGGACACCACCAGACGGCCGCCCGCTTCTGCGCTGGAGACGCCATTAGCAGCAAGCACCGCTTCTGTCACGGCAAGATCGTCAACGGAAAAGACGATGCCTGCGCCGCGCAATCCGCTGCCACTCCGATCCGCCGCATTCAGAGCCTGCCCGCTGAACGCTGGTTTTCCGGTCAACCTGATGCGCGCATTGCCGCTTGCAAGGATCATATCCCCATCTGGAGACATCTCACCCTCACAGCCGAACACCGTTTCGATCAGGCGCGCCGCATTCGGATCGTCTCCGGAAAACAGGACAACCTCTTTGAGGCCCGAAGCACGATTGGCGTGCCGTTCCAGTGCGGTGCGATCGCCCGGCAGGGCCTGCAGCCGCTGACAGCTGAACAGGAAGAAATCCGCAGCCGAACCGCTGGCAGCAAAAGCGAGCCGAAACGAGGCCTCGCTCTGCGATCCATCGGGCATCCGAACAGGTCGTGAAAATTCGAAGGCATCGCCTGCCGAAAGGCCGGAGGCGGAAAACCTCTCATGATCGGCACGGGCATCTTCAGTTGCCGCGACAAGGGCCGAAAAACCTTCTTCTCGGTCACGCTGCCGGAATGCCTGATCCCTACCGGTGAAGACATCGCCCTTTTTCACTGAGGCATGATATTTAGCCGGATCAGCAATCGCGAGGGGCTCCAGATAGGTGCCGTCGGTGAAGAAAACACAGGCATTCTGCGTGCCGAAAGGATGGAGGGCCTCCGGCGCAACGGTGAAGCCGAGAGACTGAAGACGATTTTTCGCTACGGCGAGAGCCTGTACCGGCAAAACGAGATGATCGACTTTATATCGGTTTGCCATTGTCGAGACCCTGTGCTGCATTGTCTGGCGGTTTAGCCGAGCCGGCTCCCTCAGACAAAAGCACAAATAGCGCCAGCGAGGCAAATGATCAGCCTAGCACACACCGGACGGAGAGACATTCAGGGGTCAGCGGCGTCAGCATTCGCCCATTCTTCACGTGCAGGCGATTTTGCTTATTTACCGCGACACTTCGTCAAATCTGCTCTCTTCCTGGTTTCGACGATCAAATCACGATCTGCGATGCACCCTTCACGAAATTTTAGGGGATTGCGGAACACATATGGAACATATAGTGTTCGTTCTGTATTTGTTTCGCGACTTCAACGACGATTCTCAAGGGTGTTTTCCTCATGCTCACGCGCAAACAGCAGGAATTGCTTCTCTTCATTCATGAAAGAATGAAAGAGTCCGGCGTGCCGCCCTCCTTCGATGAAATGAAGGACGCACTCGATCTTGCCTCCAAATCCGGCATCCACCGGCTGATCACCGCACTCGAGGAGCGCGGTTTCATTCGCCGGCTACCTAACAGGGCGCGGGCGCTGGAAGTCATCAAGCTGCCCGAGGCCTATGCGCCGGGTGCAAGGCCGCAGCGCGGCTTCTCGCCCAGCGTCATCGAAGGCAGCCTCGGCAAGCCGAAGACGCCGGAGCCGGCCCCTGCCCAGAAGGCGCCCGCCAATGATTTCGCCGGCGCCGCCACCGTGCCGGTCATGGGCCGCATCGCCGCCGGTGTGCCGATTTCCGCCATCCAGAACAACACCCATGATGTGGCCGTGCCGGTCGACATGCTCGGCTCGGGCGAACATTACGCTCTGGAAGTCAAGGGCGACTCGATGATCGAGGCCGGCATTTTTGATGGCGATACCGTTATCATCCGCAACGGTAATACGGCCAATCCGGGCGATATCGTCGTAGCACTGGTGGATGACGAAGAAGCGACCCTGAAGCGTTTCCGCCGCAAGGGAGCCTCCATCGCTCTGGAAGCGGCCAATCCCGCCTATGAGACCCGCATCTTCGGACCGGACCGGGTGAAAATCCAGGGCAAGCTGGTTGGGCTGATCCGCCGTTATCATTAATTGGCGGCCCGCCTTTTTTCGCTGGGGGCGTCATCGAGAGGATGGCGCTCCGTTTGAAGCATCTTGGCTTGTTCCCTGGAACAATGCGGCTCTGCGGAACTGAAAAGAGATCGTCCAGCGGACGGGCACATATTTGTCGTGAAATCTGGTTTGGGCTTTCATGCAAGATGTTTTCGTTGCGCTGGAGACTGCGGCAAAATGAGAGCTGGTTGAAACCAAGGAAATGAGCATCCTTCATTTCGTTGAGCAGGGATGCAGGTTACCAGTCTCGTTTGGGTGAGTTCCGCTCTCGTCTCCGGGCGGTGACGCGGGTTTGCTTCTTTCTCCCTTTCCTCACCTTCCCATTCATCAATGCGGCTTATGGGAGCCATGGATTATTTGCAATATTCCAAGGCACCTCCGTCGGTATAGAAATGCGCGTCATATCGGGGAAACACGTCATGTACGATCTTTATATCGCCAACAAGAACTACTCCTCATGGTCGCTGCGGCCCTGGGTATTGATGCGCACGCTCGGCATCGCCTTCGATGAAAAACTCGTTCCCTTCGGCGAAGGCGTTTCCTTCTCCACCTTCTCGCCGACCGGCAAAGTGCCCTGCCTTGTCGATGAGGGCGTGACGGTTTGGGAATCGCTGTCGATCGCCGAATATCTGGCGGAAAGACACCAGGGCGTCTGGGCAAGCGACAAGCAGGCACGGGCCTGGTCACGGTCGGCGGCGAGCGAAATGCATGCGGGCTTTTCCTCGCTGCGCAATCTCTACCCGATGTCGGTCGGTATTCGCGTAAAACCGAAGGGTGGCGATACCGGGCTTGCGGCCGATATAAAGCGCATCGATACGCTGTGGAGCGAAGGCCTTGCGAAATTCGGCGGGCCTTTTCTTGCCGGCCAGAAATTTACGGCGGTCGATGCCTTCTTCTGCCCGGTGGCATTTCGTTTCCAGACCTATGGCGCGGAACTTTCGCCTGCGGCGAAAGCCTATTGCGACCGGCTGCTTTCCCTTCCCGCCATGCGCGAATGGTACGAGGCCGGGCTGAAGGAAGTCTGGCGCGATGCGGCGCATGAAGAGGAAATTAGCGGGATCGGCGAATTGACCGCGGATCTGCGCATCAAGGCCTGACGACCCATGCTGGCGGCACTTTATTGCGATGCCGCTAGCAACCGCATGACGGCATCAGGCACGTCGTGATCGAAACGTCCGCTTTTCCAGTCGTAGTAGCGGTGTTCGCTCCAGGGCCTGTCCATTCCGGCGATTGCGGCGCGCAGCCTGCCGACCACCCCTGCCTGATCGCTGCCGGCGAAGTCCATTTCCAGCGAACCGATCCGCCGCAAGATATCGCGGTTCAGCAGAAGCGCGCCCGAACGGCATTGGGAAAAGGACGTTCTGCGGGAGACGATAACGATATCGGCAATATCGCAAGCCTTTCCGGCAAAGCGGCCATCTTCCAGAACGATGATCCATTCACCGCTTCCCGCGCGCGCAACGCACCATATGCCTTTGCCGCAGGTGAAAACACCGGGCTCGGCGTCTCTCAGGGCCGCTGTCATCTGCCGTGCAACCGCGCTCATCTCCTGCGGATCAAGCTTCGCCTTCGGGGCCAAAGCCACGGTTTTGGCCGTGGCCTCCGTCTTTAGAAAGACTGGCGGCACAGGCTGTTCCGGCAAAAGCAGCGCCCTTTGCCACTGGCCATAAACGAAACCCTGCGGCTGGGCCTTCGTCGTATAGGCTTTGCCGTCCTCCAGCAGCGCCACCAGCTCGCCATCCTCGTGAACAAGCAGGTCGGGCGGATCGCGATAGGCCGTGGCGGATGACAGGCCGAAGGCGAGGAACAGAAGCGGCATGCCCAGAAGCGCAAGCCGGCTGCGCAGCAATGTCAGCAGCAGAAAACCGGCCGAGGCGAGCCCCAGAAACCACCCGTGTGGCCGGCCCGTCGCAGCGCTTCCGCCCCAGGACGCCACCTCCTGCGCAACCTCGATGACGAGGGCCATGCCGTATCCCATGACCTTCAGAAATGGAGCGTCGAGCCCGAAAGGCATCAGCAGCATGGCGACAAGGCCGAAAGGCATGACAATCAGCGACATCAGCGGCATGGCGGCCAGATTGGCGAAAAGTCCATAGGTGGTGACACGCTGAAAATGCTCGACCGAATAGATCGCCGTCGAAAGACCGCCGATCAGCGACGTCGTGATGACGCCTCCGATGATGGCGCCCGCCGTTTGCGCCACCGTCATCCATGCCGGTTTGCGCCCGATGAACAGGCGCTCGCGGTCGACACGCCAGCGGCTCCAGGCCGCAAAGGAGGCGACGAGCGCGATGGTCGCGGCAAAAGACATCTGAAAGCTCGGGCCCATGATTTCCGAAGGCGAAAAAGCGAGAATGACCAAAGCGGAAAGCGCGACATTCCTGAGGCTGAGCGAGGGTTGATCGAACAGCACCGCGATCAGCATCACCGACATCATCAGCCAGGCGCGTTCAGCCGAAACTGCGAAGCCTGAAATCAGGTAATAGGCAAGCGTCATCAGGAGTGCGGCGAAAGCCGAAATCTTCTTCACGGGCCAGCGCTGCGCAAATGCCGGAAAAAGGCTGAAGGCAAGCCTCAGCCCCACAAAGAATATGCCCGACGCCAGCGCCATGTTGAGCCCGGATATGGCGACGATATGGGCAAGGCCGGAGAGCCGTAACGCTTCCATCGTTTCGGCGGATATGGCCTGTCTCTCATCGGTGACGATGGAGGCGGCGAAGGCTCCCGCATCGCCACCGATGGTGTTGCGGATGCGTTCGGCAATGGCGGTGCGAAGGCCATAGAGCCGCATGTCGGCCCATTCCAGCCAGCCCGTCTTCGCATCGATGCCGGGTGAAGTGAGCGTCTGTGGCGGCTTATAGAAGAATCCGGTCGCGCCTATGCCCCTGAAATAGGAGGCGAAGGCGAAATCGTTGAGCCCCGGCAACGCCGGGCCGGACGGCGGCGAGAGCCGCGCCTTGCCACGAATGGTCGCGCCGAGTGCGGCGGGCTCGCCTCCCCCGCGTGACAGGAGCGAGACCTTGCCCGGCGGCCGTGACAATGCCGGCGCTTCCGTTGCGGTGAGTTGCACCACATATCGCCAGTCCCCGCGCGCATCCACCTCCCGGCGGGTCACCGTGCCGGTAATGGTGGCGGTGACGGGCGTATCCAGCACCACCGTTCCCGCACGCCACGTTTCGACGCCGGCGAAAAGCATGCCCAGCGAAAGCAGCGCGAAAAGGCCGCAGGCCGTCGCTGCGAAGCCCGAGCGATATTTCGCGAATAACGCCAGACCGGCGGCGATGAGACATGTGATCGCCAGAACGGAGAATGAAGGCGAGGTGTCGAGGGAAAACCAGAGGATCGCACCGCCGCCGATGAAAACCGGAACGAAAAGAAAATCGTGGCCGAAGGCGCGCTCCTCGGCAAAGCATGCGGCGATTTTTTGAGAGGCGACAGTCCGCAGGTTCGGCTTGCCGGCAAGGGCGGGCGTATCATATGTCGCGATATCGCCGGTTCTGCGAAGCGGATAAAGGATTTCCGCCGTGCCGAGCAAATCGCCCTGCATCGTTTCGGCATATCTGAAATGCTGTTTTTCCCCTTGACCGAGCAATCCGCGCCGCGCCCCTGCCGCACCGGGAACAGGTTTGCAGGCGGATGCGAGGGATTGCAATCCTTTCCTTTAACCCTGCGTTGACTGAGATTGAATTGCCATCGCCGGGAAAGATGAAAGCAAGGCAATTGCGTTTGCCGCAATGCACAATTTGACCTTTGGATAGCTTGGCATCTGCGCAAGGATCATATAGCTAATCGGTAGACGCTTAACCGCGGGGCGTGTCTCAACGCCCCCACCCGCATGTTTTCGGAGGATCAGTATGACGGAAAAAAGCGCTACAGTGACACTTGGCGAAAAGCAGGTCGAACTCCCGGTCAGGGAAGGCACGATCGGACCAAGCGTCGTCGATATCGCCACGCTGTACAAGCACACGGGCTCTTTCACTTATGACCCGGGTTTCACGTCGACAGCCTCCTGCGAATCCAAGATCACCTATATCGACGGTGACGAGGGCGTTCTGCTGCATCGTGGCTTCCCCATCGAGCAGCTCGCCGAACAGGGCGACTTCCTGGAAACCTGCTATCTGCTGCTTTACGGCGAACTGCCGACCGCGGCTCAGAAGAAGGACTTCGACACCCGCGTCACGCGCCACACCATGGTGCATGAGCAGATGAGCCGCTTCTTCACCGGCTACCGTCGCGATGCGCATCCGATGGCCGTCATGTGCGGCACGGTAGGCGCCCTCTCTGCCTTCTATCACGACTCGACCGACATTACCGATCCGCACCAGCGCATGGTCGCTTCGCTGCGCATGATCGCCAAGATGCCGACGATCGCCGCCATGGCGTACAAGTACCATATCGGCCAGCCCTTCGTTTACCCGAAGAACGACCTCGATTACGCCTCCAACTTCCTGCACATGTGCTTTGCCGTGCCCTGCGAGGATTACAAGGTCGACCCGGTTCTGGCCCGCGCCATGGACCGCATCTTCATCCTGCATGCCGATCACGAGCAGAACGCTTCCACCTCCACGGTGCGTCTTGCCGGTTCTTCGGGTGCGAACCCGTTCGCCTGTATCGCGGCTGGCATCGCCTGCCTCTGGGGCCCGGCTCACGGCGGCGCCAACGAAGCGGCGCTCAACATGCTCAACGAAATCGGCACGGTTGATCGCATTCCGGAATATATCGCCCGCGCCAAGGACAAGAACGACCCGTTCCGCCTGATGGGCTTTGGCCACCGCGTCTACAAGAACTACGACCCACGCGCCAAGATCATGCAGAAGACGATGTACGAAGTGCTGGAAGCCACCGGCAACTCCGACGATCCGATCATGCAGGTCGCGCTGGAACTGGAAAAGATCGCCCTTTCCGACCCCTACTTCGTCGAAAAGAAGCTTTACCCGAATGTCGACTTCTATTCCGGCATCACGCTGAAGGCGCTCGGCTTCCCCACGACCATGTTCACCGTTCTCTTCGCTCTTGCCCGCACCGTCGGCTGGATCGCACAGTGGAACGAAATGATCGAAGATCCGCAGCAGCGCATCGGTCGTCCGCGCCAGCTCTACACGGGCGCCGGCAAGCGCGACTACGTTCCGGTTTCCAAGCGCTAAGCCGCGAAACCCTATAAGATCAAAGGCCGGCGGGTTTTCACCCGCCGGCCTTTTTTGTTGGGCATCCGAATGGTTCTCAGTGACGCGCAGCAACGCCCAGGAACTGCTTGAGCTCCGGTGTTGCGGGATTGGAAAACACCTCTTCCGGCGGGCCAATTTCATGTACCCTGCCCTCATGCATGAAAACGACGCGGGAGCAGACGTCGCGCGCAAATTTCATTTCATGCGTCACCATCAGGAGCGTCATGCCTTCAACGGCGAGTTCACGAACGACAGCCAGCACTTCCGCAACCAGTTCGGGATCGAGAGCCGAGGTGATCTCATCGCACAGCAGCGCGATGGGCTGCATGGCAAGCGCACGGGCAATGGCGACGCGCTGCTGCTGGCCGCCGGACAATTCATCGGGATAGGCATCGAATTTATGCGCCAGCCCGACACGTTCCAGCATCTTGCGGGCAACGGCTTCAGCTTCCGGCTTCGGCGTCTTCTTCACCACGGTCTGCGACAGCATGACGTTGCCGCCGACGGTCTGGTGCGGGAAGAGATTGAACTGCTGGAAGATCATGCCGACCTTCAGCCGCAGGGCCTTCAGATGCAGATCGTCTTCCAGAAGCTGCGCGCCTGCGACCGATATGGAACCGGCCGAAATCGTCTCCAGCCCGTTGATGCAGCGAAGCAGGGTCGATTTGCCCGATCCGCTCTTGCCGATGATGGCGATGACCTCGCCCGGCTCCACATCGAGGTTGATGCCCTTCAGAACCTCGTTGCTGCCATAGCTTTTGCGAACTTCAGTGATTTCGATGAGCGACATTGAGCTTCCTTTCGAGGATCTGGCTGCTCTTCGACAGAGGCCAGCACAGCGCGAAATAGATGAGGGCGACGAGGCCATAAACGGTGAAGGGCTGGAAGGTGGCGTTGGTGACGACCGTGCCGGCCTTGGACAGTTCCACAAAACCGATGATCGAGGTCACGGCCGTTCCCTTGATGACCTGGACGAAAAAACCGACGGTCGGCGGAATGGCGACCCGCATGGCCTGCGGCAGGATGACGTAACGCATCTGCTGCAGGCGTCCCATGGCAAGGCTTGCCGATGCCTCCCACTGGCCTTTCGCGACGGATTCGACACAGCCGCGCCAGATTTCGGTGAGGAAGGCCGCTGCCCACAGGATCAGCGTCAGGCCCGCCGCCAGCCAGGCCGGCACATCGATGCCGAACAGGCCGAGGCCGAAAAAGGCGATGAAGAGCTGCATCAAAAGCGGCGTGCCCTGAAAAAGCTCGACATAATAGCGCGCAAAAACCCGCATCGATTTTTTTCGGGAAATACGCATGAACAGCAGAAGCAGCGCCACCATGCCGCCGCCGACGAAGGAGACAAGCGACAGCAGCACGGTCCAGCGCGTGGCGAGCAGCAGGTTTCTGAGAATATCCCAGGTGGAGAATTCGATCATCGGACACTCCTGCGCGGAAAGATGAGGTTGCCGCCCATCACCAGCACCTGCCGGAGAAGGATGGCGAGCACGAGATAGATGACGGTGGAGACCATATAGGCCTCGAAGGCGCGGAAGGTGCGCGACTGGATGAAATTGGCCGCGAAGGTCAAATCTTCGGCGGCGATCTGCGAGACGACCGACGAGCCGAGCATGACGATCACCACCTGCGATGAAAGAGCGGGCCAGATGCGTTGCAGGGACGGCACCAGCACCACATGCCGGAAGGTTTCGAAGCGGGTCATGGCAAGGCTTGCCCCCGCCTCGAACTGTCCCTTCGGCGTTGCCTGAATACCCGCGCGGATGATCTCGCAACTATAGGCCCCGAGATTGACCACCATGGCGATGTTGGCGGCGGTCAGTTCCGATAATTGCAGGCCAAGCGACGGCAGGCCGAAAAAGATAAAAAACAATTGTATGAGGAATGGCGTATTGCGAATGAGCTCCACATAGGTCGCGACTGGCGGCCGCAGCCATTTGGGCCCGAGCGCGCGCACCCAGGCGCAGACAATGCCGAGTGCGATGCCGAGAACGCCGCCGATGGCAATCAATTCCAGCGTAACGGCGATGCCCTTGGCGATCTGCGGATAATAGTCGAGAAGCCATTCAAAATCGAATGTGTATTTCACCCGATGCTTCCTTTCGGCGAGGACAAACCATGCGCCGGTCCCGCCTTAAGGCGAGGCCGGGGCATGTATTTTGCCGGGTTGCTCAGAGATCCTTGGGCAGGTCGGTTTTCAACCATTTCTGCGCGATCGTGTTCAGCGAACCATCGGTCTTTGCGGTGGCGATGATGGTGTTGACCTTCTCCAGCAGCGCCGGCTGTTCCTTGTTCAAGCCGATATAGCAGGGCGAATTCTTGATCAGGAACTTCAGCTCGGGGCGCTTTGGCGGGTTCTTGGCGAGAATGGCGGCGGCCACGACGTTACCCGTGGCCACGGCTTCCACCTGACCGGCGAGGAAGGCGGAGATCGTGCCGTTATTGTCCTCATAACGCTTGATCGTCGTATCGGCAGGCGCCACCTTCGTCAGCTCCAGATCCTCGACGGCGCCACGGGTGACACCGATGGTCTTGCCGGACAAATCTTCCGCTTTGGCCACGGCAACCGAATCCGGAGCGAACACGCCGTTGAAGAAAGGCGCATAGGCGGTGGAGAAGTCGATGACCTTTTCACGGTCCGGGTTCTTGCCGAGGCTCGAAATGACGAGATCGACCTTGTTGGTCTGCAGATAGGGAACGCGGTTGGCGCTGGTTACCGGCACGAGTTCGACCTTCACGCCCAGCTTCTCGCCGATCAGATTAGCGACGTCGATATCGCAGCCCTGCGGGGCCATATCCGTGCCGACGCTGCCGAAGGGCGGGAAATCCTGCGGGACGGCAACGCGGATCGTGCCGCGGGAGGTGATATCACCGAGCGCATCTGCAAAGGCTGCGGGCGAAAAACCGAGCGTTGCGGAAATCGCGGCGATGGCAAGCAATGAACGTCTGGAAAACATTGGGAATTACTCCTTGGGGCTTGAGGAAAGAGGCTGAAGTGAAAGGGAATTGCGAAGCTCGTAGAGCGGGTCCGGCCTGCGGGTGAGATCGAGACCGGTTTCGACTTCGTCGAGATGGCGGATGGCGAGTTCGGCGGCGCCATGGAAGTCGGCCGCCTTGATCGCGTCGAAGATGCGGCAATGTCCGTCATGCGATTGCTGCGCATGGAAATCGGACTGATAGAGCATGGAGATGAGGATGGTTCTGGCTGTCAGGTCGCGCAGTGTTTCGACGATGATGTCGTTGCCGGCGATTTCAGCGATGCGAATGTGGAAGTCGCCCATCAGGCAGGTCAGGCGCTGGCGGTCTCCTTTGGCAATCGCCGCCTTCTCCTCATCGAGATGATCAGCGAGGATGGCGATACCTTCGGCGCTGACGCCGGAAAGATTGCGCAGGAGGCCATATTCGATGATGCGCCGCGCCTCATAGACTTTGATGGATTCTTCGGCGGAAGGTTCCACCACGAACCAGCCCCGGCGCGGGCTGACGGTGACGATACCGCGCGTCTCCAGCCGCATCATCGCTTCGCGAATGCGCGTGCGCGACACGTTGAAAAGGCTGGCGAGCTGGTTCTCGCTGAGGCGGGTTCCCGGACGAATGCGCGCGGAAAGGATGCCGGAGATGATGGCGTCTTCCACCGCGCTCTGGGCGCTTTCGGATGTATGGCTATCTTGCATACAAGATTGAAAGCAAGAGGTGTGCCAGACGGAAATTTATGGGCCGGGAGCCGTCTGACGGTCGGCTCTTTGCCGCGCTAACGATCAAATGCAGTAAAATCGCGCCCTCGCCTGCCTGCATCGGCAGCAGGACGGCAGCTCGTGGGAGAGAGGGCTTATATGATTATTGCGATGGACGAGCTTTGCTCTTCAGGACATCCAGAAGAATGCGCGCACCGGTTTCGCCCGGAGGCACATCCGTATGCAAACGCTGCTGCACGAGCGCATAACCTTCGAGCATCGCCTGCCGCTCAATGGTATCGGAAGACAGACGCTCGGCCCAGCGCAGCATCGAACCTGCCCTTACCACCTCATTGAAATATTCCGGCACGACGGCGTAATCGGCAATCAGGTTCGGCAGCGCGCCGGTCCAGGTCTTCACGCGCTTGCTCAGCATGGTGAAAATCCAGTCGGTCTTGTAGACCGAGATCGTCGGTACGCCCGCTAGTGCGAGTTCCAGAATGACCGTGCCGGAAGCGGCGATGGCCGCATCGGCTTCAGCAAAGGCATTCCATTTGAAAGCGGAATCGATACCGATTTCGGGCCTGATGTCCTCCGGCCATGACGCCGCCAGTTCGCGGATGCGTTTTTCCTGACGCGGCACGGTGGGCAACAGGAACCGCGTCGGACCGTTGCGCTCCACAAAAGCTCTCGCCGCCGCCTGAAACGGCTCCATCAGCCGCGTCGTTTCAGTGGAGCGCGACCCTGGCAGGAGGAGAATGGACTTCGGTTCGCCATCCGCCGGCAGAGAACGTTCCGCCCGCTTTTGACGTACCGCCAGCACCTCGGGATCGACGCTGAGGCGATGACCGACAAAGGTGGTCGGCGGGCCGCCGAGACGGCGCATGGCTTCCGGCTCGAAGGGCAGCAGAGCCAGCACGTGATCGACATAGGAGAGCATCGCGGTAGCGCGATATTCCTTCCAGGCCCAGACGCTGGGGCAGACGTAATTGACGACCGGCAGATGCGGCAATTGCCGCCGGACTTTTTTCGCAACGCGATGGGTGAAATCCGGGCTGTCGATGATCAGCAGAATATCGGGCTTTGCGGCGGCGATTGCCTGAGCGGTCTGGTTGATCCGCGCAATGAGCTTCGGCAGTTTTTTCAGAACCTGCGTGAAGCCCATGATGGAGAGTTCGGAATAGTCGAACAGGGAAACAAGTCCCTGCGCTTCCAGCGCCTCGCCGCCGACACCAACCAGCTCGACGGGCCCCGTATATCGGGCCTTGAGCGAGCGGATCAAATCCGCACCCAGAAGATCGCCGGATACTTCCCCGGCTATGACCGCCACTTTTAATGCCGCTGTCATCCGATCAAGTCTCCCCCATCATGTCTCCAGTGAGTGACGTATCGATGCCGCAGACGAATATGCCCGCCTCATCGGCCGCTTTCAACATCGCCTCGCGATCGAGCACCAGCGCCCGCCCGGCTTCGACGGCGATACCCGCCAGCCCGGCCTTTCGCGCATTCTCCACCGTTTCCACACCGATTGTCGGCAGGTCGGCGCGTACATCCTGCTGCGGCTTGCACAGCTTTACGAGCACCCCCTGCGGCGCGGGGATATCCGTCCTTCGGCGCGCAATGCCGCGACGCGCGCCAGCATGGCATCCGTGCCCTCGACGCCTTCCAGCGCGACGATACGGCCGCCGACGGCGACGGCGCCCTGCCCCACATCGAGCTTGCCGAGTGCAAGTGCTGCCTCAGCCGCCTTGCGTATATCGCGCAGATCATCCTCGGCAGGTTTTTGCGCACCGAAGGGGCCTATCGCGGCCAGCAGGCCGGGGGCGATCTCATGAGCGCCGATGACTTTTGCGCCAAGCGTGCCGATGATCTTGATGACCATCTGCAGAACGGCGTCGTCGCCGCTCGACAGCAGCGTCCTGACAATCGAAGGCAATTTGAGCAGGATGCCGACTGTAGGGCGGATCTCGCGCCATTCCGGCCGCCGCGCCACGGCGCCGGACAGCACGACGCGGTCCACCTGATTTTCACGCAGCAGACGACCAAGCCCGGCAACATCGCCGACACTGATGACAGCATTGTCGAAACCGCTCCAGTCGAAACGGGAATCATCGCGCAGGCGCACGATGAAAGGGTTCTCGCCCATCTCACGGGCGGCGGCCGCCACATAAAGCGGCAGCTGGCCGCTGCCGGCCACAATGGCGAGACGCCCGCCGCCTGTCACGGCTCACTTGCCCCGGTTGGGCGAAGAGATCGCGCGGTCGGTGCCTGCGCCGATGAAATCGATGATTTCGAGCGCCTGCGGGCAATCCAGATAGTCGTTACGGTCGATTGCCGCCGCATTGCCGCGGATCGTACCTTCGGCCTCGAAAATCGCCTTGTAGACGCGTCTGACCTTGTGGATATCGGCACGCTCGATGCCGGCCCGGGTCATGCCGACGACGTTCAGGCCGCCGAGGATGCCGGGATTGCCATTCAGCATGCCATAGGGAATGACATCGTAATTGACCGCCGAAAGTCCGCCGATGAAGGCCTGGCGGCCGATGCGGGTGAACTGGTGCACGGCACAGCCGCCGCCGAGAATAGCGCGGTCCTCAATGGTGACATGGCCCGCCAGCATCACATTGTTGGACAGGACGATGTGGCTGCCGAGGCGGCAATCATGCGCCACATGCGAATTGGCGAGGAAGAGATTATCGTCACCGATAATGGTCTTGCTGCTGCCATCGGAACTGCCGGCGTTCATCGTCACGCCTTCACGCATGATGCAGCGCTCACCGATCTCGAGGGTCGTTTCCGAACCGTCGTGGCGAATTGCCTGCGGCGTGCCGCCGATGACCGCCATGGGATGGACGACCGAACCACGGCCGATCACGGTCAGGCCGGAAACAACGGCGTGATTGTGCAGCTGGACATCGTCATGCAGCGTGACTTTCGCGCCAACATAGCTCAGCGCACCGATGACGACATTTTCACCGATCACCGCACCGTCTTCGATCACGGCGCTCGGATGAATTCTGGCCGAGGCGGCAATCGTGCTCATTGCTGATCCTCGGGGATCATCATGGCGCCGACATCGGCCTCCGCCACCAGCGCGCCGTCCACCTTCGCTTCGCAATGGAATTTAAAGACATTGCCGCGCTGGCGCTGCTTGACGACATGGATTTCCAGACGATCGCCGGGAATCACGGGTTTGCGGAACCGCGCATTGTCGATTGTCATGAAGTAAACCAGGTGACCGCCCTCACCCTGGCTGCGAGCGCAGATTGCGCCTGCCGTCTGGGCCATGGCCTCGACGATCAGAACGCCCGGCATGATCGGCCGGTCCGGAAAGTGACCGGTGAAATGCGGTTCATTGACCGTCACGTTCTTGATGCCAATCGCCGAGTTGTTACCGTCGATCTCGATGATCTTGTCGATCAGCAGGAATGGGTAACGATGCGGCAGAAGCTTCATGACTTCCAGAATGTCAGCCGCGCCCAGCGCCGTCTTCGTTTCTTCAGTCATTGTTTTTCTCTCCTGTTTTTTTATCACGCCCTTCAGCGCGTGCCAGAATTTCGGCCATGTCGCGCAGGAAATATTTCATCGGACGCGCGGGCGTGCCGCCATAACGGGCGCCCGCCGGCACGTCCGCCACAACGCCGCTCATCGCCGCGATCTGTACGCCGTCGCCAATGTTGATATGGCCATTGATGCCGGCCGCGCCGCCAATCATCACACCGTCGCCGATGCGGGTGCTGCCCGCAATGCCGACCTTGCTGACGATGCCGCAATGGCGGCCGATGCGGACGTTGTGGCCGATCTGGACCTGATTGTCGATCTTGGTGCCTTCGCCGATGACCGTGTCATCCATGGTGCCGCGATCGATCGTGGTGTTCGCGCCAATCTCGACATTGTCCTGAATGATGACCCGGCCGATCTGCACGATCTTCAGCATGCCGCGCGGACCGGGCGCATAACCGAAACCGTCCTGACCGATGCGCGCGCCGTTATGGATAATCACATTATTGCCGATGAGGGCTGCAAGAACGCTTGCGCCGCCGGCAATGGTGCAATCGCGCCCGATCTGCACGTCCTGCCCGATGATGACGCCGGGACCGATCCGAGTGCCCGCGCCGATATGGGCGCCAGCTCCAATCACGGCAAGAGACTCGACGATGACGCCCGCCTCCAGCTTCGCGGATGGATCGACATGCGCAGCATGGGAAATTTCAGCTTCCATACGCGCAATCGGACCAGGCCGCATGGCGGAAGGATGCAGCAAGGCACCAACCTGCGCAAAAAGCGTGTGCGGGTTTTTCGATATCAGCGCAGGGGTGTGAGACGGAAGCATGTCTACAAGTGCGGCGTCACAAATGACGGCGCCAGCATCGCAGGTCTGCAGCTCATCGCGGTTCTTGCGCGAAAGAATATAGCAGAGCTGATCGGGTTTTGCCCGGTAGACCGGCGCAACGGACCGAATGATCCGCTCTCCCGCCGCGTCATCAGACAGTTCCGCCCCAAAACGGTCTGCGATATCTTTCAATCGCAGTCCCTCGTGGGGCGGAAAAAAGGCGTTGTATTCCATCAGCCGGAAACTCCAGAACGTTCAAAGTTGCAGTTCTGGACTGCCGATATCAGAAAGTGTTGGACATGCCAAACCGGAAACGCTGTTCCTCGTCGTAGTCTTCCTTGGCGAAAGGCACGGCGTAGTCGACGCGGATCGGACCGAAGGGCGACGCCCACATCACGCCGACACCGGCGGATGCGCGAATGGAGTTGTCGTCCTTCACACCTGCACTGTTGGCAACCTTGTTGCCATAGAGCGTGCCGGCATCCACGAAGCCAGCGAGACGCAGGCCGAAATCTTCCGGAACGCCAGGCATCGGGGCCGAGACTTCAGCAGAAGCGGCAAAATAGGTCGTGCCGCCGATGGAGTCGGAACCGATGCGCGGACCGATACCATCGTTCTTGAAGCCGCGAACCTGACGGCCGCCGAACTTGAACTGATCGAAGACGAGCAGATTGTCACCCGTCGGCACCACGTGACCAGCCTGACCGGTGAGCGAACCGATGACATCGTATTCGTCAGACAGCGTGTAGAAGAAACGAGCCTTGGCGTAGATCTTGTAATATTCGGAATCGCCGCCGAGACCTGCAAATTCGTTCGTCAGAGCAGCCTGCCAGCCTTCGCGCGGCATGTTGCGGTCATCGAGCGTATTGTAGTTCAGCGTGTTCGAAATGATGGACTGCGTCCAGTCACCGCCACGGATCAAGTCCTTGTAGGGCGCAGCAAGGTTGCTGCCGGTTTCCCAGTCGCCCTCACCGTCATAATTGAGCTGCTTGTAGGTGTACTTGAACGTCGTCGAGAGGTCCTCGGTGATCGGCGCGGTCACGCGCAGCGAGAAGCCCTGCTCGTCGTAGTCATAATAGTCTTCGCTGCGGCTCTGGCTCTTGAACAGGTCGAAACCTGCGGCAAGACGGTAGCCGAGGAAATAGGGTTCCGTGAAGGACAGCGTATAGCTGCGCGCATCATCTTCACCCGCACCGGCGGCGAGACGGATGTACTGGCCGCGACCAAGGAAGTTCTTTTCTTCGATGGAGGCTTCGAGCAGCACACCGTCGTTCTGCGAATAGCCGGCACCGATACCGAACGAACCCGTCGACTGATCTTCCACGTCGACAACGATGACGACGCGGTCGGGCGCGCTGCCGCCCGCGGTCGAAATATTGACCTTCGAGAAATAGCCGAGCGCTTCGAGACGGCGCTTTGCAGCCGTGATGACCGTCTGATTGAACGCATCGCCTTCGGAAATATCGAACTCGCGACGAATGACATAGTCACGCGTACGGGTGTTGCCGCGGATTTCGATACGCTCGACATAGGCGCGCTCGCCCTGGTCGACGATATAGGTCACACCGATCGTGTTGCCAGCCATGTCGCGGTCGCCGCGCGGCGTTACGCGGGCAAAGGGATAACCTTCGCCGGCCACGCGCTTGGAAATCGCTTCCATGCTCTGCTGAACTTCCTTGGCGCTGTAGCTTCCGCCCTGATGGGTTTCCACGAGGCCCTGCAGTTCCGAACCGTCGACGCCCGGAACGGTCGATTCGACCGCGACGTTGCCGAAGTTGTAACGCTGACCTTCATCGACCGTGATGGAGATGGTGTATTCGTTCTTGGACTCGTCCAGCACAGCCTCGGAGGACACGACACGGAAGTCGGCATAACCGCGGTTGTAGTAGAACTGGCGCAGCGCCTCTTCGTCGGCGCGCAGCTTGTCCTCGTTGTAGACGTCCTTACGCGTCAGGAACGACAGCATGTTGGACTTCTTGGTATTGATAACGGCGGCCAGACGGCCATCGCTATAGGCATTGTTGCCGACGAAATCGATACGGCCGATCTTCGTGCGCTCGCCTTCATTGATGACGAAAGCAATGTTCACACGGCCCTGACCGACGGAAACGGTCTGCGTGGTGACTTCAACATCGCTACGGCCGATGGCGGCGTAAGCTTCCTTGATGCGGGCGATATCCGCCGTCACGATGGCCTGATTGAACGGGCCGAGGGACTGGGTCTGCACGACGCCGGCGAGCTTGTCGTCCTTGATCTTGCGGTTACCGTTGAAGACCACCTGGTTGACGAGCTGGTTCTCATTGACGGTCACGACCAGCGTGCTGCCGGAAACGCGCATGGAAACATTCGAGAAGTAACCGGTGGCGTAAAGACGCTTCACCGATTCATCGATGTCCGAATTGGAAAAGTTCTTACCCGGCGCAATGGTGATGTTGGAACGCACGGAGTCCGCACCAGACCGGTCGGCCCCGCGAACATCGATCCTGCTGATGACGGCCGCATTTGCAGCGCCAGCAGAGGCAAGCACGCCAAGGCCCGCAACCGAAGCAACACCGGCAGACAGAGCAACCGCCGACACAGCGTTCAAAAATCTTGAACCAGCCTTCATTTCAATTCTTACCTTTTTACGTTGTCCCTCAGCGGGCGGAACCCGACTCCGGCCATGTGCGTCGTTTTACCTGCTTTTCCCCTACAAGCAAGCGCGAACGTTAAATTCTGTTTACTTCGTGCTCCAGAGTGGCTCATTCGCCACTTCGGCATAAAAACAAGGTAAACAAATAACTAACAAAACCGTTAAAACACAATCCTCAGCCGATCAAGCTGCTGATATCATTCCATGTTGCAAAAACCATAAGACCCAAAATCATCATCATCCCGATACGGAACGCGACTTCCTGCGCGCCCGCGCCGAGCGGCCTGCCGCGAATGGCCTCGATGGCGTAGAACACCAGATGCCCGCCGTCCAGAACCGGCACAGGCATCAGGTTCAAAAGACCGATGGAGACGGAAAGAACGGCGGCAAGCTGGATAACGGCGGAAATGCCGAGCGTCGCCATCTGGCCGGAAGCCTGCGCCACACGCACCGGACCGCCAAGCTGATCGGCATTCATGCGCCCTGTCACGAGATTGCCGATATAGTTGAATGTGCCGGTGATGACGTGACCCGTTTCGCGCACGCCTTCGACCAGCGCCTCGGACAGCGAATATTCGATATGGCGGAAATTGCCGCTGGTCTGGTCGGTGACGATGCCGATAATGCCCATTTCCAGCTTGTTGCCGAACTGGTCTGTGGTTTCGGTGCGGGTCGGGACCATCGGCAGCTTCAGCTCCTCGCCCGCCCTTTCGACCGTCACCGTGATCGGCGTGCCCGGCCGGATGCCGACGTACCGGCGGACATCCTCGAAGGTCATCACTTTTTCGCCATCGATCGCGATGAGCCGGTCGCCGGGCTGCACGCCCGCGGCGGCAGCCGCGCTGTTTTCACGGACTTCCGCCACGACCGGATCAGCGATCATCCGGCCGTAGATGCCGAAGAGCACCGCGAAGATGAGAATGGCGAGAATGAAATTGGCGATCGGGCCCGCGGCAACCGTGGCCGCTCTTTTCCACAGCTTTGCGCCGGAAAGCGTCTGCGCCCTCTCCTCCAGCGACATATGCGACAGGCCGGAACTATCCGGCTTGCTCGCCGCATCCTCATCGCCGAAGAACTTGACGTAACCGCCGAGCGGGATCGCCGAAATCTTCCATCGCGTGCCGCGTTTGTCGGTGAAACCGATCAGCTCCGGGCCGAAACCGATTGAAAATGCGGTGGAGCGGATGCCGCACCAGCGACCGACCAGATAATGGCCCATTTCATGGACAAAAACGAGCAGCGACAGCACCAGGATGAAGGGCACGATATAGCCGGTCAGAAAGCCGGTCGCCGCCATTACTGTGTTCATGACAATCTGCCCTTTGTGTCGTGACCTTTCGCGCCGCTCAGAAACCCGGCAACAGACCGCCGCCCGATCCGGGCACGTCGCCGGTTGCCGCCGCATGCACGAAAGCAATGAGGAATACCGTAAAGCAGGCGAAAACAAGACCGTCGACACGGTCCATGAAGCCGCCATGGCCCGGAATGAGATGACTGGAATCCTTGACCTGGAAACGCCGTTTCACGAAGGATTCGAAGAGATCGCCGATCTGGCTGAACACCGAAAGGATCAGGGCGAGCCCCAGCACCAGCACGCTGATCCTGCCGTGATAGGCCATGGACACGACGCCGCCGCCGATCACCGCCGCCACCGCCCCGCCGATCGCGCCGGACCAGGTCTTGCCGGGCGAGATCGAAGGCGCAAGCTTCGGCCCGCCAATGGCGCGTCCGACGAAATAGGCGAGAATATCCGTCGACCAGACGACGGCGAAGATAAACAGGATGGACACGAAGCCCGTCAGCTCGTCGCCACGGATGGCCGCCAGCGATATGCCGCTCAGCCCCGCATAAAAAATGCCGCCCACCAGCCACCAGTTCCTGCCGCGCAAAATCGGAAACAGCGCCGCCGTCAGCGTAAAGCCGGATAAGAGCGGCAGATCGAGCGAGGATTCGCCGAATATCGTGTTGCCGGCGATGACGGCGACCGCGAACCAGCCCCAGGCATTGCCGGTCGAATTGGTCTCCGACAGCCGGGTAATCGTCGACCATTCATAATAGATAAGGATCGCCAGAAGGCCCGCGACGATGCGGAACAGAATGCCGCCATACCAGGTCGCGGCCAGAATGACCGCCGCCATGACGATTGCGGACACGATCCGCAGTCTGAGTTCACGGCTCATCAGGCGCCTGCCACGGCAACCTGCTCGGTGAGTGCACCGAAGCGGCGGTCACGCGTTGCATATTGCTCGATTGCGGAGAAGAATCGCTGGCGGTCGAAGTCCGGCCAATATTCGGGAACGAACAGGAACTCGGAATAAGCGGCCTGCCAAAGCAGGAAGTTCGACAGGCGCTCTTCGCCGCTGGTGCGGATGATGAGATCCGGATCGGGCATACCCGACGTGTCGAGTCTGGCCGAAATCATCTCCGGCGTAATGGATTCGGCATTAATCCTGCCGTCGGCGACATCGCGCGCAATCGCCGCTGTCGCACGCGCAATCTCGTCGCGGCTTCCGTAGTTGAAGGCGATCACCAGCGTCAGCTTGGTATTGTCCGCCGTCATCTGCTCCGCCTCTTCGAGGAGAGAGCGTATGTCATGCTTCAACCCCTGCCGGTCGCCGATGATCCGCACGCGGACATTTTCGCGGTGCAGTTCCGCAAGATCGCGCCGGATGAAGGCTTTCAAAAGCCCCATCAGATCGCTCACCTCGGATTCGGGTCTGCGCCAGTTTTCCGACGAGAAGGCAAAGAGCGTGAGATAGCGTATTCCGCAATCGCCGGCCGCGCGCACGGTCTCGCGCACGGCCTCCACACCGCGGCGATGCCCCATCACGCGCGGAAGACCGCGCTGCTTTGCCCAGCGTCCATTGCCATCCATGATGATGGCGACGTGCTCGGGTATGGAGGAACGTGTCGTCGTCGGCATATCGATCCAGTAACAGGGCAGCGCGGAATTAAAACGAATAAAATACAGGTCTATCGCGAACGATATCAGACCTGCATGATTTCCTTTTCCTTCTCGGCAAGCAAGCGGTCAATTTCCGAAATCGTGTCATCGGTCATTTTCTGAACCTTTTCCGACTGTCCACGGCTTTCGTCCTGACCGATGTCACCGTCCTTTTCGGCTTTTTTCAGACCATCCATGCCATCGCGACGCACATGGCGAATCGCCACCTTGGACTTTTCGGCGTAATCATGGGCGACCTTGACGAGCGATTTGCGGCGCTCCTCGTTGAGCTCAGGCAGCGGGATACGCAGGTTCTGGCCGTCGACGATGGGGTTGAGGCCGAGATTGGATTCGCGGATCGCACGGTCGACGGCGTTGACCATCGACTTGTCCCAGATGTTGACGCCGAGCATGCGCGGCTCCGGAACGGTGATATTCGCAACCTGGTTCAGCGGAACGCGCGAGCCATAAGCCTCGATGGTCACCGGATCGAGAATATTGGCCGAAGCGCGGCCGGTGCGCAGCGATGCGATATCGCTCTTGAATGCATTGATGGCGCCGTCCATACGGCGCTTGATATCGTTGAGGTCAACACCACTCATCTTGATACTCCATCTTGTCGGCCAGGCCGGCCGTAATCGCCCCTTGAGGCGGCATCGTTTTGATTATTTGTCGTGCACGATGGTCTTGCGGCCGCCGCCGGTCAATATCTGCGCAAAACCGCCCTTCTCGTGGATCGAGAAAACAATGATCGGAATGTGGTTTTCGCGGGCAAGCGCAACGGCGGCGATATCCATGACCGCCAGTCCCTTGCCGAGCACTTCGCTGTGGGTCAATTCGTCGAAACGGGTCGCCGTCGGGTCCTTCTTCGGGTCGGCGGAATAGATGCCGTCCACCTGCGTGCCCTTGAAGATCGCTTCTGCGCCCATTTCCGCAGCGCGCAAGGCCGCGGCAGAATCAGTGGTGAAGAAGGGGTTGCCGGTGCCGCCGGCGAAAATCACCACACGCCCCTGCGCGAGATGATGGAGCGCCGCACGCTGCGAGAAGCTCTCACAGATTTCAGGCATGGCGATTGCGGACAGAACGACGGTATCGATGCTGAGCTTGCGCAGCGAGGTTGCGAGCGCCAGCGCGTTGATGACGGTCGCCAGCATGCCCATATGGTCGCCGGTAACGCGGTCGCCGCCCTTGGAGGCCACGGCAACGCCGCGGAAAATATTGCCGCCGCCGACGACAACGCCGACTTCGACGCCCATCGCCCTCGCCTCGGCGATATCGGAGGCAATGCGGTCAGCCACCGCCACATCGATACCGAAACCCTGATCGCCCATGAGGGCTTCGCCGGAAGCCTTGAGAAGAACGCGTTTGTAGATCGGCTTGGAAGACATCATGACTCCTCGGAAATGTAACCGAAACGCGGATACACGAAGGGCACCGCGTTGTCACGCGATGCCCTCCCGTTTTCCCAAGATTGGGTAAATATAATCAGCCCTTGGCGACAGCTGCGACTTCGGCTGCGAAATCGCTTTCTTCCTTCTCGACGCCATCGCCGAGCAGCAGGCGAACCATGCCCGTCACTTCGATGGAAGCGCCGGCTTCCTTTTCGGCTTCCTTGACGGCAGCGCCGACGGTCAGGTCCGGGTTGATGACGAAAGCCTGCGACAGAAGGGCGACTTCTTCGAAGAACTTGCGCATACGGCCATCAACCATCTTTTCGATGATGGCTTCCGGCTTGCCGGATTCGCGGGCCTGTTCGATGAAGACGTTGCGCTCGCGCTCGGCAACGGCGGCGTCGACTTCTTCAGCGCGGATGGCGAGCGGGTTGGTCGCAGCGATGTGCATGGCAACCTGGCGGCCGATGGAGTTCAGAACGGCCTTGTCGCCTTCCGACTTCAGGGCAACGAGAACGCCGAGCTTGCCGATGCCGTCGCCGGCGGCGTTGTGGATGTAGGTCGCAACAACGCCGTGCGGAACTTCGAGCGCTGCCGAGCGGCGGAGCGTCATGTTCTCACCGATGGTGGCAATCGCGTCCTTGATGCTGTCGGCAACGGACTTGCCGGTTGCCGGATAGGTGGCAGCGGAAACAGCGTCAACGGTGCCGTTGGTAGTGAGGGCAACCTGGGCGATACCGCGGATGAGGTCCTGGAACGCATCGTTACGGGCAACGAAGTCGGTTTCGGAGTTCAGCTCAACGACGACAGCCTTGTGACCCATGGTGGCAACGCCGACCAGACCTTCGGCAGCCGTGCGGCCAGACTTCTTGTCGGCCTTTGCGATGCCCTTGGCGCGCAGCCAGTCGATCGCCGCTTCCATGTCGCCATTGGTCTCAGCAAGAGCCTTCTTGCAGTCCATCATGCCTGCGCCAGACTTTTCGCGCAGTTCCTTCACCATTGCGGCTGTGATTTCGGTCATTGTTTGCCTCTTATCGGTTCGATCGGTCAGCCGGCGGAATTTGCCGTGCCGAAGTTCTGGGTGATGACTGTACCCGGCCGCACACCCTTTGAAACCGGAGAGGATTTCAGGAAAGGGGCATGCGCATTCCCAAGTGCTGCGGCGTCTCCATGCATCGAAATGATGGGTGCCGCCGAAGTGTGACAGCGTTATGAAGACTGCCTTCCGTTTCAACCGCATCGGACGCCAGCGATTTCATAAAAACGTGGCGGAGCGCTTGAAACGAACAAGGCCGTCAACCCATTGAAGGTCTTTGACGGCCTTGTCATATCCTGGTCGAGGAGACGGCGACAAGAAATCGCCGCCAGACAGGGCCTAAATCAGGCGCCAGCCTCGTCTTCGAGAGCGGGCTCGATCGGAGCTTCTTCCGAAGCGCCGATGTCGCGGCCGGAAGCGCCCTGCTGACGGGCGATACCGTCGATGGCAGCGCGGGCGATCAGGTCGCAGTAAAGCGAGATGGCGCGCGAAGCATCGTCGTTACCCGGGATCGGGTAGTCGATGTGGTCCGGGTCGCAGTTGCTGTCGATGATCGCAACGACCGGAATGCCAAGACGCTTGGCTTCTTCGATCGCGATCTTTTCCTTGTTGGTGTCAATGATGAACATCAGATCCGGAACGCCGCCCATATCGCGGATACCGCCGAGAGCCTTTTCAAGCTTTTCGCGCTCGCGCTCGAGATTCAGGCGTTCCTTCTTGGAGTAGCCGGAAGCTTCCGAGTTCAGAATCTCATCGACCTTGCGCAGGCGCTGGATCGAGTTGGAGATGGTCTTCCAGTTGGTCATCATGCCGCCGAGCCAGCGGGAGTTGACGTAGTACTGGGCCGAACGCTTTGCGCTGTCGGCGATGATTTCGGACGCCTGACGCTTGGTGCCGACGAACAGAACGCGGCCGCCGCGAGCAACGGTGTCGGACACGACCTGAAGGGCGCGCGACAGCATCGGAACGGTCTGGGCCAGGTCGATGATGTGGATGTTGTTACGGTCGCCGAAGATGTACGGCTTCATCTTCGGGTTCCAGCGGTGCGTCTGGTGGCCGAAGTGAACACCAGCTTCCAGAAGCTGGCGCATAGAAAAATCGGGCAATGCCATGCCTTGTTACTCCTTTTCCGGTTTAACCCCCGCGAAGCGAACAGCACCGATTTCCATCGATACCACCGGGCGGAACGGACCGGATTTCTCCCGGAACATCCCAAGCTTCGCGTGTGGAATGGTGAGCCGCTTACAGTCGCCTGCGCAAAAATGCAAGCGATTATGCGAAAAAACCGCAGAAACCGCCGCGTTTCAGCGGACTGGCTTGTTTTCGCAGGTTTCGGGCTTGAGAATATCAAGCTTCGCAAGCTTTCCCGTCAGGACGAAATCGCCGTAATCCATCGTCAGATCGCGGGTGATTCCGTTTTCGTAGAGCTTGAACGACATGCGGTAGATCGGCAGCGCGTCCGTGCCGGTCTTGTCGTTGTAATAGGCGATCGTTACCGGCCAGAATGCCGCCTTGGCGAAATCACCCGCCTTGCCGGCGTCGGCATCTCCATCCTTCGGCATCTGCGACTTGCCGACGAGGGTGGAGGTGATCAGGCTTTCATCGCCGTCATCAGAACCGTCGAATATCCGGGATTCGAAGATGCGCTTTCCCTGTTTCGCATGTTCGATGACCTGGAACATGTGCTGCGTCGGGAATTCGCTGGCGACGAGACTGACCTGGCGGGCATCCGGGCGGGTCAGATCGACCTTCACGCCATCGGTGCCGTCGGTCGCAGCGCCCTGCACTTCCTTGTCCAGCTTGTCGTCGGTGTAGGACTTGGTTTCGAAGGTGAATTTCTTGGCCGTCAGATCCTCGAAGGTCGTGGTCTGCTGGTCGGTCATGCGCACCGCATCGCCGGTGTTGATCTGCGTCACGAAACGGAAATCCGTCTTGTAGCCCTGACAGGCCGAGCCGGTGAACTCATAGACCATGCGGCCCGTCATGCCCTCGATGCCGGATCGATCGGACGCATCCTTGAGTTCGAGATCGTAGACGGCGCGGTGGGCGACGAGATCGGGAACCGTGACCGGCAAGGCATTGGCAGCGTTTGACAGGCCGGTCATAAGCCCTGTTGCGGCAACGAAACCAAGCGTCCTGACAAACATGCAATATCTCCTGTTGGACTCGCCGCTCATATTGTACAAGCAACCGCCCGGCTTTTGGATCAACATCTTCTGAATGCCGGATTCTTGAAGGATTTACAACAAAACCGGAGACGAAAATGTCGGACGTCATCGAAGGCCGCCTCAAGGAACTTGGCTTTACGCTCCCCGTAGCCGCAGCACCAGCCGCAAACTACGTTCCATTCACCATCAGCGGCAATCTGCTTTATGTATCGGGTCAACTGCCGATGGAATCGGGCAAGATTGCGGTGACGGGCCTCGTTGGCCGCGATGTCGACGTGCCAGGCGCCCAGCGCGCGGCCGAACTTTGCGCCGTCAACATTCTCGCACAGGTCAAGGCCGCTTTGAATGGCGATCTCTCGAAAATCCGCCGTGTCATCAAGCTGAATGGCTTTGTTGCCTCCGTTCCGGAGTTCGTGGAACAGCACCTCGTCATCAACGGCGCCTCCAATCTTCTCGCCAATGTTCTCGGTGATGCCGGCAAACATGCCCGCGCCGCCGTCGGCATGGCCTGCCTGCCCTTCAATGCCGCCGTCGAAATCGACGCCATCGTGGAAATCGACGTATGACGCTGAAACTCTCCTGGCTGACGGCTCAGCCCGTCGCCCATCGCGGTTATCACGATCTCAATAAGGCGGTCTGGGAAAACACGCTTTCCGCCTTTTCCCGTGCCATCGAAGCCGGTTTCGCCATCGAATGCGACGTGCAGCTGGCCGCCGACAGCGTGCCGGTGATCTTTCACGACGACGACATGGCCCGCCTGACCGGCATCAAGGGCGATGTGCGCGAACGCACATCAGCCGAGCTCTCGCTTCTTGCCGTCGGCCAGACCGGGGACCGGGTCCCTCCCCTCAAGCAGCTTCTCACGCTCTGCGCCGGCAAGGTGCCGCTGGTCATCGAGCTGAAAGGCCGCGCCGATGAAGGCTTCGACGACGGTTTTGCCGAGGCGGTGCTGGAAGACCTCGAAGGCTATAAGGGCCATGTGGCGCTGATGAGCTTCGACCACCATCTGCTGAAGGATTTGAAGGCGGCCGGCTCGCCCTGGCCGCTGGGTCTTACTGCCGAGGGCGACAAGCCGGAAGACTTCTTCAAACATGACGAAGCGATGCAGATGGGTCTCGATTTTATCTCCTATCATTGGGGTCATCTGCCCAACAGCTTCATCGAGGCGCAAAGAAAACTCGGGCTTCCGGTGATTACCTGGACAGTCAGGGATGAAAATGCGCGCGAGACTACCTATAAATATGCGGACCAGATGACATTCGAAGGTTTCGACCCGAGAGAGAACCCGTCCGCCACGGCATGACAGAAGACTATTCCATCAGCATTGCGCAATCCTTCAGGGATATCGATCCGGAAAGCTGGAAACGGCTTTCCGGAACCTCGCGCAATACGTCAGGAAAAATCTACAACCCCTTTATTTCCCATGAATTTTTATCATCCATGGAAGAATCGGGATCGGCGACAGCTAAAACCGGGTGGCTCGGGCACCATCTGCTTCTCGAAAACGCCTCCGGTGCTCTCGTCGGCGCAGTGCCGGCCTATCTGAAGAACCACAGCAAGGGCGAATATGTCTTCGACCACGGCTGGGCGGATGCTTTCGAACGGGCCGGCGGTCATTATTATCCGAAACTGCAATGTTCGGTTCCTTTCACGCCGGCAACCGGACCACGGTTGCTCGTCTGCGAAAACGAGGACGAGACACGTTTCAAAACGCTCCTGGCCTCCGGTCTCGCGCAGGTGACGGAAAAGATCGGCGTCTCTTCGGCACATGTCACATTTCTGGAAGAAAACGATCTCTCCGCCCTTCTGCCCCGCGATTTCCTGCACAGGACCGATCAGCAGTTCCACTTCATCAATGACGGTTATCGCGACCACGATGATTTTCTTGACGCCCTTTCCTCGCGCAAGCGCAAGGGGCTGAAGAAAGAACGCCGTGCCGCGCTGGAAAACGGCATCGAGATCGACTGGCTGACCGGAAGCGACCTGACCGAGGATATCTGGGACCAGTTCTTCGCCTTCTACATGGATACCGGCAGCCGCAAATGGGGCCGACCTTATCTGACGCGGGAATTTTATTCGCTGATCGGCGAGCGCATGGCCGATGACGTGCTGCTGGTGATGGCGAAACGCGAGGGGCGCTATATTGCCGGTGCGATCAATTTCATCGGCTCGGATGCGCTTTATGGCCGCCACTGGGGCTGCATCGAGGATCATCCCTTTCTGCATTTCGAAGTCTGCTATCATCAGGCGATCGATTTCGCGCTTTCCAGGGGATTGAAACGGGTGGAAGCCGGCGCCCAGGGCGAACACAAGCTGGCGCGCGGTTATGTGCCGGTCACCACCCATTCGGCGCATTTCATCGTCCATCCGGGCCTGCGCCGCGCCATTGCCGATTATCTTCAGCGCGAGCGCGAGGAAGTCGAGCATATCGGCGATTATCTTGATGAACACACGCCCTTCCGCAAGGGCGAGAGACAGGAACCGGACGTATAGTCCGCCATGAGGAGAGACTACGATGACGGCCAGCGCCTATGACGACAACAATATCTTCGCAAAAATCCTGCGCGGCGAAATTCCGAGCCACAGGCTTTATGAGGACGAGCACACGCTTGCTTTCATGGATGTGATGCCGCAGGCCCCCGGCCATCTGCTCGTGGTTCCCAAGACCGGCTCCCGCAACCTGCTCGATGCCGACCCGGAAGTGCTGGCGAGGACCATTCCCGTGGTGCAGAAACTCGCCGTGGCGGCCAAGGAAGCCTTCGATGCCGATGGCGTCTTCATCGCGCAGTTCAACGAGCCGGCGGCTGGCCAGACCGTTTTCCACCTGCATTTCCACGTCATTCCGCGCAAGGAAGGTGAGCCGCTGAAGCCGCATTCCGGCGTGATGGCCGATGGCGAGGTGTTGAAGGCCCATGCGGAGAAGATAAAGGCCGCACTTGCTTCGTGATGGTTGCGTAGCAGGCGCGTATCCTGCAAAGCCGTAGCACATCTCCACGCAATCACCCCGGACTTGGTCCGGGGTCCAGTGCAATCAAGTCATTGATCGCGAGAGAGTCATCTTACGGCACAGACGGGCCGTGGCTGGATGCCGGATCCAGTCCGGCATAACGAAAATGGTGTTTTTTCACTCCACAGGCCGATACGCATTCCGTTCCGGCCAAGGCCAGCTTTCAAGCACCGCCATATCGGGCCGGAATATTTCCACCTTCAGCGGATAACAGGCCGCCGTATCGCTCGAATGCGTGGCGCTGCAGTCACCGCCCGGGCAGGCGGAAAGCGCGCCGATAAGATCGATCTCGGCAAAAAGCTCCAGATAATCACCCGGCCGCACCGGGCTCGCCTTCATGAAATATTGGTGTGTGTCGCGGGTGAAACCCGTGCACATGAAGACGTTGAGGACGTCATGCACATGCGGCTCCGCCTGCCGGAATGACAGGCTCTTGGCGGAGGCCAGCGCATTGGTCAGATTGGAATGGCAGCAATGGTGGTAGTCGCCGCCACTCAGGAGCTTGTTGGTGTAGGGATCGCAGCGTGTACCGATCACGTCATGCACACCGCCGCCGTCTTCGTCGAAGCCATACCATGACAGCGTGTCGTGCGTGATCGTCGCCATCGGCCGCAGGGACGGCAGGTTGCTCCACAGCCGGTTGCCGACCGAAACATGGGTGGCGTGCAGGGCGCGAGTCTTGCCGCTGAAAAACCGCTCGGTCAGATCATTGGCGTTCCAGAGGTTCAGGTCTCCGACCTGCGGACCTTCAACGCTTACGATGCGAAAGAAATGCCCCTTCGGCACATGAAAGGTGCGGCCGTCACGCGGCGGCACGATGACCTCATCGATCTTTTCCATGCTTCGTTTGGCTTCTTCCAGACGCGCGAGGTTTGGCATTTCAAGCGTCCCGTTCGGATAAACGACAACAGGACGGATGGCGCGGCGTTCAGCGGCGTCGACGGGTTCGGCGGCGGGCATGGGGGTCATGAAATCCTCGGGCAATCAAAATCTCGAGGCGAAATTGCGCCATGTGTGCCCACCTGACAAGACGGGTTTTTCTTGCGCTCAGGCCAAGTCTTACTTACCCTTGAGACACCATGAAATTACCGCCGCTCACCACCCTCCGCGCATTCGAAGCCGCAGCCAGAAGAACGAGTTTTTCTCTGGCTGCACAGGAACTCGGCATGACGGCAACTGCCGTCAGCCAGCATGTGCGCAATCTGGAGGCCTGGCTCGGTGTGGCGCTGTTCGAGCGGTATGCGAGGGGTGTGAGGCTTACCCCGGCCGGAAAGGAATTCGGCACGACGGTTTCGACCGCCCTACGGCAGATCGCTTCTGGCGCCGTCCGGATCCGTCAGGGCCATGACCGCATGACCGTTCGCCTTGCCAGCCTGCCCTCGGTCGTGGCGTATTTTCTGACGCCCCGTCTGCCTCGTTTTCGGGCGCTTTACCCCGATATACAGGTATCCATCAGCTATTCCGGCGCGCATCACGCAATACCGGCCGATCTCACAATAGGACATGGCATCGCCTCCGGGGAAAATGCGGTCGCGCTTTTCAGCGCAGAGACACGGCCGACATGCGCGCCGGGCTATGTCGCTAAATTCGGTCCTTTCGACAATGTTGGCAGCCTGTTACGAGCGGAATTGCTGCATGACGACACCGAGGCGGCCTGGCAGAACTGGTTCGCAGCCGGGGGAATATCCCTGCCCGATAACGCCGGTCCGGTTTTCGCGGATTTCAATCTGCTCGTGACCGCTCTCAAAGCCGGTCAAGGCATCGGCCTCTGCCCGACAGCGCTTCTTCACGACGAGATCGCCGCTGGTCAACTGACCGTGCTCTTCGATCGGGCGGCCGATACGGAGAAATATTACTGGCTGACGGAAGCCGAAGAGATGACCGCACCGGCTAGACTTCTTGCGGATTGGCTTGTTGCGGAAGCCCGAGAGAGCGATCTCTGACTCGAATAAATCAATCTCAGAAACCGAGCGCGAACAACCCACCCGCCAGAAGCAGGATCGGCACCGCCACGCCGACGATGACCCGCTGGCCTGCCATCAGAAAAGCGATGAAACCGAGTGCGGCAGCGCCGATGCGCAGCCAGAGAGGTGAGGCTTCGAGCGTTCCGGTTGGAAAGACGATGAGCTTGGCGGTGACGGCCATGACGAGTGCGGTGGCGACTGCCCTTACCCAGTGCAGCGCTTCGGAATCCTCCTTCAGGCGGTTGCCGGCAAGAACACCGAGCCAGCGCCAGAGATCGGTCGCCAGCCAGCCGGCAATCGCGATGAAGAGATAGGGCGCCCACCAGTTTTCGGTCATCATGGCTCGCTCTCCGGTGAAACGGGTTTGATCCTGCGGCGGAACACGAGGCGGTCAATCACATATGCTAGAGTGCCTCCGCCGATCCCGGCATAGAGAATATCGAATTCCGGTGCGATGACCGCGAAGGCAGGCCCGGCGATGACGCCGATGACGAAGGCGACCTTGACGACGGAATGGCGGGCCGAAGCCCAGATCGATGCCACGAAATAGACCGGCGTGAGAAAAAACAGCACGCCGGCGACGAGCGGCGGAAAGGCAGCAACAACGCCGTAACACAGGCCGACGATGATGGCATTGACCACGGTGAGCGTCATGCCAAAACCGGCAAACCAGGCGGCGCGGGCTTCACGCGGCACCCTGGAGAGATTCTGCGTGGCAAAGACCCAGGCGGTGATTGCGACGAAATGCGAGAGGAACAGCAAAATCCATGTCGGCGTCTTCGCGCCGCGCATTTCCGGAACGATGGAGGCGACCATCGGCATCATCCGGACCGACGACAGCGTCACCGCCAGAAAGCAGGCGGCAAGATTGGCGCCGCCGACCATGGAGCCGATCAGGATCATCTTGGCCGGCAGGGCCCAGATCATCAGCGTCATGAACACGGCTTCGCCGCGCGCGACACCCGATTCCAGCGCGAAGGCGCTGAAACCGACGAAAGATGTCATCAGAATGAGCGAGGGCAGCGAGAATATGCCCCGCATTCCCCGGAAAAACCAGCCGCTCAGGGGGATGGTATCGCTGTCGGCAGTCTGCATTGCTGACCCACTTGTGCATGTCACCCGAAACTGTGCCGCGGCTCCGGGATAACGTCATGCATAAAACAAAAAATGAAACGCGCCGCAGGTATCAGGAAAAACGCGACGCGCTTCATACATGAAAATGCCGGGCTTTCGCCCGGCATCGATTTATCGGTAGAAGACCTCGATCATTTCTTCTTCGGCACTTTCGGCACCGCATTGGTCTTGCGCCGCGGCTTGCTGTCCTCGTCCGACTTGTCGGCCTCGGCAACAAGGACATCCACCTCTTCATTGGCCTTCGCCGCCTTGGAAGCAGGTTTCGTCTTGGCCTTTGCCTTGCCGGGCGATTTGGCCGCCTTCAGTTCGGCCTCCGGCTGCGGCTTCACGGGCGCGGTCTCCGGCAGAACCTCGAGTACAAGGCCGTCGGATCCGTCATCCTTCTTGCCGACGGTGACGCTGACGACGCCGCCCTTCTTGAGCTTGCCAAAGAGGATTTCGTTGGCGAGCGGCTTCTTGATGTTTTCCTGGATCACACGCGACAGCGGGCGGGCGCCCATCTTCTCGTCGTAACCCTTCTCCGCAAGCCACGAGATCGCATCTTCATGCAGATCGAAGGTGACGTTGCGCTCGGACAGCTGGGTTTCCAGCTGCATGACGAACTTCTGCACCACCTTGTGGATAACGGCGGTCGGCAGCGGCGAGAACGGAATGATCGCATCCAGACGGTTGCGGAATTCCGGGGTGAACAGACGGTTGATCGCCTCTTCATCCTCGCCGGTGCGCCGCGAAGAACCGAAACCGATGGCGGATTTCGCCATTTCGGATGCACCCGCATTGGTCGTCATGATGAGGATCACGTTGCGGAAGTCGATCTTCTTGCCGTTATGGTCGGTCAGCGAGCCATGGTCCATCACCTGCAACAGGATGTTGTAGATGTCGGGATGCGCCTTTTCGATTTCGTCCAGCAGCACCACGGAATGCGGGTGCTGGTCGACGCCGTCGGTCAAAAGACCGCCCTGATCGAAGCCGACATAACCGGGAGGTGCGCCGAGCAGGCGCGACACGGTATGACGTTCCATATATTCTGACATGTCGAAGCGCAGCATCTCGACGCCGAGCGAGGCGGCAAGCTGCTTGGCCACTTCCGTCTTGCCGACGCCCGTCGGGCCGGAGAAGACATAGGAGCCGATCGGCTTGTTCGGTTCGCGCAGGCCCGCACGCGCCAGCTTGATGGCCGTGGCAAGCGCCTCGATGGCGATATCCTGACCGTAGACGACGGAACGCAGTTCCTTTTCAAGATTGGCGAGAACCATCTCGTCGTCCTTGGAGACCGTCTTCGGGGGAATGCGGGCCATGGTCGCGATGGTCGCCTCGATTTCCCGTTCGGTGATCAGCTTGCGGCGCTTGGAGGCCGGCAATAACATCTGCGCCGCACCGGTCTCGTCGATCACATCGATCGCCTTGTCCGGCAGCTTGCGGTCGGAAATGTAGCGGGCCGATAGTTCCACGGCAGCCTTGATTGCCTCATTGGAATATCGGAGGTGGTGGTAATCCTCGAAATAGGGCTTCAGCCCCTTCATGATGGCGATGGCGTCATCGATGGACGGCTCGTTGACGTCGATCTTCTGGAAACGGCGCACCAGCGCGCGATCTTTTTCGAAGAATTGCCGATATTCCTTATAGGTGGTCGAGCCGATGCAGCGGATCGCACCAGAAGACAGGGCCGGTTTCAGCAGGTTCGATGCATCCATCGCGCCGCCGGACGTTGCGCCGGCGCCGATGACGGTGTGGATTTCATCGATGAACAGAACCGCACCCGGATACTCCTCGAGCTCCTTGACGACCTGCTTCAACCGCTCTTCGAAATCGCCGCGATAGCGGGTTCCGGCCAAAAGCGTGCCCATGTCGAGCGAGAAGATGGTGTCATTGGCGAGCGCTTCCGGCACCTTGCCTTCCACGATGCGCTTGGCGAGACCTTCGGCAATCGCCGTCTTGCCCACGCCCGGATCGCCCACATAAAGCGGGTTGTTCTTGGAGCGGCGGCAGAGAATCTGGATCGTGCGGTTGACCTCGTCGTGACGGCCGATCAGCGGGTCGATCTTGCCGTTTTTCGCCTTTTCATTGAGATTGATGCAATAGGCCTTCAGCGCATCCTGCTGCTTCTTGGCGGACGATCCGTCTTCCTCGGGATTGCTGCGGCTCGCCTTGTTTTCGCTTTCCGGTTCATCGGCACCGCGCGGCGTGCGCGTCTGCGACGTGCCGGGGCGCTTGCCGATGCCGTGGGAGATGTAGTTGACCGCGTCGTAACGGGTCATCTCCTGCTCCTGCAGGAAATAGGCGGCGTGGCTTTCGCGCTCGGCGAAAATGGCCACAAGCACGTTCGCGCCGGTCACTTCCTCGCGGCCGGACGATTGAACATGGATGACGGCCCGCTGGATGACGCGCTGGAAGCCGGATGTGGGTTTGGAATCCTCGTCGTAACCCGTGACGAGGTTCGTCAGTTCATTGTCGACGTAATCGCTGACAGTCTTGCGAAGCGCATCGAGATCGACATTGCAGGCGCCCATGACAGCTGCGGCATCCGCGTCGTCGATCAGTGCCAGAAGGAGATGTTCCAGCGTCGCATATTCGTGGTGACGCTCATTTGCAAAGGTCAGTGCCTGGTGCAGCGCCTTCTCGAGACTTGGGGAAAAAGTTGGCACGTTGCGATCCTCATTTCTTTTCCATGACGCATTGCAGCGGATGCTGGTGCTGTCGGGCGAAATCCATGACCTGGCTTACTTTCGTCTCTGCGACCTCATATGTAAACACCCCGCATTCGCCCACACCGTGCTGGTGCACGTGCAGCATGATGCGGGTTGCCGCTTCGCGATCCTTCTGGAAAAAACGCTCCAGAATGTGGATGACGAACTCCATGGGAGTGTAGTCGTCATTCAGTAAAAGAACACGGTACAAATTCGGTCTTTTTGTTTTTGGCTTGACGCGGGTGATAACAGACGTCCCGCGGTTGGTGCCGCCGCCGTCTTCCCCTTCGCCCTCGCCCTGCATGTAGATCGGCTTAGCGATCATCTTTCATCATTCTCCAAACTGTTCTCAAACCGACAGTTCTTTGCCAGGAGGGAGAACTTCGCCTCTTCATATCTAGGTCGTTAAGACGCGATTTTAAGCCCCTTGCGAAACGGTGCAATCACTATTGCGTTTGCGAAGAGGCAAACCTCGGGAAAAGTGCGGATATGAGGGCAGCCAGGGTGCCGGAAGACACGGACCCGCAGTAGCGCCGCATTTTTCAGGCCGGATGCAAATGGATGCGACAGGTCGCGGCGCAGCCGAATCCGGTTCGCCGCCGCCGGCCTTATTCCTTGTCGTCGAGCATTTCGCGCACGGCGATGGCGAGCTGCTTGAGCGAGAAGGGTTTCGGCAGGAAACCGAACTTGGCATCCGCCGGCAGGTTCTTTGCGAAAGCATCCTCGGCATAACCTGACACGAAGATGAATTTCAGGTCCGGATAGGATTTGCGCAGTTCTCTCAGCAGCGACGGACCGTCCATTTCCGGCATCACGACGTCGGAAACGACGATGTCGACCTTGCCTTCCAGTTCCTCCATCACCTCCAGCGCCTCGGTGCCGGAGCCGGCCTCGTGCACGGTGTAGCCGCGTGTTTCCAGCATGCGCTTGCCGCCACGCCGCACCGCCTCCTCGTCCTCCACCAGAAGCACGACGGCGGATTTGCCGGTGAGGTCCAGCGGCTCTTCCTTCACCGGCTCGGCTGCGATGACCGGAGCAAGCGCCGCCTCGCCGGGCTGCCCGTTGCTCTGAGCGGCCTCCACCACATGGCGCGGCAGGTAGATACGGAAGGCGGTTCCCTTGCCCACTTCCGATTCGGGATAGATATAACCGCCCGACTGTTTGACGATGCCATAGACCATAGACAGGCCAAGGCCGGTGCCCTTGCCGACTTCCTTGGTGGTGAAGAAGGGCTCGAAAATCTTGTCCATGATCTCCGGCGGAATACCCGTGCCGTTATCGGCAACTTCCACCATCACCATGTCCTCGGCCGGGAATTCAGGACGGCCAAGCGCTGCGATTTCCTTCGCGTCGACGTTGCGCGTCCTGATGGTGATCTTGCCGCCGTCGGGCATGGCGTCGCGTGCATTGACGCAGAGATTGATGAGCACCTGCTCGAATTGCGACAGATCCGTCTTCACCGGCCACAGATCGCGGCCGTAATCGACCTCCAGCTTGACATTGGTGCCGGAAATAAGCCTGTCCACCAGCATGCGCAGATCGCCGATCACATCCGTGAGGTTGAGGATGGCCGGACGCATGGTCTGCTTGCGCGAGAACGCCAGAAGCTGGCGCACCAGCACGGCCGCGCGGTTGGCGTTGCGCTTGATCTCCATGAGATCGGCGAAGCTCGGATCGGCGGGCCGCGCCTGTAACAGCAGATGGTCCGAAGACAGCAGGATGGCGGTGAGAACGTTATTGAAATCGTGGGCGATGCCGCCCGCCAGCGTACCAACGGCATTCATCTTCTGCGTCTGCGCCATCTGGGTCTCGAGCGCCTTCTGCTCGGTCACCTCTATAGCGTAAACGATCGCCACCTCTTCCGGGGCTTCATCATCCTGATCGATCACGGCATTGACGTAGAAACGGAAATGCCTGCCCTCGTCGCTCGGATGGCGGGAATCGAACGGCGCGATATCGCCCTGACGGTCCTTGGCTTCGGCCAGCGCCTGTTCGAGCCGCGGCTTCTCATTGTCATGGATGACCGTCTCAAGCGCCACGCCACGATCGATATCGTCGCGTCCGACAACGCCGGAGAACAATTTCAGGAAGGGCGCGTTGATCCGCAGGATGCGGCCTTCGCCATCGAGCGAGGCAATCGCCATCGGCGTGTTGTTGAAAAAGCGGGTGAAACGCATGGCGGAGGAGGATTCCGTATCCTCCTGCCCCTTTGGGCGCATCAGGACGATGGTGCGGCTCTCGCCGGGCGCGCCATCTTTCGCGGTGACCTGATGCACGAGGCGGGCCGGCATGCTCTGGCCGTTCACCCGTCGCATGTCGAGATCGAGGATTTCGGTACGCTTCGCCGTGCCCTGCGGATGCACCGATTCGATCAGCGCCATGCCCTCGCCGGCGACGATATCGGAAACCGTCATCGAGCCGGGTGAAAACTGCGCGAGATCGATGCCGAGCCATTCCGACAAAGTAGCGTTCAGATAAACGATCTCGCCCTTGCGCCCGGCGGAAAAGAAACCGGCCGGGGCGTGATCGAGGTAATCGATGGCATTCTGCAATTCGCGGAAAAAGCGCTCCTGATCCTCGCGCTCGGGTGTGATGTCGGCGATCTGGAAGACATGCAGCCCCTCGCCGCCCGCATCCTTCAGCACCCGGCCCTTCAGCCTGTACCAGTGCGGCCCGGTGTTAGCGTCCTCACCCAGCGGTTTGAGCAAGCGGAATTCTTCGTAGCCGTCGCGGCCTTCGCGCAGCACGTTGATGAGCCGGTAAAGCGCTTCGGTCGATTCCCGGCTGCGCGACAGGAGCGTTTCGAGACTCTGGATATCGCTCGCCCTGGTGGTGCCGCTCATCCGGCAATAGGTGGCGTTGGCATAGACCATATGCCCCTTGGCGTCGGTAATCAGCGTGCCTTCGGGATGGGCCGAGAGAAAGCGGCGGGCAAGCCCGTCGGATTGCGACTGCGGCATGACCTCGATGAAACCGATAATCGACGAGACCAGAAAGAAGATGCCCATCATGGCCAGCACGCCAAGAATGCCGAGCACGATTTCGTTTTCGAGCGAATCCTTGAAATAGACGAAGGCGGCGGCGGCGGCGATCAGAACCAGCGCCAGAAGCAGAATGCGCAAGACCGTGCCGGAACGGGCGCGCCTGTCCACCAGCGGAAGGTCGTTGTCGCTTGTCTCGCGCACCCGTGTCATCTTGGCCTCGCAGTCGTGCAGGTCGTCATTCGGTCAGCCCTATTCCCTTGACGGAATCGGGCAGTAAAATTTCTTGTAGCAACTCGCTTGACCGGCAAAAAGCTCCGCCAGGACACAAAGGCTTAAAAACGCACAGCGAAAACGGCCTGAAAGGTGTATAAAAGTCTTAAAAGACTATGGCCTGGTACAGGTCAGCTCCTTCACCTGACATTGAATGCGCGGCGCGGAACAGACGATCTTGCCGTCAGCGACGGTACAAACCGAGCATCCGTCCGTGAAGTCGATGCAGGAAGGATGGTCGCGCACGAATTCCGCCATGGTCGCTGCGTTATCCGGCACCTTGTCTTCGGCCCACGCGATTGAAGGTGGAAGCGCGAAAAACGGTGGCAACAGCAAAACAACACGCATCACATGCCGTGCGAGGAAGCCGTCAATGCGCAATGACTGGGACATTCCGGAACGCTCCTTCGGCAAAAGAATTGCAACTTTCACTGTCTTTCAGCATTGAAGGACGAGGTATGGCGCTTTGGTGGCGTCGTTGCGGTTGAGGCGGCAATCCTGTGGGGTGAAATGAATAAACCTTGTATCGTGCCCAAAAAAATCGTCTTTTCCTGCTTGATGTTCACTTTATAAGAACCACGGCAATATTAATTGCCCAAGAAACGAAAAAGCCAAAAAATCTGAAGGGATGATCTCCATGATGGAAGATTTTATCGGCGCTTATGGAAACCGTCTCATCGTCGCGGTCGTCGGTGTGGGTGTGGCCCTGCTTGTTCTGGCGATTGCGCTGTGGCTTCTGCGCAGGCGCAGCGGCTCTGCCCCTTTCATCCGGGGCGGGCGCAACCGGCAGCCGCGCCTGCAGGTTCTCGATGCAACGGCCGTGGACGCACGCCGCCGTCTGGTGCTGGTGCGCCGTGACAATGTCGAGCATCTCGTCATGATCGGCGGTCCGACGGATATCGTCATCGAAAGCGGTATAGGCGCTATCCCCATTGTCAGGGACGTGCAGGAGCCGGAATTGAAAGCGCTGCCGCGCCAGGAAAGCGAGCAGAAGAGAGCCGAGCCGGCGATCCAGCAGGAACGTCGCCCCGCCCTGCCGCAACAGCAGCCCGTTGTGGCTGCGGTTCCCGTTTCCGCGCCTGAAGAACCCGTGAAGCAAGCACAGCGGCCAGAGCCGCCGGCACCTGTGCCCTCGCCGCGTCCAGCACCCGTTGCAGCAGCCGCCGCTCAGGTGCCGCCACGGCCATCGACCCCGCCGCAACCCGTGCCTACGCCTGTAACGGCGCGCGAAACCGCGCCGCCGGCAAGACAGGCGGCCCCCGAGCGGGAGACAGCGCGCCCCACGCCGCCGCCGATACCGGTTGCAACGGCTCCGGTCGCTGCCGTCTTGCCCATGGCGGCGGCATCGCTCGACATGGCGGCGGCCCGAACGGAACCCAGGCGTGCCGAGCCCGTCGTGCCGGCTCCGGCACCGGTCGCACCGCCGATTCCTGCACAGGCGCCAGTAGAGGCAAAGGCGGAAGAACGGACTGCGGAATTCGCCCCGCCGGTCTTTGCCGCGCGCGAGCCGGTGATCGACCAATCCATCGCCGCCGATTTTCTCGACGCTGCACGGGAGCGCGTCCTTCCCGACCTGAAGCCGGGACAGACAACGCCGCCCGCGCCTTTCCCGCCCAAGCCTGAAAATCCGGCTGTGGCTTCGAACGACGCCGAGCCGAAATTTTCCGATGAGCTCGCCAGCGATTTCGAAAGCTTCCTCGAGGCGGAGATCGCCAAAAGCAAGGAGGCGGATAATGAGCCGTCCATCGCCCCTGTCGCGGAAAAGCAGGTCAAGACACAGCCAGCTTCCCCGCCTGTCACCGGCGCTTCACCGGATGGAGACATGCAGAAGGAAATGGCGCGCATCTTCGGAGAGCTTTCCGTGACCCGCGACCGCTGACGCGCGCGGGTCTTCCGGCCAGAAATTCGAAATAGAAAAAGGGCACGGAAGCGATTTCCGTGCCCATATTATTTGTCATGCGATTTGCCCACCTCTCGGCCGCAGCGCCTTATTCGTCGCGATAGACTTTTTCGCGACGCTCGTGACGCTCCTGCGCCTCGATGGAAAGCGTTGCAATCGGGCGGGCGTCCAGACGCTTGAGGCCGATAGGCTCGCCCGTTTCCTCACAGTAACCGTAAGTGCCGTCTTCGATCCGCTGAAGAGCCGCATCGATCTTTGAAATCAACTTGCGCTGACGGTCGCGGGCGCGAAGTTCGATCGCCCGGTCCGTTTCGGAAGAAGCCCGATCGGCGAGATCGGGGTGGTTGGCGCTTTCTTCGGCGAGATGTCCGAGGGTCTCGCGCGCTTCTCTCAGGATGTCATTTTTCCAGGCGACCAGCTTCGCGCGGAAGTAAGCCCGCTGGCTGGCATTCATGAACTCATCGTCTTCCGAGAGCACATATTTGCTAAGATCGATCTTCTCACTCAACGCGATTCTCCTCGAAGAACATCTCAATGCGGCGGTGTATACTCCAATGATAGTGGCCGATTCAAGTCTGCAGATCAGTTTTCAGGCATTTTTAAAACTGACACAAAAATCATCTAAATGACTAATTTTTATCCTTTATTCGTATTGAAGCGAACTCTTCTTCAATCACTTCAACGCGACTTACCAACAGGAAAGAGGACTTGCGGTCCTGCAACCCTATCCTGTAGCATTCAGACCGTGCCCTGACATTCGAACGCCGGTCCCCGCCCTTGACAGCATCTTCCCCGAGCCGAGTTTATCTTCTGCGCCACGCCAAGGCCGCCTGGGCGGCGCCGGGAGAACGGGATTTCGACCGGGGATTGAACGAAGCGGGCTTTGCCGAGGCGGAGGTCATCGCCGATCTTGCCGCAGACCGGCATTACCGCCCCGATCTGCTTCTCTCATCCACGGCCGCGCGCTGCCGGCAGACCACACAGGCCTGGCAGCGGGCGTTCAACGAAGGCATAGACATCTTCTACGTAGATGAGATGTATAATGCGCGCAGCGAAACCTACCTTTCCCTCATCGCCGCGCAGGCGCAGGCGCAGTCGGTGATGCTGGTGGGCCACAACCCCACCATGGAGGCGACGCTGGAAGCGATGATCGGCGAGGATCTGCTGCATGCCGCCCTGCCCTCGGGCTTTCCCACCTCTGGTCTTGCCGTGCTTGATCACGATGAGAACGCCGCAAACGGTAAAAATAGCTGGCGGCTGGTCGATTTTCTCGCACCGGGCAAGTAACCGCTGCGGCGTGCCAAAAAATTCTGGAGAGAAGCCCCGCTGAAAATCCGCTGGAGCGCTTCTTTTTGGGCAGCCATACCTTCCTATATTGCAGCCGTGACCGTTAAACACAGCCAGGAAACTGCCATTGCCGCCTTCTCTTACGTCCCTGACAGACAGCGCGCTTATCGCATTCGATAATCTGGCCGACCGTGCGAGCAACCTCACCCACCCGACATTGCGGCTTGGCGTCACCGGCCTTTCGCGGGCGGGCAAGACGGTTTTCATCTCCTCCCTCGTCCACAATCTTCTGAATGGCGGCCGGCTGCCGCTGTTCGAGGCCATGCGCTCCGGACGCGTCTCTAATGTGCGGCTGGAGCCGCAGCCGGATGACGCCATTCCCCGTTTTCAATATGAGGATCATATTCAGGCGCTGGTGCGCGACCGGCTGTGGCCGGATTCGACACGGGCGATCTCGGAACTCAGGATAACGCTCGATTACCAGAGCGCCAGCGGCTGGGGCCGATGGTTTTCGGCCGGCAAGCTTTCCATCGATATCGTCGATTATCCCGGCGAATGGCTGCTCGACCTGCCGCTTCTGTCGCAAGACTATAAACAGTTCAGCGACGCGACCGTCGCCCTTGCCGGAAACGGCATCCGCGCCGAACTGGCGCAGGAATGGCTGGCGATCGCCTCTTCGCTCGATATCAACGCACCGGCCGACGAGATGACGGCCCGACGTCTGGCCGAAAGTTTCGCAGCCTATCTGAAGGCCTGCAAATCCGATGAAAGATCGCTTTCCACCCTGCCGCCCGGCCGCTTTCTGATGCCCGGCGATCTGGAAGGATCGCCCGCGCTCACCTTCGCACCGCTTCCCGGCCTGACGGACGAGAAAGCGCCGAAAGGCTCGCTGCGCGCCATGATGGAACGGCGCTATGACGCCTACAAGTCGATTGTGGTCAAACCCTTCTTCCGCGAGCATTTCGCCCGCCTCGACCGGCAGATCGTTCTGATCGACACGTTGCAGGCGGTCAATCGCGGCCCGGAAGCCGTGCAGGATCTGGAGCGGGCGCTGGGCGACGTGCTTGCCTGTTTCCGCCCCGGCACCAACAGTCTGCTGTCGTCGCTGATCGGCCGGCGTATCGACAAGGTGCTGATCGCCGCCACCAAGGCCGATCATCTGCATCACGAAAGCCACGACCGGCTGGAGCGCCTGACCCGCCGTCTGGTGGACCGCGCCATCACCACCATCGGCATGAATGGCGCCGGCATCGAGGTCATGGCGCTCGCTTCCGTGCGCGCCACCAGAGAGGCGAGCGTGCGACAGGATGGCCACGAGCTGCCCGTTATCGTCGGCACGCCCATGGCCGGTGAAACCATCAATGGCGAGACCTTCGACGGCAATCGCAAGACGGCGATCTTTCCCGGCGATCTGCCTGAAGATCCCGAGCCGCTTTTCCGCAGCATCGACAGGGATGGCGACAAGGCGTCGCTGCCGGACGTCAATGTCGTGCGCTTCCGCCCGCCGAATATAGACGAGCCGGGCAGCGGCGGCATCCGCCTTTCCGTTCCCCATATCAGGCTCGACCGCGCCATGCAGTTCCTGTTCGGAGACAAGCTCGCATGAAGCTTCCCACACAAAACGATCCGCAGGCGCGCCGTCCGGCCGCTTTCACGCTTGAAACCGAAGAGACGGCACGACCGTCCGCCGCACAGAAACGCGCGCCGCGCAGCTTCGACGCCGAGATTTCGCTGACGCCCGACGAGGACGATCCGTTTCTGGCGCCTGAGGAGATCGATGCCGCCGCGCTGCCGGTGGCGTCTCCGAAGAAAAGCCGCTTCTCCTTCGGCAAGCTTGCGCTCGGCGCGCTTGGCGTCCTGTTCTCGCTTGCCTTCGGGCTCTGGGCGGATCAGCTCATCCGCAACCTGTTCTCCCGTTCCGACTGGCTGGGTTACACGGCCACTACCGCTCTTATTGTGGCGCTTTTCGCCGTTCTCGTTCTCGTCGGCCGGGAAGTCTTCGGCATCATGCGGCTTAACGCCGTGCAATCCTTGAAGGCCGATGCCGAGACGGCGAGCCTCGACAAGAGCCCGAAACCCGCACGCGCCATAGTCACCCGCCTGAATGCCGTTCTCTCCCACCGGGCCGAAACGGCCAAGGGGCGTGCGGCGCTGAAGGAAACGGAAAACGATGTGATCGACGGCCCGCATCTGATCGAGCTTGCCGAACGTGAGTTGCTCGTTCCGCTCGACAGGCAGGCCCGCGCCCTCATTCTCAATTCGTCCAAGCGAGTCTCTGTCGTCACCGCCGTCAGCCCGCGCGCGGTGGTCGATCTCGCTTATGTGTTGTTTGAAGTGACGCGGCTGGTGCGCGCCATGGCGGAGCTTTATGGCGGCCGTCCCGGCACACTCGGCATGCTGAAGCTGCTGCGCGATGTCGTCGCCCATCTTGCCGTCACGGGCTCGATCGCCGTTGGCGACGGGCTCGCCCAGCAGGTTCTCGGCCACGGTCTTGCCTCGAAACTCTCGGCGCGACTCGGCGAAGGCGTCATCAACGGCCTGATGACGGCGCGAATCGGCATTGCCGCGATGGATCTGTGCCGTCCGCTGCCGTTCAGGGCGGTGAAGCGGCCGGGGATCGGCGATTTCATGTCCGACCTCACACCCGATTTAAGCGGTGGAAAAACCGGTGAAAAAGCCTGATTACCCGGGCCTGGGCGGTTCAAAAGGTTACGAACGAAGCCGCAAATGAAAGCGAAATAAACCAAGCATTAACCATTCCGCCGGTAGATTGCAGCCTATCGAACAGGCATCTTCGCCGGGGAAAGTATCATGTATTCGCGCTTCTTTTCGCTTGTGGGCGGGCTTGCCGCCATATTGTCCGTCAGCGGCGGTTTCGGCATGTCTGACGTCCATGCCGCATCGCGCGATCGCGACGACGTGTTCTTCCGCTCCGTGGCCGGGGTGTGGAAAGGCCCGGGCGAAATCGTCGCCGGCAAATACAAGGGCACGAAGTTCACCTGCGATCTGACGGGCGAGCCGCTCGACGACAAGCAGACCGGCATCAAGCTCGGCGGCACCTGCCGCGTCGGCGTCTTCAGCCAGCCGATGTCTGCCGTCATCAGCCAGAAGGGCAACTCTTACGAGGGCAAATTCCTCGACGGTGCTGAAGGCAAGGGACTGGACATCACCTCCGGACAGGTCAGCGGCGACAAGGTCGTCGTCGGCATCAACCGTGCCAAGCTCAACGGTGCAATGGTCGCCCGCGTCTCGAACGACAATTCGATGAACATTACCATTTCGGTCAAGGTCGCCGACCAGATGATCCCGGTCATCGGCGTGACGCTGGCGCGCGATATCGACCAGCTCGCCGTCGGTTCGATCAAGCCGTAAAAGCCATACTCTTCTCAGCCATCGCCAAGCGGGAGTGTCCACCACTCCCGTTTTTCGTTTGCTCTGACAATGCCCGTCTTGTCCGCCTGCTGAAGCCATTGCCGCACGGGCTTGCCTTTTACCTCAAGGTCGGGCGCGATATCGGCAAGCGGCATCAGCACGAAAGCGCGCTCCGTCATGCGCGGATGCGGCACCTCGATGCTTTCCGTTACGAGAGATTCATTCCCATAGGTCAGCACATCGATATCGATGCTGCGCGGCCCCCAGCGCTCCGTGCGCACCCGCTTCATGCTCTTTTCGATGTCGAGGCATAATTGCAGCAGCGCAGGCGCTGAAAGCGAGGTTTCGACCAAGGCGCAGCAATTGAAAAAATCCGCCTGATCCGTCTTGCCCCAGGGCGGCGTGCGGTAAAGGCCGGACACGGCCAGAAGGCGGCAATCGTCACGCGCATCAAGTTCGCGGAGAGCCCTTGACATGGCTGCGGCAGGATCGCCGATATTGCCGCCGAGCCCCAAGGCGGCGACGGTCATCTTGTCAGGCACGATGTTCAACGCTCACCTGCGCATAATCGAGAATGCCGGGAACCGGCGCCGAGGGTTTGCGTACCGTTATCCTGAGCCAGACGATCTGCGGATAACGGGCGCGAAGCGCCTTGGCGATGTCGTTCGCCAGCGCCTCGATGAGATAACGGCGCTGGCCGACGACGATTTTTTCGATGACGGCGAAAGCCACGCCATAATCGACGGTATTTTCGATATCGTCGGTTTCCAGCGCATCACCGGCCTCGACTTCCATCTCGGCATCGACGAAAAAGCGCTGGCCAAGCACCTCCTCCTGCTCGAGAAGACCATGACGGGCGAAAAAGGAACAGTTTTTCAGGATGATGGTATAGCGGCTCATCGCATCGCCTCCATGGCAGGACTGTTTCGCCAAAAAGCCGCGCCACCTTCCGGACACGGCATTCGGGCACTCGTTGACTTACGCATCGGCCTTTGCCGACGTTTTGGCAAGAACCGCATCGGCGATTGCCAGCGCATCGCGGGTCGCGGCGACATTGTGCACGCGAAAAATCGAAGCGCCGGCAAGCCGCAGTATCGCGGTTGTCGCAGCCGTTCCGATATCCCGTTCATGGGCCGCATCCCGGCCCGTCAGCGACCCGATGAAACGCTTGCGCGACGTACCGGCCAGAACCGGCAGGCCGAAGGCGGCAAGTTCGCCGAAACGCGCCATCAGCGCGACATTTTCGCTCTCGTCCTTGGCGAAACCGAAACCGGGATCGAGCACGACGGCGTCACGGGCAATACCCGCATCAGCGGCGATCTCCAGCGAGCGATTGAGGAATTCGAACTGGTCGGCGATGACATCCGCAAGCTTCTGCCGGTCGCGGCCGGTATGCATGATGCATACGCCGGCGCGGGTGGCGGCGACCACACCGGCCATCTCCGGGTCTTTCTGCAGGCCGAAGACATCATTGACGATATGTGCGCCTGCCCCGACCGCCAGCCGCGCTGTCGAGGCGCGATAGGTGTCGACGGAAATCAGCACATCCGTCTCGCGGCGCAATTTTTCGATGACGGGAAGCACCCGGTCCTGTTCTTCGGCTTCCGTCACCGCGGCCGCACCCGGCCGGGTGGATTCGCCGCCGATATCGATGATGTCAGCGCCCTCTTCCACGCAGGTCAGCGCATGGGAAAAAGCCGCATCGACGGCGAGATAACGGCCGCCATCGGAAAAGGAATCGGGCGTTGCATTGACGATGGCCATAATACGGCCACGCCCATCAAGTTTCAGGGAGCGGCCATGGGCCGCTTGCCACGCGTTGCTGCCGGCTGTTATCACGTAACACGCGCCTTTCGGGAATAACGGAGTGTTATGCCAATTCTTATAAGTTCCGCTCCGCCTATGCAGCAAACCTTTTTCAAGTTCAACCGGAAGGCCGGGTCATGACCAAATCATCGCGTGCTCTTTGCGCCGCTTTAGCGGCCGCAGTGGCACTTTCCCTACCCGGATCGGCTTTTTCCGAAACCATCGTCCGCAAGACCTATTCCTATTTTTCGATCAGCGGCAAAACCGCCGCCGACCTCGACCAGCAGCTTTCCAGGCACGGCCCGCTGACGCGCAATACCGGCGCGCGCCATCCCGGCGCCACCGAAATCAAATTCGGCGGCGAGCTCACCTATGTCGAGAAAAACGGCCTTTGCAGCGTTGGAACGGCCAAGGTGGTGCTGAATACCCGCATTCTCCTGCCGCAATGGAAAAACCGCCGCCGCACCACGGCGGAACTGGCCTTCATCTGGGATACGCTGCTTGCCGATATCAAGCGCCATGAGGAACGCCACGCGGAAATCGCCCGCACTCACGCCCGCTCGCTTGAAAGACAGCTGACGTCGCTTCGCCCGCAGAAGAGCTGCGAGACGCTGCAGGAAATGGTCGGCAAGATCACCCAGACGGTGATGGACGAGCACGACCGGGATCAGATGCGCTTCGACGTCGTGGAATCGAAAAATTTCGATGCCCGGATGACACGGCTTTTGAAAAACCGGCTCGAGCAGGGCCAGAACCGCCGCTGAGCGGTCTTACACCCCATCTCATTCCCTTAACATCAAGCACGGACATGACGTTACGTCATGTCCGATATCACCCGTGAATTCTCGTGATGGTGCCGTCGCCAAGACTCATTGTACGTTCTTCGTACGGTATCGGACCATTCGGCCAAGCGGCTTGAGGGCTCCAGCCGTCTCCGGTTCTCCCGGTGCGCACTTGAGGGCTCGCAGGTGTTTCCTCCCTCGCCTGCATGCTGCGTACCCGCCTCGCCCCGCTCCCCGCTACCAGGTGAGCGGGGCTTTTTCTGCGTTCAGCGATGACGAAAGATGTCAGCCCTGACGTTCGGGAACATGGACGACGAGACCATCGAGTTCGTCGTTCATCTTGATCTGACAGGAAAGGCGCGAGGTGGGGCGCACGTCAAAGGCGAAGTCCAGCATATCCTCTTCCATCGGTTCCGGGCCGCCGACGCGCTCGGCCCAGGCGTCGTCGACATAGACATGACAGGTCGCACAGGCACAGGCGCCGCCGCATTCCGCATCGATGCCGGGAATGGAGTTGCGCACCGCATTCTCCATGACGGTGGAGCCGTTGCTCACGTCGAGTTCATGGGGCGTGCCATCAAAGGCAACGATGGTCAGTTTTGTCATGCCGGAAATCCAAAATGTGATCTAAGAACTGTTCTAAACACATAGAAAGGCCGGTCCGCCTTGGCAACCCGCTTCAAGGGCGCACAGACGCAACCGGCCTTGCAAAATGCCAAATTTGATATGTTGCGCCTCAGCGGCAGAGCTTGAGAATGAAATTTTCGGCCTCGACGATGGTCGCCGCGAGTTTTGCTATCGCCGCGCTGTCATTGCCCTTGTCCTCCACCACGGCTGCGGCCGCAGAAACGGCCGAGGCGCCGACGGCCTGCGCAGACCCCTTCAAACGATGGGCCGTCGCGATGACCGCCTTGTCGTCGGCGCCTGCCATTTCATGCAGGGCGGTGCGGGCGTTGCGGCTGAAGAGTTGCAGTACCTCAATCTCCAGATCCTTGTCGCCCATCGTCTGCCGGGCGAGATGATCGAAATCGATGGGTTTTTTACCGGCGGCGGGCGCACCGCCGCAATTGTCGGGAGCTTCGAAAGCAATACTGACCGCTGCCATGGCTGAAATTCCTGTCTCGCCGTTTCCTGTTTCGTGTCACATCTGTGTCGTATTCACGCATCCGGGCCGCTGCTATCGGCTTAAATTACGGCGTGACGCGGGCGAAAATCTTCTGCTATGGTTAATTTATGTTAAACTTATGCGAAACAAGGCGTTCAGCGTGAAACTCAGGTTTAAAAACTGTTAAAAAGCCGACACTTCGCCACCGCCGCAAATCCGCATTAATTGTTTCGAACACCTAAATGTGTCACTACGGTACCGCCGTTCCCACGAGGCTTAAGCTCAAGCTTTGTTATTGCGGCACAGTGATGTAATTTCGCCCGAAAGCTGGACCACCAGCATTTCGGGATTTGGTAAATGGCGGAATTGTTCTCTCTTCGAGGGATAATGTTCCGCTGGCATGATGGCGGCAGTCCGCTTGCGGAACGCAAGTGGTCAACGGCATGAAGCCGGGCGTATGTGTAACGAGGCGTAACCGCATGGCGAATAACAAGATCAGCGACTCTGTCGACGAGACTGCATTTCAGGCGTTGGAAGACGCCCTGCAGCTTGGTGCTTTCGAAGAAAAGCCGGAGACGCGGAAAACTGCAGCGCCGAAGCAGCCGGAGGCCAGATTGAAGGAAGCAAGCAGACAGACCCCTGCTCCCGAGGCCGCCCGCGCGCCTGCCGAACAGACGCCCAGATCGCCCAATCTCGAAGCGGCCAATGACGGCTCCAAGCGCAGCCCGGCCATGATCCTGAAATCGCTGGAAGGCGGCTCCATCGGCGGCGCGCTGCGCAACGCCACGATCATGTCGGTCATCTGGGCGCTCGGCGGTCTTGGCATCGCTCATCTTCTTTATGGCAACGCGCTGTGGAACATCGCCTCGCTGGCCGATCTCACCGCGATCCCCGGCCTGATGGCTATCGTCGTTGGCATCCTCGTTCCCATCATGCTGTTCTTCGCCTTTGCGATCATGATGGCGCGCGCCCGCGATCTGCGCAACGCCGCCCGCTCCATGGCCGAAGTCGCCCTTCGCCTTGCCGAGCCGGAAACGGTCGCGTCCGACCGCATCATGTCCGTCGGCCAGGCGGTTCGCCGTGAAGTCTCGGCCATGAATGACGGTATCGAGCGCACAATCGCCCGCGCGACGGAACTCGAAACCCTCGTGCATTCCGAGGTCAACGCGCTTGAGCGCAGCTATGCCGACAATGAACTGCGCGTGCGCAGTCTCGTGCAGGAACTGACCGCCGAGCGTGACGCCATCGTCAATCACGCCGAGCGTATCCGTTCCTCCATCGTCGGTGCGCAGGAACAGATCAAGGAAGAGCTTTCCATCGTCGGTGAAGAGCTTTCGATGCGGATCGCCACGACCGGCGAGGCTTTCGCCTCGATGATCGACACCCGCTCGGCCGCGCTTTTGGAAAAATCGCGCGCCTCGACCGAAGCGATGGGCAGCCTGATCGCCGCCAAGACCGAAAATCTGCTTCAGGCGTTGAATTCCTCCGGCGCGACGCTGTCCAACGAATTCGACATGCGCCTCCACAACCTCACTTCGACGCTGGATGAGCGCGGTGAAGTCCTGCTCGAGCGTTTCGCGATCCATGCCTCGACGCTGGATAGCGGTGCGGAAAGCCTCAACAGCGCGCTTGAGGAGCGCACGCGCCAGCTCAACGAAACGCTGTCCACGCGTACGCTCGAACTCAACCGCAATATCGATCGCGGCCAGCAGATCATCGGCGGTTCGCTGGATACCGTTCTCGACAAGCTGTCCACGACGCTTGAGGAAAAGGGTCTCTCCTTCCGCCAGAGCCTGCAGAGCACGGCGGACGATGCGATCATGGATCTCGATCTTCGCTCCGGCCTCTACGAAGAGCGGATGCAGGCGACGGTCGGCCAGGTCAACTCTGCCTTCGACGAGCATGTCGCGCAGTTCGCCAGCGCCTTCGACCAGCGCGCCGGCAGCCTCGACAGCAAGCTGATGGAAAGCCTCGCCCGGATCAACGAGACCGTTGCCGGCGGCTCCGAAGCGCTCGACACCATGCTGAGCGCCGGTCTGGAGCGCATCGGCACCACCATGACCGATCAATCGCTGGCGCTCGCAACCGCGCTCGGCACGGGTCAGGAAATGCTGGAAAGCGCCCTTGAAAGCCGGACGCAGGCCTTCAGCGACGCAATTGGCCAGCGTACCGCCGAAATCACCGATGCCTTCACCAGTTCGCACGAGAAGATCGACGCCGTGCTGGCGGAACGCAGCAATGCCCTGTTCGGCGCGCTTTCGGCCAGCCAGAACCGTTTCGACGAAGCGCTCGCCAGCCGTTCGATGGCGATTACCGGCTCCGTCTCCGGCACGGCCGAACGTCTCGCCGCCATGCTCGACGAACGTGCCGCCGCAATCAACAACGTCGTCGCCGATGTCGAGCGCCGTCTTGCCGAAACGCTCGAAACCCGGGCGGCGGCCATCACCGGCGCGGTTTCCGGCATTGAGGACCGCATTTCCGACACGCTGGAAAGCCGCACGGCTGCCCTGCATGACGTCGTCTCCGGCGCGGAGAGCCGTATCGCCGATACGCTTGACGGCCGCACGGCCGCGCTTTCCAGCGCCATTTCCGGCGTCGAGGAACGCATCGCCGACACGATGGACAGCCGCACGCTGTCGCTCGACATGACCTTTGCCAATGTCGAGGAAAGACTGTCCGAGACGCTCGACAACCGCACTTCTGCCCTCACCGGCATTGTCGCAAGTGCTGAGGAAAAGATTGCCGGCGCGCTCGACAGCCGCACGGCCACCTTCGGAGACGTGGTCGCCGGTGCTGAAACCCGTATCGCGGAAACGCTGGATGGCCGCACCGCAGCCCTCAACGCCGTGGTCTCCGGTGCCGAAGAACGCATTGCCGATGCGCTCGACAGCCGTACCATGGCGCTCGACATGGCATTCTCCGGCGCGGAAGAAAAAATCACAGAAGCGCTCGACACCCGCACCGCAGCCCTTGGCGAGCTGGTGGCCGGCGCCGAGACCCGTATTGCCGGGGCGCTCGACAGTCGAACCGAGTCGCTTAAGACCGTCGTTTCCGGCGCGGAAGAGCGGATCACCGATGTGCTCGACAGCCGCACCATGGCGCTCGATATGAGCTTCTCCGGTGTCGAGGAAAAGATCGCCGATATTCTCGATGGGCGCACCACAGCGCTGCAGAATGCCGTTTCCGGCGTCGAAGACCGCATTGCCGGCGCGCTCGACAGCCGTACGGCGGCCCTGTCGGGCATCGTCTCCGGTGCGGAGGAGCGCATCGCAGACGCGCTCGACAGCCGCACCATGGCGCTCGACATGGCGATTTCCGGCGTCGAGGACCGTATTGCCGAGGCCATGGATGCCAGAGCATCGTCGCTTTCGCTTGCGGCAGCCGGCGTCGGCCAGCGTCTCGAAGCCACCGCATTCACGCTTGAAAACGCGCTTGCCAGCGGCCATGAGCGGCTCGAAACCATGCTCGGTTCGCAGGCTGAACGCATTGCCGGATCGCTGGAGCGCAATAGCGGCCTGATCGAGCAGAGCGTCTCGGGTGCGGCCAACCGCATCGAAAGCGTCGTTGAAGACGGCAGCACCCGTTTTGCCCAGACGGTGGAAGAAGGTGTGTCCCGCCTCGAAAGCAATCTGTTGCAATCGCATGAGGATATTCGCACCGCGCTCGATCAGCGCCAGGCGGATCTTGCCGCGACGCTCAGCTCCGCCACGACCCAGATGGGCGACATGCTCTCCGAACAGGCGATGATGATCGGCACCACGGTCGCCTCCAGCGCCAGCATGCTCGAACTGTCGCTCGAAACCCAGCAGGAAACGCTGCAGAAGGCGATCGACGGCAGCGCGCAGACGCTGGAAGAGCGCCTGCGCAACAGCGCCGGCGACATCGCCGTCAAGATCGGCGAAGCCGCCCGTGAAATCGGCGGCGCGACGGATGCCCTGTCCTCGAAAATCGAGACCTCCATCGGCAATGTCACCACCCGTCTCGACGAGACCGGCGCCCGTATCGAGACCTCGCTCGATACGCTGCAGGCACGCGTCGGCGGCGATCTGGCCAATGTAAACACCTCGATCGAAGATGCCGGCCGCCGCTTTGCCGAAGCGCTGGAAGACAAGACGGCCGTCTTCGCCCGCGCCAGCGACGAGGCAGCCGAGCGCATCACCGGTATTCTGGACGAACAGACCACGCGTGTCGCAGACACGTTCGAAAACCGGACCAGCCGCCTGGCAGAGACCTTTGATACCGGCACTGCCCGTATCGATGAACGCCTCGGCACCATGGACCGGGCGTTGACCATCGGTCTTGAAAACGTCAACCGCACCATTGAAGGCAAGGCGAGCGATCTCGCCGTCAGCCTGCGCGGCGCGGTCACCTCTGCCACCCAGAGCATCGGCGAAGAAGCCGTGCGCTCCACCTCCCTTCTCGCCAAGTCCGGTTCGGAATTCGCAGAACAGGTGCAGGCGCAGAACGAGGCCTTCGCCAAGGCCATCGAGGAACGCTCCGGCGAGATCGTCAACCGCATTTCGGATGCCCAGACCCGCCTTTCCGGTCAGGCCGCCGCCGTGGCTCAGACCTTCTCCGAGGCAGGCAACATCATCGTCAACAAGGTTGCCGAGGCTGAAGCCGTCGTTCGCTCTCAGGTCGGCGTCATCTCCGAAACGCTGACGGGCGTCGAATCCGCCCTCGACGCCCGCGGCGAATCCATCCGCTCGGCGCTGGACAACCGCACCCGCGAACTCAACTCGATGCTGGCCAGCCGCTCCGCCGAGCTTTCGCGCCTGATCGAGGAGAAAGCCAAGCCTGTCGTCGACGAATATGCCACCATCGGCCGCGAAGCCGCCGAAAAGATCGTTTCCGCAGCCCAGCAAAGCGCGGATCTTCTGTCGCAGAGCAACAGCGGCATGGTCGGTATGGTGGAACAGGCGATCAGCGATTACGCCGCTGCCGGAACGGATGCGGCAAGCAAGCTCGTCGCCGCCACCCGCCAGAGCACCGACATGCTGTCGGAGACGCATACGGCCATGGCGGACGCCGTCGAACAGGGCATCGACAAATATGCCCGCGCTGGCAGCGATGCGGCCAACAAGCTGGTGGCCGCCACCCGCCAGAGCACGGATATGCTGTCGCAGACCCATAACAGCATGGCGGAAATCGTCGAACAGTCGGCAACCAACTTCAACTCCGCCGTCGAGCGCGCCGCACAGGGCTTCGGCGCGGCAGACGAGGCATTGAACGCCTCGGCGACCCGCTTCTCCGAATCCGCCTCGCAGGCCGCCGACATGGTGTCCAGCTCCAGCCGTCTGCTCGAAGGAAAGATCGACCGCCTGTCGAATATTTCCGGCCAGACACTGGCGCAGGTTGCCGGCATCGTCGGCCGTTTCGAGGAACATTCGAAGGTGCTGAGCCAGGCTTCCGAGCTTCTCAATGCCGCACAGTCGAGCCTCGTCGGCACGCTGGAGGAGCGCCAGGACGCGCTGCGCAGCCTGTCGGTCGGCCTCGTCAAGCGTTCCGAGGAAATCGAAAGCGCCATGCGCAACGTCATCGGCGTGGTGGAAACCACGCTCAACGAGGCCGAGGAGCGTTCGCAGAACGTCGCCGGCAATCTGCGCGACAATCTGCAGGCCTCCTTCTCCGATATCGGCCGTTCGCTCGATGAGACCGAACAGCGCGCCCGCTCGGCGGCACAGACCATGCGGGGCGCCCTGCTCTCCGCAGGTCAGGATGCCAGCCGCTCGATTGAAAGCACGCTCTCCGACGCGCAGAAATATTCCGACGAGCTGGTCAACCGCCTGCGCGGCGGTGTCGAATCCTCGCTTTCGGAAGTCGACAATCTTCTCGGCAGCGCCTCGGAAAAATCGAATGCCGCCGCAGCCAGCCTCAAGGAGACGCTGCGTCAGGCCGTGGAAGAAGCCGTCAGCCGATTCGCCGGCGCGACGGACGAAATCCGCCGTTCCAGCCACGACATCCGCCGCGAACTGGATGCGACCCGTGCGGAACTGAAGCGCGGCGCCTTCGACCTGCCGGAAGAAGCCAAGGAAAGCGCTGCCGCCATGCGTCGCGCCGTTTCCGAACAAATCAAGGCTCTGCAGGATATTTCCCAGCTCGTTGGACGTTCGACCCACCAGATGGAAGTCTCCGAGCCGGTTGCCCGCGCCATCGCCGCAACCCAGCCGGCGGCCGAGCGCCGTGTCGAGACGCGTCCGCAGCCGGCAGCCCCGGCTCCGGTTCAGCAGCAGCGCCCGGCCCAGCCCCTCCCGCTCCCGCACCGGCCGCATTGCGCGGCACCCTGCCGCTTGAAAACCGTCAGGTCGAGAACCGTCAGGCGCCTGCCCCGGCCCAGCCGGGTGCTCCGGCCGGACGCCGCGAAGAAGGCGGCGGCTGGATCAGCGATTTGCTGCGCGGCGCCTCACAGGAAACGCCAGCGGCGTCCGCACCACGCGCCGGCGCGGAACAGCAGCCGACCCGTGCGGCCGACACCCGCAATCCGCGCCACATGGTGGAATCGCTGAACTCGCTCTCGGTCGATATCGCCCGCGCCATCGATCACGACGCCTCCGTGGAGCTGTGGCGGCGCTACCAGCGCGGCGAGCGCGACGTCTTCACCCGTCGCCTCTACACGCTGAAAGGTCAGACGACCTTCGATGAAATCAAGCGCAAATATGAGCGGGAAGCGGAATTCCGCACCGCCGTGGACCGCTACATCACCGATTTCGAGAAGCTGCTCGCCGACGTGGCCCGCACCGACCGCGACCGGACCGTGACACAGTCCTACCTCACCTCCGATACCGGCAAGGTCTATACGATGCTTGCCCATGCGGCGGGCCGGTTCAACTGAGCCGATGACGCTGAAATGACAAAACCCCGGTCAAGACCGGGGTTTTTCTTTATCGCTCTTCGATGGCGTCGAACTGAGCAGGTAACGTTGAAATCAAATCTCGAACGTGCCCGAAGCAACACGCACCGCGTGGCCGCCGATGCGGGCGCGGGCGATCTCGCCGTCCTTGATGTCCATGCGCAGGTGGATATGGGACGGTCGTTCCATCTCCACGCCCTGCTCGATGAGCAGCGGATAATGGCCGTCGGTCAGGCCGTCGAAATGGTGGATCGCGCCGGAAAGGGCGGCGGCGGCGGAACCGGTCGCAGGGTCTTCCGAAATGCCCATATCCGGAGAGAACATGCGGGCGTGGAACTTCGCAGCGTGGTTGACGCCGCCGCGACAGTAGATATAGGCCGCCGTCAGACGTCCTTCGACCAGCGGTGCGGTGCGCAGCCAAAGATTGGCATCGAAATCCATATCCCTGATGGCGGCGATATTGTGCAGGGGTACGAGCAGGAACGGCACCCCGGCCGTCCAGATCGACGGCACATGGTTTTCAAAGCCGAGATGTCCTTCGCTGACGCCCAACGCATCGGCAAGCGCGGTGTGATCGAGCGGTAGTTCCACGCGGGATGATTTGCGCGGCAGGTCGAATTCCGCGAAGCTGACCGCGCCGGCACGCATCTTCACCGCGCAACGCACCGGACCCACCTGCTCTTCCAGCACGCAGACCATATCGATATCGTCATCGCCCTCGCCGCGATTTCGCTCGGCGATGGCCACCGCCGCGCCGACTGTCGGATGGCCGGCGAAGGGCAATTCACCCGACGGCGTGAAGATGCGCAGCGAGGCCGCATGCGCCGGGTTGGTGGATCGGTTGACGAAAACCGTCTCGGAGAGGTTCATTTCCCGCGCGATCGCCTGCATCGTGGCCTGGGGAAGATCATCGGCGTCATACATGACCGCCAGCGGGTTTCCCGCCATTTTCGTCTCGGTAAAGACATCGTAGATATCGTAGTTCAGCGCCACATCCGTCTCCTGCCACTCGTCATTCCGACTGCCCTGGCAAACTGCATCAGGCCGTGCCGCATCGCAACCCTTGTCGGCGAGCGCAAATCAAGAAGCTGTGGACCGGAGCGGTGCGGTCCGCCGTCAGGGAACGCCTGCGTCTTCGAAAGGCCTTGTCGCCAGCCGCCGTCTTCATGTACCAAGGATGCGTCTGGCGGCTTGTTATCGACCTCCCTGTCGAGGTTTCAAGATTTCGAGCCGCTTCAACGGGTTACAGCGCCTTGCGTGGACGGTTTCCGGTCCGCGCCGTTGTTGAGGGAAGCGGATGTCGCATTCTACCTATTCACTGTCCTTCGTCGCCTCCGCAACCGAGGAGGCGCAGACGGCGCTGAAAGAGCTGAAAGGCATTTACGGCGATACGCCGTTCGAAGAGGCGGAGGTGATCGTCGCGCTCGGCGGCGATGGCTTCATGCTGCAGATTCTCAACGAGACGATGAATTCCGGCAAGCGGGTCTATGGCATGAACCGTGGGTCCGTCGGCTTCCTGATGAATGACTACCGGGTGGATGGCCTGCTGGAGCGCATCGCGGTGGCGAGCGGCAATGATTTCCATCCCCTGCGCATGACGACGACGGATTCCGACGGCGACGAGTTTACGGCACTTGCCATGAACGAGGTCAGCCTGTTTCGCCAGTCGCATCAGGCCGCCAAGCTTCGCGTTGAGGTGGACGGCAAGGTGCGGCTTGAAGAATTGATCTGCGACGGCATGATGGTGGCGACCCCGGCAGGGTCGACAGCCTACAATTTCTCCGCCCATGGACCGATCCTGCCGCTGGAATCGCCGCTGCTTGCGCTCACCCCCGTCAGCGCTTTCCGTCCGCGGCGCTGGCGCGGCGCGCTTTTGCCGAATAAGGTAACGGTCGATATTCATGTTCTCGAACGCGACAAGCGCCCGGTGAATGCGGTGGCCGACCACACCGAGGTGAAATCCGTTCGTCACGTTCGGATCGCACAATCGCAGGACAGGACGGCCAGAATTCTCTCGGATCCGGATCGTTCATGGTCGGACCGGGTTCTCGCCGAACAGTTCAACAATTGACGTCCACAATCGACAATGGCCATGCAACTGACAAGACCTATCCTCGCTGCCTTTCTTTTCGCCGCCGCCGTGCTTCCCGCGCGGGCGCAGACGGAAGCGATAGACGCGCTGCCGGTCTCGGCAATCTTCGTCGTCAGCAGCGGCATGTGGGAAGATCGCAATCTTGAACCGGTGAAAGGCCCGGACGGACAGCTGCGGCCGCCGCCTGCCTCGCCCACGCGCGGCTATTACAAGGTCATCGCCATCCGCCAGGGCGACGGCACGGCGAAAATATACCTGCAGCGCATCGTCTTTACCGCCGACGGGCCGAATCTCCTGGACAATATCGAGCTGGAAGAATTCAGCCAGATGAAGTCCTATGTCACGGATATTCGTCCCGAAAGCTCGAATGGCGCACCCGCCTCGCCCGGCCTGTTCGTGACCGTCTACCTGAAGACGGACCCGATGAGCAAGGAAGCGGAAAGCTGGACGATCCTGATCGACGAGCTGGGCGAGATGAAGATCGAGAAAGCGTCCAACTGATCGGCCCGATGCGCGGGCCGGGCAAGATCACGCTTGCAGTGCCTCCGGTCCGGCAAGAACCGCACCGAAATGATGTTTCCACAATCTCGTCCCGAGTTCACCACTGCGGTCGAGACTGGAGCCCACCGTAAGCCACGGCAACAGGGTGGGATGCAGCCCGGCATCGAAGAGGGCAAAACCGGCGGCCAGCACGCAGGTATCGGCCTGAATGCCGCAGACCAGCACCCTGTCGAGTTTCAGTGACAGAAGATGGTCGATGACCTCCCGGGGTGGCGCATAACCGTGTTTGATGAAAACGCGATCTGCCGCAACAAGCGACTCGTCGTCCCTGCCCGGTTTCCAGCCGAGTTGCCGCTCAAAGGGTGTCACGCTTTCGTCGTGGCGCTCGACGGTGGCGATACTGGGCATCGTAAGCGCAAGCGCGGATATCTCCGCCACCAACCGAGCCGGCGGATTGAAGCTCGGCTGGACGTCAACGATATAAAGCGCCTGTTTCATGCGTGTCCTCCAACGAAAAACCCCTCGCAATGGGTTGCGAGGGGGTCATTTTCAAATCGACGCGCCGGATGCCTCAGTCGATATCCGCCACTTCCACATCCGCGCCACCGCTGATGCGGTGGGCAAGAGCGGCTTCCATGAACTCGTTCAGATCGCCGTCCAGCACGTTGCCGGGTGCGGTGCTTTCCACGCCGGTGCGCAGGTCCTTGACCAGCTGGTAGGGCTGGAGAACGTAGGAGCGGATCTGGTGACCCCAGCCGATATCGGTCTTGGAGGCAGCCTGGGCGTTTGCCGCCTCTTCCCGCTTCTGCAGTTCCACCTCGTAGAGGCGGGCGCGCAGCATGTCCCACGCCTTGGCGCGGTTCTTGTGCTGGGAACGCTCCTGCTGGCAGGCAACCGCAATACCGGTCGGAATATGCGTGATACGCACGGCCGAGTCGGTGGTGTTGACGTGCTGGCCGCCCGCGCCGGATGAGCGATAGGTATCGATGCGGCAATCGCTCTCATTGATGTCGATCTGGATCGAATCGTCGACGACGGGGTAAACCCAGACGGAAGAGAACGATGTGTGGCGACGCGCATTGCTGTCATAGGGCGAAATACGAACGAGGCGATGCACGCCCGATTCCGTCTTCAGCCAGCCGAAGGCATTGTGGCCCTTGACGAGAATCGTCGCGGACTTGATGCCGGCTTCTTCGCCGTCGTGAACTTCAAGCACCTCGACCTTGAAACCTTCGCGGTCGGCCCAGCGGGTATACATGCGCAGAAGCATGTTCGCCCAGTCCTGGCTTTCGGTGCCGCCGGCGCCGGAATGCACTTCGAGATAGGTATCGTTGGTATCGGCTTCGCCTGACAGCATCGCTTCCACCTGACGGCGGTTCGCCTCGCTCTTCAACGCTTTCAATGCGTCTTCGGCGTCCTTGACGATCTCGTCATCGCCTTCCATCTCGCCGAGTTCGATCAGCTCGATATTGTCCTTGAGCTGCTGCTCGAGCGCCTTGACGCCATTGATGCTGTCATCCAGCTGCTGGCGTTCGCGCATCAGCTTCTGGGCTTCAGTGGCATCGTTCCAGAGGGTCGGGTCCTCTGCCTTGTTATTCAACCAGTCCAGTCGTCTTATCGCCTGGTCCCAGTCAAAGATGCCTCCTCAGCAGGCTTATGGCCTGCTTGATTTCGTCGACTACGTTCACGATTTCATTGCGCATTTCGCTGGTTCTTCACCTTCATTGAAACTCGTTGCTCAAATAAATGCGGGGGGCGCGGATGTAAAGACCCGCGCCCCCGCCAAACGTCAGGAGTGATATCAATAAAGACCGCCGCCACCGCCGGTGATGGCCTGCTGCGCCTGCGGCGAGGTCTTCAGAATGTCTTCCTGCGACATGTATCCGTCATCGCCGATGACAGAGAAGGTGGAAGCAGGACCCGTGCCGGGCTTGAAGGCTTCCATGATGGTGTCCGGCTCGCCCTCGACCGCCGCCATGCCCGTCTTGCGGTTGACGGCGACGAAATTCATGCCGGCAGGCACGATGAACTTGCTCGGCTCCATGTGCTTGGCCGCATCGGAGATGAACTCGCCGAAGATCGGCGCGGACAGCGAGCCGCCGGTGCCACCGCGGCCGAGAGGTGCGGGCGAATCGAAACCGATATAAAGGCCGGCGACCATGTCCGGTGTGTAACCGACGAACCAGGCATCCTTTTCATCGTTGGTGGTGCCCGTCTTGCCGGCAACCGGCAGATCGACCTTGATCTTGCCCGCCGCCGTGCCGCGCTGCACGACGCCTTCCAGCATCGAGGTCGTCTGATAGGCGGTCATCGGGTCGAGAACCTGTTCGCGATTGTCGACGATGACGGGCTCATCCTGGTTCTGCCAGCTGGTGGCGTTGCAGCCTTCGCAGGCGCGCTCCTCATGCCGGAAGATCGTCTTGCCGTAGCGGTCCTGAATGCGGTCGATCAGTGTCGGCTTGATCTGCTTGCCGCCATTGGCGATGACCGAATAGGCCGAGACCATACGCATCACGGTCGTTTCACCCGAACCGAGCGACATGGACAGAAGCGGCGGCATCTTGTCGTAGATGCCGAAGCGTTCGGCATATTCCGCGACCAGATTCATGCCCATGTCCTGCGCCAGGCGCACCGTCATGAGGTTACGGGATTTCTCGATACCGAGACGCAGGGTCGACGGACCGGCGGAACCGCCGCCGTAATTCTGCGGCTTCCAAACCTGATTGCCGGAAACGACCTCAATCGGCGCATCGAGAATGACCGATGCCGGGGTATAACCATTGTCGAGCGCGGCCGCATAGATGAACGGCTTGAAGGAGGATCCCGGCTGGCGCATCGCCTGCGTGGAGCGGTTGAATTCCGACTGCGCATAGGAGAAGCCGCCGACCATGGCCAGAACACGGCCGGTATGCGGGTCCATCACCACCATGCCGCCCTGCACTTTCGGCGGCTGGCGCAGACGATATTCGTTACCTGAATTGGCAAGCGGCTGCGCATAAACGACGTCACCGGCCGAGAGGACGCCAACCGGCGACTTGGCGGTGGCCTTCTTGCCGGTCGCATCGCGGAAAGCCCAGCGCATGTTTTCAGCGGAGATATGGCCGCGCGTGCGCTTGTCGCCATCTTCCGTTTCCGTATCCGGCTGCACGCCAATATCGACGCCATCGGCAGCGACGGCGAGCACGACTGCGACTTTCCATTCCGGAACGTCGCGCAGGCCCTTGACCTTGGCGAGCGCCGCCGTCCAGTCACCCGCAGTCTCGATCTTTTCGACGGGTCCGCGGAAACCGCGACGCTCATCATATTGCACCAGACCGTCCTGAAGCGCCTTGCGTGCTTCCATCTGGATCTGCGGATCGAAAGAAGTGCGGACCGAAAGCCCGCCTTCGAGAAGCGCTTCCTCGCCATATTTCTCGACGATCTGACGACGGACTTCCTCGGCGAAATAATCGGATGCGAAGATATGCGCGCCACCGCGACGCAGATTGACGCCAAGCGGCTGCTTTTTGGCGTCCGTGGCGTCGGCGACCGTGATGTAGCCGTTTTCGGCCATGCGGTCGATCACCCAGTCACGGCGCTCAAGAGCCGCCTTTTCGCGGCGGATGGGATGGTAATTGGCCGGCCCCTTCGGCAGCGATGCGAGATAGGCGGTTTCCGCAATCGTCAGTTCCGTCACCGATTTGTTGAAATAGGTGAGCGCCGCGCCGGCAATGCCGTAGGAATTCAGGCCGAAGAAAATCTCGTTGAGATAAAGCTCGAGAATCTTGTCCTTGGAATAGGTCTGCTCGATGCGGAAGGACAGAATGGCTTCCTTGAGCTTGCGGTCAATGGTCTGGTCGTTGGTCAGAAGGAAGTTCTTCGCCACCTGCTGGGTGATGGTGGAGGCGCCGACCGGACGGCGGCCGGAGCCGAGATTCTGGATATTGACTAGAATGGCACGACCGAGGCCGAAGACATCCACACCCGGATGGTTGTAGAAATTCTTGTCTTCCGCCGAAAGGAAGGCCGCCTTCACACGGTCGGGTATGGCCTGGATCGGCAGGAACAGGCGCTTTTCATGGGCATATTCCGCCATCAGCGCACCGTTGCCGGCATGCACGCGGGTCGTTACCGGCGGCTCATAGGTGCTCAGAACTGCGTAATCCGGCAGGTCCTTCGTCACGCCGTGCAAATAAATCGCACCGGCGGCGGCGGCGCACAGGAAGAGCACGCTGGCCAAGCCGAAAAAATATCCAATCAGTCTGATCATACCAAGCTACCGATAATTCGAATCGTAACCATCAACGCCCGACGATATACGGGCGCATCCTTGCATATCGCGTGCCGTTTTGCACACCATACCTTCGATGACAAGCCGGATACGGCAGCATTCGCTGATATGTTACCGGGCGGCAGGCCCGCAATCGCGCTGCGGACGCTTTGCGGATCGCCACCGAATCCGCTTTCCGAGTAACGCGGCGAATGTGAGTAAAATAGGGCTTCGTCTTCGTAATCGTCCGCAAGACCCAAGAATTGAACAGCTTTTCGGCGGTCAATGGCAGCGCGGCAACAGCATTGCCGCTCCGCCGGCCGGCCTCTCAGCCGCCATTTGCCATGGCCTTGGCGCGGTATCGCCCAACGGCGGTCGCCAGCGTATCGGCCACCTTCTTGCGCCATTCCCCATCGAGAAGCAGCTTTTCGTCTTCCGGATTGGAGAGGAAACCGAGTTCCAGCAGCACCGACGGCACATCATGGGCGCGCAGCACCATGAAACCGGCGTAACGGTGCGGATTGTTGATGAGCCCCACCTGCCCCTCAAAGGAGGAGACGATGTTTTCAGCCAGCGTCACCGAAAAGGCCTGCGTTTCACGGCGGGTGAAATCGAGAAGAATATCGGCGACCTCCGGCGGCTCGCTGGAGGCGGCAACACCCGCGATCTGATCGGACTTGTTTTCGCGCTCCGCCAGTTCCTGCGCCTGCCGGTCCGATGCCCGGTCCGACAATGTATAGACGGTCGCGCCCCGGATGCCCTTTTGCTTCAACGTATCCGCATGAAGGGAAATAAAGAGATTGGCATTGTTCTGGCGGGCGATGGTCACCCGTTCCGACAAGGCGAGAAAGGTATCTGAATCGCGCGTCAGGAAAGCCTTGATACCGGGTTCGCGGTTCAGCCGCTCGGCGAGTTCCTTTGCGAAAGTCAGCGTGATGACCTTTTCCTCGGTGCCGGTGGTGCCGCCGGTGGCGCCGGCGTCGATGCCGCCATGGCCGGCATCGACCGCGATGACGAATTCCGCTGGCCGCGACGTCTTGTCATCCGGCGTGATTGCAGCAGTCGTCACCGGTGCCGGCGCCTGCCACTGCTGATCCTTTACCAGTTCCGCGAACTTGCCCTTGGTGGTGATTTCCGTATCGAGCACAAAATGGAAAGATTGGCCATTATCGGTCTTTTTGGTTTCGGCAACCGCCACCTGAACCGGTTTTTTCGCCGTCAGCACGATGCGGGCGCTGTTCTGCCCCATGCTGCCGAAACGTATATCCGAAAAAAGACCGGTCGGCTTCAGGTCGGATGCGGGAAAGCTGAAATTCACCGCCGGAAAATCCACGACGATGCGGGCGGGCGAATCGAGATAGTGAACGTCGAATTCCGGCTCTTCGGCGAAATCGAGAACGATGCGCGTGCGCGCCTCATCGCCGATGATCCGCGCCTGATGAACGACGAGCGGCTCCACGGCATGGGCTGCCGGCGCGGCGGAAACAGAGGCGGCGACGGAAAATGCCAGGGCCGCCGCAAGCCGCGCGATTCGCGCGCCAAGCCGCCCTCTCCCACCGAATATCGCTGCGTTGCGCGTGAAATTCATGGTCTTCAAGAAATTCCGTATTTCAGTCATTTTCGATAAACGGCGAGGAAAAACGCCGGCAACAGTGCCGTTTCAACCACGCCGTACGATAGTTTGCGCGTTTGCGCCCCACAATCGCAGGCCTTGGTGAACCAATTGTTAACCCGGAAATTCCACCAATAATATGGCATATTTAGCCAGCCTATTGCTATTATGACAGAGAAAACATACAACACGGATGAGGGTTAAAAGTGTTGACGGGATAGATGCCCGCCGGCTGCCAATCGAAAAAGACGCTGGCGCTGCAAATCGGGCAATCATCTGCCGTCGTTACATTTATCCTGAAACTCGATCAATTCCGGCCGTGGCCGGAGACCTACCCGGTGGCGCTGCCACCGCCGCTCTGAGGAGAGCAAATTCATCGGATCCCAAGGGGTCTATATATTATTGTCGTTCCGCCTGGCCAATGATGTCGCAGCAGTTTTCACATGAACCGGATACCAGGAGCAGGCCAAGCGCCTCGCCGTCGGTCCGGATGCTGCCAGTTTACAGACGCCCGGCAGGAGACTTCATTTCCGGCACATCCTTGCACTCATATGAAAGGCTCGTCCGTGTGGCGGGCCTGTTCTCGTATAAAACAAGGCTGCGCCGAGGAGCACAGCTTACATGGCAGACAAAATGCTTATCGACGCCTCCCACGAAGAGGAGACACGCGTAGTCGTTGTCCGTGGGAACCGGATCGAAGAATTCGATTTCGAATCGGAGCACAAGAAACAGATCCGCGGCAATATCTACCTTGCCAAGGTCACGCGGGTTGAACCCTCGCTTCAGGCGGCCTTCGTCGATTACGGTGGAAACCGCCACGGCTTTCTCGCTTTTGCGGAAATCCATCCGGACTATTACCAGATTCCGCTCGCCGACCGTCAGGCCCTCCTGAAAGCGGAAGCCGAGGATCATCGCCGCAGCGACGATTTCGAATCCGCTGATGCACCCGAGCCCGGCGCCCCCATGATCGACCTTTCGCAGGTGGATCAGCCGGATGTCGGCATTGTTTCCGCCAGCGAAACCACTGAAACGGTCGTCGTGGAAGAGGCTACGCCTGTCGCGGAAGAGGGTTCCGGGGAAGCGGCCGTCGAGGCCGTAGCCGAAGAAGCGCCCGCAGAGGAAGAAAAGCCGAAGAAGCGCACCCGTCGCCCCCGTGCCAAGAAGAAGACAGCGGAAGAAGAAGCCGCAGCGGCCGAGGCCGCCGAAGCGTCTTCCGAAGACCACGGGAGCGCCGGCGGCGAAATGGCCGCGATGGTCGATACCGACACGATTTCCGAGGAAGTCGAAGGTCTTCGCCGCGGCAATGACGATGATGACGACGACGATGACGATCACCACGAAAAGGAAGTGATCGAATCCGTCGGCGCCGAAGACGCCATGGAAGAGGTTCCGGACCGCGTCGCCCGCAAGCCGCGCAAGCAGTATCGCATCCAGGAAGTCATCAAGCGCCGCCAGATCCTTCTGGTCCAGGTGGCCAAGGAAGAACGCGGCAACAAGGGCGCGGCGCTGACCACCTATCTGTCGCTTGCCGGCCGTTATTCCGTTCTGATGCCGAATACGGCGCGTGGCGGCGGTATTTCCCGCAAGATCACCCAGCCGACCGACCGCAAGCGCCTGAAGGAAATCGCGCGCGATCTGGAAGTTCCGCAGGGCATGGGCGTCATTCTGCGTACCGCCGGCGCAAACCGCACCCGCGTCGAAATCAAGCGCGACTTCGAATATCTGATGCGCCTGTGGGAAAATGTCCGCACGCTGACGCTGAATTCCACCGCCCCCTGCCTCGTTTACGAGGAAGGTTCGCTGATCAAGCGCTCTATCCGCGATCTCTATAACAAGGATATCGGCGAGATCATCGTTTCCGGCGAAGAAGGCTATCGTGAAGCGAAAGACTTCATGAAGATGCTGATGCCGAGCCACGCCAAGGTGGTTCAGCCTTACCGCGACATTCACCCGATCTTCTCGCGCTCCGGTATCGAAGCCCAGCTCGACCGCATGCTGCAGCCGCAGGTGACGCTGAAGTCCGGCGGTTATCTCATCATCAACCAGACGGAAGCGCTGGTTTCCATCGACGTCAACTCGGGCCGTTCGACCCGTGAGCATTCCATCGAGGAAACCGCGCTGACGACGAACCTGGAGGCGGCGGAAGAAGTGGCGCGTCAGCTGCGCCTGCGCGACCTTGCCGGCCTTGTCGTCATCGACTTCATCGACATGGAAGAAAAGCGCAACAACCGCGCTGTCGAGAAGAAGCTGAAGGATTGCCTGAAGAACGACCGCGCCCGCATCCAGGTCGGCCGTATCTCGCATTTCGGCCTTCTGGAAATGTCGCGCCAGCGCATCCGCGCTTCGGTGCTGGAATCGACCACGCAGGTCTGCCAGCATTGCGGTGGCACGGGCCATGTTCGCTCGGAATCCTCCATCGCGCTACATGTGCTGCGCGGCGTCGAGGAATATCTGCTGCGCAACACCACCCACAACATCACGGTGCGCTGCACGCCGGAAACGGCGCTCTACCTGCTCAACCACAAGCGCGGCACGATCGTCGATTATGAAGGCCGCTTCGGCGTGTCGATCATCATCGCTGCTGACGCCGGCGTCGGTGCGCAGCATTTCGCCATAGATCGCGGTGAAGCCGTCGAAAATCCGGTGAAGATCGAAAGCCTCATCCAGATGCTGCCGAACTTCGTGGAAGAGGAAGACGATTTCGTCGCCGAGGTGGAAGAGGACGAAGACGAGGAAGAAATCGTCAAGGCCCAGAGCACCGAGCCACGCCAGCAGCAGCAGGGCGACAATGGCGAGGAAGGCAAGCGCAAGCGCAAGCGTCGCCGCCGCCGTCGCGGCAAGGGCGGTCAGGGCGAGCAGAACGGCGCGCTCGACGCCCAGTCCGGCGATGCGGAAGGCGATGATGCCGAAGGTGACGACGATGGCGTCGAAACCGATGAAGCCGATGCTGAAACCGAAAACGGTGCAGCGGAAGCGGTAACCTCCGAAGAGGACGGCAAGCGCAAGCGCCGCCGTCGCGGCAAGCGCGGCGGACGTCGCAACCGCGCGGAAGACGAGGCGCTCGATGCTGCCGACTCGGAAGCCGAAGGTGAAAGCGAAGAGGCTTCCGCCGAAGCATCCGTAACCGAAGAGCCGACCGCCGCAGAGGTGGTGGAAGGTGCGGTTGCCGAGGTCGCGGAAGACGAAGTGCCGAAAAAGCCGCGCCGCACCCGCAAGGCAAAGGCCAAGACTGAAACCGAGGAAGCGCCGAAGGCCGAGGCCGTTGAAACGGTGGAGCCGGTGATCGTCGAAGAAACCGTCGTCGACGTCGCAGTTGAAGAAGCGGGTGAGGCATCGGCCGATCTGGCTTCGGAAGCGGAAGCACCGGCCACGGAAGAAAAGGTCCGCGCGAACCGGGGCAGCAATGTCTCGAGCTCGGAGCCGGTGGTCACCTCTTCCGGTTCCTCCACCCCCGCCGATGGCGACGAGCCGAAGCCCCGCAAGGGCGGCTGGTGGCAGCGCAAGGGCTTCTTCTGAGAGAAGCCACATCCTCAATAAAAGACGCCCGCAACGATGTTGCGGGCGTTTTCTTTTATCGGCGCAAAGAACAGGCGTTTTTTTGAGCCGCTGACATTTCCTCATCCCTGTGCTTGTCAGAGGGATGAGGAGTGGGAAAGGCCCACCCGTCAAACAGACCGCGTCAGCCCGCCATCAACGCGGATATTCTGACCGGTAATATACCCGGCCCCCTCAGAGGCAAGGAATGCCACGGTGGCGGCGATTTCTTCGCTCTTGCCGTAACGCTGCATCGGCACGCTCTCGCGGCGTTCCTCCGTCGCCGGCAGGCTGTCGATCCAGCCGGGCAGAACATTGTTCATGCGCACATTGTCGGCCGCATAGGTATCGGCGAAAATCTTGGTGTAGGAGGCAAGGCCGGCGCGGAACACGGCGGATGTCGGGAACATGCTGCTCGGTTCGAAGGCCCAGGCGGTAGAGATGTTGACGATGGCGCCCGCCTTCTGCTTCACCATGACGGGGGCAACGATCCGTGTCGGGCGGATGACGTTCATAAGGTAGACATCGAGGCCGGTGTGCCATTGCTCGTCGGTAATATCGAGAATGGAGGCGCGCGGGCCATGGCCGGCGCTGTTCACCAGCACATCGATGCGGCCGAATTTTTCGAGCGTCAAATCCGAGAGCCGCTGGAGATCGTCATTGGACTGGTTGGAGCCGGTGACGCCGATTCCGCCCAGCTCCTGCGCAAGCGCCTCTCCCTTGCCAGAAGAGGACAGGATTGCGAGTTTGTAGCCATCCGCGGCCAGACGTTTCGCCACGGCAGCCCCCATGCCGCTGCCGCCTGCCGTTACAATCGCTACTTTTTCCGTCGACATCGCTTTTCTCCTTGTCCAATCCTAAGCGTTCGCACCACATTGGCTCATCTATAACGGGTTTCAAAGGCGAGTTCGAACCAGAAAGCCTTGCAGCGGCATGCAGAAAAACTGATGCTGGAAATGTCAGCCTAAGCCATTTTCCTCTGCCGGATGGGCTTTCCGGCTATCGGCCGGCGCTTCCTCCCTCTCCTCCAGGCCATAGTCGCGGATCACCTGCGCGATACGCAGCCGGTAATCGGAAAAAACACCGGACCGGCCCAGCGACTGCGCGGCGCGATGCGGCACGGTGTTGCGCCATGCCCTCACCGCTTCCTCGTCCCGGAAAAAGGACAGAGACAGCATCTTGTCCGGATTGCCGATGCTTTGAAAACGCTCGACGGACAGGAAGCCGTCGATGGTTTCCAGTTCTGCCCGCAGGCCTGCCGCGATGTCGAGATAATGCTGCTTCTCGCCTTCAGCGGGCCAGACCTCGAAGATAACGGCGATCATTGTCCGCCTCCGGCGCGCGGAGCGGAGGCGAGACGCAGGAAAAGCCGGTCCTCGCGACGGATGAACTGTTCGCGGCGGGCGAACTCGTAATTTTCCCACCCCGCAGGATCGGCGGCGAGCCGTGCCCGGTAGGCTTCGTAAGCGGCGAGATTTTCGATGTTGTAGACACCGTATGCAATGGTGCTCGATCCTTCCTTCGGCGCGTAATAGCCGATCAGATCGGCCCCGCAGCGCGGTATCGCCTCACCCCATGTGCGGGCATATCGTTCAAAAGCGTCGACCTTGAAAGGATCGATCTCGTAGCGGATGAAACAGGTCAGCATCGTTTGTCTCCTCGTGGTTTGCCTCTCCCTTCTACGCCATTGCCTTGCATCAATGCTTCGGCTATCATCGAAGCATGAAAGACGGACCCCTGATCGCCAATGTCGCCGCCCTGATCGGCGACCCTGCCCGCGCCAACATCCTGACGGCGCTGATGGACGGACGTGCGCTGACCGCAAGCGAGCTTGCCGAAGCCGCCGGCGTGACGTTGCAGACCGCCAGCGGGCATCTGTCGAAGCTCTCCGAGGCGCAACTCCTGAAAGCGGAAAAACAGGGACGTCACCGCTATTTCCGTCTTTCCGATGAGGATGTGGCGCATGTTCTTGAAGCGTTGATGGGTCTGGCCCAACGCACGGGCGCGGTCCGCGTCCGCACGGGACCGAAGGACAAGGCGCTGCGGGAAGCGCGCATCTGCTACGATCATCTGGCCGGGGAGAGCGGCGTGGCGCTGCTTGCCGCCATCACCGCGAAAGGGCTCGTGACGTTAGGTGATGATCCTGCCCTTACGGAGAGCGGACGCGACTTCTTCTCGAACTTCGGCATCGACCTTTCGCCGCTCGAAAAGGCCCGTCGCCCGGTCTGCCTGCATTGCCTGGACTGGAGCGAACGCCGTCATCACCTCGGCGGCGGGCTTGGCGCATCGCTTCTCGAAGCGATGCAGCAGCGGGACTGGCTGCGGCGCGGAAACGGCCGTGTGCTGACCTTTACTGCAAAGGGTGAAAAGGCGTTCAACAGCACCTTCGGCTGCACGCCCGCCTGATTTCCCCTACCTGATTTCCCTGAGCGGATGATCCCGGCTTATTTCAGCCAGCCGGCGATACGACCCACAGCCTCGGCGATATCCGACACGGAACCCGCATAGGAAATGCGCAGCGCCCTGTGGCCTTCCTCGGGATCGAAATCCATGCCGGGCGTCGCCGCCACATCGATTTCCGCCAGCATGCGTTTCGCAAAATCCATGCTGTCGTTGGAAAAGCGGCTGGTATCGACATAGGCGTAAAAAGCGCCATCCATGGGGGATGCGAGCGGCAGGCCGATCTCCGGCAAGCGAGCCATCAGGAAATCGCGGTTGGTGCGATAGCTTTCCCGGTAGACATCCAGCTCCTCCGCCGCCGAAAAGGCTGCGGTCGCCGCAAGCTGCGACAGTTCGGGCGCGGAAATATAAAGGCTCTGGGCCAGACACTCGACCGGACGGACCAGATTTTCGGGCAGCACCATCCAGCCGATGCGCCAGCCGGTCATGCAATAATATTTGGAGAAGGAGTTAATGATCACGGCATTGTCGGTGATTTCGAGCGCGCTCGTCTCTTCGCCGACAAAGGTAAGGCCGTGATAGATCTCGTCGGAAATGAAAGCCATGTCGCGGCTTTCGCAATAGCTGGCGAGCCGCTTCAGCGCCTCGCGGCCGGTAACCGTGCCGGTTGGATTGGCCGGGCTTGCCAGAAGCACGCCCTTCAGCTTGCAGCCGGCTTTCGTCTCCGCCCGCTCCAGACTTGCGGGGGTCAGCGTATAGCCGGTTTCAGCCGTGACCGGCACTTCCACGACATTAAGGCCGAGAGCCTTCAGAATATTGCGATAGGCCGGATAGCCGGGCCTTGCGATGGCGACATAATCGCCCGCATCAAAAAGGCTGAGGAAAGCGAGATTGAAGGCCGCAGACGAACCCGTCGTCACGGCGATGCGGGCCGGATCGATGGCGACCTGGTGGCGCAGCCGGTAATGGCCGGCGATCGCCTCCCGCAGCTCACGCAGGCCGAGCGCGTCGGTATAACCGATCCGCCCATGCTTCAGCGCGGCCTCGGCCGCTTCCAGCGAGGCTTTGGGTGCGGGATGGGAGGGCTGGCCGACCGCCATGGAAATGACGGGGCGGCCCGCCTGCCTGCGCCGATTCGCTTCCGCCAGGATGTCCATGGCGTGAAAGGGTTCGACTGCGCTCCGCTTCGACATCGTAATCAAGGGCATGCTCTTTCCTGAACCGTATTTCAGAGACTTGCCGCAGAATCACAATCTTCACAATCATGCGATCATAATGCGGACAAGTATTTTTGCCGTATGGCATTTGGCTTAAAGTAAGGTAATTGCCTTCATAAGATTTCAAGAGGCTCCGGCCGCACAGAATGAGGACCGATATGGCGCATTTTCTCCGTTCCACCCTTCTCGCCAGCGTGACGGCCCTTTCGACGGTATTCGCCTCCCTGCCCGCCCACGCGCTCGACGAGCAGCAGAAGAAGGAGATGGGCGAGTTCATCAAGCAATATCTGATCGAGAACCCGGAAATCATGCTCGAGGTTCAGGATGCGCTTGAGCGCAAGCAATATGCGGCGCGCAACGCCAAGGCGGCGGAAGCCGTCGCCGACAACAAGAAGGCCATCTTCGAATCGAAATTCGATCTGGCGCTCGGCAACCCGGATGGCGACGTCACGCTGGTCGAGTTCTTCGACTACAATTGCGGTTATTGCAAACGCGCCATGGGCGACATGGACAATATCCTGAAGAGCGACAAGAAGGTGCGTGTCGTCCTTAAGGAATTCCCGATCCTCGGACCGGAATCGGTTGCCGCCCACCGTGTCTCCAACGCCGTGAAATTGCTTGCGCCGGCCAAGTATCCCGAATTCCAGCGCACGCTGCTCGGCGGCCGCGGACGGGCGAATGAGGACAGCGCCATGGAAGTCGCGACCTCGCTCGGTCTCAAGGAAGCCGATATCCGCAAATCGATGGCGGAGAACCCCAATGACGAGCAGGTGCAGGAAACTTACAAGCTGGCAACCAGCCTCGGCATCACCGGAACGCCGTCCTATATCGTCGGCGACGAGGCGGTTTTCGGTGCGGTCGGCGCCGACCCGCTGAAGGAAAAAATCGCCAATATGCGCAGCTGTGGAAAAGCCACCTGCTCCTGATTGCTAAAAAAGCCACTGCATTCCCTGTGAGATGCCTGCCAAGCGGCCGGTTTAGGGCTTGCGGGGGCTTTTCCTTGACCGCTGCGCAGTCTATAGGTGTCGCTGATTTTCTTATGGAAACGTGAATGAGCAACATCATCATCGTCATCAACGGCCCCAATCTCAACATGCTGGGAAAAAGGGAACCGGGTATCTATGGTGGCAAGACGCTGAAGGACATCGAAAATGATTGCCTTCAAGCCGGTGCCGATCTCGGTTTCGCAGTGGAATTCCGCCAGTCCAACCACGAAGGCGTGCTGGTGGACTGGTTGCAGGAGGCGGGCGAGCGGGCGGCAGGCGTCGTCATCAATCCCGGCGCCTACAGCCACACATCCATCGCGTTGCATGACGCCATTCGCGCGATTTCCACGCCCGTCGTGGAAGTGCACATTTCCAACATCCACGCCCGCGAAGAGTTCCGTCACAAATCGATGGTATCACCCGCGGCAAAGGGCATGGTCTGCGGTTTCGGACCATATGGATACATCATGGCGCTTCACGCGCTGAAAAACATCACGGCATAAAAAGAAACAAAGAATAGGGTTTGTCATGTCTGAAAAGAAACAGGGTATCGACAAGGAACTGATCCGCGAACTCGCGAATATCCTCAACGATACCGACCTTTCGGAAATCGAAGTGGAGCAGGAAGACCTGCGCATCCGCGTCTCCCGCGCCGCTCCCGCTCCCGCCACGGTCTATGCTGCAGCGCCCGCCGCTTATGCGCCCGCGCCGGCAGCGCCCGCTGCCGCACCGGCAATCGCAGCACCGGCCGCCCCTGCAGCCGCCGCAGCACCCGCCCGTAACCCGGCCAACACCGTGTCCTCGCCGATGGTCGGTACGGTCTATCTTTCGCCTGCCCCGGGCGCACGTCCCTTCATCGAAGTGGGCGCGACCGTCAAGGAAGGCCAGACCATCCTCATCGTCGAAGCCATGAAGACCATGAACCAGATCCCGGCTCCCAAGTCCGGCAAGGTCGTGGAAATCGTCGTCAACGACGCTCAGCCCGTGGAGTATGGCGAAGCCCTCGTGGTCATCGAATAAAGGCGGTTCAGCATGGTTTCGAAGATCCTCATAGCCAACCGCGGCGAGATCGCGCTACGCGTCCTGCGCGCTGCCAAGGAGCTTGGCATTCCGACGGTGGCCGTGCATTCCACGGCCGACGCGGACGCCATGCATGTGCGCCTTGCCGACGAGAGCGTCTGCATCGGCCCGCCGCCCTCGCGTGACAGCTACCTCAACATCCACCAGATCGTTGCGGCCTGCGAAATCACCGGTGCGGACGCCGTTCACCCCGGTTACGGCTTCCTGTCGGAAAATGCCAAGTTCGCCGATATTCTCGACGCGCACGGCATCACCTTCATCGGACCGACCGCCGAACATATCCGCATCATGGGCGACAAGATTACCGCCAAGCAGACGGCACAGGAACTCGGCATTCCCGTGGTTCCCGGTTCCGATGGCGAAGTGAAGCCTGAAAACGCTCTCGAAATCGCCCGGACGATCGGCTTCCCGGTCCTCATCAAGGCGACGGCGGGCGGCGGCGGCCGCGGCATGAAGGTGGCGAAGACCGAAGCCGATCTGGAAGAGGCCGTTGCGACGGCCCGCTCCGAAGCGGCGGCAGCCTTCGGCAACGACGCGGTCTACATGGAAAAATACCTCGGCAAGCCGCGCCATATCGAAGTGCAGGTTTTCGGCGATGGCGAAGGCAATGCCGTTCACCTCGGCGAACGCGATTGCTCGCTGCAGCGCCGTCACCAGAAGGTGCTGGAAGAAGCCAATTCGCCGGCTCTGACCGTCGAACAACGCATGAAGATCGGCGAGATCTGCGCGAGCGCCATGCGCAAGCTGAAATATCGCGGCGCCGGCACCATCGAGTTCCTTTATGAAAACGGCGAGTTCTATTTCATCGAAATGAACACCCGTCTGCAGGTGGAGCATCCGGTGACGGAAGCCATCACCGGCATGGATCTCGTGCAGGAACAGATCAGGGTCGCTTCGGGCCAGGGCCTGTCGGTCACGCAGGCGGATATCGAATTCCATGGCCATGCCATCGAATGCCGTATCAATGCCGAGGACCCGCGCACCTTCGTTCCCTCGCCTGGCACGCTGACCTATTTCCATACGCCGGGCGGCCTTGGCGTGCGCGTCGATTCGGGCGCCTATCAGGGCTACAAGATCCCGCCCTATTACGACAGCATGATCGGCAAGCTGATCGTTCACGGCCGCGACCGTGACGAGTGCATTCGCCGCCTGCGTCGTGCACTGGATGAGTTCGTCGTCGACGGCATCAAGACCACGCTGCCGCTTTTCCAGGACCTCCTCGAAAACGAGGATATCCTGAAGGGCGATTACGACATTCACTGGCTGGAAAAATATCTGGCCGGTGACGCGTCTCACTAAGACGATATGGTTGGGCGGCGCAGCAGAAATAACGGCATAACGGTCGATATCCTGCTGCGCGCCTATTCCGCCGGTATGTTCCCAATGGCCGATTCGGCTGACGATCCCGAGCTTTTCTGGGTCGAACCGGAAATTCGGGGAATCATCCCGCTCAATGGTTTTCACGTTTCCAAAAGCCTCGCCAAGGCGATGCGCAGGAAGCCGTTCGAGATTCGCTTCAACACCGCGTTCGAAGCGGTGATGGCCGGATGTGCGGCGGAAGCGCCGGACAGGCCAAGCACCTGGATCAACGCCACCATCCGCAGGCTCTATACCGAGTTGCACCAGATCGGCCACGCCCATAGCGTCGAGGCGTGGGAGGGCGAGGAGCTTGTCGGTGGGCTCTACGGTGTCTCGTTGGGCGCTGCCTTCTTCGGCGAGAGCATGTTTTCCCGCCGCACCAATGCATCGAAGATTTGCCTCGTGCATCTGGTCGAGCGTTTGCGGCAGCAGGGATTTACGCTGCTCGACACGCAGTTTACGACCGAACATCTGAAGACATTCGGGGCAATCGATATTCCAAAGTCGGAATATGCCACGATACTTGAAGCGGCTGTCGACAGGCCGGATGTGCCCTTCGAAAAATTGTCGGCGCAAGAAAATCCACACTGAAAACAACCTGAGATTTTGCTTGCAACCCTCAAAAACATGACCTATCCGATCATGATATACGGTTCACCGGGGGATTGTCATGCGCTGGATTGCGGCCTTGTTATTGATGTTGACGCCGGCGGCGAATGTCACCGCTGCCGAACAGCGCTCGAACCCGCAGGCCGCCTGGCGAAGCGAAATTTCCCGAGCCTTGACGGGCGTAACCGGCCGCCCGGAATTCAAGGTCGTGCGGACGAACAAGAAACAGGTGCTCCTTGTGACTTTCCGCGTTGACCCGGCGGGAAAGATGCAGGCTGTTCAGGTCAAAAACATAAGGGATAGCACCTATCAGACAAGAACGGCCGTGAAGAGGGCGTTCTCGGAAATCAGGTTCCCCTCACCTCCCGCCGGCGATCAGCCCAACAAGTTCACCGTTCCGATCGTGATCGAGCCCGAACTAACGCGGGAGGAAATGATCGAACAACTGGAAAGCAAAAGCAAAGCCCTGGCCGATTTGGCCGAGAAGCTCAGACGCCAGAAATAGGCGCGGTCGTGGGTTAATTACTTGCTTGCCGTAGAGGGAGCGGGAACTTCCGAGTCCTGCTTGCAGCCCGTCAGCCACACGTCGTAGATCGGGTGTTCCACGGCGTTTAGGCCAGGGCTGTCGGCGAACATCCAGCCCGTGAAAATCCGCTTGATCTTGCGGTCGAGCGTGATTTCATCGACCTCGACAAAAGCGTCGATCTTCTGGGTTTCCGTCTGGTCGCGGGAATAACAGACTTTCGGCGTCACCTGAAGCGCGCCGAACTGCACGGTCTCATCGATATAGACATCGAAGGAAGTGATGCGGCCGGTGATCTTGTCGATGCCGGAAAACACCGCCACGCGGTTTTCGAGACGGGCGGCGGAGACGGGCGAAATGAGGATGACAGCAGAGACCGCTGCAAACAGCGAGACTGTCAGCGCACGCAAAGAACGATCTCGCGTGAATTTCCTCATACGATATGTCTCCAAATATTTGCCTGTGTCGAACCGCCGACCGGATCAACGCCTAAGGGCGGAATGTGGCAAAAACCGGTGAGGCCGGATGCAAGCGCGGCGTTTTGCACAACACCGCGCATCGCAAGATGCTTAGTTGCCCGGGGTCCACGCGTCGTAGTCGCCAGTCACGCGCGGGCGCTCACCGGCCACGGCCAGCGATCCCTGCGGGCGATAGGCCTTGGACGAACCGGTGAGGTTCGGCTGATGCGGCTTCTGCCAGTCGCGCGCAACGTAGCTTTCCTGGCTCGGCGGCACGTCGGTGCGGTAATGCATCCAGCCATGCCAGCCGGGCGGAATGGCCGACGCTTCGGCATAACCATTGTAGATGACCCAGCGGCGCGGCATGCCCCAGGAAGTGGTGCCGCCTTCGTAATAGGTGTTGCCCAACTCGTCCTGTCCCACCTTCTTGCCGAAACGCCAGGTATGAAACCGCGTTCCGATCGTCTGGCCGTTCCACCAGGTGAAGATTTGCGTCAGGAGAGTCTTCATTCTACGTTCCTCGGGCTTGAATGCGCCGCAGCGATTTTCCGTGCACGGCACAAGACATGCTTATGCCGCCCCTCACGGCAATTGTCCAGCATTTCGAGATATATCCGCGCTATTTCAGCTTCATCCTGAAGCCTAAATGCCGCTTCTCGAAACCCAGCCGCTCGTAGAAGCGGTGAGCGTCCAGCCGGGCCATGTTGGACGTCAGCTGCGCGGCGTTCAGGCCCTGCCGGCGGGCTTCTTCCAGGCAATGATTGATCATCACCGCACCGATGCCGCGACCGCGCATGTCGGCGCGTGTCTGCACCGCCTCGATCACCATCGACTTCGCCCCTCGCCCGACGAGCTTGGTCAGGATCGCCGTCTGGAAGGTGCCGACCACCTCGCTATCCAGTTCGGCCACATAGAGCGTTTCGCTCGGCGATGCCTCGATGGCGCGGAAAGCGGCGAGATAATCCGGCTGCGCCGATTCTTCCGCCGTATCCCCGTGGCCGCCGATCTCGTCGGCGGCAAAAATGGCGGCGAGTGCCGGAAGATCGTCTTCGCGCGCCGTGCGGATGATCAGCTTCTGCAATGTCTCATTCATCGGGTCAGGCTCTTTTCCATAACGATGCCGGGCAACCCCTCGATGCCCGCCATGCGCTCGATTCGGTCCACCTCCACAAATCCGACGCCTTCATAAAAGGCGATTGCGACAGTATTTTTAGGCTCGACTTCCAGCCGCATGATTTCCGCATCCGGAAAACAGGTTTCCAGTTCGGCGAAGAGATCGCGGCCAATGCCCTGACGCTGAAGATCGGGGGCGACATAGAGCTGGTGCAGCAGGGCCGTTTTCGCCATTTTGGTGGACATGGAGCCATAGGCCATGCCGCCGATCCGCTTGCCGTCGTCAGCCACCAGAAACTCGCCGCCCTTTTTTTCGATACGGTCCTTCATGGCCTGCGGCGAATGCCATGCGAGAATCAACTGGTTCACCTTGTCCACGCCATAGATCGCATCATAGGTCGCGTGCCACGTCGTCGCGAGCAGGGTGCGCACCGGCTCGATGTCACGCAGGCTTGCCGTGCGGATGAAGAACATGATTTGGCTCCGTCTCAGAATAGAAAAAGCCGGGCGTTGATCCCGGCAAAAGTGATGACAGTCGTTCGTACTCGACGTCATCCTCGGGCTTGTCCCGAGGATCTGAGCACGTTTGACCTTGTGGGTCGTTAGATCCTCGGGACAAGCCCGAGGATGACGGATGAGAGCTGTCGGCCTCAATGCCTCTAGGCACGAGGCAGCGTCCGCTTACTCTTCCTCGATACCGAGCTTGGCCTTCACCAGCGCCTGCACCGCCTGCGGGTTGGCCTTGCCGCCCGTCGCCTTCATGACCTGACCGACGAACCAGCCGGCGAGCGTCGGCTTTGCCTTCACCTTCTCGACCTGATCGGGGTTGGCGGCGATGATCTCATCCACGGCCTTTTCGATGGCGCCGGTATCGGTCACCTGCTTCATGCCGCGGGCCTCGACGATTTCAGCCGGGTTGCCGCCCTCGTTCCAGACGATTTCGAACAGGTCCTTGGCGATCTTGCCGGAAATGGTCTCGGCCTTGATGAGATCGATGATGCCGCCGAGCTGCTCCGGCGAAACCGGCGTCGTCTCGATATCCTTGCCCGATTTGTTCAGCGCGCCGAGCAGATCGTTGATGACCCAGTTGGCGGCGGCCTTCGCATCGCGACCGGCGGCCACGGCCTCGTAATAATCGGCAATCGCCTTTTCCGAAACGAGGATCGAGGCGTCATAGACCGACAGGCCAAGATCGGCCACGAAACGGGCCTTCTTGTCATCGGGTAGTTCCGGCAGATCGACCTTCAGCGCCTCGACGAAGGCATCGTCGAATTCGAGCGGCAAGAGGTCCGGATCGGGGAAATAGCGGTAATCATGCGCATCTTCCTTGGAGCGCATGGACCGCGTTTCGCCCTTGCCGGGATCGAACAGGCGGGTTTCCTGATCGATGACGCCGCCATCTTCCAGAATGGCGACCTGGCGGCGCGCTTCATATTCGATGGCCTGACCGACAAAGCGGATGGAGTTGACGTTCTTGATTTCGCAGCGCGTGCCGAAACCTTCGCCCGGACGGCGGACGGAGACGTTGACGTCGGCGCGCATCGAGCCTTCATCCATGTTGCCGTCGCAGGTACCGAGATAACGGACGATGGAACGCAGCTTGGTGAGATAGGCCTTGGCCTCGTCCGACGAGCGCATGTCCGGCTTGGAGACGATTTCCATCAGCGCCACGCCCGAACGGTTGAGGTCCACGAAGGACATGGTCGGGTGCTGGTCATGCATGGACTTGCCGGCGTCCTGCTCCAGATGCAGGCGCTCGATGCCGATCTCGATATCTTCGAAATTGCCCTGACGATCCGGACCGAGCGAAATGGTGATGGTGCCCTCACCGACGATCGGGTCCTTGAACTGCGAAATCTGGTAGCCCTGCGGCAGGTCCGGATAGAAGTAGTTCTTGCGGTCGAAAATCGAGCGATGGTTGATCTTCGCCTTCAGGCCGAGGCCAGTGCGCACCGCCTGCTTCACGCATTCCTCGTTGATGACGGGCAGCATGCCGGGCATGGCGGCATCCACCAGCGACACGTTGGAATTCGGCGCATTGCCGAAGGTGGTCGACGCACCGGAAAACAGCTTGGAATTGGAGAGAACCTGCGCATGCACCTCCATGCCGATCACGATTTCCCAATCGCCGGTGGCGCCGGGAATGAAGCGTTTCGGGTCGGGGGTGCGCACGTCTACAAGGGTCATCTGAAGCTCACGATATACGGGTTCTTTGGCCTTGGTGGGTAGAACAAATGGAGCGCGGGCGCAAGACACCTTGCGCCCTCTCACACCAGGCCCGGGATTTTCACCGATACAGGATACGCGTTTTTTACGCTTCCCGGTTTCAATTCACATCATGATGACGCTCGCTCTCTGTTTCATAACCTATATCGCCTTCAATCTTTTCGTCTTTCTTGTCTATTGGTGGGACAAGGAAGCGGCGAGAAATGGCGCATGGCGCATCCGGGAAAGCACGCTGTTATCGCTTGCGCTCATCGGCGGCAGCCTGGGCGCGATCTCGGCACAACGGCTGCTGCGGCATAAAACGCGCAAGGAACCGTTCCGCAGCATCCTGATATCGATTGTGATATTGCAGCTAGGCCTTGTCGCATCGCTCGCCATCATGCCTGATTGGCCGATATGGCTGGTGGAGGCTCTGCAAACTCCACCTTAGAAAGCCGGCCCGTAGAGACCGCTCTCAACCTCGACCAATTGCTTCTGCAGGCCCACCGACTGCACTTCGCGGTCGAGTTTCGGCGCATAGGAAACGGAGAGCCAGCGGACGCTATAGCCATGGTGGCGGAAAAAGGCGACGGCGGGCTCATTCTGGGCATGGGTTTCAAGCCGGATGGTCTCGAACCCCCTGTCCTCTATCAGCCTTTCGACATCGCCCAACAGGTGGGTGCCGACCCGCCGGCGCTGAAAATCAGGATCGATCCAGAAATCGGAAATCGTCTCGTCGAAATGCTCCCGCGCCGCCCATCCGGCAACCGAGCCGCCAAACTCCGCCACCCTGATCGCCAGCCATGACGAGCGGGTAAAATTGGAAAAGGCGCTGGCCGCATTGTCGTAAAGGGTCGGGGTGATGCCGAGAGCCGCGGTTGCCTGTCGCCATGCCCTGAGGCCGATGGCCGCCAGAACCTCCGCTTCCTGCTCATGCGCATTGCGAATGACGATCAAGCCGCGCCCTCCATGGCCGTTGAAATTAAACCATTGCCGGCGCGATTCGACCAGCGTGGTTTTCTCGCGCCTGGCGGGACTTGACCGCCTCGGCTTTGCCCGCTACCCAAAAGGAGCAAGAACGGAGTTTTTATGTTCGCTCAATCGGAGTCCCGGTAAAGGCCCTGCCCGCAAGTTTATTGCGCGCCGGGCCATGCTGAAACCGAGCCGGATGCCTTAACGGCACCCGGATTTGCTTTCACGCGTCTATATGACGCCGACCGGACTTCCAAAAATGGACATTTCCCGCGCCGAACAGCGCATTCTTCACCTGCTCGCCCAGGGCGGCAGAATTGAACTCGTTCGAGACGACGCCCACAAAATCGAAAAACTAGCGCTCTACACGCGTGACGGCTGGATTTTCAGCGGCCTCGATCTCCTCACTTTCCGCAAGCTGAAACGGAAGAGAGCCATCGCCTCCTCGGGCGGCAAGCCCTACCGCATCACCACGCGCGGGTTGGAACTCGTGCGGGGTGAGCTGGACAATCGATAAATCAACCGGGCGGCGGCAGCGCTGTCGCCCGGCATTTCGCCGAGAAGCAGCTGCGGCCGTAAGAGCGGGTTATAGCGAGAGCCCGCGCTCCAGCTTCACCTTCTCGAGTTCGACTTTCATGATGTCGGACCATTCCATGCCGCGCCAGACGATCTCAAAACCGCAACGCTCGTAAAGACCGATGGCTGCGCGGTTTCTGGCATGGGTGTCGATGGTGGCCAGCGGCAGGCCTTGCGCACGCATTCTGTCGAGAAAATGAAGGATCAGGGCTTTGCCGATCCCCTTGCCCTGCCAGTTCGGGTCCACCCAGAGATCGGAAATGTGATGCGGCGCCGTATCGCACGCTCCCCAGCCGGCAACAACGCCGTCCATTTCAGCGACGACAATATCACCGGTCGGAGACTTGGCGAAACTCTCGAATTCGCCCCTCACCCGCTCGATGACATCGGGATCGAGATAGCTGTCGTCGAAGGCGTCACCGGAACGCCAGGCGGCAAAACCGACGAAGCCGACCGTATCGCGGTCGGCTTCGTTCATGTCTCGTAGCGTGAGGCTTTTCACCACCATTTGGCGGGGGTGAACTTGCCGGCTGCCTGCTCGATGGCGTGCGCCGTCTTGAACAGCGTTTCTTCCTCGAAAGGCTTGCCGATAAGCTGGAGGCCGAGCGGCAGACCCTTGCCGTCAAGGCCGGCCGGAACCGAGAGGCCCGGAAGACCGGCCATGTTGACGGTGATGGTGAAGACGTCCTGCAGGTACATCTTCACCGGATCGGAGGCGAGTTCCTCGTCACCGACTGCGAAGGCGGAAGACGGGGTGATCGGCGCCAGAATGGCGTCGACGCCTTCGTGGAAGACGTTTTCGAAGTCGCGCTTGATGAGGGTGCGGACCTTCTGCGCCTTCAGATAATAGGCGTCGTAATAACCGGCGGACAGCACATAGGTGCCAACCATGATGCGGCGCTGCACTTCCTTGCCGAAGCCGGCGGCGCGGCTCTTTTCGTACATGTCGGCAATGTCCTTGCCGTCGACGCGCAGGCCGTAACGAACGCCGTCATAACGGGCAAGGTTGGACGAGGCTTCCGCCGGCGCGACGATGTAGTAAGCAGGCAGCGCGTATTTGGTGTGCGGCAGCGAAATATCGACCACTTCGGCACCGGCATCGCGCAACCACTCGACGCCCTTGGCCCAGAGCTTTTCGATTTCTTCCGGCATGCCATCGACGCGATACTCCTTCGGAATACCGATCTTCAGGCCCTTGAGCGACTGGCCGATGGCCTTTTCGTAATCCGGCACCGGCAGGTCGACGGAGGTCGTATCCTTGGCGTCGACGCTTGCCATGGTCTTCAGCAGGATCGCGGCATCACGCACGTCGCGGGCAATCGGGCCGGCCTGATCGAGCGAAGAGGCATAAGCGACGATGCCGAAGCGCGAGCAGCGGCCATAGGTGGGCTTGATGCCAACGGTGCCGGTGAAGGCTGCCGGCTGGCGGATGGAGCCGCCGGTGTCGGTCGCGGTGGCGCCGGCGCACAGATGCGCGGCCACGGCTGCGGCGGAACCGCCGGAGGAGCCGCCGGGGACCAGCTTCTGGTCGGAGCCATTGGCGCGCCACGGGTTGATGGCCGGGCCGTACCAGGAGCTTTCATTGGACGAGCCCATGGCGAATTCGTCCATGTTGAGCTTGCCGAGCATGACGGCGCCCTGATCCCAGAGGTTCTGGGTGACGGTGGACTCATATTTCGGCTTGAAGCCATCGAGAACATGCGAACATGCCTGCGTGTGCACGTCGCGGGTGGCGAAAAGGTCCTTCACGCCAAGCGGAACGCCTTCCAGCTCGCCAGCCTTGCCGGCGGCGATGCGTTCGTCGGAGGCTTTTGCCATGTCGCGCGCCTTTTCAGGCGTCGTCGCCACATAGGCGTTCAGCGCGCCGTTGGCCGCATCGATGGCGGAGAGATAGGCGTCGGTCAGCTCGAGGGCGGAGAATTCTTTGGCCTTCAGCTTTTCGCGGGCTTCGGCAATGGTCAGGCTCGTCAGGTCGGTCATGGTCGGCAACGGCTTTCGAAATCTTGGAAAAATCGGGCGGCAGAGGCGGTCGGCTTATTCGACCACTTTCGGGACCATGAAGAAGTCCCGGTCGGTCGCAGGCGCATTGGCGACAATGTCTTCCGCCTTGTTGCCGTCGGTCACCACGTCGGCGCGTTTTTTCATGTCCACCGGGGTCACCGATGTCATCGGCTCGACGCCGTCGACATTCACTTCCGAAAGCTGCTCCACGAAACCGAGTATGCCGTTCAGCTGGCCAAGCATATTCTGTGCTTCTTCTTCGCTGACTGCGATACGGGCAAGGCGCGCAACGCGCTTCACGGTGGCGAGATCGACGGACATGGTTCTACTCCGATGGGATATTTCCCATTCGCTATAATCACCATGTCCGTCATTCGCAACGGTAGAAAGCATGTCGCGCCAAACTGTATGGCGGTTTGCGGTCGCGACATGCACGGGCAAAATGTCAGAAGGACAGCGTATCGCCGGCCTTCGGCGTGTGGACGCGCGCTTCCGCCCCTTCCATGCCGGCCACGAACTTCTCCGGCGTCTGGTCGATGATCGGGAAGGAACCGTAATGGCAGGGAAGCACATGCTCAAACTTGAAGAAGCGCTGGCAGGCGAGCGCGGCGACGGCTCCGCCCATGGTGAAGCGGTCACCGATCGGCACAAGGCCGATATCCGGCTGATGCAGTTCATTGATGAGTTTCATGTCGGAGAAGATGTCGGTATCGCCCATGTGATAGACGGCCGGGCCGTCTTCGAAATGCAGCATCAGGCCATTGGCATTGCCGAGCGAATGGGAAACACCGTCTTCGGTGATCTGGGCAGAGGAATGCAGCGCATTGGTGAAGGTGACTGAAAAACCGTCGAAATGCACCGTGCCGCCGGTATTGCCCATGTCGACCTTCGCGACGCCCTTGGCGGAAAGCCAAGCGGCAAGATCGGCATTCGCCAGCACGGTCGCGCCGGTTTCGCGGGCAAGCTGGACTGTATCGCCGACATGGTCACCATGGCCGTGGGTCAGGAGAATATGGGTGACGCCTTCGGCTGCCGACTTTCCATCCTGCCCTGCAAAACCGGGGTTGCCGGTGAAGAACGGATCGATGAGGATCTTCGCGCTGCCGTTTTCGAGGCGGAAGGCGGAATGGCCGAGCCAGGTGATTTTCATGGGAAGTTCTCCTTTGTATTGCCGGTATATTATGACATAGGACGGCCTGAACAACCGCACTACCAATATTTAAGAGAGGCGACCATGGCCGCAAATGATGACGAGTACGTGTATGATGAGGCGACCGGTGAATGGCGACCGGCCTCCGAACTGGCTGCAGAAGCGGCGCGTGCGAATGAAGTGCGCGATGCGGCGGGCAATGTGCTGGCGGATGGCGATTCCGTCACCCTCATCAAGGATTTGAAGGTCAAGGGCACCAGCACGGTCATCAAGCAGGGTACCGTCATCAAGTCGATCCGCCTGACCGATAATCCGGAAGAGATCGATTGCAGACATGATGCGGTGAAGGGTCTGGTGCTGCGCACCGAATTCGTCCGCAAACGATAAGGACAACACGCGACATGGCAACACTCACCATTGAGGAACTGGCGCAGGCGCTTCAGCCGGGACAGGCGATTGCCGGCCTCGACCTTGGCACGAAGACGATCGGGCTTGCCATGTCGGACCTGTCGCGGCGTTTCGCAACGCCGCGCCCCGTCATCAAACGGGTGAAATTCACGCAGGATGCGGAAGTACTGCTGGCCTTCGCCGAAAAGGAAAAAGTTTTCGCCTTCATCATCGGCCTGCCGATGAACATGGATGGTTCGGCCGGTCCCCGCGTGCAGGCGACGCGCGCCTTCGTGCGCACAATGGGCGAAAAAACCGCCCTGCCCTTCATTTTCTGGGATGAGCGGCTTTCGACGGTCGCGGCCGAGCGCGCATTGCTGGAAATGGACGTCTCACGCGCAAAGCGCGCCGAACGCATCGATTCGGCCGCCGCGAGCTTCATTCTTCAGGGCGCTCTGGACAGGCTTTCCGCACTCACCCGCGCGGCCGACTGACGGCCCTGCCACCAGGCCGCAATCTGCTTTCTCTTGCGGAAAGCCAGAATCGCAAAAACGATCAGGCTGTCGACGGCGATGGCGCGCGCCACCAGCGGCGGCAGGCTTTCCGGCGGCAGGCCGAGAATATTGCCGTAAATCTCGAACACCAGATCATGGGTCTGGCGTGTGAGCATGTAGAAACCGAAGCTCATGTCGTAATAGGAAAGCCAGTACCAGCTGCCCAGCAGCGCGACGGGACCGGCCCAGAGGATCAGAAACCACTTCATGCCGCCTGCCCCCGCACAAACATCGTATCGGGAACGCCGGCAAGCACCGCCCAGCGCACCACGGCCATAAGGCAGAGGTTCAGCGCCGGCGCGTCGATATCCAACGGCAGCATCACAAAAAACGTCATCATGACGCCTAAAGCTGTCCAGCGGCTCACTTGCGGCTCCCTTATGCGCAGTCATTGCGCATGGTTAACATTTCGTTAACCCACACTGGACCGGCAGCCATGGCGAGGCAAATGAAAGCTGTCATTATGGTTAACGACGGCGGCCGGCATGTGGAAAAGAATGTGATCGCGTGAACGGCCGGATGCGTCGGGCGGTTGCCGGCCCGATGAAAACATGACTGATTTTTCTTTAATGCGCAGGTCCAGGCGCGACTGCCTTGCGCCTGCGGAAACCGGTTCAGCCGTAAACGCCGCGCACCAGCCTTTTGACGGCAGTGGCGATCTTGTCCCAGTCCCGGTCCGATTTAAGCGGTACGCCCGCGAACTGGCCGCTGGTGGCAGCGGAAATGACGAGGTGCTGAATGGCGGCGAACAATACGGCATTGACCGCCGCTGTATCCACACCCTTCGGCGCCGCCAGCGAACCTCGCATACGCTCCAGCCATTTGCCGAGCGACTTGGCGCGGGCTTCGGCCAGCTGGCGCACCTGCGGTGAACCGTCAGACACTTCCCAGGCGATGATCTTGCAGACGAGAGGGTCGCTGCGCAGCGCATCCATGAAATAAAGCGCCAGCTTTTCCATGAGGTCGCCATAGGTCAAAAGGAACATGCCGCCGGTATCTTCCGGAATGCGATCTTTCACCCAGGAACCGAGGTCCTCGCCGATCGCCTCGACCAGGCCATCGAGGCCGCCGAAATAACGGTAGATGAGCTGCTTGTCGCAGCCGGCGCGGCGGGCAACGGCATTGATGCCAAAACCCTGAAATCCCTCTTCGGCAAGCAGCGACCGCGCCGCATTAAAAATCGCCTTCTCCGTCTGAGCGCGATCCTTGATGCGCTTTTCCGGTCTGTCGGCTGAAATCGCCTCTGCGGTCGCCAGCATGATTCCCTACCCGTTTTCTGAAAGGCCTTCCTCAACGGGTTAACAAAGCATGAAGGGAAGAACAACGTGGCGGGGCGGATGAAGAGAAGGTTCCTGTGGATGAGCGGGCCGCCAGACCAAAATCGACGGCTTTAAATTTTCTGTATTTTCTGTATTATTCAGGAAATACAGATTTGAGGATTCCTCATGAAAAGAAAATCCATTTCCACGGCGGAGTTTATGCGACATTTCGGTCGCTACCATGACGAAGCGCAGAAATCGCCCATTTTGCTGACGAAGCATGGGCGACCTTCTGTCGTGGTGGTGCCGGTCGAACTTTTCGAAAAAATGCTGGGAAGCGACGATCCGCGAAGGTCTTACGCAGCCGGCGAAATGCCCGATGAATTGGCCGCCATGTTCAACACCCAGCTGGAGAAAGACTCCGAAGAACATCGGACATCCCGCGATGAGCAGGACAGATAATGTCCAAGTTCAGACGCGGTGATATCGTTTCCTATCCCTATTTGTGGCGATGGCAGTCTACGGCTAATCCAACGCGTGACCATGGGGAAAAAGATCGCCCCGTCTGCATGATCCTGACGATTACGGACGCGCAGGGCTTGTCGCATATATTGCTGCTGCCCATTTCATCGAAACCGCCGCAGGACAGCCAGCAGCGGGCAATCGAAATACCGAAGCTCGAGCTTCGGCGCGCAAAACTAACCGACTATGATCGCGGCTGGGTCACCGTCAGCGAATGCAATTACGACGTGATCGAACGATCATACCATTTCAATGTTCTTCAACAGCCCATCGGGCGTTTCAGCGAGACATTTCTTGAAGACATTCGCACTGCCTTTGCACCGTTTCTAGCGGCGGGGGCAGCGCGGGTCATCAGAACCTGAATTACTCCAACGCCATGCCGAACCAGACGCTGCCGGGCGTTTCGTGACTCTCGAGGCGTTTGAAGCCACGCGTTTCCCAGAAGCGCATGCCCGCATGGTTGCGTTCGCTGGCGCCGAGATGGATGCCGTAGACGTTGTTCTGTCTCGCCATATCGAGCCAGCGCGACAGAAGCCGGGTGCCGCCGCCCTTGCCCTGCGTGCGCGGCAGTAGGTTCATGTGGATATGGGCCGGAAACGGGTCGGTAAGCCAGGTGGGCGTGCGGCGTGGATGGTGGATGAACTGGGCGCGGCGCTGGTCGGCGTCCCATGTCTGCTGGTCGCCGCCGGGATCGGGGTAAAGGCTGCGCAGATGCGGCCACCATTCCCGCTCCAGCCGTTCTTCGTGCACCGCCGTATCGAGTGCGCCGACGATATAACCGCACACACCTTCTTCATCCTCCGCCACGAAAACGGCATCGGGCCAGAGATGCAGATAAGGCACGGAGTAGATATGCCCGACCATGCGGCCATCATTGTAAAGGGCGGTGGCGTCCTGCCCGGCATCGCCGGTGGCGAGGCTTATGGCGTAGAGCGCGTCTTCATCCTCGGCGCGGGCGGAACGGAAGGTCAGCATTGGCAGCCGCCTTCCCTTGCCGCGCATCGATGCGCGAAAGTGTCACGACAGATCAGAACACGCTTTACGCCATTGCTGTTTTTCAAATCCGAGACCCCTCCCGCCGGGACTGCAAAACCTTCATCCGCAAGCATCGGTCAAGATGCAGGCGGATAAAGAAGATCGATTATATAATTCGGATCGAAGCGGGAATCGAGCATGCCGTAAGTATGCCGCCAGCCGCCTGCGAGACGGGTCTCGAGGAAGGCATCGGCGATCTTGCCGGCACCGAGGCGGCAAAGCTCGGCGGCAGCGGCCGCAAGCGCGAACTGCTCGACCAGCAGGCGGGCCGCTCCCTCGTCACGTTCGGCAAGGGCGATTGCGGCGCGCAGCACGTCGGTGGTCTTTTTGCCGGCTGCCCCGAGATCGCGCTCCAGTGTCTGGAAAACGAGATCGAACAGGTCCTTGCCGCGCTGGAGAACCCGCAGCACATCCAGCGCCATGACGTTGCCGGAGCCTTCCCAGATGGCGTTGACGGGCGCTTCGCGATAGTGGCGGGCAATCGGTCGCTCTTCCACGTAACCGTTGCCGCCAAGGCACTCCATGGCCTCATAGATAAGCGCCGGCGCAATTTTGCAGCACCAGTATTTGACGATGGGCGTCATCACCCGCGCATAGGCGGCCTCGGCCGGATTGTTGCGGGCGGCGTCGAATGCGGTCGCCAGCCGGAAGGAGAGCGCGGTGGCCGCCGCCACATCCAGCGCCATGTCGGCAAGAACGCGCGTCATGATCGGCTGTGTGACCAGCATCTTGCCGAAAACAGAACGGCCGCGGGCATAATGTACGGCTTCGGCAAGCGAGGCGCGCATCATGCCGGCGGAGGCAAGCGCGCAATCGAGCCGCGTCAGCGTCACCATGTCGAGGATTGTACGGATGCCGCTGCCGGGATCGCCCAGCAGATAACCGAAGGCATCGGTGAATTCGACTTCGGCGGATGCGTTGGAGCGATTGCCGAGCTTGTCCTTCAGGCGCTGGAAGTGCAGGCCGTTCTTCGAACCGTCTTCCAGATAACGCGGCACGAGGAAGCAGCCCATGCCGTCGCCCATCTGGGCGAGCATGACGAAACCGTCGCTCATCGGCGCGGACAGGAACCACTTGTGACCGGACAGGCGATAGATGCCCTCTCCCACCCGCTCGGCCGTCGTGCGGTTGGCGCGCACATCCGTGCCGCCCTGCTTTTCCGTCATGCCCATGCCAATGGTGACGGCGGTTTTCTGCAGGGCCGGTTTCTGCGAGGAATCATATTTGCGCGAGAGAATCTTCGGCGCCCATTCCTTCTGCACACGCGGCGAAGCCATAATGGCCGCGACGGAGGCGCTGGTCATGGTCAGCGGGCAAAGATGCCCGGCCTCGAGTTGCGAGGTCAGGTAGAATTTCGTGGCGCGGGCCTTGTGCTCATTGCCGCGCGTATCGGGAGAATTTTCCCAGACGCTGGAATGCAGGCCTGACGACATGGAACGGCGCATCAGCGCATGCCAGGCCGGATGGAACTCCACCTGATCCAGACGCTCGCCGCGCGGGCCGTGGGTATGCAGCTGCGGCACGCCCTGATTGGCCATGCGCGCCAGTTCCTGCGCCTCATGCGACGTGACGTAACGGCCGAGCTGGTCGAACTCGTCCCTCAGATTGCGCGACAGGCCGGAGGTGAGATCAACGATCAGCGGATCGGAACGATAGGCGTTGATACCGGACCAGAGGCTTGGCTGGTTCAGTTCGGCGAGCGTTTCTTCTGTCCGGGAATTCTGGGTCATCCGCTGCTTCTAGCTGTTTTGTACTGGCGTTGCATAGTGGGGTGATATTGCATAATTCCACCCGCAGGAAGCGATTGAGACGATTAAGCCGCCGCTTTCAGCATTTTTCGGGAGTGATCCCGATTTAGGTATCCGGCCCGGCGAATGCCAAACACGTTTCCGGCAAGGTCAACGACAGTCCCCAAAAAAGCCGCGCAGAAGTTGCGGCAACGACCGGCAGGCATGCGGATAAACGCATTCTCCATAATCTGCAGCCTGATGTGGAACCTGCGGCAGGCTTTTTCGGTTGGCGACTTTGCTGAACGGCTGCACAGGGAGGAGACCATGGAGGCCAGCGTAAGAAAGCTCTTCGAGCGATATGAACGATTTTTCAACAGGTCCCTCAAGGGTGACATGGATATGGAGGAGGTCGCCTCCCTCTACGCCTCAGACTTCATCGCCGCCTCCCCCGCCGGGGTGATGACCGGAAAGAACGATGACCACTTGAAGCAGGTCATGATGAAGGGTTACGAGCGCTACCGGACGATCGGAACGAAGGAGATGCGGATACGCGACATCCGTATCTCGCCCATCGATGAACATCATTGCCTTGCCCATGTTGCCTGGACGGCGACCTTTGCCCGCAAACGGCAACCGGATGCCGCAATCGATTTCGATGTTCATTACTTCGTCCAGAGGCTGGACGGAGCGCCGAAAGTTTTCGGCTGGGCGTCAGGCGACGAACAGGCGCTTTTGAAGGAGCATGGCATCGTCTGATGCCTGCGCCTTCCATCGTCAGGCCGTTTGCCCTTGAGGGTTGGGGAAACATCGCCATGTTTTCATTTCAGGAGTTGCGGGCGCTTGCCCCGCGACCATGCAGTCTCTATAGAGCGCAGGACCGAATTCCGCCGCACTCCTGAGGCGTGTTCACAGCGAATGGGAGCGCACGGATCAGCATTCGGGCGTTCCGGGCATTTTCACGGGAAAATGCGGCGCCCGTCAGGAGGCAAACCGCATGGTCTTCTTCCCCCATCGCCATCTCCTCGGCATCAAGGGGCTTTCCCATCAGGATATTACCCTGCTTCTCGACAAAGCCGACGAGGCGGTGAAAATCAGCCGCCAGCGCGAGAAAAAGACCTCGACGCTTCGGGGCCTGACGCAGATCAACCTGTTCTTCGAAGCCTCGACGCGCACGCAGTCCTCCTTCGAGCTTGCCGGAAAGCGTCTCGGCGCAGACGTGATGAACATGTCGGTCGGCAATTCCTCGGTGAAGAAGGGCGAGACGCTGATCGATACGGCGATGACGCTGAACGCCATGCGCCCGGATGTGCTGGTGGTTCGCCACTCCTCCGCCGGTGCGGCCGCGCTGCTCGCGCAAAAGGTCGCCTGCTCCGTCGTCAATGCCGGCGACGGCCAGCATGAGCACCCGACGCAGGCGCTGCTCGACGCGCTGACCATCCGCCGCGCCAAGGGCGAACTGTCCGGCATCACGGTGGCGATCTGCGGCGACGTGCTGCATTCGCGCGTTGCCCGCTCCAACATCATCCTGCTCAACCAGATGGGTGCGCGCGTTCGCGTCGTGGCCCCCGCCACGCTGCTGCCCTCCGGTATCCGCGACATGAGTGTGGAAGTCTTCCACGACATGAAGGAAGGGCTGAAGAATGCCGATGTGGTGATGATGCTGCGCCTGCAGCGCGAGCGCATGTCCGGCTCCTTCGTGCCTTCGGTGCGCGAATATTTCCATTATTACGGCCTCGATGCAGAAAAGCTGAAGGCGGCGAAGGAAGATGCGCTGGTCATGCATCCCGGCCCGATGAACCGCGGCGTGGAAATCGCCTCCGATGTGGCAGATGGTCCGCAGAGCGTGATCGAAAGTCAGGTGGAAATGGGGGTTGCCGTGCGCATGGCGGTCATGGAAACCCTGCTTGTCTCGCAAAATCAGGGTGAGCGCGTATGAGTGCCGTTACCGTTCTCAACAATCTCCGCATCGTCGATCCTTCCCGTGATCTTGACGAGACCGGCAGCGTGATCATCGGCGCCGACGGCACCATTCTCGCGGCCGGCAAGGACGCGCATAATCAGGGCGCTCCCGAAGGGGCGACCGTTCGCGACTGCAAGGGTCTGCTGGCGGTTCCCGGTCTGGTGGACGCCCGTGTTTTCGTTGGCGAACCCGGCGCAGAGCACCGCGAAACCATCGAATCCGCCTCGCGCACGGCAGCGGCCGGCGGCGTCACCAGCATCATCGTCATGCCCGATACCGATCCCGTCATCGATGACATCGCACTGGTCGAATATGTGAAAAAGACGGCGCGCGACAAAGCGCTCGTCAATGTGCATCCCGCAGCAGCACTCACCAAGGGTCTGAACGGCGAGGAAATGACCGAATTCGGCATGTTGAAGGAAGCCGGCGCGGTGGCCTTCACCAATGGCCGCAAGGCGCTTTCCGATACGCTGGTGCTGCGCCGCGCCATGACCTATGCACGCGAACTGGGCGCGGTGATTGCGCTCGAGACGCGCGACAAATATATCGGCGGCGGTGACATGAATGAGGGGCTTTTCGCGAGCTGGCTCGGGCTGTCGGGCGTTCCGAAGGAAGCCGAGATCATTCCGCTGGAGCGCGACCTGCGCATTGCCGGGCTGACACAGGCGATCTACCACGCCGCCAAGATTTCCGTGCCCGAATCGGCAGAAGCGATCCGCGTTGCGCGGCAGCGGGGCGTAAAGGCCACCTGCGGCATCTCGATCAACCATCTGACGCTCAACGAGAACGATATCGGCGAATACCGCACCTTCTTCAAGCTTTCGCCGCCGTTGCGCGCCGAAGACGACCGCAAGGCGATGGTGGAGGCGCTGAAGGACGGCACCATCGACATTATTGTCTCCTCACACGACCCGCAGGATGTCGACACCAAACGGCTGCCGTTTTCGGATGCGGCGAGCGGCGCGGTCGGGCTCGAAACCCTGCTGGCGGCGGCGCTGCGCCTGCACCATAGCGGCGAAGTTCCGCTGATGCGGCTGATCGATGCGCTCTCCACCCGCCCGGCCAAGATTTTCGGACTCGATGCGGGAACGCTGAAGGCGGGCGCGAAGGCCGATATCACGCTGATCGACCTCGACGAGCCATGGCTCGTGGCAAAGGAGCAGCTGGTCTCCAAATCCAAGAACACCCCGTTCGAGGATGCCCGTTTCAGCGGCCGCGCGGTTGCCACTTATGTGGCTGGCAAAGCCGTTCATTCCTTGGCATAAGATCACCAGCAGAGATCACGCGGCCAGCGCGACAGAGGGGACGTTTGAATGAGTGCTTTGACTGACTGGCAGACGGCGCCTGCCCTTCTCGCGCTTTCGGCGCTGATCGGCTATCTGTTCGGTTCCATTCCCTTCGGCCTCATTCTCACCCGCATGGCGGGGCTGGGCGACGTGCGCAAGATCGGCTCCGGCAATATCGGCGCGACCAACGTGCTGCGTACCGGCAACAAGAAGCTCGCCGCCGCAACCCTGCTGCTCGACGCGCTTAAGGGCACGGCGGCGGTGCTGGTCGCCAATGCGCTCTGGGGTTACGAAGCGTCGCTGGTCGCCGGTTTCTTCGCCTTTCTCGGGCACCTGTTTCCGGTTTGGCTCGGCTTCAAGGGCGGCAAGGGTGTGGCGACCTATATCGGCGTGCTCCTGGGGGCCGCACCGCTGATGATGCTGGCCTTTGCGCTCATCTGGCTCGCGACCGCGTTCATTACCCGCTACTCGTCGCTCTCGGCGCTTTTGGCCATGCTGGTCATTCCCGTGGCCCTCTGGGTGCTCGGACCTGAAAAGACAGCGCTGCTGGTGACGCTGCTGAGTGCGATTTCATGGTGGAAGCACCGCGAGAACATCGCGCGCCTGCTGGCGGGCACTGAAAGCAGGATCGGGCAAAAGGGCTGAGACCCATTTAAGGATATGCCATGCCGCATGAGGAAACGACACGGCAGGGCATTGAGCTTTCCGCGCGGCAGCGGGTCGCGTGGCTGAGGCTCATCCGCAGCGACAATATCGGTCCCGTCACCTTCCGCGAACTCATCAATCATTTCGGCAGCGCCGAAAAGGCGCTCGATGCCCTGCCCGAGCTTTCAAGGCGCGGCGGCTCGTCGCGCAGCCCACGCATCGCCACGCAGGCGGAGGCGGAAGGCGAGATCGAGACCGCGGAGAAATTCGGCGCACGTTTCGTCGGCATCGGTGAGCCGGATTACCCGCCTGCCCTGCGGCAGCTGGATGGCGCGCCGCCGCTGATCGCCATGAAAGGATCGGCAGCAACCGCGACAAGACCGAGCGTCGGCATCGTCGGCTCGCGCAACGCCTCCATCAACGGCGCGAAATTCGCCGCCATGCTGGCGCGTGATTGCGGCCGCGCCGGCTATAGCATCGCTTCGGGGCTGGCGCGCGGCATCGATGCGGCCGCACACCGGGCAAGCCTTGCAACCGGCACGGTTGCCATGCTGGCCGGCGGTCTCGACCGCCCCTACCCGCAGGAAAACTTCGGGCTCTTGCAGGAGATATACGATCAGGGCGGCGCGACGATCAGCGAAATGCCCTTCGGTTGGGAACCGCGCGCCCGCGATTTTCCCCGCCGCAACCGATTGATCGCCGGTGTCTCCCTCGGTGTCGTCATCGTCGAGGCGGCGGAGCGCTCCGGTTCGCTGATTACGGCACGGCTTGCCGGGGAAGCGGGCCGGCTGGTTTTCGCCGTGCCCGGCTCCCCGCTGGATGCGCGCTGCGAGGGCACCAACCGGCTGATCAAGGAAGGCGCGATGCTGACCACGGGCGCGGCCGATATTCTGGAGGCGCTGCGGCCGCTGATGGAACCGCAATTGCCTTATGGCCGCAAGATCGAGGAACCGAGATCCGACACCGAGATGTCACCACCGGGGGACGACGAGCGCAGCATCATCGCAGCCGCTCTCGGTCCCTCGCCCGTGGAAACGGACGATATCATCCGTCACACAGGTTTTTCCGCTGCAACCGTTCACCTGGTGCTGCTGGAGCTTGATATTGCCGGACGTCTAAACCGGCATGCCGGGGGGCGTGTGTCGCTCTTCATCGCGGATTGACAGCTTGCGCCGTCCGCTCTGGATATCGCCGACTTCGACATAGGCCATCTCGATCAGATAACACAGCATGTCGGCCCCCTCACGGCTTGCGACCTGCCGCAGCTCCGCCAGCATCTGGCGAATGTAAGCCAAGTTCTCTCTGGTCCCTTCATTATCGGCATTATTGTTTGTTGCGTTGGGGACCATATATCTATCCTGCAAAATTTGCCTGAAACGAAGAGCAATAAGTCGATTCAAATGATGTTGCCCATCATAACCAATTTACCAAAGATTGCAATACAACAATAGATTATCCATAGGTTGCAATCACCTTGAAGCGATAAAATCGGCCTTGCCTCTTGACCCGCGCGCATTACCTGTCCATGTCGAAATATAAAGAAGGCGAATTGCGGCATTGCGCCGTGACCCGGCCACGTTAACGGACCAGTTCCAGAGAAAAACAATATGAATGTCGTCGTTGTAGAATCTCCTGCCAAAGCCAAGACGATCAACAAGTATCTTGGCTCGGGCTACAAGGTTCTTGCATCCTTTGGCCACGTCAGAGACCTTCCTGCCAAGGACGGATCGGTGCTGCCCGACCAGGATTTCGAAATGTCCTGGGAGGTCGACAGCGCATCCGCCAAGCGCATGAAGGATATTGCCGATGCGGTAAAATCCTCCGACGGCCTCATTCTCGCAACCGACCCGGATCGCGAAGGCGAGGCCATTTCCTGGCACGTTCTCGATCTTTTGAAGAAGAAGCGCGTCCTCGGCGACAAGCCGGTAAAACGCGTGGTCTTCAACGCCATCACCAAAAAGGCCGTGCTGGACGCCATGGCGAACCCGCGCGACATCGACGTGCCGCTGGTCGACGCCTATCTCGCCCGCCGCGCGCTGGATTATCTCGTCGGCTTCAACCTGTCGCCGGTGCTGTGGCGCAAGCTGCCCGGCGCGCGTTCCGCCGGCCGCGTTCAGTCGGTTGCACTGCGCCTCGTCTGCGACCGCGAATCCGAGATCGAGCGTTTCGTCTCGGAAGAATACTGGAACATCAGCGCGCTTCTGAAGACACCGCGCGGTGACGAGTTCGAAGCCAAGCTGGTTTCGGCCGATGGCAAGCGCCTGCAAAGCCGCTCGATCAAGACCGGAGACGATGCGAACCGGCTGAAGGCGCTGCTGGAAGGCGCGACCTATGTGGTCGAAAGCGTCGAGGCGAAACCCGTCAAGCGCAATCCCGGCCCGCCCTTCACCACTTCGACGCTGCAGCAGGCGGCCTCCTCGCGCATGGGCTTTTCCGCCTCGCGCACCATGCAGGTGGCGCAGAAGCTTTACGAAGGCATCGACATCGGCGGCGAGACCGTCGGTTTGATCACCTATATGCGTACCGATGGCGTGCAGATGGCCCCGGAAGCGATCGATGCCGCCCGCCGCGCCATTGGCGAGCAGTTCGGCGGCCGTTATGTGCCGGAAAAGGCGCGTTTCTATTCCACCAAAGCCAAAAACGCCCAGGAGGCGCACGAGGCGATCCGCCCGACCGATTTCAATCGCACGCCGGATCAGGTGAAGCGTTACCTCGATCCCGATCAGCTGCGTCTTTATGACCTGATCTGGAAGCGCGGCATAGCGAGCCAGATGGCCTCGGCGGAAATCGAGCGGACCACGGTGGAAATCCTCGCCAGCAATGGCGGCGAAAAGGCTGGCCTGCGCGCCGTCGGCTCTGTCATCCGCTTCGACGGTTTCATCGCCGCCTATACCGACCAGAAGGAAGATGGCGAACAGAGCGATGACGGTGACGACGAAGGTCGTCTGCCGCCGATCAACGAGCGCGAGAACCTCGCCAAGCAGAAGATCAACGCCAGCCAACACTTCACCGAACCGCCGCCGCGTTATTCGGAAGCTTCGCTGATCAAGAAGATGGAAGAACTCGGCATCGGCCGTCCTTCCACCTATGCGGCAACGCTTAAGACGCTGAGCGACCGTGAATATATCGTCGTCGACAAGCGCAAGCTGGTGCCGCATTCGCGCGGCCGGCTGGTGACGGCTTTCCTCGAAAGCTTCTTTACCAAGTACGTCGAATACGACTTCACCGCCGCGCTTGAAGAAAAGCTCGACCGGATTTCCGCCGGCGAACTGGACTGGAAGCAGGTTCTGCGCGATTTCTGGAAGGATTTCTTCGCCCAGATCGAAGACACCAAGGAACTGCGTGTCACCAACGTTCTGGATGCGCTGAACGAGGTTCTGGCGCCGCTGGTCTTCCCCAAGCGCGAGGACGGTTCCGATCCGCGTATCTGTCAGGTTTGCGGCACCGGCAATCTTTCGCTGAAGCTTGGCAAATACGGCGCTTTCGTCGGTTGCTCCAACTATCCGGAATGCAACTACACACGCCAGCTGACCTCGGACGGTTCGGAAGCCGAAGCTGCGGCTTCGAACGAGCCGAAGGCGCTGGGCGCCGATCCTATGACCGGCGAGGAGCTGACGCTACGCTCCGGCCGTTTCGGGCCCTATATCCAGCGTGGCGACGGCAAGGAGGCCAAGCGCTCCTCGCTGCCCAAGGGCTGGAAGCCTGAGGATATCGACCACGAAAAGGCCTTAGCGCTTATCAACCTGCCGCGCGATATCGGCAAGCACCCGGAAACCGGCAAGATGATTTCCGCTGGCCTCGGCCGCTATGGGCCGTTCCTGCTGCATGACGGTTCCTATGCGAATCTCGAAAGCATCGAGGACGTGTTCTCCATCGGCCTCAACCGCGCCGTGACCGTGATTGCCGAAAAGCAGAGCAAGGGACCGGGCCGCGGCCGCAGCGGCACGCCGGCTGCGCTGAAGGAACTGGGCGACCATCCAGATGGCGGCTCGATCACCGTTCGCGACGGGCGTTATGGCGCTTACGTCAACTGGGGCAAGGTCAATGCCACCATTCCGAAGGGTCAGGACCCGGCTTCGGTGACGCTGGACGAGGCGCTGGTGCTGATCGCCGAGCGCATCGCCAAGACCGGCACCGGCGGCAAGCCTGCCAAGGGCAGGAAGACGGCTGCCAAGAAGGCCGATGGTGACGCCGCAGCAAAGCCGAAGGCGACCAAGGCCAAGGCGGCAACGAAGAGCAAGACGGCCGCCAAGCCGAAGGCAGCGGCCAAACCCAAGAAGGCAGCAGAGTGAGCAAAGCGCCGCGTCAGAGACAGGGTTCAGCCAGCGACGGTTTCGGACGCACCGGGCGCGGCAAGCGGGTCAGTGAAGGTGAAGGCATCATCCATGGCGAGGTGCCTTCCCGCGAGGTGCTGCTGAAATTCATCGCCGACCATCCGCAACAGGCTTCCAAGCGGGAAATCGCCAAGGCTTTCGGGCTGAAGGGTGAAAACCGCGTCGTTCTCAAAGCGCTGCTGAAAGAGCTTGAAACCGACGGCATGGTGCAGAAGAGCCGCAAGTCGCTGACGCGGCCGGGCGGCCTGCCGCCGGTCACGGTTCTCGATATCACCACCCGCGACAAGGACGGCGAATTGATCGGTCGCCCGGCCGAATGGCCGGAGGATATGGGTGCGGCGCCGGCCGTGCTCATCCGCCAGTCATCGCAGGATCGCGGCAAGAAGGCACCGGCCGCTGGTCTCGGCGACCGCATTCTGGCGAAAATCTTCCCCTCCAAGGAAAGCTCCGGCCCGGCCTATACGGCCCGCGTCGTCAAGCTGATCGACCGCCGCCAGAACGCGCTGCTCGGCGTGTTCAAGGAGACGGCAGGCGGCGGTGGACGCCTGATGCCGATCGACCGGCGCGGCGAAGAAATGGTCATCGACCCCGATGGCGTCGGCGATGCGAAAGACGGCGACCTGATCGAGGTGGAAACCTCGCGCAATAGCGGCCGTTACGGGCTGGCGCGCGCCAAGGTGCTATCGGTCATCGGCTCGGTGGCCTCGGAAAAGGCGATCTCGATGATCGCGATCCATTCCCACGGCATTCCGCACATCTTCCCCTCGAACGTTCTGGCCGAGGCGGATGCCGCCAAGGCGGCCAGCATGTCGCACCGCGAGGACTGGCGCGACCTGCCACTCATCACCATCGATCCGGCCGACGCCAAGGACCATGACGACGCGGTCTATGCCGAGCCCGACACGTCGCCCGACAATCCTGACGGTGTCATCGTCACCGTCGCCATTGCCGATGTCTCCTGGTATGTGCGTTCCGGTTCGCCGCTGGACCGCGAAGCGCTGAAGCGCGGCAACTCCGTCTATTTCCCCGACCGCGTCGTGCCGATGCTGCCGGAGCGCATTTCCAACGATCTCTGCTCGCTGAAGGAAGGCGTCGACCGCCCTGCCCTTGCGGTGCGGATGATCTTTTCGAAGGAAGGCCGCAAGGCCGGCCACACCTTCCACCGCATCATGATGAAGAGCGCTGCCAAGCTCTCCTATCAACAGGCACAGGCCGCCATCGATGGACGGCCGGACGACAAGACCGGCCCGCTGCTGGAACCGATCCTTAAGCCGCTATGGCACGCCTATGCGGTGATGAAGCGCGGCCGCGACCGCCGCCAGCCGCTGGAACTCGACATGCCGGAGCGCAAGATTCAGCTCAGGCCCGACGGTACGGTGGACAAGGTCGTCATTCCCGAGCGCCTCGACGCGCATAAGCTGATCGAGGAAATGATGATCCAGGCGAATGTCGCCGCTGCAGAAACGCTGGAGAAGAAGAAGCAGCCGCTGGTCTATCGCGTCCACGATGCGCCCACGCTCTCCAAGCAGGAGGTGCTGCGCGAATTCCTCGGCACCATCGGCATTTCAATGGCCAAGGGCGCGGCGATGCGCGCCAATTCCTTCAACGGCATTCTGGCCCGCGCACTCGATACACCGCACCAGATCATGGTCAACGAGATGGTGCTGCGCAGCCAGAGCCAGGCAATCTACAGCCCGGAGAATATCGGCCATTTTGGCCTCAACCTGATGAAATATGCGCATTTCACCTCGCCGATCCGCCGTTATGCCGACCTCATCGTGCATCGCGCGCTGGTGGGGTCGCTTGGCCTCGGCGAGGGCGGCATCACGCCGCAGGAAGAGGCGACGCTGGACGATATCGCCGCCGAAATCTCGACCTTCGAGCGCCGCGCCATGGCTGCCGAACGCGACACCATCAACCGGCTGATCGCGCATCATCTCTCCGAGCGGGTGGGCGAAGAATTCGAGGGCCGCGTCTCCGGTGTCACCAAGGCGGGACTTTTTGTCGCGCTTCCGCAATTTGGCGCTGACGGCTTTGTTCCTATATCTACACTCGGAACCGACTATTTCCTTTACGATGAGGCCCATCAGGCCCTGACAGGAGAAAAGACGGGCCTCGGATACCAGCTTGGCGACACGGTTCAGGTGCGGCTTGCGGAAGCGGTGCCTTTGGCAGGCGCGCTTCGTTTCGATATGCTGAGCCCGGGGCGCAAGATGCCGGTCGGCACGCGCTCGTTCCACAAGGCAGGCCGGCGGACATCGCGTCCTGCCGCAAAGCCCGGAACGCGGCCGCCCAGAAGGCGACGATAACAAGGCCGCGTCAGGCGGTTGAAAAACGGGAGAAGGACTTAAGGATGAGTGCACATCAGGGCTCGGAAACAGTCACCTTCGGAGACGATAGCGCGGAACGGCCGCTTGGCCGCTCGATTATGCGGGGAATGGCCAATCGCTGTCCCGCGTGCGGCAGCGGACGCCTGTTCCGGGCCTTTCTGAAGCCGGTGGACGCCTGTGCCGCCTGCGGCGAAGAAATGCACCACCACCGGTCCGATGACCTGCCGCCCTATATTTCCATCGTCATCATCGGCCATATCGCCGTCGGCGGTTTCATGATGACCGATATGGTGTTTTCCGTTCCCATGTGGGTGCATTTCGCCATCTGGGTGCCGATCACCATTCTCGCCGCACTTTTGACGCTGCAACCCATCAAGGGCGGTGTCATCGGCCTGCAATGGGCGCTGAAGATGCACGGCTTCGACCGAAAACAGCAAAAAGCGCAGATCGACGGCTCGTCTCACTGACGGCGGGCGGGACTTTGCACATGCCTCAGCTTCCCCGGCGTGCCGAAACGGCGAGCGCGCCCATGCGGCCGCGCGACGCCGCCTCCATCATTCTGTTCGACCGTTCCGGCTCGCAGCTCAGGGTGCTGATGGGACAGCGCAGCAGCGCCCATGTCTTCATGCCGGGCGCTTATGTGTTTCCCGGCGGCAAACGCGATCCGCGCGACCATGCGCTGCCCTTTTCGGGCGATCTGCATCCCGCCGTCCTCCACAGCCTCACCGCCTCCGCAGCGCGGCGGCTCAGCGCTGCCGGCGCAAGGGCACTGGCGCTCGCCGCCGCGCGCAGCTTTTCGAGGAAACCGGGGTGGATCTCGGCTTGAGCACCAGGGGTCCCGATCTTTCCCGCTTCCGATATGTGGCGCGCGCCATCACCCCACCCGGCAATGTGCGGCGCTACGACACGCGATTCTTCTGCTGTTATGCCGACGAATTGCGGCTGGATACCCGGCTAACCCGTGATTCCGAGGAGTTGCACAATGTGCAATGGCTTGACATGACAGACCTTTCCGGTCTGAACATGCCGAAAATCACGCGCACGGTTCTCGAAGATGTCACAAAACTCATGATAGGTGATCCCTCATTGCCCTTTGAAAGCCCCGCGCGGCTCTATGTCACGCGCCACGGCCGGTTCATTCGAGACTTTGTATAAAGGCCGTCATGTCACAAATGAAATGCGAAGAAGCGGACGCCATTCACTGGCCCTCACTGATCGCCGCCATTTCCGCCATCAGTGCGGTCGGTGTCGCCATCGGCCTTGGCCTTCCGCTCCTGTCGATCATCCTTGAGAAGCGCGGCATCTCTTCCACCATGATCGGGGTGAATTCGGCCATGGCCGGCGTCGCGGCGATGATGGCGGCCCCCGTGACCACCAAGATCGCCCATGATTTCGGCGTGGCGCGAACCATGCTGTTCGCAGTCGTCGTTTCGGCGCTGAGCGCGCTCGGTTTTTATTTCGCCGAGGCCTTCTGGATGTGGTTTCCGCTGCGAATCGTTTTCCACGGCGCCACCACCACGCTTTTCATTCTCTCCGAATACTGGATCAACATGACCGCGCCGCCCAGGAAGCGCGGCATGGTTCTCGGCATCTACGCCACCGGCCTTGCGGTCGGCTTCGCGGTCGGTCCGCTGCTGTTTTCCGTGGTCGGCAGCGAAGGCATATTGCCGTTTCTGGTCGGTGCGGCGATCATCCTGCTCGCAGCGATCCCGATCTTCATGGCGCGCGGCGAAAGCCCGGAGCTGGACGAACGGCCCAACCACCATTTCGTCCGTTATGTCTGGCTGGTGCCCATGGCGTCCGCGGCGGCCTTCGTCTTCGGTTCGGTGCAGGCCGGCGGCCTTTCGCTGTTTCCGATCTATGCGACGCGGGAAGGCTTCAACGGATCGCAGGCGGCACTTCTCCTCACCGTGATGGGCATCGGCAATATGGTCTTCCAGATACCGATCGGCCTGCTTTCGGACCGGATGAAGGACCGGCGGACGATGCTGGGGCTGATGGCCTTTGCCGGCGTCTGCGGCACGCTGGCGCTGCCTTTCCTGGTGGAAAGCTGGCTTCTGGTGGCGGCCCTGCTGCTGTTCTGGGGCGGGCTGGTCTCGGGCATGTATACTGTCGGCCTCACCCATCTCGGATCGCGCCTGAAGGGCGCCGATCTGGTCGCCGCCAATGCCGCCTTCATCTTCTGTTACGCCATGGGCACGATTGCGGGGCCGCAGGCCGTGGGCATTTCAATGGACCTTGCCGGAACCGATGGCTTTGCCTGGTCGCTGGCGGTATTTTTCGGGCTTTACGTGGTGCTTTATATCGTCCGTTTTGTTTTCCGGGCAAAACAGGCTTGACTTTTCAGGCGCGATACGTAGTTTCGCGCCAGATTTAGCCGAGGTGAGAAGCGCCTGCGGCTTCTCTTTTGTTTAAAGGCAGGACGACCATGGCGAAAGCTACAACAATCAAGATCAAGCTGCTGTCGACAGCCGACACCGGTACCTTTTACGTCACCACCAAGAACAGCCGTACGTTCACGGACAAGATGACGAAGACGAAGTATGACCCGGTTGTACGCAAGCACGTTGAATTCAAGGAAACCAAGATCAAGTAATTTCTTGATCGGTCTCCGACAAAAGCGCGCCCAACGGGCGCGTTTTTTGTTTGTGCCGAAGGAAGAGGCTGCCACCAGCCTTGTCGCGCCCAGAGGCTTTGCAGGCGGCCAATAAGGCCCCGCCTCCCCGCTGCCCCCGGAAATCGCCGCCGTCACCGGCAAAGCGCGCGAGTAGCTATGGGTAAGTCCGACGATATGGCCTGACGCCCCATCCGCAGCCGCAATCATTCAGATGCTCGGAAAAAGTATCCCAAGGGCTACGCATCCGCCCCTGCCCCGTATCACAACCTCGCACATGACGTGAACGAAGACGACCGCACAAGCCGCTACGCTGCGACACGCGCACCACGAATAGGCATTTTTCGGGAAGAAGGCGGTCGGCCAACGATGCGATTACGGCACGAGGAACCGATTCGGACATCGTCAGCCGACCGACCCCACGATTCAGGAGATGCGGCGGACCTGAGCATCATGGGGCATTCAAACTACGCAATACCAGCCCCTGACGAGCGAAATCGCGACGGCTAAAGCCGCTATCATTCATCATCACAAGACGGATAAACCGCCGGAAGAACTGTTACTCTCAATAGGGAGTGTGCGCAGAAGTAAAATAAAAATCAACAAATTCTTAAGCCAGAGATACATCACCTGGGAAACATGGTTAAGTATACAAAGCTGGCACACTATAGTTGCCGGAGAGATTGAATTCAACGTATTTTTCAACTTGAACTCTATTTATATCGCCAATCTGCATCTTTTCATTGCAAAGCGATAAAATACGTCCAAGGTCAATGCCTTGCAGTCTTGCGACGGCCGCCCCGTATTCCCGAACAACTATTTCGCCGGGATATGACGGAGAGATTGCGCAATATTCTTATGCAATCCGCCGCTGACGCTCAGGCAGCGGCAGCAACGACGCGGTTGCGGCCGGCGTGTTTCGCCTCGTAGAGCGCCTTGTCCGCCTGCTTCAGGATTTCGTCCGGCGCGCCGAAGGCGCTGCTGCTGGTGGCGATGCCGAGGGAGGCGGTGATGCTCAATTCCCGGTCGATGGAACGAACATAAAAAGGCTTGTCCTCGACTATCGCCCGCAGGCGCTCGGCGACGCTTGCCGCAAGCTCCATCGGCGTATCGGGCATGACGACGACGAACTCCTCCCCGCCATAACGGCAGGCGAGATCCGCGCCGCGCACCGTGCTGCGGATGCGTGCTGCAAATTCCCGCAGCACCTCATCGCCGACATCGTGGCCATAGGTATCGTTGACCAGCTTGAAGCGGTCTATATCCGTCATGCAGATTGAGATCGGACGGCCGCGAACGGCAGCACGGTCGAAGAGTATCTTGAGGTGGTTGTCGAGATAACGGCGATTGTTGAGGCCGGTCAGCCCGTCGACAATGGCGAGTTCCATCGTATGCTGGAGATTGAGCCGCAGATGTTCGTTGTAGCGCTTGCGCCTGATCTGCGTCAGCGACCGGGCGACGAGTTCGTTCGGATCGATCGGGCGGAGAATGTAATCATTCACACCGAGATCGAGCGCCCGCGCCACCATATCGTCCGCCCCCTGTTCCGCCACCAGAAGCAGCGGCAGGAAACGGGTGCGTTCCAGCGAGCGAAGCTGCGAGCACAGCCGCAGCGGATCGTAATTCTCGAAATTAGAGTTGACGATGACGAGTTCGAACGGATTGCCCGCGGCCTTGAGCAGCGCCGCCTGCGGCTCGGTGACGGCATCGACCTCGGCAACGGGCTTCAGCGCCCGCACGATACGTTCCTGCGAGCTGGCGCGGCCATCCGCAACCAGCACGCGGCCGGGCGTCTGCATCAGGCCATCGCTGCGCAGCATCTCCTCGATGCCGATCTGCCGTGCGGTTTCGGCGCGCAGCCGCAATTCGTCGCTGACGGCCTTGAGGCGCACGAGGCTTTTGACACGGGCGATGAGTTGAAGGTCATTGACCGGCTTGGTGAGAAAATCGTCGGCGCCGGCCTTGAGGCCGCGCACGCGGTCTGACGGCTGATCGAGTGCCGTGACCATAACCACCGGAATATGTGCGGTATTCGGATTGGCCTTCAGCCTTTCGCAGACCTCGAAGCCGTCCATGCCCGGCATCATGATATCGAGCAGGATGATATCGACCTGCTCCTCGTCACAGATCGCCAGCGCCTTGAAACCATCCTCGGCGGTGACGACATCGAAATATTCCGCCAGAAGACGGGCTTCCAGAAGCTTCACATTGGCCGGAATATCGTCAACAACCAGAACTCTCGCCGTCATAACCGTTCCCCAGTCGCCTCACGCATCGCCCAGATAAGTCTTGATGACTTCGATGAACTTCGGAACGGAAATCGGCTTCGACACATAGGCCTCGCATCCGCCCTGGCGAATGCGTTCCTCGTCGCCCTTCATGGCGAAAGCCGTGACCGCGATGACCGGAATGACATGCAGCTCGTCATCTTCCTTCAGCCACTTCGTCACCTCCAGCCCCGAGACTTCCGGCAGCTGGATATCCATGAGGATGAGGTCCGGGCGGTGCTTGCGGGCGAGATCGAGCGCCTCCATGCCGTTGCGCGTCTGAATCGTCGTATAACCGGACGCCTCGATCAGGTCGCGAAAGAGCTTCATGTTCAGCTCGTTGTCTTCGACTATCATGACCTGCTTGGGCATGGTGAGCAGTCCCCGTTTCGCTTTGAAACCTTCATCCAGACATATAAGTTGCCAGAGAACCGATTCCATCGTCCATTTGTTGCGCAAGGCTAGAGGGATTTGGTTTCAAAATAGGTAACTTCGGGGAAGAAATGCTGCGCGATACGAAAAACAAAGGCAATGCCGGCCAGGATCCGCAAGAAACGGCAGCCGCCATACTTGGCTGGCTGGCAAACGAACCGGAAATGCTGGCGCGTTTTCTGGCGCTGAGCGGGTTGCAGGCCAATATGCTGCGCCAGGCCGTCAACGATCCCGGCTTTCTTGCCGGCCTCACCGATTTTCTGATGAGCCATGAACCGGACCTGATGGCGTTTTGCGCCGCGACCGATACTTCACCCGAAACAGTGGCGGCCGCATGGCATCACTTTTCCGGGCCGGGGCTGGATTCAGGCGTGTATTGACGGGTCGCCCCCTTGAGCCGTTGTCACGGCCGGAGTATGGTCGGCAACGTTCTGGTTTTGTTTTCGGCCCATGTTCACGTCGCAACCCTATGATCCCGGTTTTTGCCGCGACTGTCTGGCCGGCCAGCCAGAGGGGCTGAGGCGTTGCCGCGCCTGTGGCAGCCCGCGCCTTGTTTATCATGCCGAACTCTACGATCTGAGCATCGCCCATATCGACTGCGACGCTTTTTATGCTTCCGTTGAAAAACGGGACAATCCCGAGCTTGCCGACAAGCCTGTGATCGTTGGCGGCGGCAAGCGCGGGGTGGTTTCCACCGCCTGCTATATCGCCCGCATTCACGGCGTGCGTTCCGCCATGCCCATGTTCAAGGCGCTGGAAGCCTGTCCTGACGCAATCGTCATCAAGCCGGATATGGAAAAATATAGCCGTGTCGGGCGTGAAATCCGGGCGATGATGCAGGAATTGACGCCGCTGGTGCAGCCGCTTTCCATAGACGAGGCGTTTCTCGATCTTTCCGGCACCGAGAAGCTGCATCACGATCCACCGGCCCGTGTGCTGGCGAAATTCGCCCGGCGCGTGGAAAAGGAAGTGGGCGTGACCGTTTCAGCCGGGCTTTCCTATTGCAAATTTCTCGCCAAGGTCGCGTCCGACCTGCAAAAGCCGCGCGGCTTTTCAGTGATCGGCGAAACGGAGGCGCTGTCCTTTCTGGCGACACGACCGGTTACCACCATCTGGGGCGTGGGCAAGGCCTTTGCGGCGACGCTGGAGGCGGACGGTATCCGCATGATCGCGCAGCTGCAGGAGATGGAGGAAAGCGAGCTGATGCGCCGTTATGGCGTGATGGGACAACGCCTCTTCCGGCTCTCGCGCGGCATTGACGAGCGGCATGTGCACAATAACGACCCCGTCAAAAGCGTCTCTTCCGAAACCACCTTCTTCAACGATATTTCCCGCCATGAGGATCTGGTGCCGATCCTGCGCTCGCTTTCCGAAAAGGTTGCCTGGCGACTGAAGAAGAGCGGCATTGCCGGCCAGACGGTGGTGCTGAAGATGAAGACGGCGGACTTCAAGAGCCGCACCCGCAACCGCAGGCTGGACGACCCCACCCAGCTTGCCGACCGAATTTTCCGCACCGGCCTCTCGCTGCTGGAAAAGGAAACGGACGGCACCAAATTCCGCCTCATCGGCATCGGCGTCAGCGATCTGCGCGATGCGGGCCTCGCCGATCCGCCCGATCTCGTCGACAAACAGGCGGGGCGCCGGGCGGCGGCGGAAGCGGCGATGGACAAGCTGCGCGACAAGTTCGGCAAGGGCAGCGTCGAGACGGGCTATACGTTCGGAACGCGCAAATAACAGTTGCGGGATTGTGCGACAGGTCGCGCAATCCTGTCCTAGCCGCCTCGCACCGGATATATTTTAGATTTTACACAAATTAGTGATGTTGCGGTCGCCCCGCCCTTAAACTTCATTAAACTTCGCATGATTGAGTGAGGCAAGTTTTGTACATGTGGTGTATTGCGTCATGTCCCTCCGCCTCCGTCTTATGGCTGGCATGCTGTCGGCCAGCATTCTTGCCTTTCCGGCGCTTGCCGCTGACAGCAGGTCCCTGCAAATACTGGTATCGCAAAGCGACCAGTCGCTCTCGCTTTATGAGAACGGTGAAATCGTCGCCACCTCGAAAGTTTCCACCGGCAAGGCCGGACATGAGACACCGAGCGGCATCTTCTCGATTCTGGAAAAGCGGAAATACCACGAGTCGAATATCTACTCGGCCGCGCCCATGCCCTTCATGCAGCGGCTGACATGGTCCGGCATCGCGCTGCACGAAGGCAAGGTGCCGAACTATCCAGCCTCGCATGGCTGCGTGCGCCTGCCGTCCAAATTCGCCAAGTCTCTCTTTGGAGACACCAAGACCGGCGTGCATGTCATCATCACCGACCGGCCGGTCTCGCTGCGCTTTGTGCAGCATCCGGCGCTGTTTCAGCCGCGCGACGATGCCGATGACGGCAAGCTGCTTCTTTCGGATGTGGAATTGCGCCCGGCGACCTTCGATGCGGCCTTGGGGACGGTCGAGGTTGCCGTCAATGAAAAGACCCAGGCCCTCAAGCCGCCGGCAAAGACCAGGGAGCCCTCGCCCCTGCGCATTCTCATCACCCGGCGTGGCGAGCGGGAAAAGGTGATGGATATTCAGACCGTGCTGACCCTCCTCGGCTTCGATGCCGGTTCAGCCGATGGTTATGCCGGGGAGATGACAATCAGCGCCATCAATGGTTTCAAGCGCTGGAAGGGGCTGAAAACCACCGGCCCGCTTTTGACCGACGCCTTCGTGACGGCGCTTTATGCCTCCGCCGGTGAAGACCACCCACCGACCGGCCAAATCATGGTGCGGCGGGATTTCAAGCCGCTGTTCGAAGCAGCCATCGACATCAAGGACCCGGAAGTCGCGCTCGGAACCCATTTCTTCGAAGCCGTGTCCGTGGATCGGGTCGCCGGAACCGCCGAATGGAACGGCGTGACGCTGGAAAACCATCTGCCGGCGGCTGCCCGCAAGCGGCTCGGCATCTCCGTTACCGAAGCGCCGGGCGGCTTCGATCAATTGAGCGCCGTACTAGGCCGCCTCGAAATTCCGACGGAAATACGCAGCCGGATCGAGCAGGAGCTTTCAAGCGGCAGCTCGATTACCGTTTCCGATATCAGTCACCAGCTGGAGACAGGCACCGGAACGGACTTCATCACCGTGACCAAAGAAGGGCCGGTATGAGCGACGGGTGAGGCCTCAAGCCTCACACCAGTTCCACATCGACGACACCGGGTGCGGACCGCAGCGCAGCGGCGATTTCCGGCGAGATGCGGTATTTCTCCGTCAGTTCCACCTCGATCTCGCGGCTGCCCTCATCCTTGATGACGATGAAATAGACCGAGCCATCGCCTTTCGTATTGAGGTGGCGGGCCACCGTTTTCAGCGGGCCGGAATCGCGCACATAAACACGCAACGCCTTCTGCATCTGCACGGATTTTTCTTCCAGCGACTGTGCCGTCTGGATACGCAGGCCGATGCCTTCCGGGCGCTCTTCCGCCTGCACGGTGATGACCAGCGATTTGCCGACCTCGAGCAGATCGCGGAACTGGCCGAGCCCTTCGGAAAACAGCACCGCCTCATATTGGCCCGACGCGTCCGAGAAGGTGACGATGCCCATCTTGTTGCCGGTGCGGGTCTTGCGCTCCTGCTTGCCGGTCACCGTGCCGGCCAGACGCCCGGCAGTCGCGCCCTGTTTCACGGCGGCTGAAAAATCGGCGAAATTCTGCACCCGCAGCTTTTCCAGCACGGGGCGATAGGTATCGAGCGGATGGGCGGTGAGGTAAAAACCGAGCACCTGATATTCGCGCAGCAGCTTTTCGGAGGCAAGCCACGGCTGGAAAGCGGGAAGGATGAGCTTTTCCGGGCCGCTTCCACCACCGGAGCCGAACATGTCCGATTGTCCAATGGTGCGGTTGTTCTGCGCCATCTGTGCATAACCGATGATGCGGTCCAGCCCGCCGATCAGTTCGGCGCGGTCGCGGCCGAAACAATCGAAGGCGCCGGCATTGATCAGGCTTTCCAGCACACGCCGGTTGATCTGCTTGGGATCGATGCGCAGGCAGAAATCCTCAAGGCTCGTGAACGGCTTGCCGTCGCGTACCTGAACGATGTGCTCCACCGCGCCCTCGCCCACGCCCTTGATGGCGGCCAGCGAATAATAGATGCGGTTCTCGCCCGTCTCGAATTGCCGGAACGAAGTCTGCACCGAAGGTGCGACGACCTCGATGCCAAGGCGGCCGGCATCCTGGCGGAAATCGTTGAGCTTTTCCGTGTTCGCCATATCGAGCGTCATGGAGGCCGCCAGGAACTCCACCGGAAAATGCGCCTTCATATAGGCGGTCTGGTAGGACACGATGGCGTAGGCGGCGGCGTGGCTCTTGTTGAAGCCGTAATTGGCAAATTTCGCCAGAAGATCGAAGATGGTGTTGGCCTGCGGCTTCGACACGCCGTTCTCGATGGCGCCGTCGACGAAACGCTCGCGCTGCTTGTCCATCTCCTCCTTGATCTTCTTGCCCATGGCGCGGCGCAGAAGATCGGCTTCGCCGAGCGAATAACCGGACAGGACCTGAGCGATCTGCATCACCTGTTCCTGATAGACGATAACGCCCTGCGTTTCCTTGAGCAGATGGTCGATGGTCGGATGGATCGATTCCAGCTCCTCCTCGCCATGTTTGCGGGCATTATAGACCGGAATGTTTTCCATCGGGCCGGGGCGATAAAGCGCCACCAGCGCGATGATATCCTCGATGCAGTCCGGTCGCATGCCGATCAGCGCCTTGCGCATGCCGGCACTTTCCACCTGGAACACGCCGATGGTTTCGCCGCGCGAGAGCATCTCGTAGGTTTTGGCGTCATCGAGCGGAATCGCCGCCAGATCGACCTTGATGCCGCGCTTGGCAACGAAATCGACGGCCACCTTCAGCACCGTCAGCGTCTTCAGGCCGAGGAAGTCGAATTTGACGAGGCCGGCGCTTTCCACCCATTTCATGTTGAACTGGGTGACCGGCATATCCGAGCGCGGATCGCGATACATCGGCACCAGCTTCGACAGCGGGCGGTCACCGATGACGATACCGGCGGCGTGGGTGGAGGCGTGGCGGTAAAGCCCCTCGATCTTCTGGGCGATATCCAGGAGGCGAGCGACCACCGGCTCCTTGTCCGCCTCTTCCTGCAGGCGCGGTTCTTCCTCAATCGCTTTTGACAGCGGTGTCGGGTTGGCCGGGTTGTTGGGCACCAGCTTGCAGATCTTATCCACCTGCCCATAGGGCATTTCCAGCACGCGGCCGACGTCGCGCAAGGCGGCGCGCGCCTGCAGCGAACCGAAGGTGATGATCTGCGCCACCTGCTCGCGGCCATATTTGGCCTGCACGTAACGGATCACCTCTTCGCGACGATCCTGGCAGAAGTCGATATCGAAGTCGGGCATCGAAACGCGTTCGGGATTGAGGAAGCGCTCGAACAGCAGCGAGAAGCGCAGAGGATCGACATCGGTAATCGTGAGCGCATAAGCGACAAGCGAGCCCGCACCCGAACCGCGGCCCGGCCCGACAGGAATATCGTGCTGCTTGGCCCATTTGATGAAGTCGGCAACGATCAGGAAGTAACCGGGGAATTTCATGCGCGAGATGACGCCGAGTTCGAAATCCAGCCTGTCGCGATACTCCTGCTCCGTATAACCGGGCGCCATACCGAGCGCGGCGAGCCGCTGGTCCAGCCCCTCCACCGCCTGGCGGCGCAGTTCCTCCGTTTCGGCGCGCTCGGCTGCTTCCGGATCGTCGCTGGCGCCGGTGAAACGCGGCAGGATCGGCCCGCGCTTCTTCAGCACATAGGAGCAGCGCAGCGCGATCTCGACGGTGTTTTCCAGCGCCTCGGGAAGATCGGCAAACAGCGCCGTCATTTCCTGTCGACTTTTGAGGTAATGATCGGGCGTGAGCCGGAACCGGCTGTCATCGGAGACGATGGCGTTATGCGCCACCGCCATCAGCGCATCATGCGCCTCGTAATCGGCCTTGGAAGGGAAAAACGCCTCGTTGGTGGCAACCAGCGGAATATCATGGTCATAAGCAAGGCCGATCATGCGCCGCTCATGGGAACGGTCATAACCGGACTGGCGCTGCAATTCGATATAAAGCCTGTCACCGAAGAGTGACTTCAGCGTCAGCAGCCGTTCCTTCGCCTGGGCGGTGTGGCCCTCCTTCAAGGCCATATCTACCGGACCGCCGGAAGCGCCTGTCAGCGCGATCAGGCCGGCATTGGAGGCTTCCTCCAGCCATGAACGGGTAATATGCACGGAATGGCCGCTGCCCTCGCCTTCCAGATAGGCGCGGCTGACGAGATCCACCAGCCGCTCGTAACCTTCGGCATTGGCGGCCAGAAGAACGATGGCGGGAAGTTTTTGAAGATGGCTGTTGTGGTTGCGGCGATCCTCCGCCGCATCCTGCATGTCGATCGACAGCTGGCAGCCGATGATCGGCTGCAAACCTTCATCGCGCGCCTTTTCGGAAAATTCCAGCGCGACAAAGAGGTTGTTGGTATCGGTAATGGCAATGGCCGGCTGACCGTCGGCGACGGCCTTGGACATGATTTTCTTGAGGGGCAAGGCCCCCTCAAGCAGGGAATAGGCGGAATGAACCCGTAAATGGACGAAACCGGGAGTTTTCAGCGTTTCGCCAGAGGTCTCTCCACGCACAATCGCATCGCCCATATCATCATCCTGTCATTCTGAATCGAGGGGGCGATTTTCCGATTTCCGGCGCTCAAAGTCCACCGCTTTGCGGCGTCCATACAGGTTTCTGCGCCGGCGTGCCCTTCACAGGGCGGTGAGGATCACCGAAAAGCTGGCTACGAAGACAGCGATGGAGGCGAAAGCGGCAACGTCACGGATGAAATCAGTCATTGGTCTCTCCTTACTCGTTATGTTCCAACTTTGTTCTCATTTTGTTCGATTGTCAACAGGGTTTTGCTGATATTCCCCTTGCTAATGCCGCAGAATCGCCTTCGGTTCCCGTATGGGAACAGCAAGCCACTGACTCCAAAACGAAAAAAACCCGGAGGTAAAAACACCGCCGGGTTCAGAAAAAATTCAAATGAGAAGAACCGGCGTTCTCTGGAGAGCACCGGACGGATCGACTTACCAGCTCAGAAATCGACGATCTTGCCGTCGGCCAGCGTCACGCGCCGGTCCATGCGGGCGGCGAGTTCATGATTGTGGGTGGCGATCAGCGCCGCGAGGCCGGATTGGCGTACCAGCGCCTCCAGCGCGTCGAAAACATAATGCGCTGTTTCCGGATCGAGATTGCCGGTCGGCTCGTCAGCCAGCAGCAGCAGCGGTGCGTTGGCGACGGCGCGGGCGATGGCGACACGCTGCTGTTCACCGCCGGAGAGTTCCGCCGGGCGGTGCTCACCGCGATGCCCCACCCGCATATAGTCGAGCAGCGCACTGGCGCGCTTGTGCGCTTCGGCCTGTGTCAGACCGGCGATGAGCTGCGGCATCATCACATTTTCCACCGCCGAGAATTCCGGCAGGAGATGATGGAACTGGTAGACAAATCCAATATCGCTGCGGCGGATCGCGGTTCGCGTTTCATCCGGCAGGTCATTGCAGGGTGCACCGTTAATATAGACCTCGCCGGCATCTGGATGTTCGAGAAGTCCCGCCAGATGCAGCAGCGTGGATTTACCGGTTCCCGAAGGGGCGACCAGCGCCACCATCTCGCCGCTCTTCAATTCGAAATCAGCCTTGCGCAGAATGGAAAGCGACGTCTCGCCCTGACCATAGGTTCTCTCGACGCCAGTAAGCCGCAGCACTGTTTTTTTTGCCATATCGCGAAGCGGTCCTTATTCGTAACGCAGGGCCTGCACCGGATCGAGCTTGGAAGCCCGCCATGCTGGAAAGATCGTTGCCAGGAAAGAGAGCGTCAGCGCCATGATGACAACGGAAATGGTCTCGCTGATATCCATTTCGGCCGGAAGCTGGCTCAGGAAATAAAGCTGCGGATCGAACAGCACCGTGCCGGATATCCAGGAGAAGAACTGCCGGATGGATTCCACGTTGAGGCAGACGATGACGCCGAGCGCCACGCCGGCAAAGGTGCCGACCATGCCGATGGCCGCCCCGGTCATGAAGAAGATGCGCATCACCGAGCCGGAGCTTGCGCCCATGGTGCGCAGAATGGCGATGTCGCTGCCCTTGTCCTTCACCAGCATGATGAGGCCGGAAATGATGTTCAGCGCCGCCACCAGAACGATGAGGGTGAGGATCATGAACATCACGTTTCTTTCCACCTGCAGGGCGGAGAAGAAGGTCTGGTTCCGCTGCCTCCAGTCGGTGATATAGATCTGCCGTTCGGCGGCCTGTTCCACCAGCGGGCGGATTCCGTCAACGTCGTCGGGGCGGCTGACATAAAGCTCGATGGACTGCACGAGGCCTTCGGCGTTGAAATAAAGCTGGGCTTCGGACAGCGGCATATAGATCATCGAGGCGTCATATTCCGACATGCCGATCTCGAAGACGCCGGATATCTTGTAGGATTTGACGCGCGGATTGACGCCCATCGGCGTCACGTCGCCTTCCGGGGAAATGAGGGTAATGTCGTCACCGGCCGTTACGCCGAGCTGGGCGGCGAGCCTTGAGCCGACGAGAACGCCATCTCCGGCCATGAAGCCGACCAGATCGCCGGTCTTGATGTTGGTAGCGACTTCCTTGACCTTGTCGATATCCTCCTGGCGCACGCCGCGCACCAGCGCACCGGAACCCGCGCCGCCGCGGCCGGAGGCGAGCGTCTGGCCTTCCACCAGCGGCAGGGCCATGGTGACGCCGGGAACGGCGGCGAACTTCTTCGCCAGCTCATCATAATTATTGAAGGGCTGGTCGATCGGCTGCACGATCATATGGCCGTTAATGCCGAGAATGCGCGAAATGAGCTCGGTGCGGAACCCGTTCATCACCGCCATGACGATGATGAGCGTCGCCACGCCCAGCATGATGCCGACAAAGGAAAACCCGGCAATGACGGAAATGAACGCTTCCTTGCGCCGCGACCGCAGATAACGCCAGGCCACCATGCGTTCAAAAGCGGAAAACGGCCGGGCAGTCTTTGCCCCGGCGGAAACAGCCGCACCCTTGTCAGCCTCGGCTTGTGCCATGTCGTCTCCCTGATCTTAAACTGCAAGGCCGGTCTTTTCCGAAAACCGGCCCATATTTCTGCGGCATCCGCGTTACGAAACCGGAGCGGACTTCGGGTGAAGCCGCTCCGTCTTTCACTCGTGCTTAGCCGAGCACCCTGTTCATCGCCGCCTCGATCGTCACGGTCTCCCGCTCGCCGGTCTTGCGATCCTTCACTTCGACTTCGCCATTCGCGACCGAACGCGGGCCGACGATGATCTGCAGCGGCACGCCGATCAGGTCGGCGGTGGCGAATTTCTGGCCTGCACGGTCGTCCGTGTCGTCGTAAAGAACATCCTTGCCGGCGTTGGAGAGCGAGTAATACAGCTTTTCGCAAGCCGCATCACAGGCAGCATCGCCAGCCTTCATGTTGATGATCACGACATCGAAGGGAGCGACCGAGGCCGGCCAGATGATTCCGTTCTCGTCATGCGATGCTTCAATGATGGCGGGAACAAGGCGTGTCGGCCCGATACCATAGGAACCCATGTGGACAGGGTGTTCCTTGCCATCCTTACCCTGCACTTTCGCGCCCATCGGCTCGGAATATTTGGTGCCGAAATAGAAGATGTGGCCGACTTCAATGCCGCGCGCGGAAAGGCGCTCGCCATCGGGAATGGCATTGTAAGCGGCTTCGTCATGCATTTCGGACGTGGCGGCATAGTCGGCCGTCCACTCGTTGAAAACGCCCTGCAGGGCTGCGACGTCGTCAAAGTCGGTGTTTTCGGCGGGAATGGCGCGGTCGAGGAAGCTCTTGTGGCAGAAGACTTCGGATTCGCCGGTATCGGCCAGAATGATGAATTCATGGCTGTGATTGCCACCAATCGGGCCGGTATCGGCACGCATGGGAATGGCGCGCAGGCCAAGGCGCTCGAAGGTGCGCAGGTAAGCCACGAACATCTTGTTATAGGAATGGATCGCGTCTTCCTTCGTCAAATCGAAGGAATAGGCGTCCTTCATCAGAAACTCACGCGAACGCATGGTGCCGAAACGCGGACGCACCTCGTCGCGGAACTTCAGCTGGATATGGTAGAGGTTCAACGGCAGGTTCTTGTAGGACTTCACATAGGAACGGAAGATGTCGGTGATCATCTCCTCATTGGTGGGGCCATAGAGCATCTGGCGGTCCTGACGGTCCTTGATGCGCAGCATTTCCTTGCCGTAGTCATCGTAACGGCCGCTCTCCTGCCAGAGCTCGGCCGATTGCAGCGTCGGCATCAGAAGCTCGATGGCGCCCGAGCGATCCTGCTCCTGGCGGATGATCCTGTTGACCTTGTCCAGCACGCGCTTGCCGAGCGGCAGCCAGGAATAGATGCCAGCCGATTGCTGCCGGATCATGCCGGCGCGCAGCATGAGGCGGTGGGAGACGATCTCCGCTTCCTTGGGGTTTTCCTTCAGGATGGGCATGAAATAACGGCTGAGACGCATGACGGCTTCCATTGATGCGGACGACGGCGCGCAAAGGCACGGGAATCGCCCCGAATAGAGGGATATTGGCGCCGGATATAGCCGTTTCCGGCCGAGATGAAAACCCGCCATGAAAAGAGCGTTAAACGCGATTTTACGGTATTTTCGCGATAGCTAATTCGCGTCAAAACGCTTTGATCGGAATATTATTCTTGATCCGGTGCGACAAATTGCACCACGGAGAATTTTTTGCCGACTGTAACAAATATGCAAAAAATGAGATGACAAGCATGGGGCTTTGGGCTAGCTTTAGCTTACAAAAGAGGCAGGAAGTTTAAATTCTTGTCATTTTCGCGGTCAGTCTTGGGAGGATCAGATCTTAGGCGCGCTCGTTCGCAGCCCCGGCAACGGTTACAGATCACGCGAAACCTGGAAAACAAGGCTGAAAGGCCTTGTTTTTTTTTGCTTCTACGCAAAGAACCCCGCCCCGCCGTTATATTCCGGTAAAATTATGGCGGTGAATCAGGCACCCAGTACGTTCCTGCTGTGTGCACGAGAGATATGACATCCATATGACAGAATCCCGGTCATATCCGCCGGAAACTGCCGCGACCATGGGCTCGCCGCCAGTCTGAGTGGGCAGATGCGCGCAAACGGCGATCGCCCGCGCAGCTTTTCAATCGAAAACGGGAATAATTCTCGGCAGGTCATCGAGGCTGACGCCGAACCACCAGGTTCCGCCGTACCACAGCCCACAGATCAGGGCCGAAATCAGGGTTGTCCACAAAACGATCCGCCCGCCCCTGAACCTTGATGGCGCACTGGCGACCGTGCCCAGCGCCACATCGCCCTCCTCATCCTGAGTGCGCAGGCCAATCGGCAGCACGATGAAAAGCACCGTCCACCAGACGATGAAATAAACGGCGAAGGCCGAAAGAAGCGGCATGTGATCCTCCTGCACAATGGGCTTCTTGTAACGCATTCATCCGCAGATCGGAATCACTTCTCCGCAAGAAACCCTAAAGAAAAACAGAAGGGCCGCGCTTTGCGGCACGGCCCTGGAATCAACGGGAAAGAGGCAGACGCCCCGGCCGATTGCCGGGAAGGTCCCGGTTCAGACCTTGGTCACGAAAACCGTCACGATCGGCTTCTTGCCCCAGCTCTGGTTGGCGGCGGCGCGCACGGCGCGACGCACCGCTTCACGCAGCAGATCCAGATCCTTGCGGCGGGCACGCGGAATGCTTTCGACGGCGCCGAGCACGGCGTCATAAAGCGTGTCTTCCATCGCCTCGTCCTCGTCATCGAATTCCGGCAGGCCGAAGGGCACGACATCGGGATCGCCGAGGAAATCGTAACGGCTATCCAGCACGACATTGACGGCCACATGGCCGGCGAAGGACAGCTTGCGGCGGTTGCTGATGCCCATCTCGTCCATATCGCCGACGAGGTTGCCATCCTTGAAAACGCGGCCATGCGGCACGTCGTCGACGACTTCGGCCGGACCTGGCGCAAGGCGCAGAACATTGCCGTTGCGCACCTTCGGCACCTGCGAGATGCCGGCCTGTTCGGCCAGTTCCTTCTGCGCCACCAGATGCGCCGCCTCGCCGTGGACGGGCACGACGATCTGCGGCTTCGTCCATTCATACATCTTCAGAAGTTCATTGCGGCGCGGATGGCCCGAGACGTGTACCAGCGCCTCATTGTCGGTGACGATATGGACGCCCTGCTCGATGAGGCCGTTCTTGATGTCGATGATCGCCTTCTCATTGCCGGGAATGGCGCGCGAGGAAAACACCACCGTATCGCCGGAAGCCAGCGCCACATTGCGCATCTCGTCACGCGAGAGCTTGGCGAGTGCGGCGCGCGGCTCGCCCTGCGAACCGGTCAGGATCAACACCACCCGGTCGCGCGGAATATAGCCATATTCGTCTTCGGCGAGGAACGGCTTGATGCCTTCCATGATGCCGAGGTCCTGCGAGACGTTGACGACGCGCTTCAGCGACGAGCCGAGCAGCAACACCTCGCGGCCGGCTGCTTCCGCGGCCTGCGCAATCGAGCGGATGCGCCCGACATTGGAGGAGAAGGTGGTGACGGCCACACGACCCTCGGCGTTTTCTATGATCTGCCGCAGGCCTTCGGAAACCTCGTGTTCGGAGGGCGACACACCATCTCGCACCGAATTGGTGCTGTCGCACATTAGCGCCAGCACGCCCTCTTCGCCGATGGCACGGAAACGGGCTTCATCCGTCAACGGACCGAGCGACGGCGCTTCGTCGATTTTCCAGTCACCGGTGTGGATGACATTACCGAGCGGCGTGCGGATGACCAGCGACATCGGCTCCGGAATGGAGTGGTTGACGCCGACCGCCTCGATTTCGAACGGGCCGACATTGATGCGGTCGCCCGCCTTGAAGATCGTTACCGGAATTTCGGCACGCGTGCCCTCATAGGCGCGCTTGGCTTCCAGCATGCCGGCCGTGAAAGGCGAGGCATAGACCGGCACGTTGAGGCCGGGCCACAGATCGTTAAGCGCACCATAATGGTCTTCATGGGCGTGGGTGATGATGATGCCCTTGAGGTTCTTTTTCTGCTCGGCGATATAGCTGATGTCCGGCAGCACCAGATCGACGCCCGGCAGGTCCGGGCCGGCGAAGGTCACGCCGCAATCCACCATGATCCATTGGCGCTTGCTTTCCGGCCCGTAGCCGTAAAGCGCCAGATTCATGCCGATTTCACCCACGCCGCCAAGCGGCACAAAGACCAGTTCGTCCTGTTTAGCCATTGTTTTTCTTATCCATTCACGAAAGCACGCAGGCGACGGCAATTGGCCGCGCCCGCCGCGCTCTTAAGCATCGGACCTGTTGAACCATCTGATCGACCGGGCCGATGCGGAACCGGTTTGTCACCCTGCTTTTCATGAGCCGCAGGAAAGCTCCAACCCGTCGAAAGCGGTTCGGCGCGGGCCTTCGGGCCGCGCCGTTCACCTCATCCGAAAAACACGTCGCCAGCGGCAATCGAGCGCCTTGCGCCCTCATCCTCATCCAGCAGCAGATAACCATTATCATCAATCCCGACGAAACGCCCGCCAATCGAACGGTCCGGAAAGTTGACGGTGATATGTTCGCCGATACCGCAGGCGGCGGCACGCCAGCCTGCCATGATGCCGGCAACGCCCCTGCCCTCGTCCCAAGCCCCCAGCACCTCCGCCGTCTCGCGGAAAAGATGGGCGAACAATTCGTCGGGCGAGCAGGACGCACCATGTTCGGAGAGCATGGTGACGGGGTAAAGCGGATTTTCCGGCTTATGGGCGATATTGATGCCGATGCCGATGACGATGGCGCGTCGGCCATCCGGCAGCAGCTCCGCCTCCATCAGAATGCCGCAGGTCTTGCGGCGTCCGATCAGAACGTCGTTCGGCCATTTGATTTCGAGCGGCTCACCACCCGTCGGCAGCACTGCGCGGATGGCGCGATAAACAGCCAGCGCGAAGGCAAGCGGCAGAGACCCTATGCGGTCCATCGGAGCGGGATCGATCAGAAGAAGCGAGGCGTAGAGATTGCCGGGTTCGGAGACCCATGGACGGCCGCGACGGCCGCGTCCGCCAGTCTGGCGGATGGCGGTGATCCACAGATTGCCGCCATCGCCCGCCCTTGCCTGGGCGAAACATTCCAGATTGGTCGATGGCGTTTCCGCCATCGCCTCGTGCCGGAAGTCATCGATGGACATCCGGCCCGTATGCTTGTGCGTGCTGCTCAAAAGAAGGTCTTCGCCGCAACTGTCACCGCGTTGCCAAGTGCACCGCCGAAGACGATGAAGGCGACAACGAAGAGGCCGGAAAGCGCATAAACGACCTTGAGTTCGCCGGCGGGACGCTCGAATTTGTCCTTGGCTTCATCGAACCACATGACCTTGACGACGCGGATATAATAATAGGCGCCGACAACCGAGCCGATCACACCGATGATGGCGAGCGGATAGAGCTTCGCCTCGATGGCTGCGAGGAAGACGTAATATTTGCCGAAGAAGCCGGCGAGCGGCGGGATACCGGCAAGCGAGAACATCAGGATCGTCAGCACAACCGCCATGAAGGGGTTGGAGGACGAAAGACCGGCCAGATCCTCGACAGTCTCGACATTGCCGATTTCCTTGCGGCGCATGGAGAGAATGCAGGCGAAGGTGCCGAGCGTCATGACCATATAAACGGTCATGTAGAGGATGACGCCGGCAACACCGGCTTCGGTGCCCGCAGCAAGACCGACCAGCGCATAACCCATGTGGCCGATGGAGGAATAAGCCATCAGGCGCTTGATGTTCTTCTGGCCGATTGCGGCAAAGGAGCCGAGCAGCATGGAGGCGATGGAAATGAACACGACGATCTGCTGCCAGTCGGCGAAGACCGGCTGGAACGCCTCGATGACGATGCGAACGAGGATCGCCATGGCGCCGATCTTCGGCGCAGCCGACAGGAACGCCGTTACCGGGGTCGGCGCGCCTTCATAAACGTCCGGCGTCCACATGTGGAACGGCACGGCCGAAATCTTGAAGGCGAGACCGGCGAGAACGAAGACCAGGCCGAAGACCAGACCGAGCGAACGGGTTTCCGAGGCCAGAACCTGGGCGATTTCGGTAAAGCCGGTATTGCCGGTGAAGCCGTAGACCAGCGACATGCCATAAAGCAGCATGCCGGAAGACAGCGCGCCGAGCACGAAATACTTCAGGCCCGCTTCCGTGGAGCGCAGGCTTTCACGGTTGATGGCGCAGACGACATAGAGCGCCAGCGACTGCAGTTCCAGCGCCATGTAGAGCGAAATCAGGTTGTTGGCCGAGATCATCAGCAGGATGCCCAGCGTCGCAAGGACCAGCAGCACCGGATATTCGAAACGGCCGATGGGTTCGAAACGGCCCTGACCGACGGCGAGGATCATGGCGGTGATGGAGCCGATCAGCGCCAGTACCTTCATGAAGTTACCGAAGGCATCGGCGATGTAGACGCCGCCGAAGGCAACGCCCGATGCCGGGGCAAAAATGATCCAGAGACCGACGACGAGCAGGAGGGCAACGGCAAGGCCGGTGACCGTCGTTGTCGACTTGTCGCCCGAGAAGACGCCAATCATGAGCAGCGCCAGCGCGCCGACCGCAAGGATCAGCTCGGGCGTCGCAATGTGCAGACTGGCAAAAAGGATTTCAGCGGTCATGTCCAACGGGTCCTGTCGTCAATTCATAGAGAGCGCAACATTTTGCGCCGCCTGCAATGCAGCCGAATAGTTGTTTACCAGAAGATCGACCGATGCGGCTGTCGCATCGAACACCGGCGCCGGATAGACGCCGAAGAAGATCGTCAGCACAACCAGCGGATAAAGGATGACCTTTTCGCGGGTCGACAGATCGAGCATCGATTTCAGGCTTTCCTTCTCCAGCGCACCGAAGATCACACGGCGATAAAGCCACAGCGCGTAAGCGGCCGAGAGGATGACGCCGGTTGCCGCAAACAGCGCGACCAGCGTGTTGGCGCGGAATACGCCGATCAGCGTCAGGAATTCACCGACAAAGCCGGAGGTGCCGGGCAGACCGACATTGGCCATGGTGAAGATCATGAAGGCGACGGCATATTTCGGCATGTTGTTGACGAGGCCGCCATAGGCCGCGATTTCGCGGGTGTGGAGACGGTCGTAGACAACGCCGACGCAGAGGAAGAGCGCGCCCGAGACTATACCGTGCGACAGCATCTGGAAGATTGCGCCCTGCACGCCCTGAACGTTGGCGGCGAAGATACCCATGGTCACGTAACCCATATGGGCGACGGAGGAATAGGCGATCAGCTTCTTGATATCGTCCTGCATCATCGCCACCAGCGAGGTGTAGATGATGGCGAGTACCGACAGCGTGAAGACGAAGGGCGCGAAATAATCAGACGCCAAGGGGAACATCGACAGCGAGAAGCGGATGAAACCGTAACCGCCGAGCTTCAGCATGACGCCGGCAAGGATGACGGAACCGGCGGTCGGTGCCTGAACGTGGGCGTCGGGCAGCCAGGTGTGTACCGGCCACATCGGCATCTTCACCGAGAAGGCTGCAAAACAGGCAAGCCAGAGCCAGGTCTGCATGCCGGCCGGGAAGCCGTATTTCAGCAGTTCCGTCATGTCGGTCGTGCCGGCCTGCCAGTACATGGCCATGATGGCGAGCATGGTCAGAACCGAGCCGAGCAGCGTGTAGAGGAAGAATTTGTAGGATGCGTAAACGCGATCCTTGCCGCCCCAGACGCCGATGATGATGAACATCGGGATCAGCGTCGCTTCGAAGAAGACGTAGAAGAGAACCGTATCCAGCGCCACGAAGACGCCGACCATGACGACTTCCAGAAGCAGGAAGGCGATCATGTATTCCTTGACGCGCTTCTCGATCGAATCCCAGCTTGCCAGCACGCAGAAGGGCATGAGGAAGGTGGTGAGAATGACGAAGAGCATGGAGATGCCGTCGACGCCGAGATGATAGGCGGCGATGTTGCCGAACCACTGATGCTTCTCGACCATCTGGAAACCGGGGTTCGAATTGTCGAAACCGATCCAGATGAACAGCGACACGATGAAGGTGAAGACTGTCGTCAGCAGCGAGACGTTGAGAATGTTGCGGCGACCATAGGGGCCGTTCTCATTCGTCAGAAGCAGGAGCACCACGCCGACGAGCGGCAGAAAGGTGACCGTTGAAAGAATGGGCCAATCGGTCATCAGAGGGCACTCCCGAGCATCATCCAGGTGACAAGCGCCGCGATGCCGATCAGCATCGCAAAGGCATAGTGATAGAGGTAACCGGATTGCAGGCGGACCATGCGGTTGGTCACATCAACCACACGCGCTGCAATACCGTTCGGTCCATAGTGGTCGATGACGGCGACGTCGCCCTTCTTCCACAGGAAGCGGCCGAGCGCCTTTGCGGAACGTACAAAGAGGAAGTCATAGAGTTCGTCGAAGTACCACTTGTTCAAGAGGAACTGGTAGAGGCCGCGATGGGTCTCGGCCAGACGCTTCGGCGTTTCCGGCGACTTGATGTACATGTACCAGGCGGTCACGAAACCAAGAGCCATGGCGAAGAACGGGCTCCACTTCACCCACAGCGGAACATGGTGGAACTCTTCGAGGATTTCATTTTCCGGAAGCGTGAACAGAGCGCCCTTCCAGAACTCGGCATATTCGTGGCCGAAGAAATAACCTTCGAAGGCAACACCGGCAAAGATCGCGCCAACCGTGAGGATGAAAAGCGGGATCAGCATGACCATCGGCGATTCATGCACATGGTGCATGACGTCGGCAGATGCGCGCGGCTTGCCGAAGAAGGTCATGAAAGCCAGACGCCAGGAATAGAAGCTGGTGAACAGCGCGGCGATGACCAGCAGCGTGAAGGCGAAACCGGACAGAACCGAATGGGACGCGTAAGCGGATCCGATGATGACGTCCTTCGAGAAGAAGCCGGCAAAACCGATCATCGTGCCCGGAATACCAACGCCGGTCAGCGCCAGCGTGCCAACGGTCATGGTCCAGAAGGTGATGGGGATATGCTTGCGCAGGCCACCCATGTAACGCATGTCCTGCTCGCCATCGACGGCATGGATGACCGAGCCGGCGCACAAGAACAGCAGGGCCTTGAAGAAGGCGTGCGTGAAGAGGTGGAACACGGCCGCGCCATAAGCGCCGACGCCGAGCGCCACGAACATGTAACCGAGCTGCGAGCAGGTCGAATAGGCGATGACGCGCTTGATGTCGTTCTGCACGAGGCCGACGGTTGCCGCGAAGAAGGCGGTGATCGCACCGATCAGCGTCACGACGGTCAGCGCATCATGCGACAGTTCGAACAGCGGCGACATGCGGGCGACGAGGAACACGCCGGCGGTAACCATGGTTGCGGCGTGAATGAGGGCAGATACCGGGGTCGGGCCTTCCATCGCGTCCGGCAGCCAGGTGTGCAGCAGGAACTGCGCCGATTTACCCATGGCGCCCATGAAGAGCAGAAGGCAGACGCCCGTCATCGCATTCGCCTTGTCCAGATGCATACCGAACAGGTTGATGACGGTTTCCGAGGAGGCCGCACCTTCAGCCGGCAGATAGGTCGCAGCGGCAGCGAAGATGGTTTCGAAATTGATCGAGCCGAACAGCACGAACACGCCGCCAATGCCGAGAATGAAGCCGAAGTCACCGACGCGGTTGACGATGAAGGCCTTCATGGCGGCAGCAGAGGCCGAAGGCTTCTTGAACCAGAAGCCGATCAGCAGATAGGACGCCAGACCCACGCCTTCCCAGCCGAAGAACATCTGCAGCAGGTTGTCGGAAGTCACCAGCATCAACATCGCGAAGGTGAAGAGCGACAGATAGGCAAAGAAGCGCGGACGATGCGGATCGTGGTGCATGTATCCGATCGAATAGAGATGCACCAGCGTCGAGACCGTGTTGACCACGACGAACATGACAGCAGTCAGCGTATCGATGCGGAACGCCCATTCGACGTCGATGCCGCCGGACTGGATCCAGCGCAAAACAGTAACCTTGATCACCTCACCCGGCTCGCCATGGGCGAGTGCCACGGTGAAGAAGACGATCCACGACAGGATGGCGACCACGATCATCAGACCGGTGGTGACATATTCCGATGCCTTGGCGCCGATGGAGCGGCCGAACAGGCCGGCGATCAGGAAGCCGATCAGTGGAAGAAAGACGATAGCCTTGTAGATCATAGCCTTATCAGCCCTTCATCATATTGACGTCTTCGACGGCGATCGATCCGCGGTTGCGGTAGAAGACAACGAGTATTGCAAGACCGATGGCCGCTTCGGCGGCTGCGACGGTCAGAATGAACAAAGCGAAGACCTGGCCGACGATATCGTTCAGGAAGGCCGAGAAGGCCACCATGTTGATGTTGACCGCAAGCAGGATGAGTTCGATCGACATGAGGATGACGATGACGTTCTTCCGGTTGAGGAAGATGCCAAAGACGCCGATCGTGAAGAGGATCGCGCTGACCGTCAGGTAGTGGGAAAGACCGATTTCCATGTTCTGTTTCCTTGGATCCGTTCGCGCCTCAGATGCCCTGGCCCGGCTTGACCTTGACCGTGGTGACGGCGGTCTTCGGGTCACGGCCGACCTGCGTGGAGATATCCTGCCGCTTGATGTCGGTGCGATGACGCAGCGTCAGCACGATGGCGCCGATCATGGCCACCAGCAGCACGAGGCCGGCGAGCTGGAAGAAGTAGACGTAATTGGTATAGAGCACATCGCCGAGTGCGGCCGTATTGGTGCGTTCGGTGACAGGCGGGATCGGCATGGTGATGGATTTGGCCGCAATCGGGTTCAGCATGCTGCCGCCGACCACGACGATCAGCTCCGCCGCCAGGATGACGCCGATCAGCGCGCCGACCGGGGCATATTGCAGCACGCCCGAGCGAAGCTCGGCGAAATCCACATCCAGCATCATGACGACGAAGAGGAAGAGCACCGCCACGGCACCGACATAAACCACCAGCAGGATCATGCCGAGGAACTCGGCGCCCGTCAGCAGGAACAGCGCGGCTGCGTTGAAGAAGGTCAAAATCAGAAACAGCACCGAATGAACAGGGTTCTTCGATGCGATGACCATGAACGCAGACGCCACGGCGACGAAAGCGAATATATAAAAGAATACAGCGTGCAGACCCATGTTGGTGCCTTCTTGTCCTCATCGGGCAAAGATGGCTCGAAGGCCCCTCACCCGTTTCGTCCCCGCCGGCGAAAACCGCGCAGGCATTTTACTTTTCATCGCTCTCCGGGGTCTCCCCCGGAAAGACGGTTGCGCCTTAACGGTAAGGCGCATCCAGTGCGAGGTTGCGTGCGATTTCACGCTCCCAGCGGTCGCCATTGTCGAGAAGCTTCTGCTTGTCGAAATAAAGCTCCTCGCGGGTTTCCGTCGCGAATTCGAAGTTCGGGCCTTCGACGATGGCATCCACCGGGCAGGCTTCCTGGCAGAAACCGCAATAGATGCACTTCACCATGTCGATATCGTAACGCACCGTGCGGCGGGTGCCGTCATTGCGGCGCGGGCCGGCTTCGATGGTGATCGCCTGAGCGGGACAGATCGCTTCACACAGCTTGCAGGCGATGCAGCGTTCTTCACCGTTGGGATAACGGCGCAGTGCATGTTCGCCGCGGAAACGCGGAGAGACCGGGCCCTTTTCGAAAGGATAGTTCACCGTTGCCTTCTGCTTGAAGAAGTGGCGCATCGTGAGCAGGATCGCGCCCACGAACTCCTTGAGGAACAGTGAATTGACGGCTTGGGAGAGGCTTGCCATCTCAGTCTCCAGATTTCTGAGCGAGGAGTACGGACATCAACCGGCCCACCCCGTCAGCTTCAATACGAATGCAACAATAACGACCATGGCGAGCGACAGCGGCAGGAACACCTTCCAGCCGAGGCGCATGAGCTGGTCATAACGGTAACGCGGAACGAAAGCCTTGGTCAGCGCGATCATGAAGAAGACCATGCAGCCCTTCAGCGCGAACCAGACAATGCCCGGAACCCAGTTGAGGAACCACACATCCACGATAGGCAGCCAGCCGCCCATGAACAGGATCGTCGTCAGGCAGCAGATCAGCACGATTGCAGCATATTCGCCGAGCATGAACATCATGTAAGGCGTGGAGCCATATTCGACCATGTGACCGGCAACCAGTTCCGATTCCGCTTCCGGAAGGTCGAAGGGCGGACGGTTGGTTTCGGCAAGGCCCGAAATGAAGAACACGATGAACATCGGGAACAACGACAGCCAGTGCCAGTCGAGGAACGAGGCCGGCAGGCCGAGCATGGTGCCGAGGCCGGTCTTCTGGGCCAGAACGATGTCCGTCAGGTTCAGCGAACCGACGCAGAGCAGAACGGTGACGATAACGAGGCCGATCGACACTTCGTAGGACACCATCTGCGCGGCAGAACGCAGCGCGCCGAGGAACGGGTACTTCGAGTTCGAAGCCCAGCCGCCCATGATGATGCCGTATACTTCAAGCGAGGAAATCGCGAAGATGTAGAGAATGCCGACATTGATATTGGCGACGACCCAGCCTTCGTTAAAGGGGATGACGGCATAGGTGGCGAGCGCCAGAGTCACCGCAACCAGCGGCGCCAGAAGGAAAACGGCCTTGTTGGCGCCGGCCGGAATGACAGGCTCCTTCAAGATGAACTTCAAAAGGTCGGCGAAGGACTGGAAGAGACCGAAGGGACCAACGACGTTCGGACCACGACGCAGCTGCACCGCCGCCCAGACCTTGCGGTCGGCAAGCAGCAGGAACGCGATGGACACCAGAAGGCAAACGAGAAGCAGCAGGGACTGGCCGACCATGATCAGCGCGGGCCAGACGTAGCTCCAGAAAAACTGTTCCATAAATCCCCTACCCTTACTCTGCCGCAGCCTGGAAATTGTTGCGGGCCAATGCGGAGCACTCGGCCATGACGGCGGATGCGCGCGCAATCGGGTTCGTCAAATAAAAGTCTTTTACCGGCGAGGCAAACGCCGACTTGTTGAGCGAGCCGGTCTTGCCAGCCAACGCTTCGATATCTTTGCCGTTACCGGCGACGATCTCGTCGGTTTCCGCCAGATGCGGATGCGCGACGAAGAGCTGGCCGCGGAGCGCCGACAGCGAATCGAACGGCAGCTTCTTGCCGAGAACGTCGGACAGCGCACGCAGGATCGCCCAGTCTTCGCGGGCTTCGCCCGGTGCGAAACCGGCGCGGTTGCCCACCTGCACACGGCCTTCGGTGTTGACCCAGATACCGGATTTTTCGGTATAGGCCGCACCCGGAAGGATAACGTCGGCGTTCATCGCGCCCTGATCGCCATGGCTGCCGATATAGACGGTGAACTTGGCACCCTTGTTAGAGAGGTCGAGTTCATCGGCGCCGAGCAGGAAGAGCACGTCCATGGAGGCGACCATTTCGGCAGCGGCAACACCGCCCTCGCCCGGCACGAAGCCGATATCGAGACCGCCGACGCGGGCAGCGGCGGTGTGCAGAACCGAGAAACCGTTCCACTCTTCGGTGACAGCGCCAACCGACGTCGCAAGCTTGGCAGCAGCCGCAAGAACGGCGGCACCATCGGCGCGGGCAAGAGCGCCCTGACCGATGATGATCAGCGGGTTCTTGGCGGACTTAAGCTTGTCAACGAAGCTGTGCGAGCCGTTGGCCAGATCGGAGAGCGTTTCCGCACCCGAACCGAGATATTCATAATTGTAGCGCAGTTCACCAGCTTCGCCGATCACGCCGATCGGGAAACCGCCACGACGCCAGCGCTTGCGGATGCGGGCGTTGAGGACAGCCGCTTCGAAACGCGGGTTCGCGCCAACGATCAGCAGTGCGTCTGCCTGCTCGATGCCTTCAATGGTGGAATTGAAGATGTAGCTGGCGCGACCCAAAGACGGATCAAGCGCTGCGCCATCCTGACGGCAATCGACATGGGCCGAACCGAGCGAGGCGAGAAGCGACTTCAGCGCGAACATTTCTTCAACGGAAGACAGATCGCCGGCGATCGCGCCGATCTTGTTGCCGGATGTTGCGGCAACAGCCTGCTTGATCGCACCGAAGGCTTCGCCCCAGGTGGCGGGCTGCAGGCGGCCATCCTTGCGCACATAAGGCCGGTCAAGGCGCTGCGTCTTCAGGCCGTCCCAGATGAAGCGGCTCTTGTCGGAAATCCACTCTTCGTTGATCGCCTCGTTGACGCGCGGCATGACGCGCATGACTTCGCGGCCACGGGTATCGACGCGGATGGCCGAACCGAGCGCGTCCATCACGTCGATGGTTTCGGTCTTGTTCAGTTCCCACGGACGGGCGGTGAAGGCGAAAGGCTTGGAGGTGAGCGCGCCGACCGGGCAGAGGTCAACAACGTTGCCCTGCAGCTCCGAGGTCATGGCCTGCTCGAGATAGGTGGTGATTTCGGCATCTTCGCCGCGGCCGATAAGGCCAAGTTCGGCAATGCCGGCCACTTCCGTGGTGAAACGGACGCAGCGCGTGCAGTGGATGCAACGGTTCATGACCGTCTTGACGAGCGGTCCGATATATTTGTCTTCAACCGCGCGCTTGTTTTCCGCATAACGCGAACCGGCGATACCGAAGGCCATGGCCTGGTCCTGCAGGTCGCATTCGCCGCCCTGGTCGCAGATCGGGCAATCGAGCGGATGGTTGATGAGCAGGAATTCCATCACGCCTTCGCGGGCCTTCTTGACCATCGGCGTGTTGGTGAAAACCTCAGGCAATTCGCCGTTCGGGCCGCCGCGAACGTCGCGAACGCCCATGGCGCAGGAAGCGGCGGGCTTGGGCGGTCCGCCCTTCACCTCGATGAGACACATGCGGCAGTTACCCGCGACCGACAAGCGCTCATGAAAACAAAAGCGCGGAACTTCGGCACCAGCCTCCTCGCACGCCTGCAACAGCGTGAAATGATCCGGAACCTCGATCTCTTTACCGTCAACCTTGAGCTTTGCCATGGTTCTACTTACGTCCTGTTGCCTGTTCGTCCCATGTCTCACACGGTCCGCAACAAATCCTTAATCACGCCCGGCACTCGTATCGTCTGCCAAGCGCTTCATGGTGTCGCGAGGCCGGAAAACTCCGGCTCCGCCTGAAGCCTCAATGCTTATTCAGCGGCTTCCAGAACAGCGCCATCATCCATGGCCCTGTAGGTATATTGGTCGATGCGCTTTTCGATTTCCGGACGGAAATTGCGGATCAGCGCCTGTACCGGCCATGCGGCGGCGTCGCCAAGCGCACAGATGGTGTGGCCTTCGATCTGCTTCGTCACTTCAAACAGCATGTCGATTTCGCGCTTCTGCGCGTTACCCTTGACCATGCGCTCCAGCACGCGCCACATCCAGCCGGTGCCTTCGCGGCACGGCGTGCACTGGCCGCAGCTTTCATGCTTGAAGAAGGCCGCGATGCGGGCAATCGCCTTGATGACGTCGGTGGACTTGTCCATGACGATCATGCCGCCGGTGCCGAAGGAAGACTTCACTTCGCGCATGCCGTCAAAGTCCATGATGGCGTCCTTCATGTCCTCACCGCGAACGATGGGGCAGGATGCGCCGCCGGGGATGACGCCGAGCAGATTGTCCCAGCCGCCGCGAATGCCACCGCAATGGTGTTCGATCAGCTCGCGGAAGGACAGACCCAGCGCGTCTTCGAAGGTGCACGGACGCTCGACATGGCCGGAGACCATGAACAGCTTGGTGCCGACATTGTTCGGACGGCCGATGGACGAGAACCAGGCCGCGCCACGGCGCAGAATGGTCGGCGCAACAGCGATGGATTCGACGTTGTTGACCGTCGTCGGGCAGCCATAAAGACCCATATTGGCCGGGAACGGGGGCTTGAGGCGCGGCTGGCCCTTCTTGCCTTCAAGGCTTTCGAGCAGAGCCGTCTCTTCGCCGCAGATATAGGCACCCGCGCCGTGATGGACGTAGATGTCGAAATCCCAGCCGTTCTTGTTGTTCTTGCCGAGCAGGCCGGCATCGTAGCACTCGTCGATGGCCGCCTGCAGCGCCTCACGCTCGCGCATATATTCGCCGCGAACGTAGATATAGGCGGTATGCGCGCCCATGGCGAAACCGGCGATCACGCAGCCTTCGATCAGCGTATGCGGATCGTTGCGCAGGATTTCGCGGTCCTTGCAGGTGCCGGGTTCGGATTCGTCGGCGTTGACGACGAGGTAATGCGGACGGCCGTCATTTTCCTTCGGCATGAAGGACCATTTGAGACCTGTCGGGAAGCCAGCGCCGCCGCGACCGCGAAGGCCGGAAGCCTTCATCTCGTTAATGATCCAGTCACGGCCCTTTTCGATGATCTGTTTGGTGCCATCCCAGTGGCCGCGCGCTCTCACGCCCTTCAGGGACTTGTCCTTGAGGCCGTAGAGATTGGTAAAGATGCGATCCTGATCTTTTAACATGCTTCACCTCTTACCGCGGCTTCTTGCCGAAGACCCTGATATACTCGGCTTCGCCACCCTTGGCGAGCGCCTCGGCCTGCTTGATCCACTCGTCGCGTTCGATGCGGCCCTTGAAATTCAGATAACCGTCAACCCAGTCGCATTCGGCCTTTTTCCAGCCGGCGATCTGCGCATAGGTGAAGATGCCGAGCTCGTGCAGGGTGCCTTCGATCTTCGGACCAACGCCGGAAATGAGCTTCAGGTCGTCGGGCGTTGCGGGCTTTTCGATACCGGCCGGACGATCCTTCGAATCAAGCGACGGCTTCGCGGAGCCCGAAGCTTCCTTTTCAGCGGTCTTCACATTGGCTTCGGCAGCCTTCGGCGCGGTCGCCGGCGTCTTCAGCTTCGGATCGGTTTCCGGCGCGTCCGTCTTCGGCTTGGCGGCGTTGGAAGGCGGAACCGGTGCGGCGTCCGCAGCCACTTCAGCCGGCTTGTCGAGATTGGAGCGATCCGGCTTGATCTCTTCCGTCAGCGTCGTCAATCCACCGACTGGAACCGACTGGTGACGGTCGATCTGCGGGCCGGTCTTGACCGTGTCGCCCTTGCCTGCCTCGAACGTATCGATGATCTCTTCCAGACGCTCGGGCGTCAGGTCCTCATAGGCATCCTTGAAGATGATGACCATCGGCGCGTTGACGCAGGCGCCCTGACATTCCACTTCTTCCCAGGAGAGCGTGCCGCTCTCATTGGTGTGCAGCGGATCGTGGTGGATCTTCTTGCGGCAGACATCCATCAGCGCTTCCGAGCCACGCAGCATGCAGGGCGTGGTGCCGCAAACCTGAACGTGGGCGCGCGTGCCGACCGGCTTCAGCTGGAACTGGGTATAGAAGGTCGCCACTTCCATGACGCGGATATAGGCCATATCCAGCATGTCGGCGATCTTTTCGATGGCGGCGCGGGTAACCCAGCCGTCCTGCTCCTGCGCACGCATGAGCAGCGGGATGACCGCCGATTGCTGGCGTCCCTCGGGATATTTCTTGATCGTCTTTTCAGCCCATGCGGTATTTTCCGCATTGAAGGCAAACGCCACGGGCTGGAACTGATCTTCGGCTAGTCGACGAACGGACATACTTCCTCACGCCTTTTCAGTTTAACGTCTCACACCGCGATCTCGCCACCGTGACGAATTCGCAGGCATAAGCCGCCTTGTCTTTCTGCATGAACACGATGAACTTGCTGCCATTGGGAACCGAGGCCTTGATCTCGTATCCCGACGACAGAAGCTGCTTGATGGTCGAAGAGCCGCCGCTCGACAGCGATATGCCGCCCTCGTCCGTCGCCGTCTGGGCGAGAGCGGGGGCAGACATCGCAGCGAGAAAAGCCGGTATGGCCAGCGGCAGACGCATCAGCGGTCGACCTCCCCGAACACGATGTCGAGGGAGCCGAGCACGGCTGTAACGTCAGCAAGCTGATGGCCCTTGCACAGGAAATCCATGGCCTGCAGGTGTGCGTAGCCCGGCGCGCGGATCTTGCAGCGATAGGGCTTGTTCGAACCGTCCGCGACCACATAGACGCCGAATTCGCCCTTCGGCGCTTCGACGGCGGCGTAAACTTCGCCGGCCGGAACGTGGTAACCTTCGGTGTAAAGCTTGAAGTGGTGGATCAAAGCTTCCATCGAACGCTTCATCTCGCCGCGCTTCGGCGGAACCACCTTGCCGTCCAGCGAGGAGACCGGGCCGATGCGGTGCTTGCCGGACAGAAGATCGACGCACTGCTTCATGATCTTCACGGATTCGCGCATTTCCTGCATGCGGATCAGGTAACGATCGTAGCAGTCGCCGTTCTTGCCGACGGGAATGTCGAATTCGAGATCGGAATAGCACTCATAGGGCTGCGCGCGGCGCAAATCCCAGGCAGCGCCGGAGCCGCGCACCATCACGCCCGTGAAACCCCAGGCGAAGGCGTCTTCAAGCGAGACGACGCCGATATCGACGTTACGCTGCTTGTAGATGCGGTTGTCGGTCAGCAGGCCCTCGATATTGTCGAGAACGGTCAGGAACGGGTCGCACCACTTGCCGATATCTTCGACCAGTTCCGGCGGCAGGTCCTGATGCACGCCGCCCGGACGAACGTAAGCCGAGTGCATGCGGGCGCCGCAGGCGCGCTCATAGAACACCATCAGCTTTTCGCGCTCTTCGAAGCCCCAGACCGGCGGCGTCATCGCGCCGACGTCCATGGCCTGTGTCGTCACGTTCATGATGTGCGACAGGATGCGGCCGATTTCCGAATAAAGCACGCGGATCAGCTGGCCGCGCATCGGGATTTCGAGACCGAGCAGCTTTTCGACGGCGAGCGCGAAAGCATGTTCCTGGTTCATCGGCGCGACGTAGTCGAGACGGTCGAAGTAAGGAACGGCCTGCAGATAGGTCTTGGTCTCGATCAGCTTTTCGGTGCCGCGATGCAGAAGACCGATATGCGGATCGACGCGCTCGACGATTTCGCCGTCCAGTTCCAGAACCAGACGCAGCACGCCGTGCGCGGACGGATGTTCCGGACCGAAGTTGATCGTGAAATTGCGGACGTTATGCTCAGTCATTCTAGTGCTCCGCCGAGGTGATCATGGCGATGAATTCGGGGCCGGTCATGTTCTGCGTGGTTTCCGCGAAGGAATAGCTCGAAGGCTTCTCATCCGTGAAAATCTGCGACGCAAACCTGAAGCTGGAAGGGTTGTCGAAAGCCTGCAGCGAAACGGCGACATGCTTGCCGTCCTTCGAGCGCCACATCAGCGTGCTGCCGCAATTCTTGCAGAAGCAGCGCTCACCCCATTCCGACGAGGAATAGACGCCGAGACTATCTTCGTTTTCAACGGAGATATCCGCGCATTCGACAGCCATAAACGCACCGCCGGACCAGCGGCGGCACATGGAGCAATGGCAAACGCCGAATTCGCGGGCACCGATGACGGCATTGAGGCCGACGGCGCCGCAAAGACATTGCGCATGCTCTGTCGCGGGGGCTTGGCTCATTGCTTGGCCTTTTCGTCACCCGGGAGAACATATTCGGTTCCTTCCCACGGGGAGAGGAAATCGAAGTTGCGGAATTCCTGTTTCAATTCGACCGGTTCATAAAGAACCCGTTTCAGCACGTCATCGTAACGCACTTCCACAAAGCCGGTAACCGGAAAATCCTTACGCAGCGGATGGCCTTCGAAACCGTAATCCGTGAGGATGCGGCGAAGATCCTTATGGCCTTCGAACGGAATGCCATACATGTCCCAGGCTTCGCGCTCGAACCATTCCGCGCCCATGTAAACGGAGGTCGAAGACGGCACGCCCTCGTCTTCCGCCACCTGCAGCTTGACGCGCACGCGCAGGTTCTGGCGCGGCGACAGCAGGTGATAGACGACATCGAAACGCTTTTCTCGCTGCGGCCAGTCCACACCGCAAATATCGATGATGTTGACGAAACCGCACTGCACGTCGTCACGCAGGAAGGTCAAAAGCGCGATCACGCTTTCAGGCGTCGTGTTCAGCGTCAGCTCGCCATAGGCGATATCAGCCGACACCACGAGGGAACCGCGCGCTTCCTTAACGTAAGCAGCAAGATCGTTGAGAGCTTCGCTCATTCTTAATCCGTCCTTTGCCCTTAGCGCTCGATCGTACCGGTACGACGAATCTTCTTCTGCAGCAGAAGCACGCCGTAAAGCAGCGCCTCCGCCGTGGGGGGACAGCCCGGGACATAGATGTCCACCGGGACGACGCGGTCGCAGCCGCGCACCACGGCGTAGGAATAATGGTAATAACCGCCGCCATTGGCGCAGGAGCCCATGGAGATGACGTAACGCGGCTCGGGCATCTGGTCATAGACCTTGCGCAGAGCGGGCGCCATCTTGTTGGTCAGCGTGCCGGCGACGATCATCACGTCCGACTGGCGCGGTGAGGCGCGCGGTGCAACGCCGAAGCGCTCCATGTCATAACGCGGACCGGAAGCCTGCATCAGGCCTTCGACGGCGCAGCAGGCAAGACCGAACTGCATCCACATCAGGGAGCCGGTGCGCGCCCAGGTGATCAGCTCGTCGGTCGAGGTGACGAGAAAACCCTTGTCGGCCAGCTCGTCATTGATTTCCGTGAAGTAGGCGTCGTTACTGCCAACGGGCTTGCCGGTCGAGGGATCGATGATCCCCTTCGGCTGCGGCGCAACGAGCGTGGTGTTGTTCTGGCTCATGCCCATTCCAGCGCTCCCTTCTTCCACTCATAGATAAAGCCGATGGTGAGAACGATGAGGAACACCATCATCGACCAGAAACCGAACCAGCCCATCTCGCCGAAAGACACCGCCCATGGGAACAGGAAGGCGACTTCCAGATCGAAGATAATGAACAGAATCGATACCAGATAAAAGCGGATATCGAACTTCATGCGGGCGTCGTCGAAGGCGTTGAAACCGCACTCGAAAGCAGAGAGCTTTTCCGGGTCCGGCGCCTTGTAGGCGACAGCAAACGGCGCAATGAGAAGCGCCAGGCCGATGACGAGAGCGATACCGATGAAGATTGCGATCGGAATGTAGGAACTGAGGAGTTCAGTCATGGTCTCTTCCCTGCCCGGCCGGGTGCCGGACCTGCCTTTGTGACCCGAAGTCTCAAAGAGCGCACAAATATGTTGCAACGCCAAAGTCGTTAGCGCAGCCGCGCTCTCTCTGCAAGAGTTTAGGCACCATTTCAAGACACCTGCCGCATTGATTGGCAACAATATTGCCGGAATTGACGCAAATTTGGGCCACAATTCCGGCCTAAGCCCCTCAAATACAATAATAATCGATTGAACGACGCAACCGCAAAAAAGTCACACGAATTTTACGTCCGGATGGCGGTGAAGTGACGATATTCGGGAATCGAAACTTGACTAAAAAATGCAGGAAAAATCGCGTTTAAAAAGCCCGGAATCAGGCCCCGGAATCGTCAATAGACGAGCGCGCAAATCGCGCGTCGATCTGTTTTTGAGGAGACATTTCAGGAAAAAGAAATGGCGCGAGTGACGGGGCTCGAACCCGCGACCTCCGGCGTGACAGGCCGGCACTCTAACCGACTGAGCTACACCCGCGCACCACAGACATTCATCTGCGTTTTCCGAGGGACAGGATGGCGCGAGTGACGGGGCTCGAACCCGCGACCTCCGGCGTGACAGGCCGGCACTCTAACCGACTGAGCTACACCCGCATCTCCTGACGACAGGAGCCAGTCCCGTCGCTCGAACCAGCCTCGGCTGTTCGATGAGCGGCTAACTACGGCGTTCGTGCGGGGGTGTCAAGCAGGTTTCACGACAAAAGAATAAGCTTCTTCATTTTGATCGGGAAAAACCGGAAGGCCTCGGAGCGCGATTGCGGCAAACGCCGTGTTTTGCGGGCTTTTCCCAACGAAAACAAAAAACTTGTCCACAGCCGCAGGCTTCCCTAACGGGATTTCCACACGGCCATCAAGGCGTCTTCGGGTCCTGTTTCCCGCAAAAAGCCCGCAGCTCCCGGCTTTTTGCCCTCGCCTCCCCGTGACAGAAAATTCTCTCGGCAAAAAAAACAAAAAAACTTCACAAAAGCCCTTGCGGTTTTTTTCCGATCCGAATACATCACGGCCACCGACGCGGCGGACATGATCCGAGACACGCGAAGGGCGATTAGCTCAGTTGGTAGAGCGCCTCGTTTACACCGAGGATGTCGGGAGTTCGAGTCTCTCATCGCCCACCATTTTCCCAGAAGATTTAAATATCATCCGTCAAACCGAGATTCTTCGTGTTTGCTTTCGCTATGCGACAAGCCCTCGAGTATTCGGAATTATCACCCCTGCCCTTACTGCGGTCGGTGAAGCGTCGTCATGATTCCCAACCGCTGGAATCGCTTTTCTCCAGTTACGCCATGCCAAATCGGCACTGCTGTTCCATATTCCGACAGCTTCACCGCCCCCTGTATCACCCCGCAACATACCGGAAAATAAGGAAGATTCAGACTTTCTAAAGAGATTTCAGGCATTGTTTGCGCACCGTTTCATGATGAACGGTTGAACTGATGGATGAAACCATGTCGATCGACGCGTTTGTAACACTCGCGCTTATTGCGCTGCCTGTTTATATTTTTTTCCGCTGGGTCCAGCAGGACTCGGAAAAACAAGATACTCCCAAAAGCAAGAACTCCCTGGGGCGGTGATCCGTTACGATCGATCCGCAGCATTTTCCCGGATGGCCTCAGGACGAAATCCTTCACAATCCGATATCGAAGTAGCAATGCCGATTTTAACGGCTTGCGTCGTCAGGCATCGTGCAAGATCGGGGAACCCGGCCAAGGGGCCCCTCGCCGTACAAAAAAGCCGGGCATAGCCCGGCTTTTCTCATTTGCGGCGCCAATCGGCCCGATCAGTTGATCGCCTTCATATTGACGGTGAAGAACAGCGTTTCGCCGGAAGAATCGTCCACGCCGTCATTGTCGGTCACGGCATAGGCCGTTCCCGCCTTGTCGAAGGTGAAGCCTTCCAGCTTGTCGACGACGTAACCATTGGTCTGGGCCTTGAGATCGGGCAGGAAGTCATGGGCTTCCTGCTTGGCCACCAGCGGCAGTTCGCCGCCGATCTTGCCCGGCTTCAAGTCGGCGATTGCAACGCGGTAGAGCTTCTTGATCTTGGCCTTGTCGCCGATCTGGTTGTCGCGCTCGACGATATAGACATAGTCGCCCTGTGCGGTGATTTCGGAGAGGCCGATCCAGCCTGCATCGGTCTTGTCGAGCGGGTAACGCACGGCGCCCCATTCCTTGGACTTCGGATTGTAGGAGACGAGCTTGACGAAGCCCTTCTCGTCCGTGCCCCATTCGCGCTGCACGGCCATCCACAGCGTCGCGTCGTCGCCCTTGCCGATCATCGTCACGCCTTCGAAACCGAAGCGGGTGTCGCCGGCGAGAAGTTCCTTCGGCAATGCGATCTCCGCCTTGATCTCGCCCTTGGCGTTGACGTTATAGAGCGCGTGGGGAACGAGCTTGGCGCTGTCGCCTTCAGAAGCCAGCCAGAAACCGCCCTTGCCGTCCAGCGTGATGCCTTCGATGTCGAGCTTCTGAGCGGCGATGCCGTCACGCTTGACGCGCAGTACGCTCGTGATGATGGCGGGCTTTTTCGTCGCATCGATGGTGAAGATCGACGGCTGGTTGCCATAGACCGAGTCGGACACGGCATAGAGAATGCCGGGCTTTTCTGCATCGCCGACCAGACCCGAAAGAGCGCCCCAGCCGATCGGTGCACCATCGACGGTGGCGGAAACGAGCTGCGGATAGGCTGCTTCACCTTCGCCGCGTTCATAGAGCATGACGTGCGAGCGCACGCCGCCGTCTTCGATCAGATCGACCTCATTGGCCGTGGCAAGGAGGTTGCGCGACGGGATGGCGACAGCGCCTTCCGGCGACACGCCCGAAGGCAGGAGCTGCGTCAGTTCCGGCTCCTTGCCGGTGTCCTTGTAGACAGCGACGACAGAGGCACGTTCGGACAGCACGAAGAAATATTTCTGGTCGCCGAAAGTCGCCGCTTCCAGACCTTCAGGCTCGATGCCCTTTGCCTTGGAACGCTTTTCCGGATAGTGGCCGATGGCCGCAACTGCGTGTTCGAGCGAAGAGCCGGATTCGTAGACGAGCTTGCCGGTCTTGTCGAAGATGGTGAAGCCACGCGAACCGCCCTGCCAGTCGCCCTCATTGGCGATGACGATGCGGTCATTGTCCAGCCACTTCACGGCGTCCGGTTCGCGCTTGCGGCCTTCCTGCTTGTCGGTGAACTTCAGCTGGCCGTCGGTCTTCGTATCGATGCCTTCAAGATCAACCTTGCCGGCAGAGAAATGCGTCTTCACCGTGCCGGTCTTGCCGTCGAGAATGACGATATGATTGTTTTCCTGAAGCGTCAGCGCGATCTCGCCATTGGCGTTGATCGACACGAATTCCGGCTCCGGATCCTCAGGGGAAATTTCGGCAAGGCCGGTGAGCTCGATCTTCTTCAGCGTCGCGCAATCGGCAACGCCGTCCTTCAGACCGACCGTTACCAGATAACCGGCGGGCATCTGCGGCAGGGCGCCTTCGTTCACCTCTTCATCGCGCTCGTTTTCGATGGCGATGGCGGCGAAGGTCTTGTCCGGGGAAACGGCGACGGAATCGGGCTGGCCGCCGAGATCACAGCTTGCTTCGATCTTCCTGGTAGCAATATCGACCGTCACCAGCTTGCCGGAGGGCTTGGCGCGATTTTCCGACGTGTTGACGCCGGCCAGAACCTTGACGCCTGCAACGGCAACGGAGGTCGGCTCACCTTCGAGCAACAGCGCGCCGCCGGCCTTGGGAGCCTTGGCGTCGGTGATGTCGATGAAACCGATGCCGCCAAGCGGGCTGTCCGAATAGATCAGCGTCTTGCCGTCTTCGCTGGCGGTGATGATTTCAGCCGAGGTGACGGATTTGGCGTCCTTGTCCGCGGGAAGGTTTTTCGCCACCGGGAAAGATGCGATGCGGTTGAAAACCGGCTCGGCAGCGGCCGGGATGGCTGCGGACGTGAGCAGCGCAGCAGTCAAAGCCATTTGAGAAAATCGGAACGCCATTTTAATCCCCCTTGGGTCCAGAAATACCCCAAGGCTTCTGCGTTACAGACATGACAGTGGCATGACACTTCCTGACCGCTGAATCAAAAAGCCCGGCCTGAAAGGCCGGGCTTTCGTGTTTATGCCCACATTCCGCGTAGAAAAACGCCGTGTGTCCGGATGGAAGCTACACAGGCGCTTCCCTGCTTTCATTCACATCTTGACCGGGAAGACCCGGCCTGTCCGAAAAGAGCTTTTCGAAACACCACCCGCTTTTGGCGGCGATGTGACGGCGTCAGGGCGTCAAAACATGTTTCCTCGTGAACCTGAAAAGCCGCCCGCCCGCCGCCGGGCGTTACGGCTTTCCGGAAACCTTACGAGTTGACGGCGTCCTTCAGGCCCTTGCCTGCGGAAAACTTCGGTACGTTGCGAGCCGGGATATCGACTTCAGCACCCGTGGAAGGGTTACGGCCCTTGGAGGCTTCACGACGGCTGACGGAGAAGCTGCCGAAGCCGGCCAGGCGAATGTCGCCACCGTTCTTCAGTTCGCTCTGTACAGTTTCGAATACAGCATCAACAGCGGAAGCAGCATCTGCCTTCGTGAGACCAGCCTTTTCGGCAACAGCAGAGACGAGCTCGTTCTTGTTCATGTTTCCACCCCTTTCAATGGTTTGAAACGACTCAAATTAAGCCGGCGCAGAATACGTTCGCATCCGCGCGCAGCAACCCAAAAGCGCTGGAATCGCCTGAAAAACAAGGGGTCTGCGTTTTTTTTCACAAAAAAGGCCGACATTTCTGCCGGCCTTCCACATATTCGTGCCAAATTCGCATCACTTGTGCGCAGCTTTACGCCACATGCGCCGTCAGACACCTAACACATTGAATCTATGCAGCACCCGTCGCGAAAGGCGATTCCCGCCCCTCGCGACGATGCATGATCAATGCGCGATGGTCTGGCTGCCGTCGTCGACGCCTTCGACGGTTGCGATCACCGGCGTCTCGATGCTGCCGTCCCACTCGATGGGCTCCGGCTGACGTATAAGGGCGTGCTTGATGACCTCGCCCATGCGCGACACCGGGATGATTTCCATCTCGTTCTTCACATTGTCCGGAATCTCCGCCAGGTCCTTGGCGTTTTCTTCCGGGATCAGCACCTTCTTGATGCCGCCGCGAAGGGCCGCAAGCAGCTTTTCCTTCAGGCCGCCGATCGGCAGCACGCGACCGCGAAGCGTGATCTCACCCGTCATCGCCACATCCTTCGAGACCGGGATGCCGGTCATGATGGAGACGATGGCGGTCGCCATGGCAACGCCGGCGGACGGTCCGTCCTTCGGGGTCGCACCTTCCGGAACGTGCACGTGGATGTCGCTCTTGTCGAAGCGCGGCGGCTCGATGCCGAAGTCCACGGCGCGCGAACGGACATAGGATGCCGCCGCGGAAATGGATTCCTTCATCACTTCCTTGAGGTTGCCGGTAACCGTCATGCGGCCCTTGCCCGGCATCATCACGCCTTCGATGGTGAGCAGCTCACCGCCAACTTCCGTCCAGGCAAGACCCGTGACGACGCCGACCTGATCCTCGCGCTCGGCCTCGCCATGGCGGAACCGCGGAACGCCCAGATAATCTGGAACGTTGGCAGCGGTGACTTCCACGGACTTGACCTTGCCCTTGATGATCTCGGTGACAGCCTTGCGCGCCAGCTTCATCAGCTCGCGTTCGAAGCTGCGCACGCCCGCCTCGCGGGTGTACTGCTGAATGACGACCATCAGGGCATCATCGGTAACCGAGAATTCTTCCGGACGCAGGGCATGTTCCTTGATCGCCTTCGGCAACAGGTGACGCTTGGCGATTTCGCGCTTTTCGTCTTCCGTGTAACCGGCGATGCGGATCACTTCCATGCGGTCCATCAGCGGGCCGGGAATGTTCAGCGTGTTGGCCGTGGTCACGAACATCACATCGGACAGGTCGTATTCCACTTCAAGGTAGTGGTCCATGAAGGTGGAGTTCTGTTCCGGATCGAGCACCTCGAGCAGTGCGGATGACGGGTCGCCACGGAAATCCATGCCCATCTTGTCGATTTCGTCGAGCAGGAAGAGCGGATTCGCCTTCTTGGCCTTCTTCATCGACTGAACGATCTTGCCCGGCATGGAGCCGATATAGGTACGGCGGTGACCGCGGATTTCCGCTTCGTCACGAACGCCGCCAAGCGCCATGCGCACATATTCGCGGCCGGTCGCCTTGGCGATCGACTTGGCGAGTGAGGTCTTGCCGACGCCGGGAGGGCCGACGAGGCACAGGATCGGGCCACGGATCTTCGAGGCGCGCGCCTGCACGGCGAGATACTCGACGATGCGTTCCTTGACCTTGTCCAGACCGAAATGATCCTGATCGAGGATCGTCTCGGCGGCGTTGAGGTCGGTCTTGATCTTCGACTTCTTGCCCCATGGCAGGCCAAGCAGCCAGTCCAGATAGTTGCGCACCACGGTCGCTTCCGCGGACATCGGGCTCATCTGGCGAAGCTTCTTCATTTCCGCCTCGGCCTTTTCCTTGGCCTCCTTGGAAAGCTTGGTCTTGGCGATGCGCTCTTCCAGCTCGGCCATCTCGTCACGGCCATCTTCGCCGTCGCCGAGTTCCTTCTGGATCGCCTTCATCTGTTCGTTCAGATAATATTCGCGCTGGGTCTTTTCCATCTGGCGCTTGACGCGCGAGCGGATGCGCTTTTCCACCTGCAGCACGGAAATTTCACCTTCCATGAAGCCGAGCGCCTTTTCAAGCCGCTGCTTCACGCTGACGGTTTCCAGCATTTCCTGCTTTTCGGTAATCTTGATCGACAGGTGCGAAGCGACCGTATCGGCAAGCTTCGAATAATCGTCGATCTGGCCGGCAGCGCCGACAACCTCGGGCGAAATCTTCTTGTTGAGCTTCACATAGCTCTCGAATTCAGACACGACCGAGCGCGACAGCGCCTCGATCTCGACCGGATCTTCGGCAGGCTCCTGCAACGGCGTCGCAGTGGCTTCATAGAAATCCTCGCGGCCGGTGTAGCTATCGATCTGGGCGCGGCCCTTGCCTTCCACCAGCACCTTCACGGTGCCGTCGGGCAACTTCAGAAGCTGCAGGACATTGGCGACCGTGCCGACCTTATGGATGGCCTCCGGGGCCGGATCGTCATCGCTGGCGTTGATCTGGGTAACAAGCATGATCTGCTTGTCCGAACCCATGACTTCCTCGAGCGCACGAATGGATTTTTCCCGCCCGACGAACAGGGGAACGATCATATGCGGGAAAACGACAATGTCGCGCAGGGGAAGTACCGGATAGGTACCGCCAGATGCCGCAGACGTGATGTTCGTCATATCATTTCCTTTCCATGGTCCCTTTCGGGACACTTTGCCGGACAGCTTGGGGCATCCGGCACATTCATTTCTCGAGACTGAAAGTGGAGTTTCGAAACACCGATTTCAAGTCGCCGGAACAGACGGTCCCGCTAAGCGGCAAGACCGTGAAATTCAACAAAACCCAGCGCCGGCTAGTACTCCCGACATTTCCGGTTATCCCGAAGGACATGGGAACCGGGTCGCCGACGGGAATTCACATTTCCGTCATATCGCGCTGCAAATCAGTTGTAAGACTTTATCAGCAAAGCGCAATCCGCTCCAAACGCAAAATCGGGCTTCGCCAAGTTAGGCGCAAGTTTCACACCCGGGGACAACAGAAAAGGCCCGCACGGAGGCGGGCCTTCTGACTTTATTAAAGCACCGGACCGGCCGATCAGGCCGAAACGTTGGTCTTTTCTTCCTGACGGTCCGCATAGATGTAGAGCGGACGTGCAAGGCCGCTGACGACCTCGTCGGAAATGACCACTTCGCGCACGCCTTCCAGCGTCGGCAGTTCGAACATGGTGTCGAGCAAAATCTTTTCCATGATCGAACGCAGGCCGCGGGCGCCGGTCTTGCGGGTGATCGCCTTACGCGCGATCTCACGAAGGGCGTCCTCGTGGAAGGTCAGTTCCACATCTTCCATCTCGAACAGGCGCTGGTACTGCTTGACCAGAGCGTTCTTCGGCTCGGACAGAATCTGGATCAGCGCATCCTCGTCGAGGTCTTCCAGCGTGGCGAGAACCGGCAGACGGCCGATGAACTCCGGAATGAGACCGAACTTCACCAAATCTTCCGGCTCCAGCTCGCGCAGAACCTCGCCCACGCGGCGATCATCTTCCGCCTTGACGGTCGCACCGAAGCCGATCGAGGTCTTTTCACCACGGGCCGAGATGATCTTGTCGAGGCCGGCAAAGGCGCCGCCGCAGATGAACAGGATGTTGGTCGTATCCACCTGCAGGAATTCCTGCTGCGGATGCTTGCGGCCACCCTGCGGCGGAACGGAAGCGACCGTGCCTTCCATGATCTTCAGAAGCGCCTGCTGAACGCCCTCGCCCGACACGTCACGCGTGATGGACGGGTTGTCCGACTTGCGGGAAATCTTGTCGACTTCGTCGATATAGACGATGCCGCGCTGGGCGCGCTCGACATTGTAATCCGCAGCCTGCAACAGCTTCAGGATGATGTTTTCCACGTCCTCGCCGACATAACCGGCTTCGGTCAGCGTCGTTGCGTCCGCCATGGTGAAGGGAACGTCGATGATGCGGGCGAGCGTCTGGGCAAGATAGGTCTTGCCGCAGCCTGTCGGACCGACGAGCATGATGTTCGACTTCGCAAGCTCGACATCGCCGTTCTTGGAGGCGTGCGCGAGGCGCTTGTAGTGGTTGTGAACGGCAACAGACAGGATCTTCTTCGCCTGCTTCTGGCCGATGACGTATTCGTCGAGGATCTTGATGATATCCTGCGGGGTGGGAACACCCTCGCGCGACTTCACCATCGACGTCTTGTTCTCCTCGCGGATGATGTCCATGCACAATTCGACGCATTCATCGCAGATGAATACCGTCGGTCCGGCAATGAGTTTCCGGACTTCGTGCTGGCTCTTGCCGCAGAATGAACAATAGAGTGTATTCTTAGAGTCGCCGCCGTTGCTGCCGCTGACTTTGCTCATATCTCTTTCCTTCCAGCACGCCGCAGGTCCGCCAAACGGATCGCGGTCAACTTACCGCCCGCCGATACGGCAGCCCTTGGGGTGCATCGCCGTATCCGCCTCGTTTCCCGGGGTACTAACCGATATCAGATACATGAGCTGACAACCGGCTGCAACGAATTCCCCATCAAACCAAAGGCCACGTCATAAAAATTCAACATAGCCTTTATATATACTAATATCGCTTTCTGTTGCGGTTGAAAGCCCCGAAATTACTTTTGCGGGTTCAAACAAACGTCAAAAAGCGGCGCGCCTCAATTCGCGGCGGCGCCTTCGATTTCCTGGCGCGAGGTCAGGATCTTGTCGATCACGCCCCAGTCCTTCGCCTCGTCTGCATCCATGAAGTGGTCGCGATCAAGGGTTTTTTCAACCTCTTCGAGCGTGCGGCCGGTGTGCTTCACGTAGACTTCATTAAGACGACGCTTCATCTTGATGATGTCACGGGCGTGACGCTCGATATCCGATGCCTGACCCTGGAAACCGCCGGAAGGCTGGTGCACCATGATGCGGGCGTTCGGGGTTGCGAAACGCATTCCCTTTTCACCGGCAGCCAGAAGCAGCGAGCCCATGGATGCGGCCTGGCCGACGCAGAGCGTGGACACCGCAGGGCGAATGAACTGCATCGTATCGTAGATCGCCATGCCGGCGGTCACGACGCCACCTGGCGAATTGATGTAAAGCGCGATTTCCTTCTTCGGGTTTTCAGCCTCGAGGAAAAGCAGCTGCGCGCAGACGAGCGAAGCCATCTGGTCTTCCACCGGGCCGGTGAGGAAAATGATGCGTTCCTTGAGAAGACGGGAAAATATGTCGTAGGAGCGTTCGCCGCGATTGGTCTGCTCAACGACCATCGGCACCAGAGCCATGGCGGTATCAACTGGATTTTTCATGTCCGTCCTTTGTCAAACTCTGCCCTTCGCGGAAAGCCGCTCCGGAATCACTTCTAACCTTCATACTCCCTACATAGAGTGTCCCTGCCCCGTACTTCAAGACACGAAGCCGCATATCCTTAACGGCTCAACAGCGTTTGCAGGCCTTTTGGGCCGAGGCTGACAGGGCTTTAGGACGGGGCGGCGCCAGCCGGGCCTCTTTCCCCCGCTGCGACCATTTTTTTACTATGGCAGTCGACGAAGGCAAAAATTGCCCGCCATGCACAGATATAACTTCTCACCGGCAAGAACTCGTTAGTATTTGCTGCCGATACTGGCCAGCGAATTTCCGGTTCCCGTTGGGGAATGGGCCCATCCGGGCAAAATGGCAGCTCAACAATTCCAGCGGGCATAACGCACCTTGTGCGAGAGGGCCCGCTTTTACCGCATTATGGCGCAGATAGGATTTTGCAATGCTGGATGCAAAGACGAGCACGCTACTGTGGGCGGCGGAAACGTTCACCCTTGCCGTGCTTTTGGGAACGCTGTGGCTGCACCGCCCTTCCCGCCGGCATAATCTCTTTTTCGCCGCCGGTTTCCTCGCCACGGGCTTCGGCGCTGTCATGGTGGCGTTTCGCGGGGATATTTCCAGTTTTCTGTCCATCCAGGTCGGCAATACGCTCGCACTTTCCGCCTTCGGTTTCTGGCTTGCGGGCCTGCTGTGCTTCGAACAGCGGAAAATCGGCGGCTGGGTCGCCATTCCGGCTCTCCTGTGGATCGCCGGAATGTTCCTGCCGCCCGTGCGTGAAAACATGGTGGCCCGCATCCTGCTTTATCACGCCAGTGCGGCCACCGGTTATTTCATGCTCGCCGGCGTCCTTCTGGCCAGCAAGGCGCGCGCCTCACGCAGCCGCCGGGTTCTGGCCGCGATCCTGATCCTGCAGGCTTTTGCCGGGGCGTTCGTCGCATCCATCGTCATCCCCGTCAATGCCGCCATCCCCAACGCCATTCCCATGACATCGGCGCTTGCCCTCTCCGGCATGCTCGGCTTCACGGCCATCATCATGATCAGCGCCAAGATCATCATGGAGGATACGGAAAGCCGCCTCCATCGCCTCGCCATGACCGATCATCTGACCGGCGTTCTCAACCGGCGCGGCCTGCTGGAGGAGTTCGAGCGTATCAAGAAAAGGTCGCCGGCCTCCAGCCGTTACGTGGCTCTGGTGCTGTTCGATATCGACCATTTCAAGAAGATCAACGACAGATACGGCCACCAGTCCGGCGATGCGGTCCTCGTGCATTTTTGCAATATCGCCCAGCGCGCAATCGGCGATCGCGGCCTTTTCGTCAGGATGGGAGGCGAGGAATTCGCGCTGGTTGCCGAAGTCGAAAGCCCTTCCAGCACGGCGACGCTTGCGGAAGCCATCCGCAGCAATCTGCGCCTTTCGAAGATCAGTTCGCGCGGTGAAGCCATCGAGGTGACCACCAGCGTCGGCATATCGGAAGCCATGATCAAGGACGCCGACCTCAACACGATGATGACGGAAGCCGACCGCGCGCTTTATGCCGCCAAGAAGGCCGGGCGCAACCGGACGGTCATCCATGTCAATTCGGCCAATGTCGTCGTGCCCGCCTCGGACCGTGACGAAAATCCGATGGACAACAATGCCGACCGCCAGGTCGCGGCGCTGAACCGGATAGCCGCCATCGCCAGCCGGTGACGATGTAACCACCCAGTGACAGGCATAGAGGTATCCGGAAGGGATTTCCCTCCCTTCCCAAAGCGCCGCGCGCGGAATAGACCATGGGCATGACAGCGACATTTCCGTTTCTAAAAATCGATCCCGCCACCCGCCGCATTTCCCTTGATGCCCGCGACCCGGCTTTCTACAGCGATCCGAACCCGGTCTATGCGGCCCTGCACGCTGAATGTCCCACCTTCTACTGGGAAGAACAGCGGCAATGGTTTTTCACCGGATACGACCACGTGAGCGCGCTGTTGCGCGACCGCCGCTTCGGGCGGCAGATCCTGCATGTGGCAAGCCGCGAAGAGATCGGCCTGGCGGAGCCGCTCGAACATGTGAAGCATTTCGATGCTGCCGAGCAGCATTCGCTTCTGGAACTGGAACCGCCGGAGCACACGCGGCTGCGCACGCTCATCAACCGCGCCTTCGTGTCGCGGCATGTCGACAAGATGAAGCCGGAAATCGAGGAACTCGCCAACCGTCTGATCGACGCCTTCGAAAGCAAGGGCGAGACGGAACTGCTCTCTTCCTATGCCGATATCATTCCGGTGACGATGATCGCCCGCATGATCGGCATTCCCGAGGAGATGGGGCCGCAGCTTCTGAAATGGTCGCATGCCTATGTCGGCATGTATATGTTCAAGCGCACGCCGGAAGATGAGCTGCTGGCCGACAGGGCCGCGCATGAGTTTTCAGACTATGTGCGCAGCGTGATCGCCGAGCGGCGGGCGGAGCCGAAGGACGATCTGCTGAGCCACATGATCCATACGGAGCACAAGGGTCAGTATCTGACCGACGACGAGCTCATCTCCACCACCATCGTGCTGCTGAATGCCGGGCACGAGGCGACCGTGCACCAGATCGGCAATTCCGTGCGCATCATTCTGGAAAGCGGCATCTCCCCGAGACGCTGTTTAACGACGATGCCGCCACGGAACGCACGGTGGAAGAAACCCTGCGCATCTGCGCGCCGGTGCATATTTTCCAGCGCTGGGTTCTGGAGCCCGTCGAAATCGACGGCGTCGCGTTCAAGCGCGGCGACAAGGTCAGCCTCATCCTCGCCGCCGCCAATCTCGATCCGGCAAAATTTTCCGATCCGCTGACCTTCCGGCCGGACCGCAACGAGGGCGCCAACGTCTCCTTCGGCGCCGGCATCCATTTCTGCATCGGCGCGCCGCTGGCAAGGCTGGAGCTCAATCTTGCCCTGCCCCTGCTTTTCAAACGCCTGCCGGGCCTGAAGATCGCCGAGCCGCCCAGGGTCAAGGATGTCTATCATTTCCATGGTCTGGAGCGGCTCGATCTCAGTTGGTGAAGTAGTTTTTTTATCGTCCCCGATGCGTTATGGTATTTTCGTCCAATAGTGATGAGGCAAATGCCTTGGCAACCAAGTCGAAGAAAAAAACGGATATGACGACGCCCCCTTCGGTCGTTTTTACCGAACTGGCGGCGCATCTTGAGAGACTATCGCGTCAATTGGATGCGGTGGGTCTTTCGGAGAGTAAGTCGGGCGCTGTTCCACACGAAAAACGCCGACGTGTTCCGGGCCGCTTTAAGGGCGTGCTCGTGGTCGGACCTGAGTTCTTCGAACCGCTGACGGAAGACGAACTTAAAGAGTTCGCGACCGAATGAAATATCTACTGGATACCCATGCACTGCTTTGGTGGCTGAATGACCATGACCGGCTTTCGCCGGATGCGCGCGAGATCATCAGCGAGCGCGGCCTCAGCATGGGAAATTGCCACGAAATTCGCACGAGGCCGTTTGCCCGGTGCATCGCTCATACTTCCCGATTTTGCGGGTGTGATTGAACAGGAAGGCTTTCTCGAACTTCCCATCAACAGCGCTCATATGGTTCGAAGCGCCATGCTGCCGGGCGAACACCGCGATCCGTTCGATCGAATTCTTGCGGCTCAATCTATTTTGGAAAACATGGCATTGATATCTATCGACGAGAAAATTCCATCACTCGGCGTCATGACACGCTGGTAGCGCGCCATCAAAGCCGGATGACGTAGTCCTTGCGCGTCGTTTCCACGACCTCCCACGTGCCCGTAAAGCCAGGACGCAGGATAACGCGGTCGCCCGGTCTCAGATCGCGCGGCGCACCGCCGTCTTCGGTCAGGATGGAATGGCCTTCGAGGATGTTGAAATATTCCCATTCGTCATAGACCACCCGCCATTTGCCGGGCGTGGACTGCCAGATGCCGGCATAAATGCCGCCGGGAGCTTCCTCGATATTCCATGTGGTGAATTTGGGATCGCCGGAAATCAGTCTTTCCGGCGCGGGCGCACCGTATTCCAGCTCGGTAACATCATCTAAGGACAGAAAATTCGTCATGACGTCCCCTGTCCGTCAAATATGGTTGGCAATACAGCTTTGCTCAATTGTGGGCTCTTCGTCAAATAGTCCTGGGTGTCCCGGTTGGGCGTTGCCGCCGATGAAACGCCGTGCCTACTCCATCTTCGTCCAGCCGAAAACCAGCCAGGTGTATTTCGACTTCTTGTCGGGTTCGGCCGTGTACGTCATCTGTATATCGCCGTCCTTCGCATATATATCGAGCCGGGGCGCGGTATCCAGCTTCAGCCACAGCGAACTCTTGTCAAAGGACCATGTGCCGCACCAGACGCATGAACCTGAGGGATCGCCGGGTTGATGGAAATTGTAACGACCGTCCGCCGTGATCTCCAGATAATCAAACGCGGAGTAAAATGTCGTCACCGTCTCCTGGAACAGTGTCGCATCCGCTTCCTGCTGAGAGGTCGGCGCAGTCTTCATATCGCGCGGCGGGCGGCTGGTCGCGCCGGTGAGCTTCCATTTTCCGACAAAATCCTGCTGCGTCGGGAAATATTCCGCCTCGGCCTTTGCCGGCGAAACCGAAGCTACGACCGGTATATCAGCCATACCCGCGACCCCGATTGCAAGGAGAAGGGTGACAATACGGAGTATTCCGGTTCGGTTTTTCATATGGCGTATCTTTCGCGACGGGACTGCAGGGGCCTACACTTAAATCCGCTGCCGCCGAAAACACATTGTTCCATGGTTTTCCGGCGGCCGCTCAATCAAACTAAAATACCATTGGGTGTCACGCGGGCAGCGCGTGAGCCACCAGATCAAACCTTGGCGAGCGATTGCTCGAGATCGGCGATGATGTCCTTGACGTCCTCGATGCCGACCGACACGCGAACCACATCCGGCCCGGCGCCGGCGGCTGTCTGCTGTTCCGGTGTCAACTGCGCATGGGTGGTGGAGGCAGGGTGGATGACGAGCGAGCGCGTGTCGCCGATATTGGCCAGATGGGAGAAGAGCTGCAGCCCTTCCACCAGCGCCTTGCCGGCCGCATAACCGCCCTTGACGCCGAAGGTGAAGACGGAGCCCGCCCCCTTTGGCGAATAATGCTGCTGGATGGCGTGATTGTCGCTGTCTTCCAGCCCCGCATAATGCACCCAGCCAACCTTGGGATGCGCCTTCAGCCATTTCGCGACGGCAAGCGCATTGTCGGAATGGCGCTGAACGCGCAAAGGCAGGGTTTCTATGCCGGTCAGGATGAGGAAGGCGTTGAAGGGCGAGATCGCCGGACCGAGGTCGCGCAATCCCAGCACGCGGCAGGCGATGGCGAAGGCGAAATTGCCGAAGGTTTGGTGCAGCACGACGCCGGAATATTCCGGCCGGGGCTGTGACAGCGCCGGATATCGGTCCGTCGCAGACCAGTCGAAGGTCCCTCCGTCAACGATGATGCCACCCATGGAATTGCCGTGGCCTCCGAGGAACTTCGTCAGCGAATGCAGCACGATGTCAGCGCCGTGTTCCAGCGGCCGCAGCAGATAGGGGCTCGCCATGGTGTTATCAACGATCAGCGGCAGACCGTGCCGATGGGCGACATCGGCGATTGCGGCGATATCCACGAAAGTACCGCCGGGATTGGCAAGGCTTTCGATGAAGACGGCACGGGTGCGATCATCGATCTGCGCCTCGAAGCTGGCCGGATCGGTGGCGTCGGCCCAGCGGACCTGCCAGTCGAAACCCTTGAAAGCGTGCCCGAACTGGTTGATCGAGCCGCCATAGAGCTGGCGGGCGGCGACGAAATTGTCACCGGATTGCAGCAGTGTATGGAAGACCAGCAATTGCGCGGCATGGCCGGACGCGACGGCAAGCGCAGCCGTGCCGCCCTCAAGTGCTGCCACACGCTCTTCCAGAACCGCCTGGGTGGGGTTCATGATGCGGGTGTAGATATTGCCGAACTCTTTCAGTCCGAACAGGGCGGCGGCGTGATCGGCGTCGCGGAAAGCATAAGCCGTGGTCTGATAAATGGGCGTGGCACGCGCGCCGGTGGTCGGATCGGGTTGCGCGCCCGCATGAACGGCAAGCGTCGAAAACCCGGGATTGCTGCTCGGCATGATGTTTCCTCCAATTGGAATTTCGGAGGGATCATAATGCCTTGCCGCCAAATGGTAAGTCCGATCCGTACCAACTATCGCACAATATTGAGACGCGGATACTCAATTGCAGGACAACGGTCCATCACGACTTCCATACCGTAGGCTTCCGCCTTGGCGGCGGCATTGTCATCGCGAACGGAAAGCTGGCCCCAGATTACCGATGGCCGCTCCGGCAGCAATATCGCCTCCTCGACGATTGCCGACAAATATTCCGGCGCCCGGAAAACGTCGATCATGTCCACCGGCTCGGGAATATCGGCGAGTCTGGCATAGACCTTCTGCCCCAATATCTCCTTGCCTGCCTGGCCGGGATTGACCGGAAACACACGATAACCCCTGGACAGCAGGAAGCGCATCACGCCGTGGCTTGGCCTGTCCGGGTTGGGCGAAGCACCGAGCAGGGCGATGGTTTTGACATCGGTCAGAATTTTTCTGAGGTAATCGGGCTCGTAACTATCATGCTGCATGTCAACTTATCCCTTCTGGAGCGTCGCATGGTTTGAAGGATACCAATGCAGGTGCGCCATTCGAAAGCGCCGCGAGCATAGCGTCTCCTGCATAATTCCACTGACGCGTTCCTGACGCTGCCGATTGCGCCCGCCCTTCCATCTAGGAAGGTTCTTCGCTCTCTTGAACCCCTGCCCGGCTGAAAATTGCCATTGCGGCAGTCTCCTCGTCGCGCAGTGGCACATTTTCCCTGACGCAAAATGATTTCACCAGAGCGCGGGAATGGCGGGTGTATGGACTATTTTTGTCCAGTTTTCAAAATGACGCGAATTGCTGCAAATAAGGGCTCAAACAACATTAGCGTGCAATTCATGCGCTCTTCGTCTCCTGTTTGTTTTCATTCCGTTCACAAGAAAATTAGAGATATCTAATTTTCAGAAAGTTATTCTGCAAATCAATCTATATACAAATCTACAACGTTACAGTTGCCGATTCATGAAAGATATGAAATTTCTTTTCATGCGCACCTTCGCCCGATTGATACACTTTACGCCCGAAGCACCATGGCGCACCGGGCAATAATATTTGACAAAATTGGTAGTATTTTAAGTGAAAATTCGGCCCGAGGCGAAACCATAAGCTGTGCGTCGGACGCTCATGCCTCTGTCTGACGGATGAAATCATGAGCAGAACGTCATATGATCCCGGCGCAAAATCATTCCCCGGCGCCATGACATGCACAAAGCATAAATTTTACGCGCGTTGCAGTTTCCGCGGTGACCACATGCCGCTTGCGGGCGGCTTCCCGGGCGCAAAACGCGTGCTCGAACAATCGGGAAAGGCTTACCGCCCTCGCCGAAAATCGATTCCGGTTTTCAAGCCGATGCTGTAGGTTGCCCAAAGTAGCCCGCGAGCGAGTCTCTATTGTGACATTTGACATTCTTCTTCTGGTGCTCCTGGGCGCGATGCTGCATGCCGGATGGAATGCGCTGGTCAAAGCCGGATCCGACAAATCGCTGGACGCCTCGCTGATCGCGGCGGGCGCTGCGGCCTGTTCGCTGCCGTTTCTGCCTTTCCTGCCATTTCCAGCGCCGGTCGCCATTCCTTTCCTGATCGCTTCGGCCGTTCTGCAATTCGCCTATTTTCGGCTTGTCGCCGCCGCTTATACGATCGGCGACATCGGTCTTGTCTATCCCGTCATGCGCGGCGTGGCGCCCCTGATCGTCGCGGCGACGAGCAGCCTGTTCCTGAGCGAGATTTTAAGCCCGCTGGCCCTTGCCGGCATCGCCGTCATCTCCGGCGGCATCCTGACGCTCGCTTTCGAGGCGCGGCGCGGTGGCGGAAAGGCGATCATGGTCGCCTTGCTCAACGCCTTCGTGATCGCATCCTACACCTTCGTCGACGGTGTCGGCGCAAGGCTTTCCGGCAACGCCATCTCCTATACGCTGTGGATGTCGCTTCTGCCGCCCGTGCTGCTTTTCGGCTTTGCCTTTTATCAGCGCGGTGTGGGCCCGGTCGCGGACCATGTCCGGCGCAACTGGTGGCGCGGCCTGATTGGCGGCGGCGGCTCCATTCTCTCCTATGGGCTGGCGCTCTACGCCATGACCAAGGCGCCCGTCGCCGTCGTCGCGGCGCTGCGGGAAACCTCCATTCTCTTTGCGCTGGTGATCTCCGTGGTGATCCTCAAAGAACGCGCCAGCATCTGGCGTTATCTTGCCGGAGGCATCATTGCAGCGGGCGTTCTGGTGATGCGACTGGGGTAAAACGGGACCGTTCAATGAGGTAAAATAATACCCCATTATCAAGTCATTGTTTTTGCTATATTATTTTTACGCCCTCCAGAATCCGTCATATTGACGCTTTCGCTCGCGCACCGTATAAGCGCGCCAGATCGGATTCCAGCCGGAATAGGGTCATTTGCGGTTGCCCCTGATGGCAACCAAACCAAGCAACAAGAAACGCCCGTATGCTCTTATTTAAAAGAGGATGACGGGTCCACGTTAGAAAGTGAAATCCATGTCTACTTTCGTTCAGAAGCCCGCTGAGGTGGAGAAGAAGTGGGTCATCATCGATGCCGAAGGCCTCGTTGTTGGTCGCCTCGCCACCATCGTTGCAACCCGCCTGCGCGGCAAGCACAAGGCTACCTACACCCCCCACGTCGATGATGGCGACAACGTCATCGTCATCAACGCGGAAAAGGTTGCCCTCACCGGCAAGAAGTATTCCGACAAGAAGTACTACTGGCACACCGGTCACCCGGGTGGCATCAAGGAGCGTACGGCTCGCCAGATCATCGAAGGCCGCTTCCCGGAGCGCGTCGTTGAAAAGGCCGTCGAGCGCATGATCCCGCGCGGCCCGCTCGGCCGTCGCCAGATGAAGAACCTGCGCGTTTACGCCGGTTCCAACCACCCGCACGAAGCACAGCAGCCGGTCGTTCTCGACGTTGCCGCGCTCAACAAGAAGAACGTAAGGAGCGCCTGATAATGGCCGATCTTTCCTCTCTGAAAGACCTCGCCCCGGCTTCGGAAGCTTCGGCTCCCGTGCATGTCCGCAAGGTTGACACCCTCGGCCGCTCCTACGCGACCGGCAAGCGCAAGAACGCCGTAGCCCGCGTATGGGTCAAGGCCGGTTCTGGCAAGATCATCATCAACGGCCGCGATTTCACCACGTATTTCGCACGTCCGGTTCTGCAGATGATCCTTCAGCAGCCGATCGTCGCCGCTGCCCGCACGGGTCAGTTCGACATCATCGCCACCGTTGCCGGTGGTGGTCTGTCCGGTCAGGCCGGCGCCGTTCGTCACGGTCTGTCCAAGGCCCTCACCTACTTCGAACCGGGCCTGCGCTCCGTTCTGAAGAAGGGCGGCTTCCTGACCCGCGACAGCCGCGTCGTCGAGCGTAAGAAGTACGGTAAGGCCAAGGCCCGCCGTTCGTTCCAGTTCTCGAAGCGCTAATCGCTTCTACGAACGGTTCGTTCAGAACTTCGAAAGGCGGGGCTTCGGCTCCGCCTTTTTTTCATGGTCTCCTCCCTTGTTTTTTCAACAGGAAGACAGCAACCTCGGCGCAAACCGCAATGGGGTGTTCAATGCCGTCCAAAACCATCGACCATGCCTTCACCGCAACGACCCTGACATCGGCCGCCACCGACCCGACCCATGCGGGCGTCCTCTCCTTCCTGCGGCGCAAATACACCAAGAACCTCAAGGGCGTATCGACGGCCGTCTGGGGCATTCCCTTCGATGCGGCCACCTCCAATCGGCCGGGCGCACGCTTCGGGCCGCAGGCGATCCGCCGGGCCTCGGCGATCTTCGACAACGATCCGCAATATCCCTTCGCGCGCGATCTTTTCGCCCATATGCCGACCATCGACTATGGCGACTGTCTGCTCGACTACGGCAATCACTGGAAAACGCCTGATACGATCGAAAAGGAAGCGCGCCGGATCATTTCCAAGACGGATTACCTGCTGACGCTTGGCGGCGATCACTTCATTACATGGCCGCTTTTGAAGGCGCATGTGGCCAAACATGGACCGTTGGCGCTGGTGCAGTTCGATGCGCATCAGGACACCTGGTTCGATGACGGCAAGCGCATCGACCATGGCTCCTTCGTGGCGCGCGCCGTCCGCGATGGCCTGATCGATCCTGACCGGTCCATCCAGATCGGCATCCGCACCCATGCGCCTGACGATTTCGGCATCCGCATTCTCCACGGTTACGAGGTGGAGGAGATGCGGGCGGGCGACATCGCCTCGCTGATCGTCAAACACACGGCCGGCATGCCCGCTTATCTGACCTTCGATATCGATTGCCTCGATCCCGCCTTCGCGCCGGGAACCGGAACGCCGGTGGCCGGCGGGCCGACCAGCGCCAAAATTCTCTCCGTTCTGCGCGGGCTTGGCCAGCTCGATATTCGCGGTTCGGACGTGGTGGAAGTCGCGCCCGCATACGACCATGCTGACATTACCGCCATTGCCGGAGCCACCGTTGCAATGTATATGCTTGGCCTGCGCGCCGAACGGCTGGCCAAGGCCGGCTGACAAAGAAACCGGCGCTTGCCAAACTGATTCCGATTACCCTCGCAACCCTTTGAAAAGTCAGGACAAGGACATGACAGCGAAGATCTTCATCGATGGCGAACACGGCACCACGGGTCTGCAGATCCGCACGCGCCTTGCCGGTCGCCGCGATATCGAGCTGCTGTCCATACCCGAGGCCGAGCGCCGCAATGCGGCGATGCGCGAGGATATGCTCAACAATGCCGACATTTCGATCCTCTGCCTGCCGGACGATGCTTCCCGGGAAGCGGTCTCCATGGTGGCCGGCAACAACAATGTCCGCATCATCGATACCTCGACCGCCTATCGCGTCCATCAGGACTGGGCCTATGGCTTTGCAGAAATGGATAAGGAACAGGGCGAGAAGGTTCGTTCCGCCCGTCTCGTCGCCAATCCTGGCTGCTACCCGACCGGCGCGATCGCGCTTCTGCGCCCGCTGCGCGCCGCAGGCCTGCTGCCGGACGGTTATCCGGTCAGCGTCAACGCGGTTTCCGGCTACACCGGCGGCGGCAAGCAGATGATCGCCCAGATGGAAGACCAGAGCCGCGATGACGCGATCAGCGCCAATAATTTCCTTTATGGCCTGACGCTCAAGCACAAGCACGTGCCGGAAATGACCATTCACGGCCAGCTCGACCGCGCACCGTTGTTTTCGCCTTCCGTCGGTCGTTTCCCTCAGGGCATGATCGTGCAGGTTCCGCTGTTTGCCGCCGACCTGAAGGAAGGCGCGACCGTCGAAACGATCCATGCGGCGCTGACCGCCCACTATGCGGGACAGGACATCGTCAACGTGGTGCCGCTTGCCGAAAGCAAGGGGCTCGCGCGCATCGACGCCGAGGAACTGGCAGGCAAGGACACGATGAAGCTCTTCGTCTTCGGTACGCCGGGCGGCGAACACATCAACCTCGTCGCGTTGCTCGATAATCTCGGCAAGGGCGCATCCGGTGCTGCCGTGCAGAACATGGAACTGATGCTTTCCGCATGAGACTTTTCTCATGAACATTGCCCCGCCCTCTTTTCCGGCCTCGTGGAATATCGAGGCCGCGAAACCTATTGCCGATACGCCGGCCGGGGTGGTCTACGAGCTTACGCGCGGCGACGGTTCCCTTGCCGTCGCCAAGGTTCTGAAAAAGAAAGTGCTGAAGGACAGCCTTCGCGGCGCGGATTTCATTAAATGGCGCGCCGGCATCGGTTGCGTGGAACTGCTCGACCGCTCCGACGATATTCTGCTAATGGAACATGCCGGCACGGAGACCCTGCGCGACGTGCTGTTCCGTGACGGCAATGACGACGCCACCACGGAAATCGCCGCCGATGTCCTGCTCAGATATCATCAACCATCGCAGCAACAGCCGCCTTCAAGCCTGCTGACACTGCCGCTCTATTTCGAGAGCCTGTTCCGCAAGGCCGAACAGGACCGTACCGACGGCATGGACAGCCCCTATATCGAGGCGGCCACGCTGGCGCAGGCACTGATCGACCGGCAGCGGGATGTGAAGCCGCTGCACGGCGACCTGCACCATGAAAACATCATGCGCAGTGAACGCGGCTGGATCATCATCGACCCGGCCGGCCTGATCGGCGATGCGGCGCTCGATGTCGCCAACATGTTCTCCAATCCGCTCGACCGTTTCGACCTCACCCGCAGCGAGGCGCGCATCGCCTCCATGGCGGCGATTTTTGCGAAGGCGCTGCAACGGGACGAACGGCTATTGCTGCAATATGCCTTCGCCTATGGCTGCCTTTCTGCCGCGTGGCACGAAGAGGACGGCAATGCGGAGGAACGCGACAACGAACTCGCCGTCGCGGCCACCATCAAAACGGTGCTCGGGCAGTTCTAAGCCGCTTCAGTCCCTGACTTCGACCGCAACGGGCGCCGGATATTCGCCGATGAAACCGCGCCAGTGGGCAACGGCGAAACCGAGCACGATCAGCGCCATGCCCTGATGGGCGAGCGCGACGTGAATATCCACATGCATGAGCAGCGTGGTGATGCCGAGCGCCGCCTGAATGGAGACGAGCACGAAGAACAGCACGGCGCGGCGAGCATGCGGTGTATTGGGCAAGGCGCGCGCCATAGACACCATATGCCACAGCGTGGCGGCAAACAGCGTGTAGGCGCCGAGGCGGTGGACGAATTGCACCGTCTTGGGGTTCTCAAAGAGGTTGATCCACCACGGCTGTTGCAGGAAGAGATCGCCCGGCACCAGCGAGCCATCCATCAGCGGCCAGGTATTATAGGAAAGGCCGGCATTCAGCCCCGCCACCAATGCGCCGAGATAGATCTGGAAGAGACAGAGCACCGTCAGCATCGCGGCAAAACCCCTACCCGTCTTTTCGTCGGCGGCCTCGGGGGAATGATGCGACAATCCGCGCAAAATCCACATGCAGCCCGCAAAGATGAGGCAGGCGATGGTCAGATGCGTGGCAAGGCGATATTGCGAAACATCCGTGCGGTTGACGAGACCGGAAGAGACCATCCACCAGCCGATGAAGCCCTGAAAGCCGCCAAGCGCCAGAAGGCCGACCAGCGGCAGGCGCTGGCGCTTTTCGACGCGGCCGGTGAGCCAGAAGAAAGCAAGCGGCAAAGCGAAGATGAGGCCGATGGTGCGGGCAAGCAGGCGATGCGCCCATTCCCACCAGAAAATCGTCTTGAACTCGTCGAGCGACATGCCCTTGTTGATTTCCTGATATTGGGGAATGCGCTTGTAAAGCTGGAACTCCTCTTCCCATTCGGCGACGGAAAGCGGCGGAATGGCGCCGTGGATCGGCTTCCATTCGGTAATCGACAGGCCGGATTCGGTAAGCCGCGTGGCGCCGCCGACGAGGACCAGACAGAAGAGCGTGAAGAGCACGACGCGCAGCCAGATGCGCAGCAGGCGGCGGTCCTTCTCCTGTTTCTGCAGGGCAGCCTCCACCACCATTTCCGCAGAACCATTTGCCATCGTCATGCCGCTCGAACGCATCTTTCAGGTCTCCATCATACAGTCATGTTGATTAGCCCCAACCGGCACCACAAAACAAGGCCTCAGGGTTTGCGGCATCCGGTCGCGGCGCTATAGTCCCTCGCAGATACTCAATGACGGAAGACTTCATGCACCCTCGCCTCAGATCGCTTATCGGCACCATCGTCATCATCTGCCTCGTCGTCGTTTACGCCGTGGTGGCGACGGCCATTGCATCGGCGGCGCTGGCGCAATCGCCCTGGTGGGTGCATCTCGCTTATTTCGTGCTGACCGGAATCCTGTGGGTTCTGCCGGCGATGCTGATCATCAAATGGATGGCCGGACCCAAAAAGCAGGGTTAAGCGCCGACCATTGCATGACACCCTGAGGTCGCAATTTTATAAACCGATTGTTTGCCGCTCAGCGATATAGTCCGACCGAAACAACCGGAGAGAGTGGATGGCGGCTGAGGGGCCGGTCTTTGTCAGCGACGAGCAAGCACCGACCGCCGTGCAAAACGAGCGGCGGGGCGCTGATCGTCTGTTGATCGATCTGGTCGATGACGCCTCCACCATCCGTGCCGACTGGGAGCGGCTGGAAAACGACCCGCTCAACTCACTGCATCAGGGTTTCGGCTGGTGCTCCATCTGGGCGCAAACGCAGGATAGCGCGCTCCTGACGCTTCGCGGCCGGCAGGGCGGCAAGACGATCTTTCTGCTGCCGCTCGAAATCGTACTGGAAGGCGGTATCCGCAAGGCGCGTTTTCCCGGCGGCCGTTTCAACAATATCAATACGGGGCTTTTCGACCCTTCCTTTGCCGAACAGGCCGGACAGGAAATCGCAGCAGCGATTGCCCGCGAAGCGCGGAAGCTGCTGCATGGCCGGGCCGATATTCTGGCGTTGCAGAACATACCCCTGACGTGGCGCGACAGGACCAATCCCCTCTCGCATCTTGCTTCCGTCGAAAACCAGAATCCGGCCTTCCAGCTTCCCCTGTTCGAAAGTTTCGAGGCCACGCTTCGGCAGGTCAATGCCAAGAGGCGACGGAAGAAATTCCGCATCCAGAGCCGAAGGGCAGAGGAAATGGGCGGTTACAGCCATGTGATCGCACGGTCGCCACAGGAAAAATGCGAATTGTTGCAGGCATTTTTCCGCCAGAAAGCAGCCCGTTTCGCCTCGCAGGGCATTCCGGATGTGTTTCGGGATCAATCGGTGCGGGATTTCTTCTACGATCTGGCCAATTTTCCCGAGACGGGCACGGACAGTCTGCTGGAGTTGCATGCCATTCGCCTGCATGGCGAAAGCGAGGGCGTCATCGCCGCGATAGCCGGCCTTTCGCGCAAGCAGGATCACATCATCTGCCAGTTCGGTTCGATCGATGAATCCGTTTCGGAACTCAGCCCCGGTGAATTGCTGTTCTGGCTAATGATCGAAAGGGCATGCCGCGAAAAGGCGGCAATCTTCGATTTCGGCGTCGGCGACCAGCTCTACAAACGCAGCTGGTGCCCGCTTTTCACCGTGCAGCACGATATATTCCTGCCGGTGACGTTGAAGGGTCGTGTTGCGGCCTCGGCCTATGTCGCCATCGCCCGGACGAAGAGCCTGATCAAATCCAATCCGGCGCTTTATGCGCTGATTCAGCGTTTTCGCGCCGGACGCTCGAAGATGGACACCGCCACCGACTGAGCAGGGTCTTGCCGCACCTCAGGCCGCGCTCAGATGGTCCGGCTTGCGCATGCCGGTCATCGGCAATGCCTGTTCATAGCCCTCAGCAACCAGGTCACCGAGCGTCTTTTCCAACAATTCGCTATCCTTGCCGGGAACCGAGACGATGATTTCCGCCGGCAGGTTGCGCAGCATTTTCCCGAGGCTCGAAATCTGCACCGCGCCGCATTCGACGAGGACGGTATCATAAGCGTCGGAGAGTGCGCCGAGGATCATCGTCAAACGGTCTATCGCACGCATGGCCTCACGCGGCTGCGCATTGCCGCGCGGCACGATATGGGCGTCGGACAGGCGGTCGCCGTGAATGGTTTCACCGAAGGCGGCCGCGCCCGCCAGAAGGTCCATGACACCGGGAAGCCCGGCTTCCGGCGCCATCAAACGCGTCGGACAGGCAGATGCCGTCATGTCGACGAGAACGACCGAACGGCCCATTTCGGACAAAGCGCGCGCCAGCATGACGGACGTGGTCGAGCCGCTATCACCGGCCGGCGACACGATTGCGGCGACCGGTTTGGCAACACGGGTGGCGAGGAAACCTGCGACCGCGTCGATGGAGAAATCGTCATCGGTGTCGACTTCCTCTTCCACTGCCTCCTCTTTCGCAGCCGCGACATCCTCCACCGGCAAGGCCGGTATGGCAGCAGCAGCGGCAACGGCCGGTACATGCCGTTCTTCCTCTTCGGCAACGGGCTGGTATGCCGCAACCGGCATGGCCCGCGCAGCAGGCTGCATGGTTTCATGGCGCGCCGCTACAGGCTGTTCCGGCACCTCCGTGGTCTTGTCCGGATCGGCTGGAGCGCGCGAAGGAGATGGCGGATCGGAGAGCGGCGAAACCTGGTTTCTGCCCATCGGCTTCAAAGCCCGGCCGGTGAAAAGCTCCACCAGCATGACGACGATGCAGGACAGAAGAAAGGCCGCCAGCGTCACGACGATGGTGATAGCGCCGGTCTTCGGGAAATAGGGTTCGCGCGGCTCCACCGCCGTCGAGATGACGCGTGCATCGGCCGGCGTGGAATCCACCGAGCCGGCGCGCGATGTTGCTTCGCGGTAACGGGCAAGATAGGTTTCCAGAAGCTGCCTTTGCGCCGAGGCTTCCCGCTCCAGATCGTTGAGACCGACCTGCTGTTCGCCCGCACGCACGCTTTCCGATTTCAGCATGTTCAGCTGCTGGACCAGCTGCCGTTCCCGCAGGCGCGAAACATTGGCCTCGTTTTCGAGACTTGCCAGCACCTTGCGGGTTTCTTCCTGAATCTGCCGCTGTATGCCGTCGAGCTGGTTGCGCAGCGCGCGGATGCGCGGATGGCCTTCCAGCAGCGAGGACGAGAGATCGGAAATCTGGCTGCGGATCGTCGTTTCGTTTTCCTTCAGCCTCTGGATCGTCGGGGAACTGACGACATCGGGAAAAGTATCGAGCGGGCGGCCGCTTGCAAGCGCGCTGCGCACGCCTTCCGCCCGCGCCTCCGCATTGGCGCGCTCTCCGCGGATACGGCCGAGTTCGGTGGAGATATCGCCGAGCTGGCGGGTGGCAAGCGTTTCGCCCTGCCCCGCCGAGAGAAGATCGGAGGAGGCGCGGTAATCCGCGACCTTCCTGTCGGCCTCGCGCACCTTTTCGCGCAGATTGGCGATTTCCGGCTCCAGCCAGCGCGCCGCTTCCGTGCTTGTATCCAGCTTCGCGCCGCTTTGCAGGGCGATATAGGCCTTCATCATCTCATTGGGGATGGCGGCGGCGAGTTTCGGATCCTGCGAGGAAAATTCGACCGTGATGACGCGCGAGCTTTCGACCTGATAGACCTGCAGCTTTTCCCGGAAGGCCTTCAGCACCCGCTCTTCGGGCAGCACCTGAAGCGGGTCCTTCTTGACGCCGACGGCGACCAGGAGCTGCGAGATGAGCGAAGGATGGGCTTCCGGATCGAACTCATCCAGCTCGTAGAGCTTCATGTCTTTGGCGACCTGCTTGATAAGGTCGACCGATTGCAGAATCTGCACCTGGCTGGAAACGGTCAATTCATCGAGCACGGGTTCAGCGGGCGCATTGGACTGCTGCGAGGCGCCGAAGGAGGCCGCACGGGATTCGATCAGCACGCGCGCCTCGCCCTTGTAGGCGGGCGACATCATGCTTGAGATCACGAAGGCGGCGCCTCCCGCCAGAAGCGTGATCGCCGCAATCCGGCCCTTGCGCTGCCATATGGCCGCGGCAAGCTGCGCAAGATCGATATCCACATCCCTGTCGTCAATGCGATCGCCGTTCATGCGGGCTCCGTAACCGAGACAAACCTCGGGCGCTCAAATATAGATGGTCAATTTTCGCGAAGTTTAAGTCTTGCCGGTAACACAACAGTTAATCCCGGCGAATCCGACGAAATAAAGCCGATATTACCAACGCTCGCGCTGCTCGTTTACCGCACATTAACCCTAACAGAACGATAAGAATGATCAAAGTTCGACTCGGAGCCAGATGAGATGCCGCTCGCCGGATCACGACATGTCACCGCACTGACGCTCGCCGTTCTGACGGCCCTTTCCGGCTGCGCGGCATATCAACCCGCTCCGAGGTCCTTCAACGAGGCCGCCCTGCAACCCTATCATGTCGATAGCGGCGACAGGCTGCGCATCAACGTGTTCGAGCAGGCCGGGCTGACCAATACCTATACGGTCGATCAGGCCGGCTATGTCGCCTTCCCGCTCGTCGGCCAGGTTCCGGCACGCGGCAAGACCCTGCCGCAGCTCGAAGCCGCCATCGCCGCCAAGCTGCGCCAGGGTTATCTTCGCGATCCGGACGTGACGATCGAGATCGACCGTTATCGCCCGGTCTTCATCATGGGCGAAGTCGGCCGTCCCGGCCAATATTCCTACGTGCCGGGCATGACCGTGCAAAACGCCATCGCCATTGCCGGCGGCTTCACCCCGCGCGCCAATCAGGCCGATGTCGACATCACCCGCAAGATCAATGCCGAGGTGATGACCGGCCGGATCGGTATCACCGCGCCCATTCTGGCCGGCGATACCGTCTATGTGCGTGAACGCTTCTTCTGAAAACGGAGTGGCGAACGTGTCGGATGACGGCCCTCCCCTGCGCATCATTCACTGCTTCCGCTCTCCCGTGGGCGGTGTCTTCCGCCATGTGCGCGACCTCATCGAAGAACATGTGAAACAGGGCCACAAGGTCGGCATCGTCTGCGACAGCTCCACCGGCGGCGCGCATGAGGAACGGCTTTTCGCACAGATCACCCCGATGCTGGAGCTTGGCCTCATCCGCCTGCCCATCCGGCGGTCCATCAGCCCCGGCGATCTGCCGGCGCTCTACAAGTCATACAGGCACATCAAAAGTTTGCGGCCGGACATTCTGCACGGGCACAGCGCCAAGGGTGGCGCTCTTGCCCGGCTGATCGGCTCACTCCTGCGGGCGAACAGGTATCGCGTAGCCCGCCTCTATTCACCGCATGGCGGCAGCCTGCATTACGCCCGAAACAGCCTGAAGGGGCAGCTTTTCCTGCGGCTGGAGCGGTTTCAGGAGCACTTCACCGATGCGCTCTGTTTCGTCTGCAATTTCGAGCAGGCGACTTACGAAGCCAAGGTCGGCAGGCCACGCACCCGCACCGCGATGATCTATAACGGCGTGCAGGAAAGCGAGTTCGAGACCGTACCCGCCCGCGAAGATGCCGCCCGTTTTCTCTATATCGGCATGTTGCGCGACCTCAAGGGACCGGATGTCTTCATCAGGGCATTTGCAAAAATGGAACGCAGCATCGGCCAGCCGATGACCGGCGTGATCGTCGGCGACGGACCGGACAGGGACAAATATGCGGCTATGATCGACAAGGCAGGGCTTTCCCGACGGATTTCCATGCATGCGGCCATGCCCGCCAGGCAGGCCTTCGAACTGGCAACGACAGTGGTGGTGCCGTCGCGCGCCGAAGCCATGCCCTATATCGTGCTCGAAGCGCTTGCGGCGGGAAAAACGGTCATTGCCTCGCATGTCGGCGGCATTCCCGAAGTCCTTGGAGAAGACAGCGAGGCGCTCGTACCGGCTGGCGACGCCGATGCGCTGGCCCGGATCATGGTCAAGGATGCCGAGGATGCCGGCTGGGCGCAGCGGATCATGCCTCGCCCGGACAGTTTCAAGGCGAAATTTTCAACCCCGGTCATGGCGGATGAGATGATGAAACTCTATCGCGACCTGTTATCGACCTGATAGTCATTTCGAAAACACGATTTTTAATTGTATATTCCGGCCGTCCTGTAGAAACTCATCATAAACGTTTCTTAGCATGTTTCGGCTAGTTTTCTGCTCGTAGAGCGCCGCGCGTCCATTCGGATGCACAAAGGGCGCTCTACCACTTTGAGGTTGCGCATCGTTCCGGTCGAAAATCCAATGCGATTTTAAGGCCGATGCGCTGGAGGGTGCGGACCAAGGCAATGACCAAGACTGACAAGGACAGACTGCAATTTGATCTGGCGTCATTGCGCAAGAAACTCTCCGACCATGAAGCCGGCGGGGCTTCGGCCTCAGAAACCGTCGTTCTCAATCCGCTTGCACGGCAGATCGCCAACCAGCTTCGCGCCGGCAACCATTCGCCCAACATGGTGATCGGGCAATTGCGGCTTCTCGAATTCACGATGCTCGTCGTCATCGCCGCCATCGTCAACGGCATAGCAGCCGATCGCGGTCTCGAAACCTTCCTGTCGGTTTTCGGCGGCGGCGTGCTGGGGGCGGCGCTCTGCGTGTTTCTGTTGCAGGCCGGTGACTGCTATCAGCTTCCGACGCTGCGCACGCCGCTGAAGATGTTCGCCCGCATTCAGGGCGCCGTCTGCCTCTCCTTCGTGGGAATTGCCTGTTTCCTTCTCCTCTTCTTTCCCGATGCGCTGCATTCCTGGCAGGCCTTCGGCATCTGGTATGCAACGGGTGCGGTGGCGATCTTCGCCGGACGGCTGATCCTCGGCTTCGCCATTCGCCACTGGGGCCGCAACGGCGTCATGGAACGCCGTGCCGTCATCGTCGGCGGCGGCGATACCGCCAAGGACCTCATCCGCTCGCTGGAGCAGCAGTCCGATAACGATATCCGCATCTGCGGGATCTTCGATGACCGGAAAAGCGCCCGTTCTCCCGAAGTTGTCGCCGGTTATCCCAAGCTTGGCACCTTCGCGGAGCTGGTGGAATTTGCCCGCCTGACGAAGCTGGACATGCTGATCATCGCCCTGCCGCTCAGCGCCGAGGCGCGCATTCTCCAGCTTCTGCGTAAGCTGTGGGTGCTGCCGGTCGATATCCGCATCGCGGCGCATGCCAATAAATTGCGTTTCCGCCCCCGCGCCTATTCCCATGTCGGCAAGGTGCCGATGCTCGATGTGTTCGACAAGCCGATCCGCGACTGGGATTCAGTGGCGAAACGGGTGTTCGACATCACCTTCAGCCTCATCGGCATCGCCCTTTTGTGGCCGGTGATGGTGGGCGCGGGAATTGCCGTGAAAACAACCTCGAAAGGCCCTGTCCTTTTCAAGCAGAAGCGCCACGGTTTCAACAATGAGACGATCAACGTCTGGAAGTTCCGTTCCATGTATACGGAACTCAGCGATCCGACCGCGAAAAAGGCCGTGACGAAGAATGACCCGCGCGTCACGCCCGTCGGCCGCTTCCTGCGCAAATCCTCGATGGACGAGCTGCCGCAGCTTTTCAACGTTCTTTATGGCGATCTTTCTCTCGTCGGGCCGCGTCCGCATGCCGTTCATGCCCAGACGGGCGACCTGAAATATACCGAGGTGGTGGAGCACTATTTCGCGCGCCACAAGGTCAAGCCCGGTGTCACCGGCTGGGCGCAGATCAACGGCTGGCGCGGCGAGATCGACCATGGCGACAAGATCAAGTTCCGCACCGAATACGATCTCTACTACATCGAGAACTGGTCGCTGTTCCTCGATCTGAAAATCCTGTTCCTCACGCCGATACGGCTGTTGAAATCGGAAAACGCCTATTGACCCACACCGGCTACCAGCACGCACCGGATTTCGACGCGCCGCTGGCCGCCATGCGGCTCGTCGGTTCGTTCTTCATCGCATTCGGCGTGTTCCTTTCCGGTTTCGTCATTTCCGAGCCGGCGCCCTATGAGCTGATGATGGTGGGACAGGTGGCCCTGTGGTTCCTGCTCGGCCTCCGCCTTTCGCGCACCGTCGTCCTGCTTCTGTGCCTGCTGCTTGCCTTCAATGTCGGCGGTTATCTTTCGCTCACCACCATGGCCGATCTGGATGAGGGGCCGCTTTATCTCGCCGTCTCGACCTTTCTGGCGCTGACCTCGGTTTTTTATGCGGCGATCATCGAGGACAAATACCAGCGGCTGCTTTTGATTTTCCGGGCCTGGCTTGCGGCGGCGCTGATCACCGCCCTGCTCGGCATCATCGGATATTTCCACGCCATTCCGGGTTTCGAGGTCTTCACCCTTTACGACCGCGCTAAGGGCGCCTTTCAGGACCCGAATGTTTTCGGCCCGTTTCTGGTGACGCCCTCGCTTTACCTCATTTACGGCCTTCTCACCGGCAAGGCGATGCATGCGCCCTGGCGGATCGCCGGGCTGCTCATTCTGTCGCTTGCCGTGTTCCTGTCGTTCTCGCGCGCGGCCTGGGGCCTGTTTCTGTTCGCCACCATCCTCCTCGTCTTCGTGATGCTGCTGAAGGAGCGCACGGCTGCGTTTCGCCTGAAGATTCTCGTGCTGTTTCTCGTCGCCGCCGGGCTGATGGTCGCGGCGGTCATCATTGCGCTGCAGTTCAAGCAGGTGGCGGATCTGTTCTCCAGCCGCGCTTCGGCGGTACAATCTTATGATGGCGGCCATCTCGGGCGTTTTGCCCGCCACTATCTCGGTTTTCTGCTCGCCATGGAACACCCGCTCGGCATCGGCCCCATGGTGTTCGACAATATCTTTCCCGCCGCCGAACATAATATCTGGCTGAAGAGCCTGACGACGCATGGCTGGTTCGGTTTCGTGATCTATCTCGTGTTGATCTGCTGGACCATCGCCGCCGGTTTCAGGCATCTGCTGCGGCCACGGCCCTGGCAGCCGTTCCTCATCATTTCCTGGGTAACCTTCGTCGGGCATGTGATGATCGGCGCCGTCATCGATACCGACCACTGGCGACATTTCTTCCTGCTGCTCGGCATATTGTGGGGATGCATGGCGCTTGAAAAACGCGAAAGCCTGCGCCGCCGCACGCGTGCCGCCTAAAACGCTTGCCCTTACGGAACCTTACGCCATTTCATGCGTTTAGCCCCGGATTCTGATTGTCAAACGGGGAGACATCTTAATGACGCAGACCAATAATCTCTATCTCATCATCGGCGCGCTCATCGTGGTCATCGCAGGCCTTGGCATCTATGTCTGGCACGAGGAAAGCAAGCCGAAGGGGATCGAGATGAATATCGGCCCCAACGGCGTCTCCGTTCAGGAGAACTAATCCGCAAGCGTCGCGCAAAGTCCGGCCATTAAGACCGGGTGCATCCCAAGCCGAACATGGCCGGGATTCGCCCGGTCTTCTTATGAGAGGAGACGAAAAGCGGGATCGATGCCCGCCGAGCCGGTTCGATACGAATGATGCGTATCGCCCGATCAAGGAAACAGCTAGCGCAATGGTCTCCTCCATCGACCTGTCCACACGCCTCACCGCCACCAGACTGGCCCTCAAGGCCATCAAGGAGCAGGAAGACAATTCCGCCGCCACATCCTCCTCCTCGACGCGGACGTCTCTCCTCGATTCCTACGGGCTGGACACCTCTTCCTCCTCGTCTTCCACCAACACGCGGCTCACGCAGCTTCTGGCGCAATATGCCCAGACCGAGAGCGAGGATACGCAGACCGACGACACGGATACCCAGCTTTCTTCCGGCGATATTACCAGGGCCGATTTCATGAAGGAGCTGAAGGAGACGCTGGAAGAACTGACCACGGATCCGGACAAGGCTTCGCAGGCCAAGGCCATGCTGGAGGCTTTGACGGCCGGCACGCTGACCGTCTCCGATCCCGCCGAGGGTGCGCAAATCAAGGCCTGGGATGTGGCCTCCGATACAGAAACCACCTCCAGACCGGCCACGGATATAGCCATGACGGGATGGAGCGACTTTCTGAAAGACCATCTCAAGCGCGACGGCTCGGCCTATGCGAGAAGCGAAGCCGGCGCCTATGTCGATACCATTTCCGGCGACAACGCGTTTTTCGGCAGCGTCGGCAGCCGCTATTATTATCTCACCTGGCCGCAGGCGAAAAACGGCACTTTGACCGTATAAGCCGAATTCCCCGATGCTTGAACGGATGGCTGCGACATGGAACATGCCGCAGCCTCGCTTTCATCGTCTGCTCAGACGGCAGGCGCGGCAGCCGGTTCGGCTCCGCCGGAAAGCGCCTTCTGCAACTGCGCTTCCTGCGCCGGCGACAGCGACGTCTTGATGACCCGCCCGCGCAGGCCTTCGAATTCCGCCAGCACCTTTTCCGGCTGCACCTTGCGGATCAGCACGAACAGCGCCGAAGAACCGTTGGGAATGGTCTCGCCGAGCGATTTGATGAAATCGTCATCGATACCGAAATCCGTCAGCGAACCCGCAAGAGCGCCCGTGCCGGCACCGATGGCGCCGCCGATGGCAAATCCCGCCAGCGGATTGAGGAACAGCAGGCCGACGAGGCCGCCCCAGAGACCGCCGGACAGGAAACCGGAGCTTGCGCCGATCGCCGTCAGATTGACGCTCTGTTTCAGATGCACCTTGCCATCTTCGTCGCGAACGACAACCACGGCATCTTCCAGATCGACCAGATATTCCTTTTTGAGGCCTGCAAGCTTCAGAAGCACCCTGTCGGCCACTTCCGTTCCGTCAAAACCAACAACGACGAGTTCAGACATAGTTCGTCTCCCTGAGTTTCAATTCCGCTGCGATTGAACGCCGAAGCGGGCGGCTTGTTCCGGCAATGATGAAAAGAGGATGTGTCATGCGTTTGACGGCCGCCCATCCGGGCCGCTTCGGCCCCTATGCGCCATCCACACCCTTTGCTCCTTTTTTTATGAAAAGACCATTTTCCGCTTGCGCCCTAACAGGCTTATATATAAACGGCTTTCAGGTTCGGAGCGTAGCGCAGCCCGGTAGCGCACTTGACTGGGGGTCAAGGGGTCGTGGGTTCGAATCCCGCCGCTCCGACCATTAAAATCAGATAGATAGCCAGTTCCCCCAGAGCTGGCTATATTTGTTTCAGCTATCTGGTAACCGCGCCATGCGCGAATTAAAAAGACCGGATTCGGCTGTACGTTTGTCCAGGCCTGAGAATGAGGTGTGCCGAGATGGCCAAAAAAACGAAAATAGAACACTCAGAATTCTCGGGCGAGTTTGAAGACGATGGTATCACGGTTCTGGTTGATATCTACCGGCCCGCTGGCACCCAGCAGGATTGGACGCTCGAAGTCATCAGCGAGCATGACGATGTCACCACCTGGGACGAACCCTTCGCGACCGACAAAGACGCCTGGGAAGAATTCCTGGCCACGTGTGAGAAAGACGGGATTCGCAGCTTTCTGGATGGCGAGGATCCCTCTGTCCACTAACGTTCAACTCCGCAGTGCCGGACTGTAAAGGGCGACGTCCATTACGTTGTTGACTCTCCGCTAAAATTAGAACATTTAGTGAACAAAAGAGAGGTCATCCAATATGTCCGACGCTGAAAAAATCACCCCCATACGGCCTGACGACATAGCCGGATATGTCATCCAGTGTCATGACGGCGATGCGAAAGCGGCTGTCGAAGCCCTTCTCGGCGAAATCGAGCATCTGCAGGAACAGCTTTCCCTGGCGGTCGCCATTATGGGAAAGGGATATACGCGCGGATGGACGCCGGGCGGGGGACCGAATTAGAATTGTCTCTGCCACCGTCTTTTGGGCACCTTGACACATGCTGGCAAGCCAGATGATCGATTAGGTCTTCAGGCACAAGGCACCCCACACCGTGTCGGCTAAAGGCTGCCAAGGCAAAGCGACAAGCTTAAGGCCCCGCTGGATGTCCAGACAAAGGCGGCGCCGGCATCCGTTGCCTACACCATCCGCTCGAAGCCTTTGCTCAATATTCATTGGAGGCGATAGCGAAATCGTCGACGACGGGCATCTTTTCCGCGTTCTCCCAGGTCCGGTCCATGGCGTAAGTTTCCGAGAGATAGGGAATGCCGATATGGCCGAAGCGGAAGGACAGCTGGCTTTCCGCCTGTTCCTCGTCAAGCTTTGCCACGCGGCTGAGATAGAGCGCGGTGGCGAGGCCTGTCCTGTCCGCACCTGCCTTGCAATGAATGAGAATGGGCTTCGGCGCATCGCGCATGATGGCGACCAGTTCGTTGACCCTGTTCATGTCGAGCTCCTGGCTTGCCGACATGCCGAAATCGATATGATTAAGTCCCAGCTCGCGGGCGGTTTCGACCTCATCGCGATACCAGGCCTTGGATTCGTTCGCGCCGCGCAGATTGATGACCGTCCTGATACCGTGGTCCCTGGTATAGCGGACGAGCTGCTCATTGCTCGGCTGGTTGGAGCGATAGAGCTGCCCCGCGACAACCTCGTGAAAATTGCCCAGGAGCTGAATTGCGTAGAGATAACCGCCTGCCGCAAGCACAGCAATACCCATGCCCCAAAAGGAGCACTTCCAGAATCTTGTCATAATAAAACGGTTCCCTCATTCGACGAGAGAACCGATACAGGCGGATTCTGACAGTAAGCTGAAAGTTATGCGACAGTATTGTAAGAGTAGAAAATTTGCGCTTGATCAACGCACGAAAACGTAAACCGCATAGACCGCGATGAGTGCGGCGGCCGCTGCCGCGGTGATGGCGCCAAGGCGTTTTTCGATGAAATGGCGCACCGATTCCCCGTATTTCTGCAGCAATCCGGCAAGGATGAAAAAGCGCGCGCCGCGCGTGACGACCGCCGAAAGAATGAACAGGCCAAGGCTGATATTGGCCGCGCCGGAAAGAATCGTCACGACCTTGATCGGCGGCAGATGCGCGAGCCCCGATGTCACCAACAGGAGAACGATGGTCTCGTAATCCACGGAGTTCTTCAGATGCTCGAAGGTGTCGAGCTTGCCGTAAAATTCGAGAATGGGCCGCGCGATGCTTTCAAAGGCATAGTGGCCGAGGAACCAGCCGGCGATGCCGCCGAGAACCGAGGCGACAGTTGCCACAAGCGCATAAAACATCGCCTTTTTCGGCCTGGCCAGCACCATGGGCAGGAAAAGCACATCGGCAGGCACGACGAAGATGGAGCTTTCCACGAAAGCCACGATTGCCAGCCACCACACGGCGGTTTTGCGCGCGGCGAGCGCCATCGTCCAGGCATAGATGTTTTTCAGCATGTCGTGTCTCCGGGGAAGAGTGTTGCGGAGTGAAGGCAGGCGGGAGCCAAGGCATATCGGCGGTGATTCATGCGGTTGCCGGCGGGCCGGATAGACCGACCCCGAATGAGGATTAGAGACAACGCAAGAGAATGGCAAATGTTGGAAAATTTATTTTTGCATCGCAAAAAATCATAAAGGCGAGCATTTCCAGCCCTCACCGCAAGGCGGTTGTTGCAATGCGAAATTTCACCCTGCGGTAGATGAACTCGCCTTTTTGCTGTAGAATAAAAGGTGGAGGAAAGAGGAGGAAGTTATCATGGACTATGTAAACTTCGTTACATCGATCAATCCGGTCATACTTGTCATTCTGCTGGTGGTTCTTCTTGCGGGCGCCTACAGCAACTGGGTTTCGCACTGATCCAGGCAAACCGCGCGACCAAATGTGATGAGGGTCCTTTTCTATCGGCGATAGGCATCGGGCCGGATGGATGTTATCAATCCCGGAGTTAAACAACTTCCGGGAAGCCGCATGACGAACGAATTCGCATTCACTGATACGTCTGAAAAGCTCAGCACGACGCTTGAGAAGCTGATAGGAAAGCTGCAGGGTCAGACGATCACGTTGCGCGAGTTGATGGAAGCGATCGGTGAACAGGGCCTTTTGCTTATCTGCGCAATCGCCTCCCTGCCCTTTCTCATTCCGGTTTCCATTCCCGGCGTCAGCACTGTCTTTGGTGCGGCGATCATCCTTGTCAGCCTGGCAATCACCCTCAACCGCCTGCCATGGCTGCCGGCGAAAATCCTCGACCGGCAGATGGAGACGGCAAAGCTCGTTCCAGCCCTTCAAAAAGGCGTCGCCATCGTCTCCAAGCTCGACGGTTTCATTCGCCCGCGCATTCCCGCGCTGACGACCGGCATCATCGCCAACCGCATAAACGGGCTTGCGCTGATGACGGCGGGCGTATTGCTGATGATGCCGCTCGGCTTCATTCCCTTCTCCAACACCCTTCCAGGCGTCGCGATCCTGCTTTTTTCAGCCGGGATGATTCAGAGGGATGGCGTCACCGTGCTTGGCGGCTACCTGTTTCTGGGCCTGACGGCGATTTATTTCGCAGCGCTCGCCTATGCGGCCTTCTGGGCTGGCCAGGGCATCAGCAGCTCCATCGGCGCATAAGGCCTATTGCCCGCCGCCATTGCGGGTGTCGCGACGGTTCTGCCGCGATGCCCACCAGACCGCCAGCCGTCGCCGCTGGCGGCGAACCGCCGGCAAATCGTGGGAAAGCACGATAAGACCGAGTGGAATCATCCAGAAGCCGAGAACGGGCAGGAAACCCAGCGTTCCGCCCACCACCAGCGCCGAGCCCGTCGCAATCCTGCCGACGCGCGAACGCGGCATGGCAAGGCTCCATTTTCCGACATGGAGGCGGTGCGTTCTGTGGTCGATACCGAATTTCATTCCATCTTGCCCTTTTGCATCTGGCCTGTGGATAATTTTTTCACCGGCGATAAGCCCGGAAAATCGGGACTCTGGAGGGATAAAACAAGAGGAATGCGTTTTTTTTGAAAAAACCGCTTGGCAAATCGGAAAAGCATTTGTATTACCCCGCTCACACCGCGCCAAGCAGCGCACGTTCCCTGGTAGCTCAGCGGTAGAGCATTCGACTGTTAATCGACAGGTCGCCGGTTCGAATCCGGCCCGGGGAGCCATTTCTCTCAAAAACATGTTTTGAAGAGCGAAGTGCAGCTGCAATTCGCCCCGTTCTTCTCGGGGATTGTCGTGACTTCCCCATCATCCGGCCGTCAAATGATCAGCTCTTCTTGACCGCCCGCTTCGTCGCCTTCGTGGCGTTGGTCAGCGCCGGAGGATCGCTTGCCGGAAAACTTTCCTCAAGGCTCTCGGTGAGATCGTCTTCCTTGTTCTTGTCCGTAGATTTCCGCTCTTTCTCAAGCGATTTTACCGCGGGCGATTTGGCCTTTGCCGGAGTTGCCTTTTTCGCTGGCGTCTTCTTCGCAGGCGCCTTTTCGGCAGCAGACTTCTTCACGCCATTTCCGCTTTTGGACTTTGCCGCTTCCGCATCTGCGGAAAGCTCCCGTTCCGCCTCGATCCAGTGTCTTTCATGATGCCCGTCGGGTCTTCCTTCCCTCTCCCATATTGCGCGCGCTTTTTCACGGATTGCGGCTTCGCGGTCATGGCTCATAACGGACCTCCCTGTTTACGTTGCACCGGTTTTGATTGTGCCATTGAAAAAACAAAAAAAGCCAGAGTTAGTTCCGCCTTGGCCTGCGACGAATGAGCATTTCCGCGAGAAAGGGAACCGTCATCGTCCGCCGATCGTTTGGCCTGCAGAAACCAGCAGGAGATCGCTTCATGACCACCCCGCAGAAGCCGAAAACCAAACCGCTTGATATTGAGGACGATGATGTCGCGCGTTTCGAAACAGACAGCGAGCTGAAAGCCAAAGATGGCGAGATTTACCCGGACGAGAGCATGAGCCTGCGTGCGCGCCGGCAGGCTGCAAGGCAGCACGAGGACGCTTTCATCGTCGCCACAGACCTTGAGGACGACGACCAGCGCGACGCAGCACCTGGCACCAGAGAGCAACCCTAGGCCCAAAAATGGAAAAGGCGGGTCAAAGCCCGCCTTTATCAAAAAATGCCGTCAAAAATGTCAGAGGATTTATCGGCGGACCGAAACGATGGCCTTGCGGTTGAAGTTCGACACCTGCACCCGGCCGGACTGGTTGCCGCCGAGGATCTGGGCGGTCTTGCCGCTCATGCTCTTCAAAATGCCGGCGTGGTAACCACGGCCGTTGCGAATGACGACGACATCGCCGGGCTTCGCTTGACTGACGGGCACGGCATAACCGAAGGATGTCCACGACTTCGCAAATCCATAGGATTTGGGAGATTGCCGGCCGGCCTTGCTGGCGACCGCATGCAGGAAAAGGCCGCACCATGGGGTGCTGCGGGGATTTGCGCCAAGAATGTTCTTGAGGCTCTTGTTGTTCTTGGACTCATGCAGTCCGGTGTATTTTTCTGCCTGGTTCAGCATGCCGGCGGAGGCCGATGCAACGACTGTAAAAGACAAGGCAACCGATAGAATTAACGCGGATACTCTCAAACGTCTCGCCCTTATGTTAGAGGGCGCCCGTGTATTGTGACAATTTAGCGACAATTTGACGAGAAATGGGCAGAAATCAGACGCCTATTCCTGTGCGCTGATCTGTCATTGCTTCAAAACAGGCTGCCCTGCGCCTCGTCAGTGCGGCTGCGGCCGGCATTTTCGAGATCCAGCATACGCAATTTGGTGGTGGTGCCTCCCGGTGCGGAGAAGCCGCCAAGCCTGCCGCCGGCGGCGAGAACCCGGTGGCAGGGAATGATCAGCGGCACCGGATTTTTCGCCATGGCCTGACCGACATCGCGTGCCTTTTCCATGCCGAGACCAAGCGTTTTTACGATGCCGCCATAGGTCGTCGTGTCGCCCCAGCCGATCTGCCGCGCAACGGCGTAAACATCGAGGAAAAACCGCTCCTGCCCGGCGAGATCGAGTTCGACGGCGGTAAAATCGATCTCCTCGCCGCCGAAATAACGGGTGATCATTGCAATCACCTCACGCGTGCGGGTTTCGGGAACGGCGATGGAGGCGGATGGCAGGCGCTTCTGGAGAAGTTTTTCGGTCTCGCCGGCATCAGAACCGGGCAATTGCAAACGCACGATGCCCCGCCCCGCCCATGCAAGGCCGCAATGGCCGAGGGCTGTGGGAAAAACAATATAGCCGTAGTGGTTGCTCATTGCCGTCGCTCATCCGCTTTTTCGCATGCACGATGCCATATCCCGCATTCGAAACAACCCGTTTCCTGCTCCTCAACAAACAAGGCCACCCGTTTTTGGCGGGTGGCCTTATACACATCAGTTCCGAAAATCCGTTCAGGACGCGATTTTGTCCGGCTCTTCCACAAGGCACTGCGCCTGCCGGCTGGCGGCAACGAAGGCCGTGCGGGCAATTTCCCCCGCCACGTCGCCCATCAGCGAGGCGCGGCACAGGCGCAGCGCCTGTTCATGCACCTTGTCGCCACGCTCAGGCCATTCGTGCTGGAGAAAATCGAAGGCTTCGTAAACGCCATTGAAAATCCGGGGAGCACCGTTTTCAAGGGAGATGGTAACGGGCTTTTCCCACTTAACGTCATTCAGCAACATTGATTGCACTTCCATGCTCTATTAACCCGCGACAAACGCCGGCTCCTCCAGTTGGTTCCCTTTATCAGCGGTTTCAAGGGCGAAAAAATAACCCTCGAAAAACCATGCACCTCCATCTTTCCATTCTAGCCGATTTGCGGAACAAAGCGTTTCAACACTCGTTCAAGCGGAAGTGAACCGGGTCCTTTCATGCCGACAACAGCCTCCCCCGTCATCGTCTGGTTCCGCAAGGACCTGCGCCTTTCGGACAATCTCGCCCTGCTTGCCGCCGTGGAACATGGCGGCCCCGTCATCCCCGTCTATATCAGGGAAAAATCATGCGGCCCGCTGGGCGGCGCACAGGAATGGTGGCTTCATCACTCCCTCACCTCCCTCGCCGCCGCACTGGAGAAAATCGGCAGTCGCCTCGTGCTTCTCAGCGGCGACGCCGGCGAGACGTTGCGCCATCTGATATCGGAAACCGGTGCGGAGGCAGCATTCTGGAACCGCCGATACGATCCCGCCGGCATGGCGACGGACAGGACGCTGAAACAGACGCTTCGGGATGACGGTCTGACGGTCCGCAGCTTTTCCGGCCATCTGCTGCATGAGCCATCGAGGCTGCAGACGAAATCCGGCGGTCCCTACCGGGTCTATACGCCCTTCTGGCGGGCGCTGGAGGGCGGCGAGGAGCCGCATGCGCCGGCGGATGCACCGAAGCGTCTGAAGGCGCCGAAGACGTGGCCGAAATCGGAAAAGCCTGGCGATTGGAAACTCTTACCCACCAAGCCGGACTGGGCGAAACACTTCGGCGACATTTGGTCTCCCGGCGAAGGCGGTGCGCGGGAAAAACTCGACGATTTCATCGATGGCGCTTTGAAGGGCTATGAAGAAGGCCGCGACTTTCCGGCAAAGGACGCAACCTCTTTGCTTTCGCCGCATCTCGCGTCCGGCGAAATATCGCCTTATACCGTCTGGCATGCGACGAAGGGGCTTTCCCGACACATCGCCTCAAACGATATCAGCCGTTTTCGCAAGGAAATCGTCTGGCGGGAATTCTGCTATCACCTGCTGTTTCACTTTCCCGAACTGGACGAGAAGAACTGGAACGACAGTTTCGACGCCTTCCGCTGGCGAGACGATGAAAAATCCTTCACGGCGTGGACCCGTGGGATGACGGGATATCCGATCGTCGATGCCGGCATGCGGCAATTGTGGAAACACGGCACCATGCACAACCGGGTGCGCATGATCGTGGCGTCCTTCCTCATCAAACATCTGCTGATCGACTGGCGCAAGGGCGAGAAATGGTTCCGCGACACGCTTGTCGATGCGGACCCGGCCTCCAATGCCGCCAACTGGCAATGGATGGCGGGTTCGGGCGCGGACGCCTCGCCGTTTTTCCGCATCTTCAACCCCATATTGCAGGGCGAAAAATTCGACGCCGATGGCGATTATGTGCGCCATTTCGTACCGGAGCTGGAAAAGCTCGAGCGGAAATACATCCACAAGCCGTTCGAAGCACCGAAAGAGGCGCTGAAGAAAGCGGGCATCGAACTTGGCAAGACCTATCCGCTGCCGATCATCGACCACGGAAAGGCGCGGGAAAGAGCGCTTGCGGCCTATGCCGACGTCAAGAAGAACGCATAAAATTGGGTATCGGCAAAATTTTGCGTGGCTAAGCCAAAGCCGGGAAGATAATTTCTTGCCTTGAAGCGGTTGTAACGGGACATAACGGCACCTAATTTCCGCTCAGACAAGAAGGCTCAATCATGACCATTCACTCCTCTGCGCTCAGTGCCATCGGCAACACGCCGCTCATCCGTCTGAAAGCCGCCTCTGAAGCGACGGGGTGTGAAATCCTCGGCAAGGCGGAGTTCCTCAATCCCGGCCAGTCGGTGAAGGATCGGGCCGCGCTCTATATCATCCGCGACGCCGAACGGCGCGGGCAGCTGCGACCTGGCGGCACCATCGTGGAGGGTACTGCGGGCAATACCGGCATCGGTCTGTCGCTGGTCGCCAATGCACTCGGCTACAAGACAGTCATCGTCATTCCCGAGACGCAGAGCCAGGAAAAGAAGGATGCGCTGAAGCTTCTCGGCGCCAAGCTGGTCGAAGTTCCGGCCGCCCCCTATTCCAACCCGAATAATTACGTGAAGGTTTCCGGCCGGCTGGCCAAACAGCTTGCCGCGACGGATGAGAACGGCGCGATCTGGGCCAACCAGTTCGACAATATCGCCAACCGTCAGGCCCATATCGAAACGACTGCCCCGGAGATCTGGGACCAGACGGATGGCAAGGTCGACGGCTTCATATGCTCCGTCGGTTCCGGCGGGACGCTTGCGGGCGTGGCCGATGGCCTGCGCGATTTCAACCCCGACATCAAGATCGGCCTTGCCGACCCTGAAGGTGCGGCCCTTTACGAATTCTACAAGCACGGCGTCCTGAAGTCCGAAGGTTCTTCCATCACCGAGGGCATTGGGCAGGGCCGCATCACCGCCAATCTGGAAGGCTTTACGCCTGACTTTTCCTACCGCGTCTCCGATGCGGAGGCGCTGCCGGTTCTGTTCGATCTGGTGACGAAGGAAGGGCTTTGCCTCGGCGGCTCCTCCGGCATCAACATCGCCGGCGCAATCCGCCTTGCCCGCGAGCTCGGTCCGGGGCATACAATCGTGACGATACTGTGCGACTACGGCAATCGTTATCAGTCGAAGCTTTTCAATCCGGACTTCCTGCGTTCCAAGGGACTTCCGATCCCGCAGTGGCTGGCGACGAAAAGCGAGATTGCGGTTCCGTACGAAACCGTTTGAGGACATGCCGAAATGCCTGTGAATGCCCTGTTCCGTGACGATTTTTATCTTTCCACCGCAGAAGCGATCGTCACGGCGGTGCATGAGGATGGCGGCATAGAGCTGGACCAGACCTGCTTTTACGCCACCTCCGGCGGACAGCCGGGCGATAGCGGGTTTCTCGAGCGGGCCGATGGTTCGCGCATCGAACTCGGCATCACTAGAAACGGTGCCGACAAGAGCGTGATCGTCCATGTGCCGCTCGAAGGCCAGCCTTCCCCTGATATCGGCGAAAAACTCACCCTGCATGTGGACTGGCCGCGTCGTTACAAGCTGATGCGAATGCACACGGCCTGTCATCTGCTCTCTGTCGTCTGCCAGTGGCCGATTACCGGTGCGGCGGTCGGCGAGGATGAATCGCGTGTCGATTTCGACATGTCGGAAACCATCGACAAGGATGAGGTGACGGCAAAGCTGATGGAGCTGGTAAAAGCCAACCATCCCGTCTTCCTGCAATGGATCACCGACGAGGAACTGCATGCCAATCCGGGTATCGTCAAATCCAAGAATGTGCGCCCGCCGATGGGCCTCGGCCGCGTCAGCCTCGTCTGCATCGGCGAAAATTCCAGCATCGACAGCCAACCCTGCGGCGGCACCCATGTTTCCGAAACGCAGGAAGTGGGCGATATTCACATTGCCAAGATAGAAAAGAAGGGCAAGGAGAACAGGCGGTTCCGCATTCGTTTCGGCGCGCCTGAAGCTGTTGCCTGAGATTGGGAGAGACATCGTGAGCACGGATAAGAGCCGTTTCGTCGTTTCGGCGGACTGGGTGGAAAAACAGCTCGGCACGGCCGGGTTTCGTGTCGTTGATGCCTCCTGGTATCTGCCGGCGCACAAGCGCAACGGTGCGGAAGAATATGCGGCGGGTCACCTGCCCGGCGCCGTGTTCTTCGATCAGGACAAGATCGCCGATCATGCCACCGGCCTGCCGCATTCCCTGCCCTCGCCGGAATTCTTCGCGGAACAGGCAGGCGCGCTCGGCCTCAGCGACACCGATACGATCGTGGTTTACGATGGCCCCGGCTTCTTTTCCGCGCCGCGCGTGTGGTGGATGCTGCGGGTGATGGGTGTGCGCAAGGCCTATGTGCTAGATGGCGGCCTTGATGGCTGGAAACGCGAAGGCCGGCCGCTTGAAACCGGTACGCCGGAAATCGAGCCGGCAACCTTTACGCCTGATTTCAACGAAAAGCGCGTAACCTCGCTTGACGCCATGCGGGGCATTGTCGACAGCGGCGAAAAACAGATTGCCGATGCCCGTGGCGCCGGACGCTTTACCGGCGACGAGGCCGAGCCGCGTGCCGGCATGCGTTCCGGGCACATGCCGGGTGCGCGCAGCCTGCCTGCGACGGCCTTTTCCGAAAACGGCCATTTCAAGGACCTCACCGCCATCCGCAAGATGGTGACCGATGCCGGCATCGATCTTTCGAAGCCCGTCGTCACCAGTTGCGGCTCGGGCGTCACCGCCGCCGTTATTACGCTTGCGCTGGAATCGCTCGGTCACAAGGATAATTCGCTTTACGACGGCTCATGGTCGGAATGGGGCGGATTGCAGGATACGCCGGTGGTTACCGGTCCGGCGGATGCAATCCCCACACTGTCGCACGGACCGCTGAAGGCGCATGTTACGCAGCTCGAAATGACGGCTCCGCCGAAGGTCAGCCTGCCGATTCCCGTGAACATCCAGACAGCGCTGATGCGGGTCAACAATATTCCCCTGCATTTCTACCGCTATCTTTACTGGCGGGTGGGGAAACGCTGGCACTGGCAAAAGCGCATGCGCATGAGCGATGCCGAGCTTTCCGCCATCCTGCGCGATCCGAAAAACAGCGTCACGGTTCTTTATATGAACGGTGCGCCCGCCGGTTTCTTCGAACTGAACAAGGCGAGCGACGAGGTGACCGAGCTGTCCTATTTCGGGCTGCTGGAAGAGGCGATCGGTGCAGGCGTCGGCAAGTGGTTCCTGTTGCAGGCGCTTTACGCCGCCTGGCAGGACAATCCGCAACGGGTGACGGTGACCACCAACACGCTCGACCATCCGCGCGCGCTGCAGCTTTACCAGATGATGGGCTTTTCGCCCGTCGGCACCTATGAGGCCTGGGTGGAGCCGCTTGCCGATACCGAGCTTCTGGAGATATCGCTGCGCAACTGAGGGGCGCCGGTTCACTAGCCTCATTCCCGTGCTTGTTCACAGAAATGACGGCGGAAGGGGACGCAGCACTCACGCTTTGTCGATAGTCAGATGGGTAGCGCCCTCGCCGGCCACGGTTCCCGTGCAGAGATAACCAAGTGCAGGCAAACCCATCCCTTCGAAAAGTTGCTCTCTTCTCGCCCCGCGCCGTATCCGTCAGGCGAGATGGCGAAATTGCGAACGACAATCTTCGGCACGGCACTCTCCTCCCATATCGGCAAGCCAGATTACCAGCGTCCGGCAGTCCGGCCCTCAGATTTCCCGTTCCAGATTGACGGCGGCCGTGGGGATTTGCCCGCCGGCAGCGCCCTTGTCTTCCGTGACGGTGTTCAGCAGGTGATCGGCAATCAGTTCCGCCTGGAACTTGCCGAGTTCATAGCAATAGGTGATCTCGCGCTTTTCCGCCGACCAGTAGACGTCGGGACGGCCGCAGGATTTGGCCGTCAACTTGACGTCCCCCTTCAGGCCATAGCTGCTAAAACTGCGGCTGATGAGATCGAGAACCTTCGATTCCTTGATCATGATGGCGTAGGGCTCAAGCTCCGGGTCGCGCGGCGGCACGTAGCTGACGGAGAATCTGGAAGGCGTCTGGCTGCGGTGGGAGCTCAGAAAATTCTCCCAGGCCGAAGCGACTCCCGGATAGGCGGCGGCGCATTTGTCGAATTCGGCATTGTTGAGCCCCATCATGGCGGCCAGATCGCCATAACCGTCCTTGTCGCGGCCGACCATCAGGCAGGCCATGTTGCGATCGCGGCTCCTGTCGGGCACCAGCGCGGAGAAGACCGGGGCTTCATGCTCAGGCAAGGTCTCCGCCTCACGCGCCAGATACCAGCTGTCCGTGGCATTGACGAGCGCGGTGTCGAGCCATTCCTCGTTGGCCTGGAGGATGAGCGTGCCAGCCAGTTGATCGGCCGGGGCCTGCACACTTGCCGTCTCCGCCGCTCCGAAATCCGAGATCAGCATGCGCGCGCCCTCGTGATAAAGCGAGAAGATCGCGTTGCCGATGACGAAATTGACCGCCTGCTGAAGCTGTTCGTCGGACAGACCATCGAGACCGGAGGCGACCTGCGCCTCGGCCTCAAGCGGAGCCGTCAACGAAACGAAAGCCAGCGGAACGGCGGCCAGAAAACGACGGAACATAAAATCAGACCTTCCGGGAACGAGGAGCGTCACTGATTCCCGAAGCTAACGAGTCACGCAATGGGCTGGTTGCATCGCCTGTCAAGAATCGGGTGGATAGTGATCCGTTTCGGGACCATAGCTGCAAAGAAGCAACGCCGATCCCAACCCAGGAGGTCTCTACCATGAACGATCTCGTTTTCACTGCAATGCCGGCCAGGCAAGCCGAAGCCTACCGGGCGGGAGCCGCCGACGCCTATGGCAATCCGCCGGAAAAGGCCGTTTCTCCCGGCGACATGCCCTGTCGCCACTGCCTGCGTCAGATCGGCGAAGGCGAACGGATGCTGATCCTCGCCTACCGGCCCTTTCCCTCGCTGCAGCCCTATGCGGAAACGGGGCCGGTGTTTCTGCATGCCGACGCCTGTGAGCGCTACCCGCAGACGCAGGCCATTCCGCCGATGCTGGACAGTCCCGATTACATCGTGCGCGGTTATGGAGCCGATGACCGCATCGTCTACGGCACCGGCGCGGTAACGGCGACAGACGAGATCGTTTCGCGCGCGCGACACCTTCTGGAACGCGCGGATGTCGCTTATGTGCATGTGCGCTCCGCCCGCAATAATTGCTATCAGTGCCGTATCGACACAGCATAATCGGCAATTACATGCAATTTTAAGAGAAGAACTAAATGGCTCTCAAGTTTTCCGCGCCATGATGCAGGTATCGGAAACAATTGATTTGAGCAGCAAAATGACAAACAACCTCAATATGGCGACACGGACCGCGCCCCGCAGCAAGACCAGGATTTTTGCGACCGTGCATTATTTCAGCCAGTCGACCAGAGGGCGTGTGGTCGATCTTTCCGCCACCGGAATGGCGCTCGAGCTGGATGGGCCTTTCGCCGCCGCCAAGGGCAGCCGGGTCAAGGTGCAGAGTGAGGATCTCGGCTTCATCGAGGGCGTCGTGCAATGGCAGCACATGAACCGCCTCGGCCTGCAGCTCAAGCTTTCCACCAACACGCTGGCGCAGCTCTCCTCCTATTTCCGCTTCTTCCACGAGGAAGTGAAACCGACGCTGGCCCGCTGATCCTGAGCGCAGCAATGCACAGAACGTAGGATGCGCATTCTCCGGTGCGGCGACACCTGCGCCGCACTCCCGTGATAAAAAATTTATCAAACGGTTGAAAACCGGCCCATCTGTCACGGGCCTGTCATTTTGGTGATGGACTCCTCTGCGATTGCTTCTACCCTGTCAATTTTCAAGACAGAGCAAGCTTCATCCGAAGGAGTTCCCATGTCGTCGCTTCTCGCTCTCCATCCCATTACCCGGCGTTCGCTTCTGGGCGGCATCGCAGCCTCCTCGGCGCTGGTGATGCTGCACCCTTTTGCTGCGCGTGCGGCGGCCAACCAGGCGCATCTGCGCATCATGGAAACGACCGATATCCATGTTCACGTCTTTCCCTATGATTATTACGCCGACAAGCCGAACGACACGATGGGACTGGCGCGCACCGCCTCGATCATAGACACCATCCGCGCCGAAGCCGGAAACTCGATGCTGGTGGACAATGGCGACTTCCTGCAGGGCAATCCGCTCGGCGACTATATCGCCTATGAGCGCGGCATGAAGGCTGGCGACAAGCACCCCGTGATCAACGCCATGAACGTGCTGGGTTACGATTGCGGCACGCTCGGCAACCACGAATTCAATTACGGTCTCGACTATATGTCGAACACGCTGGCGGGTGCGGGTTTCCCATATGTTTGCGCCAACCTCACCAAGGGGCAGCTTGCTTCCGATCCGAAGAACGACGAGCTGTTCTTCAAGCCCTATGTCATTCTGGAAAAGCAGATCCGCGACGGCGGCGGCGTGACGAGCCCGGTCAAGGTCGGCATTATCGGCTTCGTGCCGCCGCAGATCATGATGTGGGATTCCAAGAACCTCGAGGGCAAGGCGCAGACGCGCGATATCGTCGAGGCGGCAAAAGCCTGGGTTCCGGTCATGAAGGAGGAAGGTGCGGATATCGTCATCGCCCTTTCCCATTCCGGTATCGACGGCAAGGGCCAGACCGAGCGCATGGAAAACGCCTCGCTTTATCTGGCGGGTGTCGAAGGCATCGACGCGATCTTCACCGGCCACCAGCATCTGGTTTTCCCCGGTCCGAAGACCTGGGACGGCATCGAGGGTGCGGATGCCGTCAAGGGCACGCTGATGGGCAAGCCGGCGGTCATGGCCGGTTTCTGGGGCTCGCATATGGGTCTCATCGACCTGCTGCTCGAAAAGGACGGCAAGAGCTGGAAGATCGTCGACTTCACCTCCGAAGCCCGGCCGATCTACCACCGCGACGAAAACCGCAAGGTCGTCGCCGATTTCACGGACAAGGCGGAAGTCCTCGCCGCCGCCAAGGCCGATCACGAGGCGGCCCTTGCCTATGTGCGCCGTCCCGTCGGCAAGACCTCCGCGCCGCTCTATTCCTATTTCGCGCTGGTGGCCGACGATCCTTCCGTGCAGATCGTCTCCAATGCCCAGACCTGGTACATCAAGGACATGCTGAAGGAAGGGCAATACAAGGATCTGCCCGTGCTTTCGGCGGCAGCCCCCTTCAAGTCCGGCGGTCGCGGCGGTGCGGATTATTATACCGATGTCCCCGCCGGTGACATCGCCATCAAGAATGTCGCCGATCTTTACCTCTACCCCAACACGGTGCAGGCGGTGCTGATCAACGGCGCGCAGGTGAAGAACTGGCTGGAAATGTCGGCCGGCATGTTCAACACGGTCGAGGCCGGCGCAAAGGATGCGCCGCTGCTGAATGCGGACTTCCCGTCCTATAATTTCGATGTCATCGACGGCGTGACCTATCAGATCGACATTTCCAAACCGGCGAAATTCGACAAGGATGGCAAGGCCGTCAACCCGGACAGCAACCGCATCGTCAACCTGCAATTTGAAGGCAAGCCGATCGATCCCGAGCAGAAATTCGTGGTGGCGACCAATAATTACCGGGCCAGCGGCGGCGGCAAATTCCCCGATATCGCCGGCGACAAGGTGATCTTCGTGGCCCCCGACACCAACCGCGATGTGATCGTGCGCTATATCATCGATCAGGGCACCATCAACCCGTCTGCGGATGCCAACTGGTCCTTCGCGCCGGTGGCCGATACCACGGCGATCTTCGAGACCGGCCCCAAGGGCCGCCACTATGCGGCCGATATCAAGGGCGCAAAGATCGAGGATGCCGGCGACGGTGCGGAAGGTTTCGCGAAGTTCCGTCTGGTTCTTTGAGGGCTGCGGCCTCCTTCGGCTGTTGGCGGCAGGGTGAAGCTCTGCCGTCATCCTTGGGCTTGTCCCAAGGATCTAACCACGTCAACAAAATCAATCCGTAGCAGATCCTCGGGACAAGCCCGAGGATGACGCCGAGTTTGATGGAAACTATCGGCAATACCGACGGCTATCCCCTCAATCGCGCCCACCGAGCGCTCGCAGCAGAAGCGGTAGTTCCAATGGCGGTTTCTGCTCGATGCGCCGATAATCGCTGCCATCGCGGTTACGGCGGATGAGCCTCAGGCCGACCATGTCGCGCCTCAGCATGGCCGCATCCCCGAACAGGTGCAGGCTATCCAGAAAGCTGCTGAATTCGCGCTCTGAAAAGCTCCGCCCGGCGGGAATTTTCGCCCATAGATACCAGAGGCACAGTTCCTGCTGCGAGCGGCGGGCCGGCCATTGCGTCAGGCGGCCGGCGGCATCGAAGACACGAACGGTCTTCAGCACCCGGCCCTCATTAGCTGCCGGCAGCATCTCTGGCCGGGAAGGTCCGCTGTCATCGGATGGCTCGCGTGAGGCTCGCAAATGCTGGAAATTTCGGAACCCGGCAGCCCGGCTCAGAAGATTGAGCATCTCCACATGGCTTGGCTTTCGGTCCAGCCTGCCGATCTGTTCGCGGACGGATTTGGCGAAAGTCGAGAGGTCGGCGATATCAATGGAAAGGATCGAACGTGGCATGACTTAACCTCAAGTGCCATTCCGAAAAGGTGTCGCTGATCGCCGGCTTCCGACATGGCACGGGATAAGTGCTGTCAAACTTTAAAAATGCAGGTTTAGCTTCCCTTGCGGGACGGCGATGCCTCGGTGAACTGCTGACCGTGATTTAGGTATAGGCAGGCGACCCGCCCACGTCAATTGGCCTTGCTGGCATAGCGCCGAGGTTGCCGCGCGTTTCTTCTCCCCGCCCGGGGAAAGGTGGCTCCGCTCGGTCCAGATATAATTAGACAATGTCACTCAGCGGCGACAGAAATGGTCCTCTGCTTGTGCGCCGCAAGCATCCCGTTGAAATCCTTATGGTTCGGACAGGCAGAGAGGCGTTGCTGAAATGCTTCGGCAAGCCATTGGCCGGCGGGGCCAGCGGGTGAATCGACCCGCCGCAGCGCAAAGAGCGGATATTCGCCCTGTTCATAGGCCTCGAGCTCAAGCGCCTTGAGGCTGCCATTGGTGATGTCGTTACGGACGATCGATGCGGGCAGACCGCCCCAACCCAGACCGCCCTTGATGAGCTGGTATTTCGTGGCGATGTCGCTGACCCGCCATGTCTTGTAGGAAAGGACATTAAAATCGCGGCCCTTGGTCAGGCCGGATGCATCGGTGACGACAAGCTGAACCTCCTCGCGCACATCGGCAAGGCCCAGCGGCCGCTCGATCTGCGCGAGCGGGTGATCCGACGCAACGACCGGCAACATGAAGGAATGGCCGACCTTTTCGACGACGAGTTCATCGTCCTGTCGCAGCATCGCCCCACCGATGCCAATACCTGCCTTGCGGGAGAGCACCATCTCCATGACCATGCCCAGCTCGCCGACATTGAGGCTGAGGGTGACGGTTGGGAATTGCTGGCGAAAATCCCTCAGCACGGCCACCATGGCCTCCGCCGGCACCATGGTGCTGATGGCGACCGAGAGTTCCGCCTCGAGCCCCTGCTTCAGCCCCTTGGCGCGGGCGCGCATCTCCTGCAGGCCGGCGACGATGCGCCTTGCATCCTCCAGCATGGCGCGGCCTTCATCCGTCAGCTTCGGCTGGCGCACGCCGCTGCGCTCGAACAGCGTCACTTCAAGCTGCGCCTCGAGATTGGCGATGGTGTAGCTGACCACCGACTGGGCACGATTGAGCGCCCGTGACGCGGCGGAAAAACTGCCGGTCTCGGCAACCGTCAAAAACACCTGCAATTGATCGAGGGTCGGGTTCGCGTCCATGTCCCATCCATTTCATCGATAGATTGCTTCCACATTATCACAGTTTTCTTGATGGCAGTAATTTTTCATATAGAGCGCAAAGGAAGGGCATCGTGCTCTCCCGCCCTCCCAAGGCGCCCGTCAATTCATCGCATATGCAAGGAAAGACCATGTCCAACATTCTTCTCATCACCTCCAGCCCGCGTGGCGACGAATCGGTTTCCAACAAGTTTGCCGGTGAACTCGCAAACAAGCTGAAGGCGAAGTCGGCTTCCAACACCCTTGTCCACCGCGATCTCGCAGCTGACCCGATCCCGCATCTCGACACCGTCAAGACCGCCGCCATCCGCAAGGCGCCCGACCAGCGCACCGCCGAAGAAGCGGTTGCCGCCGATTATTCCGACAAGCTGGTGACCGAGCTTCTGGCCGCCGATACCGTCGTCATCGGTACCGGCCTCATCAATTTTAACATTTATTCCGGCCTGAAGTCGTGGATCGACAATGTCGCCCGCGCCGGCCAGACCTTCAAATACACCGAAACCGGCCCGGTCGGCCTCGCCACCGGCAAGAAGGTCTACATCGTTCTGGCTGCCGCCGGCGTTTACTCCGAAGGCCCGGCGGTCTCGATGAACCATGCCGTTCCTTACCTGAAGACCGTTCTCGGCTTCATGGGCATGACCGATGTGGAAGTCATCTATGTCGAAGGCCTGGCATTCGGTCCGGAAGCCGTCGAAAAGGCTGTGGCTGCCGCTGAAGCCAAGGTTGCCGAGCTGGCGCAGGCCGCCTGAGGCACATCGAATGTCTGGGCGATGCCGGCCAGGGTTGCCGGTATCAGCCGACCCACATTCCGTAACGGCCGTGGACCTGGTCCCGGCCGTTATTTTTTGCCGCATAGAGCCGTGCGTCGGCCTCCGATAGGAGCGCACGGAAAAGCTGTCCATCCTCGAAAGCGGTGGCGACGCCGATACTGACGGTCAGCGGCGAACCGTCCGGCCGCTGCAGGTCCGCAAGGATCGCGGCCCGGAGACCATCCGAAAATGCCAGCGCCGTTTCATGCGTCATCGCCGGCAGGAGGGCCACGAATTCCTCGCCGCCGAAGCGGTAGAGATGTCCCAGCGGCTGCACGGCGCGCTTCAGGACGGCGGCGAATTCCCGCAAGATCTCATCGCCCTGCAGGTGTCCGAACGTATCGTTGACGGTCTTGAAATGATCGATATCGACGATCAGCACGCTGACCGGCCGCTTTTTCTCCAGGCATTCAACGACGACGGAGGGCGCATCGAGCTCCATGCGGGCGCGGTCCGATACGCCCGTCAACATATCGCGTCCGGAGCGGGACAGAAGCTCCTCGTAACGTTCCCTGAAGGTGAGATCGTTAAAGACATCGGCAACGCTGCGGCGTGTCAGAAAGCGGCCCTTGGCCGATGTCAGCCAGAGATAGGTGGCAAACAGCAGCGAATAGATGCCGACTGCCGCCATCTTCGCCTTCCAGCCGTCGTAAAAGACATCGAGAGGGGCGTTGAACAACAATCGCAGCGCCCCATAAAAACCCGCCTGATCGAAGCTCAGGATAACGACACCGCAGATCGCAAAGCGCAGTACGATATGGCGCTGCAGATAACGCCCCAGTTTTTCGTAAAACAGGATGATGGCGATGGCGTCTATATAAAGCAGGCTGGTTCCCCAGACCATCAACACGCCCATGTCATCCAGAAATGCGGTGCTGACCGACTGCCCGGGAACGATCGCCACCGTCTGATGGAAACGGATGATCTGCGCCATGATGACGGTCACTATATTGCCGAGAAACAGGCCGTAGATCGGCTGTCGAACGACCGCCGCGTCCTCCCGCATATAGAGCATGAGGATCATCATCAGCTTGCCGGCAAAAAGGATCGAGGAGCCGGGCGACGCCACACCGAAAGGCAGCTGCACGTAAAAGACGGCCGCCAGATAGGTCTCCAGAAAATGCATGACGCCCAGCGCGGTGAGAAAAACACCGATGCCGAGAATATGCCGGTAATGAAGGAATGCCGTCATTACCGAAAAATAGACGATGGCCTCCGTCAGAAAGAGGGCCAGATTTGCCCATTGCATCGGCACATGCCCTATCGATCCATATCGCGCGGGTTGATTGGCGCGACTCCATGCTCTCTAGAGACGATAGGCCGAAGCAAACAATGGAATCTTAATATCCGCGGCAAGAATGCGTCATCATTTTCCTGGGAAAAGCGATGCGCCGTTCTGGTCGATGATGAGCTTTGCCTTGCGGATCGTGAACTCAACCGCATCGTCCATGCTGGTGAAGACGTCGGCGCGCACGAATTCATGCACCAGCACTTCATCGCCGGCCTTTTTTTCGATGCGGCCCGCCAGGCGGAACTGGCCGCCTTCCTTGATCGGCGTCGCATAGATCAGATAGTCGCCATGTGCATGCGGCTCCGCCTGGGCCGTCTTCTGCGGCGCGTCGGAGGACGGCTGGCCGGAGCCGAAGGCCGAGAGGATTTTGGAAAAAAACGATGCCATGGCTTTCACTCCCTCAATCTATGTCAGTTTTGAAGGGCGGAGGTGATCCGCCCTTCCCTGCCTCTTCCCCCGATCAGATGATCAGGTTCGACAGGATGTCGTTTTCGGTGATGTCCTCATAACCGAGACCAGCGGCTTCGAAACGTTCCAGCAGGCCGGCGAAATTCTCCTTCGCGCTGGTTTCGATACCGATCAGGATCGAACCGAAATTGCGGGCCGATTTCTTCAGATATTCGAAACGGGCGATATCGTCATCCGGACCGAGCAGGTTGAGGAAATCGCGCAGCGCGCCGGGGCGCTGCGGCAGGCGCAGAATGAAGTATTTCTTCACGCCCGTATAACGCATGGCGCGTTCCTTCACATCCGGCAGGCGCTCGAAATCGAAATTGCCGCCGGAAACCACGGCGATGACCGTCTTGCCTTCCAGCCTCTCGCGGCCGAGCTTTTCCAGTGCGGTAATTGCCAGCGCGCCGGCCGGCTCCAGCACCACGCCTTCGAGATTCAGCATCTCGATGATCGTCACGCAGATGGCGTTTTCCGGGATGAGCATGACCTGCTCGGCCGGAAAATCCTTCAGGGCCTTGAAGTTCAGGTCGCCGATGCGGGCAACGGCGGCGCCGTCGACGAAATTATCGACCTTGTTCAGCGTCACCGGTTCGCCGCGTTCGAGGCTTTTCTTCAGGCTCGGCGCCCCTTCCGGCTCGCAGAACACGAAGTTCTCCTTGCGGACCGTGCCGGCCAGAAAGCCCGATAGACCGGCAGAAAGACCGCCGCCGCCAACGGGCATGACGACGATATCCGGCTTCGTGCCTTCCGGAAGCTGATCCATGATTTCCGCGGCGACCGTCGCCTGGCCTTCGATGATGTCCTCATGGTCGAAGGGCGGCACCATGTAGCCGTCATTGTCCTCAACATATTTGCGGGCGGCGGCATAACACTGGTCGAATATATCGCCCACCAGACGGATGCTGATGAATTCGCCGCCGAAGATGCGGGTCTTTTCGATCTTCTGCTGCGGTGTCGTCACCGGCATGAAAACAACGCCTTGAACACCGAAATGACGGCAGGCGAAAGCAAAGCCCTGCGCATGGTTTCCGGCCGAAGCGCAGACGAAAACCTTGCCTTTGCCGGCCTTGGCCACCGCCTTGCGCAGGAAGTTGAATGCGCCTCTAATCTTGTAGGAACGAACCGGGGACAGATCCTCACGCTTCAGCCAAATCGACGCGCCATATCGACGGCTGAGATGTTCATTCAACTGCAACGGCGTTTCCGGGAATATTTCCCGCACTTCTCGCCGCGCTGCTTCCACAAGCTGCTTGTCCACGATAGTCAATCCATTGAAATTCATAATGGCACCCGCTATGCCATAGGAAGACGTCCGAGACAAAGACTCATTTCAGCGCGGCAACAAACTCCGGGTTTCATTTCTTGAACAGCAACCTTCTGCGCTCGGTCATATATGTGGCGTCCATCTTCGGGCTTTACATGGCGACGGCCATGTTCCTGCCGGCGCTCACCGATCTTTATTACGGCAATGACGACTGGATGGTGTTTGCGCTGTCGGGTTTCATGTGCGGGGGCTTTGCGCTTGCCTGCGCGCTGGCGACGCGCGGTCCGATTGCGGCCTTCAACAAACGTTTCGGCTTTCTGCTCGTCAACCTGCTCTGGCTGGTGTTTTCCATTGTCGGCGCGGTTCCGCTTTACCTGTCCGAACTCAACCTGACGCTCGGCCAGGCGCTGTTCGAATCCGTTTCCGCGATTACGACGACGGGGTCTACAGCCATTGCCGGTCTCGACAACGCGCCGCAGGGCATCCTTCTGTGGCGTTCGCTGCTGTGCTGGCTTGGCGGTATCGGTATCGTGGCGCTGGGCCTCTTCATCCTGCCGCTGCTGCGTGTCGGCGGCATGACCTTCTTCCGCATGGAATCTTCCGACACCGGCAACGACCGGCCTTTTGCGCGGCTCGCGAGCTTCACCCGGGCTTTTGTGGCCATTTACATCATCATGACGCTTGCCTGTACGATCGCTTACGATTTTGCCGGCATGTCGCATTTCGATGCGCTGAACCATGCCATGTCGACGGTCGCGACCGGCGGTTTTTCCACCCATGACGCGTCGTTCGCCTATTTCAACAATACGGCGCTGCTGTGGATCGCCACCATCTTTCTGATCTTCGGCAGCCTGCCCTTCTCGGTCATGATCCTGCTGGCCGTACGCCGGCGGCTGGAGACGCTGCGCGACCCGCAGATCGCCGTTTTCCTCGGTTATCTCTGTGCGATCTCGATTGCGGTTGGAGTCTACCATCATTTCAGGAACGGTGTGCCGCTGGATGACGCGCTCAGCCATTCCTTCTTCAATATGACCTCGATCCTTTCGACCGGCGGCTTTGCCAGCGACGATTATACGCTCTGGGGGCCTTTCGTCGTCGTCGTCGCCTTTTTCGCCACCTTCATGGGCGGCTGTTCCGGCTCGACGGCGGGCGGTATCAAGGCCTATCGTTTTCTCATCATGTTCAACGTGGTGCGCGCCGGGCTGAAGAAGCTGATCTATCCGAACGCGGTCTATTCGGTGCGTTACGGCCAGCAGGTGGTCGATCCCGATACCATCCGGACGATCTTCCTGTTCGTCAGCTGCTTCATCGCGCTGTGGATCGCCGGCAGCCTCGCCATGAGCCTGATGGGTTACGATTTCCTGACTGCCACCTCGGCCGTTGCGACCTCGCTCGCCAATGTCGGACCCGGCATCGGCCCGATCATCGGCCCGGCGGGCAATTTCTCCACCATCAGCGATCCCGCGCTTTATCTCCTCTCTGTCCTGATGCTGCTCGGACGTCTGGAAATCCTGACGGTTCTGGTGCTGCTGATGCCGATCTTCTGGCGCAGCTGATGTCGCGGCATACTTGTTGAGCGCCGGCGAATAAAGCGCTTGACCTTCCCACGTTGGAATAGTCCAGGCTCCTCCTGTTAGAATTCCAAACCATGGAGAACCGCCTATGTGCACCGCTCACCAGCATCACGCCGAAACCACCACGGTACCGGTTGATGCAGACCTTTCTTTTCACGTTGAAGACATGACCTGCGGTCACTGCGCCGGAGTGATCAAGGGCGCGATCGAAAAGACCGTTCCCGGCGCTGCCGTGCATGCCGATCCGGCAAGCCGCACGGTCGTGGTTGGCGGCGTCTCCGATGCGGCACGTATTGCTGAAATCATCACCGCTGCGGGCTATACGCCGGAAGCGCGCGCCTGATCCGAAGAGATACCGGCGGCGCTTCATCCCTGCAGCCGCCGGATCGCCCCATCTGCCCCGCTTCACGCTACATTATGTGACGGGTTTTGGACGGCATCCGTCCCTCTTTCCTCCCCGATGGCGAACGCCCTATCCCTTTCAATCAGGGATGACGGAGGAGATTTTTCCAGTTTAATGAAGCGAATCATCCACCTGCCGTCACACCGGCCTCGTGAACCTGTCTGACCCCTTCCGGTGGGTCTAGGCACGATATTTATTGTATTCGTGATGCTCCCCTCCACCGTCATTCGGGCCTTGGGCCGGAATGACGAAGGAGAGGTTCAAGGGCCTCATCACAAAAAAGACCCGGCTCTCGCGAGCCGGGTCCCTCTCAATCAGCACCATCGCACCAACTTACTTTGTCGCCAGATCCTTGGTCATGACAAAATAGTTCAGCGGATGCGGCTTGTAATTTTCGAGCTTGGCCGAATAGGCATCGAACACGGTTTCGTGGATGAGGAAGACGGAGACGGCTTCGTCATAGATCTTCTTCGCTGCTTCGCCGTAAATGGCGTAACGCTTGACGGGTTCATTGGCCGAATAGGCGGATTTGATCAGCTTGTCCGTCTCCGCATTGCAATAATGCGAGATGTTGTAGCTGCCGCCGCAGGTGTAGTCGGCATTCAGGAAACCGGCCGGTTCGGCGACATCGGTGGCGTAACCGCGAGACAGCAGCGCCATGTCGAAGTTGCCGGCCAGCATGTCGGGCTCGATGGCGCTGTAATCGGCAACGCGGACATCGGCCTTGATGCCGATTTCCTGCAACTGCGCCTGGATGATCGCCGCGACGTCCTTGAGTTCGGTCTTTGCGGTGTAGGCAAGGAGCGTCACCTTAAGGCTGCCGGGTGCAACGCCGGCCTCTTTCAGAAGATCCTTGGCTTTTTCCACGTCATAGGCGGGTTTGGTTTCCTTTGCAGCCCACGGTTCGCCGGCCGCAAAAGGCATGGTCGCGCCCTTGACCACGCCTTCATAGATACTCTCGGCGATACCACCCGTATCGATAGCGGCCTGGATCGCCTGGCGCACCTTGATATTGTTAAAAGGCGGCTTTGAATTGTTCAGCAGCAACTCGGTGATACGCGGCGATGGGATTGGCGCGACCTTGACGCCATCGGTGGATTCGATGGTCTTGACCGTCCATGGCGGCACGAGCCGCGAAACCTGCGCTTCCCCGGTTCGGACCTGGGTGGCGCGTGTGTCGGCATCGGGCACGAAATTGACACGGCCGCCGGAAAGTTTCGGCATGCCGCCCCAATAGTCGTGATTGGCCGTCAGAACCATATGCTGGCTGGGATCGACCTCGGTGATCTTGAAAGGTCCGGTGCAGGTTCCGATGGGATCGACCTTGCCGTCCTTATAGGCGGATGGAGCGAGGATGGAGGTGGCGGGGCTTGCCATCTGCGCCGGCAGCAGCACGGAGGGTTCGATCGTCGTGATCTTCACCACGTCATCGCCGCCAGCTTCGACGGCGGCAATCAGCTTTGGAGAGAAGGCACGGGCGGGCACGGGTGCTTTTAAGAGATTACTGAGTGCATTGACCGCGGCCTTGGCATCGAGCGGTTCGCCGTTCTGGAACTTGACGCCCTTGCGCAGCTTGAATTCCCACACCTTGGGATCAGACTGCTTCCAGGACTCGGCGAGGCTTGGCTCCAGCTTCATGTCATAACCGACACGCACCAGGCTTTCGAAACAACCCGCACGCGAGCCGAGATAGGCATCGTCGGAAGCCATCTGCCAGCCGGTCTTCACACCGAAATTATCGTCATAGGTAATCGTGGCGGCCTCTGCCGCATGCGTTCCAAACGAAACCACAATGGCGTATGACGCCAAAAGTGCGTGCTTCATCATAGAATATTCCCCTTTTATTTTTGGTGACAACGCTCACAATTCGTATATTTTCACGAAATTTCGCTCAATCATTACAAAGGCAATAAGAATACCCTATGGATATCTCTCGATAATCCATTCGAATATTATTTATTTTACGTTTTGTACTCGGAATTTTATTCCGATATTAATCCGCAAACACACAATTCATCTGTTTTTACGGCAACAGAAAACTGTAACTGCGTTGTCCGTCAGCCCCATTCCCGCCAGCGATGGCAGCGCGCGAAATGCTCGCCGGACACGCCTTCCAGAGCGGGTTCCACCTCGCCGCATATCCCGGTCGCATATTTGCAGCGGGTGTGGAATTTGCAGCCGTTGGGAGGATTGAGAGGGCTCGGCAGATCGCCGTCCAGAAGCATCTCCGGTGCATATAACCCCGTCTCGTCCAGCATCGACGATGCTATGAGAGCCTTGGTATAGGGATGCTTCGGCGCCCGGAAAAGCTCCTCCCGGTCGGCGATTTCAACGACACGTCCGAGATACATCACCGCGATGCGATCGCAGAGATAACGCACCACGCGCAGATCGTGGGAAATCATCAGAACCGTCAAACCGTGACGGCGCTTCATGTCCATCAGAAGGTTCAGTATCTGCGTGCGCATCGAGGCGTCGAGCGCCGATGTCGGCTCGTCGCAGACAAGGAAGCTCGGATTGAGAAGCAGCGCGCGGCCGATGACGACGCGCTGCAACTGGCCGCCGGAACACTGGCTCGGATACCGATCGTAAAACGAGCCGTCGAGGCCGACCTCTTCCAGCATCCGGAAAACCCGGGCCGTGCGCTCCTCGCGCGTGCCGATGCCATGCTGGGCAAGCGGCGCCTCCATGCTCTGGCCGATACGCATGCGCGGATCGAGTGCGGAATAAGGGTCCTGAAACACCAGTTGCACGACCCGGCGCATACGCCGGAGCGCCTCGCCCTGCATGTGCAGCATATCGTTCTGCCCGATGCTGACCTCGCCTTTCGTTGCGTGGGTCAGCCGCGTAATCAGCCCGGCAACCGTGCTTTTGCCGCATCCGGATTCACCGACGAGACCGAGCACTTCCCCCTCGCCGATCGTCAGGGAAACATCGTCGACGGATTTCACCACACGGTGACCGAAGCCCGATATGGGATAATATTTGCAGAGATTCTTCGCGACCACAAAGGGCCGCTTGACGTTTTCCGCCGATGGCGGGGTCTGTGTCGTCGCTGTCGCTAGCATCGTCGCCCTCCCTCAGCAGACCGTGTGGCTGGCATGATCGTGACCGGTGTGATCGTGCCCGGTATAATCGTGGTTGGCATGGTCGTGGCCAACCGCCCAGCACCGCGCCTTGCGCCCTTCGGGCAAGGCATTCAGATCCGGTTCCGAGGCCATGCAGCGGCCGCTCATGCCTGCCGAATTGGCAAGAGCGCAGCGCGGATGAAACCTGCAGCCGCAGGACATGTCATGGGCCTGCGCACTGGAGCCGGGGATCGTCAGCAACTGTCCCTCGCTGTCGGTGGTCAAAAGCGAACAGCTGATGAGCGCCTTGGTATAGGGGTGCTGCGGCGCCTTGAGGATCGCCTGGGTCGGCCCTTCCTCGACGATGCGGCCGGCATACATGACCGCGATCCGGTCGGCGAAGGCGGCGACGACCGAGAGGTCGTGGGTGATGAGCAGCGTGGCAAGCCGGCGCTTGCGGCGTTCGTCGTCGAGCAGGCGCAGGATTTGTGCCTGAACGGTGACATCAAGCGCCGTCGTCGGTTCGTCGGCGATCAGCAGCTGCGGATTGCCGGAGAGTGCGGCCGCAATCATCACACGTTGCGCCATGCCGCCGGAAAGCTCATGCGCGAAGCACTGCGCCCGCGCCGACGGATCGGGAATGCCGACATCCGACAGAAGGCCGACGACCCGGTTAAGTGCGGCGTGCCGGCTCATTTTACGGTGAATCCAGAGCGGCTCCGCCACCTGCGTCCTCACGCGGCTGGTCGGGTCGAGCATGGCCTGCGGCTGCTGGAACAGCATGCTGATATCGGCGCCGCGCAGCGCATCGAGTTCGGAAGATGAAAGAGCGAGAATGTCGCGCCCGGCAAAGGAAATGCGGCCGGAATTGATTTCAGCACCCTGCGGCAAAAGCCGCATCAGCGACAGCGCCGTCATGCTCTTGCCCGACCCGGATTCGCCGACGAGAGCGACGACTTCTCCGGCGTTGACGGAAAGCGTCAGGCCCGAAATAACAAACTTGCGGCCATTTTGCGCCGGCACGGAAACGTGCAGGTCCTCTATCTCCAGAAGCGGTGCGCATTCAGGGGACATGGCCGTTTTGGCAAGCGTTTGTCCTTCGATATTCATAAGAGTTCCCCTTATTTTTATTGAATCGGAGGCATTGCGTATTCTTCATGCGGCTTCAGACGATATTACTCTCCTTCCGGTTCCGTTGCGTCATCTATGTTTGACAATCGTCAAATCGACCATTGCCCGTTTCCAGGCGTCAATGACCGTTGGTTTTCTTCGTTTCCAGGTTCAGGCCATGGCCGATCCACGTCACGCTCAGCGCCGCCAGGAAAATCGCCAGACCCGGTGCGATGACGAGAACGGGCATCCGCTCCGCGTAGGCCTGCGCATCGGCCAGCATCAGCGCCCAGTCGGCGGCCGGCGGCTGTACGCCGAGGCCCAGAAACGACAATCCGCCCACCGTGATCAGCTTGTGGCCAAAGCGCAGGAACGCCACGGCCGCAATGGGCCAGATCGTGTTGGGAATGATATGCCGGAAGATGATGAAGCGCCGTGTGCAACCGAGCACCTCTGCCGCGCGGATATATTCGCGGGAATTGATCGAGAGCGTCAGTCCCCGCGCCAGCCGCGCAAAAGGTGTCCAGCCAACGATGGTCAGCGACGCGATCAGCGTGCCATATCCCGGACCGAAAATGGCGACGAGGAAAATCGCGATCACCACGTCCGGTATGGCGATGAGCAGGTCCACGATGCGCATCAGCACTTCGTCGAGAATGCCACGGCTGCGGCCGCTGATGATGCCGATGAAGGTTCCGATCACCACCGACAGAATGACGGTGATGGCGGCAATCGTGACCGTGAAGCGGCCGCCGATCAACAGCCGGCTCAAGACATCGCGCCCGAGATGGTCCGTCCCCAGCCAATAGGCGGCGCTCGGCGCATTGAGCCTGAGCCGAAGGCTCTGCTTTGCCGGATCATAGGGCGAAATCCACGGCGCGATCACCAGCAGCAGGATGATGACGAGAAAAATCGCCGATCCCGCATAGAAGGTCCAGTGCCGGCGGCGGATGAAATCCGTGAACCGGGCGAGGTTCGAAGGGCGCTTGGGCGTGGTCATCGGCATGGCGGCGGCAGGCGCGCTCGGGAAGTGGCTAATGGTCATGGTGACCTCGCATTGCTGGATTGATCAGGACATAAAAGCTGTCGGCCAGGGTATTGATCAGGATGGAGAGCGCCACGATGCAGATGAAACCGCCCTGCAGCATCGGAATGTCGCGATTGACCACGGCGTCGTAGAGAAGCCGGCCCATGCCGGGAATGGCGAAGATCACTTCCACGACCACCGATCCGCCAAGCAGGCCGGCAAGCCACAGGGCGAAGAAGGTGACCACCGGCAGCGAGCCGTTGCGGATGCCGTGGCGCATGACCGTGCCATGCATGCCGAGACCGCGGCTGCGGGCCGCCGTGATATAGGGCGCGCGCAGAACTTCGGCCATTGCCGCACGCGTCACCTGGGTGAAATAGGCAAGCGGCCGCAGCGTCAGGGTCAGCGCAGGAAGCACCAGCGAACGCCAGCTATCCCATCCGGCCGAGGGCAGCCAGCCGAGATAGAGCGCGAAGACCAGCGCCGACATCGGCGCAAACCAGTATTCGGGCGTTGCAACGAAGGTCTGGATCATCAGCGTCGCGAAATTGTCCAGCCGACCGCCGGGACGCATCGCCGCCAGAGTGCCGAGCGGCAGGGCGACAGCCACCGCGACCGCCAGCGCCGTCAGCGCCAGCGTCACCGACACCCAGAGCGACCGCAAAAGCTCGGCGGCGACCGGCTGGCTGCTGGTGAAGGAAAATCCGAGATCGCCCCGCAGCGCGCCCGACAACCAGGCGAAATATTGCACATAGAGCGGGCGGTCCAGTCCGAGGCTGACCCTGAGCGCCTCGACCGCATGCGGATCGAGCGCCGTATCTCGCATGCGCGACATGAGAATGGTGCGGGCCGGATCGCCGCCCGCCATATAGGGCAAAAGAAACGCGATGACGGACACGATCGCCAGCATCAGGCACAGAATAAGGAAGCGCTGTATTATCTGTATCCACATGGCTTGGTCTCCTTCACCACAATTGGCGTCTGCACTGCAATCCACGCCCGTTTCCCAAAGGAAAACGGCCGCTTATTTCACCGGGCGCTGTAGATCCATCACCGGACCGGAGGTGCCCTTCAGCATTCCGGTGCGCTTGGGCACGATGGCCACGGTCGTAAAATCGATATCTTCGGCATGGGCGAGATCATGGATGATCGGGCAATCCGGCTCACCATTGTCAGGGCAATAGTTTGCGAGATTCCGCAGCGTGTCGGCCATCTCGCGAAGCGTATGCATCTTCGCTTCCAGATCGACGACATGTTCCATGACGATGCGTTTGACATCGCAGGAGGCGCCGCCCGGATCGCGCCAGAGCGTCATGAGCTGCCTGATCTTTTCGATGGAAAAACCGAGATCGCGTCCGCGCCGGATGAAACGCAGCGTTTCCAGATCATTGGCCGTATAGACCCTGTATCCGGACTCCGTGCGGTTTGCCGATTTGATCAGACCGATTGTCTCGTAATGCCTGATCATCTTCGCAGAAACACCGGATGCGGTGGCGGCTGTGCCAATATTCATCGATCCTGCTCCTATCTTTCCGGGGTGAAAAACACGTCTGCATGAATGTCGGCGGTGCGCATGCCGCGCGCCAGAAGCTGCGGCACCGTCGCCTCGATCATGGCCGGCGGGCCTGCAATATAGGCTTTCCAGCCATCGAGATCGTCGAAATCATCCGCCACGGCCGCACCGACATAACCGCACCGGATATTGGCATGTTCCTCATGCGAGAGAACCGGAACGAAACTCAGATTGCCATGCCGCGCGGCAAGATCGCCGAAGCGGTCGAGCATATAGAGATCACGCTCGGCGCGCGCGCCGAAATAGACATGAACCGGTCGTTCGCGGCCCGTTGCGAGCGCCGCCTCTACAACGGCCTTGACGGGAGCGAGCCCCGAACCGCCGGCAATGCCGAGGATCGGCCCGCAATGTTTTTCCCGCAGGAACGAAGAGCCGAAAGGCCCGACTATCGTGACGGGGTCACCCGCGCTTGCGAGCGAAAAGATGCGGCCGCTCGTCAAGCCGCCGGGAACATGCCGGATGTGGAATTCAATCAGTTCCTCATCCACCCTGCTGGCAATGGAATAATCGCGCGGCGAGCAATCGGGATAAAGCAGGCGCACATATTGTCCGGGTTTGAACGTAAACTGCCCGCGATCGTCAAGCCGGATGCGGATGAGCTTGATATCGTGCGTCACATCCAGCGCTTCCGCAACCACGCCCTCAAAGCGGCCGGTCGGAATATCGGCGATCTCATCCGCCCCGTCGAGCCAGCTAATCGTCATGTCGCTCAACGGCACGGCCCGGCAGGCGAGCGTCAGGCCATCGGCTTTCTCCTCTTCGGTCAGGGAGAAGGGCGTATGCTTGAGGAGATCGATTTCGCCGGAAATGAGATGCGACTTGCAGGCGCCGCAGCGGCCCATGCGACAACCATGCGGATAAGGAACCCCTGCCGCCAATGCGGCCTGAAGCACGGTCTCACCCTGCGCCGCCATGATGCTGCGTCCGATCTGCGGCAGATAGATTGTGTTGCCGGGCGTCATCATATCCGCCTCCTATTCGGCCGCTGCGAGCTGCATGCCGGACGATCTGTCCACCAGCGGCGCGCGGAAGCTTTTCAGGCGCAGCGCATTCGTCAAGACGAAGACGCTGGAAAGCGCCATAGCTCCGGCGGCAAGGACAGGCGACAGCAGAACGCCGTTGACAGGATACAATATTCCGGCCGCCACGGGAACGAGAGCGGCATTGTAAGCGAAGGCCCAGAACAGATTCTGGCCGATATTGCGGATCGTGGCCTTGGAGAGCGCGATGGCGTTGGCGACGCCGCGCAAATCGCCGGACATCAGCACCACATCGGCGCTTTCAATGGCGACATCCGTGCCCGTGCCGATGGCAAGGCCGACATCAGCGGCGGCCAGCGCCGGCGCATCGTTGATGCCATCGCCGACAAAGGCGACACGTCGCCCGCCGGCAGCAAGCCTCTTGACGGCCTCCACCTTGCCGTCGGGCAGAACTTCCGCCACCACCTCGTCAATGCCGAGCCGACGGGCTATGGCTTCAGCGGTGCGGCGATTGTCACCCGTGATCATCGTGACCTTGAGGCCGAGCGCATGCAGCGCCGCAATCGCCTCCGGGGTCGTCTGCTTGACCGGATCGGCAACGGCAATGATCACGGCCAGCCTGCCATCGACGGCGGCGTAAAGCGGCGACTGCCCTTCCCTGCCCAGCCGCTCGGCATCGTCTGCGAACATCGCGACATCGTAACCGAGCTTGGCCATGAACCGGTCCGCGCCCGCTTCCACCCTGCGGCCGTCAACCGTTGCCGCAACACCAAAACCGGGGGTCGCCTCGAAGCCTTCCGCATCGGCAAGCGTCAGGCCGCCATGTTTTGCAGCCTCGACGATCGCTTCGGCAATCGGATGTTCGGAATGGTTCTCCAGCGAGGCGACGAGGCGCAACACCTCATCCGCATCGAAGCCCTCTGTCGTGGTAAAATGCACCAGTTTCGGCTTGCCGAGCGTCAGGGTGCCGGTCTTGTCGACGGCGATCACATCGGCATCCCGGAGCGTCTGGAGCGCATCGCCGCGGCGGAACAGCACGCCCATTTCGGCGGCGCGGCCGGTGCCGACCATGATCGAGGTCGGCGTGGCAAGGCCCATGGCGCAGGGACAGGCGATGATGAGCACCGCAACCGCATTGACGAGCGCAAAGGTCAAGGCCGGATCGGGCCCGAACATGAACCAGATGATGAAGGTGGCGAGCGCTGCCAGCATCACCGCCGGCACGAACCAGTTGGTTACCTTGTCCACCAGCGCCTGGATGGGCAGCTTGTCGGCCTGCGCCTCCTCGACCATGCGGATGATCTGGGCGATCAGCGTATCGGCGCCGACCTTGGTGGCGCGGAAGGTGAAAGAACCGTTGCGGTTGACCGTGCCGCCGACGACTTCGGAACCCGCCGCCTTGGTGACCGGCACCGGTTCGCCCGTGATCATCGATTCATCGACATAGGAAGAGCCGCTGAGGACCAGCCCATCGACCGGTACTTTCTCGCCGGGGCGAACGACGATCACATCGCCGGTGCGCACATCCTGCAACGGCACATCGATGGTTTCGCCATCGCGCAGCACGCGGGCGGACTTGGCCTGCAGGCCGACCAGCCGCTTTATCGCCTCGCTGGTGCGGCCTTTGGCGCGCGCTTCCAGAAAACGTCCGAGAAGGATGAGCGTGACGATGACCGCCGCCGCCTCGTAATAGACATTGGCCGTGCCGCTCGGCAGGATTTTTGGCATGAAGGTTGCGACAACCGAAAATCCCCAGGCAGCGGCAGTGCCCAGCACGACGAGCGAATTCATGTCCGGCGCCAACCGCAGAAGTGCGGGTATGCCCTTTTTGAAGAAGCGCAGGCCGGGCCCGAACAGAACCAGCGTCGTCAGCGCAAATTGCAGATACCAGCTTTCCTGCATGCCGACCGTTTCCATCACGAAATCATGGATGGCGGGCACCAGATGCGACCCCATTTCCAGCACGAAAACGGGTAGCGTCAGAACAACGGCGACGGCGAGGCTGATTTTGAGGCTGCGCAGTTCCGCCTCGCGCTTGTCCTGCTCTCCATCTCTGGCTTTGTCGGCAACAACCTCGTTCGCCTTATAGCCCGCCCGCTGGATGGCGCCCGCCAGATTGGCCGCAGAGGCGGCGTTGCCGGCGACGCGGACGGTGGCGCGTTCCGTCGCCAGATTGACGCTTGCACCGGAAACACCGGAAACGGCCTTCAACGCCTTTTCGACACGTCCGACGCAGGAGGCGCAGGTCATGCCCTCAATATCGAGTTCGATGGTTTTCTCTTCGACGGTGTAACCGGCCTGCCGCACCGCCTCGATAACGGCCGGCACATCCGGCGGCCCGGAAAAGGAAATGTCGGCACGTTCCGTTGCCAGATTGACCGAAGCTTTCAGAACGCCCGGGACCTTGGCAATCGCCTTTTCAACGCGGCCGACACAGGAGGCGCATGTCATGCCATCGATCGCAATCTGATGGCTAGCCCGGATCTCCATTTGTGACATGCGTATGACCCCTCTTTTCTTGTGTTAAAAAAAAGATAGGGCTTCCCATCGTGGCAAGGTCAATAGGTTCTTTTTGATGATTTTCAGGTGACGATTCAGCGCGCGTGAACGGGCGTTTTCCTGCCCGCAATGATGGAAAAATGGAAGTATTCCAAAGAGAAAAGGCTGCGACGGAAGGTTTCTTTGGCGCCATGCGGGAACAATCCTTCCGTACCTCGGTTGGAAATGCCTCTAACCATCAGGAGGCAGATTGATGAAGAACACCATTTTCTCGTTAGCGCTCGCGCTGGTCGCCAGCACCGCCATGGCACAGTCCGCAACGGAGTCCACGGGCGTTAATTCCGCGCTCGGCGTTGCGCCCAAAACCGAAGACTTCATCCTGCAGGTTTCCGCAAGCGATCTCTTTGAAATCGAATCGAGCAAGCTTGCACTGACCAAAGGCGATGAGGCTATCAAGGCTTTCGCGCAGCAGATGATCACCGAACATGAAAAGACCAGCGCGGAGTTAAAGGCTCTTCTCTCCGGCGGCAAAGTAACGGGAACGCCCACGACCGCTCTGACTGACGATCACAAGGAAGAAATCGACGATCTGGCCAAACTCAACGGCGCGGAATTCAACGAGGAATACGTCGATGATCAGGTCGATGCGCACGAGGATGCGGTGGATCTTTTCAAACGATACGCTGACGGCGGCGACAATGTCGAGCTCAAGGCATGGGCGGCAAAAACCCTGCCGGCACTGCAACACCACCTGGAAATGGCCCAAGGTCTGGATAAGAAGTAAGGATGAGAGTTGGTGCGGACGGCGGGAGTTGAACCCGCAAGACCAATGGTCGGCAGATTTTAAGTCTGCTGCGTCTACCGATTTCGCCACGTCCGCATTACCGCGCCTTACACCTTGCAGGCAAGCGCTGTAAAAATCCGTCGTCTCCACGGCAGTCGGCCCAACGGCCGATCCCAAACGCGACGGGAGCCTCATCTACACAGGCCGGGCGGTTTCGGTCAACGGGGCCTTAGCCACACCAGGACTGATTTTTTGCGGAGATCGGATGCGCCAGCCCCTCCCGTATTAGCTGATCGGCGAAGGATACGCCCGAACGCGAAAGCCGTTTGCGTTCCGTGGCTTGTCCGTCTGCAGCAGTGGACGACGCCACATCGAAGGCGCCGGCGTTCAGCATATCGCGAAGCCTGACCTTTGCAATGAAACCACGCTGGCGTTCTTCCATACAGCGCGCTCGGTCGATTTGCGGAACGTCGATGCCGGCGATCTGCATCTTCACACCCTTCATCCAGAACGTGTTGCCATCAGCCACGCAATTGTTGAGGCCGGAACGACCGCAAAAGGCAAAAGTACCGCTTTTTTCACCGAGCGAGATTTTTTCGACCGAAGGGCGCGTTTCCGGCAGGATAGCGGCAACCTGGCTCGGCTGCGAGGCGGATGGCATGGCGATCGGGCGCGGCGGCACCGGGCCGTTGCCGGGCAGAGCCGGCGATGCGGGGCGAATGGACGCCACTTTCTCCGGCGTGACGGAATCTCGCTTGGCCGCCGTCGCGACTTTCGGAGAACTCGTGACCGGGGATGTCGCCTTTGCAACATGCCGTTGCGGCAAAAGGCTGTCGCGATGTTCGTAAGCCTGAATGCCGCCGGTAACGACGCCCAGCATCAGCACCCATGGCCAAACGCTGCCGCCACCCGATTTCTTCGCCGTGCGGCGTCGTGCTGTCGATTTTCGATTGCTCACGATCGGACTCCTTTTTACGGAGCCGCATTATCGGGCAAAGGAGTTTCCGAAAGGTTGGCATTGCCGGGTGTTTTCGTTTTTCGGAGAATCGGGAAAACGACCTAACCCCTTGTTTTTTCGATTTCCCGAATGGAACGCACGCAAATGAGCTGTGGATAAACCCTCAGCGAACCTGATCGAGAAGTCGCTTGCATTCGAGGAGATCGAACAGTGCTTCCTGCAAAAGCGCCTGATCGTCCTTGCCGATGCTCGACTTGCCGACCGATATTTCCGCATCGCCGCCGCCACCGCCGAAGCCGAAAAAACGGCCGCTTGGCTTGGCCTTCGGGCGACCGACGACCTCGTCCCCATCGGTATCGACGACACGCGGTTCGGCGACTTCCTTTTCACCGCTCGCCGCCATGATGGCCTCCATGGTGGCGAGATCACCGGAAGCGATGGCCGCCACGAAGCGGTTGCCATTGGCTTTCAGCAGCTTCTGTACGCCCTTGATGGTGTAGCCGTGGTCATAAAGAAGGTGACGAATGCCCTTCAGGAGATCGATATCGTCAGGGCGGTAATAACGGCGGCCCCCGCCCCGTTTCATCGGCTTGATCTGCGGAAAGCGTGTTTCCCAGAAACGCAGCACATGCTGCGGCAGGTTCAGCTCATCCGCCACTTCACTGATCGTCCGAAACGCGTCGGGGCTTTTATCCAAATTTCCACTCCCATCCGAACCGGAGCGCCATGCATCCGGCCGGACACTGAACGAGAACGCTTTTCACCCGCCGGTCAAACACCGCGCAAAGTCGGTTACGACCCCGCGCCGACGCCGTTGCGGCAAGATACAAATCACTAAAATTGATTATGATGTGAGTCGACCGGATTTCAACGGCTTGCACGTTGAAATTCAAGTATGTTCACAAGAAGAATGGGGAAAAGGGCTTGCGATACGGCAAAAAAGGCGTGTCGCCTGGACCTTGAGAGAGGGATTACGCCCCGGCCTTCTGGCCCTTCTGCTTGGCCTTGCGGGCCGTATGGGCCTTCAGAATGCGCTGCTTCAGCACGTTCGAGGCCTTGAAAGTCATGACGCGACGTGGGGAAATCGGAACTTCCTCACCCGTCTTCGGGTTGCGACCGATACGCTCGTTCTTTTCCCGGATCTGGAATGTCGCGAAGGAAGAGAGCTTGACGACTTCGCCGCGCGTGATCGCGTTGCATATTTCGTCGATGATCGTTTCGACCAGTTCGGCGGATTCGGTGCGGGACAGCCCGACTTTACGAAACACAGATTCTGCAAGATCTGCGCGTGTCACTGTCTTCCCGGCCATTTTTCCCCGCAAACCGTGTCTGAACTCTTCTCTAGGAGCCGCCGAGATTATTTCCCTTGTGGCGACCGGTCAAGGGATTGTTCCAGATTCATTTGAGGCTTTCGGCAATCAGTGCAAGGGCTTAGAGCGACTGATACGGTTTTGACACAGGCTCGGGCCGCTCCGGCGCTTCCGATCGGGGCGTGAGCGCGAAAATCACAACCGATTTCGAGCCATCGCCCCGTCAAACTCGGAAATTACGCCTTTACCAGCGCAGCAGCACCGCGCCCCAGGTGAAGCCGCCGCCCATGGCCTCCAGCATGACCAGATCGCCCTTCTTGATGCGCCCGTCACCGGCGGCAACCGCGAGCGCCAGCGGAATGGAGGCGGCCGAGGTATTGCCGTGCTGATCGACGGTGATCACGACCTTTTCAGGGTCGATGTTGAGCTTCTTTGCCGAACCGTCGATGATGCGCTTGTTGGCCTGGTGCGGAACCAGCCAGTCGAGATCGTCGGACGTCGTGCCCGTCGCCTCGAAGGCCTGTTCGATGACGTCGGTGATCATGCCGACGGCGTGCTTGAACACTTCCCGGCCTTCCATGCGCAGATGGCCGACCGTGCCTGTGGTGGAAGGTCCGCCATCGACATAGAGCTTTTCCTTGTGCGAACCGTCGGAGCGAAGCTGCGCCGTCAGAACGCCGCGATCGGCAGAAGTGCCCTCGCCTTCACCAGCTTCCAGAACAAGCGCGCCGGCGCCGTCGCCGAAGAGAACGCAGGTGGTGCGGTCCTTCCAGTCGAGGATGCGCGAGAAGGTTTCGGAACCGATCACCAGAACGCGCTTGGCCATGCCGCCGCGAATATAAAGATCGGCGGTCGATACGGCATAAACGAAACCCGAGCAGACGGCCTGCATGTCGAAGGCGAAACCATGGGTCATGCCGAGACGGTTCTGGATGTTCACCGCCGTTGCCGGAAAGGTGTTATCCGGGGTCGAGGTGGCCAGAATGATGAGGTCGATATCGTCGGGCGTCAGCCCGGCATTGTCGAGCGCGGCGCGCGCCGCCGCTTCGCCGAGGGACGCTGTGGTTTCACCTTCGCCCGCGATATAGCGCTGCTTGATGCCCGTGCGCTGCACGATCCATTCGTCGGAGGTCTCGACGACCCCTTCGATTTCGCTGTTGGTCATGACACGCTTCGGAAGCGCTGCCCCGAAACCACGGACTATAGAGCGGATCATTCCCTTATTCCTCGTCAGCCACGAGAGCTTCGGGCGCCGGGGGCGGAAGCCGTCTTGCGTGGTAAATTTTCAGATCATTTTCAATCTTGGCCGTCAGGCCGTTGTGAACCATGTCGTAGCCGACATCCACGGCGGAGGCAAAACCGATGGCATCCGTGCCTCCATGGCTCTTGATGACAATGCCGTTCAGGCCGAGAAACACGCCGCCATTGACCTTGCGCGGGTCCATCTTTTCACGAAGCACGTCAAAGGCGCTTTTCGCCAGGACATAACCGATCTTGGCGAAGAAGCTGCGGGAGATCGCTTCGCGCAGCAGCGTCGTAATCTGGCGTGCAGTGCCTTCGGCGGCTTTGAGCGCGATATTGCCGGTGAAACCTTCGGTCACCACCACATCCACCGTGCCCTTGCCGATATCGTCGCCTTCGACGAAACCGCGATAATCGATGGTGGCGAGATCGGCCTCGCGGATCAGCCGTCCGGCCTCACGCACCTCTTCCTGACCCTTGACCTCCTCGACGCCGACATTGAGCAGGCCGACGGTCGGACGGTCGATATCGAAAAGCGCACGCGCCATGGCGCCGCCCATCAGGGCGAAATCCAGCAGTTGCTGGGAATCGGCGCCGATGGTCGCGCCGATATCGAGCACGATGCTTTCGCCCTTCAGCGTCGGCCAGATGCCGGCGATTGCCGGGCGTTCCACCCGCGCCATGGTGCGCAAACAGAATTTCGCCATGGCCATCAACGCGCCGGTATTGCCGGCGGAAACGGCGACATCCGCCTCGCCGAGCTTCACGGCCTCGATGGCGCGCCACATGCTGGAGACGTAGCGGCCGCGGCGCAGCGCCTGGCTCGGCTTCTCATCCATGCTGACCGAGACTTCACAATCGTGGAAGACCGACTTTTCCCGAAGTGCGGGATATTGTGCCAGAATGGGGTCGCACTTGCTCTTCTGCCCGTAGAGCAGAAAAGTTACATCGTTGTGCCGTTCGAGCGCCTTGGCGGCACCGGGTATGGCAACATCTGGGCCGAAATCGCCACCCATGACGTCAATCGCAATTCTGATCACTCGTCCCTTATCCTTCTAACCGCCACTCAGCGGTTTTGCGCGAAAATACCTTTTCCGGCTTTTGTTACAATAAAATTATTTCAGCCCGGCTGGGCCATTCAGTCTTTTTTCCAATCTTTCAGCACGGCAAAAGGCGACGGACGCTTCTCTTCCTCAGGCTGCCTGTCGGCCGTTTCGGGAAATTCCGCATCCGGTTTGCGCGGATAGGGATCGATCGCGAGCGCCGCGAATTCGGCAACCACGGCGCCAACATCGATGCTGTCGCCGGTGAACTGGTCGGGAATATCCGGGCCGTCGGGGTCGAGCACGATCTCGCCTTCCTCATTGGTCACCATCCGCGCCAGTTTCGAACCTTCCGGAACGAAAATCTGCTCGACGGCCTCGTCGATCTTGCTCGAGATCGGCTCCAGCGTGACGACGCAGGATTGCGTTACCGCGGCATGCACTTCGCCCTTGATCTTCACGCCATCCTTCTTCCAGCGGGAAACCTGCAGCTCCGCCTTCAGATATTCGACGGAAACCACATTCCAGAATTTCGCCAGCGCCTTCAGTTCCTCGGCACTGGCTTCGAGACCAATCCTGACCGGATTGGCGGAAATATGGCCTACCTTTACGGGATAGGAAAAAGGCAGGTCGTCATTTGCAGGGTGTCGCGCGTTCATCGTGAACCTCATCGTCCAGGCAAGGGCAGCGTCAGGCTTCCGGTTGCTATTGTGTCTTCGGACTGGGCGGCAAGTTGCGTGGATGCGTCCATCATCCAGCCTGCCAGCCCCTCCATATCGGGCGCCTTCTCATCTACCTGCGGATATATATTGCGCCGGAGCGCGGCGGCAAGGGCAACGCGGTCGGAAGCATCCAGCGCCGCCGCATAGGATCCGAGCCGCCCATAGAACATGCCGGCGAATTTCTTCATGCGCTTCGGCACGCCCTGATCGCCGATTCCCAGTTCGCGAATGGAATGATCGAGATCCTGAAAAAAGGCGTCGACGATCTCCTGGGCGATCTCCTGCCCGCTGACATCGGAGGATTTGGTGCGGCGGAAATAGAGAATCATGATGACCGACAGCATCTCGAAGCGACCCATGACCGTATCGGGAACACCGAGATCGAGATAGAAAGCGGGCGTGCGGGCAGCGGCGGTCAAGGTCGCATATTGCCGGTCGACAATGGCGCGATTGTTGTTTTTCTTCTTGAACAGCCCGAATATCATCGTTTTTTTTCCGAACGGGACGGGTGAATTCGCTTACCGCCCATCGCACTTGTTGCATGATCGTCAAAGCTGGTTTACCGAAGCATCCACGAATTGCAATGCTGTCGCGGTCACGTTCGTCTTTCGCCTGAAACAGTCGAAGAGAACCGGAGGAGTTCCAAAAGACCGGGAAAGCATTGAATTTGGGGAGTGACCGGGATTTTCCGTCCCCGGATTGACACAATCATGTGCACAGACACTGTGCACCACGCAATGCCGGAAGGTGCCATTCATGATCGCAGTCGGGGAAAAGCAGTTGAGCAAGCAGAAATCCGCAAGTCACGGCAATGTTCTGAGCAAGACCGCCATCGCAATCGTGCTCGCATCCGGCCTGCTTTCCGCCTGCAGCAGCACGACCGATGTGTTCCATAACGGCTACGTGATGGACGAGCAGTCGCTGCAGCTGATCCCGGAAGGTTCGAGCCGGGAGCAGGTCCTGCTGACCATGGGCACGCCCTCCACCACCGCGACCTTCGGCAACGAGGTTTTCTATTACATCTCGCAGAAGCGCGTGCGCCGCGCGGCCTTCATGAAGCCGGCGCTGGTGGAGCAGAACATTCTCGCGCTCTATTTCAACAAGGACGGCGTGATCGAGCGCAAGGCCAACTATACGCTGCAGGACGGCAAGGTCTTCGACACGATTTCGCGCACCACGCCGACCGGCGGCAAGGACCTCACCTTCCTGCAGCAGCTGCTCTCCGGTGGCACCTCGGGCGCCAATATCGCCAAGAGCATTCTCGGTCAGGGCAACAACACCCCCTGATCGGAAGAAGAAACGGAAAATTCAAAGGCCCGGGGATCGCTCCCCGGGCCTTTTTCATTTGTCGGAACATAGGCCCTCAGTGGGCAAGAACCGCAAGCAGCAGCAGGGCCACGATATTAGTGATCTTGATCGCCGGGTTGACGGCGGGACCGGCGGTATCCTTGTAGGGATCGCCGACCGTATCGCCCGTCACCGACGCCTTGTGGGCGTCCGAACCCTTGACGTGGCGCACGCCGTCCTTGTCGATGAAACCATCTTCGAAGCTCTTCTTGGCATTGTCCCATGCGCCGCCACCGGAGGTCATGGAAATCGCCACGAACAGGCCGTTGATGATGACACCGAGCAGCGATGCGCCAAGTGCCGCGAAGGCCGACGCCTTGGAGCCGGAAATGGCCAGCACGCCGAAATAAACGACGAGCGGCGCCAGAACCGGCAGGAGCGACGGGATGACCATTTCCTTGATCGCCGCCCGTGTCAGCAGGTCCACAGCCTTGCCGTAATCAGGCTTTTCCGTTCCGGCCATGATGCCCGGCTTTTCGCGGAACTGGCGGCGCACTTCCTCGACGATCGAGCTTGCCGCCTTGCCCACCGCCGTCATGGCGATGCCGCCGAAGAGATAGGGGATGAGACCGCCGAACAGCAGGCCGGCGACCACGTAAGGATTGGCGAGGCTGAAGGAAATCTCGCCCATATCCTTGAAGTAGGGATAGGTATCGCCATTGGCGGCGAAGTACGAGAGGTCATTGGCATAGGCGGCGAACAGCACCAGTGCGCCGAGACCGGCAGAGCCGATGGCATAACCCTTGGTGACGGCCTTGGTGGTGTTGCCGACGGCGTCCAGCGCATCGGTCGCCTTGCGCACGTCAGGATCGAGACCGGCCATTTCAGCAATACCACCGGCATTGTCCGTGACCGGGCCGAAGGCGTCGAGCGCCACGATCATGCCCGCCAGACCCAGCATGGCGGTAACCGCGATGCCGGTGCCGAACAGGCCGCCGAGCTGGTAGGTGCCGATGATGCCGCCAACGATGACGATGGCCGGCAGCGCCGTCGATTCCAGCGAGACCGCAAGGCCCTGGATGACATTGGTGCCGTGACCGGTGACCGACGCCTGCGCGATGGAATTGACCGGGCGCTTGTTGGTGCCGGTGTAGTATTCGGTAATGACGACGATCAGCGCCGTCACGACAAGACCGACCAACCCGCAGAAGAAGAGGTTGGTGCCGGTGATTTCCATGCCGGCCACCGTGCCCACCGTGCCCCAGCCAACCGTCGCATGAGTGGCGACCGCAAGACCCGCGACCGAGAACACGCCGGTGGCGATGAGGCCTTTGTAGAGTGCGCCCATGATGGAATTGTTGGTGCCGAGCTTCACGAAGAAGGTGCCGGCAATCGAGGTCAGGATGCAGGCGCCGCAGATCGCCAGCGGATAGACCATGGCGCTTTCCAGTATCGGCGTTCCGGCAAAGAAGATTGCGGCGAGAACCATGGTCGCGACGACAGAGACGGCATAGGTCTCGAAGAGGTCAGCCGCCATGCCGGCGCAATCGCCGACGTTGTCGCCGACATTGTCGGCAATGGTTGCCGGGTTGCGCGGATCGTCCTCGGGAATACCGGCCTCGACCTTGCCGACGAGATCGCCGCCGACATCCGCACCCTTGGTGAAGATGCCGCCGCCGAGGCGGGCGAAGATGGAGATCAGCGATGCGCCGAAGCCGAGCGACACCAGCGCATCGATCACCTCACGCGATCCGGCCGGATGACCCATCACCGAGGTCAGGATGAAATAATAGATGGAAACGCCGAGCAGCGCGAGACCGGCAACCAGCATGCCGGTGATGGCGCCCGACTTGAAGGCGATGTCGAGACCGGCGGAAAGGCTGTGCGAGGCGGCCTGCGCGGTGCGCAGGTTGGCGCGCACGGAGACATGCATGCCGACGAAGCCGGCGACGCCTGAAAGCACCGCGCCGACGAGGAAGCCGATGGCTGCCATGGACGACAGAAGATACCAGGCCAGAATGGCGACAATCAGTCCGACGATGGCGATGGTGAGATATTGACGGGTGAGATAAGCCTGCGCACCTTCACGGATAAAACCTGCTATTTCACGCATACGCTCGTTGCCCTGATCGGCATCGAGAACGCTCTTGGTGGCCCATACCGCGTAAACCACGGACAGGACACCACATAAAATTACTATGGGTATTACGGTCATGCGCACTTACCTCCCAAAAGGCCGGGTCTCACTCCCTCCCCGGCGTGGCGAAACCTTGTGCAGGGAGATGCGGACGGCCTGTCCCAAATCCCGTCTTGGGCATTTGTTCCCCTCCCAAGGAAAAATGTCCTCGGAGCGGAGATTGCGTTGGCGCGAGGTGCCGCGTCAAGCCCACAAATTTGCCTGAAACTTGAAAGGAGTAGAGTGCGGCGCGCGACTCAGGCTGCTTTTTTGCGGCTTGTCAGGACGAGCGACAGGACAAGCAGAAGGCAAAGCCCGGCAACCGGCCAGATGACGAGGTTCATCACCGACCAGCCCCAGGCCGTAAACACCTTGCCGGAAGAGAAGGATGACAGCGCCACGGTGCCAAACAGCACGATATCGTGGAAACCCTGCACCTTGTCCGCCTCATGCGGGCGGTAGCTGGAGGTGATGATGGCGGTTGCGCCGATGAAGCCGAAATTCCAGCCGAGACCGAGCAGGATGAGCGCCGCCCAGAAATTCCACAGCTCTATGCCCATATGGGCGACGATGGCGCAGGCCATCAGCACGATGAGGCCGACTGCCACGATTTTTTCCGCGCCGAATCGGGAAATCAGCATGCCGGTGAAGAAGCTGGGGCCGAACATGGCGAGAACGTGCCACTGGATGCCGAGCGTGGCGAGTTCGGTGGGGAAACCGCAGCCGACCACCATGGCGAGCGGTGCGCCGGTCATCATGAAGGTCATCAAGGCATAAGAGCCGATACCGCAGATCATGCCGGCGACGAAACGCTGCGTGCGGACGATTTCCGACAGCGGCCTTACCGATTCGACATGGGCGGCGGCCGCCTTGGGGTCGGGCAGTTTCAGAAACGCCAGAATGGCGATCGAAACGAGGCCGAGCGGAACGAGCGCCAGAAAAGCGCCGGCAAAGGTGACCGGCGCAAGCAGGTCCTTGCCGAAGATGGCGAGTTGCGGCCCGACGATGGCGGAAATGATGCCGCCCGCCAGAATCCAGGAGATCGCCTTCGGCTTGTAAAAGGATGGAGAGGCGTCGGCTGCGGCGAAGCGGATCTTCTGGGTAAAACCGCCGGAAATGCCGATCATCAGCAGGCCGACGGCAAACAGCCAGAAGTCCGAACGGAAGAGCGCCACGGCGGCAATGCCGCCGCCGATGGAGCACATCAGCGCGCCGACCATGAAGCCTGTCTTGCGGCCGAGGAAGCGGGATGCAGCCGCCACGCAGATCGCGCCGAGCGCAACGCCGATATTGAAGCCGGTGAGAGGCGCGGTTGCGAGCGACTTGTCCGCGCCGAGCAGCTGATAGCCGGCAAGCGCGCCGACCGAAAAGCTTAAGGGCGCAGCCGATCCCATGATCGCCTGCGCGATGGTGAGGAGGAAGACGTTGCGCTTCGCCTCGTCCAGTTGAACTTCAAGTCCGGGGACGGAAACCGCGCTCATCTCTTCCTCACCTCTTTTATTTCAGCGTTTTGCCTCGCCGCGCACCTGCTTGGCAATGCGGTCCAGAACCGCATTCACCAGCTTGGGCTCGTCATGCTCGAAGAAAGCACGGGCGATTTCGACATATTCCGTGACGATGACGGCGACCGGCACGTCCTTGCGCTCCAGAATCTCGAAAGTGCCGGCACGCAGGATGGCGCGCACGGTGGCATCGAGACGCGACAGCGGCCAGTCTTCCAGAAGGGCGGAGCGCACCAGCGGGTCGATCTTCGTCTGATCGCGGACGACACCGGAAACGATGGAACGGAACCATGAAGGATCGGCCTTCAGATAGGTATCGCCGTCGACTTCCTGCCCGAGACGGTGCGCCTCGTATTCGGCCACGACTTCCATGACGCCGGTTCCGCCGACATCCATCTGGTAGAGCGCCTGCACGGCGGCAAGGCGGGCCGCGCCGCGCTGGTTGGCGGGCTTTACCGAAGGCTGGCGCGGTTCGCCGCCATTTTCAACATTCGACATGCGTTCAGCCACCCAGTTTTTTCTTCAGCTCGATCATCGTCAGCGCCGCACGCGCCGCAAAACCGCCCTTGTCCTTGTCGGAACGGCGCACGCGTGCCCATGCCTGCTCGTCATTCTCAACGGTGAGGATGCCGTTGCCGATCGGCAGCGATTCGCTGACGGCAAGATCCATCAGGGCGCGGGAAGATTCATTGGAGACGATGTCGAAGTGGTAGGTCTCGCCGCGAATGACCATGCCGAGCGCAACGAAACCGTCATATTCCGTGCCGTCATTGTCAGCACCGTCAAGCGCCATGGCGATGGCGGCGGGGATTTCCAGCGCGCCGGGAACGGTGATGACGTCATAGGTGGCGCCGGCTTCATCGAGCGCGAATTTCGCGCCTTCGAGAAGGGCATCCGCCATATCGTCGTAAAAACGTGCTTCCACGATAAGAAGATGGGGTTTGGACATGATATTTTCCTGAAAAGCTTGATGCCGGATCATACCGGCTTTTGCGGCGGTCAAACCACGGCTGGCCGTTTTTGGCAAGTAATTTCATGTGTCAGCGGCGCAAGGGGCCGCGTCTGTAAGGCATTTGGCCAGGTTTTACACCACCCGGCCCGGCTCCGCGACAATCAGGTTTTCTGGAAGGCGAGATGGACGCCAAGCCCCATCAGCACCGTTCCGGCAACGCGGCGGGCGAGCACCTGCACCGCGCTGGAACGCTTCAAACGGCCGACCATGGCGCCCGCAAGAAGCACGCCGACAAGATCGGCCGAAGAAAAAATGAAATTGACGGCGATGCCGAGGATCAGCAGTTGCAGCCAGACCGGAAAGGCCGCTGCAGGGTCCACGAATTGCGGCAGGAAGGCCAGAAAGAACAGCGCCGTCTTCGGATTGAGCACATCGACGATGATGCTGTCGATAAAGGCGCGGCGCGCCGATTTCGGTTCAATGGTCAGATTGACGGCCTCACCTTCGAGCTTGCTGCGCAGCATCGAGAAGCCGAGCCAGATGAGATACAGCGCACCGCACAGCTTTACCGCCAGATAAAGCCACGGCACGGCCTGAAACAGCACCGAAAGACCTGCGGCAGAGGCAAAGATGTGGAAATAGCAGCCGACATGGATTCCAAGCACCGCCATCAGCCCGGCAAACCGTCCGCGCGCCATGGTCTGCGCCGCCGCATAAAGCATGGCCGGACCGGGAATATAGGCGAACAAGGCGGTGGTTATGAAAAAGGCTGTCAGCAGTTCGAAAGACGGCATGATGTATTTCCCCTACCCCGTTTGGGCCTAAAGACGTCTTTATAACGTTTGCGCGTCAACCGGAAGCGGGAGTGTCGGACAAGAATTGATCTGTCGCAATGTCGGACGACGATAAAGCCCTTCCGTCATTCCGGCCTTGAGCCGGAATCCAGTCGACGTGCGTCTGCACGGCGGGAAAACTCTTTTCAGCCCAAGGACTTGGGCTGGCTGGATTCCGGCTCAAGGCCGGAATGACGAGACGAAGAGGTGTCAGCGATAACAAACCACCGAGCCAGCACTCCAGCTCATGCCGACGGAAATTCCGCAAGCCTTGCGGCGTAACGCGCCATGGTATCGACTTCGAAATTGACGAAATCGCCCGGCTGGCGCTCGCCCCATGTGGTGACGGTCAGCGTGTGGCGGATCAGCAGCACGTCGAAATCGGTACCTTCGACGGCGTTGACGGTGAGCGAGGTGCCGTCGAGCGCCACGGAACCCTTGGGCGCCACGAATTTCGCCAGATGCTCCGGCGCGCGCAGGCGAATGCGCACCGCCTCGCCTTCCGGCTCCACCGAAAGGATTTCCGCCCTGCCATCGACATGGCCGGAAACGATGTGGCCGCCAAGTTCATCTCCAATCTTGAGCGCCCGCTCCAGATTGACGTGGGTACCCTTTTGCCAGCCGGCAATCGTCGTCAGGCGCAGCGCCTCTTCCCATGCCTCGACCTCGTACCAGCGCTCATTGCTGCCGTTTTCCGGCAGTCTCGTCACCGTCAGGCAGACGCCGCCATGGGAGATGGACGCGCCCATATCGATGGTTTTGGGGTCGTAATTTGTCGCCACCCGCAGACGCACGCCTTCGGCCAGGGCTTCCAGCTCGGAAACGGTTCCGACGTCGGTGACAATTCCGGTAAACATCAAATCGGCCTTTCATAATCGAAGCAACGATCCCGCCCATAGGCGGTCTCGCTGACCAGAGCATAGTCGCCCGGAATATCGGCACGTTTGAGCGGCGTTTCAATGCCGCCCTCACCGATCACCACCGGGCTTTCGAACAGCATGATACGGTCCACCAGCCCCGCTTCAAGGAATGATTTTGCGGCAAAGGCACCGCCTTCGACCAGAAGTTCCGACATGCCGCTTTCGGCGAGGATGTGGAGGAGGTTTTCGAGCGTTGGGGCTTCGAGGATCTGGACGCCGGCGTCGGTGAGAAGTTGACGTCGGTGGTCGCGGCTACCCCCCTCTGCCCTGCCGGGCATCTCCCCCTCAAGGGGGAGATCGATGGGGCGCTGCCTTGCCCGACCTTGAAGGTTGACGAATGAGAGGTGGAGTCGAAATTTGAGCGAGCGGCCAGCCCCTTGCCGATCTCCCCTTGAGGGGGAGATGCCCGGCAGGGCAGAGGGGGTAACGCCGCAACGATCACCGGCACCTCCCGCACTGTCTTCACCAGCTTCGACGTCAGCGGCAACTCAAACTGCCGGTCCAGCACGATCCGCACCGGCGAGCGCTCCTCCATGCCGGCAATGCGCACCGTCAGTTCCGGGTCATCCGCAATAGCGGTACGAATACCAACGAGAATACAATCGCAACGCGCGCGCAATTCATGCACGGCATGGCGCGCCTCGGGACCGGTAATCGCCACTTGCCCCTCGCCTTTCCTGCCGATCATGCCATCGGCGGAAACGGCAAGCTTCAGAATCACATGCGGGCGTTTTTTCACCTGACGCGTGAGGTAACCGGCAAGCGCTCTCTTACCCTCATCCCGCAACAGGCCGGTTTCCACGACAATACCGGCATCGCGTAAAATCGTATAACCACGGCCGGAAACACGCTCGTCCGGATCATCCACCGCCACCACGACGCGGGCGACGCCGTATTCCACCAGGGCATTGGCGCAGGGCGGGGTCTTGCCCCAGTGCGAGCAGGGTTCGAGCGTCACATAGGCGGTCGCGCCGCGCGCCGCCTCGCCGGCGATTTCCAGCGCCTGCCGTTCGGCATGCGGGCGGCCGCCAATGGCGGTGACGGCTTCGGCGATGATTCGCCCGTCTTTGACGAGCACACAGCCGACGGAGGGATTGGTGAGCGTCTGGCCCTGATGGCGAAGCGACACCTCGATTGCCCTTGCCATGAATCTTTCGTCATCGGCACGGGTGGTCACGGTTACACTCCGGCGTCCGTATCGCGGGCGATCTTGGCGTTGATTTCGGCAATCACGTTCTCAAAATCCTCGGCATGGCTGAAATCGCGATAGACCGAGGCGTAACGCACGAAGGCCACATCATCGAGGCTCTTCAGCGCCTCGAGAACCTGCAGGCCGATTTCTTCCGAAGGAATTTCCGTCTCGCCCGAACTTTCCAGGCGGCGGACGATGCCGGAGACGGCGCGCTCGATCCGGTCCCGGTCGACCGGACGCTTGCGCAGCGCGATCTCGAAGGACCGCACCAGCTTTTCCCGGTCGAAGGGCAGCTTGCGGCCGCTTTTCTTGATGACCATCAGCTCGCGCAGTTGCACGCGCTCATAGGTCGTGAAGCGGCCGCCGCAATCGGGGCAGATGCGCCGCCGGCGGATGGAGGTATTGTCCTCCGCCGGACGCGAGTCCTTGACCTGCGTGTCTTCAGAACCGCAAAAAGGGCAGCGCATCTTCGTCCTTTCTCTTACATGTACGGATACATGGGGAAACGGTCCGTCAGGCCGACGACCTTTTCACGCACCGCAGCCTCGACGGCGGCGTTGCCCTCATCCGAATTGGCAACCTTCAGACCATCGAGAACCTCGACGATCAGCTTGCCGATTTCGCGGAATTCCGCTTCCTTGAAACCGCGCGTCGTGCCGGCCGGCGTGCCGAGACGGACACCGGAGGTGACGAAGGGCTTTTCCGGATCGAAAGGAATGCCGTTCTTGTTGCAGGTGATGTAGGCGCGGCCAAGTGCGGCTTCCGCGCGCTTGCCGGTGGCGTTCTTCTTGCGAAGATCGACCAGCATCAGGTGGTTATCGGTGCCGCCGGAGACGACATCCAGACCGCCTTCGACCAGCGTTTCGGCCAGCGCCTTGGCGTTCTTGACGACCTGTGCGGCATAGTCCTTGAACTCCGGCTGCAGCGCTTCACCGAAGGCAACGGCCTTCGCGGCGATGACATGCATCAGCGGGCCGCCCTGCAGGCCGGGGAATACCGCCGAGTTGAACTTCTTCGCAAGATCCTCGTCATTGGTAAGGATCATGCCGCCGCGCGGGCCGCGCAGCGATTTGTGCGTGGTGGTGGTGGCGACATGGCAGTGCGGGAACGGCGACGGATGCTGGCCACCCGCGACGAGACCGGCGATGTGGGCCATGTCAACCATCAGATAGGCGCCGACTTCATCGGCGATCTCGCGGAAGCGCTTCCAGTCCCAGACACGCGAATAGGCGGTGCCGCCGGCGAGGATCAGCTTCGGCCGGGTTTCCTTGGCCTTGCGCTCCACCTCGTCCATGTCGAGCAGGTTGTCGCCTTCGCGCACGCCGTAAGACACCACGTTGAACCACTTGCCGGACATGTTGACCGGCGAACCGTGCGTCAGGTGGCCTCCCGAGTTCAGATCGAGGCCCATGAAGGTATCGCCCGGCTGAAGCAGTGCGAGGAACACGGCCTGGTTCATCTGCGAACCGGAATTCGGCTGGACGTTGGCGAAGTTGACGCCGAACAGCTTCTTGGCGCGTTCGATGGCGAGTTCTTCAGCGATGTCGACGAACTGGCAGCCGCCGTAATAACGCTTGCCCGGATAACCTTCCGCATATTTGTTGGTCATGATCGAACCCTGCGCTTCGAGCACGGCGCGGGAAACGATGTTTTCCGAGGCGATCAGTTCGATCTCGTGGCGCTGGCGACCCAGTTCCTTCTCGATCGCGCCGAAAATTTCCGGATCGACATCGGCAAGCGGACGGGAGAAGAAAGCATCTGTGTTCGACATGGTGAAGGCTCCTGAAACAGTAATGCGATGGCGTCTTAGCGCCCTGCCCCGACAAGAGCAATACGGGCAGCGAGATTTGCCCGTCAAACTGCGACGTTGCGACAAAAAACGACAGAGGTTTTTTTAAAGTAGCGGCGAGAGGAGAAAAAGCCGCACGTAGCGGAGAGGATCAGACTTGTGAGGAAAGGCGACAAGCTTTCCTCCCGTCATGCCGGACTGGATCCGGCATCCAGCCACGGCGCGTCTGCGCCGTGAAAGGATCTCTCGCGATCAAGGACTTGATCGCACTGGACCCCGGATCAGGTCCGGGGTGACGGCGTATGAGGGCTACGCCGCACCCGGCGAAGCGCGGCCTTCATTCGCGGTAAGAAACTGACAGCAAAGCCGGATCAGTTGCGCGGCAACAGATCGTCATCCACCGGACCGGCGGGCTGTTCCATGCCGCTCGTGGTGTTGAGCGCCAGTTCGGCATTGCCGTCCTTTTCATAGATGTCGTCGCGGAACTGCACCACGCCGTCCTTCGCCGACCACGCGGTGATGTAGACGAAATAGACCGGGATTTCCTGCGCCAGCTTGATCGGCGTGTTGACGCGGGTGGCGATGACGCGCTCCATTTCCTGACGCGACCAGCCGGGCGTGTCGCGCAGCAGCCAGCTCGTCAGGTCGCGCACGTTCTGCACGCGCACGCAGCCGGAGGATCCGAAACGCATCAGCTTGTTGAACAGGCCCTGCTGCGGCGTGTCGTGCATATATTCGTTGTTCGGATTGTGGAAGTTGATCTTCGTGGACGACATGGCGTTGATCTTGCCGGGGTCCTGGCGGAACATCAGGTTCGGAGCCTTCGGGGCGAACCAGTCGACTGCCGTCGGCGAAACTTCCTGTCCCTTGCCGTCGATGAGGCGGATATTGTTCCGCTCCAGATAGGTCGGGTCCTTTTGCATCAGCGGCACGATGTCCTTTTCGACGATCGAGCGCGGCGCGGTCCAGTAAGGGTTGAGGATGACCTCGTAAATCTTGGAATTGATCACATGGGTCGGGCGGCTGGCGCGGCCGACGACGGCCGTGTTGCGCAGCACGACGCGTTCATTTTCAACGGCTTCGATGGCGGCGGCAGGAATGTTCACCATCAGGTGACGCTGGCCGAGATCGCCCGACATGGACTGGATGCGCACGAGGTTGGTCTGCAGCTGCGCCAGACGAATCTGCGCGGAAACATTGAGCGCCTTCGTGGTGTATTCGCCGCTGACGCCGTCAGCCGGAAGGCCATGACGGGCCTGGAAACGCTTCAGCGCGCCATCGACGTAGCTATCGAAGGCGCTAGAAATGCCGGCTTCGCGCGGCAGGTCGCCGGACACCATCAGTCGCTGGCGTAGCGCCTGTACGGAAGGATCGGAGACGCCGATCTGGAGACGCTGCTGGGACGCGGGCACTTCCGGCCAGCCGCCATTCTGCACGATCTGCTGATATTGCATGATCGCCTGCTGCATGTAGACCGGCGCTTCGCGTCCGAGAACCGGATTGTTGGAAACGACGCCCACGGCCGAACGCGACGTATTGGCGTCGAACTGGTCATCCCAGTTACCGCGGCGCGAAGAGCCCATGAGATCGTTGAGCGCGTTCTGCGCAAAGGCCGGCGCGGCAAGCGCGGCGGCGCCAACGGAAACGGCCGAACGCAGAAGCGCGCGGCGCGATACGGAATCGGAAACGGATTTCTTTGTCATTCTACCTACCAGCCACTCTCTTCGGCATTCTCAACAATGCCTAAATCAATATGATTAACAAACACGTACAACGTGTCTGCCGGCTGGTAATACTCAACACCCACCCATTAGGCGCCATTGTCTGGCAGAACGGTCGGGACTTGCCGCGACAGCAGGAGAAACAGCCGGCTCCTTCACCCTTGCCGGTCCCATATCAATATGGCCGATTCGTGTCACGGGCCTCACCTCACGAAGCTTTGTTCGCCTGAGAAACCGGGCGAAGGCTCGAAGAAGGGCTGGGCTTGACAGGCAAAAACGCCCGGCGCGGAATCCGCAAGCCGGGAGCAAAAACATGCCCCCGGCTTAAACAGTGAAACCGTCGCGCTATTACAGGCGGTAAGCGATCGAGTCGTTCCAGAAGCGATCGAGGCGCTGCAGCAGCTTGTTCATTTCGGAGAACTCGCCGGTGCCGATGCCGCCGACCTTTTCGATCGAGCCAACGTGGCGTTCATAAAGGCGGGCAACCGTTTCGGCGATTTCCTGGCCCTTTTCCGTCAGGCTGATGCGAACCGAGCGGCGGTCGACACGCGAGCGCTGGTGGTTGATGAGACCGAGATCGACCAGCTTCTTGACGTTGTAGGAGACGTTCGAGCCGAGGTAATAACCACGCGAACGAAGCTCGCTGGCCGTCAGTTCGGAATTGCCGATGTTGAACAGCAGCAGGGCCTGAACGGCGTTGACGTCATCACGACCCTGACGGTCGAACTCATCCTTGATGACATCGAGGAGGCGGCGGTGGAGACGTTCCACCAGGTGCAGCGACTCCATGTAGAGCGAGCGGATGGTATCTTCATGTGCATCGGCAACAACGGCCTGGGGCTTAACTTTGCTATTGATCATGACTGCCTCACTGTTTTGTTTGGCGGTGTGTTTGTTTGTCTCCCGCCTTGAGTGAGAACCTAATCAATGCGCATAAAATTCTACTTAAAAGCTACGATTAACAAATGGTTACCTGCATTTTCCCCGGAGGGCCCAACTTGTGGCGAAGCGGGAATGGTCCGGGGTCATCTATTACAAATCAATGACTTAACCAGGAAATGCGGCCCAAAACCAGGCCGAATTGCTTTATTCTTATGGTAAATCAATTCTTGCGCGTTCTTCATTCTGGCGCTGATCCAGCCAGAAAGCGACCAGGAATAGTATATAAATGGTTGCCACGAGGCCATGCATGACGGGCACCAGCGTGTTGGCGCCGAAGATGTGCGGCCACACCTTATACATGGCGATCTGCGCGCCTGCGCCCATGACCCACATGACCGCGCCCCAGGAGGCCCCGAGCCAGAGGCCGAGTGCTGCGACAGGGAAAATAACGGCCAGCGCGCTGCCGGCCACGCGCCAGGGCAGGTTCAGCATATCGAAACGCCCATGGCCCCCAAGCGAATAGCCCGTCAACATCGCCCAATATTGCAGGCCGAACCAGAAACAGGAAACCGCGACCAGCCTCATGAAGACCAGAAAGAGGATTTCCGTAAGCGGGCGTTTCGGCAGAGGTTGAGAATCAGGTTCCATGGCCGGAAGATACGGTCTCGACGAACGGGCGACCAGCCCATATTGAATCCCGCCGCCTGCCTTGTCAAAGCATCATCGTCATCGCAGGACGCCGATGAGGGAAGATTGTCGCATTCGCATGGGCCGCGCTTCATGCTATGCAGCTTTCCAAATTTGATCGAAGGACATTCTTACATGCAGGACAAAACGCATCTGGTCGACGAGATCACCGGCCATCGCCGCATGCGCCGCAATCGCAAGGCGGATTGGACGCGCCGTCTGGTGCAGGAAAGCCGCCTCACCGTCGACGATCTCATCTGGCCGGTCTTCATCGTGCCGGGCAGCAATATTCTCGATCCCATTCCGGCGATGCCAGGCGTCAACCGCATGAGCGTCGACAAACTGGTGGAAGCCGCGAAAGAGGCCGCCGATCTCGGCATCCCGGCAATCGCGACCTTCCCGAACATCGAAATGGAGCTTCGCGACGCGACCGGTTCCAACGCGCTCGAGGCGAATAATCTCATCAATCAGGCAACCATCGCCGTCAAGAAAGCCGTTCCCAATATCGGCATGATCACCGATGTCGCGCTCGATCCCTTCACCAGCCACGGGCATGACGGCATTCTGCGCGGCGACGAGATCGTCAATGACGAGACGGTAGAACAGGTCGTCAAGGCGGCGATCCTTCAGGCGGAAGCCGGATCGGACATTATTTCTCCGTCGGAGATGATGGATGGCCGTATCGGCGCCATCCGTCGCGGTCTCGATGCCGCCGGGCACCAGAATATCGGCATCATGTCCTATGCGACGAAATTCGCTTCCGGCTATTACGGTCCCTATCGCGAGGCCATCTCCACGGCCGGCCTGCTGAAGGGCGACAAGAACAGCTATTACATCAGCCCTGCCAACGGCATGGAGGCAATCCGCGACGCGGCGCTCGACGTGGAGGAAGGTGCGGATATGCTGATGGTCAAGCCCGGCCTGCCCTATCTCGACATCTGCTGGCGACTGAAGGAGAATTTCGGCCTGCCGACCTTCGCCTATCAGGTCTCCGGCGAATATACCCAGATCAAGGCTGCCGCCATGAACGGCTGGATCGACGGCGAGCGCGTGATGATGGAAACGCTTCTCTGTTTCAAGCGTGCCGGTTGCGACGGCGTTCTGACCTATTTCGCCATCGAGGCCGCACGCAAACTCGCAAAGGGCTGAGGCCTCGCACTTATTGTATTCGGTCGTTTTCTTCCCATATTGTCTGCTGACACGGCACTCATGCCGCGCTGTCATACCCTCTCAGGAGAAAACGACCGATGAGCCTCGACCAGAACCCCACTTATGCCGCACCGGATGACTGGCGCGCCTATAGCGGCGTCCTGAGCCGGCGGGTCTTCGCGTTCCTGATCGATTATGCGATCGTTCTCCTGCTGTGCATTCCCGCCGCGGTCATCGTCTTCTTTCTTGGCGTGATTACCCTCGGCCTTGGCTGGTTCCTCTATCCGGCGCTGTTCGTCATCGTTGCCGTGCTTTATTTCGGCATGACGCTCGGCGGCCCCTCGCAGGCGACCCCCGGCATGCGAGCGATGGGGATCGCCATGGCGCGGATGGACGGGCGGCGAATCGATTTCCTGCTGTCGACCGTTCACATCGTGCTTTTCTGGGTCATCAACTCGGTTTTGACGCCGCTGATCCTGCTTGCAGGCCTGTTTACCGAGCGCTCGCGCCTCGTTCACGACTTCCTGCTCGGCACCGTCATCGTCAGAACGCGCTGATATTGCGGAAAGCCACGCAAACGTGGCTTTCAAACCCCGCAAATGCCGCATCTCGCAGTTGACGTTTTCCGGCATTTTGCCATTCTGTGACATTATGCATGTCGCTTGAAGCGCCGCCGCCAACCCCGTGAAATCGCGGCGCGCTTTCATAACAGACGCAGGAGGCGATCACGGTTCGATGAACACGCAGGCGACGCCCTCTCCCCAATTCTATCTTACGGCGCCGGCCACCTGCCCCTATCTGCCGAACCAGATGGAGCGGAAGGTCTTCACCCATCTGGTCGGCCCGCGCGCTTCGGAAATGAACGATCTTCTGACCCAGGGCGGTTTCAGGCGCTCGCAGAACATCGCCTATCGCCCGGCCTGCGAAAACTGCCGCGCCTGCGTCTCCGTGCGCATCCTGACCGAACAGTTCCAGCCGACGAAATCGATGCGGCGCGTTCTTGCCGCCAACAGGGATGTCGTCGCCACCGTTCACGCCGCCGAGCCCTCCACTGAACAATTCGCCCTGTTTCGCCGCTATCTCGACCACCGCCACCAGTCTGGCGGCATGTCCGACATGTCGGCGCTGGACTATGCGATCATGGTGGAAGACACGCATGTGAACACCCGCATCATCGAATATCGCGTGCGCGAGCCCGGCTCCGGCATCGATTCCAGCAAGCGCGGCGAATTGCTGGCCGTGGCGCTCAGCGACGTGATGAGCGATGGCCTGTCGATGGTCTATTCCTTCTTCAATCCCGATCTGGAAAAACGCTCGCTCGGCACCTTCATGATCATCGATCACATCACCCGCACCCGCGCCCTTGGCCTGCCGCATGTCTATCTCGGCTACTGGGTCGATGGTTCGGAAAAGATGGGTTACAAGACCCGCTACCATCCGCAGGAACATCTGACACCGCGCGGGTGGGAAGTTTATACGCCGGAAGAAAAGTAACTCCCGTTTGGAAGTGTCATAACGATAACCTCCGGAAATCGTACATTGTGTACGAATTTCAGCCATGTTATAACGACTGTTATAACAGGAGTTACCACCATGAACATTACGATCCGCAAAATCGGCAATTCCGAAGGCATCATCATTCCGAAGGAAGTTCTGGATCGCATGGGTCTCAAGGCCGGCGACGCGCTGGAACTCAGAGAAACTGCCGGCAATATCGAACTCGTTCCCGAGCATGCGGAACTGAGAGAACAGCTTGAAGCCGCCCGGCGTGGTATGAAAAAATACCATACAGCTCTGAGAGAACTCGCCAAGTGAGCAATATAAAGTGGCTCTCCCGTGTCGCCATCGAAGTTATACATCAAGAGCAATTAGCCGAACACGGTGGCTTGCCGGGTCTCAAGGATGAAAACGCACTCGAGGCAGCTTTGGCGCGTCCATTGCACAAAGCTGCCTATGGAGAAGAGGAACCGCTGAAACTCGCCGCCGCTTATCTTTACGGTATAGCGCGCAACCATCCCTTTTCCGACGGTAACAAACGCACGGCTTTTCTCGCCGCCTACACCTTCCTTTTTATCAACGGACTTGAAGTCGTTGCCGAGCAAGCGGACATCGTGGCTTTTGTTCTTGATGTCGCTGCAGGTGAGATCGATGAGGACGGCGCATACCGTTTTCTCAAAGATCACACTATCCCGCTCCATTGAACAGAAACGCCGCATATCGTTTCGATACGCGGCGTTTCATCGATAACCTGTCAATACCGGACGGCTTTACCCGCCAAATTTCCCGCTGCGCGGAAAGCCCTTCGGCACGGTGCGGCCCGCCGTTGCGCGGTCGGCCAGCCATTCGCGCAGTTCTTCACCCACCTTGTTGAAGAGACGCCCGGCCGTGTCGGACCAGGACAAGCCTTCGGCAAGCGCGAAACATTTAACGTCAACGACGCCACCATCCTTGTAGCGCTGCAGGCGCACGCCCTTGCCGCGCGACATTTCCGGCATCTGCGCTAGCGGGAAGGCCAGGAGCTTGCGGTTCTCGCCGACGACAGCGACATGGTCGCCCGTGACCGGCACGGCGAGCTTGGCTTCATCCGGCATCGAGACATTCATGATCTGCTTGCCCTTGCGGGTATTCGCGACCATTTCGCTCTCGGGTACGATGAAACCGTTGCCGGCCGTGGAGACGAGCAGCAGTTTGCGTGACGGATCATGCACGAAGGCGGTCAGGATGTCCTGATCGTTCTCCATATCGACCATGATGCGGATCGGCTCGCCATGGCCGCGACCGCCCGGCAGCTTGTCGGCGCCGAGCGTATAGGCCTTGCCGCCTGTCGTCAGCAGCAACAGCTTGTCAGTCGTCTGCGCCGGGAAGGCCAGCTTCGGGCCATCGCCTTCCTTGAAGGTGAGCGACGAGGTATCGGACATGTGCCCCTTCAGCGCCCGGATCCAGCCCTTCTGCGAGATGACGATGGTGACCGGTTCCTTCTCGATCATCGCCTGCTGGATGGCCTCGATATCGGCGTCCGGCGCATCCGCGAACTGCGTGCGGCGGCGGCCGATTTCGGTTGCCTTGGCATATTTCTTTTTGACCTCGCCGATTTCCCAGGCGACGGTCTGCCATTGCTTGTCATCGGAAGCGAGCAGCGCCTCGATCTCGGCCTTCTCATTGCTGAGGTCGTCGAACTCCTTACGGATTTCGAATTCCTCGAGCTTGCGCAGGTTGCGCAGCCGCATGTTGAGGATGGCTTCGGCCTGGTTGTCGGTGAGCGACCACTTGGCCATCATCACCTGTTTCGGCTCATCCTCCTCGCGGATGATGCGGATGACCTCATCGAGATTGAGATAGGCGACGAGCAGGCCGCCCAGAATTTCCAGCCTGCGGTCGATGGCCGCCAGACGGTGGCGGGAACGGCGGACCAGCACATCCTTGCGGTGGGCCAGCCACTCGCTCAGCACCTCGTTCAGCGCCATCACCTTCGGCACCTTGCCGAGCGACAGTACGTTCATATTGAGCGGCAGGCGGCTTTCGAGGTCGGACAGGCGGAACAGCGATTCCATCAGCAGCGTCGCATCGACGGTGCGGCTCTTGGGCACCAGCACGATGCGCACGTCTTCGGCCGATTCATCGCGAATATCCTCAAGCAGCGGCAGCTTGCGGGCAATCAGCAACTCGGCGATCTTCTCGATCAGGCGCGATTTCTGCACCTGGAAAGGAATTTCGGTGATGACGATCTGGTAACCGCCGCGGCCGAGATCTTCCGTTTCCCATTTGGCGCGCACGCGGAAACCGCCACGACCGGTCTTGTAGGCATCGAGAATATTCTCGCGGCTTTCGACAATCACGCCGCCGGTCGGAAGGTCGGGGCCGGGAATGAATTCCACCAGCTTTTCCACCGTCGCGTCGGGATGCTTGATGAGGTAAAGCGCCGCGTCGCAAATCTCATGGGCGTTGTGCGGCGGGATCGACGTCGCCATACCCACCGCGATGCCAGAGGCGCCGTTGGCGAGCAGATTGGGGAAAGCGCCCGGCAGGACGACCGGCTCCTCGTCTTCCTCGTTATAGGTGGCGCGGAAATCCACCGCATCCTCGCCGATGCCCTCGAGCAGCAGCGCCGCAACCTCGGTCATGCGCGCTTCGGTGTAACGATAGGCGGCAGCGCCGTCGCCATCGATATTGCCGAAATTGCCCTGCCCGTCGACGATCGGATAACGCTGCGAGAAATCCTGCGCGAGACGCACCAGCGCGTCATAGACGGACTGGTCGCCATGCGGGTGGAATTTACCGATCACGTCACCGACGATACGGGCGCATTTCTTGAAGGCCGAGTTGGGGCGGATGCCCATTTCGCTCATGGCGTGAATGATGCGGCGGTGAACCGGCTTCAGGCCGTCGCGCACATCCGGCAGCGCACGATGCATGATCGTGGACAAGGCGTAAGCGAGGTAGCGCTCTTCAAGCGCCGCCTTCAAATCGACCGGATGAATGTTATCGTCTCCGCCGGACGGAGGTACAAGATTTTTTCCCATGGTGCTTGACTAGCGGAAATGCCGATTCCCGGCAAGAAATTCGGGGGTCGCACCTGTGGATGAAAGCAACCCTTTCATGCGATTTTTTGTTAACCGCGTTGCAAATGCCGCAATGCCGCCGTCATGGGAATCGATCTAAATCCTATAGACCTTTGAATAATCGCGAATATAAGTATCAGCATTCGAATTCGAACACGGTGCACAGCCGTACGTTGAGGGAAGAAACATCATGAGACTGAAATCCACCCGGCAGGTTCTTTTCGCGAGCGCCGCGCTTCTTACGCTTTCCGCGCCGGCCTTCGCGCTGGATGGCGGGGATGTGCTGAAGAAGATCAATGCGGCCTATGCCGCACAGGGCGGCGAGATCGCTGCCGGTTCCGTCGCCGTCAACGGCTCGACGGTGACCCTGAACAGCGTGACCTTCAACGCAGTCGCCGATCCGGCCAAGAAGATCCCGGTCGGTAATGTGACGCTCGAAGGCGTCGAGGAAAACAACGGCGGCTACAAGATCAAGAACGCCCGCTTCGACAATATCGATTACAAACAGGAAAACGTGGAGATCAAGGCAAGCGACATCTACATGTCCGGCCTCGTCATTCCCGCAGACTCCACCACCGGCACCGTCGATGCGCTGATGTTCTACGACGAAGCACATAGCGGCCCGGTTTCCGTTTCCATCGACGGCAAGCCGGCTTTCTCGCTCGAAGAAAGCACCGCAACCATGTCCGTCAGCGACGACAAGGCCTCGATCGGCTTCGAACTCGACGCATCCGGCTTCAAGGCCGATCTCAGCGAAGTGACCGATCCGGGCACGAAGGACGCGATCGAAAAGCTGAAGCTGCAGGCGCTCTCCGGCGACATGACCATGAGCGGCAGCTGGGAAGTGGCCTCCGGTACTATCGATGTTGAAGAATACGCCATCGACCTCGATGATGTCGGCCGCCTGAACATGTCGTTCGGTTTCTCCGGCTACACGCTCGACTTCATCAAGTCGATGCAGGAGACGGTGAAGGCGCAGGCCGCCAATCCGAACAAGGAACAGGCGGATCAGGCGGCAAGCCTTGCCATGCTCGGCCTGATGCAGCAGCTCTCCTTCATCAACGCTGAAATCAGCTTCGAAGACGCCAGCATCACCAAGCGCGCCATCGACTATGCTGCAAGCCAGCAGGGCATGACGGGCGATCAGCTTGCCCAGACCATCAAGGGCATGGCCCCGATCATGATGGCCTCGCTCAACGTGCCGGAACTGCAGAACATGGTGTCGGCGGCCGTCAACGCCTATATCGACAATCCGAAGAACTTCTCGATCACGGCGGAGCCGGAAAAGCCGGTTCCGTTCCCGATGATCATGGGCGCTGCGATGGGCGCGCCGAACACCCTGCCGAAAATGCTCGGCGTCACGGTGACGGCAAACGAATAAAACTAAAAAAGCCCCGGTCATGCCGGGGCTTTTCTTTTGCGCTCAGTGCAGCGGCGCGGCAGCACCATCCTGTTTATCGTGCAGGGCGAAGCGGTCGATCATGTGGGCGCTCGCCTCGTTGACGCCGATCACCTCGACCCGCTTGCCGGCCTTGCGGAATTTCAGGACCACCTTGTCCAGAGCGCCGACCGCGGAAATATCCCACAGATGCGCCTGCGTGACATCGATTGTCACCGCCTCGACCTCCTCGGCGAAATCGAAGGCGGCGATGAAGCTTTCCGTCGAGGCGAAGAAAATCTGGCCATCGACGCGATAAATCCGCTCCCGACCATCGGCCGAAAGCTCCGGCCGGACATGGAAGAGTTTCGACACCTTGCCTGCGAAAAACACACCGGAGAGAAGGACGCCGGCCAGCACGCCCTTTGCGAGATCGTGGGTGGCAAGCACCGTGCCGACCGTGACCAGCATGACGATGCTGGAGGATGGCGGGTTGCGGCGCAGATCGAGAATGGAGCGCCACGAGAAGGTGCCGATGGAGACCATGATCATCACCGCCACCAGCGCGGCCATGGGAATGATGCGCACAAGATCATCCAGCACCAGAATGAGGAAGAGCAGGAACGCGCCCGCGACGAAAGTGGACAAGCGGCCACGACCGCCGGAACTGACATTGATGACGGACTGACCGATCATGGCGCAGCCGCCCATGCCGCCGATGAGGGCAGACGCGATGTTGCTCGTCCCCTGCCCGATGCATTCCCGGCTCTTGTTACTTCCCGTATCCGTCATGTCGTCGACGATCTGCGCCGTCAGCAGCGATTCCAAAAGACCGACGGCGGCGAGCGCGACGGAATAGGGAAAGATGATCTGCAGCGTCTCGAAGGTCAGCGGCACCTGCGGCAGGGCGAATATCGGCAGTGTTGAGGGCAACTCACCGAGATCGCCGACCGTTCGGATATCCATGCCGGAGAAGACGGCGACACAGGTGAGAACGATGATGGCGACCAGCGGCGACGGCACGATTTTGGTGACCAGCGGGAAGAGATAGATGATCGCAAGACCGGCCGCGATCATGACGTAGGTCTCGACCGGCACGCCGATCAGTTCGGGCAATTGCGCCATGAAGATCAGGATCGCCAGCGCATTGACGAAGCCGGTCATGACCGAGCGCGAGACGAAGCGCATCACCCGGCCGAGTTTCACAAGGCCCGCCAGAATTTGCAGCACGCCCATGAGAATGGTGGCGGCGAATAGATATTGCAGCCCGTGTTCCTTGACGAGCGTAACCATCAGGACGGCGGTGGCGGCGGTTGCCGCCGAGATCATGCCGGGTCTGCCGCCGGTGAAGGCGGAAACGCAGGCGATGGCGAAGGAGGCAAACAATCCCACCTTCGGATCGACGCCGGCGATGACGGAAAAGCCGATGGCTTCGGGAATGAGGGCGAGCGCCACGACGATGCCGGAAAGGAGATCGCCGCGAATATTGGAAAACCACTCACGTCTGTAAGTCTGAAATCTGTTCATCTGATTTTTTCGCAAAGAATGACGCACCGGCCGGAGCCATGTCCGGTAGATTGAAATGAAATGTCGGTGCTTTGCGTTGTCTGGCGGATCGGCGGCCAGAAGAGCCACCCGGAATTTCACCGGGTCCGTGGTGAGTAACTCACCTATAAACAGCAAAAAAGCGGGCCGCAAGTTGCGCGCCCGCTTTCGATGTCTGCGATCGTATGCCTCAGGCCGCTTCGCGCCCGCCATACTCCCGCATTTCCGCATCGCCCAGACGGAATTGATGGACCAGTTGCTTGAGACGCGCCGTCTCGCCCGCCAGCATGGCGCTGGCGGCATTGTTTTCCTCGACCATGGCGGCGTTCTGCTGCGTGCCCTGATCGAGATGATTGACCGCGGTGTTGATCTCGGAGAGCCCCAGCGACTGCTCGTTCGTCGCGGCGGCGATGGCTTCGATATGGTCGTTGATCGTCTTCACCGAGCCGCCAATGCGCGACAGGGCCGCGCCGGTTTCCCGCACGAAGCGCGCGCCGTCCTTCACCTCTGTACCGGAGGCATGGATAAGCAGCTTGATTTCGGCGGCGGCCTTCGCGGAGCGTTGCGCCAGCTCCCTGACCTCCTGCGCGACGACGGCGAAACCGCGCCCCGCCTGGCCTGCGCGCGCCGCCTCCACGCCGGCATTGAGCGCAAGAAGGTTGGTCTGGAAGGCAATCTCGTCGATGACGCCGATGATATTGCCGATCCGGCCTGACGATTGCTCGATCTTTTCCATTGCCATGATCGTATCGACAACGAGGTCGGCCGTGCGGTTGGCGTCCTCGTCGGCCGAATGGGCGACCGCACGGGCTTCCACCGCACGCTCCGCCGATATGCGGATATTCGCCGTCAGCTCATCCAGCGCGGCGGCGGTTTCCTCCAGCGAGGCGGCCTGCTGCTCGGTGCGGCGGGCGAGATCGGCGGCACTCTGGCTGATTTCCTGACTGCCGCCATCGATGGCCACGCTCGACTGCACGACGCCGGACATGGCGGCATCGAGCTGGCGGATCGTCCGGTTGAGATCGTGACGCAGGGGTTCGAAATCCGGGGCGAAAGGCTCGTTCAGTTCGAAAGAGAGATCGCCGTCGGCAAGGCGGCGAAGTGCGGCCGCAAGGCCGGTCGTCGCCTGCATCAGCCTTGCCTGCGCTTCGGTTTCCGCCTCGCGCTGGAAACGCGCCTTTTCGGCTTCGGCCTGCTGCCGGGCTGCGAGCGCCTGCGTCTCCAGTTCGATTTTTGCGATGGCCGCCTGCCGGAAAATTTCCAGCGCATGGGCCATGGCGCCGAATTCGTCCCGGCGGCGCAGACCGGGAACGGCGAATTCCGTTTCGCCCTCGGCCAGACGGCGCATCGCTCCGGTAATCGCGGTCGCCGGGCGGGTTATCGAACGGCCGATGAAATAGACCCCGGCGAAAAGGCTTGCGACGGTGAGCGCGATAAGGGCGACGACGATCGAAACCGTTCTATCCGCCGCAGCGCTGTTCTCGAGAGCGCTTGCCTCCCGCTCCTGCCGGTAAATGGTGGAAATCTCTGCGACGACGGGCAGCAGCGCATTATAGGCGGAGGCGACGGTTTCGCGCGCCTTCTCCTCCTCCAGCACGGCCTGAGCATAAAAGCGGAAGGAGGCGGTATATATTTCCAGTGCATCCATGATGCGCTGACGCTCCGCGCCCGGCCGATATTCCAGCTTCACCAGCGCCTTGAAGGTCTCTACCTCGGCGGCATGTTTTGCGACATAGGCCCCATCCCGCCGCAGGATGAAATCCTTTTCGTGCCGGCGCATCATCAGCATGCTGGCGCGGATTTCGGCATTGGCGACGACGTCGATGAGTTTTTCGATGGAATGCACGCCATTGCGCATGGCGCCCTCAAGGCCCTCGGCAGGCGTGAGACCCAGTTCCGCGTTCTTGGCGACCAGCGCCTTCATGCGATCGCCATAGGCAACGACACCCTGCGCGAGCGCCTCGAGTTTCGCACGCGTCTGCGGTGCGGCACCGCTGTCAAGGGAAGCGACGGATTGCTCGACCTTCCCCATCGTCTGGTCGAACTGCGCGACGGAATTCATATCTCTCGACAGCAGGAAATCCTTCTGGTTCAGGCGGCTTTCATGCAGGGCATCCACCAGTGTGGTCAACACGCCGTCCCTCTGGATCAATGCATCTTCAGCGACGCGATAACGCGCCTCCATCTGTCTTTGCCAGAGCAGCATGCCCGCGATGACGGCGATACCGCACAGCGCGGCCAGCGCCAGCATGGACACGCGATGCGCTATTTTGAACGTCGAGACCAGCGAAAACATTCAACCCTCGTTTGTGAAATTTCATGAGGGCGATGAATGATCGACAAGACTTAAGAAGTCCTCTACCGGATTTGTCAGTTCGATTAAGTTTTTATGACAATCCACAGATCAAATGGAAGAGGCTTACGGCACCTGCAAGCAACAGGCCTGCACGAGCAAGATGTCTGCAATAGAAAAGAACGGATAAGAGACGGGAAAGCGGTGCTTTCCCGTCTCACCCCATTTCCCCGTTCTTCACGCCGGATGCCGAGCCGGATAAGGAAAAGCCGGCGTTCTGGCCGTCCGGACGGTCCCTTCGAAGCGAACGGAAACTATGCCATATTGTCCGAGCTATTGCCTGCGCGTGAGGATCCGGTGCCCGACCAGTCCACCTGCCTGGTGGCGTACATGGTTGCTGCAATGGCAATGAAGGAAATCACCGCACCGGCCAGCAGCGCATATTCATCTTCATTCAAAACCAGATACATGACGCCATAGGCGACCGCGAGAACCGTAAACAGCGCTACGCCACTTCTGCGACTATTGGTTGCGCTTCCGAGATAGGAGGCGATCAGCGCCGCCGTCGACATCGATGCCGCGGCATAGGCGATCGTAAAGCCCGTATGCTCGGAAAGTGCAAGCAGCAGAACATAGAATATGACCAGGGCCAGCCCCGTCAGCACGTATTGTATCCAGTGCACGACATTACCGCCCTTGAGTTCGACGATGAAGACGGCGAGGAAAACCAGCGAGATAAAACCGATCGAATATTTCAGCGTCCGCGCGATGATCTGGTAGAACTTGACGGGTTCGACGAGATTGATCGTCATCAGGCTGCCCGACAGCGGCAGGCGCGTACCCTCCACCACGCGATCTATGCCCCTTGCTAGATAGGGAATTGTCCAGCTGGCCTTGAAATCCGTGGCGGTGACAGTCTTTTGCTCGGGCAGGAACAGGCCTTCGAAGCCCGGATGTGGCCAATCGGCGTTTGCTGCAAAACTCGTCGTCTGGCCCGCCGGCGCAACGGCGAAACTGCCCGAACCATTCAGGGAAAAGGCGATGTCGAAGGCGAAGCCCGTTTCGATGAGGTTTTTCTCAATAGGCCTGTGCATACCGGCGTCGGACCGGATCGATATCTCCGGACCGGCGCGGTTGGTCATGACCGAAATATCACGCATGCCGGGGTCAAAAGGCAGAACCGGGCCGCCATCGATCTTGACGCCGGCGCTGGAGCGGATGCCGGTAATATCCTGTATGCTGAGGACGAGAATGGCGTTGTCCAGTCGTGGCGTGCCGGAGAAACGCGCAAGGTCCTGCTGGATGCCGGAACCGAAGCGGCCTTTCAGCGCGATGTTGCCGTTATAGACCGGCAGGCTGTAGATCGACAGTTGCTTCTCCTCCGTCTTCAGGTCGGCCGTGACATCAAGCGTTTCCGGCATCACCAGCACCCACTCGGTGATGCGGTCGACGATGCTGCGACCGTCCACCTCCCGGCGGCGCTCCACATCGAAGGGCACGGCAAGATAGGGACCGTTCACCACCTGATCGCCGCCCCAGCCATTCGCGATCCGTCCGGAAACCTCTTCCGCCCGCGAGGCACGCTCTTCCGTCAGCCCCCAGACCAGCAGGAGCGGCACGAGCAGAACCATCGATATGAAGCCGATCATCAGGAACTTTGCGCCCGGCGAGCGCAGACTGACAGCGAAATTGCCGCGCGGATGGGCTGGAGGAACCTGCCCGCCCGCCGGGGCAGTATCTTTTCCCGTTTCATGTACCATTCTGAAATCCTTCTAAATATGATCGCACCGGAACCGAAAGCGAAGTTCGGCCGGCGCTGTCCCAAGTTTAAAACCCCTGATAGTCTTGCGTCCCCCAAGTGAACGCGGGACCTATACTGGGATCGGATTTCGGCTGATTATGTGCGGAATTCGGTTCGACTCGCGGTAAAATTGTGGCTTTGCCGCGTTCGTTGTAAAAAACGCAAAGGGCCGGCGTTGCCGCCAGCCCTTTGTTCGAAACCTGAATGGTTCCAGATCAGTCCTTCTTCGACGGAACGACGCGCAGCGCCAGCTCACGAAGCTGGGTCGGCGTTGCCGGCGACGGCGCGTTCATCAGGAGGTCCTGCGCCTGCTGGTTCATCGGGAACAGCGTGATTTCGCGCAGGTTCTTCGCGCCAACCAGCAGCATGACGACGCGGTCGATGCCGAATGCGCAACCGCCATGCGGAGGCGCGCCGTACTGGAAGGCGCGGTAGAGACCGCCGAAGCGCTCTTCCACGTCCGTCTGGCTGAGGCCCACCTTTTCGAAGGCCTTGACCATCAGCTCGGGAGACTGGTTACGGATCGAGCCGGAGGCGATTTCGAAGCCGTTGCAGACCGCGTCATACTGGAACGCCTTGATGGAGAGCGGATCCTGCCCTTCCAGCGCTTCCAGGCCGCCCTGCGGCATGGAGAAGGGGTTGTGGGCGAAGTCGATCTTCTTTTCTTCCTCGTTATATTCGAAGAAGGGGAAATCGACGATCCAGCACATTTCGAAACGGTCGCGGTCTATCAGGTTCAGCTCGTCGGCAGCGCGGGTGCGCGCTTCACCGGCAAACTTGTAGAACTTGGCCGGATCGCCGGCGACGAAGAAGCAGGCGTCGCCCGCCTCGAGGCCGAGCTGCGTGCGCAGCGCCTCTGTGCGTTCCTCGCCGATGTTCTTGGCGAGCGGACCGGAACCGCCGACCTTGCCGTCCTCTTCCTTCCAGAAGATGTAGCCGAGGCCGGGCTGGCCCTGAGACTGTGCCCAGGCGTTCATGCGGTCGCAGAAAGCGCGCGAACCGCCGGTCTTGGCCGGGATGGCCCAGACCTGAACCTTGGGGTTGGAAGCGATCATGTTCGCGAAGACCTTGAAGCCCGAACCGTCGAAGTGCTCGGTCACGGCTTCCATGACGATCGGGTTGCGCAGGTCCGGCTTGTCGGAACCATATTTGCGGATCGCCTCGTCATAGGGAATGCGCGGCCACTCTTTGGTAACCGGCTTGCCTTCGGCGAATTTCTCGAACACGGCCGTCATCATCGGCTCCATCGTGGTCCAGACATCTTCCTGGGTCACGAAGCTCATTTCGACGTCGAGCTGGTAGAATTCGCCCGGCAGACGGTCGGCGCGCGGGTCTTCATCGCGGAAGCACGGCGCGATCTGGAAATAACGGTCGAAACCGGCCACCATCAGAAGCTGCTTGTACTGCTGCGGCGCCTGCGGCAGGGCGAAGAACTTGCCTTCATGGATACGCGAAGGCACGAGGAAGTCGCGCGCGCCTTCCGGCGAGGAAGCGGTGAGGATCGGCGTCGTATATTCGGCAAAGCCGGCATCGGCCATGCCGGTGCGCATGGCGGAAATGATCTGCGTGCGCTTGACGATGTTCTTGTGCAGCGTTTCGCGGCGAAGATCGAGGAAGCGGTATTTCAGGCGAACGTCTTCAGGATAGTCAGGCTCGCCGAAGACCGGCAGCGGCAGTTCCTTGGCAACGCCGAGAACCTCGATTTCCTGCGCGTAAAGCTCGATCTCACCGGTCGCCATGCCCTTGTTGACGGTGTCTTCCGAACGCGCCTTGACGAGGCCGTCGATGCGGATGACCCATTCGCCGCGAACCGTCTCGGCAACCTTGAAGGCCGGGCTATCAGGATCGGCGACGACCTGGGTGATGCCGTAATGGTCGCGAAGGTCGATGAAGAGAACGCCGCCATGATCTCGCACGCGATGAACCCAACCGGAAAGGCGAACGGTTTCGCCGACGTCGGACTTGCGGAGAGCGGCACAGGTGTGGCTGCGGTAACGATGCATTTTTTTATCCTGGAACGTGTCGTGGGCCTGATGGAGGCCAGATGGGCGGCACTGTCGAAATTTGCCGGAAAAGCGCATGGCCAGCCTGATTTGTCAAGGCAAAGCACAACAATGTCGCCTTCAGCCTGTCCTTTCCCCTGCCTTCGCTTTAGATAGGGCTAATCCAGCCCGCCAAACCGAGTCGGCCCGCAATGAGCCAGATCAGACCTCTTATCCCGCTTCTCGTCACCGCCGGTATCCTCATCGGCGGCAACGGTCTGCAGGGAACCTATATAGCGCTGCGCGGTCTCTCCGAAGGGTTTTCCGCCAGCACCATCGGCCTCATCAGCGCCGCCTACAGCTTCGGTTTCGCGCTTGGCTGCATTTCGGTGACGCGGCTTCTGCGCAAGATCGGCCATATCCGCACCTTCGCCACCATGGCGGCCGTCGCATCCGCCGCAGCGATCGCCATGCCGCTCCTCATCCATCCCCTGTTCTGGATGCTGATGCGCTTCGTCACCGGCATTGCCGTCGCCTGTCTTTTCGCGGCCATCGAAAGCTGGATCAACGCGCAGGTCACCAATTCCAATCGGGCGCGCACGCTCTCCATCTATCGTTTCGTCGATCTCGGCTCCGTCACGCTCGCACAATATATCATTCCTGTCGCCGGCATCGACGGGCCTGTGGTGTTTTCGCTGATCGCCATGGCGCTGACGCTGTCGCTGGTGCCGATCTCGCTTGCCGACAAATCCAACCCTGCGCCGCCGAAACAGATACCCTTCAATCTCTTCGCGGTCTGGCGCATCTCGCCGCTTGCCGTGGTCGGCTGCGTGGCCGTCGGCCTCAGCATGGCGGCGTTTCGCAATATCGGCCCGATCTATGCCGAACAGATCGGCCTTTCCGTCACCGCCATCGCCACCTTCATGAGCGCCGGCATCATCGGCGGCGTGGTGCTGCAATATCCGCTCGGCGTCTATTCCGACCGTTATGACCGGCGCATCATCATTCTCGCCACCACGGCGGGCTCCGTCGTCGTCGGCCTGTTTCTCGCCTTCTTCGCCGGCACGGATGAATGGAGCAACATCATCGGCGTCTTCATCTTCGGCGCCTTCGCCCTGCCGCTCTATTCGCTGAGTTCCGCCCATGGCAACGACCATGCCAGGGAAGGCGAACACGCGATGATGTCGGCTGGACTGCTGTTCTTCTGGTCGGTGGGCGCAACCGTCGGGCCGCTGCTCGCCTCCGTGCTGATCGACCAGTTCGGCCCGAAGGCGTTGTTCAGCTATACAGCCGCGATCCAGATCGTTTTCATCGCCTATACCATCTACCGGCTGCAGGTGCGCGAAGCTGTGCCCGTGGAGGAGCGGAACTGGCGGTTCAGCTCGCTTTTGCGCACGTCAGCCTATTTCCAGAAGCTCGCCGCGTCTCCGCCACCCAAAAAGGATGAAGCGGAGCCCCATCCGCCCGAGAAAAACGATCCTTGAGCCTTCAAAAGCGGGCTTTGTATTGACATGCGCCCGGCAAAGGGAAAGTAAGACGGATAATTTTCACGATTGGCCAATAACAATGATTGAAACGACTGCCGCCCTCGCCGAAGCCTGCACGGAACTGGCGAAATCGGAATTCATCACCATCGACACCGAATTTCTGCGGGAAACGACCTTCTGGCCGGAACTCTGCCTGGTGCAGATGGCAAGCCCGACGCTCGAAGTGCTGGTCGATCCGCTGGCCAAGGGTCTCGACCTGACCCCGCTTTTCGAACTGATGGCCAATCCCGATGTCGTGAAGGTTTTCCACGCGGCGCGGCAGGATATCGAGATCATCTACCATCTCGGCGGGCTTATTCCGCACCCGATCTTCGACACGCAGGTTGCCGCCATGGTCTGCGGTTTCGGCGATTCGATCTCCTACGACCAGCTGGTGCAGAAGATCAAAAACGTCCAGATCGACAAATCCTCGCGTTTCACCGACTGGAGCCGCCGTCCGCTGACCGAAAAGCAGCTGGATTACGCGCTGGCCGATGTGACCCATCTGCGCGATGTCTATCTCTCGCTGAAAGCCCAGCTCGAGCGCGAAGGCCGCTCGCTATGGCTGACCGAAGAGATGGATATTCTCGAGTCTCGCGACACCTATGACATGCATCCCGACGATGCCTGGCTCAGGCTGAAATCGCGCCTGCGCAAGCCGACGGAACTTGCGATCCTCAAATTCATCGCCGCCTGGCGCGAGCGTGAGGCGCGCTCCCGCAACGTGCCGCGCTCGCGCGTCCTGAAGGACGATGCGATCTTCGAAATCGCGCAGCAGCAGCCGAAGGACGCCGAGGCGCTGTCGCGGCTTCGCACCATTCCCAAGGGCTGGGAGCGCTCCGCCTCCGGCACCGCCATCGTCGAAACGGTGAATGCGGCGCTGGCGCTGCCGAAAGAGGAAATGCCGAAGGCGCCGCGTCACAGCCACGCACCGGAAGGCTCCGGCGCTGCCGTGGAACTTTTGAAAGTTCTGCTGAAGCTGACGGCGGACAAGCACGGCGTCGCCGCCAAGGTCATCGCCAACAGCGACGATCTCGACAAGATCGCCGCCGAGGGCGAAAAGGCGACCGTGGCGGCGCTGACCGGCTGGCGGCGGGAACTCTTCGGCGATGTGGCCCTGAAGCTCATCAATGGCGAAGTCGCGCTACGTTTCGCTGGCAAGAAGGTCGAGGCGGTGGAGGTTGCAGCAGGCGAGCCGTAACGGCCCGCCGCTTTCCACCCCAATTTTGCCCGCATCGCGTCCCATCTCTTTGCCGATGGTCGTGCGATTTAAGGGTCTTGCCATGAAACCTGCCCGCATTCCGCTGCTCGCTGCCCTTCTGGCGGCGGCAGGTATTCTCCCCTCCCTTCCCGCCGGAGCCGCCGAGAACAGGGTCGATCTCCAGGGCGAATGGACGACCGACTGCCTGAAGATCGGCAAGAACGACAGGCACGGCGTCGTCACCCGCATCACCGTTCGCGACAATCGCATGCATGCGGTGTCGCAGCTCTATGCCCAAAACGGCTGCCAGCAGCCGACGGTGCAGGTGCGGTATGAAGGCACGCTGGATGGCGGCCTGAAAGATCGCGACAGCCTGCTCTTTGCCCATACCGTCACCGCGATCACCATGACGCCGAATGACGGCGACGTCGTCGACCGCTATAATCGCGACCCGAAAGGCATGGGCTGCGGCCTGAGCGGCTGGAAGGAGAACATTCCCTTCGACGTTGACGGCCACACCTGCGCCGCCATCACCTTCGCCCGCAAGGGAGAAACCCTGTTCGACCGGGCCTGGATCGACGGCAACCGGCTGCGTTTTGCCGCCTTCCCCGTCAAATGGTCGAACCGCTCGCCGGACGATCGGCCGCAATCCCCGCTTGAAACCGTCTATTACAGAACATCCTATTAGGCGTAGAACGGCGGCAAAGCCGATTTTGCGGCAACGGCGCAACAGCCTTACCAATCCTTCATGCAACCTTACCGATTGGTCACTTTTTGCGGCGCTTTTTCCACATTAATGTCGCATATGACCTGAACAGAAGCTTCGCCCGAAGGGAGCGGCCTGCCCTTCTTTGCCAAGACCAAAGCCTTCCCTTCCCGAGACCCAAGAACCGACATGAGAAAATTGCTGCCCATTCTGGATTACGTGGTGCTCTTCGTTGCCGTGGCCGGCAGCGGCGTGGCCTACGCCTTTCTGGAATATGGCGGCGGCGCATTGATCGGCGCGACCTATGCGCTGTTTGCCTGCGCACCCATCCTCGCCTTCGAGCGCGGTTACATCATGCCCGGCCTGTCGCGGCAGGTGAGCGCCCTGCCGACGCCGGCCTACATCGCCGTCGGCCTCATCATCTATGCCATTCTCGTCTTTTGCGGCTTCGGGCTCGGCGGCACGATCCTGTGGTTGAGCGGGATATTTCCCGGCACCTGGAAACGCGCCGTCCATGCCGAGGTGCAGACGCTGATCTTCACCCTGATTGTCTGCGGCATCATCGTCTTCATCATGCGGGTGCGCGAGCTTCTCGGCCGCGATATCTTCATCGACCTCATCCTGGGGCGTTATCGCCGGCCGGTCAGCGAAGACCGCGTCTTCATCTTCATCGATCTCGTCGGTTCCACCTCCTTCGCCGAAACCCATGGCGACCTGAAGGCCCAGGAATTTCTCGGCGAAATCTTTGCAAGCTATGCCGCACCGGTCAGGAAACACGGCGGTGTCATCGACGACTATATCGGCGATGCCGCCATCATCACCTGGCCCTATCACATGGCGATCCGGCGGGCGGCCTGCGTGCGCTGCGTCTTCGATATTCAGGCGACCATTGAAAACACCCGCGACATGTGGCTTTCCCGCTTCGGAGAGGTGCCGCGCCTGCGCTTCGCCATCCATGGCGGGCCGGTCATCACCGCGGAAATCGGCGTCGATCACCACAAGATCACCTATTTCGGCGATACGGTGAACACGACCTCGCGGCTCGAATCGCTGAGCAAGATGCTCGGCCATCCGGTGCTGATTTCCGCCGATCTCGCCCATCAGCTGGTGCTTCCCAAGGGCGTGCGCAGCGAATATCTGGGCGAACATGCGGTGAAGGGCCGTGGCCAGACGCTGGGCGTCTGCACGCTCAGCCAATATCAGGCGCCCGCCGAATAGGGGCCACCGGCGCAAAAAAGCCGTGCGGCCCATCTGCCGACGATGGCCGTCATCAAAATTCATCAAAGCTTCAAACGGCAATCACCTGCCTGTCATGCGACGACCCTATCGCGTCAATCCTGTCTTCAACAGGTATTGAGAGGGGTCTCCATCATGAAGCACATTCTTTTCGCACCTTTCGCGGTTCTCGCGCTCGCCGCCGCGGCGCATGCGGCGGAAAAGGAGTTTCCGGCAAAGCTCGTTTCGCACGCCATTCTGCCTGCCAACACCATGATCGCCGCGCCTGCCGATGCGCCGGAGCACCTCAAGACCTCCGCCAAATTCACCACGGCCGACCGCAAGCGCGCCGAGGGCCTCGGCACCGTGCCCGGCAAGGACGGCGTGCGCCTGACCGGCCTTTCCATGCCGTTCAACGGTCAGCCGATGCAGGGCTTTTCCGGCATCCGGGCGATGCCGGACGGCAGCTTCTGGAGCCTTTCCGACAACGGTTTCGGTTCCAAGCTCAATTCCAGCGACGCCATGCTGATGCTTCACCATCTGAAGTTCGACTGGGACGCCGGCAAGGTCAACGCTCTTGAAACCGTGTTCCTCTCCGATCCCGACATGAAGGCGCCCTTCCCCATCGTTCTGGAAGGCTCGAGCAAGCGTTACCTGACGGGTGCGGATTTCGACGTCGAATCCATTCAGCCGGTCGCTGACGGTTTCTGGGTCGGCGAGGAATTCGGCCCCTACATTCTGAAATTCACCCGCGACGGCAAGCTGACCGACGTGATCTCGACCAAGGCCGGCGACATCGAGGTGAAGTCTCCCGACCATCCGGCTCTTGCCCTGCCCGGCAACCCGACACAGAAAATGCCCGCTTTCAACCTGAAGCGCTCCGGCGGTTATGAGGGCATGGCGCTCTCCAGGGACGGCTCGAAGCTCTACGGCCTGCTGGAAGGCCCGCTCTACATGGCCGACGGCCAGGTGGAAAAAACCGAAGACGGCGCGACCGCGCTGCGCATTATCGAACTCGACACCGCCAAAAAGGCATGGACCGGCCGCAGCTGGCTTTATCCGCTGGCGGAAGGCGGCGAGGCAATCGGCGACTTCAACATGCTGGATGACACCACCGCCCTCGTCATCGAGCGCGACAATGGCGCCGGCACGGCCGACAAGGCCTGCGCCGACCCCAAGGCTCCGGCTGCGGACTGCTTCGCCCGCCCTGCCAAGCTGAAGCGCATCTACAAGATCGAATTCAACGACACCAATGTCGGCAAGGCCGCCCGCAAGATCGGCTATATCGACCTGATGAAGATTTCCGACCCGGACAACAAGAAGCGTCAGGGCGACGGCAACGGCTATTACGACATGCCTTTCGTCACCATCGAGAATGTCGACCGCGTCGATGCCACCCATATCGTCGTCGGCAACGACAACAACCTGCCCTTCTCGGCCGGCCGTGCGCTGGACAAGGCTGACGACAACGAATTCGTCCTGCTCGACGTCAAGGACCTGCTCGAGGCGAAATAAGGCCAAGGCTGCTGTCACTTGCTTTGACGGCCGCGAATGATCCGGACGGAGCGCCCGGCAGACACAAATGTCTGCATGGCGCTCCGTTCCGATTTTCCAGAGCTGGAGCAATTTCGGTGAACGCCGGTTCACCTCCATTGCTCTAACTCTTTGTTTTTATGCATTTCCGGACGCAAAACCGAGCGCACTTTCGCTGGAAATGCTTTAACCGAAACATGCTTGCGGAAAAGAAGACGTTTCATGCAGGACCATGCAGAAAGACTTTATTACGCCCTGAAGAAAAGCTGGTCGGGCGAGACGAGCGGCCTCTGGTCGCGCGAAAACCCCGCCAAGGGCCAAGGCAGCGTCACCGCGCTGGTGGTGCAGGATATTTTCGGCGGAGAGCTTGCCAAAACCGCTGTCAGCGGTACCGACCATTTTTACAATATCGTCGAAGGCACCCGCTGGGATTTCACCTTCAGCCAGTTCGATATTCCGGTCGGCTATCAGGACAGGCTTGCCAGCCGCACCGAAGCCATGGCGACGATAACGCCGCTGCAATATGCCTATCTCAGCGCCTGCATCCGCAAGGCGCTCGGGCACGGCTGAGCCATTTGCAAAGCAGTGCCAGGCCATTGCCGTTTGGATCCGCGCATCGCGGCACGGTGGCCAGCCAGGCTGTTGCGTTTCAAGACCACGATGTCAATCTTCCCCGCAAAGCGGACACAATCCTTGCGATAATATCGCCCGGTGGAATGGTTGGACCGACAGGAGAGATATTCGATGAGTGAAAGTTGCCCGGTCCTGACACCGGCGGAACGGCAGGTACAGGCCATATTGGAGCGCACGGAAGCAGCGATGATGGCCACCATTCACGCAGCGCTCGAACGTGCCGGCAAAGAGGTCGATGAGGCATTCCGGGCCGTCGATTCAGACATGCAGCCGCCGCCCCGCGACTATTTTGCCGCTGTCGCCCATCAGCAGCTCTTCCTGATGTTGTGCGGAGCCGACCCGAAAACCTTCGAGGGCGGAGACCCCGAAATCGCCGGCCACATCATTCGGAACGCGCAAAACATATCCGACCACTACTGGAAGAAAACGCCTGCCGCGGCGGATGTCCCGGACAAGTGATACATTCCGCGTGAAGACAGGATTTCGCGTCACGCGGCATCGCGCGCGATCTGCGTTTTAGAAAGGATGCCCGGCCCGGCCGGGCTCCTATGGCCATTCCACGTCACAGCACCTTCATCATCGCCGGTTAAGCAGGCGCAAATCCGGAGGCAGGAATGGATTCGACCGCACAGATCAAGCGCCCGAAAATCGCAGAGACCGTTATCCATGCGACGGCGAGCATAAGAGATTCCAATATCGGCGAATGCTGCGAAATTCTGGCTGACACCTCCCTGCACAGCGTCGACCTCGGCAATTACTCCTATCTTGGCCCCCGTTGCATGGTGGGCGATGCAACGATCGGAAAATTCTGCGCAATCGCCGCAGAGGTCAGGATAGGTGCCCCGAACCATCCGATGGACCGGCCATCCATGCACCGTTTCAGCTATTGCCCTGAATATTATTCTGCGGATGCCGTGCGCGATGACGCCTTTTTCGACCGGCGCAGGGAGGACCGCGCCGTCATCGGTCACGATGTCTGGATCGGTCACGGGGTTATCGTCTTGCCGGGTGTCACGGTTGGAGACGGGGCAGTGCTCGCCGCCGGCGCGGTCGTCACCAAAGATGTGCCGCCCTATACCATCGTCGGCGGCGTTCCCGCAAAGATCATTCGCGAACGATTTTCGCGGACCCTCGCGGAAAAGCTTGCATCAATCGCATGGTGGGACTGGCCATTCGAAACGATCATGGCACGGCTTTCCGACTTTCAGTCGAGCGATATCGAAGCCTTTTGCGAGCGCTGGTCATAGTGGAGGCCAGGAGCGTCCTGTCGCGAAACAGAAGCGCGCCGTTCGTTACTCGAACACGAACGCCAGCCGCTTGCCCGTCAGCTTCGCCAGTTGCTGCAAACGCCCGTCCAGCCGCTCGCCGGCGAAATCGCAATAATCGTGCGGCACGACGAATTCCAGATCGAGATCGGGATTGCCGGATTTGCGGAATTTGAGGTGATCGACGACGCCCGGCATCGAAGCCGAGAAGAGATAGACGACGCGCAGCAGGCCGCCGAGCAATTTGCCAAGCTCCTGCAACCGGTCGCCCGCCATGGCGGCGAGCGGCTGCGTGGTGCCGTTGTCGTTCAGACCTTCGAAGCGATAATAATTGGCAAGCGCAATATAGGCTCGGCCGGGATGGGTGATCGCCACGAAAGAGGAATGGGCGATGATGTTGAGCGCCTGCAATCCGCGATAATCGGGATGGGCGCGCCAGCTGATATCGGCGAGAAGGCAGGCCGCCTGCCGGTAACGGCTCTCCTCTTCGGTCTCGTCAACGCCGAAGACCGGGAAGGTGCGGCCGCTCCAGTCCGCCAGTTCGCGCGCATGTTCCGGCGAGCGGGCGCGCAGAATGGCAAGTTCATCAGCGGCAACCAGCAGCGGATCGGAATCCCGCTCTTCTTCCGTCAACAGCGAATAGAGATAACCTTCGCGCACGCCCTGCGCCGAGAAGGCGATCCTGGCCGGCTTCATCATTTTCAGAACTTCGCGCATGGCGATGGCGCCGAAGGGCAGAAGCGAGCGGCGGTTCTTGGAGACCGCCTGCCAGGCCGGATCCTTGCTATCCCGGGAGACGATGACCTCCTCGAGAAAATTCAGCATTTCCTCCAGCGGCAATTCGTAGCCCTGCATCATATGCAGCGGATAGCCCGATATCTCCATATGCAGCTTGGCGATGTTTCGCCAGGTGCCGCCCACCGCGTAAAAGGTGCGCCCCTCACCCGCCGCCAGAAGCCTGGCGAAGGATTTGACGTGTTTTCTGGCAATCGTCGCCGCTTTTTCCAGCGAGCCGTCCGACTGCTCCGACAGCCGCAGGCCGCCGAGCGGCAGGGTTATGCCCTCGCCGCAGCTCTTGCCCTTGATGTCGATGAGTTCGAGCGAACCGCCGCCCAGGTCACCGGCGATGCCGTCTGGATCATGGAAACCGCTGATCACGCCATAGGCGGAATAAAGCGCTTCCTTTTCGCCTGACAGCACCTCGATCTCGCAGCCGAGAATGGCTTCAGCCTCGCGGATGAAATCCGGGCCGTTTTCCGCCTCACGCGCCGCGGCCGTCGCCAGCACATAGAGCTTCTGCGCCTGCGCCTGCTCGGAAAGGACATGAAAACGCCGAAGCGCCATCAGCGCCCGGCTGACGCCTTCCTCATGCATGCGGCCCGTCAGCGCCAGTCCCTTGCCAAGGCCGCACAGGACCTTTTCATTGAACAGCACCGCAGGCGCGCGGGAAAGACCTTCATATACGACGAGACGAACGGAGTTCGAACCAATATCTATGACGGAAACGGGGGCAAGGCCGGTCAGCCGCCCCTGTGCTTCTGATCGAGTCATTCAGCCTGTTTCTTGCGGGACGAAATCAACCCGGCAATCAATTTGGGCGCACTGGATTTCAAGGCTTCACCACGTCCGGAAAGGCTGGGATTGGTCATGAAATAGTGCTGCGCGTTGAACGGTTCTTCGCCTTTACGCACCTCGATGCGCCTCGACGTTCCGTCCGCAAGTATCTCGTAGCTCTGCTGGTTGTCAATGAGATTGCCCAGCATAATCTGTGAAAGAACCTGCTCATGCACGGTGGGATTGGTGAGCGGAACCAGCGTTTCCACACGCCGATCAAGGTTGCGCGGCATCATGTCGGCCGAGCCGATATAGACCAGCGCCTTGTCCGACGGCAGGCCGAAACCATTGCCGAAGCAGAAGATGCGGCTGTGTTCGAGGAAGCGGCCGACGATGGATTTGACGCGGATATTGTCCGAGAGGCCCGGCACCTGCGGGCGCAGGCAGCAGATGCCGCGCACGACAAGATCGACCTCCACGCCAGCGGCGCTGGCGCGGTAAAGGGAATCGATGATTTCAGGATCGACCAGCGAATTCATCTTCATCCAGATCGCCGCCGGCGCACCGCGCTTGGCATGCTCGATCTCTTCGTTGATGTGCTTCACGATGCGGGCGCGCAGCGTATAGGGCGAGACGGCCAGCTTCATGCCCTCTTCCGGTTCGCCGTAACCCGTGATGAAGTTGAAGATATTCGCCATGTCATGGGCGATCTTCGGGTTGCAGGTGAAGAAGGACAGGTCGGTATAAATCTTGGCGGTGATCGGGTGATAGTTGCCGGTGCCGAGGTGGCAATAGGTTCTGAGCTTGCCATCCTCGCGGCGCACAACCATCGACATCTTCGCGTGGGTCTTGAGTTCGATGAAGCCGAAGACGACCTGCACGCCGGCGCGCTCCAGGTCGCGCGCCCAGCGAATATTCGCCTCTTCGTCGAAGCGCGCCTTCAGCTCGACCAGCGCGGTGACGGATTTGCCGGCTTCGGCCGCATCGATCAGCGCACGAACGATCGGGCTGTCATTGGAGGTGCGGTAGAGCGTCTGCTTGATGGCGAGCACATCGGGATCGCGCGCGGCCTGCAGCAGGAACTGCACGACAACATCGAAGCTCTCATAGGGATGGTGAACCACCATGTCCTTTTCGCGGATGGCGGCGAGGCAATCGCCGGCATGTTCGCGCACACGCTCGGGGAAACGGGCGTTATAGGGTTCGAATTTCAGATCGTCGCGCGGCGCGCGGACGATTTCCGAGATGGTGTTGAGCGCGAGAAGACCGGGCAGAACGGCGACGCGGTTATCCGGCACGCCAAGCTCATGCACCACGAACTGCCTGAGCGACTGCGGCATTTCACTGTCGGTCTCGATGCGGATGACGGAACCGCGGCGGCGGCGCTTCAGCGCGCTCTCGAAGAAACGGACCAGATCTTCCGCCTCTTCCTCCACCTCGATATCGCTGTCGCGGATGATGCGGAACGTACCGGAACCGCGCACGGTATAACCGGGATAGAGCCGGTGGATGAACAGGCCGACCACATCTTCAAGCGTGATGTAGCGGATGGCGTTCTTTTCGTCCGGAAGCCGCACGAAACGGTCGAGCGCAGGCGGCAGGCGCAACAGCGCCGTCATCGGCTCGCGGCCGTTGACGCTGTCGAGCTGCAGGCCCATGGAAAAGCCGAGATTGGGAATGAAGGGGAACGGGTGCGCCGGGTCGATGGAGAGCGGCGTCAGAACGGGGAACATGCGTTCCTCGAACTCCGTTTCCAGCCAGGTGCGGTCCGCATCCGAAAGTGCGGCGGGCCGCACGATGAAGATTTCTTCCTTGGCAAGGTACTGCTGCAGAACGGCAAGCGAGGCCTGCTGCTCCATCTGCAGATTGTCGATTTCCTTCAGAATATCTTCAAGTTGTTCGGCCGGCGTCTTGCCGTCCGGCGTCCTGACGGTGATCTTCTGGCGCACCTGCCCTTCAAGGCCGGCGACGCGGACCATGAAAAATTCATCGAGATTGGCGGCCGAGATGGAGAGGAAGCGCAGCCGCTCCAAGAGCGGATGATCCGTGTTCAGCGTTTCTTCGAGAACGCGGCGGTTGAACTGGAGCCAGGAGAATTCGCGGTTGATGAAACGCGCCGGGCTGTCCCAAAGGCTCTCGCCTTCGGTCACGGGCTGAACCTTGTTGAAGTCTTCCTGCGCGATAGCGTCCATTCCCTGTTCCATCCCCTGACCGATTTCCGTTCCGTGATCCTGCTGCATCGCGCGATCGTCCTTCTTGCCCGTATAACAGTTTGACGACGGAACTGTGACAGTCAATCGACGTCCAGTCCGCTGCCCGCCGCTGCGTTGTCCATCGCATTGAGGACCTCCGCCACCAGCGGCCGTGTAATTCTCGTTCCACGTGCGAGCGCCAGCCGGTCGATCCGGTCCACGATCGTCTGCGCCGTATCGAGCGAACGCTCCATTCTATTGACGATGTAACCTATGAGTTTGTCATCCATATAAAGCTGCCGGTCGGCGAAGAGTTTCACCAGCACCTGCGCCAAAAGCCCCTCGTCCGGCTCGCCGGTTTCCACCACCGTTACGGCTTTGAGGCGCGAGCGCAGATCGGGCAGCGTCACCGGCCACGCGGCCGGCCATTGCCGGCTCGTCATCAAAAGCGTGGTGCCGTGCTGGCGCACGCTGTTGATGACATGGAAAAGTTCGGTCTCGTCAAAACCGCGCCGGTCGGCGTCCTCGAAAAGAACCGGTCCCGTTTCGGCCGCACGCGCGGCATCCGAGCCCGTCTCGGGGTGAATGTCGCGCGCGTCGCTGATATTTTTCCAGATATTGGCGAGATGCGATTTTCCCGAACCCGGCGGCCCGGCCAGCACGACGACGGGCGAGCGCCAGTTCGGCCATTCATCGATGAGGCTGACGGCAGCCGCAAGCGAGGCGGAGACGAGGAGATCATCCCTGCCGGAAGCGGACTGGTGCGAGAATGCGAGCGGCAGCTGCTCGGCCTTCGACCGGGCGTTGTCGGTTTTGATTTGGTCAGTCATCGTCAGCTCTGAGAGTCAACCTTGCCGGAGGACGTTTCCCCTTCTTCCAGGGCAGGGTTTGTGTCCCAGGGAAGGTTGGCGGCATGCCCGTGGTAAAGATCGCTTTCAAGATACCGCGACAGGGCGAAGCGGACAAGCACGCCGACCGCCGCCGCCGCCGGCACCGCGACGAGAAGCCCGACGAAACCGAAAAGCGCACCGAAGGCGAAAAGGGCGAACATCAGCCAGACCGGATGCAGGCCGACGCTTTTGCCGACAAGCTTCGGCTGCAGGATGTTGCCTTCGATGAACTGGCCGGAGAAGAACACCACAAGCGTCAGGAACACATAGATGTAATCCGGCCAGAACTGCACTATGGCGACGCCGACGGCGAGGATGAGGCCGACCATGGAGCCGATATAGGGAATGAAGCTGATGAGGCCTGAGAAAAGGCCGATCAGCAGGCCGAAATTCAAGCCCACCAGCGACAGGCCGACGGCGTAATAAACGCCGAGAATGATGCAGAGCGACCCCTGCCCGCGCACGAAACCGGCAATGGTCTTGTCCATGTCGCGGGCGATCTGGCGGACGGTATGGACATAATCGCGCGGTATCCAGCTATCGACCTTGTCGATCATCCGGTCCCAGTCGAGCAACAGATAGAAGGCGACCACGGGCGTGACGACCAGAAGCGACATGACATCGACCAGCGATTTGCCGGAATTCCATATCTGCGTCAGCAGCGTGCCGATGAAACCCGCGCCTTCGGTCAAAAGCTTCGAAAAATTCTCCTTCACGGCGTCGATCTGGCTGCTGACCCAATCCGGCAGGAGATTGGTGTCGGCGCCGGCAATCAGCTGCTGTAGCGACGAGATATATTGCGGGATGCGCGTGATGAATTCCGAGGCCTGGGCGGCGATCAGCGGAATGATGATGATGAGCGACAGCGCAAAGATCAGCACGAAGGAGACGAGGATGACGACGGTCGCCATCAACCGGCTGAGGCCACGCCGTTCCAGCCAGTCGGCAACCGGGTCGAGAAAATAGGCAAGCGCCATGCCCGCCACGAAAGGCAGGAGAATGGAGCTGAAGACCATCAGGAAAAGGACAAAGACGGCAAGCACGCCGATCCAGAAAAACACCTGCCGGCGCAGGCTCGTACCGCTTACATGGGGTTGCATCCGTTCATCCTTTATCGCCGCACCGTCACCGCCCATGATGGAGATAGGATGCGCATATGCACATGGTCAAGACCGGCGCTTTCGCGCGTGGGCAGAAGGAGACTGCCCGCACAGCGGTAAAATCCCTCATTTCCGGCCAACCCCTCGCAACGGCAGGTTGACCGGCGGTAAATATTAGACAACTATCAAACATTGCCGGGCGGGCCAACGACGCTCCTTCATGTCCGGCGGCCGGGGGGCACGATGCAAAGCACCAGTGAAAATGGCATCGCGGAATATAATGCCGGTCTCTTCGATAATCCCGAAGTTGCCGAATGGTATGACAACCAGCAGCTTTACCCGGCCGAACGCATCATTCTCGACCAGTTCCGCCATGCCTATGCGGGCAAGCGGCTGCTTGACCTCGGCGTCGGCACGGGACGAACGACGAAGCCGCTTCTGCCGCTGGTGGGAGACTATATCGGCATTGACCGTTCGCAGCCGATGCTTGCGCTGGCGCGGCGCAATTTTCCAGCCGCCACGTTTCTCGACATGGATGTGCGGGCGATCGGCCAGTTCGGCGCGGAACGTTTCGATTGCGTGCTCGGCGCGCTCGCGATTCTAAGCGCCTTCGACCACGAGGACCGGCTTGCCATCATCCATGCCGTGCGAAGCATCCTCGCACCTGGCGGATATTTCATCTTTTCGTTTCACAATCGCCAATGGAAACGGGCCGGCGGCATGCCGCTGCACCGCCGCTCCTGGCACCCGCGCGAGGTGGTGAATTCGCTGCATCCGCAAAGCTGGATCAACTATCTGCGACTGCAACCTTCGACACGGCGCACACCGGAATATGCCATTCTCGCGGATCAGGCGCATCGCTGGAGCGGCCTGTTTTATTTCATCGACCTTGCCGCCCAGACCCGCCAGCTGGAAGCGGCGGGCTTTGAGATCGCCGCGCGTTATGGCGAGAACGGACGGCCGATAGAGGAAAATTCCGATACGTCCAATGACGGCCTGCTCAATCTCGTCTGTCGCGCCGCGCCGCAGCCATCGTGAGCACCCAATCCGACAAGCCCCGCCAAAGCCGTTAAAAACCGGAGCTTTTGCCACTCAAACCCTTGCATCAGGCCCCGTCACGTGCGAATGGCGACGCCAAAGGAACCAGCGGAGACGAGAGCCATGAGCCAGTCGGGCAAGAACGGTCTTACCTATAGTGATGCAGGTGTGGATATCGACGCCGGCAACCTGATGGTCGAAAAGATCAAACCGGCGGTGCGCTCCACGCGGCGTCCCGGCGCGGATGGCGAAATCGGCGGCTTCGGCGGCCTGTTCGATCTGAAAGCCGCGGGCTTCACCGATCCGGTTCTGGTGGCCGCCAATGACGGCGTCGGCACCAAGCTGAAGATCGCCATCGATGCTGACTATCATGATACTGTCGGTATCGATCTCGTCGCCATGTGCGTCAACGATCTCGTCGTCCAGGGCGCAGAACCGCTGTTCTTCCTCGATTATTTCGCCACCGGCAAGCTGGACCCGGACCAGGGTGCAGCCATCGTTTCCGGCATTGCCGCCGGCTGCCGCGAATCCGGCTGTGCGCTGATCGGCGGTGAAACCGCCGAAATGCCCGGCATGTATTCCGATGGCGATTACGATCTCGCGGGCTTTGCCGTGGGTGCTGCCGAACGCGGCCAGCTTCTGCCGGCCGGCGATATTTCCGAAGGCGACGTCATTCTCGGCCTTTCCTCTTCCGGTGTTCACTCCAACGGCTTTTCGCTGGTGCGCAAGATCGTGTCGATCTCCGGTCTCGACTGGAGCGCGCCTGCCCCCTTCTCGGACGGCAAGAAGCTCGGCGAAGCGCTGCTGACGCCGACCCGCATCTATGTGAAGCCGCTTTTGAAGGCGATCCGCGAGACCGGTGCGCTGAAGGCGCTGGCGCATATTACCGGCGGCGGTTTCCCGGAGAATATTCCCCGCGTTCTGCCCAAGCATCTCGCCGCCGAGATCGATCTCGACGCGATCAAGGTTCCCGCCGTCTTCTCGTGGCTGGCGAAAACCGGCGGCGTTGAAGCGAAGGAAATGCTGCGCACCTTCAATTGCGGCGTCGGCATGATCGTCGTCGTTTCGGCTGAAAATGCCGAAAAGGTCACCGAGGTTCTGACTGCCGAAGGTGAAACCGTCTTCCCGCTCGGCCGCATGGTCGCCCGCGAAGAAGGCGCGCATGGCACCATCTACAAGGGCGCTCTCGGCCTATGATGAGCGCCGCCTTCCCGTCCGGCCGCAAACGCGTCGTCGTTTTCATTTCCGGCAGCGGCTCCAACATGGTGTCGCTGGCCAAGGCCTGTCAGGCGGCGGATTTTCCGGCGGAAATCGTCTGCGTCATCTCGGACAAGGCGTCTGCGGGCGGGCTGGAAAAGGCACGGGGCATGGGCATTCCCACGCTGGTCTTCGAACGCAAGACCTATGCCAGCAAGGCCGAGCATGAGGGCGCCATTCTGGCCGCACTTGGTGAAATCGCGCCCGATATCATTTGTCTTGCCGGCTACATGCGGCTGATATCGGGGGATTTCATTGCTCCCTATGAAGGGCGCATCATCAATATCCATCCGTCCCTGCTGCCGCTTTTCCCCGGCCTCAACACCCATCAGCGCGCCATCGACAGCGGCATGAAGATTTCCGGCTGCACCGTGCATTTCGTCACCGAAGGCATGGATGAAGGCCCGACAATCGCGCAGGGTGCGGTGCCGGTCGTTTCCGGCGATACGGCTGAAACTCTGGCGGCGCGGATCCTGACAGTCGAGCATCAGCTCTATCCGCTTACCCTGAAGCGGCTTGCCGAAGGCAAGGTTAGGATGAAAGACGGCAAGGCCGTCTCTACGGATGACGAAAGTAGTACTGAGTATTCCAACCTCATCTCCGCCTCCTGATAAAGCTATAACTAAAGTACAAAAACACCCATAGTGGTATTTTTGGGAAAATAAACCGATCGTTTACCATAGTCATCTTTAATGCCCGCAACGGCCCTTATTTCGGGCCCTCCGGTCATTCAGGAGCGATTATGCCATTTTCGAGATTTTCCCTGCCGCTTTCTGTTGTTCTGCTGGCGGGTGCCAGTCTGCCCGTCGCGGCTGAGCAAAGCGGCATTACAGCCTCAGTGGATGCCGGCGTTCTCAATCTTCGAGCGACCGAAACCGTCCATATCGGTGGTCGCAAGCTGAGCGAACTCGAATGGGAAACCAAAAACGCCGTGGCATTGCGCGGCTCGCTCGGGCTTGAACTTGCGCCCGGCTGGCGCGTCAAGGCGGAAGGCCGCGTCGGCTTCGAGGGCGACGGCTACATGACCGACTATGACTGGGTTTGGCCTTTTTCCAGAGATAGCTCCAAGGACAATTGGAGCCACCGTTCCCAGCATGACGATACGCGGCTCGACCATTATTTTTCGGGAAACCTCGAACTCAACCGCATGTTGCTGGACGATCCGCAGCAATATCTCAGCGCCGGCGTCGGTTTTCGTTATACGGATGTTCAATGGTCCGCTTATGGCGGCAACGCCGTTTACAGCGTTTTCTCCCCCCGCGATTTCTCCGGCAAATTCAAGGATGGCCTCAAGGGGATCACCTATCGCCAGCAAATCCCGGTTTTCTACGGCAACCTGACGGGCGGCCAGAGGTTCGGCAACTGGTCGCTCAATCTGGGCCTCGAAGGCGGCGCCATGGTCTACGGCAAGGCGACGGACGATCACTGGCTGCGCGACATGCGCTTTACCGACAAATTCGACGTCGCCGGCATGTTCGGGGTGAAGGCCGGCGTCGCCTATGACCTGACCGAGAATGCCTCGATCTATCTCGACGGCGCATATGACTATACCAGCCTCGGGCGCGGAGACACCCACTACAGCGGCGCCGGCGCCGGCGACCTGTCATCGGAAAAGAATGCCGGAGGCGGTGACTTGCAGTCGATTTTCGTGGGGATGGGTGTGAGAGGCAGGTTTTGATTCGGCAGTGCCATTCGTGGTAATAAGCCCAGTGACCAAGCCAACTCCCTCTCCTATTCTCGTAAAAATATAGGCGAGGCTGAGCTGCAATTATATCATACTTGGAAAGGAGGTCGCCGTGCGTGTTGTGAAGACAATTCATTCCCAAGCCCGGCGAAGTCTCATCGCCAAGATAAGGAAAGAGCGGGCACAACGAAAACAAGCAACTGCGGATCAGGTCACTAAATGGAAAAATGTAGGGCGCAAGTAACCGCGTCCACTACGAAGGCCTTGACCGTCACTTTCCGAGTCCGGCGCGATTTAACATCGCCCATTGCAGCAGAATGATCGTCTTGGCATCGGTGATTTCACCCGATGCGATCATCGCGAAGGCTTCATCCAGCCGGTAGGTCAGAACCTCCAGATCCTCGCCTTCGTCCTCCAGTCCACCGCCGCTGCCGGCCTGCACGTCAAGATCGATGCGGGCGACGAAGAGGCTGACCTTTTCCGTCAGCGTGCCGGGGCTGGCATACATATCGAACAGATAATTGACCTTTTCGACGGCGTAGCCGGATTCTTCCATTGCCTCACGGCGAATGGCGACGGCCGCGTCGTCGTCGTCGAGAAGCCCCGCCGGCACCTCGATCATGAAGCTTTGATCGCCGTTCACGAAGGCGGCGGGGCGGAACTGGCGCACCATCACCACGCTGTCGCGCTTCGGGTCATAAAGGAGAATGGCGGCGGCGCTGCCATGGTCGTGGACTTCCCGGACGATACGGATGGTTTTGCCATCCGGCATGCGCTGGTCGAAAACGAGCTTCTGCATATGCACGAAGCCCTTCCAGACGGTTTCTTTTTCCACCAGCCGGATTCTGCCCGCATCCGTGTCGGCCGGAATGTTTTTCGCCTGCGTCTGTGTCACCGGATATGTCCTTGCCTGTCGTGGGATTTCAGCCTGCCCGTGTTGCGGCGCAATATCAAGCCTCGCGAGCCCCGTCATCGCGGCGGAGCCACACCTTGTTGTCGTGAAAAGCCGCACCGCCATAGGGGGCGACGGCATCGGCGCCGGTCAGCACATTGATGCCTTCGCCATCCAGATGCGCCCTGTTTGGCCACAGCCCTTCGGCGATCAGCACACCCGGTCTTGCACCCTCCACGATTTTCGCATGGAGTCTCACTTCGCCGCGCGCATTGCCGATGCGGACGATGTCGCCATCGGCGATGCCGTTGCCGCTCGCATCCTCGGGACAGATCATCACTTCCGGGCGGCCTTCCTTCTGCACGGAGGTCTTCGTTTCCGCGAAGGTGGAGTTCAGGAAGTTGCGTGCCGGCGATGTCGCCAGCCGGAAAGGATGGTCACCGTCCACGGTTTCGATAACGTCGACCTGATCCGGGAATTTCGGAAATTGCGCAACAGGCCCCATCACACCGATATTTTTCGGCGGTTTGTTCGGAGACGGTCCAGTCGCCCATTCGGGGCTGAAGCGGAATTTGCCATCGCCGTAACCGAAGCCTTCGAGATAATGCGCCACCTCGAAGGAGGGTTGCGCATCGATCCACTTCTCTTCAGCCAGCGTGTCGAAATCGCCCCAGCCGCTGACTTTGAGCATACGGTCAACATGATCGCGGGCCGAAAGGCCGAAGCCTGGCATATGGTCGACACCGAGGCGTTTTGCCAGTTCCTCGATGACGAAGAGATTGGTACGCACCGTTTCCGGCGGTTCCACCAGCTTGGGCCCAAGCAGAATATGGTTCTGGCCGCCGGCGCGGTAGATGTCGTCATGTTCGAGGAACATGGTCGCAGGCAGCACGATATCGGCCACATCAGCCGTCTCGGTCATGAACTGCTCATGCACGGCGACAAAGAGATCGTCGCGCAGGAAGCCCTGTTTCACCAGCCGCTGTTCGGGCGCGACATTGACGGGATTGGTGTTCTGGATGAGCAGCGCCGTCACCGGGCCGCCGTGGCGCAGCGCCTCGGCGTCCCCCGTCAGCACGCGGCCGATCTGCGACTGGTCGAGCTGACGCACCTCGGGGTCGGCGTAAGAACTGCCCATCAGTTCCGCCTTGTTGAGCCGGAAGATGTCGCCATTATTGTGGAACGCGCCGCCGCCCTCATATTGCCAGGAGCCGAGAACCGTTGCGATGGAAAGCGCCGCATGCATGGCGACCGCGCCGTTGCGCTGGCGGGCAAAACCATATCCGAGCCGGAAGAAGGTCTTCTTCGTGGTGCCGACAAGCCTTGCGAAATCCTCGATCTCGTCGACGGAAAGGCCGGTGATTTCGGATGCCCATTGCGGCGTCTTCGTCTTCAGATGCGCCTCGAGCCCGGCCGGATCGTCGGCGAAGCGCGCCATATAATCACGGTCGGCGTAACCGTCGCGGAAGGCGATGTGCATGACGGCGCAGGCAAGCGCGGCATCCGTGCCGGGGCGGACGACGAGGCGCATATCCGCCTGCTTCATGGTCGGATTGTCGTAGATATCGACGACGACGATCTTCGCGCCGCGTTCCTTGCGGGCTTTCACCGCATGGGTCATGACATTGACCTGCGTGGCGACCGCATTGGTGCCCCAGATGACCACGACATCGGCCTTGGCGATCTCGCGCGGATCCGGGCCACGCAGCGCGCCGGTGCCCATCACATAACCGGTCCAGGCCATGTTGGTGCAGATCGAACCGAAAAAGCCGGAATATTTCTTGGCGTGGCGCAGCCGTTCGATGGAATCCCGCTGCACCTGTCCCATGGTGCCGGCGTAGAAATACGGCCATATCGCCTCAGCACCATGCCGCGCCTCGGCCTTGACGAAGGCGTCCGCCACCTCGTCCAGAGCCGCTTCCCAAGAAATCTCCTGCCAGTCGCCGGCGCCCTTCGCGCCCTTGCGGCGCTTCGGGGTCAGAAGACGGCCGGGATGATAGATGCGCTCGGAGTAACGCGCCACCTTGGCGCAGATCACGCCGGCGGTATAAGTATTGGCATTCGCACCGCGTACGCGGCCGATGCGGCCATCGGCATTGATGTCGACCTCGAGCGCGCAGGCGCTCGGACAGTCATGCGGGCAGACCGTGTGTCCGATACGGACTTCGGACTTCGGGGCGGCTTTTTCAGCGGAAATCGGGGTCGCAACGTTCATGTCTTTTGTATATTGCATCAACGATGCGGCAAAAAGGCCGAAGTGACGTCCATCAAGAATATTCATCCTGACCATTCATCCGGATAAACGGCAAGCGAGACACATCCATGAACTACCGCCACATCTATCACGCCGGCAATTTCGCGGATGTCCTCAAACATGCCGTTCTCGCCCGCCTCGTGCGTTACCTGCAGAACAAGGACAAGGCCTTTCGTGTGCTGGACACCCATGCCGGCATCGGGCTTTACGACCTCACCTCGGAAGAAGCGCAGAAAACCGGCGAATGGCAGACCGGTATCGGCAAGCTGACGGAGGCCGATCTGCCCGCCCCCATCGCCGAACTGCTGGAGCCCTATCTTGATGCCGTGAAGGAGCTCAATCCGGAAGGTGGCGTGAAATTCTACCCTGGCTCACCGAAACTCGCGCGCATGCTGTTTCGCCCGCAGGACCGGCTTTCGGCCATGGAACTGCATCCGGATGACAGCCGGGCGCTCGCACGCCTGTTCGAGGGTGACTATCAGGTGCGTGTTACCGAGCTGGATGGGTGGCTGTCGCTCGGCGCGCATCTGCCGCCGAAGGAAAAGCGCGGCCTGATCCTCGTCGATCCGCCTTTCGAGCTTGAGAATGAATATCAGCGTCTGGCCGATGGCTTGAACAAGGCCTATCGGCGTTTTTCCACCGGCACCTATTGCCTGTGGTATCCCCTGAAGAAAGGCGCACCGATCAAGGACTTCCACGAGCGGCTGCAATCCTTCGACATTCCGAAGATGCTGTGCGCGGAACTTTCCGTCAGAAGCGACCGGCTGGATGGCCTGAGCGGCTCCGGCCTCATCATCGTCAATCCGCCCTATACGCTGAAGGACGAGTTGCATACGCTGCTGCCCTACCTGAAGACAATGCTGGCGCAGGACAGGTTCGCCTCGCAGCGCGCCTTCTGGCTGCGCGGCGAGGAAAAATCGGAAGATAATTGATGGGGCTATCTCAGCCCTTCCCGCCTCTGCGCCTGCGCAAGCTGTGACCGTTCGAAGAACAGGATCACGAACAGGGCCATGATGAAGGGAATGATGAGGTAGAACAGCCGGAAGACCAGAAGCGCCGCGATGACGTCCGCCGGGTTCATGTCCGGCAGGCCGGTGACGAAGACCAGCTCCAGCACCCCCAGGCCGCCCGGCGCGTGCGAGATGAGCGCCGCCGAGAAGGAAACCAGAAATATGCCGAGAATGACCATATAACCGGGATTTCCGGCTTCCGGCAGCGCGAAATAGATGATGCCCGCCGCGCCGATCAGCTCTATCGGGCCGATGACGAGTTGCTGCGCAACAAGCTTCGGCGCGGGGTACGGCAGCACGAAGGAACCGATTTTCAGGGGTTTCAGCCTGAGCAGGCTGCCAAGAATATAAAGGCCGACGAAAAGGAGCAGCAGCACGCCTGTCGTGGTGGAGGCTTCGACGGGCAGAATGCCGGTAAACCGTTCGGTGATGTCAGGCTCGTAAAGCAGCACCAGCCCGATCAGCATGATCGTGCCGATGAGGAAGGTGAAGGAGCAGAGGCCGACGAGCACGCCCACTTCCGCCACACTCAGCCCCTTGGACGTATAGGCCCGATATCGCACCACGGCGCCCGAGAATACCGAGGCCCCAACATTGTGGGACAGCGCATAGGTGGTGAAAGAGGTGAGCGTGATGAAGAACCAGTTCACTTTGCGGCCAAGATGCTGCAACGCGATGCGGTCGTAACCGGCGAGCGCGGCATAGGCCAGCAGGGTTGCAAGGCCCGAACACAGCCAGTCCCGCACGCGAATGGCTTTCAGACTGTCCCAGAGATCATCGAGCGACAGGCCGCGCAGTTCGTGAAAGAGCAACCATGCGGAAAAACCGATCGTCGCGAAGCCAACGACGGGCCAGATATATTTCTTGAATTTCATGCGGTCATGCCCGCCTATTTCCTCCAGCCTCACCCCAGCCCTGTTCCGTCTTTGCGGAAGATTCGTTCGACTTTATTCGTTATGCGGCAAAGCTTTCAACCTTTTCATCAAAGATTGGCGGTTTGCCCCGTTCACAAGTTGATGTAAGACCGGATCGTCGCCCGCCGGCGATGTGAGGTCGTCCACTTTCCAGAGAACGTACACGGAATGAAGCGTTATGCCGGTTTCATCGCCCTGGGCCTTCTGTCGCTCGGCGCATTGTGGTTCGCGCGGGAAAATCCGGCTCCGACCGATCCCGCCGGTAACCGGCAGACGCAATCCCAATCGCAGTCCGCCGGCAATTCCCGGCCGGACGCCCCAGGGCGCGACGTTTCCCGACAGGAGACGGGCAAGAACCCTGCGCCCCGCGGAAACGGGTTCGATTTTTACGTGCTGTCGCTCTCCTGGTCACCGGCATTCTGCGCCAGTTCCGAAGGCTCGGGCAACCGCCAGCAATGCGGCAGCGACAGGCGTTACGGTTTCGTGGTGCACGGGCTGTGGCCGCAGAACGAAAACGGCTATCCGGAATTCTGCCAGAGCGGCGAGCCCGACCGTGTTCCGGACGCGATTGGCCGCACCATGTTCGATATCATGCCGTCCATGGGCCTGATCGGCCACCAGTGGCGCAAGCACGGCTCCTGCTCCGGCCTGTCGCAGAGGGATTATTTCTCGGCGACACGGGCCGCCTTCGAAGCCATCCGGCTGCCGGGAAAGATCGCCTCCGGCGCCGAAGCCGCCACTCTCTCCGCCGACGCCATAGAAACTGCTTTCACCGACGCCAATCCCGGCCTGTCGAAACGCGGCATCTCTATCAGCTGCGACGGCAGGCGCCTTGAGGAAGTGCGCATCTGCCTCAACAGGGACATGACATTCCGCGACTGCCCCGAGCTTGACCGCAAGGGCTGCCGCGCCAACGCCACGGAAATCATCCCCATTCGCTAGAGCGCATTGAATGTTCCCTGTTGCGCTCTTCTACACATTTTCCAGACATAAAACCGCTATGCAGCTTTATTGACTAATCCAGTCCCCAGACGACAACCCACAGGACACGACCATGGAACTGCTCTACTCGCCCGCCTCCCCCTACTCCGCCAAGGTACGTATGGCCGCGCGCCATCTCGGCATCGACATTACCTCCGTGCGTGTCGATACCAATGCCGAGCCCGCAACGCTGATGGACAACAATCCGCTCGGCAAGATTCCGGTCCTGCTTCTGGATGAAGGCGGCTCGGTCTATGACAGCGTGGCGATCATGCATTATCTCGACCGTCTTTCGGGCGGCAAGCTCTACCCGAAAAAGAACGGCAAGCGCACGGATGTGGAAATTCTCGAAGCGCTGTGCGACGGCATCATGGATTGCCTGCTGGCCATCGTTTACGAGCGCCGTTACCGCCCGGAAGACAAGATCCACCAGCCATGGATCGACAAGCAGTGGAGCAAGGTGGTCCGCGGGCTTGATTATCTCAACACCAACCTGCCGAAAACCGGCAAGAAGCTGCATGGCGGCCATTTCGCCCTGGCCGCGATGATCGGTTATCTCGACCTGCGTTTCGCCGGCGAATGGGCCGAAGGGCGCGATGCGCTGGCCGCCTGGCCGGAAACCTTCGGCAAGCGTTTCGAAGCCTATGCGGAAATGAAAGCCGCCGCCTGAGGCGGATAAAGAAGGACGCCCGGCCGGAAGACCGGGCATTCATGCCGACACTTAAGACCGAAAAACAAAAAAGCCGGGGCGAAACCCCGGCTTTTCCAATAGCGATCCTTGTGGGATCAGAACTTGACGCCGATACCGGCCTTGACGGAGTGGTCGTCATAACCACGCGAGAAGGCGTCGTTGCCGAGCGTGTAGTCCTTCTTCTGGTAGTCGCTGTAGCGATATTCCAGACGAGCGGTGATGTTGTCGGTAACCATGGCTTCAACACCGGCACCAACCGTGTAACCGAGAGCCGTGGCGCTGTCCTTGTTGACGCCGTCACGAACCTTGTTGTCGGAAACGGCGAGACCGGCCGTACCATAGAGCAGGAACGGGTTCATGTCGTAACCGACGCGGCCACGCAGCGAGCCGTTGACGCCCTGCTTGCCTTCGACGGCGCGACCTGCGACCGTACCGGCGGAACCGCGCTCGTCGCCGAGGTTGACGTCTGCTTCCGCACCGTAAACCAGCTGGCCGTTCTGCCAGTTGTAACCGCCGTAGAGACCGCCGCCAGCGCCCTTGGCGTCACGACCGTCGTTGCTGGAGCTGAAACGGCCCCAATCGTAATTGACCGTACCACCGAGGTAGGCGCCGGACCAATCCTTGACCGGCGCGGGCTGGTCGTAGGAAACAGGTGCCTGCGGCACTTCATTTACGGCGTCAGCGGCGTGAGCAGCCGAAAAGCCGGCGGCTGCCATGGTCGAAGCCATAAGGGTTGCTACGAAAATACGCATGCTATTCTCCTTTCAGGACCGCTCTGTACTCAAAACATTGTTCTCAGACGCGGTGTAAACTCGTCGGGTTAATCGCCCCTCTGGAAACTGAATTTGATAGGAGAATGCGGAGATCAAAGAGCCAAAATGTGAATTGTTTGGGGCAGCGACGTGACTAGAATTAGACGTTGCCTAATTGCCACAAGGGGTTTATTAACCCTAATAGAAGCCTAACCAGCAATAGATCGCCTTTAAACTTAGTTATATTCAAATTAAACCGAAATTGCATTGCGAATAAAAAATCGCCCAATTCTTTTGGGGCCGATGGACAGCTTGCGATTTGCATTTATATCCAGCAAATAGGACGGATATGAGCAAATGCAGGTCAGCCGTGAAAGAAAATATACAAAAGACAGTCTTGATAACGGGAGCCGCCCGCCGGCTCGGGCGGGCAATCGCCACCGATCTGGCCGCCCATGGCTTCGCCATCGCCGTCCATGCCAACGCATCCATGGCCAGCGCCGAGGAATTCGCTAACGAAATAAGGCAAAAAGGTGGCAAGGCCGTTGCCGTTCAGGCGGATCTGACACAATCCGGGCCTGCTTCGGGGCTCATCGAACAGGCTGCGTCAGTGCTGGGGCCTATCGGCGTCGTTATCAACAATGCGTCGGTTTTTCTCGACGACTCGGCGGACAAGCCCGATCCGGCGATCTTCGACGCGCATTTCGCCGTGCATGTGCGGGCGCCCTCCCTCATCGCCGCCGCCTTTGTCGAGCAGCTGCCTGCCGACAAATCCGGGCTGATCGTCAATATCATCGACCAGCGTGTGCTTGCGCTCACACCACGGTTTTATTCCTACACGCTTTCGAAATCTGCACTCTGGACGGCCACGCGGACGATGGCGCAGAGCTTTGCGCCGCGTGTGCGGGTCAACGCCATCGGGCCGGGCCCCACCTTCAAAAGCGAAAGACAGGCGCCCGAGGACTTTCAGGCGCAGATCGACGGCCTTATATTAAAGCGTGGTCCCGCACCGGACGAGTTCGGGCGGACGATTCGCTTTCTTTACGACACGCCGTCGGTCACCGGACAAATGATCGCGCTCGACGGCGGCCAGCATCTTGGCTGGGAAACCCCTGACGTGGCGGAGATAAATGAATGAACGGAAAGAAGCTGCCTGATGGCGGTATTCTCTTCGATGACACCGACGACGAAGATGACGATGCAAGCCTTGCCCCAACGGAAACGGCAGAGGCTTCGCGCGATGTCGTTGGCATGGACTGGAATGCGGGCTGGAAGAACGAATCCGGCCTGAAGGGCATGGACCTCATCGCCGAATTCGTAAAACACCTGCCCAACTCGCCGGGTGTCTATCGCATGTTCAACGAGGCGGGCGACGTGCTTTACGTTGGCAAGGCGCGCTCGCTGAAGAAGCGCGTCGGCAATTATGCCCAGGGCCGCGTGCATTCCAACCGCATTGCCCAGATGGTGCGTTTCACCACCCATATGGAATTCGTCACCACCCGCACGGAGACCGAAGCGCTTCTGCTGGAAGCGAATCTCATCAAGCGCTTGCGGCCGCGCTTTAATGTGCTTTTGCGCGACGACAAATCCTTCCCCTATATTCTCATTACCGCAGACAACCGCGCGCCGGCGATTTTCAAACACCGTGGAGCGCGGGCACGCAAGGGCGATTATTTCGGCCCCTTTGCATCGGCCGGCGCGGTCGGGCGCACGATCAATTCGCTGCAACGCGCCTTTTTGATCCGCACCTGCACCGACAGCGTGTTCGAAACCCGCACGCGCCCCTGTCTTCTTTACCAGATCAAGCGCTGTTCCGGCCCCTGCACGCATGAGATCAGCGATCAGGGGTATGAAGAACTCGTCAAGGAAGCCAAGGATTTCCTGTCCGGCAAGAGCCAGAGCGTCAAGACCGCGATTGCGCGGCAGATGAACGAGGCGGCCGAGGACCTCGATTTCGAGCGCGCCGCCGTCTATCGCGACCGGCTGGCCGCACTTTCGCATGTCCAGAGCCATCAGGGCATCAATCCCGCCGGCATCGAGGAGGCGGATGTCTTCGCCATCCACCACGAAGGCGGCATCTCCTGCATTCAGGTGTTCTTTTTCCGCACCGGCCAGAACTGGGGCAACCGCGCCTATTTCCCCAAGGCCGACCCATCGCTCGCCGGCTCGGAAATTCTCAACGCATTCCTGGCGCAGTTTTACGACGACAAGCCGGTGCCGAAACAGATCCTGCTTTCCGAAACGGTGGAGGAGCAGGAGCTGCTGGCCGCGGCACTCGGCGAAAAAGCCGGGCACAAGGTTACCATCAGCGTGCCGCAGCGCGGCGAGAAGAAGGACATCACCGACCACGTGCTTGCCAACGCCCGCGAGGCGCATGGCCGCAAGCTGGCGGAAACCTCGTCTCAGGCGCGGCTGCTGAAGGGTTTTGCGGAAACCTTCGGTCTTTCATATGTGCCGCGCCGGATCGAGATTTACGATAACTCCCATATCATGGGCACCAATGCCGTCGGCGGCATGGTGGTGGCGGGGCCGGAAGGTTTCGTGAAGAACCAGTACCGCAAGTTCAACATCAAATCGACCGACATCACTCCCGGCGACGACTTCGGCATGATGCGCGAGGTGATGACCCGTCGCTTCTCGCGTCTGTTGAAGGAAGAGGGAAAGCCCTACCGTGGGCAGACGCAGACGCAGACACCGGAAGAAGCGGCCGACATGCCTTTCCCCGCCTGGCCCGACGTGATCCTGATCGATGGCGGCCAGGGCCAGATGACGGCGGTACGGGCCATTCTCGACGAACTCGGCATTCGCGACTGTGTGACCGCCATCGGCGTCGCCAAGGGCGTGGACCGTGAGGCGGGCCGCGAACGCTTCTTTGCGGATGGGCGCAGCGATTTTTCGCTGCCGCCGCGCGATCCGGTGCTCTATTTCATTCAGCGCATGCGCGACGAAGCGCACCGCTTCGCCATCGGCTCGCACCGGGCGCGGCGCAAGAAGGAAATGGTGCGCAATCCGCTCGACGAAATTTCGGGAATCGGTCCGGGCCGCAAGCGCTCCCTGCTGCAGCATTTCGGCACGGCCAAAGCGGTTTCCCGCGCCGGCCTCAACGATCTGATGGCTGTCAGCGGCATTTCGGAGACGGTTGCGCGGCAAATCTACAATCACTTCCACGAGAGCGGCAGCGATTGATGCCGCGCCGTCGTGGTGAACTGCTAAAAAAACATAATCACATGTTGACGCTATGCCCTGGCGGCGGCATCAAGGCAGCTAATCTTAGACTGACAGGTTTCCCATGGCTTCGCGCGCATACAGCATTCCCAACCTACTCACCTATGGCCGCATCCTCGCGGTTCCTGTCATCGTTTTGTGCTTTTACATCGAAGGGAAACTGGAAAGCTCGGATTTCGCGCGCTGGACGGCATTGTGGCTGTTCATCATCGCCTCGCTGACCGATTTCCTCGATGGTTATCTGGCGCGTATCTGGAACCAAACGTCGAATATCGGCCGCATGCTGGACCCGATCGCCGACAAGCTGCTGGTCGCCTCAGTGCTGCTTCTGATGGCGGCGGACGGCACCATTGCCGGCTGGTCGCTCTGGGCGGCCATCACCATTCTCTGCCGTGAAATTCTGGTCTCGGGCCTGCGCGAATATCTGGCGGCGCTGAAGGTCAGCGTTCCCGTCACCCGCATCGCCAAGTGGAAGACCACAATCCAGATGGTCGCCATCGCCTTCCTGCTCGCGGGTCCTGCGGGCGACAAGGTGCTGCCCTACACGACCGAAATGGGCATCACCCTGCTGTGGATCGCGGCGGCGCTGACCATGTATACCGGCTATGATTACTTCAAGGCTGGCCTGAAGCACATCGTGGACGAAGACTGATGACACGGATCGTTTATTTCGCCTGGGTTCGCGAGAAGATCGGCACGGACGAGGAAGAGCTGGACATCCCCTCCTCCGTCACCACCGCCGGCGAGCTGATCGCCTGGCTTGCGACGCGCGGTGAAAATTATGAAGCCGCCTTCGAATTCCCCAATGTGATCCGCGTCGCCGTCAATCAGGAACATGTCGAGCATGATGAAAGCATCCTCGGCGCGCGCGAGATCGGCATCTTCCCGCCGATGACGGGGGGATGACCGGATGCAGCCGACGGTCCGCGTGCAGGCAGAGGATTTCGACGCTGCGGAAGAAACCCGTCGGCTGACGGAAGGGGACAGGAGCATCGGCGCGGTCGTGGCCTTCACCGGGCTCTGCCGGGATGATGGCGGCACGCTTGCGGCGCTGGAACTGGAACACTATCCCGGCATGGCGGAGGCGGAAATAAACCGCATCGCCAAGCTTGCCATGGAGCGTTTCGGCCTTCTTGGCCTCACCGCCATCCACCGCCACGGCAAAATCGCCACCGGCGAAAATATCGTCCTCGTCATCGCAGCTTCATCGCACCGACAGGCCGCCTTCGATGGCGCCAATTTCGTGATGGATTATCTCAAGACATCCGCCCCGTTCTGGAAAAAGGAACATGGCAAGGATGGCTCGGCGGGCGACTGGGTTGCGGCAAAAACAACCGACGATACGGCCAAGGACAAGTGGCGATAGGGGCCAGACTCAGGGCGCTCCCACCCTGCTGCGCATGACAATCAGCCAGCCGACCAGCATCGCCAGAACCACCGCATCGCGCCAGGCGGCCGGTCCGTAACCGACCCAGAAAGTTTCCGCAAAGCCGACGGCGGCGGCCCCAAGGCCGCAGATGAGCGGACTGGCATAACCGCCCGCCGCCGAAATCAGCACCACCTTCAGGCCAAAGACCAGACCAGCGCCGAAATCCATGGTGCCGTAATAGAATGTGGCCAGCACGCCGGCGATGGCGGCCACGAGGCCCGCTGCGCAATAGGAGACGAGAAATATCCGGCCGGCATTCACCCCGCATAAAGCGGCGGCGAAAGCATCGTCCGAGACGGCCTTCCAGCGCCTGCCGAAAGCGGAACGGCCAAGATAAAGCGACCCTGCGAGAATGAGCAGGCAGAAGGCCGCCGTGTTCAGCATCTGCATCGGCGTCAGGGTCACGGCAAAGCCGCCACCGGCCCAGAAGCGCACCGGCTGAGATAAAAGCGGCGGCAGCCATAATTGCCTTGTGTCGGCGGCCAGCCTCGCGCTTTCGGTCAGCGCGATCAGCACGCCGACGGAGGCGACGGTCACCGCATTGGGAGAGGCTTTCGCCAGCGGCCGCATCACCGCCCTGCCGACAAAACCCGCCGCCCACAGGCCACCGAACAGGCCTGCCCCTGCTCCGAGCGCCAATGTTGCCGGCAGAACCAGCCAAAGCCGGTTCCAGCCGAAATCGGCAAATAACAGGCAGGTCTGGCCGGCAAAGGCGAATATGGCGCCATAGGTGACATCGGCGCGTTTGGTGACCGAAAAGGCGATGGCATAACCAAAGGCCAGAACCGCATAGAGCGAGGCGACCGGCACGGCATTCAGCAATTGTTGCAGGAAATAGGCCAAGCGCGTCCTCCCGTCATGATTATAACTGTTAAAACTCATTTTGATAGTTATAATGTGCAGCATGACCTTTCGCTGGACAGAACATCGTTTCGCAGGCGGCGCATTGGCGCTGGATGTCGCCAATAGCGTGACCCTGCGCTCGGATGCGGCAAAATCAGTCGATCGTTTTGCCGTGCCGGCGCAGATCGCGGCCTTTGCCGAAGCGGCCACAAGGCTCGGTGCGGAACGTGACAGGTTTCCCACGCTCATTGCGCCCGAGGCGGAAAAGCAGGTGGTTTTTCTCGATCTTCGCGAGGCTGTCGACGATTATTTCCGCGCCGCCATTTCCGGCGACGACGATGACGACGGCAGGCTGGCCGGGTTTCTCTTCGCCTGCGGCACGGCGCTGCGGACGTTTCCGCTTGCCGAAAACCTCGGCAACGCCACCGCCCATTCCGCCCTCTCGCTGCTTGCCGGCGAGACACGGGAGCGGCTGCGGATCTGCGGCAATTGTGGCTGGCTTTTCATCGACCGCAGCAAGAACAGAAGCCGTATCTGGTGCGATATGGCTGTGTGCGGCAACCGGCAGAAAGCCAGCCGGCACTATCACCGGAAGAAGGAAGTGCGATCATGAGAAGAATTGCCCTCCCCTTGCTGGCGATTGCGGCAATGCTCGCTCTTTCCGGATGCCAGCGGGACGAACCGCGCGAAGTGGCCAAGGTTTCCGGTCGGATGTTCGTTTTCAATTATCGCGTCGCTATCGCCACCTATCTGGTGACGCTTCAGCGCATCGCCCCCGTTCGCGATGGCAGCACGGTGGAAGCGACGTTCGAAAACCCGCGCGGCGGTCCAGACCTCACCAGCCGCGAGAAGATTTTCCCGAAAGACGAAAAGATCACGGTTCAGAGCCCACCGGTGGAATGCGTGAAGCAGGACAAGCCCTACAAGGTCACCATCCGCATCAAGGGGCCGGAAGGCGACATTCTCCAGACCATCGAAACCACGATCCGCTCGGACACCGACCAGTCGCTTCTTCCCGCCAAGCCGCTGGTGGTCGGCCCGCTTTATACGCCCAATCCGGAAGTGTTCAGACCCGATGGCACGACGGATATGCGACCGGTTCAGGGGTGTCCGGCGTCCTAAAACAAAAAAACGGAGCCTTTCGGCTCCGTTTCTTCGAGTCTTTTCAGCAGCTTCGTGCAATCGCCTGCAACAGCGATTCAAGCCGTTGAGATTTTGAATCAGCCGACGATTTCGGTTTCGGCGAACCAGTAGGCGATTTCCTGTGCGGCGGTTTCCGGGGCGTCGGAACCGTGAACGGAGTTTTCGCCGATGGAGAGCGCGAAGGTCTTGCGGATGGTGCCTTCAGCGGCCTGGGCCGGGTTGGTGGCGCCCATGATTTCGCGGTTCTTGAGGATGGCGTTTTCGCCTTCCAGAACCTGAACGATGGTCGGGCCGGAAGTCATGCCTTCAACGAGTTCGCCGAAGAAGGGACGCTCTTTGTGAACGGCGTAGAAGCCTTCGGCTTCGCGCTTGCTCATCCAGACGCGCTTGGAGGCGACGACGCGCAGGCCGTTGTCTTCAAATACCTTGGTGATCGCGCCCGTCAGGTTACGCTTGGTTGCGTCCGGCTTGATCATCGAAAATGTGCGTTCAATCGCCATATGTCCGTTTCCTTTTCCTTCAGAGAAAGTGGGCGGTCTTTACCCGCCCAAAGGCCCGAAAACAAGGGGGATCGACGAGATTGCGACGATGATGCCAGACATTTCACGCCGCTGTCACACTGCGGCCTCTCGCATCGTAGAGATCGAGGCAGCCTTCGAACCAGTCCCGCACGGGGTCGTTATCGGCGAACAAATCCGCCCCGGTGGTGATCCGCGCCCATTGCAGCGCGCCGAACACGATGTAATCCGCAAAGAGCGGCGATGTGCCGCCGATGAAAGGCTGAAAGCTCAACATACGCCGGATCGGCGCAAGCAATGCCGGAAAGGCTGCGATTTCCGCCTCGCGGTTCGCCACCACATCCTCCAGCGGACGGCCGAGCGCTTTCGTGCGGCTGTCGCGGAAATAACGGCGGTCCGGCTCGTCCAGCATATTGTGGATATCGAGCACGGCAATACGCACGATGGCCGGGTGAAGCACCGTCTGAGACCAGCTTTCTACGAAACGGGCCATGGCCTTGCCGCCCTCGCCGTTGAACAGCGACGGGCGCTCCGGATAGGCTTCGTCCAAGTAAAGCGCGATTTCAAAACTGTCGCTCACCAGCTCGTCGCCGTCGCGCAGGATCGGCACGGTCTTCGAAAACCCGTCCTCCACCGTCGGGATCACCGTGAAGGGTAAAGGCCGTTCCTCGAAATCCAGCCCCTTATGCGCCAGCGAAAGCACGGTTTTCCAGCAATGGGGAGAAAATGGCCGGGAAGTATCGCTTCCGCATAGCGAATAGAGCGTTCTGGAAGTCGTCATGGGCTGCCCCTCTTCTGCAACATCGATGGAGCGATATAAAAACGGTCGCCGCCCGAAATCAAATCAGGATTTGTCATATTATCGATCAAGGAACGCCTCAGGCACACCCGCCTTCCACAACGCGGAATTTATGCTTCGTGACGGCAAATTTCTTTGTGGATTTATTCTATTTTAAACCGTCGCTTGTAAGAATAACGCCGTTCAACAATCGGTTATCGCCGGTCCATTCATAATAATCCATTGCTATTGGGGCTGTCAGTGACGACATCGGCGGGCGATAAAAAACGCGAACAGGCAAGAAGCGCTCTTGTCGTTACCAAGATCACGCAGTTCATCGCCAAGATGAACATTGCACCTTTGCCGCGCAATTATGAATTGATCTATGAAATATTGTCCGGACACAATCCGGCCATGGGCCGTGACATTCTCGCGCTCGGCAATGCGCCGCAGCAGCATGAAATCGACCTCATAGGCCAGCGGCACAATCTGCCCGGCTTTTCGCGCATCGAAGCCGAACAGATGGCAAGCGAGGCCTTCGATACACTGACGCAGATTTCCGCGCGCCTGGATGCAAGCCTTCAGCGTACCCAGACTTTCCTGGCCAGCCTTGAGCAGGATGAGGATGGCGAGCCGCCCGCAACGGAGCGCTTCGTGGAGTTGCTGGGCGATATCCATGAAGAACAGACGAGCCTTCGGCATTTCATCGCCATGGGGCTGGTGAAAATCCGCGAGGTTGAAAGAAACCGCGCGGAGCTTCAGGCCGCCTCGCTTCGCGATGCGCTGACGGCCCTGCCAAACCGGGCCGCCTTTCTCGAAAAGCTTGGCGCTCTTTTTGCACGGGACCGGGCGGCCTCAGCCACCTCGCTGGTGCTGCTGGATATTGACCATTTCCGCGAAATCAACGGCAAATATGGCTCGTCTGCCGGCAACAAGGCGTTGCGACGTCTCGCCGCCCTGTTTCGCAAGACCATCAAGAAGGACGATTTCGTCGCTCGCATCGGGGGTGATGAGTTTGCCTTTCTGTTTGCAGGCGTGCCGCAAAACACGGCCGAGGCCATTGCCGAGCGGTTGCGGCAGAGCGTGGAGGCATTGCGCTTCGCGACCACTGGCGGCGATGGCGAACATCTGACCGTGTCGATCGGCGTCGCGGAAGTGGATGGAACCGCGACGCCGGCCGAGTTTTTCAGCCATGCCGAACTCGCTCTGCTTTCGGCCCGCTGCGGCACGCGCAACTGCGTCGTCGGTTATTCGCGGGAGGTGGCGCAGCATAGCCGCAGCAGCTATCTGGCGCAGCTCGGCGATTGACAGTTTAATCTCGCCCGATGTGGCGCGGGCGCTCTTGCCTTGGCCAGACAGTTCGGCCAAAACGGCGCCATGATTACGATTACCGATCTTTCCGCCCGTATCGCCGGGCGTCTGCTTCTCGACCATGCCAGCGTGACGCTTCCCGCCGGTGTGAAGGCGGGCCTTGTCGGCCGCAACGGCGCCGGCAAATCCACCCTGTTCCGGGTCATCACCGGCGATTTCTCGGCGGAAAGCGGTTCGGTGACAATCCCGAAACAGGCACGCATCGGCCAGGTGGCGCAGGAAGCGCCGGGTACCGAAGAATCGCTGATTTCCATCGTGCTTTCGGCCGACAAGGAGCGCAGCGCGCTTCTGGCCGAGGCGGAAACCGCGACCGATCCGCACCGTATCGCGGAAATCCAGGTGCGGCTTGTCGATATCGACGCCCATTCGGCGGAAGCGCGCGCCTCCAGCATTCTTGCCGGTCTCGGTTTCGATCACGAGGCGCAGCTTCGCCCGGCCTCCTCCTTTTCCGGCGGCTGGCGCATGCGCGTGGCGCTCGCCTCCGTGCTGTTCGCAGAGCCCGACCTGCTGCTGCTCGATGAGCCGACCAACTATCTCGACCTCGAAGGCACGCTCTGGTTGGAGGATTATATCCGGCGTTATCCGCACACCGTCATCATCATCAGCCACGACCGCGATCTTCTCAACAATGCCGTCAACTCCATCGTGCATCTGGACCAGAAGAAGCTGACCTTCTATCGCGGCGGTTACGACCAGTTCGAGCGGCAGAAGGCCGAGGCCGACGAATTGCAGATGAAGGCGAAGGCGAAAAACGATGCCGCGCGCAAGCACCTGCAAAGCTTCATCGACCGTTTCCGCGCCAAGGCCACCAAGGCGCGGCAGGCGCAGAGCCGCATCAAGGCGCTGGAGCGCATGGGCACCGTCGCCGCCGTGATCGAGGATCACGTCCAGCCGATCACCTTCCCGGAGCCGGAAAAGCAGCCCGCCTCCCCCATCGTCGCCATCAATGGCGGCGCTGTGGGTTACGAGCCGGGCAAATCGATCCTGAAGCAGCTCAATCTCAGGATCGACAATGACGACCGCATTGCGCTGCTCGGTTCCAACGGCAACGGCAAATCCACCTTCGCGAAATTCATCTCCGGCCGGCTTGCGCCGCAGGCGGGCGATCTTCGCGTCGCCCCTGGCCTGAAGATCGGTTTCTTCGCGCAGCATCAGCTCGATGACCTCGTGCCGGATGAAACGCCGGTCGAACATGTACGCAAACTGATGCCGCTGGCCCCGGAGGCGCAGGTGCGCTCCCGCGTGGCGCAGATGGGTCTCGCGACGGAAAAGATGGCGACGGCGGCAAAGGACCTTTCCGGTGGCGAAAAGGCCCGGCTCCTGATGGGACTTGCGGCCTTCCATGCGCCGAACCTGCTCATCCTCGACGAACCGACCAACCATCTCGATATCGACAGCCGCCGTGCGCTGATCGAGGCGCTGAACGATTACAGCGGCGCGGTCATCCTCATCTCGCACGACCGCCATCTCATCGAGGCGACAGTGGACAGGCTGTGGCTGGTGGCTGACGGCACGGTCAAGACCTTCGAAGGCGACATGGAGGAATATCGCGATCTCGTCGTTTCCTCCGGTAAGAAAAAGGAAGACAAGACCGACGCCGCGGCCGATCAGGCCTCAAAGGCAGATCAGCGCAAGGCCAGTGCGGAAAAGCGCGCCCAGCTTGCGCCGCTCAAGAAAAAGATCAACGAAATCGGATCCCTGACGGCAAAGCTTGAGAAACTGATTCAGTCGCTCGACACGGAACTTGCCGACCCTGCCCTATATGAAAAAGCCCCCGCCAAGGCCGCGCAGAAAGTGAAAGAACGCGGTGAGGCCGCCAGCAAACTTTCCGACGCGGAGGAGCAATGGCTGCTGCTTTCCAGCGAGTATGAGGAAGCAATGGCGGGGTGATGCGCGGCGGTGACGTGGTTTTCGGCACCTTGTGAAGGGAAACCCATCTCCGTCATTCCGGCCTTGAGCCGGAATGACGGAGATGGACAACCCAAGGCATACGGCGACCTCCCATGAAGCCGCCGGACCTTATTGACAATCTTACTTCGCGCCGATGGCGTTGAGGCCTTCACGGGCGCATTCGGTGTCGATCGCGCCCGACGGCGCGCCGCCGACACCGATGCCGCCGACCAGCGCTTCGCCGATCTTGATGGGCAGACCGCCAGCCTGAACGACCAGACGGTCATCCATGGTGCGCAGCCCTTCATTGGCGGGCTTGGAGGCGACGAATTCGGCAATTTCGCCGGTGTCGCGACCGAGCGATGCGGCAGCAAAGGCCTTGCCGGTTGCGCTGGAGACCGTGTGCGGGCCGGAGCCGTCCGCCTTCAACACCGTCTTGGTGGCGCCGTCGCGGGTGACGATGGCAACGGTGACGGCGTTGCCCTTGGTCGAGCAGGCCTGAAGCGCAGCCTTGGCCGCCTTTTCCGCCATTTCGAGCGGCAGATAGGGCGCGGTCGGCAGCGTCTGCGCCAATGCGGCCGAAGGAGCGATCAGGGCGGAAGCGATGAGAAGGGTGCGGATCATTGAGAGGTCCTCTTGCTTGATGAGGACTGCAGCTTAAGCGGACGGCGTTCCATAGCGAATCCGTAAGACTTGCCGGCGGCTCGGTAGTTCTACCGATCCGCGCCGGCTTCCAGCCAGAGCCTTGTCATTTCCGCCTGCGAGGTGGTGCCGAGCTTGAGACCGATGGCGGCGCGATGGCTGTCCACCGTGCGCGGCGACAGGCCAAGCCCGTCTGCGATCTGGCGCGTGGTAAAACCGAGGGCGATGCGTTCGAGTATCTCCCTCTCCCGTGCGGTCAGCAGCGACAAAAGCGCCATCGTTTCCGCGTGCAGCGCTTTTGCATCGAGCGTGCGGGCCAATATCCGATGCGCCTTCTGGATCGCGTCGATGAGATCCTGCTCATCTATGGGCTTGGAGAGAAAATCCACCGCGCCATTGTGAAAGGCCCTGCGGCAGGCTTCGATATTGCCGTGACCGGAAATGATGATGACAGGCCAGTCGATCCCCTCTTCCGTCAGCTTTTCCTGCAGTTTCAATCCGGTAATGGCCGGCATGCGGATATCGAAGATCAGGCAACCCGGTTCGAGCCCGGATAGCTGGCCGAGAAATACCACCGGATCGGCAAAGCCCTTCGCCTTGATGCCGACGGTGGACAGAAGCAGGATCAGCGCCTTGCGCACGGCGTCATCGTCATCGACGAGATAGACGGGCAGCGTCATGGGTTCTGCGCCTCCGCTGCAATCGGCAGGACAACGCGGAAAAGCGCCCCATTCTCACCCTCGATATAGCGGATTTCGCCGCCTGCGCGCTCCACCAGCCGCTGGCTGAGGGCAAGTCCCAGCCCCATGCCGTTCGTTTTCGTGGTGGCAAAGGGCGTAAACAGCCGGTCGCGCAGGCCGGGTGCGACACCGGGGCCGTTATCGGCAACTTCGAGAAGGGCGAAATCACCGCTCCGGCTTAATCTGGCGGTAATCGCGCGTCTGCCTTCGATGGCAGTGAGCGCATCGAGCGCGTTGCGCAGCAGATTGAACATGACCTGCTCTATTTCAACGGGATCGACCCGCACCAGGAGCGGAGCATCAGGCATCTCGATGTCGATGCTGGCCTCATGCCGGGCCGCTTCGCCCGGCAAGCAGCGCATCGACGTTGCGCAGAGCGGCACGCAGATCATGCGCCGCCACCGGCTGGCGGTGCGGCAGCGACCAGTTGCGAAACCGGTCGAGCATATTGGCGGCGCATCGCGCCTGATCGATCATATCGTCGAGGGCACCGGAAAGGGCCGCGACATCCTGACGGGCAAGCAGCCGCCGCCCGGCCTGCGCCTGCGCCAATATCGCCGTCAGAGGCTGGGTCAGTTCATGGGCAAGGCCGCTTGCCATCTCTCCGAGGGCATTGACCCGCGAAGCATGGGTGAGCCTCGCCTCCATGCCGCTCAGCTCGGCCCGTCTTTCGGCGGCGCGCATACGCGTCCTCTGTCTTGCCATGACGGTGCCGAGCAGGAAAACGATGCTCGCCCCAGCCATGCCCGCCAACAGGGCCCGGCCCGGCAAGAGATCGCGCCAGGTGATCGAGAGCGCGACCTCAAGCATGAGCGGCTGGGTGGCGCTGCTCAGCTGCCGGACATATTGCGGCGCTTCCGGTAGAGAGGGCGGACCGAACAGGACTGTACCGTCAGGCATTTTGAGGCGGATCACCGCCTGTTTCGCCGACCAGAACGGAGCATCGGACGCCAGAAGCCGCGCGGCATCGACGGCAAGCACCAGTACTTTCGAGGCCGTCTCGCTATTGGGGCTGCGCTTGACGATCATGTAGTGGCCGGGCCTGAGATCGCTCGCCACCAGGGCGGGCCGTCCGGTAAAGACTGACGCCGCCCTGCGGATCGCTGCTGCCAGCTCGTTTTCCAGCGGCCGGGTGCCGATAACAGGCCCCGCCTCATCGAGGGAAACCAACTGAACCTCGTCGATGCGCGGGTAAAATTGCAGAATGGGTGCCGCGACATCGAGCAACAGGCCGTAATCCGCCCCCTGCTCCGCCTGGGCCACCGCCGAAAGCGCCGTCACATGGGCATCATGCTGATCGGCCCGGCGGGATGCCTCGGCCTGCAACGCATCACTTTGCCGCCCCAGCTCGCCGAGCAGGCTGACATATTGATAAGCCGCCAGAGCGGAAATGACGGCCGCCATGAGCAATGCCCAGGCCAGAAACAGGCTGAGAAAACTCCATCCTGTCAGCGGCCGCGGATTGTCCGTCGTGTGTCTGTCGCCTGATACGGCATGGGCGGCTGCGCGAAGCGAGCGGCCGGCGCTGTCCGCGCCCCTGGCCGCCTCATTCGGCAGGTGCTCGGCCGGCTTTCCGGGCACCTCGTTCCATGCATCGTTGTTTTCCAGCATCGGCTCGCCCGCATGACCTGCAAAAAGGGTCATAACATTCGCTCATCAAAGGCGTTTCTCAGCACAGACCGGGAAAACATTCAATGCAGCGGTCGCCGAATTTGCCCCTGACCGTGCTTGGCCGCCGCGCTAGGCGCACGCCCTGCGGGCCTGCAATCGGTCGAGCGGCACGGCGGGGGAATAAAGATAGCCCTGCCCGAAGCGTATGCCCATCTGCATGAGAAGCCGGCTCTGCTCTTCCGTTTCTATACCTTCCGTTACCAGCTTTGCGCCGTAACGCTCCGCACTCTCGAAGGCGAGCGCGATGGCGTCCCTGAACCGCGACTGGTCGAGCCTCGACGTCATCCAGTGGTCGATCTTGACCTCTTCGAACGGGAACCGCGCAAGCAAAGTGAGGGCCGCATAACCGGTGCCGAAATCATCGAGCGCCAGCCGGATGCCCGCGGCAATCAGCGTATCGAAATTCTGCTGCACGACATCGGTGGTCGGTATCCTGCTCATCTCCGTCACTTCGATCGAGAGGCGATGCGCCGGCACTGCCATTTCGTGCAGCAACACCACGACCCGGTCTGCGAAATGCGCACTCGCAAAAGACGAAGCGGAAATATTCACCGCCAGATGAAAATCCGCATCGAGGCCGTGCAGGTCGCGAAGATCGCGCACGACGGCTTCGATCGTCGACCATTCGAATTCCACCAGCAGCCGATGGCGTTCGGCGATCTCCAGCACATAATAGGGCGAAAGCGCCTGCCCCCGCGCATCGACCGCGCGCAGGAGCGCTTCGGCGCCGATCATGCGGCGATTGCGCATTTCGTATTTCGGCTGGTAACAAATGGGCGGCGTGCCGGATTTGATCCAGTTGACCAGCATCTGCCGCACGGCCTCGTCCCGTGTCGCTTTTTCGGCAAAGGAGAAGGGGAAAATCTGCACCGGATGATCGCTTCCCTTCAGCGCGAGGCTGAGGTGCCTGAGGAAGGAGGCGACGTTCTGCCGGGAAAGCCTGTCCAGATTCGCCGCACCGATCTTGAGATGCGGCACCGGCCCCGCCTCCGCCGAGCGGCAAAATGCGCTCAACCCGTCATGCAGATGCATCATGAGTTTCGCACTTTCGGACTTCTCCAGCGAAATCCCCCGCATGACGACCGCAAGTGTCGTATCGCCGAACATGAAGCTGCAGGGCGTATTGGATCTGCACAATAAGCCGTCTTCCCGGTCGCAGATTTCCCGCGCCAACCTCGGCCAGAAAAGATCGCTCCAGTCCTCGCCCTCGCAGGCGGCGACATCGGCAATATTGACGATCTCGATCAGAATGAGGGCGTGCGGAACGGCCGGCTCCTGCCGCATCGCCGCTTCGATATGGTCCTTGAGGGCGCGTCTGTTGGGCAGGCCGGTCAATGAATCCGTCCGCGCCGCCACCTCGCGTTTCCTTGTCTCTTCCCGCGCCCGCGCCTCGCTGCGCAGCAGGATGAACAGGCAGACGATCATCGGCAGGCCGACGGCGACCGCGCCCAGGGTTCGGCGGCCTATTGCGCTCAAAAACAGCGTCTGGTCGACCAGCCCGAGCGCGAATGAGACAGAGATCGCAAGCAGCACGGCAATGAACCTGACCGCGAAGACAGTAAGGATATCCCGAATTCCCAGATCGGCGAGGCGGCGCTTGCGCATCCAGCCATACATGATGATGCCGCAGGCCGAAATGACGACCATGTCCTGCAGGGCCGCAAAAAACAGCACGGGACCGCCGAACACGAAACGCCCGGCCGCCACGAGGGCAAGGCTGATCAGCCCGCCCTGCCAGGATCCCAGCACCCCGGCCAGAAACAGCAGGTCGGAGCGGATATAGGGTTTGGAGGGCAGCTTGATGAATTCGGAAACCAGCAATGTCAGCAGAAAGCCAGTCGCCCCGAACACGATGCCGTAATAGATTTTATAGCGTGGATCCTCGAGGGCGATGTTTCGCCGCAGAAGGATCAGCACAGACACCATGCCAACGACAGCAGCCGCCTGAAGCAGCAGAAACGGAAGTTCGGCAGCCGATGCTGCCGCTTGTGCGGCGATCAATTCCATCATCTGCATTCCCCGATTATTATTTGTTCTGGCGCCGGCATTCCGGCATATGGCCTTCACAAATCCTGCTTCGTGCAGGACAGAATTTATAACACAATCACCAGGCCTTCAGTGTCCTATGCCGCCATTGCGGCTTCGACGCTGTAAAGCTTCGCTGACCCCCGACAATTGGCCCCATATACACGGAGGCCAGCACCGGCCACGGTGCTTCGCCTTCCAAAGCGCCGCATCGGCCCGGTTCACCATCCCCTATGTGATTTCCCTGCCGTCATCGGGAACCGGAATGCCGAAGCAGCCCGCGAACCGGGCATAGCGACGGGCAGCATACGGCCAGCTCATGACACCGAAAACCAATGCATGTGCATTGAATGGATGGCTGCTGTCATCGACTTTGCGAACGGAGCCAGACGAACGACCATCTTCAAGTAAAACCGCCATGCACCTGCTCTTAAAAAATCTATTAAAGCGAAATCTAAAATTAATACGAATATTCTGCGAATATACCGGAAAAAATCGACATTAAAACTGCTTATTCACAAAAAACAACACTTTAAAATTCAGAAAATAGTTTCTATTCTCAAATGCTACCCAACCCACGAATGTACATACCAAAATTTTGTTATGACATTACAGTTTGAAAAAAGACGCGCGGCGTGGAAACGATCACCTTGCTCCTTCGGTCGTTTCTGCTAAAAACTTGTAAAAATCACACTTTATCCCCTGCAGCACTCACACGGGTTCCACTTCATGTCAGCCACCAAGCTTGCCATCGTCGGCGTCGGCAAAATCGTTCGCGACCAGCATCTTCCCGCCATTGCAGGCAATCCGGATTTTGAATTGATCTGCACCGCAAGCCGCCACGGCACTGTGGACGGCGTCGCTTCCTATGGCACCATCGAGGCCATGCTGGAGGCTGTGCCCGATATCGATGCGGTATCGCTGTGCATGCCGCCGCAATATCGTTACGAGGCGGCTTATTCGGCGCTGAATGCCGGCAAGCACGTCTTCCTCGAAAAGCCGCCGGGCGCTACCCTTTCGGAAGTGCAGGATCTCATCCGGCTGGCGGACAAGAAGGGCCTTTCGCTGTTTGCAAGCTGGCATTCGCGTTATGCGCCGGCGGTCGAGGCTGCGAAGGCGTTCCTGGCTTCCACGAAAATCGACAGCGTGCATGTCATCTGGAAAGAGGACGTGCGCCACTGGCACCCGAACCAGGCCTGGATCTGGCAGGCGGGCGGTCTCGGCGTGTTCGACCCCGGCATCAACGCGCTTTCGATCATCACCCATATCCTGCCGCGCGCGCTGTTCCTGACCAAGGCCACGCTCGAATTCCCGGAAAACCGCGACGCCCCGATCGCCGCCGACCTGCATTTTTCCGATGTGACGAAAACGCCCGTCCATGCCGAATTCGACTGGCGCCAGACCGGCAAGCAGAGCTGGGATATCGTTGCCGAGACGGCATCGGGACGGATGGTGCTTTCGGAAGGCGGCGCAAAGCTTGCCATCAATGGCGAAGAAAAACTCTCACAGCCGGAGCGGGAATATCCTGCCCTTTACGAGCGTTTCTCGGAAATCATCAAGGCTGGCCGTTCCGATGTCGATCTCGCGCCGCTGACCCACGTAGCCGACGCCTTCCTGCTCGGCCGCCACAAATTCGTAGATTCCTTCTACGACTGAGAGGCAGAAACGCTTCCCGAAGGACAATGCCTCAAAGGGCGCGGCTGACGAAACGGTCGCGCCCTGATTTTTTGGCCTGATACAGCGCTTCGTCGACACTCCGCAGAAGCGTCGCGCGGTCCGCACCAGCCTGCGGGGCAAGTGCGCCACCTATGCTGAGACGGGCGCTGACCTCCTGCCCGTCGACATCGAAAGGTTTGCGAAAGGCGGCAAGCAGCTGATCCGCCTGTCCGTTCAGCACCTCGGCGGTGCCCGGCCGGGGTATGAAAATAGCGAATTCATCGCCGCCCATGCGCACCACGATATCCTCGCCGCGGACCGCATTGCGGATGCGTCCCGCAGCTTCGGTCAGAACACGGTCACCCGCCGGATGGCCGAAAGTATCATTGATCGTCTTGAAACCATCCAGATCGAGATAAAGGACACCGAAGGCCTCGTTTGCACGCAGGGCCGCGCCAAGCTGGTTATCGACAATCGCTTCCAGAGCCTTGCGATTATAAAAACCGGTCAACGGATCGGTCATGGCCGCATCCCGCAATTCGCGTTCCGCCAGACTCATGGTGAAATTGGCCTTCTGAAGCCGTAAAAGCGCGGCAGCCAGCAACGCAAAACGCCTTAGGCTGTCGATTTCCGTAACGGAGAATTTTCTCGGCGCCGTATCGACCAGGCAGAAAGCGCCGACGATGAGGCCCGGCTCCAGCTCGATCGGCGCACCGGCATAGGAACGCAATTCCGGCCCGCCCTTTACATAGGGCATGAAACGGAAATCCGGATGCGCGGTCAGATCGGAGATGACCACCACATCCTGCCTGGTAATGACCCGGTTGCAGATCGAAAGATCACGCGGGCATTCCGAGAGCTCCATTCCCGCCTGTTCGGCGATGTGAAGCCAGTCCTCGTCAATGATATGGACGGCCGCCCGGGGCACACCGAAAACGCCCTGCCCCAATTGCGACAGCACCTTCAGTTCCGGCATTTCGGCATTCTTGAAAGACATGATCGACCGCACCGCGACCAGACGCTCCATTTCCCCGTCCGGCCGTGAAATCGCCTGCCCCATGCTCATGTCCTTCTGCTGTTTCGTCTGCGGCGCCCGCCTTTGACCGGATCAAATGACCCGCCCCACGAAAGCCCACGCCTGTTTCGGAGCTTTCCTTCGGGCGCATAATGCAAAAACCGGCAATTGACGCCACGTGCGAATTTTTGCCGGTCTGTTTGCGTATGGAACCAATCGTGGGGATGCCCAATCGGCGGTGCGATCAGGCCTTCTTCTGCCAGCGGCCCTCAGGCGACTGCTGCCAGTAGGTCAGGGAATGTCCCTCTGTTTTCAGTCTTTTCCAGTGATTCCGCGCCATTTCGAGCTGGTAGGCATCGTATCCGTCGAACATGAATACGATACGTTCATAAGCCTCGACCGCCGGCGGCTCGGCGCCATCGACGAGAAAGCGGACACTTGCCGCATTGGCGTTCTCGTCGGACGCCGTCAGGAGAATCGGCTGGTTTTGCGGTGCGGGCGAAGTATCGGTGGCGTGCGGCAGGAAACTGTCGTCACGAAAGGTCCACAGATGCGTGTCGAGGAAATCACGGCGCTCCTCGCCCACCGTCTGGATCGCGACTTTCCAGCCGCGTTCCAGCGATTTCTCGAGCAAGGGCGGCAACGCATCCTCCAGCTTCGATTCCGTCAGATGGTAAAACAGAATTTCAGTCATCCGCAGACGTGCCGCTCCGCTCGCTTCAATCTTCGTAATGGGCACGAACGAGTTCGTTCAGCAGCCTGACGCCGTAGCCCGATCCCCATGACTGGTTGATCTCGGTCAGCGGCGAACCCATCGCGGTGCCGGCGATATCGAGATGCGCCCAGGAGGTTTCGCCCACGAAACGCTTGAGGAACTGCGCGGCGGTGACGGAGCCCGCCAGACGGCCCGAGCTGTTCTTCATGTCGGCGAATTTGGAATCGATGATCTTGTCGTAATCCTTGCCGAGCGGCATGCGCCACAGTTTTTCGGCCGTCACATCGCCCGCCTGCGCAAGACGCGCCGCAAGCTCGTCGTCATTGGAGAAAAGGCCGGCCTGCAGATTGCCGAGCGCCACCGTGATCGCGCCCGTCAGCGTGGCGAGGTTCACCATGAATTTCGGGTTGAAGCGATCCTTGGTGTACCAGAGCGCATCGGCCAGAACCAGCCGGCCTTCGGCATCGGTATTGATGATCTCGATGGTCTGGCCGGACATGGAGGTGACGATATCGCCCGGACGCTGGGCGTTGCCGTCAGGCATGTTTTCCACGAGGCCGATGACGCCGATCACATTCGCCCTGGCCTTGCGGGCGGCGAGCGCATGCATCAGGCCGGTCACGGCGGCGGCCCCGCCCATGTCGCCCTTCATGTCCTCCATATTGAGGCCGGGCTTCAGCGAAATGCCGCCGGTATCGAAAACGACGCCCTTGCCGACGAAGGCAATCGGTTCATCCTTCTTGTTGCCGCCGTTCCACTGCATCACCGCAAGTCTGGGCGGGCGCGCCGACCCCTGCGCCACGCCGAGAAGCGCATTCATTCCGAGCTTCTTCAGCTCCTTCTCGCCGAGGACTTCCACCTCGACGCCGAGCTTGCGCAGCTCCTCCGCCTTCTCTGCAAATTCGACGGGGCCGAGAGCATTCGGCGGCAGGTTGACGAGATCGCGCGCCAGGGTAACACCGCCCGCAACGGCCTCGGAGACGGCAAAAGCCTTTTCCGCTTCCTGATGGGCGGCCGTAACGATGACGATCTCCACCTTCTTCGGCGTCCTCTCTTCGTCGGACTTTTTCTTGGTCTTGTAGGTATCGAAGCTATAGGCGCGCAGCAGCAGGCCAAGCGCGAAATCCGCAGCCGCCTGCGCACCGACCTCTATGCCCGGCGCATCGAGATAGATGACGACCCTGTCCGCCTTCTTGAAACTGGCGGCGGCGGTGCCGCCGGCCCGCAGCCAGTCATGGGCGACCAGCTTCGACGGTTTGCCCAGGCCGATGACAAGCAGCCGGTCGGCGGCGGAACCCTGCGGGGCGATCACGTCGAGCGTCGTCATGGACTTTGCGGAAAAGCCCGAAATCTTCGCCGCCCTTTCGATCACACCGCCCGGATCGGCCTCGGAGGCGCCGGCGACGGCCTGCGCCTCACCCGAAGCCTGCAGCACAACGGCGAGCGCGTTTTCAAGCGCGGCGGAATTGGCGAAAGAAATATCGAATTTGGCGGACATGTTTTCCTGCTCTTCTTCTACGACTTGCACGATGCGCATGATCATGGCCTTTTCGGCCCCGGGCGCAACCCCGCATTCTTTAAAGGCCTACAGCCGTTAAAGGAAAGGCATTTTTGTGGAATGCGAAATCGCGTCATGAAACCGACAGCTTGTTCCACAAAAAGACACAGGCGATGGAAAAATCATCGCGCAAAACATATTTGTGAGCACGCCGGAATAGCCAATTGCAAACGATGCGATTAGATAGGCGGAAATTCGGCGAGCGATCGCACGGAAAAACAATGTCGAACAGGGCCGTATGAAGCTTCTCGAGAACTATATCCTGCGGCGGACAACGCAGATGTTTCTGGTCGCGCTGCTGCCGGTGCTGGCCATCATCTGGACCATCCAGGTTCTCCAGAGAATCAATCTCGTTACCGATACGGGCCAGTCGATGGGTTCCTTCATGGCGCTCGCGACGATGATCCTGCCGACGCTGATCCCGGTCGTCCTGCCTTTCGCGCTGGTGATCGGCATCACCCAGATCTTCACGACGATGAACAACGATTCCGAGCTTGCCATCATCGATGCGGCCGGATCGCCCCGGTCGATCATGTATCGCCCGGTTCTCATTCTGGCCGCCATTCTGAGCGTGTTTTCCTTCACCATCACCAATTTCATCGAGCCGCCCGCCCGCAGCTCCGCCCGGCAGATGGTGGCCGCCGCCTATGCCGACCTTCTGTCCTCGGTGATCGAGGAAAAGACGTTCCGCACCATTCAGGACGGCCTTTACGTGCAGATCGCCCAGCGGCAGGGCCGTATCCTCAAGGGCCTGTTCGTCGCCGACCGCCGCGATCCGAATTTCGATCTCATCTATTATGCCAAGGAAGGCATGATCGACGAAAGCGGCACGTCGCTGACCATGCGCGACGGCGAAGTGCAGCAGAAGACGCCGGACGGCAAGGTCTCGATCGTCAAGTTCCTGTCCTATGCCTTCGACCTTTCGACCATGTCGGAAAAGCAGGATTCCGAGCCGTCGCTCTCTCCGGGCGATGCCAGCCTCGGTTTCCTTCTCTCGCCCGACGAGAACAATGCGAGCTACAAGCGCTCGCCGGAAGCCTTCCGCAGCGAGCTGCACAAGCGCCTGTCGGACTGGATGTTCGCTTTCTCCTTCGCGCTGATTTCGCTGGTCATCGCCGCCGATGCCCGTTCTCACCGCGAGGCGCGCCTGCATCCGATGGTGGCCGCGCTGGTGACGGCCTTCATGCTGCGGTGGCTTGGTTTTTACGTCACCAATCAGATCAAGCAGAGCGCGGCCTTCATTCCGCTCGTCTATGCCGTTCCGGGCCTCAGCGGCGGCGCCGCCGCCTTCATTCTGCTGACCGGCCGCAAGCCGAAAATGCCGAAAGCCATCGCCGATGCGATGGGTCGTCTGCGCCGTCTCTTCTCCAGCCGGATGACGAAAAGCTCTGGGAGCGGCAACGCATGATTTTCAACACGCTCTCCCGGTATTTCCTGAAGCGATATCTGATCACCGCCATCTGGTTCGTGCTCGGCGTATCCTCGATCATTTACCTTGCCGACTTCAGCGAAACGGCACGGCGCATGTCAGGCCTGCCCGGCTATTCCGTTCCGGCCGCCCTTGGCCTGACGGCGCTTCGCCTGCCGCTGATCCTGCAACAGACCGTGCCCTTCATTGCGCTTTTCGTCGGCATGACGACGCTGATCTCGCTCAACCGGCGTTACGAACTGGTGGTGACGCGCGCCGCCGGCATTTCCGCCTGGCAGTTCATCCTTCCCTTCGTGCTCGGCGCGGTGTTCATCGGCATCCTGTCGGTCACCATCCTCAACCCCATCGCGGCATGGGGTCAGAACAAGTCGCTGGCGATGGAAGCCGGCCTGCGCAACGAAGCAGGCGGCGGCCGCCAGCAGGAGATCGTTCCGTGGATGCGCCAGTCAAGCGGCGGCCAGGATACGATCATCGGCGCCAAGAGCTTCGAGGACAATGGAACGCTGCTTCTCGACGTGGTTCTGATCGACATCGACAAGGACGGAAACATCGTCTCCCGTAAGGATGCGAAGTCGGCTAAATTGGAAGATGGTTACTGGCTTCTTAACGGCGTTTCGGAAACGCGCGCCGGGCATGTGCCAGTTCGGCAAGAAAGCACGCGGATCAGTACCAATCTGAGACGGGAATTCGTCCAGGAGCGCATGACGCAGACGGAAACCGTTGCTTTCTTTGACCTTTCTCACAAGATCGAAGTTGCAAAGTCCTTTGGACTATCTTCGAAGGCGCTTGAGACGCAGTATCATTTCCTGCTATCGACGCCCCTGCTTCTGGTCGCGATGACCTTGATCGCCGCGACCGTTTCATTAAAGTTCAGCCGCTTCGCCCAATCGCGCTCCGTGATTCTGGGTGGAATCGTTTCCGGCTTCGTGCTTTATGTAGTAACCGTGCTTGTAAGGGCATTCGGGAGTGGTGGCGTTGTCCCTCCCACCGTCGCGGTCTGGGTTCCAGTCATCGTGGCGTTGGCTTTGGGGGCAACCATTCTGCTTCATCAGGAGGACGGCTAGTGGCGGTATATGACCGCGGGAATATCAGGCGGCTTTGGACGGCCCTTCTGACAGGTGCCGCTGTGTGCGCGTATTTGGCATCCAGCCCGGTCGCTATCGGCCAGGATGGTTTGCTTGCGTCGGCAAGCCAAGACGATTCGAAACTCCTGCTTACAGCAAATGAACTTACCTATAATCGCGATTCCCAGCGTGTGATCGCGAAGGGCGTGGTTCGCATGAAATATTCGGGCTACCGCATGGTGGCCCAGCAAGTGGAATATAACCAGCAGACCGGCCGCGTGATCGCCCATGGCAACATCGAGCTGATCGAGCCGGGCGGCAACAAGATCTATGCCGACGAGATGGACGTGACCGACGATTTCGGTCAGGGCTTCGTCAATGCGCTGCGCGTCGAGACCACGGACAATACCCGTATTGCCGGTGAAAGCGCCGAGCGCCTCGAAGGCGACCTCATGGTGCTCAACAACGGTGTCTACACCGCGTGTCTGCCCTGCGCCGAGCGGCCCGAAAAGGCGCCGCTGTGGCAGGTCAAGGCCGAGCGCGTCGTTCAGGACGGCAAGACCCATACGGTGCGCTTGGAAAAGGCCCGCCTGCAGCTTTTCGGCCATTCGATCGCCTATCTGCCGTTCCTTACGGTTCCGGACAATACGGTAAAGCGTAAATCCGGCTTCCTGTTCCCGCAGATGAGCATTACCGACAATCTCGGTTTCGGTATCGGTGTCCCCTATTTCCACGTCCTGTCCGACACTTCGGACGTGACCGTCACGCCGACCTATTACACGACGCAGGGTCTGCTGCTGCAGGCGGAATTGCGCCAGCGCTTCGAAACCGGCATGCACACGGTCACGATCGCGGGCATCAGCCAGCAGAAGTCCGAAACCTTCACGGCCGGCACCAGCGACGCCCTCAACGACAATCGCGGCATGATCGCAAGCAAGGGTGATTTCTCGATCAACCCGCGCTGGGCGTTCGGCTGGGATGCCATGGTGCAGACCGACAATAACTTTTCGCGCACCTATGGGCTGAAGGGTTATAAAAACGACGTTCAGACCAACCAGATTTATCTGAACGGTGCGAGCGAGCGTAACAGCTTCGAAGCCCGCGGTTATTATTTCAACGTTCAGGATACGGACAATACCGAAGCCAAGGAACGCAAACAGGCAATCGTCCACCCGGTTGTCGACTATCGTTATTTCGTGCCGGATCCGGTTTATGGCGGCGAACTTTCGCTGACCACCAACCTGACGAGCATCACGCGCCTGCGGCAGGATGCTTACGCGCTTGGCGGTTATCCGCGTTTCAGCGGGCTTGAGGGTGACTATACGCGCCTTTCCACCGAAGCCGAGTGGAAGCGCACCTTCACGATGGACAGCGGCCTGCAGATCACGCCGATCCTTGCCGCGCGCGGCGACGCGCTCTGGACGGACATGTCTCCCGCAGCCTTCACCTCGGGTGGGACCTCCTATGCCTATGAGGGCATGATGCATGACGGCGCGGCTTTCCGCGGCATGGTCACCGGCGGTCTGGAAGTGCGTTACCCCTGGCTGTTCACCGCGCTCAACAGCAGCCACGTGATCGAGCCAATCGCACAGATTTTCGTGCGCCCGAACGAACAATATGCCGGCCGCCTTCCGAACGAGGATGCACAGGCATTCGTCTTCGACGCGACCAACCTGTTCGAACGCGACAAATTCTCCGGTTTCGACCGGATCGAAGGCGGCACGCGCGCCAATATCGGCTTCCGCTATAACGGTACGTTCGACAATGGCTACGGCGTTCGCGCCATTGCCGGCCAGTCCTTCCATCTGGCGGGCGACAATTCCTTCGCCTCCTACGATCTAGTCAATGCAGGCGCCAATTCGGGCCTCGAATCCGACCGTTCGGATTACGTCGCCATGGCCGCTTTCGATGCGCCGATCGGACTTTCGCTGTCGTCGAGCCTGCGTCTCGACAAGGACGATTTCGACATCAACCGCTCGGAAACCGGCATCAGCTATTCGGACCGTCGCCTTACCGGCAAGCTCAGCTATACGCAGGTCAAGGCACAGCCGAAATACGGCTATAACGAAGACCGCGATATCATCCAGGCGTCCGGTTCGCTGCGCATGGACGACAACTGGTCGCTGTTCGGTTCGATCAATTACGATCTCAACGGGAAGTTTGCCGCCGAACGCCGCATCGGCATTGCCTATCAGGATGAGTGCACGATCCTGACGGTCAGCTATTCCGACGAAGGCAATATCAATTCCAGCCGTCAGGCCGCCAATGACTGGTCGATCAATGCCCGTCTGGCCTTCCGTACGCTCGGCGATATCAGCGTCGGTTCAGCCAATGAGGACTGGAACGACATGGATATTGGCTGGAAGCCAAACAACTACTGAGTTTAGAGGCAGGTTACGCAGCATCGTGACCTGCCTTTTTACCATTTGGCCAGTAAAGCCACGGTTTCGCCGCAACAACACGCCAATGTCGGCCGCGCATGGAACCTATCGGGTTTTCTTTCAACAAACCGACACATTGCCGTCTTGCGGATCGCGATGATATATACGTGGCAAATTCGCGGTGCGGATGCACAGTTGCAGGTCTGAAAAGCGGGAGAGTTCAATATTCCCCTCATCAGGCAGAACAGATTGGCGGGACAGGGCAACAGGACCCTGCCCGACGAAAGGGAGAAGGATATGATGAATTTCGGAAAGACGGCTTTGCGTGGCGCTGCTTTCGCCTTTGCGATATTCGCCGTTCCCATGGCCGTTGTGCCCTATGCCGGCCAGGCCTTCGCCGATAGCACCGTCAAGATCGTCGTCAACAAGACCCCCATCACCAATGACGATATTGCCAAGCGCGTCGCCTTCCTCAAGTTGCAGCGCCAGTCCGGCAATCTCAACGAAAAGGCGCGTGAGCAGCTTGTCGACGAAGCGCTGAAGCGCGAGGAAATCGGCCGCGTTAAGATGTCGGTCAGCACCGACGATGTCGATGCGGCCTTCGCACGCTTTGCCGGCAACAACAAGATGACCCCGCAGCAATTGACGAAGGTGCTTGCGCAGGCGGGTGTCGGAGCCGATCATTTCAAGGCCTTCATCGCCGTTCAGATGAGCTGGCCGCGCCTTGTCAACGCCCGTTATGGCGCACGTGGCAAGATGTCGACGCAGGATCTCGTTACCCGACTGAAGGAACGCGGCGACAAGCCCGTCACCACGGAATATTTCCTGCAGCAGGTCATCTTCGTTATCCCGGAATCGAAACGCAACGCCATTACCGGCAAGCGCAAGGCCGAGGCTGAAGCCTCGCGCAAGCGTTACCCCGGCTGCGACCAGGCCATGAGCTTCGCCGCGACCATGCGTGATGTGGCGATCAAGGACCTTGGCCGCATTCTGGCGCCGGAGCTGCCGGAAGACTGGAAGGCGCTGGTGGAGAAGACCAAGGAAGGCGGCACCACCGGTACCCGCGTCACCGAAAAGGGCGTCGAATATCTGGCCATTTGCAAGCAGCGCCAGGTTTCCGACGACTATGCGGCGGAAATGGTGTTCAAGTCCGAAGACCTGATGAAGGCCAAGGACGGCGAAAACCCGAACGAAAAGAAATATATGGATGAGCTGCGCAAGAAGGCGCAGATTGTCAACACCTGATATTGATACGAGAGCCGGGTCTTTCCGTGACATATGCATCCCTGCCGCTTGCCCTGACACAGGGAGATCCAGCCGGTATCGGCCCCGACATCGCCATCACCGCCTGGGCTAAGCGCCGGGAGAACGGCGTGCCGCCCTTCATCTTCATCGGCGATCCCGATGTGGTGGCGAGCCGTGCGGCGCTGATCGGCGTGCCGGTCAATATCGAGACCTGCGATGCGGAAAGCGCCGTCGGCCTGTTCGAACAGGCTTTCCCCATCCTCCCCCTTCCTGTCGGCTTCGAAGTGCAGGCGGGTCAGCCGCATGTCGGAGCGGCGCACGCGACGATCAAGGCCATCGAGACCGCCGTTTCCCTCACGGTCGAGGGCAAGGCTGCGGCCGTCGTCACCAATCCGATCGCGAAATCGGTGCTTTATGAGGCGGGTTTCGGCTTCCCCGGCCATACGGAATTTCTGGCTGATCTCGCCCTGCGCCAGACCGGCGAGCACGTCATCCCGGTGATGATGATTGCCGGCCCCAAGGTCCGCGTCGTCCCGGTGACGATCCATATCCCTGTGAAAGACGTACCGGCCGCTCTCACCGAAGATTTGATCGTCACGACCTGCCGGATCATCGATGCCGATCTCCGGCAGAAATTCGGCATCGAGGCGCCGCGTCTGGCGGTTGCCGGCCTCAACCCGCATGCGGGTGAAGATGGCGCACTCGGCACTGAGGATCGTGATATCGTTCACCCGGCGACCATGCGGTTGCGGAAGGACGGGATCGATGCCTTCGGCCCCCTGCCCGCCGACACCATGTTCCACGATGCCGCCCGCAAGCGATATGACGTGGCGGTGTGCATGTATCACGATCAGGCGCTCATTCCGGCCAAGGCGCTCGGCTTCGACGATTCCGTCAATGTCACGCTCGGCCTGCCCTTCATCCGCACCTCGCCCGACCATGGCACCGCCTTCGGCATTGCCGGCCAGGGCATAGCCAATGAGGCGAGCCTTGTGGCGGCGCTGAAGATGGCGGCGGAGATTTCCCTCCGCAGCCGGGCCAACGCATAATGGCGGCCATCGACGGACTGCCGCCGCTGCGCGATGTCATCCAGCGCCACGGGCTCGACGCGAAGAAATCGCTCGGCCAGAACTTCCTGTTCGACCTCAACCTCACCCAGAAGATCGCAAGGACAGCAGGACCGCTAGACGGCGTGACGGTGATAGAGGTCGGCCCCGGTCCCGGCGGCCTCACCCGCGCCATTCTTTCGCTGGGGGCAAAAAAGGTCATCGCCGTCGAACGCGACAGCCGCTGCCTGCCGGCGCTGGCGGAAATCGAAGCGCATTATCCCGGACGGCTCGAGGTCATAGAGGGCGACGCCCTCAAGACCGATTTCGAGGCTCTGGTTCCCGCCGGCGAACCGGTGCGGATCATCGCCAACCTGCCCTACAATGTCGGCACGCAATTGCTGGTCAACTGGCTGCTGCCGAAACAATGGCCGCCCTTCTGGCTCTCCATGACGCTCATGTTCCAGAAGGAAGTCGGCCAGCGCATCGTGGCCGAAGAAGGCGATAACCATTATGGCCGGCTGGGCGTTCTCGCCGGCTGGCGCACAGTTTCCGAAATGGCCTTCGACGTTCCGCCACAGGCCTTCAGCCCGCCGCCAAAAGTGACCTCCACGGTCGTGCACCTGCTGCCGAAGGACAAGCCGCTGCCCTGCGATGTCGCCAAGCTTGAAAAGGTGACGGAAGCCGCCTTCGGCCAGCGTCGCAAGATGCTGCGCCAGAGCGTGAAAAGCCTTGGCGGCGAAACGCTTCTGGAAAAAGCGGGGATCGATCCCACGCGGCGAGCGGAAACGCTGTCGGTGGAGGAATTCGTCACTTTGGCGAACTGCCTGTAAATCCGTCGTGGAATGTGCCATTCCGAGTAGCGGGACACGCGTTCGTGGAGGCTGCGAATAAAGGAAGAAGTGCGTGGAGAGTGCCGGTTTTCATTACAAGCTCGACATTCCCGCTAAAACGCCCGACTGCGCGGTTGTCTTGCTGCATGGATCGGGACGAACGGAAGACGACCTCATTTCTTTTGGACGTGCCGTCTTTCCTAACGGTGTCTTATACGCGCCGAGAGGCGCCGTTCCCTGGGAAAATGGCTTCGCATTTTTTCGCAGAAAACCAGACAGACAGCTCGATATTGACGACCTCAAACATCGAGCGACCAGCCTCTGCCAGTTCATCGACTTTGTATTTCATGAGACCGGGCAGAGACCCCTCCTCGTTGGATATTCGAACGGCGCGATCATAGCGGCTGAAACCATATGTCTGAATCGGAATTTGTCGAGGGGAGCCATTCTGCTTCGCCCGCTTTCTCCAAGAACGGATCAAGCTCTCCCAAACCTCTCAGGATACCCCATACTCCTGCTCGCCGGCGCCTACGACGAAAGGCGTCACCCCACCGATGCGCCGCATTTGGCCAACCAACTGGCATCGGCCGGTGCGGATGTTGTTCTGCAAACAGTTGATACGGGCCACGGCTGGGCTGAAGACGCCGCAGACGAGCGGCTATCTCGCCAATGGGCGGCAAGTGAACCTATCACCCAGATAACAGCAGCGACTCCCATCGGTTAGCCGAACGTTTTGGAACAGGGCGAGGCCGAGGACTAAACCCAGTTTTCAACTCGCAAGCCCGGCATACGGATGAATTCGCGCATATTATTGGTTACGACGATCAGTCCCTCGCTACGGGCGTGACCACCAATCTGCATATCATGAACGCCGCACGGCGTTCCAACCTTGGCAAGTTCGGCCCTGATCTGGCCGTAATGTGCGGCGCCTTTGTCGGCGAAAGGCAGAACGTCCAAACGCGCGGTAAAATTTTCAATGGCGTTGATGTTTTCCTGGCGCCGGACGGATTTTTCAGCACCATAATAAAGCTCGCCAAGTGTGATGCTCGAAATACACAGTTGATCTGCCAGCGCGTTGAATTTCTCCCGCAGCTCCGGAGGATAAGTCTTCATCACATAGATACATATGTTGGTATCGAGCATATATGTGAGCATCAGAAGGGCTCGCGCTCATCCAATGCAGGCTCTTCGCGAACGGAAAGAAAATCATCCGTTGCGCGTGGTCCGGTCAGAAAGAGATCGTCCCAGCGCTTTCCCTGCGGCACTATAACACGCGCGAGACCGATTTTCAGAACATCGACCTTATGCACGTCATCAGGAAAAGCCACGGCCTTCGGTAGCCTTACAGCTTGACTGCGATTGCTTATAAAAACCGTTGACGTTGCCATTGTCGGAGCCTCGTATATCCTGCCGGGATATACATAACGCCTAACCGCTTCGATTTCAAGATTTTGGGGCCGGTAGCCAGACGCTACCCTCCATCAGAGCTTCGGCTCTTCCTCGAGCAACGCCCGCACGAAATCGAACATGCCATGGCGGCGGTCGCGGCGGACGCGTTCGGCCTTCACGATGGCTTCGACGGCCTCGAAGGCGGCCTGCAGGTCGTCATTGAGGATGACATAGTCATAGTCGCGCCAGTGCTCGATCTCGGCACGGGAATTGAGGAGCCGGGTCTTGATGACCTCTTCGGTGTCTTCGGCGCGGCGATGCAGGCGCGATTGAAGTTCGGTCATGGTCGGCGGCAGGATGAAGATCGAAACGACGTCCGCCTTCATCTTGTCCTGAAGCTGCTCGGCGCCCTGCCAGTCAATATCGAACAGCATGTCGCGACCGGCAGCCATGGCATCTTCCACCGGCCCACGCGGCGTGCCGTAAAAATTGCCGTGAACCTCTGCCCATTCCAGCAGCGCATCGCTATCGCGCAGGCGCTCGAATTCACGCGTGGAAATGAAATGGTAGTGAATGCCGTCAATCTCGCTCTGGCGACGCGGACGCGTCGTGACGCTGACAGACAGACCTATATTCTTGTCCTTGTCGAGCAGGTTGCGCGCAATCGTGGATTTGCCCGCGCCCGATGGCGAAGAAATCACCAGCATCAACCCTCTGCGGGCAATCGTGACGGGAGAATTATTCACCGGGACCATGGGGTCTACTCCAGATTTTGGACCTGCTCGCGGAACTGGTCGATCACCACTTTCAGCTCTATGCCTGCTGCGGTTACCGCACTGGCGTTCGATTTGGAACAGATTGTATTCGACTCGCGGTTAAATTCCTGTGCAAGAAAATCGAGCTTGCGCCCTACCGGCCCGCCATTGGCCAAAAGCTCCCGCGACGCCTGAACATGGGCGTGCAGCCGGTCGATCTCTTCGCGCAGATCTGCCTTGGTCGCGAGCAGCGCCGCCTCGGCATGCAGCCGGTCACGGTCGAGACCATGCAAGCCGTCGCCGATGAGGGCGATCTGCTGGGCGAGCCGTGCCGCGATCTGTTCCGGCTGGCGGGAAGGATCGTTTTCAATGATGTCCGCGAGCTGCTCGATCCGGTTGATATGACCGGACAGGATCGCAAACAGCGACGCCCCTTCCCGTTCGCGCATATCCTTCAGCTTCTCGACGGCGGCAGCGAAGCCGGCAAGCACATCGCCGTTGCGTGCGGCCTGCGCCTCCGCGTCATCTTCCGCCTCGCGAAAATCGACGAGCCCGCGCAGCGTGAGCAGCGTGTCGAAACTCAGCGGCTTGTCTTCCACCACATCGCCAAGCTCCTTCTTCAGCGCCAGAACCGCCGCCAGAGCATCGCGGTTGATCACCGCCTCCAGCCGGTTTTCCGCAATCGCCAGCGTCAGACCCGCCTGGATATTGCCGCGGGAAAGATGCTCGCCTGCGATTTCGCGCAGGGCCGTTTCCAGCGCTTCAAGACCGGTGGGCAGACGCAGGCGCACATCGAGCCCCTTGCCGTTCACAGAGCGCAATTCCCACGCCCAGCGGTAACGGCCGGAGGTTCCTTCGCTGCGTGCGAAGCCGGTCATCGATTGCAATGTCATATCTGGAAGCCCCCCGTCATGCTGTGCAAAACCGGGCCCGTGCGGATCGCAGGGCCCGGTCAGGATTATCAATTATTGGCCGGCTTTTCCGCCTCGGCCCCGCCCGGCTGACCATCCACGACAACATCGGGATTGGCGCCGGAGGCCGCCTTTTCGGCCTCAATCTTGCGCCAGCGGCGCACATTGGCGTTATGTTCTTCAAGCGTCTTTGCAAACACATGGCCGCCGGTGCCATCGGCAACGAAATAAAGGTCATCCGTGCGCCATGGATTGGCCACGGCCTCAAGCGCCGCCCGACCCGGATTGGCGATGGGCGACGGCGGCAGGCCCTTGATGACATAGGTGTTGAACGGCGTCTGCTTTTGCAGGTCCGACTGATAGATCGGGCGGTCCGACGGTTTGCCGTCGCCACCGAACAGGCCGTAGATGATCGTCGGGTCGGATTGCAGGCGCATGCCCTTCTTCAGACGGTTGTAGAACACCGAAGCGACATGGGCGCGCTCGTCATCCTTGCCGGTTTCCTTCTCGACAATCGAGGCGAGCGTCACGAATTCCTCGATGGTCTTGATCGGAAGGTCCGGATCGCGCCGTTCCCAGATCATATTGATCAGCTTGTCCTGCGCCGCGCTCATCTGGTTGATGATTTCTTCGCGCTTGGTGCCGCGGGTGAAGCGGTAGGTATCGGGGCGCAGGCTGCCTTCCGGCGGCAGGGCCGAGGGCAATTCGCCATCCAGCACTTCATCCGCTCCAAGGCGCGCGAACATCTGCTTCACGGTCAGGCCTTCCGGCAACGACACGGAATAAAGGATCGACTTGCCGGACTCCAGCAGCATCATGATGTCCTTCATCGATGCGCCGGCCTTGATCTCATATTCGCCGGCCTTCAGCGTCTGGTCCTTTTGCAGGTAGCTGCCGGTCATCAGGCGGAAGACACGGGCGTTGGAGATGACCTCGTTACGCTCGAGATTATTGGCGATCTCGATAATGCCGGCGCCGTTGCGCACCGTGAAATGCGTGTTCGTCTGAAGCGGACCGGGCTCCTGGAACGCATCGATCATGTAATAGAAAGCGGCAATCGCCAGCACACAGACGGCAACCGCAAGCGTCATCAGAAAATTCAGAAAGATCACAAGCTGGCCATGGGCCTTGCGGGAGCGCTTGGGCGGAGCCGGCACTTTTTCCGGCCGCAGTGCTTCCGTCGGGGATTTCGGAATGATCGGGCCGCGATTGCCTTCGCCCGCGCCGTTTTGTCCGTATGGTCCCTGGCTGTTCTGGTTCGTGTCGCTCACCGTCGGTCCTTTTCAGTTCGGCGTTGTCAGCGCTTTTTGCGCAGGTAATGCGGCAAAAACAGGTTCGGAATGTCTTCCTGCACCACATAGAGATATCGTGAAGCCTTGCTATTCCGCTTCACGAACATCGTTTCGGACAAAGCCGATGGAGGAAGCAGCTTGCGGCCGGAAATTACCCCGAACCGGCAAACGCTTCCCATAAACGACTACAATATCGGCGCGAAAACCGGAATGGCTTTCGCAAGCCGCAATGCGTTCTTCAAAGGAAAGAACGTCCTTTGTTAGCACCCGGTGGAAGGGCGCCAGCGGCGGCAGAGCCGCCGCCGCAATTATGCTTCGTAACGACGCAGCACGAGGGAGGCGTTGGTGCCGCCGAAGCCGAAGGAGTTCGAGAGCGCCACATCGACCTGCCGCTTGCGCGCCTTGTGCGGCACGAGATCGATCTTCGTCTCCACATCGGGATTGTCGAGGTTCAGCGTCGGCGGAACGATGTTGTCGCGGATCGCAAGCGTCGCGAAGATTGCCTCGATAGCGCCCGCCGCACCGAGAAGATGGCCCGTGGCCGACTTGGTGGAAGACATGGAGATCTTCGAGGCCGATTCGCCGACAAGCCGCTCGACCGCGCCAAGCTCGATGGTATCGGCCATGGTCGAGGTGCCGTGAGCATTGATGTAATCGATATCGTCAGGCGTGAGACCCGCGCGCTTCAGCGCCATCGACATGCAGCGATAGGCGCCTTCACCGTCCTCGGACGGTGCGGTGATGTGATAGGCATCACCCGAAAGGCCATAACCGACGACTTCCGCATAAATCTTCGCGCCGCGCGCCTTGGCATGTTCCAGTTCTTCCAGAACGACGATGCCCGCACCCTCGCCCATGACGAAACCATCGCGGTCACGGTCATAGGGGCGCGAGGCCTTTTCCGGATTGTCGTTATGCTGGGTGGAGAGCGCCTTGCAGGCGGCGAAGCCGGCAAGCGCGATGCGGCAGACCGGCGACTCGGCGCCACCGGCGACCATGACGTCGGCATCGCCGAGCGCGATCAGACGGGCGGCGTCGCCAATGGCGTGCGCGCCGGTCGAGCAGGCCGTCACCACGGCATGGTTCGGTCCGCGCAGCTTGTGGCGGATGGAAACCTGGCCGGATACGAGGTTGATCAGGCGGCCGGGAATGAAGAATGGAGAAATGCGCCGCGGGCCCTTGTCGCGCAGCGTATAGCCCGCCTCGACAATGCCTTCCAGGCCGCCGATGCCGGAGCCGATCAGAACGCCGGTGGCGATCTGGTCCTCGTCCGTTTCCGGATGCCAGTCCGCGTCGGCAAGCGCCATGTCGGCGGCAGCCATGCCGTACAGGATGAAAGGATCGATCTTGCGCTGTTCCTTGGGTTCCATCCAGTCATCGGCATTGAAGGTGCCGTTGGAACCATCGCCCACAGGAATACGGCAGGCGATCTTTGCCGGAAGGTCTTCGACTTCGAATTCAGTCACGAGACGGGCGCCGTTCTGGCCGGCCAGCAGCCGCTCCCAGGTCACTTCCGTCCCACATCCAAGAGGAGATACCATGCCGGTACCGGTGATAACGACACGCCTCATCGCCAATGCTCCGCCCTTATCCAAATCATCGGTCTTCATGCAACGCCGGACATCAGGAGATGTTCATCGGATGCTGCAGTATTTCAAATCTCAGCATGACGGTTGTGAGCGCCGTTTCCGGCCCGCGACCCCATGCATTGCCCGGAACACACACCGTCAGCGGGCATGTTACCGTCTGCCTATAAAACATTGGCCCGGACGAGCCGGGCCAAGGACGGGAGGATATTGCACCTCCCCCATCAAGGTCGATCAGGCCTGGGCCTTCTCGATGAACTTTACGGCGTCGCCGACGGTCAGGATCGAGTCAGCTGCGTCGTCGGGGATTTCAACGCCGAATTCTTCTTCGAAAGCCATGACCAGTTCAACGGTGTCGAGCGAATCAGCGCCCAGATCGTCAATGAAGCTGGCGCCTTCGACAACCTTGTCGGCGTCAACGCCAAGATGATCAATTACAATTTTCTTTACGCGTTCTGCGATATCGCTCATGTCGGTTTCCTCGACCTTTATTTTGAAGGGAATGCCTTGCGGCACCCTGCCCTGTTAGAAGCCCTCATGCGCCGTTCAAATCCGGCACTGCTGGCAAACCCGTTCAACCCGGTCCAAGCTAGACATCGTCACGCAAAATCGCAACGGCTTCCTGTCTCTCCGGGACGACTGTTCACAGTCTTGGCCCGCTTAACATGGTTTCAATCGGTCGAAAAGCCTGAAAACGCGCTAAGCACAGCGTATGACAGGCAATTTCGCCGAAAACCAGTCGGCGGGGCCTTGCGGCGCCAGCTACCCAAGAAGGTGCTTAAACAGCGCCGCAATCCTTTTCATGACGGCCTCAGGCGCCGTCAGATCATCGCCATGCCGCCGTTGACGTGCAGTGTCTGGCCGGTCATGTAGCCCGCCTCGTTGGAGGCGAGATAAAGAACGGCCGAGGCGACTTCGGCACCGGTTCCCATGCGCTTCATGGGAATGGCGCCCATGATGGCGTCTTTCTGCTTGTCGTTCAGCTTGCCGGTCATCGCGCTTTCGATGAAGCCCGGCGCCACGCAGTTGACGGTGACGTTGCGGGTGGCGATTTCCTGGGCCAGCGACTTCGAAAAACCGATCATGCCGGCCTTGGAGGCGCAGTAGTTGGCCTGGCCGGGATTGCCGGTAACGCCGACGATGGAGGTGATGTTGATGATGCGGCCGAAACGGCGGCGCATCATCGGATGCGTCAGCTCGCGCGTCAGGCGGAACATCGCCGTCAGGTTCACTTCGATGACGTTGTCCCAGTCCTCGTCGCTCATGCGCACGAAGAGGCCGTCCTTGGTGATCCCGGCATTGTTGACGAGGATATCGACGCCTTCCAGCTCGGCTTCGGCCTTTTCGCCGAGCGCCTTGACCTCGGCGCGGTCGGCAAGGTTAGCCGGGAAAATCTTGACGCGTTCGCCAAGTTCCGCCGCCAGCGCTTCGAGCTTTTCAACGCGGGTGCCGTGCAGGCCGACGGTTGCGCCCTGGCTGTGCAGAAGGCGGGCGATTTCTTCGCCGATGCCGCCGGTCGCGCCGGTTACGAGAGCCTTGCGGCCTGTCAGATCAAACATGTCCTATTCCTTCTTTAGAGCTTCGGACTGAAAATGTTCAGCGCAGTTGCGCCCGATGAATGCGGCAGCCGGAATGTCCGTCTCAGCCGATGAGGGTGGCAAGAAGCTGGTCGATATCGGCAGCGCCGTTGACGGCAACGCCGTTCACCGTCTTGTCGATGCGGCGGGCAAGGCCCGTCAGCACCTTGCCGGAGCCGATCTCGTAAAGCTGCGTGACATTGTTGGCGGCGAACCATTCCACCGTCTCGCGCCAGCGCACCTGACCCGTCACCTGCTCGACCAGCAAAGCGGCGATCTCATTGGCATCGGAAACGGGGGCGGCGCGCACATTGGCGATAACCGGCACGACCGGATTGTGCTTTTCCACGGCCGCCAGCGCCTCGCGCATGGCTTCCGCCGCCGGCGCCATCAGCGCGGAGTGGAAGGGGGCGGAAACCGGCAGCATGATGGCGCGCTTGGCGCCCTTTTCGGAAGCGATCGCCGCCGCCTTCTCGACGGCGGCCTTGCCGCCGGAGATGACGAGCTGACCGCCGCCATTGTCGTTGGCGATCTGGCAGACGCCGAGAATGCCGGCTTCCCCGCAGATGGCGGAAACGGCATCGTGCTCGAGCCCGATGATCGCCGCCATGGCGCCCTCGCCCACCGGCACGGCGGCCTGCATGGCGTTGCCGCGGATGCGCAGAAGACGGGCGGTATCGGCAACCGAGAAGGTGCCGGCGGCACAGAGCGCCGAATATTCGCCGAGCGAATGGCCGGCGACATAAGAAACCGTATCGGACAGTTTGAAGCCGCGCGCTTCGAGAACCCGCATGACCGCCATGGACACCGCCATGAGGGCCGGCTGGGCGTTGGCGGTCAGCGTCAGCGTCTCTTCCGGGCCGTTCCACATGATATCGGAAAGCTTCTGGTCGAGCGCCTCGTCGACTTCCTGAAACACGGCGCGCGCTTCCGGATAGGTATCCGCCAGCTCCTTGCCCATGCCGACGGCCTGGCTTCCCTGTCCGGGAAATGTGAATGCAATACCCATGGGATGTCGTCCTTCTTGTCTGGCCTTGCCTTTATTCTTTCGGACTTCCATTCACATTCCCGCCAGCGAAGTCAAGGCTTGAAGCCCCATGGCAGGCCCATGTCAGGGGTTTTGCCGTCCTGTTTTCCCCTTTCTTTTCATCATATTTTTTCTTGCACTGCGGCAATTCCCCATTACTTTCACACCACCTTCCAAACTATCTGGCCAAGCACCGGGACATTTCCATGAAACAGAGACTATTGGGCCGCACGGATATTTCCGTGTCTGAAATCTGCCTCGGCACGATGACGTGGGGCACGCAGAACACCGAAGCCGACGCGCATGCGCAGATGGATTACGCCGTCGAAAACGGCGTCAATTTCTTCGATACGGCAGAACTCTACCCCACCACCCCCGTTTCCGCCGAGACCCAGGGCCGAACGGAAGATTATATCGGCACATGGTTCGAAAAGACCGGCAAGCGCGATCAGGTCGTGCTCGCCACCAAGGTCGCCGGTTCGGGACGCGATTATATTCGCGGCGGTCGCGATATCGACGCTGCCGCCATCCGCGAGGCGGTGGATACCAGCCTCAAGCGCCTGAAGACGGATTACATCGACCTCTACCAGATTCACTGGCCGAACCGCGGCACCTATCATTTCCGCGGCGTCTGGAGCTTCGACGCCTCCGGTCAGGAAAAGCAGCGCACGCTCGCCGAAATCACCGAAAAGCTCGAAACGCTTGGCGAACTGGTGAAGGCCGGCAAGATCCGCGCCATCGGCCTTTCCAACGAGAGCGCCTGGGGCACGCAGAAATATATCGACATCGCCAAGGCCAACGGCCTGCCGCGCGTCGCCACGATCCAGAACGAATATAACCTGCTCTACCGCAGTTTCGATCTCGATATGGCGGAAGTCGCCCATCACGAGGATGTCGGCCTGCTCGCCTATTCGCCGCTGGCGGCGGGTCTTCTGACCGGCAAATACCAGAATGGCGCGCGCCCGGCGGGATCGCGCGGCACCATCAACAGAGACCTCGGCGGCCGCCTGCAGCCGCTTCAGGAAGCGCCGGTCAAGGCCTATCTGGAGCTCGCCGCACAGCATGGAATCGATCCGGCAAAGCTCGCCATCGCCTTCTGCCTGACACGTCCCTTCATGGCCTCGGCCATCATCGGCGCGACGACGATCGAACAGTTGAAGGTGGATATTGCGGCTGCGGATGTGACGTTGTCGGAAGAGGTACTAAAAGGGATTGCGGCGATCCATCGCCAATATCCGATGGCGATCTGACGGCTCTACGGCGCGCTTTTTCACCGCTTGCCCTTGCATTCCGGGCAAAATTGCGTATAAGCGCGCTGTTCACAACACCCGGTCCAATTGGCTGGTGGCTGAACGGAGGGCTGGTTCCGGTAACGGAACAGCAGGAACCATAAGGTTTTTCCGGCCTCCCGTGTCTCCGCTCTCGACCGTCTCGAACAACGCTTTTCTTGCTTCAAGGCCTTACCGCCTTACCCAAGAGCAGTCGTTGAGGCTTAGCGCCGTTGCCGGGTGAAGGACGAAACGCAAGAAAGGCAAAGCTTAAATGGCTCTTTACGAACACATCTTCCTTGCCCGGCAGGATATTTCTGCCCAGCAGGTCGACGCACTTGTCGAGCAGTACAAGGGCGTTATCGGATCGTTCGGCGGCAAAGTCGGACGCATCGAGAACTGGGGTCTGAAGTCCCTCACCTACCGCATCAAGAAGAACCGCAAGGCTCACTACGCTCTCATGGACATCGACGCTCCGGCGGCCGCCATCCATGAAGTCGAGCGCCAGATGCGCATCAACGAAGACGTTCTTCGCTACATGACCATCGCCGTCGAAGCCCACGAAGAAGGCCCGTCCGCGATGATGCAGAAGCGCGACCGTGACGACCGTCCGCGCCGCGATGGCGACCGTCCGGACCGTGGCCCGCGTGAAGATCGTGGCCCGCGCGCACCGCGCGAAGGTGGCTTCGGCGACCGCGAAGACCGTCCGCGCCGTCCGCGCGAAGACCGTGCATAAGAAGGAGTTTTGACCAATGGCTGACGCATCCTCTTCCCAGGCACGCCGCCCGTTCCACCGCCGTCGCAAGACGTGCCCCTTCTCCGGCGCCAACGCTCCGAAGATCGACTACAAGGACGTACGTCTGCTGCAGCGCTACATTTCCGAGCGCGGCAAGATCGTTCCGTCCCGCATCACGGCCGTTTCCCAGAAGAAGCAGCGCGAACTCGCCCAGGCGATCAAGCGCGCCCGCTTCCTCGGCCTGCTGCCCTACGTCGTAGCGTAATGAATTGAAGCGAGGCCGCGTCTCGGCGCGGCCTCGTTTTATCTCCTTTGAAGCAACTGACTTTTAATCAGTAGGTTGCGAGTTCAAATCCTTCCGCGTTGGGCGCGGATCGATACCGTAAAACCCATGTTGGGGATGAGGCTCCATGGAGCGATCCTCTAACTGCTTTCGTTTCAGCAGGACAGCGAAGTGCAAAAGTTGAACCAGACAGTGCTGATCACCGGCGTTCTCGCCGGCATATGCGCCGCGTTTTTGACGCTTGGCGCAACGGCACAGTCGTCCTTTTCCTTCCTGCTCTATGCCGGTTCCGCCATGCCGATCCTGATCGCCGGCATGGGCTGGGGCAATCGCGCCGCCATCGTCGCGATCATCACCACGGCCATCATCGGCGCTCTCGTCATGTCGCCGCTGTTTGCGCTGACCATCGCGATCTTCACGCTGATCCCGGCGGGCTGGCTTTCGCATCTCGCCAATCTGGCGCGCCCGGCTTCCGAACTCGGCGGCCCGGATGATCTGCTCGCCTGGTATCCGCTCTCCGGCATCGTCCTGCACCTGTGCATTCTGGTCTCCATCGCCGTCGTCATTCTCGGCTGGATGATCGGTTACGGTCCCGATCTCGTCGCCCGCATGGTCGATATCATGATGACCTCGGTGCAGAACCGCGAGCCGCTGTTCGAACCCAATGCCGAGGCGCTCGCCCAGACGAAATCGCTGCTGGTGCTGATGCTGCCGATCGTGCAGGGCGGTCTGTGGGTCATCCTTCTGTTTGCGGCCTATTATTTCGCGACGCGTCTGGTCGGCTCCTTCGGCAAGGGCCTTCGCCCGCGCGAGGATATTGCCTCCGCGCTGCGCATGCACCGCAACGCCATCTTCATTTTTCTGGCCGGTATCGTCGCCATGTTCCTCGGCGGTGTCGCGGCCATGGTCGGCGCGGTCATCTGCGGCACCTTCGGCGCGGGCTTCCTGATGGCGGGTTACGCCTCGCTGCACAAACGAGCGCGTGGAAAGGACTGGCGGCTGCCGGTTCTCATCCTCGCTTATCTCTCGGCGGTCTTTGTCTTTCCGCTGTTCATCATTCTCGTGTTCGGCCTGAGCGACGTGCGCAGCACGATCTCTCTTACTCCGACGCGGAAAACCGACAATACGAACGAAACCAAACCATAGAAAGGATCAAGAAGATGGACGTCATTCTTCTCGAACGCATCAACAAGCTCGGCCAGATGGGCGAAACCGTAAAGGTTCGCGACGGCTACGCCCGTAACTTCCTGCTGCCGCAGGGCAAGGCGCTGCGCGCCAATGCCGCCAACAAGGCACGTTTCGAAACCGAGCGCGCAACGCTCGAAGCCCGTAACCTCGAGCGCAAGTCGGAAGCCCAGAAGGTTGCCGAGGCTCTGGAAGGCAAGTCCTTCATCGTCGTCCGTTCGGCTGGCGAAACCGGCCAGCTCTACGGCTCTGTCGCCGCTCGCGACGTCGTTGAAATCCTCGGCGCAGAAGGCTTCAACATCGGCCGTAACCAGGTTGAACTGAACACGCCGATCAAGACCATCGGCCTGCACAACGTTACCCTTCACCTGCATGCCGAAGTCGAGCTTCAGGTTGAGCTGAACGTTGCCCGTTCGGCTGAAGAAGCTGAGCGTCAGGCCAAGGGCGAAAGCCTCACCTCCGCTGACGCCATCTACGGCGTTGACGAAGACGCGCTGCGTCCGGAAGACTTCTTCGATCCGGAAGCCGATCGCGACGGCGACGACGAATAAGATTTGGCTTAACGGTCAAAGGAAAACCCCGGATGGAGACATCCGGGGTTTTTTGTTGGGTTGAATTCGCGGAGGAATACCCCCTCTGCCCTGCCGGGCATCTCCCCCTCAAGGGGGAGATCGAATCGTGGCTACCGTTCGGCCATCTCAACGTTGCGATTATGGCGATGTAAGCCCGCCTTGCCGATCTCCCCCTTGGGGGGAGATGTCCGGCAGGACAGAGGGGGTGAGCCACGCCCGTCCAATCCTAACCTACTTCGCCGCCGTCTCCGCCCCCTCCGGCGCCACGCTCTTGTCCACATGCACCACCACCGACATGCCCGGCGAAAGCTCCGCCGTCAGCGGCTGATCGGCATCGATGGCGATCCGCACGCCGAGGCGCTGGGCGATCTTTACGAAATTGCCCGTCGCATTATCCGGCTTGATGACGGCGAATTCCGAGCCGGTGGCGGGCGAGAACCGTTCCACATGGCCGGTAAGCTTGCGGCGATGCAGGGCATCCACGGAGATCGTCACCGGCTGGCCCACCTGCATGCCCGCAAGCTGGGTTTCCTTGAAATTGGCGATGACCCAGACATCATGCGGCACGACAGCCATCAGTTGCGTTCCGGCGGTGACATATTGGCCGGTGCGGACGCCGACTTCGCCGAGCCTGCCATCCACGGGCGCGTGGATTTCGGTATTGGCAAGGTCGATCCGGGCAAGTTCGACCGACGCTTCAGCATTGGCGACGGCCGCCTGCAGCGAGCTGCGGTTGACGATGATGGTTTGCAGATCCTGCCGCGAAACCTCAAGCGCCGCCTTGGCCTGCGAGAGCGACGCCCGCGCCTTTTCGAGCGCGGCATGGGCCTCTTCCTGGAGGCTGGAGGTTCCCACACCGCTCTTGATGAGATTATCCTGACGGTCGGATGCGAGCTGCGCCTGTTTCAGCGAGGCCTGGGCGCTGTCGACCGCCGCCTGGCTGGAAAGAATATTGGCATTGGCCGCATTTTCCTGCTGGCGGGAATTATCGAGTGCCGCCTTCTGCGTATCGAGCGTTGCTTCCGCCTGCGCCTGCTTCTGGCGGTAGATGCGGTCATCGATCTTCGCCAGCAGCGCACCTTGGCTGACCTCCTGATAGTCCTTCACCGGCACGTCCACCACATAGCCGCTCACCTGCGGGCTCATCGTCGTGACATAACCACGCACGAAGGCGTTGTCGGTCATTTCGACGGTGGAAAGGAACGGCGGCAGCCGCCAGGCGTAAAGCACCAGCGCCACGCCGGCGAGACCGCCGAGCAGCACGAGAATGGAAACGGGGGTAAAAAACTTCTTCAGCATTTTGTCACTCTTGGAATGTTCAAGACTGTGGTGCCGGTGCGGCATCGATTTCTTCCCGGAAAAGGAAAGGGCGGATGCGCAGCCATGCAAGGTGGATCAAAAGCGTGGCCAGCGCCAGCGCAGAGACGACGGAGATCAGCAGGAACGTGTCATTATAGGCAAGCACATAGGCCTCCCTGCTGACCTGCTGGCCAAGCAGCGACAGCCCCTCGGCCTTCAGCAATGCCGGATCGGTGATGACATGGCTGTAAGCGCCGGAAAGCTGCGAGACGCGCTGGGCGACCACGGGATTGGTGAGCAGGATATTTTCCACCAGAATATTGGAGTGGAATTTCTCCCGCAGCGTCACGAAACTGCCGAGCAGGCCGGTCATCAGCATCGAACCGGTAATCTGCGTGAACAGGAAGATGGTAATGAAATTCACCAGATAGGGCGCACCCCGGGCCAGAGCGGCGGCAAAACCCTTGGCCATGACGGGCGGCAGGAACATGGCCGCGCCAAAGGCAATCATCATCTGGCTGAGATACATCTCACCCGGCCGCGTCAGATTGTTGGACTGGCTATCCATGAACGAACCGGCAGCGATCAGCGCCAGCGCAATCACGTGGGCGGTATCGACGTATTTCGTGAGCATCAGCCACGCACAGGCCGCACCGCCGAGAATAGTCGCCAACAGCACAAGTGCATAAAGTGTCGTCGTCTGTTCGTTCAGCAGGCCGAGTTGCTGGTAAAAGCTGACCGCCGTTGAAGATTGCTCGGAGGAAACCGCACGGTAGACGAGCAGGACCGCAATAATGTGCAGGTTGGTTTTCGAGAAAATCCAGCGCAGGTCCAGCAGCGGGTTCTTGCGCGGCAATTCGATGAAAGCCATGAGGGTCAGAAGTGCGATCGACGTCGCCAGAAGGACGCCCAGCCACCAGGTTTCGAACCACCAGTAGAACCGGCCGAGCGTGAGCATGACCGCCAGACAGCCGAGACCACCTGCAAACAAGAGATAGCTCAGAATATCCATGCGCTCGATAACTTTCGCGCGCGGCGGCGGGGTGACTTTCAGCACATAGATCATGGCGAAAGCGATCAGCGCGAATCCCACTTCCATGGAATAGAGCGCATTCCAGCCGTCGATTTCCAAGAGGGATGGCGAGACGATGCGCGCGAGCGGCGCTGACAGCAACGTGCCCGTCAGCGCTATGCTGAAACCGAGCGAGAATTTCCGCGCAGGCGGAAAGGCCTCCAGAATATAGAGAAAGCCGAGCGACGAGATCGGTGCGGCTGCCATGCCGCTGACAAAACGGATAACGATTGCCGAATGCAGGTCTGTCACGAACAGGTTGAGACAGGAAGCGACGACAAACACGATAATCGAAACTTCGGCAAAGGGCCGCAGGCCATATTGCGCCCGGACCTTGAACAACGCGATGGAAAAGGTGGCATAGGGCGCCATATAGGCGGCGGAGAGCCAGGCGACCTCGGCCACGGTGGCGGAAAACTCGCCCTGCAACTGGTAGATATTGGCCATGACGAGGTTCATGCCCAGGCCTTGCGTGATGAAGAACGACAGGCCAGCGAAGATGAAACACAGCCGCAACCAGAGCGGCCGCTCAACGGGCTGAGGTGCGGCGGCAGCGGCAGGTTCCGACACGGCTTCGCCCGTGCCGGAAGCGCTCATCGGCGTCGCTGCCTCTTCCGGAAGGTCGGCGGGTTTGGCGGTCCCTTCGGCATCCTGGGAAACGGCCTTGTCAGCGGTTTGCGGTATGAGGGTGCTCACGATTGCGCCCTCCCCGCCGCCAGATTTTGCAGATTTGCCGAAAGCCGGCGCATGACATCAAGCGCCATGGCCAGTTCCTGCGAGGAAATATCGGCGGCAATCTCGGAGCGCAGCGATTTCGCCATCGCCTGCACCGTCTCGGAGGTTTTTTCCCCTTCCGCCGTCATGTGGATGCGTTTGGCGCGGCGGTCGTTCTCATCGGAACGGCGTTCGATGAGGTTCTGTTTCTCCATGCCATCGAGCACCCGCACCAGCGTCGGCGTTTCGATTTCCATTTCCTCGGCAAGCTCGGTCTGCGTCAGCGGTCCACGACGCGAGAGCGCAAAAAGAGCGCGCGCCCGTGCAAGCGTCAGCCCGCTCTCCCCCACCCGCGCATCGAAAAACGCGCGCAGTTTGCGGGTGAAGGCGGAGACTTCATCCAGAAGCTGTTCCTTGTCGGTCTCGCGGGACATGTCAGCAAGCCTTATAATTAGCACACTACTTATTTTCTGCCTATTTATTCGTAAGACTGACGATTTTCAAGTTTCTTTCACGCCGGGTCTGCCATGCGATAAACTCATGGCAGCGAATCACCTTGCCGGAGGGATCCGGCGCCTTGTCCTCAACCCGCCTGTGGATTGCTGGGGACAACTGAAGAAGTGATCGAGCTTCGCAGAGCGGACGTCAGCCTGCCATAGAGTGTTGCAACATTATCATTGACTGCCATGCCCCAGGAAGCCAAACCCGAGGTTCAAGGACAAAGGCAAAGGGAGATCGCGCAAACCATGAACGACGCTGTGAGAAAGATCACCCCCGCGCAACCGGCGGAACCGCACTACCGCGAAGCGCCGAACAACATCGAGGCCGAACAGGCGCTGCTCGGCGCCATCCTCGTCAATAACGACGCCTATTACCGCGTGTCGGACTTTCTGAAGCCCGTGCATCTTTACGAACCGCTGCACCGCAAGATTTTCGAGGTGGCGGGCGATATCATCCGCATGGGCAAGACCGCCAATCCGGTGACGATCAAGACCTTCCTGCCCGCCGACGACAAGATCGGCGATCTGACGGTGGCGCAGTATCTCGCACGTCTGGCGGCGGAAGCCGTATCGATCATCAACGCGGAAGATTACGGCCGCGCGATCTACGATCTGGCGCTGCGCCGCGCGCTGATCCAGATCGGCGAGGATGTCGTCAACATCGCCTATGACGCGCCGCTCGACATGCCGCCGCAGGCGCAGATCGAGGACACCGAACGCCGCCTGTTCGAGCTGGCGGAAACCGGCCGTTACGATGGCGGCTTCCAGTCGTTCAACGATGCCGTAGCGCTGGCGATCGACATGGCGGGCGCCGCCTTCGAACGCGACGGCAATCTCTCCGGCATTTCCACCGGCATTCATTCGCTCGACGCCCGCATGGGCGGGTTGCAGCGTTCCGACCTTATCGTGCTTGCCGGTCGTCCGGGTATGGGCAAGACCTCGCTTGCGACCAACATCGCCTACAATATCGCCGCATCCTATGAGCAGGAAGTGCAGCCGGACGGGTCGTACAAGGCGAAAAACGGCGGCGTCGTCGGCTTCTACTCGCTCGAAATGTCGTCCGAACAGCTCGCCACCCGTATCATTTCCGAGCAGACCGAAGTGTCTTCCTCGAAAATCCGCCGCGGTGACATTACCGAGGCCGATTTCGAAAAGCTCGTCGCCTGCTCCCAGATGATGCAGAAGGTGCCGCTCTACATCGACCAGACCGGTGGTATCTCGATTGCGCAGCTTTCCGCCCGCGCCCGCCGCCTGAAGCGCCAGCGCGGCCTCGATGTTCTGGTGGTCGACTACGTTCAGCTGATGACCGGCTCCGGCAAGAGCGGCGAAAACCGCGTACAGGAAATCACCCAGATCACCACGGGTCTGAAAGCGCTCGGCAAGGAACTCAACGTTCCGATCATCGCACTGTCACAGCTCTCCCGTGCGGTGGAAAGCCGCGAAGACAAACGCCCGCAGCTTTCCGACCTGCGTGAATCCGGCTCCATCGAGCAGGACGCCGACGTGGTGCTTTTCGTGTTCCGCGAGGAATATTACGTCAAGAACATGGAGCCGCGCGATATTTCCGATCCCAAATATGCCGAATGGGAAGCCCTGTTCGACAAGGTGAAAGGCACGGCCGACGTCATCATCGCCAAGCAGCGTCACGGACCGACCGGCACGGTGAAGCTCGCCTTCCAGTCCGAATTCACCCGCTTTACGGATCTGGCCGATCCGAGCTTCAGCCAGTACGAAGAACATTGAGGCGCAGCAACGCCGGCTATCGATAAAAAAACGCCCCGTCCTGCTTCAGGATGGGGCGGAATCTTTTCAATGGCTTGGGACTGACACCTCAGAAGCCGATTCATCGATTGTACCGCTCGGCAATGCAATGACCTGATCGCCGGCGCGGATGCTGCTCTGGCGGTGGGTGATGGCGATGATGGTGATATCGCTGTCGACCCGTCTTAACTGGTCCATGATTTCCCGCTCCGTCTCCTCGTCCAGCGCCGAGCTTGCCTCATCAAGCAGCAGAATGGACGGTTCACCGTAAAGCGCACGGGCAATCGCAACCCGCTGACGCTCGCCGCCGGAAAGCTTCAGGCCCCTTTCCCCGACAATCGTGTCGAAACCCTCCGGCATCGCCTCTATCCTGTCGAGTATCGCGGCGCGCTCGGCCGAGCGGCGCAGTTTTTCCTCATCCAGCACCCGCCCGAGCACGACATTGCTGCGCAACGTATCGTTCAGCAATTGCACCTCCTGCGGAACGATGCCGGCAACGGCAAACCAGTCGTCGCGGCCGATTGCGGTCAGATCGGTGCCATCGATGGTGATACGACCCGATTGCGGCGCCATGGTTTTCTGCAGAAGCCGGAAGAGTGTCGATTTGCCGGAACCCGTCTCGCCGGTAATGAAGGTCAGACGCCCCGGCGTTGCAGTGAAAGAAACGCCTTCGACGCCGCGAGCGTTTTCGTAGCGAAACCCCACATCGTCGAATTCTATCGCTTTGCCCGATAGCCGCAGCGGGTTGGCATGGGGCGGTTCCTCCTCTTCCGGCGCATTCCACATGCGGGCATAGGGCGCGAAGTGGGCGAAGGATCGGACCGCCTCGCTGATCGATTGCCCGATCAGTTCAAAAGGCATGTTGAGCTGAAGCAGAAGCGTGTTGAAGAGAACGATATCGCCTATCGACAGGGCTCCCGCCTCGTAACGTGGCAACAGGAGATAAAAGCCGATGACCATCTGCATGGCGAGTGCGAGCGAGATGGTGAAGACGAAGCCGATCCGGCGCAGGGAATAAAGCCGCCAGTTGCGATAGATAGAGCCCGCATTATCCGCAAAGCGACGCTTCATCCACGCCGTGCTGCCCGTGTGCCGCAAAGGCTCGATCATGCCGATGGCGTTTCCGACAAAACCGGCATTCTCCTGCCCGGCTTCGATAGCCTTTTCCAGAAAAGGCGTGGTCAGGCGGTTCGAAGCGAGCGTGAGCGCGATGAAGGCCGCGCCGTAAACAACGACGATGGCGACCAGATCCGCACTGAGGACCGTTCCCAGCAACAGGGTGCTGAACAGGAACGTGGCGATGCCCGGCACGAAATAAATAAGGCCGATCTGCATGATCGCCGAGGCGGCCGAAGCGCCCCTTGTCTGCGCAGCCTGAATTTCCGCCGGGTTGTGATCGTTGAAGAACGACGGTTTTTTATGGACGATGCGCTCGAAGAAGCGCGTGGTCGCGACATATTCCAGCCGCTCCGAATGGATGACCGACATATATTGCGTGGAGCGCTGAATACCCGTCGCCAGCGCCGTCAGGCCCGCATAGAGCGAAAAACCGAGCATCCATTGCAGCGGCGCATCCGGCAGATCGTCGATCAGGCGGGAAAACACGTAAGGCCCGGCGGTGGCGAGAACAGACCCGAGCAGGATCGTCAGCAGCAAAAAGGTGATGGATGGCCATGACGTCTTCAGGTCTTCGGCATAGATTCGGGAAAGCGGTCCGAATGCAACTTCGCGATTGCCTGTCATCACTCTCTCCCGCCCGGCGCTGCTTGAAAGATACGGCAGGCACTGGATAACGGCTTGGAAGCGCTTGCTCAAGTCCGGACTATCGTCCTCAGTTCACATTCAATAGTGCGCATGGAACGGGTTTTCGCCCTGTCCCGCCCGTTCTGTTCCCAAGGGAGGAGTCTTTTCAACGGTTTGACCGGATTGTCTCACAATCCGATTCCGCGCAGCAGCGCCACGGCAGCAACACCGAGCGTTGCGGCTGGCAGGAGGCTGAGGCGCAGCGCCGCGATGGCGGTTACCGCGCAGGCGATGGTTTCCGCCGGTCCGCTGGCGAGCGCCGTCGGCGTCACCACGGCCATCAGGACGGCGGGCGGCACCACGCCGAGCGCCTTTTTCAGGCGTGGTGTCAGCGTAAAATGAGTGACCAGCAACAGGCCGCCAAGGCGCGTGGCGACGGTTGCCGCCATCATGGCAAGAATTGTCAGCAGCGTATTCGGGTCGAGCGTCATGCCGGCTGCTCCGCCTGTTCCTCGTGGCCAAAGGCGGCGACGGCGAGACCCGCCAGCGCGCCGGCGGCGATATACCAGGCGCCGGGAACCAGTGCGTGGGTGAGACAGGCGGCGGCGGCGCTTGCCAGAAGCACGAAGCCGGTTTCCCTGCCCTTCCAGAACCCCATGAGCAGCACGATGAAGACGGCGGGAAAGGCGAAATCCAGACCGATGACCGACATATCCCCCACCACCGAACCGAGCAGCGCGCCGGCAAGAGTTGCAAGGTTCCAGACGAGATAGATCGACAGCGCAGCACCGGTGAAAAAGGCCGCCGTCAGCCTGCCGGCGATGACGCGGAATTCGGACAATGCCCAGGATTCATCCGTCAGCACCAGCATGGCGGCACATTTGCGCCAGCCCCTGAAATCCTCCAGCTTGCCGGCTATGGAGGCGCTCATCAGCACATGGCGCAGATTGACCAGCAGCGCCGCAAAGCCGAGCGCGCTCCAGCTTGCCGGATGCGTCCATAAATCCATCGCCACGAATTGCGAGCCGCCGGCAAAGACCAGCAACGACATCAGCGAGGCTTCGAGCGGCGACAGGCCCTTGCCGATGGCGACAGCGCCGAACACCACGCCAATCGGCACCATGGCGACCAGCAATGGCGCGGCGGCCCGCAATCCCGCGCTGAATTCCGCGCCTTTTCCCGATATCGACATCGCGTTCTCCCTTTCGAAGGAGAGGGATTACGCTTGCGACATTATTCGGTCTTGAACGAAAGTGACGTCAGGCGGTTTTCTGCTGAAGCGTCGCTTTTCTTTTGTCGCATTTCCGAACGGAAATGCGGGCTTTGAACTCAGGCCACCCGGAACTGCCCCGGTGTGACACCGGTGCGGGCCTTGAAATGCCGGGTGAAATGCGCCTGGTCGGCAAAACCGCACATTGCCGCTACCTCGGCCGGCATCTCGCCGGCGCGCAGAAGCCGGCGCGCCCTGCGGACGCGCACATCCGTCAGATAGGCATGCGGGGTGATGTGAAACTCTTTCCTGAAAGCGCGGATGAGGTGCGCGCGGCTGAGACCGGCGATGGAGGCCAGTTCCTCCAGGCCGATATCGGTCTCGTAATTGTCGGAAAGATAGTCGCGGGCGGTATAAACCGCCGTTTTCTCCCGTGTTTCGACGGGCAGGATAATGGCGCTGCCGTGCCTGCCGAACAGGGCGGCGAGAACCGAGAACATGCCCTCATCCGCCTCCAGAGCGCCGGATTTCTCCTCCAGCCGCCGATGCGCCATCTGGAAGGCGGCCGCCATCTGCGGATCGCGCGGCAGAAATCTTGGGAAGGACGGCGTGCCGTGAAAGGCCCTGCCCGTCACATCCTCGATAATATCGCGCAGCAAGACGATATCGGGATAGATCATCCGATAGCGATAACCGCCGCCACCCGGTGCGCCATCGTGAACCTCATCCGGGTTGATGAGATAAAGATGCCCCGGCCCCGTCTGCTCGGTGGTGCCCTGAATGGTGGAAATCTGCGAACCGCTTTCGATGGCGCCGATCGAGAAGGTGTCATGCGCATGCGGCGAATATTCATGGGTCAGAAAAGTCGCGCTCAGGCACTCCATGCCGCCAAAACGCCTGTCACGCCAGAAACGGGTGGTTTCCGTCGTCGCAATCGGCATGACATCTATGGCCTGTTCCTGCGAAACATTGTGCATAGCGTGAGTTTAAAACATTCCATCCTTACCGTCTTGAACAAAAGTGCTAGGGTCCAAACCGGTTCAAGATCAACCGGACGCATGGCATGACAGACGACTTCGAAGACAGCTTTCCCGAAAACGAAACCGACATTTTCGAGCACGCACCGCTGAGGCTGACCGTCGATCTCGGCGCGCTCGCCGATAATTGGCGGGACATGAAGAGGCGTTCCGGCAGGGCGCGGACGGCGGCTGTCGTCAAGGCCGATGCCTATGGTCTCGGTATCGAGGATTGCGGGGCGACGCTTTACCATGCCGGCGCGCGCGATTTCTTCGTGGCGACTGTGGCCGAGGGTGCGACCCTGCGTTCCTATGCCCCGGAAGCGCGTATCTTCGTGCTGTCAGGCATATGGCAGGGCCAGGAACGCCAGGTTTTCGACAATGATCTGGTGCCGGTTCTGGCCTCCGAGGAACAGCTGTCCTTCTGGATGGCGACGGTTGCCGAGCGGGGCGATCACCCCTGCGCGCTGCATGTGGATACGGGCTTCAACCGCCTCGGTCTGCCCCTCGACGACGCGCTGTTTCTGGCTGACGACGTGACGCGGCCGGCAAGTTTCGACCCGGTTCTGGTGCTGTCGCACCTCGCCTGCGCCGACACACCCTCCTCGCCGATGAACAGGGTCCAGCTCGAATCATTCCGAAAGGTTAGCGCCGCTTTCGAAGGCATCGAATCAAGCCTGTCGGCTTCCGCCGGTATCTTCCTCGGCTCGGACTATCATTTCGATCTCACTCGCCCCGGCATCGCCCTTTATGGGGGCGAAGCGGTCAACGGCATGGCAAACCCGATGCGTCCCGTCGCCACGGCCGAAGCGCGGATCATCCAGATTCGCGAAGCGGGCGAAGGCCAGACCGTGAGTTATGGCGGCACTTTCCTGCTGAAGCGCGCCAGCCGCCTTGCCATCGCTTCCGTGGGTTATGCGGATGGATACCAGCGTTCGCTTTCCGGTTCCGGCATTCCGCTGCGCGAAATGGGCCATGGCGGCGCTTATGGCGTCGTCAACGGCCACAGGGTGCCGGTAGCCGGCCGCGTGACCATGGACCTCACCATTTTCGACGTGACGGATGTTCCGGCCAATGCCATCCGTGCTGGCGACTATATCGAGCTTTTCGGTCCCAGTGTGCCCGTCGACGAGACCGCGCGGGCGGCCGGCACCATCGGCTACGAGATGCTGACGGGGCTTGGCCTGCGTTACGAACGGCAATATCTGATGGCCGACGACTGAGCCGCGCCTTTAGCCCTTGGAAAGCTGCGGTGACCTGTGCTAGAAGAGAACAAAAGGAGATCGAAATGCCCGAAATCCATTTGAGCGAGCAGGACGAGAAGTTCATCGAGGAGCAGGTGGCGGCGGGCATCTACAGCGATGCGGACGCGGTTATTCATGCGAGCCTGCAATTGTTGAGCAGTGATGAAGGCAAAAGAGCCGCACTTAAATTGCTGATTCAGGAGGGCATTGATGATGCAGAAGCCGGACGGGTTCACCGTTATGCCTCCCAGGACGACTTCCTGAGCGATATCAAACGCGTTGCTGCGCAACAAAAAACGGGGATCGATCATTAAGATTCGGATCCCTGTATGGACCACGAGGGCAAGGCGCGATCTCGTTGACGATCATGCCTATATCGAGGCTGAAAATCCCCTTGCTGCCGATCGCCTCGTTCTTGATATCTACAATAAAATTGAATCGACGGCGGCACTTGGTTTGACCGGCGTTTCAAGAAGCGGATACGGCGTTGGAATTCGTAGTATTGCGTACCGGGAGCGCGTGATTTTCTTTCGTGTCAGCGATAGCGAGCTTACTGTGATGCGCGTGCTTCACGGCCACCAAGACATCTCCGCCGACCATTTCAAACAAGAAGAAAACTGATAGAAGATGGCAAAAGCCAAGACCCAATTCGTGTGCCAGAACTGCGGCACGGTTCACACCCGCTGGGCGGGAAAATGCGAAGGCTGCGGCGAATGGAATACCATCGTCGAGGAAGACCCGATGGGCGGCATCGGCTCCGGGCCGGGCAAGACGCCCAAGAAGGGCCGGCCCGTCACGCTCACCTCGCTTTCCGGTGAAATCGAGGAGGCGCCGCGTATCCCGACCGGTATCAGCGAGCTGGACCGGGCGACCGGCGGCGGTTTCGTGCGCGGTTCGGCGGTTCTGATCGGCGGTGATCCGGGCATCGGCAAGTCGACGCTCCTCATGCAGGCCGCAGCGGCCCTTTCGCGGCGCGGGCATCGCATCATCTATGTCTCGGGCGAAGAGGCGGTGGCGCAGGTGCGTCTGCGCGCGCAGCGTCTCGGGGCTGCGGAAACCGATGTGCTGCTGGCGGCGGAAACCAATGTCGAGGATATTCTGGCGACGATCTCCGAAGGCAAACGGCCCGATCTCGTCATCATCGATTCCATCCAGACGCTGTGGAGCGATACGGCCGATTCCGCCCCCGGCACGGTGACACAGGTGCGCACCGGCGTGCAGGCGATGATCCGGTTTGCCAAACAGACCGGGGCGACCATGGTGCTCGTCGGCCACGTCACCAAGGAGGGCCAGATCGCCGGTCCACGCGTGGTCGAGCACATGGTCGATGCCGTGCTTTACTTCGAAGGCGACCGCGGACATCACCATCGCATCCTGCGCACCGTCAAGAATCGCTTCGGGCCAACTGATGAAATCGGCGTTTTCGAAATGTCGGATCGCGGTCTACGGGAAGTCTCCAACCCCTCCGAACTGTTTCTCGGCGAGCGCAACGAAAAGTCGCCGGGTGCTGCGGTTTTTGCCGGCATCGAGGGCACGCGGCCCGTGCTTGTCGAGGTGCAGGCGCTGGTCGCCGCCACTTCGCTGGGTACGCCGCGTCGTGCCGTGGTCGGCTGGGACAGTTCCCGCCTTGCCATGATTCTGGCCGTACTGGAGGCCCATTGCGGCGTGAAGCTCGGCCAGCATGATGTCTATCTGAATGTTGCCGGCGGCTACCGTATTTCCGAACCGGCCGCCGATATGGCGATTGCCTCGGCGCTCGTTTCCTCGCTTGCCGGTCTTGCCCTGCCCGCCGATTGTGTTTATTTCGGCGAAATCAGCCTGTCGGGCGCGGTGCGGCCGGTCTCGCATACGGGCCAGCGATTGAAAGAAGCTGAAAAACTCGGCTTTTCCGCCGCACTTCTGCCTTCTGCTTCGGCTGAATTGCCGAAAGGCGGCAAGGGGCGCTGGACGGAAATCGAAAGCCTTCCGGACCTCGTGGCCCGCATCGCCGGCTCCGGCAACCGGTTCAAACAGGTTGAGGACGACGAATATTGATCCTTTCGCCAAGGGAAACAGTGGTGTAAGAGGATCGCAAAATTGGCAAGGCAGCGTCTGACAAGGCGTCGCACCTCCGGAGTTGGTATATGCCCATTACAATTTTCGACGGCATCGTCATCGCCGTTGTTCTTTTCTCCGCCCTTCTTGCAATGGTGCGCGGTTTTTCACGCGAGATTCTGTCGATTGCGAGCTGGGGCGGTTCGGTCGCCGCCGCCTATTATCTCTATCCGGTCCTGCTGCCCTATGCGCGCAACTATACCGATGACGACAAGATCGCCATTGCCGGTTCGGCAGGCGTGGTCTTCCTCGTTTCGCTGATCGTGATTTCCTTCATCACCTCGCGCATTGCCGATTTCATCATCGACAGCCGCATCGGCGCGCTGGATCGCACGCTCGGTTTCCTGTTCGGCGCGGCGCGCGGCATTCTGCTTTTGGTCGTCGCGGTCGCCTTCTGGAACTGGCTGGTGGATGTGAAGACGCAGCCGGAATGGGTCACACAGGCAAAGTCCAAGCCCTTCCTCGACGGGCTGGTGGGCAAGCTGGAAGCGGTTCTGCCTGACGATATCGAGCCGCAGATCCGCGCCCGCATCCTCGGAAAACCACAGGAGCCGGCAGCCACGCAGGCGCCTGCGGAAGATGTGCCGGCAACAAATCCGCCGGCAACGAATAATTGACACGAGGGTGCGCCTTGCAATGCATGCAAGGCGCGCTATTTGTGCTAAATATCAAGCACGACACAGACGGACCGACCGGGGGAAATACTCACCGGAGAGGTCTTTCTTTTTTTCTCGGTAGAGAGCAAGGGCAAGCCGGATGATTGAGCCGCTTTCGCATTCCCCGTTCCCTGGGGCCACTTTCAAGGAAGAGATCGACGGCGACACGCTGCATGAAGAATGCGGCGTGTTCGGCATTCTCGGCCATGCCGACGCCTCGGCGCTGACCGCTCTCGGCCTGCATGCGCTTCAGCATCGCGGCCAGGAAGCGGCGGGCATCGTCTCCTTCGATGGCAAGCGCTTCCATCAGGAACGCCATATGGGCCTCGTCGGCGATCATTATACCGATCCGGCAACCCTTGCCCGCCTGCCCGGCTCCATCGCCATTGGCCACACCCGTTATTCGACGACAGGCGAAGTGGCGATGCGCAACGTGCAGCCGCTGTTTGCCGAGCTGGAAGAAGGCGGCATTTCCATTGCCCATAACGGCAATTTCACCAATGGCCTGACGCTGCGCCGCCAGATCATCGCCACCGGCGCCATCTGTCAGTCGACGTCGGATACCGAAGTCGTCCTTCACCTCATCGCCCGCTCGCGCCACTCCTCCACCGCCGATCGCTTCATCGACGCCATCCGCCAGATGGAAGGCGGTTATTCGATGCTGGCGATGACCCGCACCAAGCTGATCGCCGCCCGCGATCCTATCGGCATCCGCCCGCTGGTCATGGGCGAGCTTGATGGCAAGCCGATCTTCTGCTCGGAAACCTGCGCTCTCGACATCATCGGTGCGAAGTTCGTCCGCGACGTTGAAAACGGCGAAGTCATCATCTGCGAAATCCAGCCGGACGGTTCGATCACCATCGATGCGCGCAAGCCTTCGAAGCCGCAGCCGGAGCGCCTCTGCCTGTTCGAATATGTCTATTTCGCCCGCCCCGATTCCGTCGTCGGCGGCCGCAACGTCTACACGACGCGCAAGAACATGGGCATGAACCTTGCCAAGGAAGCGCCGCTGGAAGCCGACGTCGTTGTCCCGGTTCCCGATGGCGGCACGCCGGCAGCACTCGGTTTTGCGCAGGAAAGCGGTATTCCTTTCGAATACGGCATCATCCGCAACCATTATGTCGGCCGCACCTTCATCGAGCCGACACAGCAGATCTGCGCTTTCGGCGTCAAGCTGAAGCATTCGGCCAACCGGGCGATGATCGAAGGCAAGCGTGTGGTGCTGGTGGACGATTCCATCGTGCGCGGCACGACCTCGGTGAAGATCGTGCAGATGATCCGCGAGGCGGGCGCCAAGGAAGTTCATATCCGCGTCGCCAGCCCGATGATCTTCCATCCGGATTTCTACGGCATCGACACGCCGGACGCAGACAAGCTGCTCGCCAACCAATACGCCGATGTCGAGGCGATGGCGAAATATATCGGTGCCGATTCGCTGGCCTTCCTGTCCATCGACGGGCTTTACCGTGCGGTGGGCGGCGAAAACCGCAACCCGGCCCGTCCGCAATTCACCGACCATTATTTCACCGGCGACTATCCGACCCGCCTTCTCGACCAGAATGGCGAGGCGATGGGCAGCAAGATTTCCATGCTGGCTAGCAACGGCTGATACGCCTTACACAAAGCGGCCATCCGGCTTCCGGTGGCCGCTTTTTTCTTGCCTTTTGTTCAGGCCCTCGCATGCGACGATATGATCGCTTGCGAAAGGCCAGCGGCGCTTCGTAGAAGGAAGCGCAATCATTTCGGGGGAGACAATGACTATCGATCTGAAGGGGACCATCAATCTCAAGGGCCGCATCGCTCTCGTTACCGGCGCTTCGCGCGGCATCGGCTATTTCACGGCGCTGGAACTCGCCAGGGCCGGCGCGCATGTCATCGCCTGCGCCCGCACGGTGGGCGGCCTTGAGGAGCTGGACGACGCCATCAAGGCTGTCGGCGGCACGGCGACGCTGGTTCCCTTCGATCTCTCCGACATGAAAGCCATCGATGCGCTGGGCGCGAATATCTTCGAGCGCTGGGGCAAGCTCGATATTCTGGTTGCCAATGCCGGCGTTCTCGGCGTCATCTCGCCGGTTGGCCATATCGAGGCGAAAGTCTTCGAAAGGGTCATGAACATCAACGTCACCGCCACCTGGCGGCTGATCCGTTCGGTCGAGCCGCTGCTTCTGAAATCGGATGCCGGCCGCGCACTGATCCTGTCTTCGGGCGCCGCCCATAGCTGTCGCCCCTTCTGGGGTGTCTATTCCACCTCTAAGGCGGCAGTCGAAGCGCTGGCCCGCACCTGGGCAGCGGAAACGCAGAAGAGCGCGCTTCGCGTCAACAGCATCAATCCCGGTGCGACACGCACGGCGATGCGTGCGCAGGCCATGCCCGGCGAAGACCCGGCCACCGTGCCGCATCCATCGGAGGTGGCCGCAGCCATTCTTCCGCTCGCCTCGCCCGATCTGACCGAAACCGGCAAACTCTTCCTCGTGCGCGAGGGAAAATTCGTGGATTACCGCCAGCCGGAGTGAATATTTTCCGCTCGGAGCGGCGGTGCGGCCACCACGGTTGCTCTTGACCGGGCCGCACCGCCGCGCCATAAAGCAAGACATGAGAACGATGATCTGCACCTGCTGCTGAGATTTTTTTTGCTGGTTCGCCACCGGCCAGATCGTTTTCGTCTCCCGCAAGGTCAAGAAAGATAAACGTTCCGGCCAGGATAATATTCTGCCTTTAGGGAACTGCCGCATGTCCTTGCGCCTGAAATTTCACAATACACTCACACGCGAAAAAGCGGAATTTGCGCCGATCGACGCTGACAATGTGCGCATGTATGTCTGCGGTCCGACGGTCTATGATTTTGCCCATATCGGCAATGCGCGCCCGGTCATCGTGTTCGATGTTCTCTACCGGCTGCTGCGCCACGTCTATGGCGAGACCCATGTGACCTATGCCCGCAACATCACGGATCTCGACGACAAGATCAACGCGCGGGCGCTGAGGGATTATCCGCATCTGCCGCTGAATGACGCCATTCACGCGGTGACGAAAAAGACCGCAGACCAGTTCCATGAGGATGTGGCCACGCTCGGCTGCCTTCCGCCGACCGTCGAACCGCGCGCCACCGACTACATCGCGGAGATGATCGACCTCATCGAGAAGCTGATCGCCCGCGGCCATGCCTATACGGCCGGCGGAGAGGTGCTGTTCGATACCCGCTCGATGGCCGATTACGGCCAGCTTTCCAAGCGGCCGCTGGACGAGCAGCAGGCGGGCGCGCGCGTGGCGGTGGAAGCCCACAAGAAGAACCCTGGCGATTTCGTGCTGTGGAAACTGTCCTCGGACAACGAACCGGGCTGGGAAAGCCCCTGGGGTCGCGGCCGTCCGGGCTGGCACATCGAATGCTCGGCCATGTCCGGCCGATATCTCGGCGAGGTCTTCGATATTCATGGCGGCGGGCTCGACCTCATTTTCCCGCACCATGAGAACGAAATCGCGCAATCGCGCTGCGCCAACGGCACGCATGTCATGGCCAATGTGTGGATGCATAACGGCTTCGTGCAGGTGGAAGGCCGCAAGATGTCGAAGTCCGAGGGTAACTTCGTGACGATCTACGAATTGCTGCACACGGAGAAATTCGGCGGCCGGAAATGGCCGGGCGAGGTTCTGCGCCTTGCCATGCTGATGACGCATTATCGCGAGCCGATCGATTTTTCGGTGAAGCGTCTGGAAGAGGCCGAACGTCTGCTTGCCAAATGGCCGGCGGCGGAAGCCTCCGATGCTGCGCCGGATGAAACCGTGCTCGAAGTGCTTGCCGACGATCTCAACACGGTTGCCGCCGTGCAGGCGCTGCACGCGCTGGCCCACGCCGCCAATCTGGACCCATCGAGGCTGCCCGCCTTTGCGGCGAGTGCCGCCCTGCTGGGTGTCCTGCCGAAGAAGGCGGAAATGGATGAGGCCATCGTTTCGGCCGTCGATGCGCTGGTGCAATTGCGGCTCGAGATGCTGAAGGCGAAGAACTTTGCGGAGGCGGATCGTGTTCGCGACGAGCTTTCCGAGAAGGGCATTCAGCTGAAGGATGGCAAGGACAAGGAGACGGGCGAGCGGACGACGACGTGGGAGTTGAAGCGGTAGGCTCCGCATTCGAGGCTCACCCCCTCTGCCCTGCCGGGCATCTCCCCCTCAAGGGGGAGATCGGCAGGAGGCGCTACCTTAACTTCACTCTTCAGCGTCGAGATGGGCAAAGGCCGCGCCACAGATCGATCTCCCCCTTGAGGGGGAGATGCCCGGCAGGGCAGAGGGGGTAAACCCCACGACACGCCCTTGCTTTCACCCACACCATGCCCCAATCTCACGGCACCCCTTCAAGCCGCGAGCATCCTCATGCCCCATGCCAAGGTTGAGCTAAAACACCGCGCGTATGCCCGGCAGATGCGAAAGGCCATGACCGACGCAGAGCTGAAGTTCTGGAACGCCGTCCGCGCTCACCGCCTTGACGGCATGTCTTTCAGACGCCAGCTGCCGGTCGCCGGATATATCGTTGATTTCGCTTGCCCCTCGCATAAGATCATTGTCGAACTGGACGGGTTTCAGCACGCGGACGACGCTGCGGCAGCCTATGACCAAGAGAGAACACGCACGTTTAAGGAACTCGGCTGGACAGTCCTCCGTTTCTGGAACGAGGATATCCTCAGAGACATAGACAATGTCTGTCTCCACATTATCCGAACGGTGAAGGAGGACCGACCATGACGACATATACAGGCGGATGCCAGTGCGGCGCGATCCGTTTTCGCGCTATCGGCGAACTGAAAGACAGTTCCATCTGCCATTGCCGCATGTGTCAGAAGGCTTTCGGGGCCTATTACGCGCCACTGGTTTCGGTGCGCGGCGTGCAGTTTGAATGGACCCGGGGAGAGCCGAAACGTTTCCAGTCATCCAGCGTCGTCAAGCGCGGTTTCTGTCCCGAGTGCGGAACGCCGCTCACCTATGAAGCGCCTGACGGTGTGGCGGTGGCGGCGGGGGCTTTTGACGATCCGGCCGCGTTGCCGCCGACCATTCAGTGGGGCGTTGAACGCAAGATCGATTTCGTCGACACGCTTCACACGCTGCCTGCCGTTGCCACCGAGGACGACCTGACGCAGGTGGACTATCTCGCAGATCTGGTTTCCTACCAGCATCCCGACCACGACACCGAAAACTGGCCACCGGAGAACAGATGATGAGCGAAGCGGGATTTTCCGGCGGTTGCCAGTGCGGCGCCGTGCGTTTCCATGCGGGCAAGCTCGGCCGGGCCTCCATCTGCCATTGCCGCATGTGCCAGAAACATTTCGGCAATTTCTTCGGCGCGCTGGTCAGCGCCGATCAGGCGCATCTGACCTGGACGCGCGGCCAGCCTGCCCTCTTCCGCTCCTCGGCAAAAATCCATCGCGGTTTCTGCAACAAATGCGGCACGCCGCTGACCTATCATTATCCCGGCGGCGTGGAGATCGCCATCGGTGCTTTCGATGAGCCCGAGCTGATCGAACCGCAGGTGCAGGTCAATTTCCACAAGCGGATGCCGTGGATCGAGCAGCTGTTCGGCAAACCGGCCGTGGAACAGGGCGTGGACGAGGCGGAGATCACCTCCTATCAGCACCCGGATCACGACACGCAGGTCTGGCCGCCGGAAGACGGTCGCGCATGAGCGAAACCGAGGGTTTCAGCGGCGGATGCCAATGCGGCGCAGCGCGGTATCGGATAGGGGGCGGTCTTCGTTATCCGCATCTATGCCATTGCCGCATGTGCCAGAAGGCATCGGGCAATTATTTCATGCCGCTTGCCGCAAGCGCGCTTACGCAGTTTGAAATGACCCGCGGCGAAGCGGCGTGGTTCCAGTCCTCCGATCACGTGCGTCGCGGCTTCTGCGGCCGATGCGGCACGCCGCTGTTCTACGACATGCCGGGTGCCGACTTCATCAATATCGCCCTCGGTTCGCTGGACGAGCCGCAGCGGGTAAGGCCCGAGGCGCAATCCAATCTCACCGGCAAAATGCACTGGTTCGGCGCACTCGATGGCTTGCCGGTCGAGCCGGAACCTGCAACGGATAGCCCTCCCCCTCGGGTGAACAATTACCAGCACCCGGACCATGATACGGCCGAATGGCCAGCGAAGGATGATGACCCATGACCGAAGAATTGCGCGGCCTTTACCCCGAGATCGAACCTTTCGAGACCGGCATGCTCGATGTCGGCGACGGCCACACGATCTATTGGGAACGAGTGGGCACACGCGGTGCAAAGCCTGCAGTCTTTCTGCATGGTGGCCCCGGCGGCGGCGTCAATCCCACGCATCGCCGTGTTTTCGATCCGGCCCTTTACGATGTCATCCTGTTCGATCAGCGCGGCTGCGGTCGCTCCACGCCGCATGCGGAGCTTGAAGCCAACACCACATGGCATCTGGTTGCCGATATCGAAAGGCTGCGTGAACTTTGCGGTTTCGAAAAATGGCTGGTTTTCGGCGGCTCCTGGGGCTCGACGCTGGCGCTCGCCTATGCCGAGACCCATCCCGAGCGTGTCAGCGAGCTGGTTCTGCGCGGCATTTATACTGTCACCAGGCCGGAACTGGACTGGTATTACCAGTTCGGCGTTTCCGAAATGTATCCGGATCAGTGGGAAAAATTCATCGCGCCCATCCCGCAAGCCGAACGCGGCGAGATGATGCAGGCCTATAACCGCTATCTCACCGGCACCGACGAGGCGAAGAAGCTCGAATGCGCCAAGGCATGGAGCCAGTGGGAAGGGGCGACCATCTCGCTCGTTAGCGATCCCGACCGGATCGAGGATTTTGGCGAGGACAAATACGCCATCGCTTTCGCCCGCATCGAGAACCACTTCTTCGTCAATGGCGGCTGGCTGGAGGAAGAGCAATTGCTGCGAGACGCCGGCAAACTCCGGGATATCCCCGGCGTCATCGTGCATGGGCGCTATGACATGCCCTGCCCGCTGAAATATGCCTGGCAACTGGCCAAGGCCTGGCCGAAGGCGGATTTCCACATCATCGAGGCGGCCGGACATGCGATGAGCGAGCCGGGCATTCTTGACCGACTGATTCGCGCCAACGACCGTTTCGCCGGGAAATAACCAGTCCTTTCAGCGCCTTGTAACGGACGGATAAGACAATGATTCACGCAGGGCTTCCTGCGCGGATCATTTCCTCCCGTCGCGGGGCAGCCCATTTCAAGGGCAGCGCGCCTTTTATTCATGCAGTTTTTCTCATGAACCCTTCACGGAAATGAATTGGCCGCTGCTGTGGCGATCCGTTATAAATCCCCATCCGAACAATTGGCGGTACTCCCCATGGCACTCGACAAATCGCTCCCGGCCCAGGAGGGCGGCGACAGCGCGCGCGGTTTCGCTTTCGCGCTTTCCGCTTATCTGCTCTGGGGGTTCCTTCCCTTTTACATGAAGGCGGTTGCGCATATTTCGCCGATCGAGGTCATCGTCCATCGCGTCGTCTGGTCGGTGCCGATTGCGGCGGTCGTGCTGATTGCGCTCGGACGCACGGCGGAAATCAGAACCGCGCTCAGAACCCCCAAGATGCTGGCCATGGCCAGCCTGACGGCCATCCTCATCAGCATCAACTGGGGTGTCTATATCTGGGCGATCGGCGCAGGCCGCGCGCTCGATGCCGCGCTTGGCTATTTCATTAATCCGCTGTTCAGCATTTTCCTTGGTGCGGTTCTCCTCAAGGAAAAGCTTTATCCGGCCCAGATCGCCGCCATCGGCCTCGTGGCGCTGGCGGTGGCCATCCTCACCTGGCATGCGGGCAGCCTGCCCTGGGTGTCCATCGCACTCACCGTGTCCTGGGGTTTTTACGCCTTTTTCCGCAAGACCTTGCCGATTGGCGCGACGCAGGGCTTCCTGCTGGAAGTCATGCTTCTGTCCATTCCCGCCGTGCTGGTGATGATCTGGCTTGCCTTCAACGGACAGGCGCATTTCATGGGCGGCAATTCCGCCGATACCTGGCTTCTGGCGGCAAGCGGGCTCATCACGGCCGTGCCGCTCATCCTCTATGGCAATGGCGCGAAACTGCTGCGGCTGTCGACCATCGGCATCATGCAATATATCGCGCCGACGATGATCTTCCTCATCGCCATCTTCATCTTCAAGGAGCCGTTCGACATGGTGCGCATGGCGGCCTTTGCGATGATCTGGGTGGCGCTGGCGATCTATACCGGCTCCAGCCTGCTGCGGCTCAAGCGGTAATCCGGGCTGCTTCCCTCATTCCTTTACGCATCACGGGAATGGGGAGAAGTGGCGTCAATAATCCACCAGCAAATGCGGGTTGGCATCATAGCCGAAACGTGGTTTGACGCCGAGAAGGCCCGCCGTCTGGGCGATGATTTCGCGGGTCATGGGGGCCGCGGTGGAGGCCGCCGTTCGCCCGCCGTTCACGCCGGTTCTCGGGGCGTCGATCATCGTCAGCACGACATATTTCGGCTTGTGCATTGGAAAACCGGCCACGAAAGCGTTGAAATTGATATCCTTGGCGTAACGGCCATTGATCACCTTGTCGGCGGTTCCGGTTTTGCCGCCCACATGAAATCCTTCCACCTGCGCGCCACGGCCGGAACCCTTTATGCCGTTCCAGTTGAACAGGTAACGCATATCGGCGCTCGTCCTGTCGTTGATGACGGTGCGCGCGAGCGATGCGGCAGCTTCTTTCGAACGCGGCAGGAAGGTCGGCGAAATCAGGTTGCCGCCATTGATCAGCGCGGCAGCGGCCACCGCCGTCTGCAACGGGGTGGTGGCGACGCCGTGGCCGAAGGAGATGGTGACGGAATTGATCTTCTTCCAGTTTCTCGGCTGGGTGGGCGTGGCAACGCCCGGCATTTCCGTGTCCATCCGGGTGAGAAGTCCGAGCTTCGTCAGGAACTGCTGATGGCCTTCGACGCCGACCCTGTCGGCCACCGCCGCCGTGCCGATATTCGATGAATATTGAAACACTTCCGGAATGGAGAGCGGTCGGTTCCGGCCCTTGAAATCCTTGATGGTGAAGCCGCCCATGCGGATCGGCCGCGACGCATCCACCACCGAACCCAGCGTGATCGCCCCGGCATCCAGCCCCATGGCGAGCGTGAAGCTCTTGAAGGTGGAGCCCATTTCGAAGGTGGCGTTGCTCATCCGGTTGAACCAGCCCTTTTCGTACTCCTTGTCGATCCTGCCATCGGCAAGGGTGCGGGAAGGTTCGTTCGGATCGTAATCCGGCACGGAGGCCATGGCCAGCACCTCGCCCGTCTCCACATCGAGGATCACAGAGCCTGCCGCTTCGGCCTGATAGGCACTTTTCGCCTTCACGACCACTTCGCGGACGATGTTCTGTACCCTGAGATCGATGGAGAGCCGCACCGGCTCCAGCGGCCCGCCGCTGGCAAGACCCACGGCGCGAAGATCGGCCAGACCCTGCTGGTCGAGGTAACGCTCCATACCGGCAAGCCCCTGATTGTCGACATTGACGTGGCCGATAATATGCGAAGCGGTGGGACCACCCGGATAAAACCTTCGTTTTTCCGGCCGGAAGCCGATGCCCGGTATGCCGAGATTGAGAATATCCGCCTGCTGCCGGGGTGTCAGCTGGCGTCGCAGCCATTGAAAACCGGTATCGGAGCGCAACCGGCGGTGCGTTTCACGCCAGTCGAGATTGGGAATGACGGTCGCGAGTTTCTCCACCACCTCATCCGGATCGACGATCCGTCGCGGATCCGCATAGAGCGAGACCATGTTGAGATCGGTCGCCAGAAGCGTGCCGTTGCGATCGACAATATCCGGCCGGGAGGCGACGGCGTTGGCGCCGGTATTGATCCATGCGGTCGCCACCGGTTCGGCAAGACCGTATTGGACGAGACGCGCGGCGACGACGCCATAGATGACAGCGAAGACGGCGATCACGATGCCGAGCCTCATGCGCGCATCGACCCTGCGGCGGGCGGCGGAACCGAGGAGCGCCTCCCTGCCCCGCGCGGAATTTCTCTGAACAATAAAATGCGCCCGGCTTTTGAGCCGCACCACAAAAGCAATCATTTCCCGATGACACCCACTCTCATGGCGGCGAAACGAATTTCGCGACACCAACGCCTTATTGAGGCTGGCACAGGATCAGTCGCGGGGCCATGAAAAGAGAGGGCGGAGCGATGCCGCCGTTAAATCTGCATTAATATACACTTAAAATTGTAACGAGCCGCCCGGGCGGCCGTTAACAAACGGCAGACCTAGAGGCGGGAAATCACCGAAGGATCGCCTTCCGGGTTCTGCTGCGCGAGCGCCCGGTCGATGATGGCGGGCACGATATCCTTCACTTCGTCGACGATGAGCGGGTTGAGAAGATGGGCGCGGTGGATGAAACCCTGGTCGCGCATGTGCTGCACCAGTTCCAGCATCGGGTTCCAGAAACCGTTGATATTGGCGAAGACCATCGGCTTGGCATGGCGGCCAAGCTGCGCCCAGGTCATGATCTCGACGATCTCCTCCAGCGTGCCTACACCGCCCGGCAATGTCACGAAGGCATCGGAGCGCTCGAACATCATATGTTTGCGCTCATGCATGTCCTTGGTGATGACAAGCTCGTTCAATTGTCCGAGAGAATGGCGCGTCGCCTCCATATCGACCAGAAATTCCGGTATGATGCCGGTCACTTCGCCGCCATTGGAAAGAACGCCGCTGGCAACCGCGCCCATGATGCCCTTGGTGCCGCCGCCATAGACGAGGCGAATGCCGTTTTCGGCAATGGATTTCCCAAGCGCGCGGCCCGCTTCCATATGGGCCGGATCACGTCCGGGCTGGGAGCCGCAATAAACGCAGATGGATCGAATCGCTGTATTTTTGTCCGTCATGAAGGGAAGGAACTATGTGCGATGCGGCACGTCAAGAAAATTTGGGAAATCCCTTGCAAATATGGCCTTTCGGCCACTCGCCGCTTGTCTGGGCGAAGGTAAGACGCTAGCAATCTCAACTCGTGTGAAAAGCTTGAAATACCCGGAGCATCCAGGATGAAAAACAATAAGGCCGGTTTGCTGGCGCTGATCGTGCTGGGCGTTGCGTCCCTGCTCATGATCTTTTTCGTCCTGCCGCGGATTTCAAATGACGGCAAACCGATCGGCGACGCCATCAACGAAGCCGGCAACGCCGTGAAGAACAGCGTTGAAATGGGCGCCGACAAGGCGGGCGACATTCTCTCCGACGCCGCCGAGGAAACCGCCAATATCGCCGACAAGGTCGGGCGGCGGGCGGCTTCCGCCACCCAGTCGATCAAGGATCTGACGACGCTTTTCGCCGATAGCAAGGTTCCCTCCGACGCCGATTTCGCGGCGGCGCGCAAGAAGGTCGAGACCTCGCTCAAGGAACTGACGAATATCGAAATTCCAGAGTCGCTGGACGAAACGACGTCGCGGCTCATCACCACCGCCCGCACGGCCGCCGAGCGCACCACGGCGTTCCTGCGCGGCCTGCCCGACAATGCGGCGGCGGCGGCGGCACAGGTGCGTCGTCTGGCAGGCGTTTTCGCCGGCACCGACGATGGCGCGCCCGAACCGGCAAAACCGGCCGCCGCACCCGCCGACGCGGCACAATCTTCTTCCGCCACGCCGACTTTCGACGTGCTGCGCGTCGAGCCGGACGGTTCGGCCGTGATTGCCGGCAAGGCACAGCCCGGCGCAAAGCTCGAAATCTTGAGCAATGGCAAGGTGGTCGCCCAGACGACCATCGACGGCACCGGCGACTTCGCCGCCGTTTTCGACAATCCGCTTCCCCCGGGCGATCACGAGCTGGTGCTGCGTTCGACCGATGCCGGCGGCAAGGCGACGCAATCCGAAGAAGTGGCAACGGTTTCCGTGCCTGACGGCAAGACGGGCGAGCTTCTGGCCATGGTTTCCAAGCCCGGCAAGGCAAGCCGCGTGCTGGCCATGCCGGAGGCGGCTCCTCCGGCGCTTCAGCCGCAAGCCGCGCCATCGCAACAGCCTGCGACGACGTCCGAAACCAGCGCCAACACCGCTTCCGCGCCGCTCGCCGGTACTGCGGCTCCGTCCGCTGCGGCCCCGCTGACATCGAGCGTCCAGGTCACTGCCGTCGAGTTCGAGGGATCGAAGATTTTCGTCGCGGGTTCCGCGCCCGCCGGTTCGACGGTGCGCGCGCTGGTCGATGACAGGGAAATCGGCAAGAGCATCACGGAAGCCTCCGGTCATTTCGTCGTCGAAGGCGATGTCGATCTTAGTGTCGGCAGCCACATCATCACCGTCGAGGAACTGAATGCCGACGGCGCCGTCAAGGTGCGCGTGCGCGTTCCCTTCGAGCGGCCGCAGACCGATCAGGCAACCGTCGCCATGCAGACGCCGTCCGCTTCGTCGTCAGCGACCGCGACCGCAGCGCCGGCCGAAAACCAGAGCACGGCAAGCGACCGCGCCGCTTTCGAAAAGCTGCGCACCGATGTCGCCAAGGCCTTCGGCATTCTTTCCAATCTCTACAAGGATCAGGCCACGCCGGCGCTCGATCAGGCCATTGCCGGTCGCTCCGCCGTCGTCATCGGCCTCAAGTCGCTTTCGGAATTCCGCACCGCAGCCGCGACCGAGCCCGCCTTCACCGCCTTTGCAGGCGATATCACCGCCAAGGCGCGCCAGTTGCTGACATCGGTTGAAGCATGGCCGAACGATGTGGCGGCAATCGGCAGGGGTATCGCCTCGCTGGCAAGCCGGTTGGCGGAACTCCACATCACGGCACCCGCTGCTCCCGCGCCACAGGCGCCCGCCGGCCCGCAGACCTTCGAGCAGGCGCCGCTGGCCGAGAGCCAGAACAGCGTCATCATCCGCCGTGGCGATACGCTCTGGCAGATTTCCCGTCGCGTTTATGGTCAGGGCGTTCGTTACACCACGATCTACCTTGCCAACGAAGATCAGATCAAAAACCCCGATCTGATCGAGCCCGGCCAGATTTTCGGCGTGCCGAAAGAGGCGCTACCGAATGCGGAGGAACTTCACCGCAAGCGGCTGAAGAGCGGCTCCTGAGCATTTGAAGCGTTGCGGTGAACCCGCAACGACCCTATCTGTGACACGCGCGGCGGCTTGACCAAAGCCGCCGCCCTGCTGTCGGCTTCCGGCAGTGACCGGAGCGAATGATGGCCACGAAGAAAAAAACCATTTCGGCGGATTCCAGCAATCCCACCCAGACGCTGATCAATCTCTGGCCCTATATGTGGCCGGAGGGACGGTGGGACCTGAAGATGCGGGTGATCTGGGCCACCGTATACCTGGTCGTCGCCAAGCTGGTGCTGATCTCCGTTCCCTATTTCTTTAAATGGGCGACCGATGCGCTGAACGGCCGGCTGGACATGGCCGGGCTTGTTCCCGCCTTCCTGCTCGGCGCCGTCGCGCTGGTGATCGCCTATAATCTGACGCGGCTGATACAGGTGGGGCTCAACCAGCTTCGCGATTCGCTTTTCGCCAGCGTCGGCCAGCATGCGGTGCGCCAGCTCGCCTACAGGACCTTCGTGCACATGCACCGGCTTTCGTTGCGGTTCCATCTGGAGCGCAAGACCGGCGGGCTGTCGCGGGTCATCGAGCGTGGCACCAAGGGCATCGAAACCATTGTCCGCTTCACCATTCTCAACACCGCGCCGACCTTTATCGAATTCCTGCTGACGGCGATCATTTTCTGGGCCTCTTACGGTTTTTCCTATGTGCTCGTCACGGTCATCACGGTCTGGGCCTATATCTGGTTCACCGTGCGGGCCAGCAACTGGCGTATCGGCATTCGCCGGGCCATGAACGACAGCGACACCGACGCCAATACCAAGGCGATCGACTCGCTTCTGAATTTCGAAACCGTCAAATATTTCGGCAACGAGGAGATGGAGGCGCGGCGTTTCGACGTCGCCATGGAGCGTTACGAAAAATCGGCGATTTCGATCTGGACCTCGCTCGGCTGGCTGAACTTCGGCCAGGGCGTGATCTTCGGCATCGGCTCCACCGTCATGATGGTAATGTCGGCGCTTGCCGTGCAGCGCGGCGAACAAACCATCGGCGATTTCGTCTTCGTCAATGCGTTGCTGCTGCAGCTTTCGGTGCCGCTCAATTTCATCGGTTTCGTCTATCGCGAAATCCGCCAGGGCCTGACCGACATCGAGCAGATGTTCGATCTTCTGGAAGTGGAGGCGGAAGTCACCGACAGGCCGGATGCAAAACCGCTCGCAGCCGGACCCGGCGCGATCTCCTTCCGCGACGTGCATTTCGCCTATGACCCCGAACGACCGATCCTGAAGGGCGTTTCCTTCGACGTGCCGGCCGGCAAGACGGTAGCCATCGTCGGCCCTTCGGGTGCGGGAAAATCGACGATCTCGCGGCTGCTTTATCGTTTTTACGATATTCAGGAAGGCTCCGTCACCGTCGACGGGCAGGATATTCGCGATGTGACGCAGAAGAGCCTGCGCTCGGTGATCGGCATGGTGCCGCAGGATACGGTGCTTTTCAATGACACGCTCGCCTACAACATCCGTTATGGCCGTCCCTCGGCCACCGACGAGGAACTGAGGGCGGCGGCGGATGCGGCGCAGATCAGCGCCTTCATCGGCAAGCTGCCGGAAGGTTATGCCACCATGGTGGGTGAACGCGGTCTGAAGCTTTCCGGCGGGGAAAAACAGCGCGTGGCGATTGCCCGCACGATCCTCAAGGCGCCGCCGATCCTCATTCTCGACGAGGCCACCTCGGCGCTCGACACGCATACGGAACAGGAAATCCAGAGCGCGCTCGACATCGTCTCGAAGAACCGCACGACACTGGTTATCGCCCACCGCCTTTCCACAGTCATCGGCGCGGATGAGATCATCGTGCTGAAGGAAGGGCAGATCGCCGAACGCGGCACGCACAGCTCGCTGATGGGGCAGAACGGCCTCTACGCTTCGATGTGGAGCCGCCAGCGCGAGGCGATCCGGGCGGAGGAAATGCTGCGCCATGTCCGCGAAACCGACGATCTGGGTGTCATCGACCGCGGGGAACCCGCCCATTGATGGCTGTACCCCGGGGTAACAGGGCCGATGGGCGAACCCCACCATTGCCGGGCGGCCCTTTTGGCTGTAACCAGCATGCATGTCGTCTGAAAGTGTGCGAGCGGTTTCGGGATAACGACATGCACGAATAAAGACCTGATGCATATCGCGTGAACCCTTTTCACACGATATGCATCAGGCAAAATTTGTCGCATTGCCGTGTGGATCGTGTCGTGTCACGACCACATATAGACGCGACAGACGGAAACCGGAGCAAGGAATCTCATGAATCTGTTCGACACCATTCGCAACACCATCGTACCGATCCACAAGGAAGGTTATGTCTTTGTGGCGGCCTTCTTCGTCGCATCGCTGGTGCTCGGCTGGATCGCCGAACCGCTGTTCTGGGTCGGTCTGGTGCTGACGGCCTGGTGCGCCTATTTCTTCCGCGATCCCGAGCGCGTCACGCCGCAGGATGACGACCTCATCATCAGCCCGGCCGATGGCAAGGTTTCCGCCGTGCAGAGCGTCGTTCCCCCGCTGGAGCTGGAACTCGGCAAGGAGCCGCTGGTGCGCATCTCGGTGTTCATGAACGTGTTCAACTGCCATGTGAACCGTTCGCCGGTGCGCGGCCGTATCGTCAATGTCGCCTACCGTCCCGGCCTCTTCCTCAATGCCGAAGTGGACAAGGCTTCCGAAGACAATGAGCGCAACGGCCTCGTCATCGAGACGTCGCACGGCAAGGTCGGCGTGGTGCAGATCGCCGGCATGGTTGCACGCCGCATCGTCTGCTGGGTAAAGCCGAATGAACCAGTCGATGCCGGTGAGCGTTTCGGTCTTATCCGTTTCGGTTCGCGTCTCGATATCTTCCTTCCCGCAGGTTTCGAGCCGCGTGTATCGGTCGGCCAGACGGCGATTGCCGGTGAAACCGTGCTTGCCGAATTCGGCTCCGCCAAGGGTCCGGTCGTCAGCCGCCGCGGCTGACGGAAACAGGAAGGGCATGCGCATGGAAACGCCGATCGCCGAGCCGCAACAGAACGGCAAACCAGAGGGCCGCAGCGACAGCGGCCGTGGACCGCGGCTGAGGGAAATTCCCTTTCGCCTCGTCGTTCCCAATCTCATCACCGTTCTGGCCATCTGTGCGGGCCTGAGCGGCGTGCGTCTCGCCATCGAGGGCCGCTTCGAGCTGGCCGTCGGCATGGTGCTGCTGGCCGCCTTTCTCGACGGCATAGACGGGCGCATCGCCCGCATGATGAAGGCGACATCCAAATTCGGCGAGCAGATGGATTCGCTGGCAGATATCGTCAATTTCGGTGTCGCCCCTGCGCTGGTGGTCTATGCCTACCTTCTCGACCAGGCGCGCTCCATCGGCTGGATCGCCGCCCTGATTTACGTCATCGCCGCCGGCCTGCGCTTGGCGCGTTTCAACGTCATGATCGAGCGGCCGGTGAAGGCGCCTTGGCAGAATGAGTTCTTCGTGGGCGTTCCCGCCCCGATGGGCGCCATGCTGGTGCTGCTGCCGGTTTATCTCGGTTTCCTCGGCGTCGAGCCGGACAAGCCCTTCGCTTATGTCGCCGCCGCCTATACCGTGCTGATCGGTTATCTCCTCATCAGCCGCCTGCCGGTCTGGTCGGGGAAATCGGGCACCAGCCGCATTCGCCGCGATCTGGTGCTGCCGATGATCCTCGTCGTCGTGCTCTATGTAGCGATGCTGATGAGCTTCACCTGGGAAGTGCTGGTTCTGACGGTTGCCGCCTATCTCGTCTTCATTCCCATCAGCGCCCGCCTCTGGCATCGCCGCTACGGCACGCTGACGATCGAGGAAGACGTGCATGACGACGCCAATGGCGGCAACGGCCTCGATCGCGGCATTTAAAACCGCAGGTTTATTTTTTCTCGCACAAGCCGGCGCAGGATGTGACGCAAAATGTCGCAGCCTGAAAAGCCGGCTTCGTTTTTCTTCGCCTCGAATCCGTCAAGATTAGCCGCGAAAGAAGTGGCTCACACGCATCGCAACGGCGATTGGCGTGAATTGTGGAGAGAGAGAAATGACGAACGAGACGAAGGCGCAGCCGCAGGCGAAGCCCGACCTCAACAGCCACTACCGCCCGCTCGGACTGAAGGCCGTTGCGGCCGCAGCCCTGATGCTGAAGCGCAAGCCTGCCGCCAAAACCGCCTGAAAATATTCGATTTTTTGATTTTTCGAATTTTGCGGACTGCCCGGAAAACGGAACGTTCCCAACGGAAAATCGTCAATCACGCGGCGCCTTTTCCGGGCGCCGTTTTTGTTTCAAGCACTGCCGCTAAACTGCAGAGCGTCAGTCTTTCATAAAATCGGCAGCCTTCTGTAACGAAGCTGCAACGAAAGTGTAGTAAAAAGCTCGCCTTCCACAAGAAGGCTATACGAACACCGACGTATAGATTAGTGAATACAAAAGAACTTTTCTATTCCGCATTTTTTTCCACAACAATGCATAAGCCGGTTTTCAGATCCGCAGACATGCGGATGACGAATATTCGGCGTTGAGGGAAGATTGTGAAGACAGGCCAGGGGGGCTTGGGACGGCCATGCAGGATAAAATCCTTCTGATTGAAGATTCCGTTGCTCTTTCCATGCTGCTGAAGACGCGGCTTTCGGAAGAAACGGAAGCCGAGGTCGTCCATTGCGACAGCATGGCCGCGGCCGATACCCTCATGCAGGCCCATGATTTCACGCTGGCGCTGACGGGCCTCAACCTGCCCGATGCACCGAAGGGCGAAATCCTCGCACTTTTATCCGAGCGCAAGGTGCCGGCCATCGTTTTCACCGCCACGGTGGATGAGGAGGCGCGCAAGCGCTACGCCGAAAAGAAGATCATCGATTACATCGTCAAGGACGGTCATCGCACCGTCGATGCGGTGGTCAGAACCGTCCAGCGGATTTTGAGCAACAAGCTCTTCTCCGTTCTGGTCGTGGATGATGTGCGCACAGCCCGTTCCGGTCTCGTGGAAATTCTGGAGCGGCAAAATTTCAGGGTCAGCGAGGCCCATTCGGGCAAGCAGGCGCTGGAAATTCTGTCGCAAGACCCGACGATCCAGCTTGTCATCACCGACTACCATATGCCCGACATGGACGGTTATGAGCTGACGCGCCGCATCCGCGACAGCCGCTCATCCGAAGATTTGCGGGTGATCGGCATCTCGTCCTCCACAGACCGGTTGCTTTCGGCAAGCTTCCTGAAGGCCGGCGCTTCGGATTTCGTCTACCGCCCCTTCGTGCCGGAAGAATTGCAGTGCCGTATCGATAACAATATCGAGACGTTGAAACAGCTCAAACGCCTGCGCGAACTGGCCGAACGCGACCATCTCACCGGCCTGCCGAACCGCCGCTCCTTCTTCGAGCGCACGCGCGCGCTGATGGATGTCATCAACGGCAATGACGAGAGCGGCGCCGTTGCCATTCTCGACATCGACCATTTCAAGAAGATCAACGACACGCTGGGCCACGACGCCGGCGACAGGGCGCTGAAAAAACTGGCAGAACTGCTGCATGACATGTGCGGCGAGCAGCGCCACATTCCCGCCCGCCTCGGCGGCGAGGAATTTGCCGTGTTCCTGCGCGGGCTGGATGCGCGCGCCGCCTATCAGTTCTGCGAGGAGCTGCGCGGACAGGTGGAAAAGAACGGCCGGCAGCTGAGCGGCAGCAGCCTCGCCCTGACGATTTCGCTCGGCGTCGTGGAGATCGAAAAGGGCGAACCCTTCGACAACCAGCTGAATGCCGCGGACCAGCTGCTCTATCTCGCCAAGGCGAATGGCCGTAACCGCGTTTATTCCGACATCATGATCCAGGAAGGCCTGCAGAAGATCGGGCGGAACGGCTGATTCTCTCGGGTGCCGTCAAAACAGCGACATCTGCCCTTCGTCCTTCGCCGGCTTGATCTTCGCCAGCGGCGCGCTTTCCGGCACCGGTTCGATGAGATCCGCGCCGACATTGGCGACCTTGTTGACCTTGTCCGATACCGGGATCATCTCGAAAAAATCATCCTGAACCGGCCGCATCAGATCGGCGACCTCGCGCGGCTCCTGGGTCTTGCAATCCAGCCAGCGGCTGAAATCCTCGGGCGCGATGACAACAGGCATGCGGTCGTGAATACGGCCGATCGCGGCATTGGCGGCGGTGGTGAGGATCGCGCCGGTATCGACCTCCGAGCCATCGGCGGAAGACCAGGTTTCCATGAGACCGGCGAAGGCGACGATGCCGCCGCTTTTCGGGCGAATGAAATAGGGCTGCGGTTTGCCGCCCTCCTCCTTCGGCGGGCGTCGCCATTCGTAAAAGCCGGTGGCCGGAACGAGAACGCGGCGATGGCGCATGGCGGCGCGGAAGGAGGCCTTGCCGATGGCGGTTTCCGACCGCGCATTGATGAGCAGCGGAAAATCCTTCGGGTCCTTCACCCAGCCCGGCAGAAAACCCCAACGGACCAGCACGGCCCGGCGATTGGGCAGGTTGCTGCCGCGCTCCTGCCGCTCCCCCTCCATCACGACCAGAATGGGCTGCGTCGGCGCGATGTTGAAACGGGCGGGAAAATCCTCAAGGCCGATCAGATCGAGATAATCGGCGATCTCCTCGGGCGTCGCCTTCAGCACGAAACGTCCGCACATGCTTTTCTCCTCAACCCCTTGGTCCGAACAGGATGATGGCGGTGCCGGCAAGGCAGATGGCGCCGCCGGCAATGTCCCACCGGTCCGGCACATGCCCTTCCACGCCCCAGAGCCAGAAGAGCGAAGCAGCAATGTAAATCCCGCCATAGGCGGCATAGGCCCTGCCCGCCGCCTCTGTCGGAACCAGCGTCAGAAGCCACGCGAAAGCGGCCAGCGCCACCATGCCGGGCAGCAGTACCCACCCGGTCTTGCCGAGTTTCAGCCAGGCCCAGAAGGAAAAGCAGCCGGCAATTTCGGCAAGAGCCGCCAGGACATAGATAAGATAGACCTTCATTCCACCGTCTTTAGCATGCACAATCGCGCCAGTTCCGGACTATAAGCATCGGCACGGAAACCGGAATCGATTTTTCCGAGCCACGTACAACTATAGACAGGCCGGCGACGGCCGAAACAAGCGAAACCATTCATGACCCTCCGTATCAAGCCCCGCCCCGCCTCCTCCGCCATCGTCAGGAACGGCGACCGGCTGCTTCTCGTGCGCCGCATCAACCCGCCCTCCAAGGACATGTTCGCCTTTCCGGGCGGTCGCGGCGAAGACGGCGAAACGCCGGCCGAAACGGCGCTGCGCGAATTGCACGAGGAAACCGGCATCGTGGCGCGCAGGCCGCAGCTTTTCGCGACATACGATCTTCCCTCCCGCGACGCTGAAGGAGTGCTGACGAGCCACTATTTCCTGTCAGTCTTCACCGTGGAAACGGATGCCGATCCGCTCGTGACTGTCGGCGACGATGCGGCGGATGCGGGCTGGTACACATTGGCGGAAATCCGCCTTCTGCCGGCGCCGGAAAGCGTCGTGGAATGCGCCGAGCGCCTGCTAGCATGATTGCCAGCCAGCCAGAATCGCTATTATCTAGGGCCGATCCGCCCGCCGGATGGTCACGAGCCAATAGTTCACGAGCCAATAGTTCACGAGTATGTGTGGGGCAGAATAGAATTTTGATACGGCCAACCATCTTCCTGTCTCTTTTTCTGACAATGCTTGCCACTGCCGGGCATGAGGGCATCGCTTATGCGCAACCTTCAAAACCCGGTGCCGAGGTGCGCCCGGCGGAAGCCGCGCCGCCCAAACCCGCCCCTTATGACGACAAGCTCGCACGGCTGTCGGAGATACTGGGCGCGGTGCAATATCTCAGAACCCTGTGCCCTTCTTCCGGACCGGAGGACTGGCGCAGATCGATGAGCGATCTTCTGGCTGCGGACACGGCCAGTGAACCTGAACGACGTCAGCGCATGACGGCTGCATTCAACCGTGGATATCGCTCTTTTGCGGCCATCCACACCAGTTGCACACGTGCCGCCATCATGGCAGAAGAGAACTACCGTAACGAAGGGGCAACACTCGCGCAGGAAATCGCGTCCAGGTTCGGAAATTAAAGGTTTATTAACCTCTTTTCGCCGCAGGCCGTGCCGTTTTGATAAAAGGCTGCTAGTGTTGTTAACAGGGTGGTAAGGACTTGCCCGCCCTGTCGAGGATGAAAGATGCAGACAAGCCGTAACGAAATCGACGATATGATCGTGCATGAAAAGATGCAGGTCGCTCTGGAACACCAGAACGAGGCATGGGCTGACGGCATGGCCGACGGCATCGAGCCGGAGATCATCGCCGATGCCGCCATCGCTCTGGCCATGCGCGAAACCATCCGTATCCATGGCGAGGCCGGCGCTGAAGCAATGCTGGAATCGCTGCGCCAGCGCATGCTTCAGGGCGAATTTTCGCCGCAGCGGGTAATACAGTAAAGCCGGGGTCTATCATGTCTTGCCTGAGCAAGGGGCTTTTGCGCTCTTCCGCCCTGCTGTCCATCCTGCTTGCCCTGACCGCCGGGCCGATTGGCATGCCAGGCCGCGCCTTTGCCCTTTCCGAACTGAAGCCGGCGCAGAACACCGAAAGCGAGCCGAAGGCCGAAAATGGCAGTGAGCCGCAGCAGGCCCAGCCCGCCGAGCCGGACGAGATCGAAGGCGATTCGGAAGGCATTCCCCTGCCCGACCCGCTGGTGGACCGTTCCGCCAATCAGGCAAACCAGCAATCCACCAAGCCCGACAACACGCCTGAAATGTCAGTCGTGATCGAGCACGACATTTCCAAGGCGCCGGAACCCGTGCGCAAGCTGCGCCAGCAGATCATCGAAGCCGCCGCCTCCGGCGATATCGAAAAGCTGCGGCCCTTCATCGCCGCCGGCCAGAAGGAATTCCGCATCGACGGCAATGACGGCGAAGACCCGATTGCGGCGCTGAAAAGCTATTCCGGCGATCCTGACGGGCTGGAAGTGCTGGCGATCATCATCGACCTGCTGTCGACCGGTTATGCCCATATCGATGCCGGCACACCCGACGAAGCCTATGTTTTCCCCTATTTCGCCGGAAAGCCGCTGAATACGCTGACTGCGCCGGAAAAGGTGGAGCTTCTGCGCATCATCACGGCGGGCGATCTGGCGGACATGCAGGAATATGGCAATTACAGCTTCTACCGGGTCGGCATTTCGCCCGATGGCAAGTGGAAGTTCTTCACCGCCGGCGATTGATCGCATCGCGGTGCTTGCCGTTCTCTGGCAAAAATCCTAACTGTGCGGAATGAGCATTCCGGCAAAGCGCATCTGTTTTTTGCCGGAGATCACAGAGTCTCGACGAACCGAACGGTGACGCCATGCCTTCCGCCCTTCTTGCCGACCGCCGCCTGATCCGGGTTTCCGGCACCGGCGCTGAGGAATTTCTGAACAACCTCATCACCGCAGACGTTGAAAACCTGCCGGAAGGCGAAGCACGGGCCGCAGCCCTTCTGACGCCGCAGGGCAAGATCCTGTTCGATTTCCTGATCTGGCGCGATGGCGGGGATTATCTGATCGAAACGGGCGCCGCCGAACAGGACGCGCTGCTGCGCCGCCTGACCATGTACAAGCTGCGCGCACCGGTCGATCTCAAAGCCGAGACGGTCGAAGGCGTGAGCGTTTTCTGGAACGAGACTGCGCCGACGGCAGGCATCCGGGATGGTCGTTTCGGCAAGGCCGGCATCGATCTTTACCGTATACCGGGCGCGTCCGCATCCGGCGACAGCGCGGGCTATGATGCGCTCCGTATCGAGCATGGCATTGCCGAATCCGGTCGGGATTATGCGCTGCAGGATGCTTTTCCCCATGACGTGCTGATGGATGTGAATGACGGCGTTTCCTTTAAGAAGGGCTGCTTTGTCGGTCAGGAAGTCGTCTCGCGCATGAAACATCGCGGCACGGCAAGACGCCGCGTCGTCACCGTTTCGGCCGAAAGCGCGCTTGCCGCCAGTGGGACGGAGATTACCGCCGATGGAAAACCGGTCGGCACGCTCGGAACCGTTTGCGGCAACAGGGCGCTTGCCATCGTTCGGATCGACCGCATTGCCGATGCGCTCGCATCCGGCACGCCGCTTCTGGCGGAGACTGTTCCCGTGACCGTGGCCCTGCCCGCCTGGAGCGGCCTTTCCTTCCCGGCGGCCGATCCGGCGGCGCGGGCGGAGGACTGAGAGTGACGCCTGCAAAAAGCCCGCGCGCCTGGCAGCGCATGCTGTCCGGCCGGCGGCTCGATCTGCTCGATCCTTCGCCGCTCGATGTGGAAATCGCCGATATCGCCCATGGCCTTGCCCGCGTTGCCCGCTGGAACGGCCAGACGCGCGGCGACCATGCCTTTTCCGTCGCCCAGCATTGCCTCATCGTCGAAACCATCTTCTGCCGCATGTGCACAGGCGCGACGCCTGATGACATGCAGATGGCGCTTCTGCACGATGCGCCGGAATATGTCATCGGCGACATGATCTCACCGTTCAAATCCGTGGTCGGCGGTGGTTACAAGACCGTGGAAAAACGGCTGGAAGCCGCCGTGCATCTTCGTTTCGGCCTGCCGCCGCATGCATCGCGAGACTTGAAGGACCGCATCAAGAAGGCCGATACGGTCGCCGCCTTTTTCGAGGCGACGGAGCTTGCCGGTTTTTCCACCGCCGAGGCGCAGAAATTCTTCGGCCTGCCGCGCGGCATTACCCGCGACATGTTCGACATGACGCCCCTGCCCTCAACCGAAGCCCAAAAGCTGTTCATCGAACGTTTCGAAGCCATCGAGGCGCTGCGTGCGGTCAAGACGGGGAGCGCGACATGACGGCCATTGTCGTATCGCCGCTGTCGCGGATCGCGGAGATGGCCGTCAAACACAAGGCCCGCGAAATGGTGACGCTGATCGCCAAAGAGCAGTCCTTTCACCGTCCCGCCGTCATTGCCGCGGACCGGCATCTGACGCTTGCCATGAACGACATCGCATTCAAGGGCAACGCCGATCTCATCGCGCCTGACGATGCACATGTGCTGAAGCTGATCGATTTCGCCCGGCAATGGGACCAGTCCGCGCCGCTGCTCATCCATTGCTGGATGGGCGTCTCCCGCTCACCCGCCGCCGCCGTCATCGCCGCGCTCAGCCTTTATCCGGATCAGGATGAGATGGAACTTGCGCTGCGCCTGCGCGCCGTCTCGCCCTATGCCACGCCCAATGCCCGCATCATCGCCATCGGCGACCGTCTGCTCGGGCGCGATGGCCGGTTGGTGGCGGCGATCAAAAAAATCGGCAGGGGCGCGGATACGGATGGTAACGTGCCCTTCGTGCTGCCGCTTGGCGGCTGAGGCCGTTTTGACGGAACCCTCACGGCGTCCAGTCGTTACCAACCCTGAAGAGCAATGAAAATCACGGGATGATTCATGGAACAACAGGCAACGGATATCATCGTCGCATCGCAGGCGGCGTTGCAGCAGGCAAGCGCGCTTGCGGTGCAATATTCCTTCTCGGTAGTCGGTGCGCTTCTGCTGCTGATCATCGGCTGGCTGGCCGCCACCTTCCTGCAACGCTGGGCATTTCAGGGCCTCTCGCGCATTCGCGGTTTCGATGCGACACTCGCCGGTTTCTTCGCCGGCGCCATCCGCTATGTGGTTCTCATTCTGGTGCTGGTCATGGTGCTTGGCCAGTTCGGGGTGCAGACGGCCTCCATTCTGGCCGCCCTTGGCGCCGCCGGTCTGGCCATCGGCCTTGCGTTGCAGGGCACGCTGCAGAATATTGCCGCCGGCATCATGCTTCTGGTGCTGCGCCCCTTCCGCGTCGGCGAATATATCGAGACCAGCACGGTCAGCGGCACGGTGATCGAGATCGGGCTGTTTGCGACCGAGCTGAAGACCAGCGACGGACTTTACCGTCTCGCGCCCAACTCCACGCTCTGGAACGTGCCGATCACCAATTACAGCCGCTTTCCCTCGCGCCGTCACGAACTCAGCCTGACAGTCAAGAATGACGAGGACCTGGCGGCTGCACAGGATATGCTGATGAAAGTCGTGCGCTCGGAGAGCCGGGTTTTGCTGGACCCCGCCCCCGTCACCTTCGTCGATTCGGTCAGCGCCGACAGCGCCACCGTCAAATTGCGCTACTGGGTGCGCAGCGACACTTATTTCGCGACGACCCGCGATGTGACGAAAGCCATGAAACTTGCCTTCGACGAGCGCAAGGCGGAAGTGAGCGCCCAGCCGGCCTGAGACCTCACGTCTCCCCCTTTTTCAAGCGCGGTGGCTGCAACAGCCATCGCGCTTTTTCGTTGCGTCACATTGGAGCGCACACTTGCATCCCGCGAATGTGGCCTCTATAGGTCGATACGTAATGTTATTACGTAACTATCTTTATCGATATGAGAGGGCCGAAACAATGCAGAAGATACTCACCCGCGTCACCGGCGCAGTCGCGCTTGGTTCCATGCTGCTGGCGGCGACCGCTGCAATGGCTGCCGGTGGCGACAAATCCGCAGCCCACAGCCACGACCATGGGCACGATCACGGCCACCAGATGACCGAGGCTGAAAAGCAGATCTACAAGGGTTATTTCGAGGATGCGCAGGTGAAGACACGCACGCTTTCCGACTGGGAAGGCGACTGGCAGTCGGTCTATCCCTACCTGCTGAACGGCTCACTCGATTCCGTCATGGCCGAAAAGGCGGCCCATGGCGATAAGACCGCCGCCGAATACCGCGCCTATTACGAAGTCGGCTACAAGACCGATGTGAACCGCATCGTCATCAAGAGCGACAGCGTGGTGTTTTATAAAGACGGCAAGCCCGCTGAAGGCACCTATGTCAGCGATGGCCATGAAATCCTGACCTACAAGAAGGGCAATCGCGGTGTCCGCTACATTTTCAAGAAAACCGGCGGAGATGAGGCCGCACCGCAATTCATCCAGTTCAGCGATCACTCCATCGCCCCGGTCAAGGCGGGCCATTACCATCTCTACTGGGGCAACGACCGCAAGGCATTGCTGGACGAAGTGACCAATTGGCCGACCTATTACCCGTTCCTGATGGACGGCGGCGATATCGTGGAAGAAATGGCGGCGCATTAACTTCGCACGACATTCCAGCACGGGCATATTCTTCATGCCCGTGCTGCATTCCTTACTGCCCCATGGTGGAGCGATGCGCCCAGCCGGTCATGCGCTTTTCAAGCCAGGCCATGATCGCATACATGACGATGCCTTCCACCGCGAGCATCAAGAGGCCGGCAAAGACGAGCGGCACGTTGAACTGGCTCTGCGCCGAACTCATCATGTTGCCGAGGCCGTAATTGGAGGCGACGGTTTCCGACACGACCGAGCCGACAAAGGCGAGCGTGATGGCGATTTTCAGCGAGCCGAAGAAATAGGGCATGGAGCGCGGAATGCCGACCTTCAGCATGATGTCCATCTTCTTTGCGCCAAGCGCCCGCAGCACATCTTCCGTTTCCGGCTCTATGGTGGCAAGCCCGGTCGCGACATTGACGACGATGGGGAAGAAAGAGATCAGGAAGGCGGTCAACACAGCAGGGACCGTGCCGATGCCGAACCAGATGACGAGGATCGGCACCAGCGCCACTTTCGGGATGGCGTTGAAGCCGATCATCAGCGGATAAAGCCCGGCATAGATGGTTTTGGACCAGCCGATGAAAAGGCCGATAGCGAGGCCGGCGGCCACCGCAATGGCGAAACCCAGCGTCGTGGTATAAAGCGTCTGCAGCGAATTCTTCCAGATCGGCGACCAATATTGCACGATGGCCTGTCCGACCCTCACCGGTGACGGCAGAATGGTGGGCGGCATTTTCAGCGCGTAGACCAGCAGTTCCCACAACACGAAAAGCGCCAGCGTATAAAGCCAGGGGGCGGCTTTCACCCAGTTGACGCGGGCAATCAGCGGCTTGCGCGGCTCGGCCGCAACGGTGCCTTCCATGATCGCGCTCATGCCGCCACCCTCGCCTGCGCGATCTCGCCATGCAGTGCCTGCACCATGTCGTTGAAACCCTTGTCATACATGATATCGAGCTGGCGCGGGCGGGCAAACGGCACGCGGTGTTCCGCCAGCACCCGGCCCGGCCTTGCGCTCATCACGAAAATCTTGTCGGCCAGAAATGTCGCCTCACGCAGATCATGGGTCACGAGGATGATGGTGACGCGCTGCGCGGCGTGCAGGTCGCGGATGACGCACCATAATTCCTCGCGGGTGAAGGCATCGAGCGCGCCGAAAGGCTCGTCCAGCATCAGCAGTTCCGGTTCGTGGATCAAGGCCCGGCAAAGATTGGCGCGCTGCTGCATGCCGCCGGAAAGCTGCCACGGATACTTCGAACCAAAACCCTTCAGGCCGACGATTTCCAGGAGACGCTCGGCTTTCGCGACATATTCCGCCTTGTGGGCGCGCAGGCGTCGACGATGTTTCTCGACGATCTCCAGCGGCAGCAGGATGTTCTCAAGCGTGGTGCGCCAGGGCAGCATCGTCGGGTTCTGAAACGCCATACCAACGATGGAGACCGGCTCCGTGACCTGCCGCCCGGCAACGATGACATTGCCCTTCTGCGGAATATGCAGTCCCGTTACCAGCTTCATCAGGGTCGACTTGCCGCAGCCGGACGGGCCGACCACGGCCGCGAATTCACCCTTGTCGACCGTCAGGTTCAAACCGGAGACGGCCAGCGTGCCGGCGGAGCCGCCATAGCGCATGTCGACGCTGTCTATTTCCACGAGATGTGACATTGCTGTTCCCGTTTTAAGTTGCTGATCGGGCGGTTGAACCCTGCAGCGTTGCGGCTTGTTTCTTCTCCCCGCCGGGGAGAAGGTGGCCCGAAGGGTCGGATGAGGGGGCAGCGCCAGCGATAGACCGAGAGCTTGCCCCCTCATCCCGCTGCCGCGGACTTCTCCCCGGCGGGGAGAAGGAGCATGCCGCACCCGCTCACTTCGTCCATTACGGAAGCATGCGTTCTTCCTTGGCGGCAGATAAGTCGCGTCGAACACCTGCTCCGCCTTGACGTTGCCCTTCAGGCCCATGGACACCTTGAGCGTCTCCAGCGAGGCCGCGAGCCGGGCCGGATCGACGCCGCCCATGCCGTTTTCCACCACATAGGGCGTCCTGATATTCATGCTATTGGCCATGTTGAGACGTTCAAGCTCGATGGCGCTGTCGAGCGTCTCGTTACGCTTGAGCACGGCCGCCACACCCTCTTCGGGGTTCTTGACGGAATCGGCGAAGCCCTTGGCCAGCGCCTTCAGGAAGCCCTTCACGGCATCCGGGTTTTTCTCTGCGAAATCAGTGTTTACCAGCACCGCATTGCCATAGAGATTCAAGCCGTGTTCGGCCATCAGGATGGTCGAGATATCGTCATCGGCAATGCCCTGTTTCTTGAGGTTGAGGATCACCGAAAAGGCAAAGCCGAAAACGGCGTCGACATCGCCCTTGGCGAGCATGGGTTCACGCACCGGAAAACCGATCGATTCGATCTTGATCTTGCTGTCATCGAGACCCGCCACCTGCTTGAAGGCAGGCCATTGCGCAAAAGCGCCATCCGGCGGCGGCGCGCCGAGCTTCTTGCCTTCCAGCGACTTCGGATCGCCGGTGACACCGAGCGACTTGCGGCCCACCACGGCAAAGGTCGGACGCTCATAGACCATATAAACGGCCTTGATCTTCTGGCTCGGATCTTCGTCGAGGAACTTCATCACCGAGTTGATGTCGCCGAAACCCATCTGATAGGCGCCGGTCGCCACGCGCGGAATGGCTTCCACCGAGCCGTTGCCGCTATCGATGGTGACATCGAGGCCTTCAGCCTTGAAGTAACCCTTGTCGAGCGCCAGCAGGAAACCGGCGGCGGGGCCTTCGAACTTCCAGTCGAGCGTGAATTTCACCGGCGTTTCGGCCCGCCCCTCGGCGACCGGCAGCGAAAAACCAGCGGTTACACCGATGGCGGCAATGGCCAGAGCCCTGGTCAACAACCTGCGCGTTAAAATCATCTATTCCCCCTGATGGTTTTGTTGGATTGGTTGCATAAGACCCAATTCCAGCCCTCAAGGCAAGATAAAATTGCATACAAAATAGCCGTTATTTTGTATGCTTATTTTATATGCACAAACGCGCACAGGGCAGGCAAAAAGCCGGCATTTTGCCCATCGCGCATGCAACGAAGCGAAAGCGGGATCGTTCACGCAGAGAACACAGCGTTCTCATTTGCCGGGGTTGCGGATCAGGGGCAGCGTGCGACAAATAGGGCCACGAACAGCAGGCGAAACAGCGGGACGGCAAGATGAATTCTGCACTGGGCATACACCACATCACCATGATTACCCGGAAGGTGCAGGCGAATGTGGATTTTTACGCCGGCTTTCTGGGCCTGAGGCTGGCCAAGCGCACGGCCGGCTTCGAAGACGCCATGCAGCTGCACCTGCTTTATGGCGACGATATCGCCTCGCCCGGCTCGCTTCTCACCTTTCTCGTCTGGGAAGATGGCGGCCAGGGCCGTGTCGGTTATGGCCAGACGCTGGAGATTTCCGTGGCCATCGATCCCGCCGCCATCGGCTTCTGGCTGACGCGGGCGCTGAAATTCGGCATCCGGGCGGAAGGCCCCTCCGATGAGTTCGGCGCTCCGGTCATCCGGCTGAAGGATCCCGACGGCCTGATCGTCAAGCTGGTCGGCACCCATGCCTTTGCCGATGCCACGCCGCATGTGACGGACGATATTTCCGCGGAGGACGCCATTCGCCGAATCTATGGCGCGACGGTGCTGAGCGAAGTGCCGGAAGAAACCGTGGCGTTTCTGGAGAAACATTTCGGTTACCGGCAGGAAAGCCAGGCGGGCGCAATCCGCCGGCTCGTTTCCGAAAGCGGCGACATTATCGATGTGCGCGACGCCACCGGCTTCTGGTCCAGTGCGCCGGGCACCGGCACCGTCGATCATATCGCCTTCCGGGCGAAGGACATGGATGAGCTGAACGCGGTTCATACCGGGCTGAAATCGCTGAATTCCAGCACCACCAATGCGCATGACCGTAAATATTTCCACTCGCTCTATGTCCGCGAACCGGGCGGCGTGCTGATCGAAATGGCGACCGACGGGCCGGGCATGACGGTGGACGAACCGCTGGAATCGCTCGGGGAAAAACTGTTCATCCCGCCGCTCTTCATGAAGGATGAGGCGGATGTGCGTGTCGCCCTGCCGCAATTTGCAATGCCGGGCGAAGAGCGCATCGTCTATCGCGATCTGCCTTTCGTGCACCGTTTCTACACGCCCGAGGAGCCGGATGGCAGCACCATCATCCTGCTGCACGGTTCCGGTGGCAGCGAAACCAGCCTGATGCCGCTGGCGCACCGGGCAGCGCCGCGCGCCACCCTTCTCGGCGTGCGCGGCCGCAGCACGGAGGAAGACATCGCCCGCTGGTTCCGCCGTTATCCCGATTTCAGCTTCGACCAGAAGGATATCGCCTCGGAAGCGGAAGCCTTCGCCGACTTCGTGGAGGGAGCGATACGGTCCTATGGTCTCGACCGTTCGAAACTGCGGTTTATCGGCCATTCCAATGGCGCAAATTTCTACGCGGCCTTTGCCGCGCTTTATCCCGAACTTGCCGGAGACGCCCTGCTCTATCGCCCGATGCCGGTTCTGGAAACATGGCCGCAGACCGATCTTTCCGGCCGCAATTTCCTGCTTGTGGCGGGAGAACGGGACAAATATCTCGACAAGGCGCACAAATTGCAGGGCCGGCTGGCGGCGAGCGGTGCAAGAGCCGAAATGGAAACGGTCGAGGACGGGCATGAGCTCGGGCTTGCCGATATCGAAACGGCACGGCACTGGCTGGCGGCTGCTTCCTGATTTTCGAGCGATACGCATGAGCCGAGGGGCGACGCAGCGATAAACTGAGAGCTTGCCCCCTCATCCAGCTGCCGCGGACGGCGGGGAGAAGAAACAAGCGGCTTACTCCCTCGCCAGCCGCATCCGTCATCAACCGGGCCTTGCATAAATTCACCAAAAGGGCTTTAAAAACAGCTTCGTAATTGGAGAGTCCGTTTGGAAATCCCGCTGTTTATCCTCGCCCTCGTCGCGGCCTTCATCTACACGCTGGTCGCGAGCATCCGCAATTCAAGTCGAATCAAGTCGCTGGAACGGGAAGTTCTCAGTCTCAAGCGGCTGATGGCTGCGGGCGTGACGTCTCCTGTGGCGGCGCAGGCGGAAAGCGCGGAATCCACGGAAAAACCAGACTTCGCAGCGGAAACGGAAAGCGAAACCGCGCCGGGAGCAACAGCCTTCCAAGCTGAATACGCATCCGAGCCAGAAGAAGCCGCAGCCACGGAAGAGGTCGCGCGCGAAGAAGCACAGCCCGCACCTGTCGCAACGACTGTCGAATCACCGGCAACGAAGGAAAGCTTCGAAAGCCTGCTCGGCGCGCGCTGGGCCGTTTGGGCCGGTGGGCTGGCGTTGGCGCTTGGCGGTATTTTCCTCGTCAAATATTCGATCGAATCGGGGCTGCTCAGCCCGGCGGTCAGGCTGTCTCTCGCCGCCATTTTCGGCCTCGCCCTCGGGCTTGCCGGAGAGGCTGTCCGCCGCAAGGCGGTGCCGGGCATCGCCGCCACCTATTCCAACGCCATGATACCGGGCGTGCTGACGGCGGCCGGCGCCTTGACGCTGTTCGGCGTGGTTTATGCGGCCTATGGCATTTACGACTATATCGGCCCCGGCACGGCTTTCAGCCTGCTCGGGCTCGTCGCCTTCGCCACCATCGGGCTTTCGCTGCTGCACGGGCAGGCGCTGGCCGGTCTCGGCCTTCTCGGTTCGATGCTGACGCCGGCGCTGATTTCCACCGAAACGCCGAATATCTGGGCGCTCTTCCTGTTCCTCACCATCTCCTGGCTGGCAACAGCGGCCGCGGCGCGCAGGCAGGGCTGGACCGTGGTTCCGTCGCTGGCCAATGCCGGCCTCGGCCTCTGGGCGCTGGGATATATCGGCTTTTCCGAAACGGTGAATGTCGAGCCTGTCGTTCTTTCCCTGCTCCTCATGATTGCCGGGACGATCTGGCTTTGGCCGGGAGATACGTTTGATAAAACCAACCGCGAAATCTACGCGCTGGAAGAGGCAAAAGCCGAAACGACCGCGATGCGGCTGATACACCTTTTTGCGAGGCCGTCCCTGGCGATCAGTCTCACCGTATCGCTTGCCGCTGCACTACCGGCAGTCGCCATCCTACTTTCCAGCGGTGGGGTGAGTATCCATCCCGCATTCGCGATGATAGCACTCCTTGCCGCGCTCGCTGCACTCGGTGCGAGCCGCCATTTTGCCGTCTGGCCGGCAATTTTCGCGGCCCTGACGGCACAGACCGGCATCTCGCTTCTCGGGCAACGGTTTTTCGGCTTCGATCCGTTACTCGATGGAAGCGCCGTGGTTACTTTGCCACCCGTGAGTATCGGCACGAGCCCGAACGTCGCCGCGAGCCTTTCATTTGGCGCCATTCTGGTGCTGTGCGGATTTTCTTTCATCAAAAGAAAAGGTCCGGCAGACCAAAGCTTCGCGAAGTTGTGGGCGTTCCTCATCGCACTGTTCCCGGTCTGGATCGGCACGACGAGCTTTGTCCTTTTCGGCAATCTCGGCCGCGACTGGCTGCACGCCGCCTATGGCGTCGGCCTCGGACTGGTATTGCTTGCAGGCGCCGAGTGGCTGCACCGACAGAACGACGAGGCCTATCGCAAGCCGCTGAATATTCTAGTCCTCGGCTCCTTCGCCGCCTTCGCGCTCAGCCTGCACACGCTGACGGAAGGGCTGGTGACAACTGTTCTGCTTTCGGTCATCGGTTTCATCTATGTGCTGGCAAGCCGTTACCGCAACTGGGATGTGCTGCCCTGGGTGATGGCCGTGGCAAGCGTTGCCGTTCTCGGCCGCATCGCCTGGGAACCCACCATTGTCGGGCCGCAAAATCTTGGGCTCACGCCGGTCTTCAATGCGCTTCTGCCGGGTTACGGCATTCCCGCACTGCTGGCCGTCGCCTCGGCCTGGCTGCTGCGCGACTGGCCGGGGGTCAGGGCGAAGAACTTCCTGCAGGCGATTGCCAGCGTCATGGGGCTTCTCGCCGTCGCCATCCTCATCCGCCACGCGATGAATGGCGGCACGCTGGATGACAGCGTGCCGACACTTGGCGAACAGTCGATCTATACGCTGCTGACTATCGGCTTCTCGGGCGTGCTGATGACACTTGATCTGAAGAGCCCCAGCCCCGTCTTCCGCTATGGCTCGATGATTGCCGGCGTGATCGCCGTCATCAACGTGCTGACGATGCATTTCTTCACGCTCAACCCCTATTTCACCGGCGAAAATACCGGCAGCATCCCATTCCTCAACCTGCTCCTGATCGGTTACCTGTTGCCGGCGCTCGCCTATGGCGGCCTTGCCTATTATGCGCGCGGAAAACGTCCGCCGCCCTATGTCAGCATGCTGGCGGTGGCAGGTGCGGCACTCGGTTTTGCCTGGGCGACGCTTTCCGTGCGCCGCTTCTGGCAGGGCGAGAACATCGCCGACTGGAAGGGCTTCCTGCAGGGAGAGACCTATAGCTATTCGGTGGTCTGGCTGCTGATCGGCGTGTTGCTGCTGGTGCTCGGCTCGCGCTTTAATGCCCGCAGCCTGCGTCTGGCATCGGCCGCCTTCGTGCTGATCTCCGTCGCCAAGGCCTTCCTGATCGACATGAGCAACCTTGAAGGCGTGCTGAGAGCCCTGTCCTTCATCGGGCTCGGCGCGGTGCTGATCGGCATCGGCCTGTTCTACCAGAAAATTCTCACCCGGAAGCCGCAGGCATGATCGCGGCCGAGGCTTTCGCGCCCTATGCGGCGCTTGCGCAGGATTTGATACCGCACGCCGCCGATGCGGGCGACGGCTCGCATGATCTTGCCCATATTCACCGCGTCTTCCGCAACGCCATGCGCATCCATGCGGGCGAAGGCGGCGATGGCACCGTGCTGGCCGCCAGCGTGCTGTTGCATGATTGCGTGGCGGTGGAGAAGAACTCGCCGCTCCGCGCGCAGGCCTCACGGCTCGCGGCGGAAAAAGCCTCAGGCATTCTCGAGGCGCTCGGCTGGCAACGGCAGGATATCGACGCCGCCGCCCATGCCATCACCACCCATAGCTTTTCAGCCAATATAGAGCCGCAGACACTGGAGGCAAAAATCCTTCAGGACGCCGACCGGCTGGACGCCATCGGTATGGTGGGGGCGGCGCGCTGCTTTTATATTGCCGGACGAATGGGCTCGGCTCTCTACGACCCGGTCGACCCGCTGGCGAAGGAGCGGCCGCTTGACGACCGCGCCTTTGCCATCGACCATTTCGAAACCAAGCTGTTCAAGCTGGCCGACGGCTTTCGCACCGAGACGGGCCGGCAGATGGCCAAGGCCCGCCATGAGCGGCTGAAACAGGTGCTGGACCTGTTTCTCGACGAGATTTGAGGAGACCCGAGATGCGTGTGACCGAACTCAACATCTATCCGCTGAAAAGCGCGCGCGGCATTCCCCTCTCCGAAAGCACTGTTTCGGCGGAAGGCCTGCCGGGCGACCGTCGCGCCATGCTCATCGATCCCACCGGCCATTTCATCACCCAGCGCGAATTGCCGGCCATTGCCACGGTTCTGGCCCGGCATGAGGATGGCGGCATGGCGCTTTCTCGGGAAAAGGGCGGCGAGGTTCTCGCAAGACCTTCCGGAGAGCGCATGGATGTGGCGGTGTGGAAATCGATCGTCAGCGCCAATATCGCCGATGGCGAGACCAACGACACGCTCTCGGCATGGCTGGGGCGCGAGGTGAAGCTGGTGTTCTTCGACGACGCCTCGAAACGCATTGCAAGCCTCGAATGGACCGGCAACGAAACGCCCGTCACCTTTGCGGACGGTTACCAGATCCTCGTCACCACCACCGCCTCGCTTGCCGCGCTGAACGACAATATGCGCGCCAATGGTGAGGACGCGGTCGGCATGGAACGCTTCCGGCCCAATATCGTGCTTGATACGGACGAGCCATGGGCCGAGGACCGCTGGGCGGCCATCGAGATCGGCGGCATTCGCTTCGATCTCGTCAAACCCTGCGCCCGCTGCATCATGACCACACAGGACCAGACGACCGGCTCCCGCGATGTGCCCTCCCCCATGAAAGCCATGGGCCGTATCCGCATGTCCGGAGACCGTCGCGTGCCCGGCCCGCTGTTCGGCTGGAACGTGACGCCGCGTGGCGAAGGCAGGCTGTCGGTTGGCGATGTGGCGAAGGTGATCGAGGAAAGGCCGGAAGGCTGGGCGATCAAGCGGCGGTAAGCGACTGGTTCGGTCAAACCGAACCCACAGCCCACGGCGAAAAGTTTCATAGGCTGGCGCACCCTCTCTCCCTCATTCCTGTCCTCGTCACAGGAATGAGTAGACAGAGGGTTCATCGCCTCACGGCTTGCGCGCCCCGACGATCAGAAAAATCGGGCGGCGATCTTCGTGCCTGAGTTCCGGCCGCTCGGCCATCAAAGCGGGATCCGGCCTCGGTTCCGCCAGCCGCTTCAAAACGAATCCGGCGGCCAGGAGACCGTTGAGAATGCCTGACACCGTGCGGTGATATTTGACCACATCGTCCGCCATCCAGTTGGAATGGCGCACGCCCTCGCTTTGATAATTATCGAGCGGCCAGTGCAGGATTTCACCATCCTCGCCATAAAACCAGTCCTGTTTTTCCAGCGCCGTGAAAACGGGATGTTCGATGGAAAAGATGAAATCGCCGCCGGATTTCAGCACGGCGAAAATCTTTTCGAATGCCATGTCGAGATCGCGGACGTAATGCAGGGCGAGAGAACTCAGCACCACATCGAAACTTTCCTGCGGAAAATCGATGTCTTCGATAGCGGCGCGACGGTATTCGATGCCGGGCCCGCCATTTATCTCGGCGGCGCGGTGCAGCATATTCTCCGACAGATCGACGCCAACGATATGGGCCGCCTCCTGCTCTGCGGCATAACGACAATGCCAGCCGAAACCACAGCCGAGATCGAGAAAATCCGTGCCTTTCAGATCCGGCAACATAGCGCGCAATTCATGCCACTCGCCGGCCTGACGCAGACCTTCCACGGAGCGCGGCATGGCGCTGTAACGCTCGAAAAACCCGGGATCGTCGTAGATATTCTGTTTCATCGTCATCTCTCCGGTGGCCGGCATGCGAGGGCGTTCCATCAATCCCATGAATAGTGGCCGTCAAGAAAAGTCGCTAGTGGGACCGGCTGACAAAAGATAATATTCATCCCATCGTAGCGGAATCCGCGGCAAGCCATGTCCCTATTTTTTTTGGGACGAGGCGCCGCGATGGGGGAATATTCATGTCGCAAGCCACACGCCAGACCATGCCCTGGCTGATTATCGCCGCCGGCTCGCTGATCGCGGTCATGACCTTCGGGCCCCGTTCGGCCATGGGCTTTTTCCAGCTGCCGATGCTCGCCGATACCGGCTGGGACCGCTCCACCTTCGGTCTCGCCATGGCCCTGCAGAACCTCTTCTGGGGACTCGGCCAGCCCTTCTTCGGCGCCATTGCCGATAAATACGGCACGGGCCGCGTGCTCGTGCTTTCCGGCCTGCTTTATGCCGCCGGCCTCATCTGCATGTCCTTCGGCACCTCGCCCTTCTGGCTGCATTTCGGCGGCGGCGTTCTCGTCGGGCTCGGCATTGCCGCCGGCTCCTTCAGCGTCATCCTTTCGGCCTTTGCGCGCCATGTCACGCCACAGCAGCGCTCGCTCGCCTTCGGCATCGGCACCGCGGCGGGTTCGGCCGGCATGTTCCTGTTCGCGCCGATCAGCCAGGGCCTGATTTCCACCTATGGCTGGTCGGACAGCCTCGTCTGGCTTGCCGCGATGATGATGCTCGTGCCGCTGCTCGCCTTTCCGATGCGCGGCAATTCCTCTTCCGGCAGCCAGTCGCAGGCGCAGTTCCAGCAGACGGCGGGCGAAGCGCTGAAGGAGGCGCTCGGCCATAAAAGCTACCTGCTTTTGACCACGGGCTTTTTCGTCTGCGGTTTTCAGGTGGCCTTCATCACCGCGCATTTCCCGGCCTATCTCGGCGATATCGGCATCGAACCGCGCTACGCCGTCATCGCCATGGCGCTGATCGGCTTCTTCAACATCATCGGCTCGCTTGCCGCCGGCGTCATCGCCCAGCGTTATTCGAAACCCTATCTGCTGGCCTATATCTATCTCGCCCGTTCGGTTGCTGTCACCGCTTTCCTGCTTCTGCCGCAATCGCCGCTTTCGGTCATCATCTTCGCCGCCGTGATGGGCATTCTCTGGCTTTCCACCGTGCCGCCGACTAATGCGCTGGTGGCGATCATGTTCGGCACGCGCCATCTCGGCATGCTCGGCGGCGTCGTGTTCCTGTCGCACCAGATCGGCTCGTTCCTCGGCGTCTGGCTCGGCGGCTTCCTTTACGACAGGCTGGGCTCCTATGATCTCGTCTGGTGGCTGGGCGTCGGCATGGGGATTTTCGCGGCCATCGTGCATTGGCCCATTCAGGAACGGCCGGCTCCGCGGCCTGCAATGGCCTAGTCAGACAGCCTTATCGAGGGCGGGCGGCATCGCCCTACCCTCGATCACCCGGCCTTCCAGCGCCTTCAGCGCCGCCTGCACGAAACCGTCGCGGGCGGCGTTTTCGTTGAGCCCACGCGGATCGTAGACATGCCGGTTGAGGAAATGGGCGGTGAGGCGGAAAGCAGCCGCAAGGCTGTCAGGATCGGCGGCCTTCGACTGGCCTTCGCTTAAGAAGGCCGGAAGCGACAGCATCCGCTCCGCATAGGGCGCACCTGCCGTGCGGCAAACCGCCCTGCCCGTTTTCGGCGATACATAGATGAGGTCGGTGCGCAGCCCCGTCGCCGCGCATTCGCTAAGATCGAGCCCGAAACCGAGTTCGTTCAGCACCGCCAGTTCGAAGCGCACGAACAATTCCCCGGCATCGACGGGGTCATGCAGATTGTCGAGAATGATATCCAGCGCCTGATAAAGATGCGGGTGCGGATCGCGCTCCGGCAGAAGCCTGAGCAAGGCGCCCATGGCCTGCACGCCGTAAACGGCGGTCGCCGTTTCCATCAGCTGCGCAGCGCGCAATTGCAGCGGCTCGATGCGGAATTCACCCAGATGATCGTGAAGGCGCGCCCGCCAGATCACATCAACCCGGTTGCCTGCCTGTAGCACCGGCTGCATGCTGCGGGAACGGCCGGAACGCACCAGCCCCAGATGGCGGCCACGCGAAGGAGTCATCACCTCGGCGATGACACTCGTCTCGCCATGGCGTTTGACGCCGAGAATGATTGCCTCTTCCTGCCACTGCATGAAACGCGTCCGAATTTCGATTCAGGATTTCGATTCAGGACCGATCATACCCGATCTGGCGGCAAAACGTTATTCTTTTACGGCATCGTCGACCACGCCGACGAGGTTGAGAACGAAATCGACAATTTCGTTTTCCCCGAAGGGCTTGCCGAGCAATGGCGCGTGCATGAGATCATCCGGAAAACCCGTCGTGTCGCCATAACCGCTGACGAAACCGAAGGGAATGCCCGCATCGCGCAGCCCGCGCGCGAAATCGTAACTCTTGCCATCGGTCAGGCTGACATCGAGAAGCACGCAATCGGCGCCGCCCTCTTCGACGGCCTGCCTCGCCTGCGCAAGCGTGGTGGCGATGGCAACGGATTCCACCCCCATGGACTGGAGAACCGCTTCGACATCGAGCGCCACCAGATATTCATCCTCAACGATGATAACCCGTTGTGGCACCATATGTTTTCTTCTTCCTAAAAAAATAGGACCGCACGGCTCGAAGCTGCGGTCTCCGACACGATTCTCCCGTGAGATATCACGACAGGAGTCGCAAATTACGGCTCCACCGTCATTTAAAAAAGACATGTCAAAGGAAGATCAGATGAAGGGTCTTTGCCGCTTTTCATCGCTTTCCCAACCCGCCAGGTTGCTCAAGCCGGCATCGTCCAGCACCAGACAGCCCTTGTCCGTCCAGCGGATGAGACCGCGATCGACCAGCTTTCTCAAGGTCTTGTTGGTGTGAACGATGGAAAGGCCGAGTGTGTCGGCCACATGCTGCTGGGTGACCGGGATCGGCGTTTCCCCCTTATGAGGTTGACCGCCTTTGCCTTGCTGTAGAGGAAAACTATCAGATAGGCAGCGCGCTCCAGCGCCGTGCGCCGCCCGATGCTGAGGAGGTGGCTGTCGAGCATGCGTTCCTCGCTCGCCGCGATCCACGTCAGGTCATAGGCAAGCGTCGGATGATCCGTGAAGAGGTTGTTGAGGCGGGAGCGCTCGAAAACGCACAGCGTTACCGGCGACAGCGCCTCCACCGAATGCTGCATTTCCCCCATCACCGTGCCCTGAAGACCGACGAGATCGCCGGGCATGACATAGTTGAGGATTTGCCGCCGGCCGTCCTCGAGCGTCTTGTAGCGGAAAGCCCAGCCCTGCAAAACGGTGTAAAGATGGGCGCTGTGCGAGCCTTCCATCAGGATGACGGAGCCGCTTTCCACCGCAAGTTCCCCGGTTTTGAAACGCGAGACGAAATCCAGCTCGGAAGAGGAAAAATCCCGGAAATGCGGCAGGTCGCGCAGGGGACATTGCTGGCACGGGGTGGTGGAAATTCCGTTCGGTTTTTTTGGCGACATGAATATCCGTCATCGAAAAAGGTTGCGCCCAATTGTTTTGGAACAACCCGCCCGGACCTATTCGGTTCCCGATGGTGGGTGAAGATATTCAGTTCGTTCCAGGATTGCGTCGCGCCCCGCCTCGAACACACAAAAGCGAAGGGCTTGGGCAATCTCGACGTTCGCGTTGGTTCGCGACATTTCCCGCCCGTCATTCCGGCCTTGAGCCGGAATCCAGTCGACGCGCGTCGGCGCGGCGAGAGACCCTCTTTTCAGCCCAAGGACTTGGGCTGGCTGGATTCCGGCTCAAGGCCGGATGACGGAAGCGGGTGTGGTTTCGCGCCGCGCATATCGCGCCTGCGCGTTACCCCCGCGGGAACTCCAGTCCCATTTCACGGAAGCGCTCGGGGTCGTCGCCCCAGTTCTCGCGCACCTTGACGAACAGGAAGAGATGCACCGGCTGTTCGAGGATTTCCGACAGCTCCTTGCGCGAGGCGGTGGAGATGGCCTTGATCGCATCGCCGTTCTTGCCGAGCGCGATCTTCTTCTGGCTGTCGCGCTCGACATAGATCACCTGCTCGATGCGCACGGAGCCGTCCTTGCGTTCTTCCCACTTTTCGGTCTCGACATGCGAGGCGTAGGGAAGCTCCTGGTGCAGGCGCAGGAACAGTTTTTCGCGGGTGATTTCGGCGGCGAGCTGGCGCATCGGCAGATCGGAAATCTGGTCTTCCGGATAATACCACGGGCCTTCCGGCAGTTCGGCGGCCAGATAGTTCATCAGGTCCTCGCAACCCGAACCGTTGGTCGCCGAGATCATGAAGGTGCGGTCGAAGGCGACCGTCTCATTGGCGGCGGCGGCAAGCTTCAGCAGGTCTTCGCGCTTCACCTGGTCGATCTTGTTGAGGCAGAGGATTTTCTTCTGCGGGACATCCTTCAGACCTTCGAGGATGGTCTCCGCATCGCCTTTCAGGCCGCGTTCGCTGTCGATCAGCAGCAGGATGAGATCGGCATCCTTCGCGCCGCCCCAGGCGGAGGTGACCATGGCGCGGTCCAGCCGGCGGCGCGGCTTGAAGATGCCGGGCGTGTCCATGAAAACGATCTGGGCGTTGTCGTGAATGGCGATGCCGCGCATCACGGCGCGCGTCGTCTGCACCTTGTGGCTGACGATCGAAACCTTGGCGCCCACCAGCCGGTTCACCAGCGTCGACTTGCCGGCATTTGTGGGGCCGATGAGGGCCACAAAGCCGGAGCGGGTCGGAAGGGCTGCATCTTCGCCAGTCATGGCGGGGTTTTCGTGATCGGTCATGATATCCATTCAAGGTCAGAGGTATTCAACATGCGGCCAAAGGGTCCGCCATGCGCTCGATGTTCAGCACCCGGTTCGCCGGGCGCTCAGTTCCGGGTGGAGGTCTTCTGCCAGACGCCTTCGCGTTCCAGCAATCTTGTTGCCGCCACCTGTTCGGCCGCGCGCTTGGAGCGCTCGACGCCGGTTTCCGGCTTTACGCCGGGAATTTCGACAGTCACCGTAAAGCGGGGATCGTGATCCGGTCCGGAGCGATCGTCAACCCGGTAAGAGGGCGTCACCGCAAATCTGGCATGCGCCCATTCCTGCAACTCGGTCTTGGCGTCGCGTCGCCCGGCATCCACGCTGGTTGCGCGGCCCTGCCAATATTTCAGAATGAATTTGCGCGAGGCCTCCAGCCCGCCATCCAGATAGATGGTGGCGATCAGGCTTTCGACGACATCGGCGCGCACGTTCAGCATCGCCTTGCCGGTCAGCTTCTTCACATCCGAGCCGGTGCGGATGAAATTATGCAGGCCCATCTCGTCGCCGATCGCGGCGCAGGATTCGGCGCTGACGAGCTGGTTCAGACGAACCGAAAGCTCGCCTTCGGTGGCATTGCGGAAGGTGGAGAACAGCAATTCGGCGACACAGAGGCCGAGAACACGGTCCCCTAAAAATTCCAGCCGTTCGTAATTGCCGGCGGCGGCGGAGCGCGCGCTGGCATGGGTCAAGGCCCGGTCCAGCCGGGCCTTTTCCTTGAATTCATATCCGATCAACGCTTCCAGACGCGAAATCTCGTCCGCCGAAAGCGGCTTGGTCTTGCTCATTCCACAACCTTGAAGAGGCGGTCCCAACGCATGTTGGCCGGCCATTCCCAAATGCGGCTGAACGGCGTGTCATTGCCGAGCGAGAAGAAGATGACGCTGGCGCGGCCGATCAGGTTTTCTTCCGGCACGAAACCGACATCGAAACGGCTGTCGAGCGAATTGTCGCGATTGTCGCCCATCATGAAATAGTGGCCTTCCGGCACCACGAATTCGCGGGTGTTGTCGCCGCGCGAGTCGGGCGACTGGTCGAGCGTGTCATAGGTGACGCCGTTATCCAGCGTCTCACGGAAGACCGGCACATTGGCGCCCGGATCGGCGCGGTAATCGGAGGTGAAGGTGCCATCGGGCTGCTTCGGCACCGGCTGGCCGTTGATGAACAGCACGCCGTTCGTCACCTGGATACGGTCGCCCGGCAGGCCGACGAGACGCTTGATGTAATCCACTTCAGGATTGGGCGGCAGGCGGAAGACCACGACATCGCCGCGCTTGGGCTTGCTGAATTCCAGAATACGGCCCGAAAACAGGTTCGGCGAGAAAGGCAGCGAATATTTCGAATAGCCGTAGGAGAACTTGTTGACGAAAAGATAGTCGCCAACCAGAAGCGTCGGCATCATCGAGCCGGACGGGATCGTGAAGGGCTGAAACAGCACGGTGCGGATGACCATGGCCAGCAGCAGCGCCTGAATGATGACCTTGACGTTCTCCCAGAGGGCGTTCTGCTTCTTTTCAGCTTTTTCCGACACTTAAAGACCTGCCTGATTGTTTCCCGGCTTCTTCGGCTTCACGAAGGCTTCCGGGCCGTTGTTTGTCGCGCCTGCGGCGGGTGAAGCGGTTTCACGCAGCCGGCAACGCTTTCATATTTCTGCGACTTCTCTAGAACCTTTCCAGCCCGAAGGGAAGCGCTTCTGTGACACGTCCGTAAATAGGACGCCAATGCGGCTTCACCGGGTCTTACCCGTTCACGGGAAGCGCCTCGATAATCACGAATGCCTGAGCGTAAGGAAAATCGTCCGTGATCGTCAGGTGAATATTGGCGCGGTGGCCGGCGGGCAGCAGCGCCGCCAGCCTTTCCCCTGCCCCATTGGTCAACACCATGGTGGGCTTGCCGCCCGGCAGATTGACGACGCCCATATCCTTCCAGAAAACGCCGTTCGCAAGGCCGGTCCCCAGCGCCTTGGAACAGGCTTCCTTAGCGGCGAAACGCTTGGCATAGGAGGCCGCGCGGTTCTTGCGGCCATCGGATTTGGCGCGCTCGATATCGGTGAAACAGCGATGGGTGAAGCGCTCGCCGAAACGTTCGATCGATTTTTCAACGCGGCGGATGTCGATCAGGTCGCTACCCAATCCAATGATCATTTCAGCATCTCCTCGATCAAAACGATTTCAGGTCGCATAGACCTGAAATCGTTTTGATCTCGTTACATAGTTGGAGCGGGATTTCAGGCGAAAACCGCTCACACTTTTCGCCATCCCGCTCTAGAGAAGCATTCTTGTTGGCGGCGCGGTGCGCGAGATTTTCCATCTTGCGGCGCTGGAAACCGCTGATGAGACCATAAACGGCGATATAGGCGATGACCGCGCTGATAACGGCAGGAAGCAGCGCGCCGATGGTCATGGGTTCCAGCACCGGCGTCCATATCTGCCGGAACTCGAGATGGCTGAACAGCGCCACGAAATCCACATGCGCAGCGCTTTCCGTCTTCTGCCGGCCGAGGATGAAGTGCCCCAGCTCCCAGGTGGAAGCCCAGATGAAGGGAAATGTCAGCGGATTGGCGAAGGTGGTGCCGAGCGCCGCCGCCACGAGATTGACGCGCATGAGAAAACCGAGCGCCATGGCGATGATGATATGTACGCCGAGAAACGGCGTCCACGCCACGCCGACACCGAGAGCGACACCGGCGGCAACCGAATGCGGAGAGGCGGAAAGCCGCAGAAGGCGCAGCTTCATATAGCGCAACGAACGGGAAAAACCCGTGCGCGGCCAGAAGAGGTCGCGAATCTTCTCTGAAAAACCAACGGGTTCACGGCGGCGAAACGGCATGGGGGTAGTCTATTTCATCCCCCGGCCACGCCAAGAGCATCATAGATGACGCAGGGATTTCTTTTGCAGGTGTATTCTCCGCTTCCGTCATTCCGGCCTTGAGCCGGAATCCAGCCGACGTGCGTCTGCGCGGCGAGAAGACTCTTTCCAGCCCAAGGACTTGGGCTGCCTGGATGCCGGATCAAGTCCGGCATGACGGACGCGGGATGTCACGAATACAGTGAATAGCGAGCCTTCGATATCAGTCCCAGTTTAGTGTCGTCTATTGCGACAGGGGACTGAACCGGGATTTTTTGCGGCGTATTGGTCAACCAGTTTGGGACAACCGCTTGAAGCGCGCATTCACATAGTTTTGCAGGATACAGGGGCGAGCGCGCCAACAACGGCCGCGCACCCTCCGAATCTCATACGCATGGCGACGGGCTGCCATGCGCTGTGTGCATTACCGGCGGAACAGGCCGCGGTCGATTTCGCGCTGGCGGAATTCCAGGTCGACATTCGATACGGAAGCGCTGAGATATTCGAATTCGCGTTCCTGGGTGGTCTTGCCACGAACGGCACGGGCGATCTTGCGAAGCGGAGTAAACATGATTTTCGGTCCTTTCGGTTTGGAACTGGCGTTTCTCATCGGTGTTCATCCACCGGCACGCCGCGTTTCCTTCTCTTCAATTTCTGAGAAGAAAATAGTCGCAAACCGCCTCCACCACCAGAGACAGGAAAAGGCCGCTGCCATGCACAAAACGCATAACAGCGGCCTTTTAGTATTTGCAAAGGATCAAAAATGCCTCAATCGAAGGCACGCGTCACGGTCGAGACGCAATCGAGATCCTTGAGCTGCGACAGAAGCTGGTTCAGCTGCCTGAGATCCCAGACTTCGACATCCAGCGCCAGCTCGGAGAAATCCGTGCCGATGCGGACCATGTTGAGGCCGCGAATATTGACGTCCAGCGTTGCAATCGACTGCGCCACCGAGGCGAGCGTGCCCGGCTCGTTCAGCGCATTGATCATCACCCGCGCCATGAAGCGAGACTTGTTGGCCTCATCGAGATCCCAGCGGACATCGATCCAGCGCTCCGGCTCGTCGTCGAAGCGTTGCAGCGCCGGCGCCTGAATGGGATAGATGGTGATGCCCTTGCCTTTTTCCATGATGCCGACGATGCGGTCACCCGGAACGGCGCCGGCGGCACCGAAATGCACGTCGACATTGCCGGAAAGGCCACGGATGGGCAGCGGGTCCGGTCCATCCAGCATTTCGGCCGCGCCATCGTCCTCAAGCACCGAACGCGACTTGCCGGGGATCTTGAAGACCATGCCGGAGGCGCTGCGCATGTTGAACCAGCCATCGTCGCCGGTCATCTTCACCGTGACGCGCTCATCCTGATAGTCCGGATAGACCGCCCGCAGTACATCGAGCGAAGAGACCTCACCGCGACCGACGGCGGCGATGGCGTCTTCGACATCCTTCTGCGCCAGGCGATGCAGCACGGGCTTCAGGGCTTCCCTCGAGAAGGCCTTGCCGGCGCGCTCGAAGGTGCGCTCGAGAATACGGTAACCGAGGCCGGAATATTGCTTGCGAATGGCCATGCGGGTGGCGCGGCGAATGGCCGAACGGGCTTTGCCCGTCACCACTACCTCTTCCCATGCGGCAGGCGGCACCTGCACGCCGGAGCGGATGATCTCCACCTCGTCGCCATTGTTGAGACGGGTGACGAGCGGCATGATCCGGCCGTTGATCTTCGCGCCAACCGTGGTGTCACCGATATTGGTGTGCACCGCATAGGCGAAATCGATGGGCGTCGCGCCGCGCGGAAGCGCAATCAGCTTGCCCTTGGGCGTGAAGCAGAACACCTGATCCTGGAAGAGTTCGAGCTTGGTGTGCTCGAGGAATTCTTCCGGGCTGTCGCCTTCGGCCAGCGATTCGATGGTGTGGCGCAGCCAGGAATAGGCATTCGATTCCGGCGAGAGCAGATCGCCCTCCCCGTTTTCACCATCCTTGTAAAGCGCATGGGCGGCGATGCCGAATTCAGCGATCTCATGCATGCGCTTGGTGCGGATCTGCAGCTCGATACGCTGGCGCGACGGGCCGACGATGGTGGTGTGGATGGAGCGATAATCGTTCTGCTTCGGGGTGGAGATGTAATCCTTGAAGCGGCCCGGCACCACGCGCCAGCGGGTGTGCACGATGCCCAGCGCCCGGTAGCAGGAGGGAATGTCGTCCACCAGAATGCGGAAACCGTAAACATCGGAAAGCTGCTCGAAGGAGAGCGACTTCGACTGCATCTTGCGGAACACCGAATAGGGCTTCTTCTGACGCCCTTTGACGTTGGCCCCGATGAGGCCGTTCGCCACGAGAAGCTCGCGCAACTCGTCCTCGATCTTCTTGATCAGCCCTTCATTGCGCGTTTCCAGCTCCTGAAGGCGGTTGGTCACCGTCTCGTAGGCTTCCGGGTTGAGATAGCGGAAGGACAAGTCCTCCAGCTCGTCGCGCATATCCTGCATGCCCATGCGGCCGGCGAGCGGCGCATAGATTTCCATCGTCTCCTCGGAAATGCGGCTGCGCTTGTCGGCCGGCATATATTCCATGGTGCGCATATTGTGCAGGCGGTCGGCGAGCTTGACCAGGAGAACACGCACGTCATCGGAAATGGCAAGCAGCAGCTTGCGCAGGTTTTCGGCCTGCTTGGCCTTGCGGGTGACGAGATCGAGTTTCTTAAGCTTGGTCAGCCCTTCCACCAGCCGGCCGATGTCTTCACCGAAGAGCTCGTCGATTTCGGCGCGGGTGGCCGTGGTGTCCTCGATCGTATCGTGCAGCAACGCCACCGCGATGGTCGATTCGTCGAGATGCATTTCGGTGAGGATCGCGGCAACTTCGAGCGGATGCGAAATATAGGGGTCGCCATTGGCCCGCTTCTGCTGGCCGTGTTTCTGCATGGCGTAAACATAGGCCTTGTTCAGCAGGGCCTCATTCGCATCCGGTTTATATTTTTGAACCCGCTCGACGAGTTCGTATTGCCGCATCATGCGATATTCCACAAAAAGAAAGCGCGCCAACCTGAGGGTCGGCGCACAATGCTGCATCAATAGGGATCAGATTATGACGGCAACTATTGACAGACGGTAACCGCCGCCTGCCAAAGGCATCATAAAATCCTATCAATAGTCGTCATTTTTTTCCGGCGGCACAAGGCCTTCGATGCCGGCCAGCAGTTCTTCTTCCGACATCTGGTCGAAAGTAACGGTTTCCGGCTGGTCGTCTTCCTCGCTGTCGGCAGCGGCAGCGGCGAGCGTGACCGGATCGGGCTCGGGCTCGTCCACTTCCACATGCTTCTGCAGCGAATGGATCAGGTCTTCCTTCAGGTCGTCAGGCGACAGCGTCTCGTCGGCGATTTCGCGCAGCGCCACAACCGGGTTCTTGTCGTTGTCGCGGTCAACCGTGATGGAGGAGCCTTGAGAAATCTGGCGCGCACGGTGGCTGGCGAGAAGCACCAGCTCGAAACGGTTGTCTACTTTATCAATGCAATCTTCAACTGTGACGCGGGCCATTGCCTGTCCTTTGCGGGTCGTAATGTCGTGGATCAGAGCGCCGTGCGATGTTCGGGGTGCACAAGGGTTGCTCTAACCTATTGAATCTGCGCTTCGTGCCTTGCGAAAAACATTCAAGATTTCTCGCGACGATGCTTTCCAGCTTCCGATACAGCCATTGGCCGCGGAATTCAAGTTTTTCCTGTCTTTGGCGTCTTTTGGCACCTTATTGCCCACCTTTGGCGTCTGATGAACAAAATGTCTAGAAGAATTGTCTTGGAATAAGGGGGAAGGTAGCTTACTTAAAACGCAACGGCGATACGCAAAGCTCGTTGATACGACATGTTTTTTTGCGTTATCGACCGGATATAAAAGCCAGATAATGGCCTTTCCAAAAAAAGGAATGGGATGGAATGTTCGATCCACGGGAGAAAATTGCGCTCTTCATAGACGGAGCCAATCTTTATGCAGCATCGAAAAGCCTGGGATTCGATATCGACTACCGCAAGCTCCTGAAGGCGTTTCAAAAGCGTGGATATCTGCTGCGCGCCTATTATTACACCGCGCTCATCGAAGATCAGGAATATTCCTCGATCCGCCCGCTGATCGACTGGCTGGATTATAACGGCTACAAGGTCGTGACGAAGCCGGCGAAGGAATTCACCGACGCTCTCGGCCGCCGCAAGATCAAGGGCAACATGGATATCGAACTGGCAGTCGATGCCATGGAACAGTCCGAGACGGTCGATCATCTGGTGCTCTTCTCCGGCGATGGCGATTTCACCACGCTGGTGGACGCGCTGCAGCGCAAGGGCCGCAAGGTTTCCGTGGTTTCCACCATGGCCACGCAGCCCGCCATGATCGCCGATGACCTGCGTCGCCAGGCCGATCACTTCATCGATCTGATGACGCTGAAGGCCGAGATAGGGCGCGACCCGAACGAGCGCCCTGCCCGGCACGCCGAAAGCCCGGAAACGATCTGATCCCGGCTTTCGCATGGCCGATATTTCAGAAACGCGCCCGTCGCAAAGACGGGCGCGTTTTTGTTTGACACCCTGCCGGCAGGGCAAAAATTCCCCTTTGAATTAACAACCGTCAAATCCGACCAGTCGAAATTATATCTTGGTTAATTTTAGACGTGTCTAAATCACGCAACGGCACCAGCGACGTGATTTGGGTGTCAAAGCAGGATGACTAGACATGCATGGCCAGACAAAAACCGACCGACAGCTCGATGAAAGACTGAATTTTCTGGGGTTCGGCCACGAGCAGCGGCAAAATCTTTCAGACATGAAGGGCGTCATCACCGGCTCTCTCGATGCATCTCTGGATCGTTTTTACGCGAAGGTTCGCTCAGTGCCGGAGACGGCGAAATTTTTCGCCAACGACGCGCATATGCAGCACGCCAAGGGCATGCAGCTCAAACACTGGGCAAGGATCGCTTCCGGCACATTCAATGCGGATTATACCGATGCCGTAACCGCCATCGGCCGCACCCATGCGAGACTGGGGCTGGAGCCGAGATGGTACATCGGCGGTTATGCCCTGATGCTCGACGGCATCGTCAAGGCCTTGGTCGAGTCCGAATTGAAGGGCTTTTTCATGGAAAAGAAGGCCAAGAAGGTGAAGGACGCCTTGTCGGCCACCATCAAGGCCGCCCTTCTCGACATGGATTATTCGATTTCCGTCTATCTCGACGTGCTGGCCGCCGAGCGGCAGAAGGTGGAAGCCGAGCAGGCGCAGATGAAGAAGGAGCAGGAGCACGTTCTCGCACTGCTCAACAGCGCCCTCGACAGGCTGGCGAATGGCGACCTCACCTCCAGCATCGGCGAAAAGACCGCACCGCAATTCGAAGGGCTTGTCGCCAATTTCAACGCTGCGGTCGGCAATCTCTCCGGCGCATTTGCGCAGATCGTCGAAGAAGCGAACAAGATTTCCGGCAATACGCGCGAGCTGACTTCCGCGACCGACGATATGGCCCGCCGGACGGAGCAGCAGGCCGCCGCCCTTGAGGAAACCGCCGCCGCCGTCGAGGAAATCACCACCATTTCCAAATTGTCGGCACAGCGTTCCGAAGAGGCGAAGGCTATTGTCGAAAGCTCGGCCGTTGAAGCCGCGCGCTCGCGCGATGTGGTGACGGAAGCGGTGAAAGCAATGGGGGCCATCGAGGACTCATCGCAGAAGATCACCCAGATCATCTCCGTCATCGACGAGATTTCGTTCCAGACCAATCTTCTGGCGCTGAATGCCGGTGTGGAAGCCGCGCGCGCCGGCGAGGCCGGCAAGGGTTTCGCCGTCGTCGCCCAGGAAGTGCGTGAACTCGCACAGCGCTCCGCCACCGCCGCGAAGGAAATCAAGACGCTGATCGCCAAGTCTTCCGAAGACGTGATGCAGGGTGTTTCACTGGTCAACAAGACGGGCGAATCCTTGAATACGATCGGCAACAAGGTGGATCACATCCAGGAACATATCGCCTCGCTGACCAAGGCGGCGCAGGAACAGTCCGTCGGCATTCAGGAAATCAATGCCGCCATCAACAGCATGGACAACCTGACCCAGAAGAATGCGGCCATGGTGGAAGAGACGAATGCGGCGACGCATAATCTGAGCGATGTCAGCGCCAATCTCGCCGCGCTTGTCAGCCGGTTCAGCGTTTCGACGACGAAGGCGCATGTGGAGCGGACGTACCGGGCGGCGTGACGGGAGCAGCGGGCAGCAACACACTCCCGTCATCCCGGCCTTGAGCCGGGATCCCGCCAGCCCAAGTACCTGGGCTGAAAGGACTCTTTCCACGGCGCAGACGCGCCATGGCTGGATGTTGGATCAAGTCCGGCATGACGGAAGACAAGTGGCGAAAGGCCGCCACCCTCTACACCGCTAAATTTCCTGCCGCTCAGGCATTGCCACCCTTCAGCAACCGCGATTTCTGCCGGTTCCAGTCGCGCTCCTTCTCCGTCTCGCGCTTGTCGTGCAGTTTCTTGCCCTTGGCGAGCGCCAGTTCCAGCTTCGCACGGCCCCTGTCATTGAAATAGATCTTCAAGGGCACCAGCGTCATGCCTTCACGGTTGATGCCGGCGCGCAGACGGTTGATCTCGCGCTTGCTCAAAAGCAGCTTGCGGCGACGGCGCGGCTCGTGGTTGAAGCGGTTGGCCTGCAGATATTCCGGCAGGTGGGAATTGATGAGCCAGATTTCATCGCCCTCGTCCGATGCGTAGGATTCGGCGATATTCGCCTTGCCTTCGCGCAGCGACTTGACCTCGGTGCCAGTCAGCACGAGCCCTGCCTCATAGGTGTCGATGATTTCGTAGTTGAAGCGAGCCTTGCGGTTTTCCGCAACGATCTTGTTCACCACGCGCTGGCTGCCTTTGGGGGCCATGATATTTCAATCCCTTGTTTTTCTTATTGCGCCTTCGGCTTACCGCCGAGAGCGGTTTTCGAACCCCTATTTAATGTTGTCGCCGCGAAAAGAAAAGGCGCGCCGAACGGCTTCTGTTGCGAAGCGGTTCATGGCGCGCCTTAAACGCTTTCGGACCTGTCTCAGTTCATCAGGCCGGCGTGCTTCAGCGCCGCATCGATGGCCGCCTCCGTTGCCGGTTCCAGCGTACTCATCAAGGGCGAACGGACCCGGCGATTGCCGCCGCGCGTCTTCGACAGCGCATATTTGGTGCCGCAGACGCCGGGCTCCATGAAGATCGCCTTGTGCAGCGGCATCAGGCGATCCTGATAATCCAGCGCCTTGGCATAATCGCCGGCGAGCATCGCCGCCTGGAACTCCGAACAGAGGCGCGGCGCGACATTGGCGGTGACGGAAATGCAGCCGACGCCACCATGGGCGTTGAAACCGAGCGCCGTGCCATCCTCACCCGAAAGCTGGATGAAATCCTTGCCGCAGGAGATGCGCTGTTCGGAAACGCGGTCGATCTTGCCGGTCGCATCCTTGACGCCGACGATGTTCCTGTGCGCCTTGACCAGCGCGCCCATGGTTTCGGGCGACATATCCACCACCGAGCGCGGCGGGATATTGTAGATGACGATAGGCAGCTTCACCGCTTCGGCGACAGCGGAAAAATGCGCGAACAGGCCCTTCTGGGTCGGCTTGTTGTAATAGGGAGTGACAACCAAGAGCGCATCCGCGCCGGCTTCCTGCGCGTGCAGCGCAAGCTCGATCGCCTCATCGGTATTGTTGGAGCCAGCGCCCGCAATGACCGGAACCCGTTTCGCCGCTACCTCGATGCACAGCTCGACGACACGTTTGTGCTCGTCGTGGGAGAGGGTTGGAGATTCCCCCGTCGTGCCCACGGGCACAAGTCCGTTGCTGCCTTCGGCGATCTGCCATTCCACATGGGCGGCAAATGCCTGTTCGTCCACGGCGCCATTGTCCGTGAACGGGGTAATGAGGGCGGGAATTGATCCCTTGAACATGCAAAGCTCCTGGCGCCGAGCCGGTTCATGCTTCGGCCGCATTCGATGGTTAAAACCGGCACACATTAGTGCCAGCCCTTGGCGCCGACAAGCGCAAAGGAAGCCTATTTTGTCCGAAATTGTCGGAAGTGTGACAGTCTCCGGGCCGTGATCGGCGAGCAGAAAAAGCAGGCGCCGAAAAGAAACGTGGCTCGCGGGCCGGTGAATAAAAGTTGATTGAATTGCAGGGCGGCGATTAACATTTCATTAAGCCTGAAATCCCAAGATTTCCGGGTGGGACATCAGACCGTTTTCGGCAATCCCGTTGCAATGTAGCGATATTACAAGAAAGTCGGCAATTCCGTTACACGATGAAGAACGGCATGAAAAAGACAGTCTGGGGATTGATGGCGGCGGGCCTTGCCGCAACCGTTTGGAACGCATTGGCCGGGCCGCTGCCGGAAGGTGCGGCCCCGCTTCCCTATGTCAAGCCGAATGCGCCGACCGTTCCGGCCTTCATGCCGGCCTCGCCCGAGATCACCGGCGCCATTCCGCGCCTCGACCGCCCCGACGATGCAAGTCAGTTGAAGGCCGGTCTCGACGCGCTTTCCAGCCGCGATGCGGCCCGCGCGATTGCGTTGCGCAACACCATGCCGACCGGCAGCCTCGACCGCCATATCCTTACCTGGGCAATCGCCGTTTCCGGCCAGAAGGACGTCGCCTCCGCCGAAATCGCCGCCGCGCAGCGCGAGCTCTCCGGCTGGCCGGGGGCTGCCACCCTGCGCGCCAATTCCGAAAAAGCGCTTTACCGAGAAGATCCGCCGGCGTCGGAGGTGCTTGCCGCCTTCGGCAACAGCCGGCCGGAAACCGCGGAAGGCAGCGTGGTGCTCGCCAAGGCGCTCGCCTCCTCCGGCAAGGGTGCGGAATCGCAGCGTCTCATTCGCCAGCTCTGGGTCAGCGAAGGTATGGACAAGGACATGGAAGACCGTGTTCTTGCCGAGTTTCCCACCTATCTCACGCCCGCCGATCATAAAGCGCGCATGGATTACCTGATGTATCGCAGCCGCATCGGTCAGGCGAAGCGTTTCGGCGATCTCGGCAAGGCGCAGTCACTTTACAATGCCTGGGCAGCCGTGCTGCAGCGATCCACTACTGCGACTGCGCTCATCGGCAAGGTCGATGCCTCCTGGCGCAGCGACCCCGCCTATCTTTTCGCGCGGGTGGAAAACCTGCGCAACCAGCAGAAATATCCCGAAGCCGCCGTGCTTTTGCGGCAGGCCCCGAAGGAAACGGCCAAGCTCGTCAATCCGGGCGAATGGTGGAACGAGCGGCGCATCATTGCGCGCGGCGTCGCGGATCTCGGCGATTTCGCCGAGGCCTATCGCATCGTCGCCAATCATTCCGCCACCTCCGCCGTCGATGTTGCCGATGCGGAATTCCATGCCGGCTGGTATGCGCTAAGAGCGCTGCGCGATCCGGCCACGGCTTCGCGCCACTTCAACACGCTGCTTCAGACTTCGAACCGGCCGCTTTCGGCGTCGCGCGCCTATTATTGGCTCGGGCGGGCGGCGGAAGCCGGCGGACCGGGGGATGCCCGCGACTTCTTCACCAAAGCCGCCGCTCATTCCGGCACGTTTTATGGCCAGCTTGCCGCCGCGCGAATCGGTGCAAAAACACTAAACGTCACCTATCCGAGCCCCAGCAGCGGTGACCGCGAACGTTTCGCCGGCCGCGAAGCCGTGCGCGCCATCGACCGGCTGGAAGCGGCCGGTTACGGTTGGCGGGCCGACAGCCTTTATCGTTCGCTGGCGGAACAACTCGACAGCCCCGGCGAACTCGCCATTCTGGCGGCGCGGGCGGAAGGAAACGGCAATCATCAGGTCTCGCTGCAAATCGGCAAGACGGCCTTCAGCCGCGGCATCGATGCCGCAGCTCTCGCCTATCCGCTCGGTGTCATTCCTGCCAGCGCCAATATTGCCGGCTCCGGCAAGGCGCTTGCCTATGCAATTGCCCGGCAGGAAAGCGCCTTCAACCCGGCCGCCGTTTCCGCCGCCAATGCGCGCGGCCTGCTGCAACTGCTGCCTGGAACCGCCAAGGGCGTGGCTGGACGCCATGGCCTGCCCTACACCCAGGCTCGGCTGACCACAGATGCGGGCTACAACGCCACGCTCGGCGCGCATTATCTCGGTGAGCAGATCGACAGTTTCGGCGGCTCCTATATCCTCACCTTCATCGCCTATAATGCCGGGCCCAAGCGCGTGCCGGAATGGATCGCCCGTTATGGCGACCCGCGCGGCAAGCCAATCGACGAGGTGGTCGACTGGATCGAGCGCATCCCCTTCCCCGAAACCCGCAATTACGTGCAGCGGGTGATGGAGAATTATCAGGTCTACAAGACGAGGCTCGGGCAACAGGCCGATATCGTTGACGACCTGCGCCATGGGCGCGCGGGGTAAAGGCGGTATTCTTTCCCCAGCCGCTGACGATTTTAAAGATATTCAAGCATCGGTTCGCCCGGTGCTTTTTTGTTTTCCGCGTCCGAATTAACGCTCCGTTGCGCCAAACTCCGTCAAACGAAAAACCCCGGCATTTCTGCCGGGGTTTCCATCACTGACTTGCGTCAGATCAGATTAGAACGAACGCTGAAGGCGAACGAAACCAGTCCACTGGTCGCCAGCGCCGTTGTCAACACCTTCGGTGCCGTCAACGTCCTGGTAGTTAACAGCAACCTTGGTAGCGAGGCCCTGCGTGATCTGGTAGTCGAACGTTACGCCAGCGCGCCATGCGTCGCGGTCGCCGGTGAAGTCGTTGTCAGCACCGATGTCAACCGTACCGAAGTACTGAGCGCCGGGGGTGATGGTCAGCTTGTCGGTTGCCTTGATTGCGTATTCAGCAGCAACAGTCCACTCAGACTCTTCGTAGTAAGAGTTTGCGCCGGAAGCCCATGCACCAGAGAGACCGAACGTGCCCGGACCGATGTCAGCCGTGACGATTGCACGGATTGCACCGTTTTCCTGGTCGGTGTCGTAGGAGCCGAGCAGGTTTGCGCTAACTACGCCGAACTTGGCACCGATGATACCGCTGATACCAACGTTGTTCGGGCCTTCGATGAAGCCGCCCTTGGCAATGCCGAGGTTCGAAACGTCGTCAAGCGGGGTTTCCAGCTCTTCAACCGAAATACCAGCGTAGAAGGAGCCGGCATCGTAGGTGTAACGCAGAGCGTTTGCACGGGTGGAGTTCGAAGACAGGATGTCGGTTTCGCCGGAGAGATCGTCATCCCACCAGGTGTACATGTAACCGACCTTCAGGCCGCCGAGTTCGATGAAAGCCTGGTCGACGTTGACGCCACGGTTGCTGTCGTTGTCAGCTTCGCCACGGAAACCGATGAAGCCGCGCAGAGCGCCGAGCTCGGTGTCGGTACGGGTGTCAATTTCGAACTGAGCGCGCGTGAACGAATCCCAGTCAGACGTGCCGGATTCGTTACGACCGAAGTCGGTCTGGAAACGGATGTAACCGCCGAACTTCAGGCAGGTTTCGGTGCCGGGAATGTAGAAGAAGCCGGTGCCGAAAGCGTCGCAAACGCGAACGTATTCCAGGGGCTCGGGCTCGGCAGCGACGATAGCGTCAGCGGCCTGTGCGCCGGATACTGCTGCGAGAGCTGCAGCGGAGCCGATGAGAAGGCTCTTGATGTTCATGGTTGACCTCCAGTCAAACGCTTAATCTTCTAAGCAGCGGGTGGGAAAGCACTTCAGAAATGCGTGCCGCTTATGGAGATGATTAGAGCCAAAACCGGCCGCACAGGCAATCCTAATCATGACAGAAGGAAGACAGTAAGGTGTCCTTAGTTTTTCATTGTTGCGAAATAGCTACAATTCTAACCGACGGGACCCCATTCGTTAAAAAAACGTTAATAACTTATGCTTTTCAGTAACTTAACAAGAGGCTCGAAAAATCCGTCCTGAGAAAACCCACGAGATCACCTGAATCTGGACACGATCAGGCCACTGAAAATTGTTCAAAAGACGATTGCAATGTGCAGAGGACCCTACTTCTGCAAGAAAAAACTGACCGAAAAGCAAAAGCCCGCAGCTTCGGATTCCTTAACCGACTCAAGTCTCCCCAATACCGAACGAATCGATGGACATGCATAGCGGTCGGCTCTGAGGATAAAGCTGCAGAAAATCGAAACGCCGTCACGATCTCACCGCCCGCCGCGATGCCCACCCAATCAAGATGCCATTCAAACAAAAAGCCCGGCTCGAGAGCCGGGCTTTCCATCACTGACAATGTCAGATCAGATTAGAACGTGCGCTGAAGGCGAACGAAACCAACCCAGCTGTCGCCAGCGCCGGTGTCAACACCTTCGGTGCCGTCGACGTCCTGGTAGTTAACCGAAACGAGCGTAGAGAGGCCCTGGGTGATCTTGTAGCCAACAGCTACACCAGCGCGCCATGCATCGCGGTCGCCAACGAACTGGTTGTCAGCACCGATGTCGATCGTACCGAAGTACTGAACGCCGGGGGTGATGGTCAGCTTGTCGGTTGCCTTGATTGCGTATTCAGCAGCAACAGTCCACTCGGACTCTTCGTAGTACTTGTTCGCGCCAGAAGCCCAAACGCCGGAGAGGCCAAGCGTGCCCGGGCCGATGTCAGCCGTGACGATACCGCGGATTGCGCCTTCTTCTGCGTCGGTGTCGTAGCCGCCGAGCAGGTTAGCGTTTACGCCGCCGAACTTAGCGCCGATGATAGCGGAGATACCAACGTTGTTCGGGCCTTCGAACGAACCGCCCTTTACGAAGTCGTCAGAGATGTTGGAACCGCCGCGAGCAGCTTCGAGTTCTTCAACTGCAACGCCAACGTAGAACGAGCCAGCGTCGTACGTGTAACGGATAGCGTTCAGACGAGTCTGGTTCGAGCTGAGGCTGTCAACTTCGCCGGAGAGACCGTCATCCCACCAGTTGTAGTAGTAACCGACCTTCAGGCCGCCGAGTTCGATGAAAGCCTGGTCAACAACAACGCCACGGTTGCTGTCGTTGTCGGCCTGGCCGCGGAAGCCGATGTAACCGCGCAGAGCGCCCAGCTCGGTGTCGGTGCGGGTGTCGATGTTGAACTGAGCGCGCGTGAACGAATCCCAGTCAGACGTGCCGGACTTGTTACGGCCGAAGTCGGTCTGGAAACGGATGTAACCGTCGAACTTCAGGCAGGTTTCGGTGCCGGGGATGTAGAAGAAGCCGGTGCCGAAAGCGTCGCAAACGCGAACGTATTCCAGGGGCTCAGGCTCAGCAGCGACGATAGCGTCGGCAGCGTGAGCGCCGGATACTGCTGCGAGAGCCGCAGCGGAGCCGATCAGAAGGCTCTTGATGTTCATGGTTGACCTCCAGTCAAAGTTTTTAAGTGGGTCTGGGTACTTTCGCTGAAGGACAGCATTCCCTGCCCCATTCCCGTGTTCTTAGAAGCCAAACGATCCACCGCCTCGCTTCTGGTGGTGAAAATACAAAAGGTTTCGCCGCTTGCAATCGCCAACATCCGATAAATAGCATTTACGTATATGCTTCATTTCGGTTTGTTGCGGAAACAACACACAGTGCGCAGGCGGCCGATTACCGCTTTTACAGTACGTTAAGAATTTTCTTGAAAATCCGTTAGTTAGCGAGGTTAACAAGGTCTTTCTAAACTACCGGCTTTTTCGGCCATTCCCTACTCGGCCGGTCTTGGATCCCGGGATTTTTTTGCTTCAATCGCCCCTGTCGCGAAGCCCGTAACCGATACGCATGGGGAAAGCGAGATAACACCACCCCGCTCAAGACTGATTCACCGGCCAACGATTCGAGCGGCCGGACATCCGGCGGCTGGACAAACTGATTTGCCTTCGGGCGGGCTGCGCTTACTGACACGACGCAGGTTTGCAGGCACGAACTTGCGAACTCGCTCGACATCGAGAATCACAAAGATGTTTAATGCCGGCACACTGAACCATCGTCGCGCGGTAGGAAGAACGCCGCTACTGGACATGATGGTTGCCCGGGCCCCCTCGGCGCTCGTCCGCTGGCAGCAACCTAGCTGCCGTCCAGAGCCACGTTGAGTGAATATCGATCGATACGCTCCTGAAGCGCGACTACCACAGCTTGCAGGAACTCTCGACGCCGGGGCGCGGCGGTTTTTGCCAGTGTCATTGTCAGTCGCGCGCGAATCTTGCTCATGAACCCAACATGATCAAAGCTGTCGGCAGATATGTTGATCTCAACCTCTTCCATGTAATGCGACAGGTGCGACCCCAGCTCAAGATTCGCGTCCATCTGGTAGTGGGAGGCCATCTGCTCTGCAAGCGTGCCCATCTGCACGTAGGGGCCGTATTCGTCGATCATTAAATCTCCTTCGTCTGGCTGAGAATCTAGATAGTCGCTCTTTTTCAAAGAACGAGATGCATCCGTGACGATCCACGCAAAAGACCCGACCGAATTCCTAAAATATGCGTGATCGATCAGGCGGCCGCCCGAGTCGTTCTCCGGGAATATTGCTGCGTCCGCGATTTAATGGCACCGGCTCAATCCCGACGCTCAATGAATGTCAGCAGAAGGGGATGAGCCGCCAGGCAAGAGGCAACCGACGATGGCCAGGTAATGCCGCGATCCGCTAAGGTTCACAGCCATTTTGCCTGCAATGGGTATGAAATAGATAAAGAAGCCAGCGCTTGCTCTGCTTCTCATATAAATCTCAGCAGAAACTGATGGCGGAGAGGATGGGATTCGAACCCACGATACGCTTTTGACGTATACTCCCTTAGCAGGGGAGCGCCTTCGACCACTCGGCCACCTCTCCGGTGCGGCCTGATTATTGCGTAAAAAAAATGATTGCAAGGCTTTTTCGCCAAGAAGCACAAAAACCTGTTGGCTGAACATCGCCCGGCGAAACTTTGCGGGCAATTCGGGAACTTCTTTAAAGCCGGCACGTTCTGCCTTCGGTAACAAAAGAGGTGTTCTAATGGCTCAGACCAAACTGAATGTTGTCGAAGACACGATCGAAAACCAGATTGCGGAGCTGCGTTCGCAGATTTCGTCCCTCTCCAAATCCGTATCCGCCCGCGCGGAAGGTGTGAGCGAGGATGCGTCCGAATTTCTGGATGAGGCGCGCGGGCGCGTGCGCAAGGCCGCGCATAATGTCCGCGCTCAGGGCCAGAATGTCGTGGAAGCCGTCAAGGAAAATCCCGGCACGGCGACCTCCCTGCTGACGATCGTTGGCGCACTCGGTTTTGCCATCGGTTATGCGGTCGGCACAAGCACGCAGCAGAACTCGTCGAACAGCAGCCTTTATCGCTGGCGCTAATCGCCGCATGGACTTAAAATTGAGGCAAGGCGGGTCAATCCTGCCTTGCCTTTCCGTATTGGTTTGAAATGTGATGAATGGGGGCGGATATGCGGTTCAGCGACGATCTTGAAACGGCTTTGTCGGATTTTGCAAGGGATCACGGCATAGACAGGGATGAGGCCATCCAGCGTATCATTCGCGCCGCCCTTATCAACACCGGTTATCTCGCCTCCGGCGAAGAAGGCATTCCGCCGGAAAAGCTGAACGCCAGCAACGACGACTGAATTAATAGCCGGACCGTGATGGCGCAGGAGCTGCTCCGCCCTTGTAACGGGCAGAGAGCGCACGCAGGGTGCTGGCGAATTCGGTGACATCCGCACCAACGGCCACGAAGGACGCGCCGAGTTCGAGATAGCGGCGATTATAGGTTTCATTGAAGGTGAGAATGCCGGCGGCCTTGCCCGCCTTGACGATCTTGACGATCGCCGCCTCGATCACCGCCTGCACTTCCGGCTCGTCTATCCTGCCGAGATAACCCATATCGGCGGCCAGATCCGCCGGGCCGATGAAGACGCCGTCCACACCCTCCACCGCAAGAATATTGTCGAGATCGTTGATCGCCGCCCGCGTTTCGGCCTGCACCAGCAGGCAGACGCTGTCCGAGGCGCTGTCGGCATAGTCGGTTATCGTGTTGAAGGCGGAAGCGCGGGCAACGGCAGCACCCATGCCGCGAATGCCGCGCGGCGGATAATGCATGGCGCTGACCAGATCCTTCGCCTGATCAGCCGAATCGACCATCGGCACCAGAAGCGTGCGCGCACCCGCATCCAGAAGCTGCTTGATCATCCAGCTTTCGCCGACCGGCACGCGCACCACGGGCTCCGCAGACGATGTGGCAAGGGCGCGCAGCTGATCGATGATGCTGCGCAGATCGTTCGGCCCATGCTCGCCGTCGATCACCAGCCAGTCGAACCCCGCCGTACCGGCGATTTCCGCCGTGATGGCCTCGCCCATATCGAGCCAGAGGCCGATCTGCGGCTTGCCGGCATGGATGGCGGTTTTGAAACGGTTTTCGGGAGCAGGCATGATGTCCTCAGGAAAGCAGTAATTTCAGATCGGCGGAAGCATCCGCCAGGATGGCGCGATCCGGCTCTGCGCCGGTATCGAGCAGTTTCTTGCCCGCGACATAGGCCTTGGCATCGTTGACGGCATCCACCGCCACGAATCGCCCCTCGCGGAAATACCAGACTGACCAGCTGCCCTCACGCGCGCCCTGCCTCAGCATCGTCTCGTCGTAACCGAGGTTGAAGCCGGCGATCTGCAGCTTGGCGTCATATTGATCCGACCAGAACCATGGCTTCGGATCATAGGCGGCTTCAGCCCCGGTAAGCACGGCAGCGGCCGCTTCGGCCTGATCGACTGCGTTCTGTACCGATTCGAGACGCACATGCTGGCCGCGCCACGGCAGCAGCGCGCAATCGCCCACCGCATGAATGGCGCTGTCGGAGGTGCGGGTATGGTCGTCCACCACGATGCCATTGCCGACATTGAGGCCCGATTCGCGAGCGAGGCGGTCATTCGGCGTGACGCCGATGCCGACAATCACAAAGTCCACATCCAGCGTCGAGCCGTCGGAGAGTTCGGCTGCGGCCACCCGGCCATCCATGCCGACAAGGCGCACAAGGCCGGTCTTTTCGCGAATGGAAACGCCGTGGGCCTGATGGATGCCGCGCATGATATCGGCGGTTTCCTTCGCCGCCACACGCTGGAGAATGCGGTCAGCCATTTCGATCAAGGTCACTTCGAGGCCGAGCTTGCGGGCGACGGCCGCTGCTTCGAGACCGATATAACCGCCGCCGATCACCAGCAGCCTGCGGCCCGGCTTCATCTCCTCCACAAGCCGGTCGGCATCGCGCTTGTCGCGAACGGTCAGAACGCCTTCCAGATCGCCGCCAATGCTGGCGGGCAGCAGGCGGGGAGCAGCCCCGGTCGCCAGCACCAGCCTGTCATAGGAAAGCGTGCTGCCGTCCTGCATGCGCAGGGATTTGGCGGCGCGATCTATCTCCTCGACCCAGGTGGAAAGCCGGATATCGACATTGTTTTCGGCGTACCATTCCTCCGGACGGAACATCAGCCGGTCGAAGCTCATCTCGCCGAGAAGGTATTTTTTGGAGAGCGGCGGCCGCTGGTAAGGATAGGCATCCTCGGAACCGACGATGGTGACGGGGCGCTCGTCCTTCAGCGCCCGAAGCTTCGACGCCAGCGCGAAAGCGGCCTGCCCCGCCCCGACGATTACCAGCCTTCCCGTCACAGTCCACTCCCAGAAGAATCACGAAGCGCCGGTCCTGCCGGGCCTCGCGATGCGATATTGCAAGGCTCAGGCGTAACGCCAAGTACGGCCCCAGTCAACACCAGCCCCGTGCAAGCGTGACGCAGTATCAGCACAGGCTGCAACCGGATGGGACCGAACGCATTTCCATAGCGGAAACATCGGCTTCCGAAGGGAAGATTGGTCGAGATCGAGACAGAGTACAGACAATTGCGCGCATTTCCTTCATGCCCTGGCAAGGAAGCGGCGTTAAAATCGGCATCAAAAGAGGCAATCCGGGAGGTTGTCATGGCTTTGCATATGGATCCCCGTCAGAACGTCCCCCAGGACGAGATGTACGAGAAATTTCAGATCGACCGGCCCGGCAAGATCACCTTCATCGGGCATCATCTCAGCGCCAAGGACACCATGCGCTGCTTGGTGCGGACTATTTCCCTTTACGGCGCGGAACTGGATGTCAGTCCCGATCTGGAAATGCCGGCCAATTTCTATCTGGAAATTCTCGGTATCCGCGATGAGATCGGCTGCACGCTGATCCGCCGCGAAGAGGAAAAAGTGACGATCGGCTTCAATATGCTGATCGATGCGGAGTTCCTGCACCATGTGCGACGCCTGAGCTTCGAGACCAACGCGTGACCCCGACATGACAGGCCGATGGCTATTCCGTCTCCTCGCCGGGACGTAAAATTCTGTTCCAAAACAGTCGTGCCGCAACCGGCTGCGCCTTGCGTCCGGTTTTTTTGCACCTATTGTGAGCCGGGTTTTAAACACACGGTACCGGAACTCTCAGCCAATGTCAGCCTTTTCCCGCCTCACGCCGCTTGCCGCCTCGCTTCCCTCAACCGTTCCCTTCGTCGGCCCCGAAGCCATCGAGCGCAACCGTGGCCTGAAGGTTGAAGCGCGTATCGGCGCCAATGAGAGCGGCTTCGGCCCCGCCCCTTCCGTGCTTCTGGCCATGCGCGATGCGGCGGCGGAGACATGGATGTACAGCGATCCGGAAAACTACGAGTTGAAAGAAGCGCTTGCCATCCACCATGGCGTTGCACGCGGCAATATCGCCATCGGCAGCGGCGTCGATGGGCTGCTGGGCGAGATCGCGCGGCTGATCGTCGAGCCGGGAACGCCTGTCGTCACCTCTTTTGGCGGCTACCCCACCTTCAATTACCATGTGAACGGTTTTGGCGGGAAACTCGTGACCACGCCCTATGTCGACGATCACGAAGACCTTGACGGGCTTCTCGATCTCGTCATCCGGGAAAATGCGCCGCTCGTTTATTTCGCCAATCCCGACAATCCGATGGGAAGCTGGTGGGAAGCGAGCGAAGTCGTCGCCTTTGCCCGCGCATTGCCGGAAACCTGCCTGCTCATTCTGGATGAGGCCTATTGCGAAACCGCGCCCGAAAGCGCCGTGCCGGCCATCGACGCGCTGATCGGCCAGCCGAACATTCTGCGCATGCGCACCTTCTCGAAAGCCTATGGGCTGGCGGGTGCGCGCGTGGGTTACGCCATCGGCACGCTCGGCAATGTCGAAGCCTTCGACAAGATCCGCAACCATTTCGGCATGGCGCGCATTTCGGTCGCCGGCGCTTTGGCGGCCCTGAAAGATCAGGCCTATCTGCATGAAGTCGTTGGTAAAATTTCTGACGCCCGTGAGCGGATTTCGGCAATCGCCCGTAATAACGGCCTTTCACCGCTCCCCTCCGCCACCAATTTCGTCACCATCGATTGCCATCGCGACGGGGCTTATGCCCGCGCCATCGTCGATGGGCTGATGGAACATGGCGTCTTCATCCGCATGCCGGGCGTCGCCCCGCTCAACCGCTGCATTCGCGTGAGCGTGGGGCCGGGTGACAAGCTCGATCTGTTCGAGCAGGCGCTGCCGAAGGTGCTCAAGGCGCTGGGCTGATATCGAGTGCCGTCATTCCGGCCTTGAGCCGGAATCCAGCGCGATCAAGTCCTTGATCGCGAAAAACCCTTTCACGCCGCAGACGCGGCGTGGCTGGATGCCGGATCAGGTCCGGCATGACGAAAGAAGGAAGCGATTCGAAAACCGCACCTGTCATGCCTGCCGTAGCGGTTTCATCCTCATCACAGGGTGATGCGAATGCGATTCAACATCCTCTCGCAAGCCCCTGCCCGCAGAATCGTTTTCCGGCGAAGAGACATCGCCAAACATAAGAAAACCGCGCCGGCCTTGTTCCTGCCGGTCGCGGTTTGATGTGTCAGCGCAAAAGCCCTTCTCAAAGCCCTCGCCGCGTTCCCCTTCGGGTTTACTTTCCTTTGCGCCGGTCATCGGGACTGGAGGGAACCGGACCGGCAATCTCAATAATGGCTTGGGTCGATCAGTGCATCGTCATCCAGTCGCGGGCGGCGCGCAGCGCTTCGGCCAGTTCCGATTTCGTCATGTTGCGGGCGAGATCGGCGCGCAGCGAAGCGGCTCTTTCCGATCCGCGGATCGCGGCGATGTTGAGCCATTTATGGGCGGCGATCAGGTCCACCTTGCAGCCCCGGCCGGTCGCATAGACCAGGCCGAGATTGCAAAGAGTGTCGGCGCGGGTTTCGCCACCGGCAGCCATTTCGATATCGCGAATTTCAAAGCGTGCCATTGTTTTAATCCCTGTCCTTCTGCCTGTTTCATCATTCGCCTTCTTGTCGAGGCCATCGTCCGGACCTGCCGTCTTTTGCGGCTTTTTTGTCCTTTCGTCCGGCAGGTTTTCCCTGCGCTTTTGATGAGTTCACTATGCCACGGGGCCTTCAACGGTCGCTTAAAAGGCATGATTAATGGGCCGCAAACAAACTGCAAACGATTGGTAAAATTGGGTTTTCGTTAAATATCACGAGCCGCGGAAATTAAGGACTTTGCGGCGAATTTTACAAAAAGTTTAGAATTGGATTTAAACCCTTCCTTCACCACGATCAAAACAGCGATTTTCGAATTCTGCCTCTTTCGCTCCTCCCGCTGCTGCAAATGCAGCACCAAGGCCGCAAATTTCTGTTTCCTTTTACGTGAACGTCAAATACTATCCGCCCTGCCCGTCATGAGGATGAAACGGGCACAGGATAGCGCGGTGCAAGGAGCAATCGTTGCGCCGCAGGCGGCTTGGGCCAGAGATGGCGCATTCGCACGCCAAAAGGGTTTGATCTGCGCATCGCGTCTTTGGGCCGCCGGCTCGAGAAAGCCTGCGCGAATTTCGGGAGGAATTTTATGAAGCGTATAATGACGATTGCCGCCGCCCTCATGCTGAGCGGCAACCTTGCCGTCGCCGCCGAGGCAATCGAGGGCAACTGGAAGACCGCCAGTGGCGAAACCGCCGTGATCGGCCCCTGCGGCGGCGCTTTCTGCGTGACGCTGAAGACCGGCAAACACGCCGGAAAACAGATCGGCAAGCTTTCCGGCAAGGGAAACAGCTATTCGGGTGAAATCACCGATCCCGCCAATGACAAGACCTATAGCGGCTCCGGCACCGTTTCCGGCAACTCGCTGAGCATGAAGGGCTGCGTGCTGAAGGTTCTGTGCAAATCGCAGACCTGGACGCGGCTGTAATCGACAAGGCGGCGGGCGGGCTTCTGTCCTGCCGCCTGCGGTCTCCCGCCTGACGGCGCGGTGCACCGCCCAGGATTTCGCCTGAGACTGCGGACGCACGCCGCATGGAAGCCATATATCCGTTGATGTATCGTTGCGCCCAACACCAACGAGAGCGACGCATGCGCCCCACCCTTTCGACAATCCTGATTGCGGGCACCTCGCATGTCGGCAAAAGCACCCTTGCCGGCCTGTTGAGCGAAAGGCTGCGCTGCGAGGCAATATCGACCGACAGCCTCGCCCGCCATCCGGGAAGGCCATGGCCGGCCATTCCGGCACCGGTGGAAGAATATTACGCACGGCTCTCGGTGGAAACGATCCACTGGTTCCTGAAGATACATCATCAGAACATCTGGCCGCTGATCCGCACGATGATCGACAGCAGGTCGGCCATCGGCACTCCCACAATCTTCGAGGGCGCGGCCCTGCGGCCAGAATTCATTTCGCCCCTGCTTGGCGGCACGGTCGCCGGTGTCTTTCTCCATGCCGGCAATGATTTTCTGCTGGAGAGAATGCGCTCTCACGCCCGCTATGAAGATGCAACGGCTGAGAAACGGCAGATCATCGACGCCTTCATCGAGCGTTCGTTGCGGGAAAACACGGACATGCTGGCATCCGCGCAGGAGCACCGCGTGCCGGTTGTCGATGTGACTGAGCTTCAGGCATTCGAGACCCTGGTGACCAATCTTGCGACGCGCGCGAAGAAGCAGCCCTCTGTCCTGATCGAAAAGCGGGTGGCCCGCGAGATGCCCGGCGCCATTGTGGCGTCAATCTGTCATGTCACCGCCCGTTAACATCCCTGAATGCCATATGAACCGGGGTCTCAGGGTCCGTTCAGTCCGAGTGTGGCAAAACTCTGTCCATCAACTCCAATAAGGGGAATGGACATGGCAAAGCTGATCAGCCGACTGGCAATCTTCGCGTTTCTCATGGCGATCTTCGCCATGTCCTTCGCCTCGCTCGTCGTTAATCCGAACCGCAGTTTCCAGCGGGTGAATGCCGGCGCGGCAATCGCCTGCCAGCACAGCCCCTCGCCCGCCGCCAATTGCCCCGTCGTATTGTGAGGACAGGCCGATGACGACGAGTTTTTCCAACGGCCTGTTTTCCGCGCTGCGGCTGGTGCTGATGGCCTCGATCTTTCTCGGTCCGGTCGCCGGACTTGCCGTTTACAAGGCCGATCCCCGCCCCGCCTCCAAGGGCGCCGGCTTCGTGCTTTTGATGAGCCTGCAGCGTGGCGCGCTCGGCTGAAATTTCCGCCGACCCGCTGTTATTCGAACGGCCTTTTTGCGTTTCTTTTCAGTTTCTTCGTATTTCTGTCGCTTGCCTGTCGAAATTGGCCTCTTATAATGGGCCATGACAATAGCAAAACGAACGATTCCGCCCCTCACCTTCATCAGCCCCGAGCCTTTCGCGCCGCAGTCTTTCACGGACCCGAAACAGGCTGTGGCGGCTTTGACCGCGCTTTACGAACGCAATACGGCGTTCCTGATCGATTCCTTCACCGAGCTTGCCAAGGGAGCGCCGATTGCCGGGCGCTACCGCGCCTGCTATCCGCAGGTCAGCCTTGAGACCGCCACCTTCGGCCATGTCGATTCGCGTCTCTCCTACGGCCATGTCACCGCCCCCGGCGTTTACACGACGACCATCACCCGGCCGGAGCTGTTCCGCCATTACCTCAAGGAACAGCTTGGGCTTCTGATGAAGAACCACGGCGTTCCGGTCACGGTGTCGGAATCGGCCACGCCCATTCCGCTGCATTTCGCCTTCGGCGAAGGCGCCTATGTCGAGGCGGCGGCGGCCTCCTCGCTGTCCGACGTGCCGCTGCGCGATCTCTTCGATACGCCCGACCTCAACAATACCGACGATCTCATCGCCAATGGCGAATATGACCAGGTGCCGGGCGAACCCGCGCCGCTCGCACCCTTTACCGCGCAGCGCATCGATTATTCGCTGGCCCGCCTCAGCCACTATACGGCAACCAGCGCCAGCCATTTCCAGAACTTCGTGCTGTTCACCAACTACCAGTTCTATATCGATGAATTCGCCGCATGGGCGCGGCAGTTGATGAAGAATGGCGGCGAGGGTTACACGGCTTTCGTGGAGCCGGGCAATATCGTCACCCCTGCCGGTTGCGACAAGCCGGAAACGGATGCCGTTCTCGCGCGCCTGCCGCAGATGCCCGCCTATCACCTGAAGAAGAAGGGCCATGCCGGCATCACGCTCGTCAATATCGGCGTCGGCCCCTCCAACGCCAAGACGATCACCGACCACATCGCCGTACTGCGCCCGCATGCCTGGCTGATGGTCGGCCATTGCGCCGGCCTGCGCAACAGCCAGCGGCTGGGCGACTATGTTCTGGCCCATGCCTATGTGCGCGAAGATCACGTGCTTGACGACGATCTGCCCGTCTGGGTGCCGATCCCGGCGCTTGCCGAAGTGCAGCTGGCGCTGGAAGGTGCTGTTGCGGAAGTCACCGGCTACGAGGGCTTCGAGCTGAAGCGCATCATGCGCACCGGCACCGTCGCCACCATCGACAACCGCAACTGGGAGCTTCGTGATCAGGCCGGCCCCGTCAAGCGCCTGTCGCAATCGCGCGCCATAGCACTCGACATGGAATCGGCCACCATCGCGGCCAACGGTTTCCGCTTCCGCGTGCCCTACGGCACCCTGCTCTGCGTCTCCGACAAGCCGCTGCATGGCGAATTGAAGCTGCCGGGCATGGCGACGGAGTTTTACCGCACGCAGGTCGCGCAGCATCTGCAGATCGGCATCCGCGCCGTGCAGAAGCTTGCCGCCATGCCGACGGAAACGCTGCATTCGCGCAAGCTCAGAAGCTTTTACGAGACGGCGTTCCAGTAAAAACAGATATCGCGGAAAGCGTCGTTGGTGTATCGTTTCGAAAATCGATACACCAAGGATTTTTCGATGCGCACCAACATTGAACTAGATGACGCCTTGCTCGCCGAGGCGATGGAAATCACCGGTCTTTCGACAAAAAAGGCGACAGTGGAAAAGGCGTTGCGCGATCTGGTGCGCATTCATCGTCAGATGCGCGCCCTCGATGCGTTGGAGGGCATGGGCTGGGAAGGTGATCTGGACGAGATGCGGACGGATTGGGATGCTGAGACGGACTGGGATGTGAAGAAAGCCAAATGATCGTAGCAGATAGCTCTGCCTGGATTTCATTTATTCGAAAAGACGCGCCTACCCTCTCCGCCAAGTTTCGCGCCTTAATGACGCAGGGCGAAATTCTGATCGGCGATATCATTCTTCTTGAGGTGCTTAGAGGCGCGCGTGACGGTCATCATGCGCGCCGCCTTGAGCAGATGCTGGGCGAATTTCCCTGCGTCGCGATGATGTCGCCCCAGCTCGCCATCAAAGCCGCCGCCAATTACCGCTTCCTGCGGGAGCGCGGCTATACGATCAGAAAAAGCAACGACCTCATTATCGGTACCTACTGTATCGAGCACGGGCAAAAGCTGTTGCAAAACGACCGAGACTTTCAGCCGATGGCCGATCATCTCGGTCTGCGACTGGCGTGAGCCTCAAACCACCTTCACCGTCCCCTCCACGCGGATGGGAAAATTCACCGAGCGTGCGATGAAGCATTTCTCGTGTGCATCATGGTGCAGCTCATCCGCTCTGGCCGGATCGCCTTTCGAAATGGTGATGACCGGTTTCAGCACCACTTCGCTGAATTGCCCCGCGCCATCCTTCTCCATCACCAGCGTGCCCTCAGCATTGTCGACATAGTCTTCAACGATGATGCCGTTAACCGAGCAGAAATGGAGGTACCACAGCTTGTGGCAGGCCGAGAGCGAGGCGACCAGCAGATCTTCCGGGTTCCAGCGGGCGGGATCGCCGCGGAAGGCGGGGTCGGAGGAGCCGGCTATGTCAGCCTTTCCCGCCGTGGAAATCGTATAGTCGCGTTCATAGTCGCGATAGCCCGAAGTCCCCTTGCCGCGATTGCCCGTCCATTTCACCTGAACGGCGTAATGATGTTCCTGTCCTGCCATTTTAGTCCTCCCTAAGAGTTTTTCGTCGCATTTTCCGGACGTAAAACCGCTACGCACTTTTACTGGAAATGCTCCCGCGTATCGCGCAGGTGGTCGAGCCCCTTGCGCAGCGTTTCCATGATCTCATCCACTTCCGAGCGGCTGATCGTCAGCGCCGGTGAGGCCAGCATGCGGTCGCCGGTGGCGCGCATCACAAGGCCGTTTGCCAAGCAATGGTTGCGCACGGCGGTTCCGATGTCGTCCGGCTTGGCGAAACGCCGGCGCGTCGCCTTGTCGGCCGTCATCTGCAGGCCACCCATCAGGCCGACATTCACCGCCTCGCCGACCAGTTCGTGATCCGTCAGGCTTTTCCAGCCTTCAGAAAAATAAGGGCCGATATCGTCGCGCACCCGTTCCACCAGTCCCTCCTCCTCGATGATGCGGAGGTTTTCCAGGGCGGCGGCGGCGCAGACGGGATGGCCGGAATAGGTGAAACCGTGGTTGAAGTCACCGACCTCAGACAACATCACCTCCGCCACCCGATCCGAGACGATGACGCCGCCAATCGGCAGGTAACCGGAAGACAGGCCCTTGGCGACGGGCGCAAAATCCGGCTCCACGCCAAAATGCTGATAACCGAACCAGGAGCCGAGACGGCCGAAACCGCAAATCACCTCATCGGAGACGAGCAGGATGTTGCGCGCCTCGCAGATGCGGGCGATTTCCGGCCAGTAGGTTTCCGGCGGCACGATGACACCGCCCGCCCCTTGAATGGGTTCGGCCACGAAAGCGGCGACATTTTCCTCGCCGAGTTCATCGATCTTCGCTTCCAGTTCGCGCGCCACCTTCAGGCCGAATTCGGCTGGCGAAAGATCGCCGCCCTCGGCATACCAATAGGGCTGGCCGATATGGGCCACGCCCTCGATCGGCAGGTTGCCCTGCTCGTGCATCCATTTCATGCCGCCAAGCGAAGCACCGGCGACCGTCGAGCCGTGATAGCCGTTGCGTCTTGCGATTACCCTGGTCTTCGTCGGATGGCCGAGCGCTTTCCAGTAGACGCGCGCCATGCGGAACCAGGTATCGGTCGCTTCCGAGCCGGAATTGGTGAAGAAGACATGGTTCATCTTCGGCCCGGCGCGCGACGCGATCTTCTGCGCCAGAAGCGTCGCGGGCGGCGTGGTGGTGCCGAAAAAGGCGTTGTAATAGGGCAGCTCGTTCATCTGGTGCTGCACGACATCGGCGATCTCGCGGCGTCCATAACCGATATTCACGCACCAGAGGCCGGCAAAGGCGTCGAGATATTTCTTGCCGGTGCTGTCATAGATGAACACCCCTTCGGCACGCTCGATGATGCGGGTGCCGGCGGCGTTCAGCTTGCCCATGTCGGAAAAGGGGTGGAGGTGATGGGCGGCATCGATGGCGGCGAGATTGGACATCGGCTTGGAGATTTCATTCATGACAGATCGCACTCCCATAAAGGCGACGGCGCTCACGCCACCGCGCCTGCCGAACATGGCCGGGCGGCCTCGGTTTGGCAAGACTGGCGTTTTTTAGGGGGCGGCTTGGACAAGCGGAGGCGGCCGGGTTTCTTCTCCCCACCGGGGAGAAGGTGGCCCGAAGGGTCGGATGAGGGGCAAGCGCGGAGACAGGCGGAGAGCTTGCCCCTCGTCCCGCTGCCGCGGACTTCTCCCCGGCGGGGAGAAGAAACAAGCGGCAACCGCCAATTCGCAGTCAGTTGCGCTGTGCGAAAAACGACCGCCCCACCAGCACCTTCAATTCGCCGGCGTGAACCTCCAGCGCCACGTCCCGCTCCATCGGCAGCAATTCGCCATCGATGACGCAGCGCAGGTCATGGCGTTTCTTGGGAAAATGCAACTCCACATCCGTCACGGTCATGGCGGTCACGGCGGCGTTTTCCTTCAGCCTGCCGCGCAGAATGTCGAAGGCAAGCCTTGCAACGCCGGACGGACGCAGCGGATCGGTGAGATAGAAACCGAGATGACCGCCCGAGACATTATCCGCCACCAGCAGCGAATTCTGGCCGAATTCATTATTGGAAACGGAAATCGCCGAGACCTTGCGGTGCTGCGTTTTGCCGTTGACGGTATATTGCACCTCGAAGACCGGCGGGTTGAGAATGACGCTGATGGCGGCGCGGATGCTCGCCTTGATCTTGCCGAGCCGGGAAGCAAAAGCCAGATTGTTGCGATAGCGTACCATGCGCGAATGCAGGCCCGCGGAAAACTGATGGACAAAGATACGACCATTGGCGCTGGCGATGTCGACACTGGCAATCTCGCCATTCGCCAGCGTTTCCAGCACCTGGCGAATATCGAGCGGCAGCTTCAGCGAGCGGGAGAACAGGTTCATTGTGCCGGCCGGAACGATGCCGAGCGCGATGCCGTGTTTCCAGGCGATGGCGGCTGCTGCGGAAATCGTGCCATCGCCGCCGCCGGCAATGATGCCTTCAATGCCCGGCTCATCGGCGGCGCGTTCCATTTCCTCGACGATATCCTTTCCCGAGACCAGACGGCAATCGATGGCGTGGCCGGCGCGGGTGAAGACCTCGCGGGCATGGTCGCAATAGGCCTCCATGTCAGTGGTGCGAAACGTGCCGCCGTCACGATTGAAAATTGCAATGAGCTTCATGTTTCCAACCCGATTCAGTAAGGCAGCCGCGCGTAAATGCCTGACCCTATATAGGGTTCCGAACACCATCGCGTGAAGATGCTCTTTTGCCGAGAATCGCTCTACCGCAACGCATCATTTCATGTTAGGGATCACTTAAGGTCATTTTCATGACCGCGCATCTCCAGTCAGGGCAGACCGCTCCCATACGGTCTTGCCCTTTTTTCTGTGGGCCCTTCCCGCTTTTCAGGTCACGATGAGCCAGTCGAATATTTCCGAAGCCCGCCCTGGCGCGGAGAATGAAACCGTTTACACGGCCGCCCCTGCCGTGGCCCTCTCCCCGCTTGCCATCGCGCTCATCGAACTGGCGCTGGCCGCCGGCGGCTTCGGCATCGGCACCGGCGAATTCGCCATCATGGGCCTGTTGCCTGACGTCGCCACGACCTATGGCGTCACCGTTCCGCAGGCTGGTTATGTCATTACCGCCTATGCGCTCGGCGTCGTCATCGGCGCGCCGATCATCGCGGTTCTTGCCGCGCGCATGACGCGCCGCACCCTGCTTCTCGGCCTGATGGGGCTTTTTGCGGCCGGCAATATCCTGAGCGCCGTCGCACCGGATTTCCTGAGCTTCACCGTTCTGCGCTTCATCACCGGCCTGCCGCATGGGGCTTATTTCGGGGTTGCGGCGCTGGTGGCGGCCTCGATGGCGCCGATCCACAAGCGCGCCCGCGCCGTTGGCCGAGTCATGCTCGGCCTCACCATCGCCACCCTGCTCGGCACGCCGCTCGCCACCTTCTTCGGCCAGCTGCTTTCCTGGCGCGCCGCCTTCATGCTGGTCGGCGGCATCGCGCTTTTGACGGTGGCCCTGCTCTGGTTCTTCCAGCCGCGTGACCGGGTGGAGGAAGGCGCCAGCGTGTGGCGCGAACTCAGCGCTTTCCGTCGTGTGCAGGTGTGGCTGACGCTCGCCATCGCCGCCGTCGGTTTCGGCGGCATGTTCTCGGTGTTCAGCTATATCGCCAAGACCACCACTGATGTGGCGATGATGCCGGTTTCCACCGTCTCCATGGTGCTGGCGCTATTCGGCATCGGCATGAATGTCGGCAATGTGGTCGGCTCGCGGCTGGCCGATATCTCGCTCAACGGCACGATTGGTGGCATGCTCGCCTTCAACGTGCTTGTCATGACCGTGTTCGGCATGACGGCGGATAATCCCTTCATGCTCTGCCTCTGCGTGTTCCTGATCGGCTGCGGTTTCGCCGCCTGTCCGGCCGTGCAGACGCGGCTGATGGATGTGGCGCAGGATGCGCAGACGCTGGCCGCCGCCTCCAATCACTCCGCCTTCAACATCGCCAATGCGCTCGGCGCCTGGCTCGGCGGCCTCGTCATCGCCATGGGTTTCGGTTACGCCTCCACCGGTTATGTCGGCGCGGTTCTTTCCCTTCTCGGGCTTGGCGTTTTCCTTGTTTCCGTCACCGTCGAACGGCGCGAAAAGGCGGCCTGAGCCGGCCCTATCGCAGCTTACGGAAATTTCACAATCGGGCGCTTGACTCTTTTCGGTTTCAGGCGCAACACGGCCTTACGCGCAGGCCAATCAGCACGGCGCGGATTTCAACGGAGCATCATTAGATGTCTAGCGACAGTAGCAGTCGATTGCCTTTGCCGAGACCGGCGAACGTGAACTGATCCGACCGCTGTCGGCTCACCACCGCGTTCGCCGTTATCGGCGAATCGACGGAAAGGTGAGCAATCATGAACTTCCACAACCTCTCCCAGAGGGCCAGCAAGGCCGCACGTCTTCTTCGTAGCGGAAATGCCGGCCTCCACCACCATTGCCGAACGCGTCGAGCACCTCAACACGCTTGATGTCGGCGAAGCCGCAACCGCCCTGCTCGCCATGCCGCAGGCAAAAGCCGTCGCCATTCTCGACCGGCCCGAACTGCACGGCGCAGCCGCCATCATCGCCCATATTCCTGTCGAACAGGCTGCCCGCTTCGTCAATCTGATGTCTGACGACCGCGTTGCCGACGTCATGGCGGAAATGGCCGAAGAACCGCGCGCAAAGCTGTTTTCCCGGCTGGACCGCACGACGGCGCTCTCCATCCAGCACCTGATGGGTTATCCGCCGCGCACGGCCGGCTCGATCATGACCACGGAATTCGTCAGCGTGCCTGATGACTGGACGGTGGAACAGACCCTTTCGCACATCCGCGTCGTCGAGCGGTCGCGTGAAACGGTCTATGCCATCTATGTGCTGGCGCAGGACGGGACGCTTTCCACCGTCGTGACGCTGCGCCGCCTGCTGACCGGCGAAGCCGGTGCGTCCATCCTCTCCGTCGCATCGAAGGAAGGCATCGTCTGCGCCAGCCCCCTGATGTCGCAGGAGGATGTCGCCCGGCTGATCCGCAAGCACGACCTTCTGGCGCTGCCCGTTGTCGATGACCGCTCGCATATTCTCGGCATCGTCACCGTTGACGACGTGATCGACACCATGATCGCCGACACGACGGAAGACGCCCACAAGTTCGGTGGTATGGAAGCGCTCGGCAAGCCCTATATGACGATCGGCTTTCCGGACATGATCCGCAAGCGCGCCGGCTGGCTCGCAGCGCTCTTTCTCGGTGAAATGCTGACGGCCAGCGCCATGCAGCATTTCGAGGGCGAGCTGGAAAAGGCCGTGGTGCTGACGCTGTTCATTCCGCTCATCATGTCTTCGGGCGGCAACTCCGGTTCGCAGGCTACCTCGCTCATCATCCGGGCGCTGGCGCTCGGTGAACTGAAGCTTTCCGACTGGTGGCGGGTGCTTCTGCGGGAAATCCCGACAGGCCTGACGCTCGGCTGCATTCTGGGCGCCATCGGCTTCCTGCGTCTGAGCCTCTGGCAGCAGGCCGGGTTTTACGATTATGGCGAGCACTGGCTGCTGGTGGGGGCAACCGTCTTTGCGGCCCTCGTCGGCATCGTCACCTTCGGTTCGCTCGCCGGCTCCATGCTGCCCTTCGTGCTGCAGCGCCTGCGGCTCGATCCCGCCAGCGCATCTGCCCCCTTCGTCGCGACGCTGGTGGATGTCAGCGGCCTCGTCATCTATTTCTCTGTGGCGCTGGTGATCTTGAGCGGTACGTTGCTTTGAAAGACGAAAGGCCCGTTCGAAAGAGCGGGCCTTCTACATTTCGCGGCACGTCATAATCTCTCCTCCGTCATGCCGGACTTGATCCGGCATCCAGCCACGGCGCGTCTGCGCCGTGAGAAGAGTCTCTTGCGATCAAGGACTTGATCGCGCTGGACCCCGGATCTAGTCCGGGGTGACGGCGTGCGGATGATGCAACTTTGCCAAAAGCATGGTTCCTGGAAAGCCCCTCACCCACCCGCGTTGATCACGCCCGTTCCCAGCAGCCCCAAAAGAATGACGCCAATGACCACGCGGTACCAGACGAAGGGCATGTAGCTCTTGGTGGAGACGAGCTTGAGGAACACGACGATTACCGCATAGCCGACCACGAAGGCGATCAGTGTCGCGAGCCCCGTCGGGCCCCAGCCGACCGGATTGTCCTCGCCGATGCTCTTGAAGAGCTGGTAGAAGCCGGAGCCGAAGACGGCGGGAACGGCGAGCAGGAAGGAATAACGCGCCGCCGCCTCGCGGGTGTAGCCGAGCAGCAGGCCGGCGCTGATGGTGCCGCCCGAGCGCGAAACGCCGGGGATGAGCGCCATGGCCTGCGCGAAACCGAACAGGATGCCATCGCGCCAGATAAGCTGGTTCAGCTTGTAACGCTTCTCACCGATTTTATCGGCAACGCCGAGAACGATGCCGAAGACGATCAGCATTACGGCGGTGATATAAAGGTTGCGCAGCGAGTGCTCGATTGCATCCTTGAAGAACAGGCCAAGAAAGACGATCGGCACGGAACCGATGATGATGAGCCAGCCGAGCCGGGCATCGGCCTTGTTATACTCGCCGAGGCGGAAGTTCTGCCGGAGCCAGGCGATGGCAATGCGCATGATATCCGACCAGAAATAGACCAGCACGGCCGCTTCGGTGCCGATCTGCGTAATCGCGGTGAAGGCGGCTCCCGGATCCGCGCCGGAGGGCAGGAACTCCCCGGCGATCCTGAGATGCGCGCTTGAAGAAATCGGAAGAAATTCCGTAAGCCCTTGCAAAAAGCCGAGAAATGCGGCCTCCAACCAACCGATGCTCATGTGTCCTGATGTCCCTGCTGCGAATCGAGATCGCAGCATTATGCATCAATCGGGGCAAATACATGTTGCATCGCACCATGAAAAAGGCGCGCGAAGGGGTGCGCTTTTACCCGTGATTTTTCAGGCGGCCTTTTCCTTCGCCTCGGGAAGGCGGGTATATTTCGCGCCGTTCCTGCACACGACATGGGCGTCGCCCCAGCTTTTCAGCGCCGAAATCACCGGTATCATCGTCTCGCCGAGCGGCGTCAGCGCATAATCCACGCGCGGCGGCACCACCGGAAAGACGGTGCGGGAAATCAGGCCGGCCTCTTCCAGTTCGCGCAGCTGCTTCGTCAGCATGCGCTGGGTGACGCTTGGAATGTGGCGGCGCAGCTCGTTGAAGCGCAGCGTACCCTCATTGATGAGGTGATAGAGGATCACGCCCTTCCATTTGCCATCGAGGAAACTCAAGGCCGATTCCACCGGGCAGCCGGGAAAGTTGCCGGTGAGCTTGGCGCGCGGTCGCGACATCACAGTATCCTTTTTGTATGTATCATCACAAAATGTGCATTCTTGCGATTGGTGTTCATATGTATCAAGTAAGAGGCACGCAAACAAGCAAAGGAGACTGCTCATGCGCGCCATCGGTTACAGGACCAGCCAGCCCATCACCGCGAAAGACGCCCTCGTCGATATCGACCTGCGCCAGCCGGAAGCGAAAGGGCATGATATTCTGGTGGAAGTGAAGGCCGTTTCGGTGAACCCCGTCGATACCAAGGTGCGCCGCAACCAGTCGCCTGAAAACGGCGAACCGCGCGTGCTCGGCTTCGATGCGGCGGGCGTGGTAAAGGCCGTCGGCGACAAGGTCTCGCTGTTCAAGCCCGGCGACGAGGTATTTTATGCCGGTGTCATCAACCGCCCCGGCTCCAACAGCGAGTTCCATCTGGTCGATGAACGCATCGTCGGTGCAAAGCCGAAGTCCCTGAATTTCGAGGAGGCAGCCGCGCTGCCGCTGACCGCCATCACCGCTTACGAGACGCTGTTTGACCGGCTGCGGGTGAAGGAACCGGTTCCGGGCGCGGCCAACGCCGTTCTGGTCATCGGCGGCGCGGGCGGCGTCGGCTCCATCGCCGTCCAGCTTCTGCGGGCGCTCACCGACCTCACCGTCATTGCCACCGCTTCACGGCCCGAGACGATTGCGTGGGTGAAGGAACTCGGCGCGCATCACGTCATCGATCACAGCAAGCCGATCGCCCCGCAGGTGGAAGCGCTTGGGCTCGGTGCGCCGGGCTTTGTCTTCTCCACCACCCATAGCGACATTCATGCCGCCGACAGCGTGGCGGCCATCGCGCCGCAGGGCCGTTTCGCGCTGATCGACGATCCGGCCGGCGGTTTCGACGTCATGGCCTTCAAGCGCAAATGCGTATCGATCCATTGGGAAATGATGTTCGCCCGCGCCGTCTTCCAGACGCCTGACATGATCGAGCAGCACAGGCTGCTGAACCATGTGGCCGGGCTTGTCGATGCCGGCAAGATCAAGACGACGCTGACCGAGGTTTTCGGCACCATCAATGCCGCAAATCTCATCAAGGCGCATGCGCTGATCGAGAGCAACAGGGCCAAGGGCAAGATCGTGCTTTCGGGCTTCTGATCGCCGGTGAGGCGTCCGCATCGCGGACGCTTCTCTTCCGCTTATGGAGATGTTTGGGCCGGGCGCAAAACCGCGCGGCTATACCTGTCAATCGTCGTCCGGATCTTCCGGGCACGGCCAGGAGGCCGGCGCGGTGAGGCCGTTCGGCAATTTGGTCTTGGCGTCGCCGCAGGCAATGTCGATCTGCTTCTGATCAAGGCCGGTAGCCATGGAAAGATCGAGCCCTTCGATCCTCGTCAGCAGCAGGAATGCGCTGGTGAAATCCACCGGACCGCCGAGCTTGGCGCCGCCGAAACGGGCGCGTGACAGATTGGTCAGGGAGAATTTCGAGCCGTTCAGCGTCGCGCCCTCGAAATCGGCGCGGCCGAGTTCGGCCTTGGTGAAATCCGTACCGTCCAGCTTGGTGTTTTCGAATTTGGTCCGCTGCATTTCAGCATTGACGAATTTGGCGTTGGTGGCGTCGGCGGCGGAAAAATCGCTGCGATAGGCTTCCACCTTGGTCAGATTGGCGCCCTGCAGGTTCGCTTCGCCAAGGGCCGTGCGGATGAGCTTGGCCTTCTCGAGATTGGCGCCCTTCAGAGACGAACCGCGCAGGTCGGTATAGGTGAAATCCGTGCCGTAAAGCATTGCCGAATCGAGATTGCTGCCGCCCAGCATCAGCAGGCGCTTGTTGCATTCGCGCCAGTCGATACCGGCCATGGCGTCGGTACGGCAGCTTGCGGCCACCAGCGGACCGCCGCTGAAAGAAACGGCAATCATCGCAAGCGTCGCCACACCGGCAACGAACCCTGTCTTCCGCACGATATTCAGCCTTTGAAAGCCGGACATTCTTTCACTCCCTGTCGTCGGGCGACGACACCTAGGACCATATGCACGTTCAAGGCGTTACCGCATCGCTGAACCACAATCCACGGGCCACGCGACCATGCAACACCCCAACATCCTATATGTAAGAAATCGAAGAGCAATCCACAAATACTGACGGGGAGACGGGCGGTGGACGCTGCCGGCATCCAGTCACGGCGTCTGCATCGTGGGAAATGAGTCCTTCAATCAGAGGTCTGCCCCGCTCCGCAAATGCCGTCACTCTCGGCCGCATGACACAATGGCTCAGAGTGCTTGCGAGCGGTCTTGCCACGCTCGACGTCATCCTCGGGCCTGTCCCGAGGATCTATCCACGTATCGTAAAATCAATCCGTTGCAGATGCTCGGGACAGGCCCGAGCATGACGGAGGAGAGGGCTTCGGCCGTAATCGCCATCACATATTGGCGTAAACCGGCCCCTCGCCACCCTGCGGCGGCACCCAGTTGATGTTCCGGTTCGGGTCCTTGATATCGCAGGTCTTGCAGTGCACGCAGTTCTGGGCGTTGATGACGTAGACTTCTTCGCCGTCCTTCTCCACCCATTCGTAAACGCCGGCTGGACAATAACGCGTCGAAGGTCCGGCAAAGACGTCGTGCTCGGACGATTTTTGCAGCGCCATGTCCTTCACCTGAAGATGCACCGGCTGGTCTTCCTCATGGTTGGTGGAGGACAGGAACACCGAGGACAGCCGGTCGAAGGTCAACACGCCATCCGGCTTCGGATAGGCGATCGGCTTGTGCTTTGCGGCCGGCTCAAGGCTCTCCGCATCCGTCTTGCCGTGCTTCAGCGTGCCGAAGAAGGAGAAGCCGAAGAGCTGGTTCGTCCACATGTCGAGACCGCCGAGACCGACGCCGATGAGCGTGCCGAACTTCGACCACAGCGGCTTGACGTTCCTGACCCGCTTCAAATCCTTGCCGATATCGCCGTCGCGCCATTCGGCCTCGATCTCCGCCACCTCGTCATGGGCGCGACCGGCGGAAATCGCCGCGGCGATCTTCTCCGCCGCCAGCATGCCCGACAGCACCGCATTATGGCTGCCCTTGATGCGCGGCACATTGACGAAACCGGCGGAACAGCCGATCAGCGCGCCGCCGGGGAAGGTGAGCTTCGGCACCGACTGGTAGCCGCCTTCGGTGATGGCGCGCGCGCCATAGGAAATGCGCTTGCCGCCCTCGAAGGTCTCGCGGATGGCCGGATGCGTCTTGAAGCGCTGGAATTCCTCGAAGGGGTAAAGATAGGGGTTCTTGTAGTTGAGGTGCACCACGAAGCCGACGGCGACGAGGTTATCCTCGAGATGATAGAGGAAGGAACCGCCGCCGGTCTTGAAACCGAGCGGCCAGCCGAAGGAATGCTGCACGAGACCCTGTTTGTGCTTCTCCGGCTTGACCTGCCAGAGTTCCTTGATGCCGATGCCGAATTTCTGCGGCTCGCGATCCCGGGACAGGTCGAATTTGGAAATCAGCTGCTTGGCGAGCGAACCGCGCACGCCCTCGCCGATCAGCACATATTTTCCGTGCAGCTCCATGCCGCGGGTGAAGTTCGGACCCGGCTCGCCGTTCTTCTCGATGCCCATATCGCCGGTGGCGACACCGATCACCGCACCCTCATCGTTATAGAGCACTTCCGTTGCGGCAAAGCCCGGATAGATCTCGACCCCGAGCCCTTCCGCCTTTTCCGCCAGCCAGCGACAGACCAGCCCGAGCGAGACGATGTAATTGCCGTGATTGTTCATCAGCGGCGGCATCATGAAATTCGGCAGGCGGATGGAGCCGGCCGGGCCTAAGAACAGAAACTGGTCGTCCTTGACCTCGGTCTTGAAGGGATGCCCCTCCTCTTCGCGCCAGCCCGGCAGCAGCCTGTCTATCCCGATGGGATCGACCACGGCGCCGGAGAGAATATGCGCGCCGACTTCGGCGCCCTTTTCGAGAACGACAACCGAAAGCTCCGGCTCCACCTGCTTCAGCCGGATCGCGGCGGCAAGGCCCGCAGGACCCGCGCCAACGATCACAACGTCGAATTCCATCGCTTCGCGTTCGGGCAGTTCCATCGCTTCCGTCATCTCATCCTCTCCGCATCGCCGGTCCCATCCGGCTGTTGTTATATCCGTTTTCCGGCATTCCCGGCACATCGCCTGCGCCGGTCAAAAAACCATCCGCGACACCGCATCCACCAGCGCCTGTCTTCGCAAAGCAGGACGCCTTTGTCGAGCTTCTATAGCGGCAAAACATGTCGCACGCCAGTCAATTGTCAGACAACCTGATGATTGATGTATTACTTTTACGTTCACGTAAATTAAAGAATAGGATTGACGCGCACGGGCGTCAAGGGTTGTTAAAGTCGGGATACTGAAGAAGGTGGTGACGGTGGGAAGGTTGTGGCGGCCCTATCTCCGCAGCTGCGTGGCGCTTTCCGCTGCCTTCTCACGCGGTTTCAGGCGCGTATCCGCGCTATGTCGAAACCAGATTTCAGGAGTGTGACTGCCGCGACCCGTCAAGTCGCGGCAGGCAATCAGGTGACGTCCTGAAGTTGCGCTTCGCCGTTGTGGAGGAAGCACGCCCTGTTAAAAAGGCCGAGATCGACGAAGTTTGGAAGGCGAATATCGCGGATGTCGGGAAGCCGCTTGCTTTCCGGATCGAACGATCTGTCGATTTGCGAAATGAAGCCCAGAACGCAACCTGTCCGTCGCGCAAAATCACCGAGGGCTCGTAGCTGCTCGGAAAGAGCGGGCTTGCTCCGCTGTTGATCGAGCGCCTGGAGATAGTCGATCACCGCGACTGTTCCCTGTCGCGACCCCGACATCCGATCGATGATGTAGTCCGCACTAATTTCATCGGAAGTGACAATCTGAACTTGGTTGGCGAAGCCGTCAGTCTCTTTTTCAAGCGATTGGAGATATTTTCCCGCCTGTTTTTCGGTCAATTCCAACGTAAACAGAAACGCCTTGCGGCCGTCCCGGGCCGCATCGATCAGAAGCTGAAGACCAAGCATGGTCTTGCCCTGCCCCGGCCGGCCAGCGAGCAATAACAGGTCGCCGGCATCGAGACGGGAAAGTACCGTTTCGGAAAGTGGCCCGGAAGACATCCGGGACGACAGCATGCTCCACCTTGCAAAGCCCTCTTGTTGCGCGATCTGATCCAGCGCTTCATTCAGCGGAACATCATTGTTTCGCGCCATCAGCTTTGCACGGCGTTTAAGCTGAAATATCGGTGCAGAAAGTTTCATCAAAGACCTCCATTGCGAGCCGAAACGCAACCCCTCCTTATGCGATGCTCGAACAGATGGTTCGATGATTTGGCGTCACCCTGCATGTGCGATGCTTTCCCGAAAGGAGGGGGGAGGCTTGGGTCTAGCCTGTGGTTGAAAGCTAGCGGGTTGCGCGATTCGCAGCAAGGGGCGCAAGCCATTCGGCAGGTAGTCGGAATTGCTACCTGATGTTGCGCTCGGATTGCGGGCACCATAAAACCTGTCATGCACCGTGAAAAAGAACGTCAGTTCAATTGAGGAGAACGCCACCTTGAAGCGATTGATTCCCGCGCTGCTGCTATTGTCGTGGTTTGGCGCGATGCCCTTGGTGGCAAAGGCCGATGTCTCTTCCGCCAATCAAAACAGATCGGCCGCAGCATTTCAGGGCCTCGACACGCTCGCGCGGGAAACGCGCGCGCAGGGGGATTTACCGCGATTGTCCAACCCCGCTCATGCGAAGGTGCTGGACCGGCTCTGGAATGTGGAGGCAACCCTGGGCAGGCAGCCATACCGGTCCGCCGATGTTCCAGCGCTCATCGCCATCGGCGCGAATGCGGGCGCCGTTCTTAAAACCTATGCACTGTTTACCCCACAGAACGGCAGTCTGCCGGACACAGCGGCAAATACGTTCAAATATCAGGACGAAATCGCACGCGCCGGAGCCTATCTATTACATGTCCATGCGGCTCAGCTGGAGGCGATTACCGATTTTATCGCCGTGCTTCCTGCCGATCAGATGAACAAGGCGCGCCGCGATGGCCTGCGCCAGATGCGCCTTGGTATCATGGAGCAGTTTACCGGACTGACCCTTATGCTGCGCTCCCCGAATTTGCGGTCCGAGAACCGACTTATTTTGCTGAACGCCTTCAATGCCAGCGCCATTCCCGTGGTCGCCGCGACCTCCCTTGCCGACCGAACCGCCATGGCCACCCAGATCGACACGATTTTGCCGGAACTGTCCGGGCTTGAACGCGAAAAGGCGCAGGCGCTGAAATCGCTCTTCATGAACCAGAATTGCGGCGGGCTTTGCGCCATGGATCAGTAGCCGTTCAATACCCGGTTGACGCAAAGAGGCTGCAACCCCGCCCCTCAGACCTGCCGGCTCAAACCGCCCATTCCTCATCCGTCGTGAACACGATCGTCAGCCAGCGGTCGCTCCCCTCGCCGCCCAGCGCATCGCCAATCTCGTCGCGGATCGCGTCCCATTCCTCCAGACGCCGGGGCGGCCAGTTTTTCGGCACGATGAAGAAGAGTTCGATCTGACGGCCGCGGCCAACGCGGGCGACATAGGAATAGTGCGAGGAGAAGCCGAATTTATCCACCGTCTCAGCCGCCACCCGGTCCACATGCTGCTTGAATTCCAGCGGCGTCACCAGAAGAATGTCCGTCAGCGCCTGTTTCACATTGCCGAGCGGCATGGGAATGATGACGAGGCAGACCAGCGCCAGCACGGCCGGGTCGATATAGGGTGAAAGCCATGCCTGCGCCGTTCCCGTCAGCCCGTAACCCACGGCGAAGGCGACGAAGAGGGCCATGCTCAGGAGCGCGCTCATCAGCCAGCTTTTGGCGTCCAGCGCCACGAAGGCGGATTTCAGCCGGCGGTTCTGCCGTTTGACGAACCATGCCATGGCGAGCGAAACGGCGAAGCTGACGAAGGTGACGACGATGGCGTAATCGAACTCGATCGATCTGCCGCCATCCATCAGGCTGTCGACGGCATTGATAAGGGCGTAGATCGCCGCCCCCATCAGGAGCGTGCCGTTAAGCCCGAGCACCATCGGCTCCAGATGCCAGAAGCCCATGGTGAAACGCTCCACCAGCCGGCCGCCGGGCTTGGGCGTGGCGGAAGCGGCGATCAGCCGCGCGACAAGCAATGCCAGCACCGTCATGAAAGCATCCGTCAGCGCATAGACACCATCGAAAACCACGGCGAAGGAGCCGGAGAACAGGCCTGCGCCGATGCCGAAGAGCGCCAGCAGAACCGTGACGGCAATGGAGAATTTGAGCAGGGATTGTTCTGTCATGACGTGTATTTCACCTTCAAAACCGGACGCCGCCTTGCTGGAGCGCCTTCTCTTTTCCTCGAATCGAGAAAACGCTCTAACTCTTTGTTTTGTAGCATTTCCAGACGGAAAACCGGGGTCCACATTTCCTGGAAATGCTCTATAAACAGCACATTGAGCACTCACAAGACAGGACAAAACCCATGGATCTCGGCATTTCCGGCAAGCGCGCCCTCGTTCTCGCCTCCTCTCGCGGCCTTGGGCTGGGCATTGCCACCGCGCTGGCGAAGGAAGGCGCACATGTCCTTCTTGTCGGCAGAAGCGGCGAGAAGCTGGAGGCGAATTGCAAGGCGATCAATGCGCTTGGCAAGGGCAAGGCCGACTGGGTCTGGGGCGATCTGGCCGAGGACAATTTCGTCGAGGCCATGGTTCAGGCCGTCAGGGAAAAGCTCGGCGGCATCGATATTCTCGTCAACAATACCGGCGGCCCGACGCCGGGCCTTGCGCAGGAGATGACGGCCGACAAGCTGGATACCTTCTTCCAGTCGATGGTGCTGCGCGTCATCACGCTTACCAATGCGCTGCTGCCGCAGATGAAGGAACAGGGTTTCGGCCGCATCCTGACCGTCGCCTCCTCCGGCGTGTTCGAGCCGATCGCCAATCTGGCGCTGTCCAATACGCTGCGTGGCGCACTGGTCGGCTGGAGCAAGACGCTGTCCTCCGAAGTGGCCTCCTTCGGCATCACCTCCAACCTGCTGCTGCCCGGCCGTATCCACACCGACCGCATCGATGAACTCGATGGCGCCAACGCCAAGCGTCTGGGCAAAAGCGTCGAGGAAATTCGCGAGGCTTCCGTCAAGAGCATTCCGGCCGGCCGCCTCGGCACGGTGGAGGAATTCGCCGCCGCCGGCGCTTTCCTCTGCTCGGTTCCGGCAAGCTACATCACCGGCACGATGCTCAGGGTAGATGGCGGCGCGGCGAAGTCAAATTAAGGCCGCGACGGCGCGTTATCAAACGGGTGCATCGTGGATGACGAAGCGGTTGCGCCCCGTATTCTTGGCCCGATAAAGCGCCGTATCCGCCCGACGCAGGGCTTCCTCGGCGCAATCGCCCGGGCGCACGAAGGCAATGCCCGCCGAACAGGTGTAACGGAAATCCGGGACCTGTTCGAGCGGCGAGGCCTCCCGCAGCGACGCAAACAGGGCTTCGACGACGCTTTCGGCGTTGTGCATTCGCGCGCCGCTCAGCCCCAGCAGAAACTCCTCGCCGCCGATACGCCCGATGAGGTCGTCTCGGCCGGCGGCGGCGCATAGTTTTTCGGCGAAATGTTTCAGCACCCTGTCGCCCGATGCATGGCCGAAGCGATCGTTGATACCCTTGAAATGATCGATATCGAGCAGCACCAGTGCCAGCGCCTGCGCCTTGTGGGGACCGAGGCTGTGGCCCAGATTGTCCATCACGTAACGGCGATTGCCGAGACCCGTCAACTCGTCGCTGAGGGCGGATTTCAGCGCGCTGTCGCGCTCCTGCCTGAGGTCGCGAAGCTCTATACCGAGTTCGGAAATATCGGTGATGACACACAGCATCCAGCCGCCCGGCAAAGTCGTTTCCGTCGTCAATATCCAGCGCCCGTCATTGAGGCTGGTCTCGATGGTGCGGAAGGGCAGCTTGCCACGCCTCGTCCTGGCGGAACGCAACCAGACTTCGAAGTCGGAAGTCTCGATTGCGGTGCCGGTGGAGTTGCCGTAGCCGCTGCGCATCAACTCGACCCAGCTTGGAAATTCATCCGGCGCGACATCCAGCGCCTTGCGGAAGGTCGCATTCGCAAAACACAGCCTGTCCTCGCCATCGAACAGCGCATAGCCCTGCTGCGATGCCTCAAGAAGGTTCATGAGCTGACGGTTGAAAACGTCGGCATCGCCCCGAACGAGGCCGGGATGGTCCGGCGATACATTGTCGAAGTTGGGACCGGTCGTCTTGCGGGGCATTGAATTTTCCAGATGACAAAGCGGCAGGCAAAACCGAAGGGAGCGTTGAGTTAAACCCTTATCGTCAGGCTCCGCCAGTACAAAAAACAATGCATGCGCGCCGGCCGCCATAGCGCTGTTCCACGGCAGCGGCTTCGTACCAGCATAGCCGCAAACCCCTAAGAACATTGTCAAAAAACTGCCGCGCTCTTTCACGAGTGCGCAGGCAGATCGTTTACCATCTTCCCTACCCGGCAGACGCAGCCGTCAATCTGCGAAAAACGGTGGGGGAAAAGCTTGCCATTCCATCGGGCCTGTGCAATCAACCGCCCTCCTCTGACATCGGGGCGCCAAAGGCATCCCTTATTTTCACGCCGGGCCGCCTTTCAGGCCGGGCGGGTGTTTCTATCGGCTACAAGGATATGGCGATGACGCAAAAGCGGGCTCTCGGCCTCGATTTCGGCACGACCAACACGGTCATGGCTCTTTCCGACACGGGCGGCGCCAGCCGTTCCATGCGCTTCACCAGCAGCGCGGGCACGGATGACAGCATGCGCACGGCGCTCTCCTTCATGAAGGATGCCGGCCTTGGTGCGGCCGCCCTGCATGTGGAAGCCGGCCATGCCGCCATCCGGCAATTCATCGACAATGCCGGCGACTGCCGTTTCCTGCAGTCGATCAAGACATTCGCGGCCTCGCCGCTGTTTCAGGGCACGTTGATCTTCGCCAAGCGCCAGAGTTTCGAAGATCTGATGGACGTGTTCCTGCGCAAGCTGAAGGCCTATGCGGGCGAGGAATGGCCGGGGGACGTCTCCACCGTCATCGCCGGCCGGCCGGTGCGTTTCGCCGGCAGCAATCCGAATGAAACGCTGGCGCTCGCCCGTTACAACGAGGCGCTCACCCGCGCCGGTTTCCCGGAAATCCACTATGTCTACGAGCCGGTGGCGGCCGCCTATTATTTCGCCCAGAGCCTGAAGAAGGACGCCAATGTGCTGGTGGCGGATTTCGGCGGCGGCACGACGGACTATTCGCTGATCCGTTTCGAAACCCATGCCGGCAAGCTTTCCGCCACCCCCATCGGCCATTCCGGCGTCGGCGTGGCGGGCGATCATTTCGACTTCCGCATGATCGACAATCTGGTCTCGCCGGAAATCGGCAAGGGCAGCAAGTTCAAGAGCTTCGACAAGGTGCTGGACGTGCCCTCCGGCTATTACGTGAATTTCGGCCGCTGGAACCAGCTGTCGATCTTCAAGACCTCGAAGGAATTCACCGACCTCAAATCGCTGGTGCGCTCGGCGCTGGAGCCGGAAAAGCTCGAACTCTTCATCGATCTGGTCGAACATGACGAGGGTTACCCGCTCTATCAGGCGATTTCCGCCACCAAGATGGCGCTCTCCTCGGCGGAAGAAGCGGAATTCAACTTCGCACCATTGGGCAAGGCCGGCCGCAAGATGGTGAAGCGCAGCGATTTCAACAACTGGATCACCGAAGACCTCGCCAAGATAGAGGAAGCGCTCGACGAGGTTCTGGAAAAAACGAAAGTCGCGCCCGAAGCCATCGACAAGGTGTTCCTGACCGGCGGCACCTCCTTCGTGCCGGCGGTTCGGGAGCTTTTCACCCGCCGTTTCGACGCAGACCGCATCGAAAGCGGCGGCGAGTTGCTCTCGATTGCCCATGGTCTGGCCATGATCGGCGAAAGCGGCGACATTCAGCGCTGGACAGTGTGATTTGCGGGTTTCCCGGGCGGGGAACATGGGGTAATTTCCGCCCATGATCGCCGCTCACGACCTCTCCCCGGCCGAACTCGCCGCCCTCCTGCATTTCCATGCGGATGCGGGCGTGGACTGGTTGCTGGAAGAGACCCCGGTCGATCGTTTCGCCGAATTTGCCGCCGCCCGCCCGGCCCGATCCGCGCCTGCGCAGGAGGCCGCAGCAGCTTCACGGCAGATGGAAAGGCCGGCGGACCGCCGTGCCGATGCGCCTCAGCGGCAGGCGGCGACGCGCAGCGCCCCGGCGCGCGGCGCAGCGGCCGCCCCCGCCATTCAGCAGAATGTCGCCATGCCGGACGAGCAGGCCGTGGCGGCCGCGCGTTTTGCGGCCGAAAGCGCGCGGTCGCTCGCCGAGCTGAAAACCGCGCTCGACGGTTTCAGCGGCTGCAACCTCAAGAACAGCGCTCGCAATACGATCTTTACCGAAGGCGACCCCGCTTCCGCCATCATGGTCATCGGCCCGATGCCGGATGCCGATGACGACCGCGAAGGCCTGCCCTTCGCCGGCAAGACCGGGCTGTTGCTCGACCGCATGCTTTCGGCAATCGGCCTTGAACGCGGCGCCATCATGCTCGGCAATGTCGTGCCCTGGCGGCCGCCGGGCAACCGCCCGCCGACTCAAGCCGAAATGGATATCTGCCGCCCCTTCATCGAGCGTCAGATCGCCCTTGCGGAGCCGAAACACCTGTTGCTTCTCGGCAACTTTACCGCACGTTTCTTCTTTGGCGGCACCGGCACGATCCATACGCTGCGCGGACAGTGGCGTGATGTCGCAGCCGGACACCTGATTTTGCCGGCTTTGGCCAGCCTGCATCCGCAGGAACTTTTGAATGCGCCCGCCAGCAAGTCATTGGCATGGCAGGATTTATTGGCTTTTCAGGCAAGGATTGCCGAAGGCTGATTGCCTTATTCTTGCTCAATGTAAATGAATTATGAAAAAAGCCATGCACAATGCGCATAACAGCGGCGCATTTGCTCAACTTGCCGAATCCATGCTGCGCTGCGATATAGGCCCCATGTCTTGGGAGGAATAGGTTTAAGGAACCAAGGCAATGACCACTCGCTTCCGTCCGGTACATTCCGGCTTTGAAACGCTCCGCCTGGCGGGCCTCGGCCCTCGCTCCAGTCAGGGCTACCATCGTTTCGGCGCAGCCGCAAACGAACAGATGACCGCACGCGCTGCCATGCAGCAGGTCCGCGTGACGCGTCCCTCGGCAGTCTTCGCGGATTTCCGCGAGCGCTGAGAAGCATTCAGGCCAGTCTAGCGCTGGTCCACAGATATGATTGCGCGCTGGCGTCTTTCTTCGGGAAGGCGCCTTTTGCTTTTGCGTGGTTTTTTTCGAAAGGCTGCGACGAAGTCTTGAACCGAGTCACAAGGTTGTAGTGCGCGCCCAGCCGTCCCTTCTTCCGTTAACACCGGTTGAGACGAAAAACGGCACTCTCAATCTTGTCTTCCACCATGCGTCATCCAATCCGTCATTCCGGCCTTGAGCCGGAATCCAGCCAGCCCAAGTCCTTGGGCTGAAAAGACTCTTCTCGCCGCGTGAGAGCCGCGCCGGCTGGATCCCGGCTCAAGGCCGGGATGACGGAGGAGAATCATTTTTCGTGAAATTCGGTGGTTGAGAATGCCGCGCGCTTGTCCTGGAAACAGGCAAGACGCGCAGATTTGGGTTCCCTCACCCTTGCGGCGTCGAGGCCTTGCGCGCCGCCCGTCTTGCCAAACCCAGTTGATGCTCACGAAAGATGATGAAGATGCCGGCGAGGATAACGATCGCCGTGCCGATCAGCATCGTCACCGTGGGAATATCTCCGAACAGAATGTAGGAAACCGCGATTCCGAAGATGATGGAGCTGTATTCGAAGGGCGCGATGACCGAGACTTCGGCGTGCCGATAACTCTCCGTCAGGAAGATTTGCGCAACCCCGCCGCAAATGCCGCTGGTGATCAGCAGCATGGCTTGCGTCATGCTCAGCGCGCTCCAGCCGAAATGCACGCTGACGAGCGACAGCAGCGTGGCGGTGAGCGAAAAATAGAGCACGATGGTCGGCGTCTTTTCCGTCTCCACCAGTTGCCGCACCTGGATCATCGCCAGACCGCCGAGCGCCGCACCGCACAACACGGCAATGGCCCCCAGCCCCTCACCGGCGGCGAAACCGCCTTCCCTCAGAAGCGTCATCTTCGGCCAGAGAATCACCAGCACCCCCGTCATGCCGACGAAGACCGCGCTCCAGCGATAGATGCGCACCTTTTCATGCAGGATGACGGCGGCAAAAACGACCGCGAGAAGCGGCGAGGCATAACCGATGGCGATGAATTCCGGCAGCGGCAGCATGGTCAGCCCGTAAAAGCCGCAGGCCATGGACAGGATGCCCAGAAACCCGCGCTTGAAATGGCCGAAAAGATTATTGGTGTGCAGGGCGCTCGTCAGCGAATGCAGCCACGCCAGATAGACGACAATCGGAAGAATGGCGAAAGCGGAGCGGAAGAAGGTGATCTGGCCGGCAGGCACATCGCCCGCGGCCTTGATACAGGTCTGCATGACAAGAAAAAAGCCGACCGAAATCAGCTTCAGGCTAATCCCGCGAAAGGGATTCATCGGTTCGGCGTTCATTGGCAACTACTCATATCGGCTGCGCAAACACGCCATCGGGAGATTTTTCATGCGGGGAGGACGACGCAGGGGAATTGGATTTATGCAAGGCTAGAGCATTCCTCCGGCGCTTTACAACAAAAAATGTGATTTACCCGTGAATTCCGTCGATTTGGGGAAGGATTGTTTTCGCGGCTGCGGAAGTGATGCAAACCAAAAGCGACGCGCGCTAAAATTTGAAGAAAATAAAATATAATTTCAGCAATCGTTCAACATTTGCTGCCATGGTCCACAGGTCCGGCGGCGGGAGGATTGTCTGCATGGCCGGCAAAGCCTTCCATGGCGGGACAGAACGTCCTCCGACGCGCACATGAACGTGACGAATATTCTACCCATTTTACATCCGGGCCTTATGACGACATGATGCCGGGAAGACCACGCAAAGTTATTCAGGGACAGTCATGCGAACAGACACGGGCCAGATCGTTCACCTGGCAGATTACCGCCCCACCGATTTCGTTCTGGAGCGGGTGGATCTCACCTTCGAACTCGACCCCAAGAATACCAAGGTCGAAGCCCGTCTGATCTTTCACCGGCGCGAAGGCGCTGAGCGGCAGGCGCCGCTGGTTCTGGATGGCGACGAGCTGAAGCTTTCCAGCCTGCTGCTCGACCAGGTGGAACTTCCCGCCGGTCAATATGAGGCGACGCCGGAGAGCCTGACCATCCGTGACCTGCCGGCGGAGGCGCCCTTCGAAATCTGCGTCACCAATTACATCAATCCGCAGGTCAATACGCAGCTTATGGGGCTTTACCGCACCAACGGCGTTTATTGCACCCAATGCGAGGCGGAAGGTTTCCGCCGCATCACCTATTTCCCCGACCGACCGGATGTTCTGGCGCCCTATACGGTGACGATCATCGCGGCGAAGGAAGGCAATCCCCTGCTGCTTTCGAACGGCAATTTCCTCGGCGGCGGCAATTACGATGAAGGCCGTCACTTCGCGGCGTGGTTCGATCCGCATCCGAAGCCCAGCTATCTCTTCGCGCTTGTCGCCGGTGATCTCGGCGTGGTCGAAGACACATTCACCACCATGTCCGGCCGCGATGTGGCGCTGAAGATTTACGTCGAGCATGGCAAGGAGCCGCGTGCGGCCTATGCCATGGACGCGCTGAAGCGTTCGATGAAATGGGACGAAGAGCGCTTCGGCCGCGAATACGACCTCGATATCTTCATGATCGTCGCCGTATCCGATTTCAACATGGGGGCGATGGAGAACAAGGGGCTCAACGTCTTCAACGATAAATTCGTGCTGGCCGACCCGGAAACCGCCTCCGACGCGGATTACGCCAATATCGAGCGCATCATCGCGCATGAATATTTCCACAACTGGACGGGCAACCGCATCACCTGCCGCGACTGGTTCCAGCTGTGCCTGAAGGAAGGCCTGACGGTCTATCGCGATCAGGAATTTTCCGCCGACATGCGCTCACGCCCGGTCAAGCGCATTGCCGATGTGCGTCACCTGAAATCGGAGCAGTTTCCCGAGGATTCCGGCCCGCTGGCGCATCCGCCGCGCCCCGACACCTATCGCGAAATCAACAATTTCTACACGACGACCGTTTATGAAAAGGGCGCCGAAGTCACCCGCATGATCGCCACGATCCTGGGGCCGGACGACTTCAAGAAGGGCATGGACCTCTATTTCGAGCGCCATGACGGCGAAGCCGCAACCGTCGAGGATTTCGTCAGGAGCTTCGCTGACGCCAGCGGCCGTGACCTTTCGCAGTTTTCGCTGTGGTACACCGAAGCGGGCACGCCGCTTGTCTCCGTCTCATCGGCTTATGATGCGGGCAAGTCCACATTCAAGCTCACGCTGGAACAGACGACCGCGCCGACACCCGGCCAGCCGGTGAAACAGCCGCGTCACATTCCGCTGTCGCTGGCGCTGATCCTCGATAACGGCCAGATCGCCGAACCGCAGGCCGTCGAAGGCGGCGAGTATCGCGACGGCGTGCTGCACCTGACCGAACGCAACCAGACCTTCTCCTTCTCCGGCATTTCCTCGCGGCCGGTGCTGTCGATCAACCGCAGCTTCTCGGCGCCGATCAATCTGGATTTCGAGCAGACTGCGGCCGATCTGGTGCAGATCGCCCGGCATGAGACGGACATGTTCGCGCGCTTCCAGGCGCTGACCGATCTTGCCCTGCCGGCGCTGATTGCCGCCACCAGGGCCGTGCAGAATGGCAAGGACGTTCAAACGGATGCGGAGCTGACCGCAACGCTCATCGAAATCATCGGCAACGACGCACTTGAGCCCGCCTTCCGGGCGCAGGCGCTGGCCTTGCCGAGCGAAACGGATATCGCCCGTGAAATGGGCGGCGACAACGATCCGGACGCCATCCACAAGGCGCGCAACGCCACCATCAAGGCCATTGCGACGGCCGGGCTCGAAACGCTGCGGCGGCTTGCCGACAGCACGGCTGACGGCGAGGCCTATAGCCCGGATGCGGCAAGTGCGGGACGCCGTTCGCTGCGCAACGGTGCGCTGACCTTCCTCGCCTTTGCCGAGGAGACGCCGGCCCGCGCAGCGAGGGCTTTCGCCGACGCCACCAACATGACCGATCTCGCCCATGCGCTCAGCGTGCTGACCCAGCGCTTCCCGAAAAGCACGGAGACAAAGGAAGCGCTTGCCGCCTTCGAAAAGCGCTTTGCCGACAATGCGCTGGTGCTCGACAAGTGGTTCTCGCTGCAGGCAGCCATTCCGGGCGACGGCGCGCTCGACCGGATCAAGGCGCTGATGAAATCGAAACATTTCATCGCCACCAATCCGAACCGGGTCCGCTCGCTCGTGGGCACGCTTGCCTTCGCCAACCCCACCGGCTTCCACCGTGCCGATGGCGCCGCCTACCGGTTCCTGGCCGAGCAGATCATCGCCATCGACAAGCGCAATCCGCAGCTTGCCGCCCGCATTCTCACATCCATGCGCTCCTGGCGGTCGCTGGAGGCAAGCCGTGCCGAACACGCCAAGGCGGCGCTTTCGACGATCGCCGACGCCAAGGGCCTGTCGACGGATGTAAGCGACATCGTCGGGCGCATCCTGAAGGGCTGATCGCCCCGCCAAAACTCCGGACAATGCCAATACGCCGTCTTGATCACCATCAAGGCGGCGTATTGCGTTGCGCGGCATGATGGTGCGCGAGAGGCCGGGAACGGCTGAAGACCGGAAAGGAATTTGAGATGACCGACATGTCCAGGACCAGCGCTTCGTTTCAGCGCTTCATGACCGATGCTCCGGCCCACAAGGCGGCATGGTTTCAGGCCGTACAGGGTCTCGGGGCGGCGTCCACGCTCGATGCGAAGACACAGAGCCTGATCTATATCGGCATTCTTGCCGCCCTGCGTCTGGAAAGCGGTCTCGCCTTTCACGTGATGGAAGCCAAGGTGCGGGGCGCAAGCCGCGACGATATCATCAGTGCGGTGTTGACCGGTCTTCCCGCTGCGGGCAATGGCGTGATCAGCGCGCTTGGCCCCGCTCTCGAGGCCTTCGATGGAGCCTGACGCCTGTTCCAGCGGCGCTCCGCAAAGACCGGATCAGATTGCCGGCTCACTGATTTCGTTCATAATTCCCGCCTTCACCAAAGCGGAAACAGACCGTCCCGAAAAAATACGGAGTCGGTTCAAGGAGTTAAATTTCTTTTAACTTTTGCCTCTGGACACGGCGAATCGCATTTGATTCACTAGTCATATTCGAGCGGCGGCGCTTCGAATCACTGGGGACATCTTGAAGGCGGGACAATGACGAACGTGCGGCGGGCGACTGCGGGCGATGAGCGGCCGTATGCCAAATTTTCTGATCTTGCGGCCTGGGGCGAAAGGCTTTCCAGCGACCTGATGGGTTTGATGAATGGCTCCGACCGCCCCATGCCGCAGGTCGAGACCCTGCTGAAACGTCTCATTCCCATTCTCATCCTCGCCTTCCTCGTCGTCGTCGCGGCCTCGCGCATGCTGGGCATTGTCGCCGAATATAGCCGCATGGAAGAGGCCGCCCGCCACTCCACGGCGCTGACGGCGCTGACGGCCAAAGCAGCCCTTCTCAACAACGATACCGTTTTCACCGCGCAGGACCGTGCCCGCGCCGAAGCCAACCTCGTCGCGGCGCTGCCGTCGGGCAGCCTTGCCGACGGTACCATGGTGCTTCTTTCGGGCAGCAATGGCCGCATTTTCGCCGGCGCCGGCAAGGAAGCGATGCTTTATATCGGCACGTCGCTGCCGGCTTTGCTTCCCGAAATCGCCATCGTGCAGCGCTTCCCCGGCGCACCCGGCACCATCGAGACCAATATTGACGGCCAGCAGCATTATGCGACGATGATCCCCTTCGGCGACGATGGCGCGATGGTGATCGCGGCCCGCTCGCTACAGCCGATCCGTTCCTTCTGGCGCAGCGAAATCGCCATGAACGTGACGCTGTTTGCCGGCATCTCCTCGATCCTGCTGGTCGTGCTCTATGCCTATTACATGCAGGTGAAGCGCGCCCGCGACGCCGACGACATCTTCGCCGAATCCAACCTGCGGGTCGAAACCGCACTGTCGCGCGGCCGCTGCGGCTTGTGGGATTTCGATCTTTCCACCCGGCGCATGTTCTGGTCCGGTTCGCTTTACGAAATTCTCGGGCTGCCGCCGAAGGCCGCACCGCTTTCCTTTTCCGACGCGGCGCGGATGATGCATTCCGAAGACGGCAATCTCTATGAGCTTGCCCGCGCTGTCGGCTGCGGCAACCTGCGCCAGATCGATCAAATCTTCCGCATGCGCCATGCCAGGGGCCATTATGTCTGGCTGCGCGCCCGCGCCCAGGTCATCCGCACCAATAACGGCCCGCGCGTCATCGGCATCGCCATGGATGTCACCGAACAGCACCGCCTTGCGCAACGCTACGCCGAAGCCGACCAGCGCCTTGCCGACGCCATCGAATCCACCTCGGAAGCCTTCGTCCTGTGGGACAAGAACGACCGTCTGGTGATGTGCAACACCCATTACCAGAAGGCCTATGGCCTGCCGGACAGCGTGCTGGTGGCAGGCACGGAAAAAAGCACCGTCCATGCCGCAGCCGCTCGCCCCGTCGTTGAGCGTCGCGTTGCCGACCCGGACCAGTCCGGCCTGTCGCGCACCACGGAAGTGCAGCTTGCCGATGACCGCTGGCTGCAGATCAACGAACGCCGCACCCGCGATGGCGGCCTCGTCTCGGTCGGCACCGATATCACCCTTCTGAAGCGCCATCAGGAACGGCTGCGCGATTCCGAGCGCCGGCTGATGGCCACCATCGGCGATCTCTCCGCCTCGCAGCACAAGCTGGAGCGGCAGAAGACCGAGCTTTCCGACGCCAACGCCAATTATCTCGCCGAAAAAGAGCGCGCGCAGGCCGCCAACCGGGCGAAATCCGAATTCCTCGCCAATATGAGCCATGAGCTGCGCACGCCGCTCAATGCCATCCTCGGCTTTTCCGACATCCTGCAAAACGAGATGTTCGGACCGGTCGGCTCGCCGAAATATTCCGAATATGCCCGCGATATTCACGATAGCGGCAAACACCTGCTCAACGTCATCAACGATATTCTCGACATGTCGAAGATCGAGGCAGGCCATATGCGCATCAACCGCGAGACCATCGATCTCGCGCCGCTTATCGAGGAAACCCTGCGGCTGACTGCCATTCAGGCCGAGCAAAAGAACATCACCGTGCAGCAGAAGGTCTGCGCTGGGCTCACCATGCAGGGCGACCGCCGCGCCATGAAGCAGATCATGCTCAACCTGCTCTCCAACGCCGTGAAATTCACCGGCGACGGCGGTCGCATCGCGCTGCGCACCCATGTGCATCAGGCCGCGATGATCCTCACTATCGCAGACACCGGCATCGGCATTCCCGCCCAGGCGCTCAACAAGATCGGCCAGCCTTTCGAACAGGTGCAGAGCCAATATGCCAAGAGCCAGGGCGGCTCCGGCCTCGGGCTTGCGATTTCCCGCTCGCTCGTCAAGCTGCATGGCGGGACGATGAAGATACGCTCGTGTGAGGGCCGTGGGACGGTGGTGACGATCATCATTCCGCATGCGGCGGGGTGCTGTGGGACGGTGCATTGAGTTGGCGTCGGATGCGCTGACTGTCCTGCAATATGTACAGGTCGAGTGCGCGATTACCCCCCTCTGCCCTGCCGGGCATCTCCCCCTCAAGGGGGAGATCTATATGCGGCAGTCTTCAGCCCATCTTTAATGTTGCGAATGAGCGAGCGTTGGCTCCCAGCTGATCTCCCCCTTGAGGGGGAGATGCCCGGCAGGGCAGAGGGGGTGAAGCCTCACCCACCATTCTTCACCGTCGCCACAAACGCCTTCCGCACCGCCTTCGCCAGCCGCTTCACCTCCCCCTCCAGTGTGGGAATATCAGGGCAATCCCCCGCCCGGCAGACGAGATCGGTGAGGCCCGCCGGCGCTTCCTTCGGGTTGAAGGCGCCGTCGATGCATAGCCGCACGATTTGCGAGATTTCGGTGTAGAGCGCCATCGCCGCCATGCAGTCATCAAAGGCTTGGCGCTCCATCACCGGGGCGGCGAGCGCCTGCAGCGCCTCGGCCGTGTTGCGCCCCGGTTCATGCGCGGCAAGCCCCTTCACCGGTCCCACCAGCGCCAGATATTGGGCGATGAATTCCAGGTCGATCAGCCCGCCATTGATGAGCTTGAAATCCCAGTTGTTTTCCGGTGGCTTTTCCTGCTCGATGAGGCTGCGCATCTCCAGCACATCGGCCGAGACCTTGGCTACATCGCGCTTTTGCGACAGGATGGAGGCGATGATGCGGCGCGCGTCCTCCGTCAGCGAGGCATCGCCGCAGATCAGGCGGGCGCGGGAGAGCGCCATATGTTCCCAGGTCCAGGCCTCCTCGCGCTGGTATTTCTCAAAGGCGGAAATGCGGGTCGCCACCGGGCCCTTGTTGCCGGAGGGGCGAAGCCGCATGTCCACTTCGTAAAGCACGCCCTCCGCCGTCGGCGCGGAAAGCGCGGCAATCAGCCTTTGCGTGACGCGGGTGAAATAACGCACGACATCGAGCGGTTTTGCGCCGGTCGATTCATGGGCGGCATCGTCGTAGTCGTAGAGCAGGATAAGATCGACATCCGAACCGGCGGTCAGCTCGAAGGAGCCGAGCTTGCCCATGCCCATGACAGCCACGCGCCCGCCGGGATAAGGCCCATGCGCCGCTTCCATCTCCGCCAGAACCGCATTCAGCGCCGCCTCGATGACAAGATCGGCAAGATGGGTGAAAGCGCGGGCGGCCACCTCGCCGCGGATTGCGCCGGTCAGCAGCCGCACGCCGATCAGGAAACGCTGTTCGGCGGCGAAAATGCGCAGCCGGTCGAGAATATCCTCATAATGCCGGGCATTGGAGAGAAAGCTTCCCATACGGTGGGCGAGATAATCGCGCGTCGGCACGTCGCTCATCAAAGCCGGGTCAAGCATGCCGTCGAAGACATGCGGACGGGCGGCGATGATTTCGGCAAGGCGCGGTGCGGACGACATGATCATTACCAGCAGGTCGAGCAGCGCCGGGTTGTTTCCGAGCAGCGAAAAGAGCTGGATGCCGGCCGGCAGGCCGGAGAGGAAATTGTCGAAACGCAGCAGCGCCTCATCCGCCCGCTTGCTTTCGCCGAAGGCCCTGAGCAGGTCCGGCGTCAGCTCCGTCAGCCGCTCGCGCGCCTCCACCGATTGCGTTGCCCGGTAACGGCCATTATGCCAGGTGCGGATGACGCGGGAAATATCCTCCGGCCGCTCGAAGCCGAGGGTGGAGAGCGTTTTTAACGTATCGGGATCGTCCTTCTGGCCGGTGAAGACCAGATTGCCGGCCTCGCCTGACAGCTTCACCTCCTGCTCGAACAGCGCCGAATAACGCCGCTCCACCAGCCGCAGCACCTGTTCCAGCTTTTCCGAAAAGGCTTTGGTGTCCTCGAAACCGAGCATGAAGGCGATGCGCTTCAGTTCGGCTTCGGTGTCAGGCAGCACATGGGTCTGCTCGTCGCGCACCATCTGGATGCGGTGCTCCACTTCGCGCAGGAACCAATAGGCCTCCGTCAGGCTGTCACGCGTTTCGGCGTCGATCCATTTCGCCTCGGTCAGCGCTGCAAGCGCCTCCTGCGTTGCGCGCACCCTGAGCGCCGGCATACGGCCGCCGGCGGTCAGCTGCTGCGTCTGCGCGAAGAATTCGATCTCGCGGATGCCGCCGCGCCCGAGCTTGACATTGTGGCCCTTCACCGCAATCGCGCCATGGCCCTTATGGGCGTGGATCTGTCGCTTGATGGAGTGAATATCGGCAATCGCCGCATAATCGAGATATTTGCGGAAGATGAAGGGCGTCAGCTCGCGCAGGAAATTCTCACCCGCCTTGATATCGCCGGCTACCGGCCGCGCCTTGATATAGGCGGCGCGTTCCCAGTTCTGGCCCCTGCCCTCATAATAAAGCAGCGCCGCCTCCACGGGAATGGCGAGCGGCGTCGAGCCGGGATCGGGCCGCAGCCGCAGATCGGTGCGGAAGACGTAACCATCGGCCGTGCGCTCCTGCATGATGCGCACGAGACGGCGCATCATCCGGCCGAAATTCTCCGTCGCATCATAGGGATCGTCCATGATGCCGGCTGAGGGTTCGAAGAACACCACGGCGTCAATGTCAGAGGAATAGTTCAGTTCGCGCGCGCCGAGCTTGCCCATGCCGAGCACGATGAGGCCCGACCCGTCGCTCGGGGCTGCGACATTCTTCAGCTTCAGCTTGCCGCTCTCATGGGCTGATAGCAGCAGGTGATCGATGGCGGCGGAAAGCGATGCATCCGCCATGTCGCTCAGCCAGCGTGTCGTATCGCGCGCGGTGAAGATGCGCGCCAGATCGGCAAGTGCTGCGATGAAAGAGAGCCGCCGCTTGGCTACCCTCAGCCGCGACATCACCTCGTTTTCGCTCGGCACCCCGCCTTCTTCGCCCGGCTTCCAGCAATCGCGCGCCTCATGGACGAGACCCGCCAGCAGCGGCTCGAGCGGTTTCGACATCGCCAGCGACAAAAGCCCCTCATCCGCAGACGCCATGTCACGCAGATAGGGGGACAGCGTGAAAGCCGCGGCGATAAAATCCTTCAGCGGGCCTTCCCCGGCAAGCAGCGCGGCCACCGCCGGCTCGCTTTTGCCGATATCCTTCAGCGTCGAAAGAACGGATTTCAGTTCCGTCTGCGTATAGGGGCGGATCACGCCCGGCAGAACCTCGCTCAGCCGCCTTTCGGCGGTTTCCCGTTTCGTCACTGTGTCTCTCCCTCTTCCGACTATCCTCTCGCCGTTCCCTGACATGCGGCTTTCAGGACCGGATGCGCCGCACCCGAAACATCCCTGCCGCCGCACCTCTTAGAATCCTCCCGGCGCATGCATCTGGCGTTGTAACAAATGCAGGCCGCTTTGCGATCATAAAACCGCCGATGGCGATGTTTTCCAAAGCGCCGTACCCCGTAATGTCTCCGCAATTGTGCCCGCGTAGCGTCAGCCTCAACGAAACCCGACTCCCCGGTTTTCCAACGCTCGATGTTGCAACGGATATGATCATGAAACAGATTTTTACAGCGAAATTGCAAAAGAACCTGCGCGCGATGGCCCTTTGCCTGACGGCGCTGCCCATGGCGCAGGCCGTCTGCACACCCGTTTTTGCCGCCGATATCGGCAAATCGGACCGGGTGGCCGATCCGCAGGGCAATTTCGACAATGCCCGCTACAGCAGCTCCAGCGACTGGAAGATCACGCTCGGTGTCGGTGCTGCCTACGCCCCGAAATATGAGGGTTCCGACAAGCTGGAAGCAGGCGCCGTGCCGCTGGTTTCCGTCGCGTATGGAGATACGCTCAGCATCGATTTCAGCGGCGTCACCGTCAACCTCTTGAACCACAACGGCTTCAGGCTGGGTGTGAAGGGCGGCTGGGAAGCCGGGCGCAAGGAAAAGGACGACAGGAAAAACCTGCGCGGGATGGGCGATATCAAGGCGGCCGGCGTGGTCGGCGGCGTCATCGCCTATGGCGTGGACCCCTTCGAAATCTACGCCAAGGTGGACAAGACCATCGACGGCAGCGAAGGCCTGACCGCGACCATCGGCGCCAGCGTCTCGCACAAGGTCGATCAGTTCATCCTTGGCGCCGACCTCTCCGCCACCTGGGCGGACGACAAGCACATGAAATCCTATTTCGGCGTCACCTCGGCCCAGTCCGCCCGCTCGGGCCTGCGCCGCTTCGACGCGAAATCGGGCTTCAAGCGCGTCGACGCCAGCGCCTCCGTCACTTACCTTATGACCGAGAACTGGTCGATCACGGGCACCGGCGGCGTCGGTTTCCTGCTGGGCGATGCCAAGGACAGCCCCCTGTCGAAGAAGGATATTCAGCCGTTTGCGATGGTGGGCGTCGCTTACAAGTTCTAGTCCGCGAGCAGGAGCGACGCGCGGCCACGGATGCGCGCTCCGGCACCTCCCCAATGAGGAAAGGCGTCCCTGCCCTCACGCCTCCTCACCCGATGAAACGCCGCAAGGCGTTTCATCGGGGCCGCGATGTTTCGCAGAACCGGCGGCCGGTTCCAGCGTGCCCTTGTAAGCGACGACGAGACCGACGAAGGGCAGAGAAATTTCCACATCGAAGCAGAACCGGCCGCTTTCCTCGAACTCGAAACTCTCACCCTTCGGCAGAAGAAAGCCGGGCAGCGGTACGCCCAGAACATGCCATCGCCGGGGGATGAGAGCCAGCCGGCCACCATCGAGCACCAGCGCCAGAGCGACGGTAACGATGCCGAAGCGCTCCGCCAGCAGATATCGATCCTTGCCCATGCCGGCCGACTGTGTGGACGAGAAGCGCCGCCCGCCGAAATTCCGCGTCCAGCGCTCTTTACCCTTTTCCGGCGTGAAGGTGACGCTGACGGGAACCTGCTTTCCCGCCTGCGGAAAGCCGACGAGCGCGGAAACCATGCGGGCCAGCATGCCCTGCCCGCGGCGTATCTCGGCAACCCCGTTCCATTGCCGTGCGTCCTTGCTGTCGTGCAGTTCCCGCAGGCGCGGCGGCAAGTCATCGAAGGCCGGGCCGAGAAGCTGGCGGAACAGCGGGACGTCGGGTTCCTCGCGGCGGAACCCCGTGTAGATCGTCCTGCTGCGGAAAAGCCGGTCGTAATCGGCAAGGTTCAGCGCATCCGTGCCGGCGCGTGCGCCGGGCAGCGGGCGCTCGCCGCTCATCATCTTGCGGACAAGGGCCTCGATCGCCATGGAGGGGATATAGGGGCCGTCATCGCCTTCGGCCAGCAAATGCCAGCTCATTTCAATCGGCATGCCCGCTGCACGCCCCTGCGTGCGGACGAACATGCCGCCGCGATGTTCGCCAAAGCGCATCCTGTTCAGCACGGCATGAAACAGCGGCGATAGCGGCGCGAATGAGGGAAGGCCGAACCGCGCCCGCGCTTTCGCCAGAAGGTTCAACATACGGTGCAGAAACTCCGGCACGGGGCCGGCCCCCATCCATATATCGGTCATCGACGGGTGTTCCGGTGGAATCACCTGCAAATCCGGCACATCGACCAGCGAAAAGTGAATATTGCGCAACGGCAGCCTGCCGGGCACGGCAACGGTGAAGCGCCTGCTTTCCGCAAGGCCGACGCCATGCGCCGGCCCGCCATGCCGCCAGAGCTTGACCGGCGCGCCGGCATAACCCACCACCGCCCGCATGACGTTGAGGCCGATCCCGGCATAAGGAGACGGCGCTATTCCGCCCTCGACGGTGAGAATGACCATGGTCCTTTCCATTTCGCGCAGGACGGCGGCCGTCAGGACGGGGAAACTGCTGACGCCCGACAGGACGAAAACACCGGCGGCTTTTGCCCGCTCGTCGAATTGGCTGACGCAGAAAACGAAATCGGCGGCATCGGCAAAATCGAGATAGTCTATCCCGGCGTCGATGCATGCCGTTATCACGCAGTAACATGCGCTGCCATAGGTCTGGAACGGCCCGGACGCATCGACGACAAGATCGGGCTTGTGGATGCGCAGGGCGTCTGCGATATCGCCGCGATCGAGCATAAGCGGGCGCAATTGCGCCTGTCCGCGCCAGGCTGCGCAAAAGGCCTCCGCCCGTGCGAGGCTGCGGCCGCAGACGAGAATTTCAAGGTTGGACATATCGGCAAGCAGTTCCGCCAGCCGGCCGCCGAACACGCCATAACCGCCGAGGATCAATATTTTCATTGCCCTGCCGCCGCCTCTGTGCCGGTGCCCGGTTTGCCTGAACGTGTGGCCATCGCCAAGGTCAAAGGATTCTCTCCCGGTACTCCGGCGGTGCCACCCAGCATTCTTCGCGTTTTCCGAACCAGCGGTAGCGATTGCGGGCGACATAACGATAGGCGGGATCGCGCAAAAATGCGGGAACGATGCGCAGGACGCCCAGCAGCCGCCAGGGCATGCCGAGCGCTTCATAGATGCTCAGAACGGCGTCGCTATCCTGCCGCACCCTGTCGCCATCCACGACCAGCAGGCTGACCGGATTTTTCGGGTCCATGCCATGACGCCGATAGATTTCCGCCCCCGCTTCTCCCTGCATGGATGCGAGCCGGAAGTATCCCCGCCTGTCATGCCGCAGAACGAATTGCGCATTCACGGAACACAGCACACATTCGGCATCGAAGAGGATGATCGGGTGATGCCGGTCGCCGGCCAAGGGAATTGTGCCTGCCATCCGTCGCAAGTCCTTTTGTCGATCACATCAAACCGACCTATGAAGTTCAGCAATAATCCAGACGAATATTCTTCCGATCATCTGTCAATTCAATCGCAAAAGACAGTTATTTTTCGAGGAGTTTCCGCGCAAACATCGGTGATCACCAGTGGTTACGAACGCTTGCGTCACAGGACAGATTGCAGGCGTCTCTGACGCCACGAATGCCTGCAAAATTCGACCCTGTTTTACCGGCGCGGTTTGACTGTTGTGTACCATGCCGGGGTTCGTACGAAACGCATCAGGGTTTCGGAAGGGGAAACACCATCGAAACGGTCAGCCCCGGGCAGGCGGTATTCGTGGCATCCGTGTCCGCCAGCATCAACGATCCGCCATGCAGCTCCATCACGGCCTCCACCAACGACAGGCCGAGCCCGGTTCCGGGTTTCGAGCGGCTTTCATCCAGCCTGACGAAGCGTTTCAACACCTCGCCGCGTTTGTCGGCGGGAATACCGGGGCCGTTATCGGCGACGGAGAGCACGATGGCCTCCGGTTCCCTTGCCAGACGCACAACGAGTTTTTTGTCGCCTTCGCCCTCGCAGGCATATTTCATGGCGTTGTCGATGAGGTTGGAGAGCGCCTGGCCGATCAGCTCGCGGTTGCCCTTTACCGACAGGTCAGCCTCTATTTCGGCCTCCAGCGCAAGCCCGGCATCCTCGGCCACCGGCTCGTAGAGTTCGGCGCTGTCGGCGGCAATCGCCGAGACATCCATATCGGTCATTTCGGCGGCAATTGAGCCTGCCTCGACGCGGGAAATCATCAGCAGCGCGTTGAAGGTGCGGATAAGCTGGTCGGATTCGGCGATGATGCCTTCAAGCGCTGCGCGCCGTTTCGTCTCGTCATTGTCGTCAAGCGCTGCGGCGGCCTTGTTGCGCAGCCGCGTCAGCGGCGTCTTCAGATCATGGGCGATATTGTCGGAGACCTGCCGCAGGCCTTCATTCAGCTTTTCGATGCGGCCGAGCATGGCGTTGAGCGAGCCGGACAGGCGGTCGAATTCGTCGCCGGAGCGGCCCTGCGGCAGGCGCTGCGAAAGGTCGCCGGCCATGATCTTCTTGGTCGCCGCCGACATGCGGTCGATGCGTTTCAGCGCATTGCGGCCAATGCCGAACCAGATGAGCAGCGCGCCGCCGCCCATGATGGCGAGCGCCACCATCAGCGCGTTGCGCACCAGCGCCCGGAACTTGGTGGGTTCGCCGAGGTCGCGCCCGATCAGGATGCGCAGGCCATTGTCCAGCATGAAGACATTGGCGGTGGCCAGATGCTGCACGCTGTCGCCGCTTTCGGAGTAACGCTCGTAACGGAAAGGAAAACCGGTCCAGCCTTCCTTGTCGAAAACGCCCGGCTGCACCGAAGCGACGTTGCCGGCAAGGATTTCGCCATTCGGCCCGGCGATGACGTAAAGGCTCGCCCCGGGCTGGCGGGCGCGGCGTTCCATCATCCGCAGCAGCGGGTTGATGCCGCCGCGATTATAGATGCGCTGCACATCCGAAACTTCCTGCAAGACGGCATCGCGCGTCTGCTGGTTCAGCAGCCGTTCGGAAAGGGCGGTGACATAGAAGACCAGGAAGGCGGCGCAGAGCGCAAACAGCAGGATATAGAGCGCCGAAAGGCGCACCGCTGTCGACCGGAACACTATTCTGAGGCGGGCCATTTTCGCCAATCAGCCCTCGTCCTTCATCATGTAGCCAGCGCCGCGAATGGTCTTCAGCAGCGGCTTCTCGAAATCCTTCTCGATCTTCGAGCGCAGGCGGGAGACATGCACGTCGATGACATTGGTCTGCGGGTCGAAATGATAGTCCCAGACATTTTCCAGAAGCATGGTACGGGTCACGACCTGACCGGCATTCTTCATCAGATATTCGAGCAGGCGGAATTCGCGCGGCTGCAGCAGGATTTCCTTGCCGCCCCGGCGGACATCGTGGGAGAGCCGGTCGAGTTCGAGATCGCCGACCCGGTAGATCATGTCCTGCTCGGGCTTGCCCTTGCGGCGGCCCAGTACCTCGATGCGGGCGAGCAATTCGGAAAAGGCATAGGGTTTCGGCAGATAATCGTCACCGCCGGCGCGCAGGCCGGTGACGCGGTCATCCACCTGCCCCAGCGCGGAAAGGATCAGAACCGGCGTCTCGATGCCGCGGCGGCGCAGCTCGCTGATGACGGAAAGTCCGTCGCGGCGCGGCAACATGCGGTCGATCACCATCACGTCGTAAGCGTTCTCGCAGCCCATGAACAGGCCGCTCTCACCGTCGCTCGCATGGTCGGCGACGATCCCGGCTTCGCGGAACGCCTTGGTCATATAGGCCGCAGCCTCGAGGTCGTCTTCAATGACAAGAATCTTCATGTGCGGGACAATAGCGCCCTCGCCCTTTTCCGCACAACCGGAAACAGATGCGGGAGAGACTTCCTGAACCTTGTTTTCCATGGAATTTCCTCCGAAGATCGGCCTTGAGCACCATCGCGCTTCCAGGCGGAACAATCGCCTATGGATCAGGCGGGCGCCGCTTGTTTCTTCTCCCCGCCCGGGGAGAAGGTCGCGGCAGCGGGATGAAGGGGCAAGGCCAGAGATTTACCGGGAGGTTACCCCCTCATCCGACCCTTCGGGCCACCTTCTCCCCGCCGGGGAGAAGAAAAGGGCCGCAACGCCCTGCCGTACCCAGCCGCCCCGTCTCAGGAGCGGGATGCGACGCCGGCTCCCGAAAGAACCGGCATCGCCATTCGAGTTATCAACCCTGGTCGATATCCAGAGCGATGAAGCGGCTGCCATCGTCCGTCTGGATCTGGAACAGCGCCTTGGAGCGTCCGTCCTTCTTGGCCTGTTCGAGGATCTTCTCGATATCGGCGGCGGAAGCCACCTGCTGGTTGTTGACCGAGGTGATCTTCTCACCCGTCTTCAGGCCACGGGCAGCGGCATCGCTGTCGGGGTCGACATCGGTGATGGCAAGGCCGTTGCCGTCATCGGCGGGCGCAACCGTCAGGCCGAGGCTGGAGAGCACCTTCTCGCTGGAGGACTGGCCGCCCTTGTCGTCGTTCTGGCTCGGCGTCGCCTTGGAAGCATCGTCGCTGGCGAGATCGCCGAGCGTTACCGTGACAGGCTGCGACTTGCCGCCGCGCCACAGCGAGATTTCAACCTTGGTGTTGGGCGCCATGCCGCCGATGCGGCGCGACAGGTCGCGGGCATCCTTGACGGGCTCGCCATTGACGGCGGTGATGATGTCGCCCTGCTTGATACCGGCCTTGTCGCCCGGCGAGCCGGCCTGCGGCGAAACGACGAGCGCGCCGCTGGCTTCGGAAAGGCCGAGCGATTCAGCGATATCCTTGCTGACGGGCTGGATCTGTACGCCGAGCCAGCCACGTTCGACCTTGCCGTCCTTCTGCAGGTCCGCAATGACGTCCTTGGCGACCGAGGCCGGAATGGCGAAGGCGATGCCGACATTGCCACCGGAAGGCGAGAAGATGGCGGTGTTGATGCCGACGACTTCGCCGTTGAGGTTGAAGGCGGGACCGCCCGAGTTACCACGGTTCACGGCGGCGTCGATCTGCAGGTAATCGTCATAGGGGCCGGAGCCGATATCGCGGCCGCGGGCCGAGATAATGCCCGATGTCACCGTACCGCCGAGGCCGAAGGGGTTGCCGACGGCGACGACCCAGTCACCGACGCGGATCTTGCTGTCATCGGCGAATTTGACATAGGTGAACTTGCGGTTCACATCGACCTTCAGCAGCGCCAGATCGGTGCGCGGATCGCGGCCGACGAGCTTGGCGTCGAGTTCGGTGCCGTCATTCATCACGATCGTATAGGCGGAGCCGTCATCGACGACGTGGTTGTTGGTGACGATGTAACCGTCTTCGGAAATGAAGAAGCCGGAGCCCTGAGCGACGGGGCGCAGCGGACCCTTGCCGTCACGGTGGCGGTTCGGGCCACGGTCGGAGCGATCCTGGTTGGGGCCGCCGAATTCCTTGAAGAAGCGCTTCAGCGGATGGTCGTCCGGCAGCTGGTCGAGGCCACGGCCGCCGAAATTGAAGGAGAAATTGCTGCTATCATCGGAAGCGGGCTGCACGTTGGACTGCACGCGAACGGAGACGACGGCAGGCGATACCGCATCGACCACATTGGCGAAACTCGGAACCTGCGGCGCAGTCACCTCGACGGGGGCGGCAAACGAATGGAGGATCGGTGCGGCGATGCCGGTGGAAAGCATCAGCGCCGCAAGGCCGCCAACGGTCGTGGCCTTCAAAGCCGTCTTCAGCGAGGCCGTCTTCAGCGAGGAATGGCCGTTTTGCGAATGAGACATGGTGTACCTTCTTTCTTCCCATTCAGACTGGAGCCCGTTTGACCGGGGGAGAAGCGGTGGATGATGAAGATATAGGAGGCGACACCTTACGGCGAAGTGTCTGACGAATGAAAAATCCGTAATGTTGAAAAAGAACCGTGGGGAAAAATGAAAAACGGTTATTTTTCAATGAGATTGCGAATTCTCATCTCTTCGTCCGCGCTCAGTTTCTGCGGCTGTTCCTGGCTTGCGCGACGGCGCGAAAACACGAAGACGGCGAAAATTCCCGCAAGGGTGAGACCGATGGGCGCGCCCCACAAAAGCACGGTGCGCAGGCTGAGACGCGGTTTCAGGAGCACGAACTCGCCGTAACGCGACACGACATAATCGATGACGGCCTTGTCGCTGTCACCCTCGACCAGCCGTTCGCGCACCAGAACCCGAAGGTCACGCGCGAGCTCCGCATTGCTGTCGTCGATGGACTGGTTCTGGCAGACCATGCAGCGGAGCTGAGACGTGAGGTTGCGGGCGCGCTGCTCCAGCACGGAGTCTTTGAGGACTTCATCCGGGTTGAAGGCGAAGGCCGGAGAGGCTGCAGCGAAGACGAGGGTGAGAAGAAGAGCAAGCCTTGCCACTCTCTCCCTCATTCCTGTGCTTGTCACAGGAATCCAGCCAGCCCAAGTCCTTGGGCTGAGAGGAGTCCTTCGCCGCGCAGACGCGCGTCGGCTGGATTCCTGTGACAAGCACAGGAATGAGGGGAGCAAGACCACACTCATTCCGCCGCCTCCGGCATTGCAGCCCGCACCGGTTTCGCCTTGCGATTCGGCGCTCCGACCCGCAAACGCCTGTCCGAGAGCGAGATGAAACCGCCCGCCATCATGAACAGCGTGCCGCCCCAGATGCACAGGATGAAGGGTTTCCACCAGATGCGCACCACCATGCCGCCATCGGCCATGGGGTCACCCAACGAGACATAAAGCTGGCTGAGGCCGAAGGTCAGGATGCCGGCTTCCGTCGTCGGCATGCGCCGCGCGGTATAGAGCCGCTTGGACGACCAGACATCGGCCACCTCCACCCCCGCCTTGCGCACGGTGAAATGGCCGCGATCCTCGGTGAAATTCGGGCCGACGGCGTGGCGGACGCCATCGAAGGTCAGGCTGTAACCGCCCGCTTCCGCCGCCATGCCCTCTTTCATTTCCAGGACCGTCTCGGTCTCGAAAGTGGTGACGATGACGATGCCGAGCACGGTGATGCCGAGCCCCATATGCGCCAGCGCCGTGCCGAAGGCCGAACGCGGCAGGCCCTTCAGGCGGCGAAACGCGATACCGAAGGCAAGCTTGCCGAAATTGGCGCGATACCAGAGATCGGCGAAAGCGCCGAAGATCAGCCAGAAACCAGCGGCGATGCCGAGTGCGGCCAGCACCGGACCGCCATTTTCGATGTACCAGAGCGTCAGCCCGGCAAGGGCCGCAAGCGCTGCCGCCACATAAAGCCGCTGGAAGGCTCCGAGAAGATCGCCGCGCTTCCAGGCGAGCATCGGCCCGAAAGGCGTGACGAGCAGGATCGGGATCATCAGCAGACCGAAGGTGAGGTTGAAGAAAGGCGCGCCGACCGAGATTTTTTCGCCCGTCAGCGTTTCCAGAATGAGCGGATAGAGCGTGCCGATCAGCACGGTCGCGGTCGAGACCGTCAGGATGAGGTTGTTGAGGACAAGCGACCCTTCGCGCGAGATCGGCGCAAACAGGCCGCCGGCCTTCAGGGAAGGTGCACGCCATGCGAAAAGCGCGAAGGCGCCGCCGATGAAGACGGTCAGAATGCCGAGAATGAAGATGCCGCGGCTGGGATCGGTGGCGAAGGCGTGGACCGAGGTCAGCACGCCGGAGCGGACGAGGAAGGTGCCGAGCAGCGACAGCGAAAAGGTCATGATCGCCAGAAGCACGGTCCAGATCTTCAGCGCCTCGCGCTTTTCCATGACGAGCGCCGAATGCAGCAGCGCCGTTCCGGCAAGCCATGGCATGAAGGAAGCGTTTTCCACCGGGTCCCAGAACCACCAGCCGCCCCAGCCGAGTTCGTAATAGGCCCAGTAGGAGCCCATGGAGATGCCGGCGGTCAGGAAGGTCCATGCGGCGAGTGTCCATGGCCGCACCCAGCGCGCCCAGGCGGCGTCGATGCGTCCTTCCAGCAGCGCCGCAACGGCAAAGGAGAAGCAGACGGAAAAGCCGACATAACCGAGATAGAGCAGCGGCGGATGAATGGCGAGGCCGAAGTCCTGAAGAATGGGATTGAGGTCCTGCCCCTCGGCGGGAACCGGCTCCAGCCGCAGGAACGGGTTGGAGGTGAGCAGGATGAACAGCAGGAAGGCGACCGAAATCCATGCCTGCACCGCAAGAACATTGGCTTTGAGCGTTTCCGGCAGGTTGCGGCCGAAGGCGGCGACAAGCGCGCTGAAAAACACCAGGATGAGCAGCCACAGCAGCATGGAGCCTTCGTGGTTGCCCCAAACGCCGGTGAGCTTGTAGATCATCGGCATCAGCGAATGGGAGTTTTCCCAGACATTGCGCACGGAAAAATCCGAGACAGCATAAGCCCGCGTCAGCGCCGCGAAGGAGAAGGCGACCAGCAGGAACATCAGGACCGAGCCGAGCGAGGCGACATCCATCAGCGCCCGGTCGTTGCGGCGCGCGCCGATGACCGGCAGCGTCGAGACGATCAGCCCCACACCGAGCGCCAGAACCAGAACATAATGGCCGATCTCGTTGATCATCTGGTCGCTCCGGTCTTGTCGGAAGAAGGTGCGCTGGCCGCTGGCGTTGCGGCGGCTGGTTCCTCGCCGTCTCCGGCATGCTGCCACAGGCCCTTGTCCTTCAGCCGGTCGGCCACTTCCTTCGGCATGTAGTTTTCGTCGTGCTTGGCCAGAACGCTGTCGGCCACGAAACCGTGGGTCGCGGCATCGAACATGCCTTCGGTCACCACGCCCTGCCCTTCGCGGAAAAGATCGGGCAGGATGCCGGTATAGCTGACCGGCACGTTCGCTTCACCGTCGGTCACCGTGAAGCTCACCGTGCGGCCCTCGCCGCGCTTGATCGAGCCTTCCGCCACCAGCCCGCCAAGGCGGATGCGGGTGCCGGGATTGACAGGGGTCTTCTCCAGATCGGCCGGCATGTAGAAATAGGCGATGGACTGGCCGAAGGCGAACATGACCAGCAGCACCGCTGCAACGATGAAGCTCATGCCGCCGCCGATGATCACTAGGCGTTTCTGTTTGCGGGTCATTGCGTCACTCCCTGCGGCGCGGCATCCTGCTGCCCGTTCATGCGGATCGGTCCGGCCGAAACGCCCAGTTCCTTCGCCAGCGCCAGAAGCTGCCTGCCCTGCTCGCCCTCCGGCGGGAAGGCCTTCAGCCCCGCCCGCAGCGCTTCTCCGGCCTTGGCTTCGTTCTTCAGCACGGAATAGGCGCGAACGAGACGCATCCACCCTTCAAAATCGGCCGGGTTTTCCTTCAGCTTGGCGTCGAGGCTCGCCACCATGCCCTCGATCATTGCCTGCCGGTCGGTCGCCGTCATGTCTTTTGCCGCCGCCATGTCCTCAGCGGTCGGGCCGGGTGCGGCAGGGGTCGCCGCGCCGCCGGTCCGGGCGATATGCTCGCGCACCAGCGGCAGCCACGGCGCACCGGCCGGTGCATCGGCCGCCAGCGCGGTGAAGGCGGCGCGTGCTTCCTCGGCCTTGCCGGCCTGTTCCAGCGACAGCGCCAGATAGAAGCGGGCGCGCGGATTGCCGGGCTTCAGCTCTTCGGCCTCAGCAAACGCATCCCGCGCGGCCTCGATGACGATGCCGTCATTGCCGGCCACCAGCGTTTCGCCAAGGCCCGTCAGCCGTTCCGGGCTCGGTCCCAGAATACGAAGCGCATTGCGATAGGCAAGCTCGGCGTCGCCAAGCCGCAATGTCTTGAAATAGATCGGCGCGAGGATATCCCAGCCGGCGCCGTCTTCCGGGTTCTGCGCCAGATGCCGTTCCGCCCGGGCGACCAGCAGGTTCATGTCGTTGCCGGGCTTTTCAAGACGCGCCTCGAGCGGCATGTCCGGCACCTCCGGACTGCCGTTCCAGATGTAAAGACAGAGACCGAGCGCGGGCAACAGAACCGTAATGAGGCTGGCGGCGAGATTGTGCCGGCGCGGCCGGGTTTCTTTGCCGGATTGCTCTTCCGCTTCGGCGGCGGCGAGAAGCCGACGGCCGATTTCGGCGCGGGCATAATCCGCCTCGGTGTCGCCGATGAGGCCGGCGGCGCGTTCGCGGTCCAGTTCGGCGAGCTGATCGCGATAAACGGCGACCTCACCGTCGCGGCGCGTCTGCGGCGCCTCGGTCTTCCGCATCAGCGGGTACATCAGGACGATGGCGACAGCCGCCGTCAATATCGCAACGACAATCCAGAACATAAGGCTCAATTACTCGAATGCGCGGCACATGGAAACATGAAGCGCGGGGATGACGTGAATTTGAGACATCACGCCGCACCGCAGGCCATCTCCCGGCTGCACCGCCATGCCCCTTCTTGTCATCGCAAAAGGCCCGTGACCTTGATTTACGTCAAACTATTTCAAGTCAGCGGCGACCAGCTTCCATCGGCATTGCGGCAGGCCGCACCGCGCGCCCTGGTTTCGCGTCCGTCGACCGTCAGGGTGTGCGAATATTGCCGGCAATTCTGGTTGCCGACCTGATAGGGCGCATTGGCGACCACCTGTCCCTTGGCGTCATCGCCGGTCCAGGAAACCGGCGTGCCGACGGGGGCCGTTTCCAGCGCCTTGTATTCGGCTTCCAGCGCCTTGGTCTGGTCACCCCTGTCGAGCTGCACGCCGCTTCGCCCGACAATGCCGCCTTCCAGGTTGGCAAGGAACGGCGTCGAGGGCTGTGACGAACGACCGAACAGGCCGCCGCCCGCCGGGCGGGTGCCCGTGGTGGTGCAGGCGCTCAGCATCGATACGCACAGGATCGAGAGAAGTGCCGGGCGTGACACCAGCGAGCGCATTGTCACGGAGCGGCAGCCATCATACACGTCAACCAAACCCTGTCCTCTTTCCTACCGCATTGCACCTAATATATCGCCATTGAATTTCTTGCCTTTTTTCTTGCCTCACGCAAGCTCTTTCGAAAGGCCCGGCAAAATCAGATCGGCTTTCAGGCCGCCAATGGCGCTGCGCGACAGCGAAAAGCGGCCATGGTACTCTGACACCACCTCGGAAACGATCGACAGGCCGAGGCCCGTGCCCGGCCGGCTCTCGTCCAGCCGCCGCCCGCGCTTCATCGCTTCGCTGATCTGTTCCGGCTCAAGCCCCGGCCCGTCGTCCTCCACCGTCAGCTCCACCCAGGAGCGACGGGCGATTTCCGCATCGGAGGATGGGTGCGTGCCGGTCGCAAGCGTGATGACCACGCGCGTCTGCGCAAAACGCGCGGCATTTTCGAGAAGATTGCCGACGACCTCTTCCAGATCCTGCTGCTCCATGCCGAGCACCGCGCCGGGTTGCTCGAAATTCAGCACGAACTGCTTTTCGGGGTTCAGGCGGCGCATCACCCGCACCAGCCGTTCCAGCGCCGGCTCCGCTTCCACGCGGGCAAGGATCGAGCCGCGCTGGGCGGCGATGCGGGCGCGGGAGAGATAGGATTGCACCTGCGCCTGCATGGCGTCCGCCTGTGCGCGCACCAGATCGCCGTGCTGCGGCTCCAGCGTGCGGGCCTCGTTCAAAAGTACGGCGATCGGCGTCTTCAACGAATGCGCGAGATTGCCGACCTGCATGCGGGCGCGCTCCACGAGGCGGCGATTGCTGTCGATCAGCGCATTGACCTCATTGGCGAGCGGCTGGATTTCACGCGGGAATTCACCTTCCAGGCTTTCCGCCTCCCCGCCCCTGATCTTGCCGAGCGCCACGCGTGCCTGATCGAGCGGTCTGAGACTGTAGAGAATGGCAAGGCCGTTGACGACCAGACTGCCGACACCGAAAACGGCGAGCGCCAGATAAAGGCTGTTGGAGAAATCGCGCACATCGTCTTCCACGACGTTCAGATTGCCGGAGACACGGAAACGGGCCGCCCGGCCCTCACCGTCCAGCACCACTTCGGTTTCCGCCACGCGCACCTGATTGCCGGCCTCGTCGGTGACGGCATAAAAGCGCTCATACCGGTTGTCGAAGGGCGCATCGAGAATGCTCGGCACCGGCAAAGTGGAGACGCCGAGCGACGATGACACCAGCGGCGCGGTCTGGAAATTGCCGAGCGGCTCGACAACCCAGTACCAGCCGGTATCGGGCTGCGAAAAGCGCAGATCGCCGAGCTGCGGGCTGCCCGCCAGCGTGTTCTCATTGGAAATCGTCACGGAATTGATGACGTTATAAAGCTGCGCCCTCAGAAGATCGGTGAAGCTGCGCTCCACCCCCTGCCGGTAAAGCGTCGAGATCACGACGGCGATCACCACCAGCGCCAGCACCGACCAGAGCGAGGCGAGCAGCAGAACGCGGGCGGTGAGGGAATTACTTCGCATCTGCCGGCGCTTGCATCCGGTAACCGAGACCACGGATCGTCTCGATCAGATCAACCCCGAGCTTCTTGCGCAGACGGCCGACAAACACCTCGATGGTGTTTGAATCGCGGTCGAAATCCTGATCGTACATGTGTTCGACCAGCTCCGTGCGGGAGACGACCTCGCCCATGTGGTGCATCAGATAGGATAGCAGCCGGAATTCGTGCGAGGTGAGCTTCAGCGTCGTGCCGTTGACGGTGGCCTTGGAGGATTTGGTGTCGAGCCGGACCGGGCCGCACACCAGTTCGGAAGAGGCGTGGCCGGCGGCGCGGCGGATGAGCGCGCGCACGCGGGCAAGCACTTCTTCGACATGGAAAGGCTTCGTCACATAGTCATCGGCGCCGGCGTCGATGCCGGCGACCTTGTCGCTCCAGCGGTCGCGGGCGGTGAGGATGAGCACCGGCATGGCCTTGCCGGCCGCACGCCATTTTTCAACGACGGTGATGCCGTCCAGCTGCGGCAGGCCGATATCGAGGACGATGGCGTCATAGGGCTCGGTATCGCCGAGATAATGGCCTTCCTCGCCGTCGAATGCCTGATCGACGACATAACCGGCTTCTTTCAGCGCATCGGTCAGCTGACGATTGAGATTGGCATCGTCCTCAACAACGAGAATACGCATTGTCCGCCCTTTCCTGTGTCCCGGCTCGCAGGCGCGTCGCCGGTCATGCTAAATGTGTCGGATTGTTTTCCGATATTTCGGCGATGCGGGCAAGCTACATCGGCACGCGCATCGTCACCTTGCGCGGGCGTTCGCCGTTGCCCTGGACGAGAACGGTGACGACACAGGACTGACCGTCACCGGAAGGATAGACCGAAAGCAGCTGACCGCCGGTTTCGCGCACGACGCGGGCGACGGCTGCGCCGCAATCGCTCGCCGCCAGAATGTAATGGCCCTGCAGATCAGCCTCGGGCGCCGTGAAACCGGAAAGCCCGGCTGCAAGCGTCGCGATGATGAGAGGTGATGCCATTCTACAAACTTCCAAAAACCGGGTGCGTCTCGAACCGTATTGTGACCGAATATGTAGCGCAAAGCGTCTGAATGGCAAATGAATGCCGCCCCCGCCGCATGGGCGCAAGGCGGGAACGGCGTGGTCGCGGGCGCTGTCAGCGAATGGCGCTAGTCGCGGAAAGGCGGCCGTAAAGTGCGACCAGACCACCGATTCCGCCCGCAACCGTCACCAGCCCGTCCGCAAGTTCTCCTTGCAGACCGGCGGGCAGATCGAGGCCGGCGATGCTGAAAAGCGGTGCGAAAACCGCGACCAGGGCGCCCCAGATCGTGCGCGATTGATACCATGCTTTGGTGCTGTCCATAGTCTCATCCTTTGCGTTGTTTTTCAGGCACATGTCAGATGGGGAGGGTGGCCTCAGCCACCACGCCCGGGGGCACCGCGCGGCCGAGCATTCGGACACGCACGGAAATGTGATCCCGCAATGCCGGGAAATCTGTGAGTTCGTCCGCGGCGGGGTAAAACCAGAAGGGTTGCGAAACCTCCGCCATGCGCCGCACGGTCTCGCCGTCCAGCACCTCGATGCGATAAAGCTCGAAGGGCTCGTCCAGCGGAATGTCGCTCGCATCCCAGCCGTCGGCCTCCACCCGGCCCCGGCGTTTCCACCTGATGAAAACGCCGTCGCCGCGCCGCTCGGCGGCAAGATGCACCGGCGCGAGCGGTGTCAGCGCCCGCAGGCCGCCCTCGAAGGCAAAAGGACCGCTCGGCGCGCCCACCATTCCGGCGGCTTCCGCAATCCAGTTCAGGCGGCGTCCGCGCTCGCTCGCGGCAAGACCGAGCGGCTGCACCGCCGCATCCAGAACCACCACCGGCGCACCTTTCGGCGCGCCTGCGGCGAGCGCGTCTTCCGTGCCGGCGAGCCCCCGCAGGAGAGAGGAGAGCCGCCAGCGTGCGGGTGCGATTTCCTCGGCTTTTACGAAAGCGACGATTTCCCACACGCCGTTCGCCGCCTTGATGGCGAGACGGTTCTCGCCGTTCAGCACCGAAAGCTCCCCGGCCGACGATACCTCGCCGAAGGGCAGATCGACGACAACGGTGTTTTTCCGATCAAAGCGGCCGGAAGGGCCCGATGTCAGCGGCATTGCCAGCGCGCCGATCATCGCCGGCTGGTCCAGCAGCACGCGCTGCCGGTAACCTTCCCTGCCCGGCGACGCGGAAATGATGATTGGCCGCCAGGGCTTTGCAAGCGCCGCAATCCGCGCCGAATCCTCCGGCGCGGTGCCGTCATGGTAGGGCAGATCGAGAAACAGCACTTCGGGCGCGAAACCTTCGGCTCCGCTTGCGCCGCTGCTGCGCCGTTCCTCCGCACCGCCGGCAAAGACCGGAAAGGCAGCAGAAAAGGCCCGCGCCTCCACCTGCCGCACTGCGCCGTCCTCGATCCGGCTAACCAGAAACCGCCCTGCCGGCGCCTGCGGAAAAGCCCCTTCCGGCAGGCGGATACAATCACCCGGTTCAAGCGCGATATCGCAAGGCGGCAGAGCAAAGCGCAGGCTGCGCCGCGCCTGCCGGTTGTCGCGCAACAACGCCTCGACGGCGGCTTCCGCCGTTTCCGCAGGCAGGGCAGCGTTAAGATCGAGCCGCATCACCCGGCTGCCGGCATTGTCGATGCGGCGGGACCTTGCGCTTGCCTGCTCGTAGTCCAGCGCCGGGTTGAAAGACGTCAGCACGGCTTCAGCGGCGAAATCGCTGTCATGGCCGCGATTTTCCGACCAGAGCGGCTCGTCCTCCAGATCTGCCAGCACGGCAATATCCCGCACCGGCAAGACCGCCGTATTGCGGGAGCGGAAGCGCAGGGTTCCGCCATCTTCCGCCACATCCACCTGAAACGCCGCCATCAGCGGCTCCAAGAGGTTGCGGGCCGAGGTCACGTCGCCCTGCACATAACCTCCCAGATCGCCGCTGACGGCGGAAACATCGAAGTCGGAAAAGCCGTGATCGGTGAGGATGGCGGCGATGGTATCGGCAAGTGTGGCCGTTCCCAGCCTACCGTTCAGCCAGTGGCCGGTGCGCCAGTTGCCGCCATCGCTCCAAGCCGCGCCATTCTGCGGAAAGGCAGGGAAAGGCCGTGCATCCCAGGTCCACAGATAGACCCGGTTTGCATCGACCATCGCCGCATCGCCCTTTCCCCAATGGTCGAGATGCGCCTCCAGAAACCGTCGCTGCTGGCTGTCGGCGCGGTTGCGGCGGGAAAAATAGGGAAAGGCGTTTTCCGCCGATTTTGGATCGGGAAAGACATTGGGTCGCGTCGCGCTCTTGTCCACCGCCGGGCAGCCGAGTTCGGTGAACCAGATGGGCTTCGAGCGCGGCGCCCATGCCGTCGGCATGGCTTTCTCGGTTCCCCGCACCCGGTCGAAATGGAGGTTTCCCCACCAGTTGCGCAGGTCCTTGTAACGGAACACCCATGGCTTGCCTCGCATCCCGTCGGTAATCGGCGTGCGCCGCCGCGCCGTCCGGTCTGCATCGCTGGCATAATACCAGTCGAAACCCTCTCCCGCCGCAATGGCGCGGCGGAAACCTTCGGCATCGTCCGGGCCGGTCATGCCGTCCGGATTGCCGTTTGCGGTATCCTCGTCGCGCCAGTCGGAAAGCGGCATGTAATTGTCGATGCCGACGGCGTCGATATTCGGGCTCGCCCAGAGCGGATCGAGATGGAAGAACACGTCGCCCGAGCCGTCCGCCGGCTGGTGGCCGAAATATTCGCTCCAGTCCGCCGCATAGGTCAGCTTCACCGCCGGCCCCAATATCGCCCGCACATCGCCCGCCAGCCGCAGCAATTCCCCGACAAAGGGAAAGGCATGGTTCTCGTCCCTGAGCGACGTCAGCCCGCGCAGCTCCGAGCCGATCAGGAAGGCATCCACTCCCCCCGCCCGGGCCGCCAGCGCCGCATAATGCAGCACCATACGGCGATAGCCTTCATCGCGGTTGCAGAAGGCGGAAACCTGCGCCCGTGCGCCCGTGCTGCGATCCGCGGAGCCGGCCCTGCCGGGTGCGGGAAAGCAGGTGATGCGCCCACGCCAGGCATAGGCGTCCTGCTCGCTTTTGCCATAGGGGTCCGGCAGACTATTGCCGATGGGAACATCCATCATCACGAAGGGGTAAAGGCACACCCGAAGGCCGCGCGCCCTGAGATCGGCGATCGCCTGCAACACGCTTTCGTCGTTCGGCGTGCCGCCATAGGCCGGGCCGCCGCCATGATGGCTGACAGGATGCGCCTCATCGCGCGACAGGCCGGCGACGGACCATGGCGTGGTTTCCCCGTCTCGGCCGGCCACTTCCACGCCCGGCAGAATGCGGCATTCCCCCGCCCGCATATCCGTGCCGAACCAGCTCACCACCAGCGCCACGCTCTCAAGATTGGGGCATAGATCCAGCAACTCGTCGATCGCAGCATCCCAGTCGGTCGCGGCGGTCAGGCCGTTGCGGTTCATGATGCGGCTTTGGCCGATCCCCGTCCTTTCGCAAACCTGCGCAGTGGCGTAACCGTGCTCGGTGGCGCCCGGAATGACGGTGATGGCGCGGATGGATTTTTCCAGCCGGCCGACCGGCCGCACCACTTCGAACTGCATGAGCGGAATACGGTTGCCGAAACCGTCGAGCGGCAGGCGTTCGAACACCACATAGGCCAGCCCGCGAAAGGCCGGCGCATTGCCCGCCCCCTGCTTCGCCTCGATCAGCGGGTCGGGCATTTGCGTCTCGCTGCCGGGATAAAAGCGCATCTCCACGGCACTCAGGTCCACCTCCCGCCCATCGGCCCAGACGCGCCGCACCCTTGCCGCCTCGCCTTCGCACAGGCCGATGGCGACGTTGGCGAAATACCGAAAGGTCTCCACTTTCGGACCACGATTGCCCTTGCCGCCACGCCGCTGCACCTCCACGCTTTCTTCGAAACGCGTCGCCCAGATCAGCGTGCCGCCGATCCGTGCTGCGCCGTAAAGCCGGTTGATCGCCGCTCCCTCATCCGCCCCCGGAATGCGCGCCGTGGAGAGCCGCGCGCCCGTTACCGTTCGTCCGTTCGAAAGCAGCGTGCGGTCGATGGCATTGCCCGCCAGCGCCCCAGCCGCCCGGCCGATTACCGCGCCCAAAGGACCGAAAATGCCGCCGAGTGCCGCGCCCGCCGCCTGAAAAACGATTGTCGCCATGCTTGCCTCGAAAAATCAGGGATCGGGAAAACGGAAGACGCCGGCGATGCGCCGCCGCCAGCCCGGCACCAGCGCCGAACGCACCACCGCCGCCTGTTCATAGGCATGGATGAAATGCTGCGGACCGGCCAGAATGCCCAGATGCTTGGCCGCCGCATCGGCCCGCCAGCGGAACAGCAGCAGGTCTCCCGGCCTTGCCTCTTCCAGGCCCGCCACCGCCGGAAAATGGCGTTTTGCCGCCGCCATCAGCCGGTCCTCGCCGCCGCGTTCGGCCCAATCGGGCGCATAGGGCGGCGGCAATTCCGGTTCGTGGCCGTAAAGGTCGCGCCAGATGCCGCGAATGAGGCCGAGGCAATCGCAGCCGACACCCTTCAACGAGGCCTGATGCCGATAGGGGGTGCCGATCCAGCCTTCGGCGAGCGCCAGCACTCTTTCGCCGGGATCGCTCATGAAAACAGCGCCCCGCCGTCGTGGCTCTCGCCGCCCGCCGCATAGGAATAGGCAAAATCCGCCCCCGGCAGATGCGGAAAGCCCCGGAAATTCAGATGATTGGCGAATTTCGCCCGGCAGGTGGAAAAACTCTTGTCGCAGCCGGCGGTGACGGAGAACGTATCTCCCGGCAAAGGCGGCTGTTCCGGCAGCAGCCAGAAGGACAGAAGCACCCCGCCGTCACGCCGCTCCTGCCCGTCGAGATCAAACCCCTTGCCGGCGAGCGGACCGGTCAGAAAACGCAACTTTCCCCGGCTGAAAAAACCATCGGCAAAGGCATCGAGCCCGGAAACGAGCAGGCCGCCCGAAGCATCCACCGCCGCCACGCTGCCATGCCCGGTAAAGCGGGCCAGATCGACACCGCAACGCCTGTCGCCAAGGGCGGCGTCGCAGCGCCGCCCATAGACCCTGCCCTGCGGCTGGCCGAGGCGATGGGCAAGGCTGCGCAGCTCGGCGCGAAATGCCCCGCCTGCCCGCGTCACCTCGCCAATTTCGCGCCTGTTCAGCAGCACATGCTGGTCAGGCGCCTGCCAGTTGACGAGGAAAAGCTCCACCCTCGCCCCATCGAAACGCCCGGCGGCCAGATCGCCCTCCGCAATCGCCTCGCTCGAAAAACCGCCCGCCACCTCCCCGGCGCCGGCACCCAGTCCCGTTTCGCCGTCCCTATCGCTGGCAGAAAAGCCGCTGGCGGCGAGGTAGGACAGACCACCGAGTGATATTGCCTCGTCATGATCGGTAAAACCGATCACCGCACCGTCCTTCAGCGTCACCTTCCAGCAATGGCATGTGGTCGTCGCATCTTGCCCGAGATGCCCGGCAAGGGCGGCAGGAATGGTTTTCATGGCAGGATTTCCATCAGTGGAATGGAGGGAATGCGGCCCGCCTCGAAAGCGGTCAGGTTCACGTCGATACGGTCGATCCCGAAGCGGACCGGCACGTCGAATTCGAAACCGGCGCGGATCGCGGCGCCGGCCGGCGGCACCCGCCCCGCACGGAACACGATCATTCCGGTTACATGATCGACCGCCACATCAGCTGCTTCGACCTTTACCCCCTCGACCGAAACCATGACCGAGCCTTCGACCGGTTTCTCGATCCGCCGCACGAAGGAGCCGCCCGCGTCGGCATAGGTCTTCCGCAACTGAAAACCCGCTGTCACGCCGTCGCCCGGCGCCGATCCTCTGATCGGTCGCGGCGGGCGTCTCTCCCGGCGGGCAGGATTTGAAATCCACCGGATCGCGAAAGCGAAAGCCGTAAAGCTCGCCGCGCCGCGCCTCGAAAAAGGCGAGCACCTCATAAAGATCGGCGACGGAGCGGATACCGGATCCGGCATCATAGCTACGTCTGGCGTTCCTCCAGCGCTGGTTGCGGCTTTCGCGGCCATTGGACAGGTTGACGATGTCCGTCCGCCGCACCGGCCCGCCGCTCACCCCGAGCGCGAGCCGCAGCGGAAACCGCACTTCATGAAATGCCGCCATGTCGTTGTTCCTGGATTCTTTTCGATGGTCTTGAACCGTGGGAGGACGCGCGTGCGTCACAATCCGCGCTGGCCGCGCCCGACGCTGCGCGCCAGCATGGCGGCGATCTGACCTTCGCTTTTCCGAAAGCTCGCAGCGTCCGTCGCCGTCACGTTAAAAACGATCTGCGCCCCGCCGCCGCCGGACGGTGCAGCAACGCCGAGAGCGCCATCCGAACCGCGCTTCAGCGGCAGGATCGCTTCCGCCCCCGCCTCGCCCATCAGGCCAAGCCCGCCACCCATCGGAAAAAAGGCGGGGCTGGAAACGACGCCGCCATCGGCAAAGGGCGTGATGCTGCGTCCCGGCACACCGCCGTCGGCAAAAGCGAACAGCGAACCGCCGCCGTTCAAAAGCCCGCTGACGGCATTGCCGATCATGCCCTCAAGCGGTTTCAGACCGGCCGAGAGTGCGATGCCGGACAGCCGCTGTCCCAACCCGCGCAACACATCGTCCAGCCCTTTGCCGCCCGCCGTCGCCGCCTGCAGGGCCGAGGTCAGGGCCGCGCCGAACCGCTCGGATCGGCGCTCGAGATCGCCCATCACCTCGGACAGCGCCTCCGCCTCTTCCCGGTTCTCCGCCATCGATCCTTCGCCCGCCATCGCGCTTGCCTTTCTGATTCAAATCGGAACCATAAATTTTTGAAATGCTTGATCGTTTTAGGGGATCAACTTACCCATCCGGAAACCGCCGCATCATCGCTTCCATCGACTGACGGTCGGGGCCGCGGTGGACGGCGTTGCCACCCGTCATCGCGAAGAATTCTCGCGGGGTCAGCCGCCAGAAGGTTTCGGAGGAGAGCCGCAGCAGGCAGAAGCCGGCATGGATCGCCGCCTCCCAGGGGAACGGGCGCGGCGTCGCCTCGCCTGCTGCGGCGCTCAAGGGTCCGTTGGCGTCTCGCCTTTCAGGCCGCCGAAGGTGGCGGTCAGAAGATCGGCGACGATGGCGGCATGGCCGGCAATGCCGCCTTCCACCGTGGCGGCGGCCACATCCTCGTCGGAAAAGACATTGCCCGCACCGCGCAGGCCCGCGCCGATCACCCTTATCATGTCGACCGCCTTCATGCGGCCGCTCGCGAAACGTTCGGCGAGCGCGGTGAGGTCGTCGGCTGCAAAGGCGGTTTCGAGTTCGGCGAGAGCGCCGAGCGTCAGGCAGAGAACGCGCCTTTCGCCGTCGATCAGCGCTTCGATCTCGCCGCGATGGCGGTTCGCCCGCCCGTAACGCAAACGCTCAGCCATCACAGCTCTCCGAATGCGAGAAGACCGGCCGATTCCAGCGCGATCTCGAATTGCACCTCGCCATCGTGACGGCCGGAATATTCGAGCGCCACGATCTGGAACGGCCCGGTAACGATGCCGAAACCGGGAATGACGATCTGCCAGCCGGAAATGCTGCCCGCAAAAAATGCGCCGCGCACCAGCGCATCGCTTGCCTGATCCTTGAAGATGCCGGAGGCCGTGAGCGACGCCCGTTGCACACCGGCGCCGGCAAGAAGCTCCCGCCAGCGCCCCGCGCTTTCGGCATCCGTCACGTCGACCGCCTGGGCATTGAAGGCCAGCCGCTTTGTCCTCAGCCCCGCGACGGTTGCATAGGAACCGGCATTGTCGATCTTCAGCAGCAGGTCCTTGCCCTTCTGCGCCACCATGTTGTTTCCTTTCGTCTCGATTGATGTTGCGGGGCTGCGACGGGCCTGCTACCAAAAGCGTTCCTGCACCTCGCACCCCGCGATCTCACCATGTCCGACGCTGCCCCCATGACGTCTCGCGCGCGCCTTATCGGCGTGCTTGCGGTCGGGCAGATCGTGAGCTGGGGTAGCGGTTTCGATATGCTGGCCGTCCTCGGGCCACGGATCGGTAAGGAACTGGCCATCACCAACGGCGTGGTTTTCGCCGGCCTCACGATCATGATGACCATCAGCGCCCTGTGCGGCCCATTGCTTGGACGAATGCTGATGCGCCACGGCGCGGCGCCGGTGCTGGCGGCCGGTTCGGTATTCTTCGCGGCCGGCTTTGCCGTGCTCGCCCTCGCGGGCGGGGCGGTGAGCTATCTCTTCGGCTGGGCCGTGATGGGTTTTGCCGCAACCTGCGGCCTGACGACGGCGGCCCATGCGGCCGTGGTGGAACGCGTGGGCGCGGAAAGCGGCCGGCTGCTGACGCTGCTGATGCTGTTCACCGGGCTTTCGGCGGCGGTTTTCCTGCCGGTCACCACCATTGCCGATCAGCATCTCGGCTGGCGCGGCACGCTTGCCGCCTATGCCTGTCTGCAAATCTTCATCCTGCTGCCGCTCTATCTTTTCGTGCTTCCCGGCCGGCCGGCCCGAAAAGAGGCAAAGCCGAAAGAAGCAACGGCGATGTCGCCCTCACCGGTCGATACGCGGCGCGCCTTCGTGCTGCTGGCCGCCATGACGACGATCAGCGCGTTCACGACCTTCGGCCTGTCACCGCTCCTGCCGCTGCTTCTGGTTCAGGCCGGCGCGACGCAATCGCTTGCGGTGCAACTGGCATCCGCACGCAGCGTCCTTGCGATTACGGCGCGCGGGCTGGATTTCCTGCTCGGGAAGCACGGAAATCCCTTCCTCACCGCCATGATCGGCTTCTGTCTGCTGCTCTTCTCCCTGCTGCTGTTGCTCTTTTTTGCCCCGGCCATGCCTGCCTTCATCGGCTTCATCGTTTTCTTCGGCTTCGGCGCCGGCGTGCTCACCGTCAGCCGGGCCGTGTTGCCGCTCGCGGTATTTTCCCCGGAAGAATATGGGCTTCAGGCCGCGCGCATCTCCCTGCCGCAGAACCTCGCCATTGCCGTGGCGCCGGTCGTCTTCACCCTGGCGCTCGATCGCGGCGGCGTATCCGCCATGCTCACCATCGCCTCCGTGCTGATCGGCATTTCGTTTCTGCTGCTGATCGTTCTGTGGAAAACCGTACGCAGGCACGGTTCCTGAAACGGCGCTACTCCGTCACCGCCCTGAAGCGCATTTCCGCGATGAAATTCCGTGTCTTCGCCTCGCGCCGCGAACGGCTGGAAAGAAGATGCAGATTGACGAGAGAGACGCCGGCAATCGGCAGTGCGGCATCATCGAGCAGGATCTTCACCCGGTCGACGATTTCGCCGGCACCCCTGCGGCCATTGGCGTCGCTCCATATCTGCAGCGACAGGAAATGCTCCTCGGCCTTTTCCGTCGCCGTCGAATAGTCCCGGCTTTCGAGATCGTCGATAACGATGCATGGCAGAGCCACGCGCGGCAGAAGCCGGTCGACGATGCCGCCGGGGATGAGCGCTGTCAGTGCCGCATCGCTGCCGAGCCTTGCGAAAATTGCCTGCAGAAGCAGGTTTGCGGCGCTCATCGGCTTTCCTCCTCGCAGCGGCAGACAATGAAGCGGCGGGTCTCATCCGGGTCCATCACCGCCCGGATCGCCAGAATGCGGCGGCCCCTGCGAAAGCGCAGGCCGGCGGCGATGTCGCCGCGGTAAGCCAGCCAGACGCGGTGGGTGATCGTCACGCCCTCGGCCGAGGCCCGTTCATGCGACGCCTCCGAAACGGGTTCGATCGCAGCCCAGAGCGACCGCAGGAAATTCCAGCTTTCGGCAGCACCGCCCTGCCCGTCCGGCGTTTCGGTCCGCACCTCCAGTTCCAGCCGCGCCGTCAACTTGCCGGGATCGAGAAAAACAAGGTTCATGTCTCAAAGCCCCAGACGGCAGAAAGGCGCCACCAGCCGCTCGTAGCCGGCGGGAATAGCGGCGGGCTGGTTTTCCGGGGCAACCGCGCCGCGAAAGGCAAACATCTGCGCCACATGCACCAGCATGGCGCGTTTCAGCGTGTCGGGCACATCCGTTCCCGCTTCGCCATAGCCGGCAATGAAATCGATCTCGATGCCGTTCATCGCCCGTCCCGGAGCGGGAAGATCGCGCAGCCACAGCCTTGCCGGCCGCGCCGCGCCATCGAGCAATTTTTCCCCGGCGGTGATATCCGCCGAGCGCCCCTCACCGTCAAAAACCAGTATAGTCTCGATGGCTTGCACCGGTGTCCTGGCAATCGGAATCACGCCGTTCTCAGGCCACCGGTCGAGATAAAGCCGCCAGGTCTGACGGATGAGGCAAAGTCCAGTCGTGCGTTCCAGATGCTCGCGGGCGGTGCGGATGAGCGCGGCAAGAAGCGCATCCTCATCGCCGCTGTCGAGACGCAGATGCGCCTTCACCTCGGCAAGCGTCAGCGGCTCCGCCTGCGGCGGATGAATGAGGGCATAGGTCATGGGGTCTCCGGGATGACGGCAATTACAGGCTGGATGAGCGAGCGGGTGCAACGAATTTCTTCTCCCCATGGGGGAGAAGTCCGCGGCAGCGGGATGAGGGGGCAAGGGTAAAGATATCCGGCAACGTAGCCCCCTCATCCGGCCCTTCGGGCCACCTTCTCCCCGTCCGGGGAGAAGAAAGGAGCGGCACCGTCGAGGTTCAATTCACCCCAAATTTCACCAGCTTGATCGCCTCGAAATTCTGCACGCCGCCGCCCACGCGTTTGGTGGTGTAGAACAGCACATAGGGTTTGGCCGAATAGGGATCGCGCAGGATGCGCACCCCGGTACGGTCGACGACGAGATAGCCGGCACGGAAATCGCCAAAGGCGATGGCGAAGCTGTTGGCCGCCACATTCGGCATGTCCTCCGCCTCCGTCACCGGAAAGCCCATCAAGGAGGCCGGCTGGCCGGCGGCGGCGGGCGGGTGCCACAGATAGGCGCCGCTGGTATCCTTGAAGCGGCGCAGCGCCCCTTGCGTCTTGCGGTTCATCAGGAAGGTTCCGTTCTGGCGGTGGCCGGCCTTCAGCGCATAAACGGCATCGAGCAGCACATCCATCGGCCCGGCCGAGGCGAAACCCGCCGAAACGCCGGTTGCGACATAACCGATATTGCCCCAGCTCCAGCCATCATTGGCGACGGCGGTATAGGAAAGGAACCCCCTGGGTTTGTTGACGCCATCGCCGGCGATGAAGGCGGCGGCCTCCTGTTCGGCGAAAGCGATATCCACTTCGGAAGCGATCCAGGCTTCGATATCGACGGCCGCATCATCCAGCAGGCCCTGTGTCGCCGCCGGCATGGCGTAAAGCTCCATCGTGGGGAAGGAAAGCTCGGCAAGCTGCGGCGTTGCCGTCTGCGGGCGCGCCGCCGTCTCGGAGACCCAGCCGGTTGTCATGCCGCCGGGCGAAAAGGGTTTTTTCAGTACGGCGGCGGAAACCTGCCGGACGGTCGCCAGCGCACGGATCGGCGAAATCGCCGTCATGCGCCGGCCGATTTCGCCATCCGTCTCGTTCGGCAGCAGAAAACCGCCATCGGCACCGGTCGAACCGGCAAAAGCCTTGGCCTCCAGATCGCGCAGCGCGCCCTCCTCGCCGCGACGGATATAGGCCTCGAAAGCAGCCTTGTGCTCTTCGGCATCGTGGGAAAGCGCATCCTTGCGGCCAAGCGCGGGACGCGCTTTCTTGAGCGCCAGATCGTCCATGATCCGGCGGTTGTCGTCGAGCGCCCTGTCGATGCGGTCGAGCTTGTCGCGCGTCACGACATCCGCGCCCATCTTGCGTTCGATATCGGCAAGCCGCTGGTCGTTGGTCTCGCGAAAGGCCTCGAAGGCCTCCATGAACTCGTCGAAGGCCGCTGTCACCGTGTCGGGCACGGCCTTCACCTGCGGCGCGACGGTCATCGGGGCCGGTTTCGTCATCTGGTCTGTCATGTCGTTTCCTTGTTGGTGATTGGCCTGAGGTCAGCGTTTGAAAGTCGTGTCGAACAGCGAGCGGGCGGCGCGGCGCATGCTGCGCACCAGCTCGGTCTCGCGGTCGCGGAAGAAGCGGGCATGCTTGACGTCGGAAACGCGCGCCGAGGGCAGCATCGGGAAGGTCACGACCGAGATTTCCCACAGATCGGCCTCCAGGATGCGCCGGACACCTTGGCTGGCCGCCTTGCCGGAACGTACGGTGCGAAAGCCGATGGACAGCCCGTCCAGCGCCCCGGTCTTCATCAGCGAATGCACCTCGCGGGAGCGGGCGACGCCGGGGGCGAGAACGCCCTCGACATAAAGGCCGCGCTCGTCCTCGCGGACGGTGCGCCAGGCGCCGATGGGCTCGGCCGGATCGTGCTGGTAGAGCATGCGGATGCCGGCTGCGCCCCGCTCCTCGATGGAGCGGCGGAAAGCGCCGCGCTCGATGACATCCTGACCGAGATCGACCTCGCCGAAAACGCTGGCATAACCGGAAAAGGTGCCGTCGCTGGCAATGCCGCGCAGTTCCAGATTGGCGAATTTGCGCGTGGCGGGGCGCGGCCCGCGATAAACGTGCATGGAAAACTCCTGCGATGTGAAGGAAGTGTCAGGCGCGCGGGCGCGCGCCGTAACGGTCGGCGATGCGCACCAGCACGCCCAGCCCCCACCACGCGCCCATGCTGGCGGCGGCGGAACCCGCCACCATGATTTCCCGGCCCGAAAGCGCGCCGGCGATATCGAGCTGCTGCACGATCCACAGGCCGATAGGCCCGCCGAAGATCATGCCGCAGGAAACGCCGGTGATGAAACGGCTCGCGGCCTCGCGTTTGCTTTTCGGCAGCAGATAAACGAGCGACACACCCGCGCCCGCCACGGCGCCGGTGATGCGGGCGGCCCAGATGCCGGCCTCATTGGCGAATTCAGACATGGGTAATCATTCCGTTCTAGGATGTGGTCATCGGGCGGACGCGGCGCGTCGCACGCAGGCGTTTTTTGCGCGCCTGCGCCGGGTGATTTTGCGAATCTTCGGAGAAGCTTGGGCGGAATACCTCACAGGGAGATTCCGCTTCTTCAGAAAATGATTCAGCTGACGCCGCCCGTTTCGAGAGCGCCGTTCTTTCTTCTCAGTAGCCGACCGCTTCGCGCTTTTCCTCGTCGCTCAGGAACGAGGCCGCGCCGATGCGGGACCAGAGCGCATCGCGCTCGCCGGCAAGCCCGGCAATTTTGTCGAGATCGGGTTCGAGCCTCAGCCCAGAGCCGAAGACCGGAGAAAGCCAGCCGCAGAGCCTCGCCGCCGTGCGATAAACGAGCGGCAGGACGGTCAAACGATAAAAGGCGCGGTTCGCCTCCTGGTAATTGGCATAGGTATTGTCGCCGGGAATGCCGATCAGCATCGGCGGCACGCCGAGCGAAAGCGCGATATCGCGCGCCGCCCCGTTGCGGGCCTCGAGAAAATCCATGTCGCGCGGGGAAAGACCCATGGCCTTCCAGTCGAGCCCGCCTTCCAGCAGCAGCGGGCGGCCGGCATTCATCGCCCCCTGATAACCTTCCTCCAGCTCGCGCTTCAGCCGCTCATATTGTTCGGTGGAGAGATTGCCGCCCTCCTTCGGCTGGTAGACCAGCGCGCCGGATGGCCGGGCGGAATTGTCGAGCAGGCGCTTGTTCCACTGGCTTGCGGCATTGTGCAGATCGAGCGCGGCCCCTGCGGAGGCGAGCGGCGCAAAACCCGCCCGGTCATCCAGCGGATGAAAAAGTTTCAGATGCAGCAGCCCCAGCCCGTCGCGCTCGGCGGCGATGCGCCGGGAGGCGCGGCCCTCGGCGCGGTAATCATAGGCCACCGGCCAACCATCCGGCCCTTCGACGATGCTGACCCGGTCGGGCCGCAGCAGATGCAGCTCTCGCAGCCGCCCGCCCACCGTCAACGGTTCGATATAGGCGTTTCCGGCGAGCATGAGGTGACCATAAAGCGCCTCGAAAAAATCCGGCCCGCCCATATGGGCGCCCGGTTTTGAGAGCAGCGCCAGGAGCGGGTGATCGGCGAGTTCCTCTTCGCCATCATAAAGTAGCCAGCTGACGGAAGCCGAGGTCTCCGCCACCATGCGGGCGGCCCGGTGCGCCACCGGGTTTTTCATGAAGCCCTCGCGGGCAAGTGCGGCATAGGACCGGCCCGACCAGAAGGCCTGCCCGCCCTGCACGGCAACCGCCATGAAGCCATCGGCCATTTTCCGGCTTTCAGGCACGGCTCTGCCATCCGCCGGGCGCAGCCACGGCAGGGAAAAGGGAAATCGCATGGAGTTGTCCTTGTTTTGATGGCGGCTCAGGCGCCGATGCCCTCATCCCTGTGCCTGTCACAGGGATCCAGCCAGCCCAAGTCCTTGGGCTGAAAAGACTCCCTCCGCCGCGCAGACGCGCGCCGGCTGGATTCCTGTGACAAGCACAGGAATGAGGGAGATGGGGCCTCAGCACCTACGACGGAGGAAAGGCTTCTCCCGTTCTCAGCAGACTACGTACGGATGCACGTCACTTTCGCTGCCGAAACGGCTCGTTACCGGATCGGCGCTTTCACCGCCTTATCGCTGTCGAAATCGGCGGCAACGCGGGTCTCGCGCAGCGGCTTTACCGTGCGGGTCGAAAGATCATAAGCGGGATCGGCCTTGTAAGCGGCCAGCGCCGCCTCGTTTTCGAACTCGCCATAAACGATGAAATCGACCGAGTTGCCCCATTGGTCCTTCTTCACGTTCTCGCCGATTTCCAGCTTCAGCGAATGCGGTATCGCGGTGAGGCCCGAAAGCCCCCTGCGCACGGCGTCGCGGTTTTCCTCGGGAACGGTGAAAAAGACGATATGGCGGATCACGGTGTCACCTGTCATGCAAACTTAAAAGACGGCCTTTTCGGCACCGGGTAACGGGTTATCATCTGGCCCGCCCCGGTTCAATCCGCGCGGCGACAAGCGCGCGATGAAATGCGCGCCCGTAACCACCCACCAGCCGCGCCCGGTCGCTGCCATTGATGATGGCGCGGGCGCCGTCCCAATCCTCGCGCCCGTCGCTGAAGAAATCGGCGAGCCTGCGGCCGGTGAAGCCGCCGCCCGCCATGCCGTGGATCAGGATAGCGGTGGCCACCTCCGCCTCCATGGCCCGTTCCGGCCGCTCCAGGAGATCGACGCCGGTCAGCGCCGACATGGCCTCGTAATTGCGCCGGTGCGTCAGTTGCACGAAGCCGCGCCCCAGCCAGCTTTTACCCTCCGTATCCGGCCGCCAATAGGGTTTGCGCACCATCGGCAGCCTGCCCGCCGCAAAGGCGCGGTCGAGCCTTGCCATCGCCTCGGCATCGCTTGCCGCCAATGTCTCGCGCACGGGCTGCATGGTCGCCGCCGTCTCGTGAAAGGCCGTCGCCAGCATATAGGCGAGCCAGCGCGGATCGCCGCCCGGCATCGACTTTTCGAACCCTGCCAGCATCGTTTTCGTGCCGGCAAGCTGGGCCGCGCGCGGGCGACCGCCAAAAATGGAAATCCGCGCCGACGCGAAGAATCGCGCCTCGTCATAGGCCATGATGGCTCCTGAAAATAATGGGCGATACGACGCCCGGTTTTTCCACATGCAGGCCGCCGGAACTAAATCGATTTGAAAAAACCTTAATCGATTTTAATCCGCGCCCCGGGGTTTTGGGGTAAAAAATTCCTTGAATTCCGGAACCTTAGCGCGCTAACTCCATTCACCGCGCAATCCCGCAGCGTTAACCATTCAAGGAGGAATGCCACCATGACAGCGACAATCCCCCAGACCGTTTATGACCGTCTCGAAAACGAGTGGCGCCAGATGCGTGAAACCGGCTCCCAGCCGAAACCGGCGCAATCCCCGAAGAAATAATATCCGCCAGACGTCTGAATTCGGCGACTATGGCTCAGCCAATTTCTTCTCCCCGCCGGGGAGAAGATGGCCCGAAGGGTCAGATAAGGGGGAAAGCTTTCCGCCTCTCTCTATTCTCTCAGCGCATTCTCTTTACTCTCCCAGCGCATCTTGACCGTGGCCCCCTCATCCGGCGCTGCGCGCCACCTTCTCCCCGCCGGGAGAAGAAACAGGCGGTATCCGCTCGGCCTGCAATTGGCATGCATTCACCTGAGCCAATCACCCACGAAGTTACATCCCCCGCACCTTCGGTTCACTCACCACCATCGTCGTCAGCGCGGTTATCGCCCAGACGAGCGCATCTAGCCGATCCGGCGAGCGCCCCGACGAAAGACCATCCGGCCCGAAATCCGTCATCTGGTCTTCCAGCTTTTCAAACCGTGCGGCATGTCGCACCCTGCCCTGCTCATAGAGTGCGGCGACCGGCTCGGCGCGGGTGAATTTGCCGCGGCTCGCCCGCACCAGCGTCAGCGGCAGGTTGGCGTCGATGCTCTGCAGCATGGCGCGCACCATCTCGCCGCCCTGATTGACCTCCGCCACCACCCGGTCCGCCTCGTGGCGGCGAAAGGCGGCAACCACGGCGCGGGCCCAGCCGGCCGGCGTTTCGCCTTCCACCGAACAATCCGCAAGCACGTTAAGACACCCGGACATGCCGAGCCCCGCCACGACAATGCCGCAGCAGGAATGTTCACCCACGCCGGCGGGCGGGTCTACCGCCACCACGATCCGCGTGAGCGGCTCATGCGCCGCTTCGATTATCGCTTCCAGATCGGCGCGTTTCCACAGCGCGCCTTCGCGCTCGTCGATCAATTCACCGCCGATTTCCTGACGCCCCAGCCGGGTGCCGCCATAGCGGTCCTGCATGGCTTTGAGAAAACCGGGCGAGAGGTTGCGCGCATTCATGGCGGTCGGCATCCGCGCCACCCGTGTCGTCGGATCGGCGAGAAGCGCCTTTAAAAGCGGAATGGGCCGCGGCGTGGTGGTCACCAGTTGCCGGGGCGTTTCACCCAGACGCAGGCCGAATTGCAGCATATCCCAGGTTTCCTGCGGATATTTCCATTTGCCCAGCTCATCCGCCCAGGCCATGTGGAATTGCGGGCCGCGCAGGCTTTCCGGGTCTTCCGAGGAAAACACCTGCGCCATCGCGCCGTTCGGCCACAGGAGCCGCCGGCGCGAGACCTCGAAGGCGGGGCGATGGCGGCGGGCAATACGGCAGATGCCGGAAATGCCGTCGATCATCACCTCGCGGGCGTCGCCCAGCGTTTCGGCCACGAGCGCGATGCGCAAATCCGACTGCTTGCCGGCGGATGCGACACGATGCACCCATTCCGCCCCGGCACGCGTCTTGCCGGAACCGCGCCCGCCGATCAAAAGCCATGTCCGCCAGTCGCCTTGCGGCGGCTGCTGCGGCAGGTTGCCGATGAAACGCCAGTCGCGCAGAAGATTGAAGACCTGCGCCGGCAGATGGGGTCCGGTCGGCATATCCGTCATGTGTCGGCTTCTGTGGAGGGGCTGCGGGCCGGATAGGCCGCCATCTTCGCGCGGCATTTCTGTTCAGCCAGTTCGTCGATGCGGTTGAGGAAATGCGCCACCGCCGCTTCGTAATCCCCGGCCTCGGTTTCGTCTTCGCTGAAAAGAGCTTCCCTTTCTTCCGCCAGCACCCGTTGCAGGGCGTCGATCCGCTCCAGCGTGCGCACGATCAGCGAAAGCTGGTCCGTCGCAGCCTTCACATCGGCGCGCGCCAGCTTGCCCGAAGCGTCTTCCGCCGTCGCCAGAAAGGCCGCTTCGCTTGCCTGCCGGAGATTGCGGTACATGCAGAACTGCTCGCGCATCTCCTCCGTCAGCTCGTTCAGCAATTGCCGCAGGCTGCCGTTGCGCGCCGCATCTTCGGCAGCCAGCCTGTCGGCGCGAGACTTCGTCTCCGGCGCGGCTCCCGGCATGTCTTCACCCGCATAGGCGGGCGTTTCCGGCCAGACGCCGTAGAGCGCCGGATCGCAATTGCTGGACATTGTCATGGGATTGGCCTGCGAGAGAAAGAACAAATAAAGACGAGCGTGGGAACAAGGCACATTTGCATGCACCTCACTCACCCTCATTCCTGTGCTTGTCACAGGAATTCAGTCGGCGCGCGTCTGCGCGACGGAGGGACTTTCTTTCAGCCCAAAGACTTGGGCTGGCTGGATTCCTGTGACAAGCACAGGAATGAGGTAGTGAAGAAAGCGCCACGGGCAATCCCAAGGACAACCATTGCCGTTCAGCCGCAAATCTCCGACTGTAGCCAAACACTACCAAACCACCGTCACGCTGTAAAGGATTATTTTCCTATCTTTGTGATTTTTATCCTGATCGCAGGATTTGCACCCTCGTCCGTCACATATTACACTCAGCGCCAAGCGGTGAGCACAAGGGGCGAGTCAAGTTGGTGAAACAATGGGTTGAGCGGTTGTTTGCAGGTCTTTCGGCAACCGGCATCGTCTTCGGCACTATCCTGTTCTGCGCTTCACTCACGCCCTCGCTCCTGCCGCGCACCTGGCTGATGCAGGGCGTGCTGTGCGGCTTTTCCTTCGCCATCGGTTATCTGATCGGTGTCGCCCTGCACGCCATCTGGGCCTATCTGGAGCTGCCCGAACCCTCGCGCCATAATGCGCGCGGCATTCGTTTTCTCATCGCACTTGCCGCCGCCATTACGGCCATCGCGTTTTTATGGCAGGCGAGGGACTGGCAGAATTCCATCCGCGTGCTGATGGAGCTCGATCCGCTGCCGAGCGCCCACCCCACCAAGACCGGCGGCCTTGCGGTGCTGGTCGCCGCCATCCTCATCGGCGCGGGCCGGCTGTTTCAGCTTATCCGCCGGTTCTTTGCCGCGCGCAGCCGCCATTTCCTGCCGCGCCGCCTTGCCAATGTGCTGGGCATCGCGGTGGCAATCATCCTCTCATGGATGCTGCTCAACGGCCTGATCTTCGATATCGGCCTCAGATTTGCCGATTCCTCGCTGAAACAGGTGGATGCGCTGATCGAGCCCGACGTGCCGCGCCCGTCAGATGCGCTCAAGACCGGCAGCAGCGCTTCGCTGATGACATGGGAATCGCTCGGCCGGCGCGGGCGCGAATTCGTCGCCGAAGGCCCGGCGAGCGCAGAGATATCCGCCTTCACCCATCGCCCGGCAAAGGAGCCGCTCAGGGTCTATGCGGGCCTCAACTCGGCTTCGACGCCGGAAGAAAGAGCGGCCTTGGCGCTGGAGGAGCTGAAACGGGTCGGCGGCTTCGAGCGCAAGGTGCTTCTGGTGGTCATTCCCACCGGCACCGGCTGGATCGACCCGGAGGCGCTCGATACGGTCGAATATCTGCATGATGGCGATATCGCCAGCGTCGCCGTGCAATATTCCTATCTCTCCAGCTGGATCGCGCTGCTGACGGAGCCGGATTACGGTGTCGAGACGGCGCGCGCCCTGTTCGAGGCCGTCTATGGCTACTGGACCACGCTGCCGAAGGAAACGCGGCCGAAGCTTTACCTGCATGGCCTCAGCCTCGGTTCGCTCAACTCGCAGAAATCCTCGGATCTTTACGATGTGCTCTCCGACCCGTTCCAGGGTGCGCTGTGGAGCGGTCCGCCCTTTTCCAGCCCGACATGGCGCATGGCCACCAATGGCCGGGTGAAGGGCACGCCGGAATGGCTGCCGCGTTTCCGCGATTCCTCCGTCATCCGCTTCGCCAACCAATATACCACCGCGCATATGCCCGATGCGGAATGGGGGCCGATGCGGATCGTCTATCTGCAATATGCCAGCGACCCGATCACCTTCTTCGAAGCCGCCTCGCTTTACCGCCGCCCGCAATGGATGGCGCATCACGGGCCCGACGTTTCCACATCCTTCCGCTGGTTCCCGGTGGTGACGCTGCTGCAGCTCGGCCTCGATGTCGCCGCCGCCACCACCGCGCCCATCGGTTATGGCCACGTCTATGCGCCGGAACATTATATCGATGCATGGACGGAAGTAACTGCACCAAGCGGCTGGAACGCGGAGGATATCCAGCGGCTGAAGATGTTCTTCAAGGCCCGCCGCGGCTCCACCGATCCGGCGTGAGCGCGGCGGGCTCGCTTTGAGCCTCAGCCCTTCAGCCGGTCCAGATTGTCGGCGATATAGGTCTCCAGTGAACGCGGCGCATGGCCGGTCAGCGTCTCGACATCGCCGGTCACCACCGCTGTCCAGCCTTCGCGCACGGGATAAAAGATCGAGGCGAGGAACGAGGCATAGTCCTGCGGCACGCCCGCACCGGTGAGGATGCCGATGAAGACCTCATCCGAAACGGCAGCGTAGGACACCGGCTTGCCGATCGCCTGCGCTATCAGCGCGGCCGCTTCGCCGTAACCGAAGGCCTTCGGACCCGTCAGGTTGAAAGCCTTGCCGTTAAAGGCGTCAGAGGTCAGGGCTGCGGCGGCGCTGTCGGCGATATCGCGCACGTCGATGAAGCTCGACTTGCCCTCGCCGGCCGGCACGGCGATCTGGCCGTGGTCGATGCCGGCCTTCCAGTAGCTGTGGAAATTATCGGCAAACCAGTTGGGGCGCAGGATGACGTAAGGCGTGCCCGAAGCGATGATCTTCAGCTCGATCTGGCGATAGGGGATGGAATCATCGGCATCGACGCCGAGGACGCTGAGGAACACGACCTTCACCCTGCGGCGCGCCGCCTCCTCGACAACGGGCGTCAGCGCGTCGATGGCATCCAGCCGCCCGCCCGCGAGGATAAGGAACAGACGGTCGACACCGTCGAAGGCATCCGCATAAGTCGATGCGTCGGTATAATCGAAACGTACCCCTTCCGCGCCGTCCGTGGCGTTGCCGCTGCGCGAGGCGGCCTTCACGCTTTCGCCCTTCGAAAGCAGCGCTTTCACCAGCGGCGTGCCGATGGTGCCGGTGGAACCGATCACGAGTATCTTGCCTGTCATCTGAAATCTCCTTAGTATCTAATGGAAACCATGTTTCAAAAACACAGGTACTGCGTTTGCGAAATCATGAAAAGAGAGCACTTTTCGGTTATCTGGTTTCCTTGCGGAAACCGGCATGGCCCTGAAACGACGGAACAAACCCATGGAACGTATCTATGACGTCTATGAAGACCGCTGCCCCACCCGCATGGTGCTGGACAGGATCGCCGACAAATGGGCGCTGCTGATCCTCGACCGGCTGCGGGTGGAAGCGGTGCGCTTCAATCTGCTGCGGCGGGAGATCAAGGGCATTTCGCAGAAGGTCCTGTCGCAGACGCTCAAGAAGCTCGAGCGCGATGGGCTGATTTCGAGGCAGGTGTTCCCGACAGTGCCGGTGACGGTCGAATATTCGCTGACGCCGCTGGGGCGGACGCTGACCGACACGGTGGCGGCGCTTGCCCATTGGGCGGAGGGAAATATCGACGCGGTGATGGCGGCGCAGAGGGCTTATGATGAGCGGGCGGTGGTTTAGACGGTCTTCGCGCCCGCGTAGCGACGGAAGCATGGGAGCGGCAAGCTCCTTTGTTGTTTCGTTTTGCAGACCATCGCTTCCGTCATACCGGACTTGATCCGGTATCCAGCCAGCCCAAGTCCTTGGGCTGAAAAGACTCTGTTCGCCGCGCAGACGCGCGTCGGCTGGATGCCGGATCAAGTCCGGCATGACGGAAGTGGGTTTCGCGTATCTTCCACTCCCTCAAACGCTCCTACCGCGAAATCCGCGTCGACAGAATGATCGACGACAGCGTGCGCTCCACGCCGTCAAGCGCGCCGATCCGGTCGATCAACCGGTCGAGATCGAGGATCGAAGGCGCGGCCAGAATGGCGATGAGGTCGAAGGTGCCGCTCACCGAATGCAGCGTCGTCACCTCCTTGATGGCGGCAAGCGCCGCCGTGACGCCGGGCAGAGCCTTCGGTGCGATGGTAATCAGCACATGGGCGCGCACCAGCCCGGAAAGATAGCTTTCCGAAAGCCTGAGGCCATAACCCGCGATCACCCCGTCCGCCTCCAGCCGCTCGATACGGGCCTGCACCGTGGTGCGTGAAAGGCCGAGCTTGCGCGCCAGTTCCGCCACCGGCATGCGGGCATTTTCGGAAAGCAGGGCGAGCAGCGCCCGGTCCTTGTCGGCAATCGTCATAGTGACCAATCCTATCGTCTTATTGCTCAATATTAACCCGCTATCCGCACATAGTGAAGCTGCGAATCGTCAATAAAAACTGGCATTCTGTTCTCGAAGCGCATCTGCGCTGACACATTTGCATTCACTGCGGGGAACAAAAACATGAAAAACATTGTCGTCATCGGCGCGGGCAATATCGGTTCGGCCATCGCCTGGATGCTGGCCGCCACCGGCGATTATCGCATCACCGTCGCCGACCGTTCGGCCGATCAGCTGGCCAATGTGCCGGCGCATGAACGGGTCGACACCGAAATCGTCGACATCACCGACCGTCCCGCTCTGGAAGCACTGCTGAAAGGCAAATTCGCCGTGCTTTCCGCCGCCCCCTTCCACCTGACGGCAGGCATTGCCGAAGCGGCCGTTACCGTCGGCACGCATTATCTCGATCTCACCGAAGACGTCGGATCCACCCGCAAGGTCAAGGCCTTGGCAGAAACGGCCGGGACGGCGCTCATCCCGCAATGCGGCCTTGCCCCCGGCTTCATCTCCATCGTCGCCGCCGATCTTGCCGCCAAGTTCGACAAGCTGGACAGCGTGCGCATGCGTGTCGGCGCTCTGCCGCAATATCCGTCCAATGCGCTCAACTACAACCTCACCTGGAGCACGGACGGGCTGATCAACGAATATATCGAGCCCTGCGAAGCGATCGTCGAAGGCCGCCTTACCGCCGTTCCTGCCCTTGAAGAACGTGAGGAATTTTCGCTCGACGGCGTTACTTACGAGGCCTTCAACACCTCGGGCGGTCTCGGCACGCTCTGCGCCACGCTGGAAGGCAAGGTGCGCACGATGAATTACCGCACCATCCGTTACCCCGGCCATGTCGCGATCATGAAGGCGCTTCTGAACGACCTCAACCTGCGCAATCGCCGCGATGTGCTGAAGGACCTGTTCGAAAACGCCCTGCCCGGCACCATGCAGGATGTGGTCATCGTCTTCGTCACCGTCTGCGGCACCCGCAATGGCCGCTTCCTGCAGGAAACCTATGCCAACAAGGTCTATGCCGGTCCGGTTTCCGGCCGGATGATGAGCGCCATCCAGATCACCACCGCCGCCGGCATCTGCACGGTTCTCGATCTGCTCGCCGAAGGCGCCCTGCCGCAGAAGGGCTTCGTGCGACAGGAGGAAGTGGCCCTGCCGAAATTCCTCGAAAACCGGTTTGGCCGGTATTATGGCTCGCATGAACCGCTGGCAAAGGTAGGGTAACTCAAGGGTATCCATCGGGGCGCGGCGTCGCCGCGCATGTCTTCTCCCCGCTCGGGAGAAGATGGCCCGAGGGGGCAGATGAGATGCCAGGTCGGGCGCCACTGACCAACAACGATTCTCCGCAGTTCACTGCAATGCGCTAGGGCGCGCAGAACATGCGGCTGTCGAAGGCGTTCAAATCTGAACGGAAGCGCACCGCCACGACCTTTTTCGAACCCTCTGCGTGCGTTTGCAGCACGGCGCTGACCTGCCCGGCTTCGGCGGGCGTGACAATCTCGCTGTAGCTCACGAGACCGGGCACAATATCCAGCTTCTCCACGTAACCTGCTATCTCGAAACTGTAAGGCACATCTGCCGAGATGAATTGCAGATTCACGACCCCGCCCGCGGGCAACGTGATTTTGTCGCCGACGGCGCATTGCGTTGAAGTATCCCCTTCAAGACCCTTGCCCCGCTCGTGGTATTGGAGCGTAAGCGCCCCATTTTCGGCCGTCACCAGGACAGTCAGTTCGCCATGACCGGGATCCGCAGCCGCCAGGTTTGGCGACGTAAACGTCATGGTCAGACCAAGCAGGCAAACAAGCTTCGATGCGTAATTCATTCTTCGTGGCTTCCCTCGTGAGTTACCGCCTGGCTCGCCTGATATCTCGAGACTTGCCCGCTCGCTCCGGCGCTACGGATCAGTCTTTCGCTTACGTCCCGCAAAACGTCCTGAAGACCCGTTCATGGCTCATCGGCGGCTGCATATAGACGAAATTGTCCGGCCGTTCATCGAAGGGCGTTGCAATCGCCGTCAGCATGGCGTGGAAGGGCTCGAAATCCCCCTCTTCCACCGCTGCTTCGATCAACTCCTCGATGCGATGGTTGCGGGGGATGATGGCCGGATTGGCGGCCAGCATCGCCGCTGATCGTTCGGAATCGGAAATCGCCTCGCGACCGGCTCTTTCCCGCCAGCGCGCCAGAAATTCGTCCGCCCCCGCAATATCGATGAACATGCCGCGAAACGGTTCGGCATCGCCATTGGCCGCATGGGAAAGACGCCTGAAGGTCAGCGTATAATCCGCCTCCGATGCCTGCATCAGCGCCAGCAGCGCCTGCACCAGATCGATGTCGCCCTCTTCCTCCGCCGTCAGGCCAAGCTTTTCGCGCATGCCGGAAAGCCAGCGTTTGGGAAAGGCGGCGGCGAAATCGGCGAGAACGGCATTGGCGAGTTCGGCGGCTTTCTCCACCTGCGGATCGAGCAGCGGCAACAGGCATTCCGCCAGCCTTGCAATGTTCCATTGCGCGATGCCCGGCTGGTTGTTGAAGGCATAGCGGCCCTGTGCATCGATGGAGGAGAAGACCTTGTTGGGGTGATATTCGTCAAGGAAGGCGCAGGGGCCGAAATCGATGGTTTCGCCTGACACCGCCATATTGTCGGTATTCATCACGCCATGAATGAAGCCCACCATCATCCAGCGGGCGATGAGGTCGCATTGCCGTTGCGCTATGCCTTGCAGCAGGGCGAGGTAAGGATTATCAGCGCCTTTCGCCTCGGGATAGTGACGGTCGATCACATAGTCCGCAAGGTTCCTGATCGCCTCGTCATCCTCGCGGGCGGCGAAAAACTGGAAGGTGCCGACCCGAATATGGCTTGCCGCAACGCGGGTGAAAACACCGCCCGGCAGACCGACTTCGCGCTGCACCCTTTCGCCGGAAAGGACGGCCGCCAGCGCCCGTGTGGCGGGAATGCCGAGCGCAAACATCGCCTCCGACACGATATATTCGCGCAGCACCGGGCCAAGGGCTGCGCGCCCATCGCCCCGGCGCGAAAACGGCGTCGGGCCGGAGCCCTTGAGCTGGATATCGCGGCGTTTGCCGTTCCTGTCGATCACCTCGCCCAGCAGAATGGCGCGGCCATCGCCCAGCTGCGGCACGAAACCGCCGAACTGGTGGCCGGCATAGGCCATGGCCAGCGGCTCGGCCCCCTGCGGCACGACATTGCCGGAAAAGATCGCCGCCAGCCTTTCATCGTCAAGGCCGGCCACATCGAGAAGGAGTTCATCGGCGAGCCCACGATTGAAGGCGATGAGCCGCGGCGCCTTCACCGGCGTCGGCAACACGGCGGCGCTGAACCGTTCCGGCAGGCGGGCATAGGAATTGTCGAATTTCATCACGGATAAACTCCCTGCTTTGCCCCTATATGGGGCCGGAAGGCGGCGGATGCGAGCGATAAATGCCCAACCTCCTCCATCGCTTCATTCAATTTTGCGCAATGAACTTTCCCGCGCCATCATCGTTCCTATGCTTGACCCGCAGAATGCCGAAGGAAAGGAAAAGCAATGACCGTCGTTGAAGCCGTAGCCGAACCGGAAAGCGCCATCCGCACCATTCATACCGATCTGCCCGTCAACGCCACCTTCCATGTCTGGCTGAAAGCGAAGAAAGACGCCGAGCCCGGTGCCGTCTCCTTTTCCAATCAGAACGGAAAATTCGCTGAGGTTTCAAGCGTCAACACGGAAGAGTTCGGTTTTCAGATCTATCAGGTTTTCGGCGGCGGCCATGTGGAGCTGAGTTACGACACGGTCACGACCGCAGTTTCCGTCATCTACTGGTTCACGGCGTCGGATGTGCTCGAAACCGGCATCACCGTCGTCCATACCAAGCCGGACAATGCCGCACCCGAACTTCCCGGCAGCTATCACTTCCGCCCGCCCTTCGGCTGGATGAACGACCCGAACGGTTTCGGTCGTTTCGAGGGGCGGCCGCACCTGTTCTATCAGCATTATTCGCACGGGCTCCGCTGGAACACCATGCATTGGGGCCATGCCGTCTCGTCGGATTATCTGCGCTGGCGGCACCTGCCGATCTTCCTTTTCCCTTCCGAGGATCTGACGACGCGGCCGGACAAGCGCGGCGGCGCTTATTCCGGTTCCACCATTCCGCTGGTTGAAGGAACGGGTATCCGCGTCTTCTTCACCGAGCAGGTGCAGGATCGCATTCCCGAACAGCAGATACAGCTGACCGCCACCTCCTCCGATCTCATCATGGCCGGGCAGGCCGAGGTCATTCTCGGCACTCGTCCGGACGGACAGGGGCTGACGCCGGATTTCCGCGATCCTTACGTCTTTCGCGGTCCCGACGGCCTGTGGAAAATGGTGCTCGGCAGCCAGAGCGACGGCGGCGGCGTCATCCTGCTCTACGAGACGCTGGACCCCACCGCCGCATCGGGCTGGACCTATGTGGGCAAGCTGTGGGTGGAAACGCGCTATAAAACCACGGCCATCGAATGCCCCTGCCTGCTGCCGCTCGACGGCCCGGCCAATGCCCGTTCCACCCGCTGGGTATTGATTTACGGGCTGATGCACTCGGAGGACCCCGAGACCGGCCGCAAGAACCTGACCATGGCCGATGTCGGCTGGTTTGACGGCAAGGTCTTCACCAAGGAATCCGGGCAGGAGCTGGATTTCGGCACCGACAATTACGCCTTCCAGGCCTTTCTGGATGGCGACAGCATCATCGGCATGGGCTGGCTGGCCAATTGGGCGGATGCCAATCCGGAGATCGATTTCCCCACCTCCATGACGCTGCCGCGCCGGATTCACTATGCAAACGGCGAGCTTCTGACCCCGCCCATCGGTGCGGCGGAAAGCCTGCGCAGCCATATTCTCGACCGCACGCGGCTGGCCGCCGGCGAAGGCGTTACCTTCATCAACGGGGCGGTGGAAATATTGTTCGAGCTCGCCTCACCCGGCGCGCCCTTCGAACTGGTGCTCGATCATCCGGCGGTCAGACTGGGTGTCGTTTCCGATGAAACGGGCCTGTGGATCCGCCACGAGGACGGGCGTGACGGCCCCTCGCCGCATTATATCGCCAAAGGAGCGAGAGCATCCCGTATCCGCATCTTTCTCGATTACGGCTCCATCGAAGTTTTCGCTAATCGCGGCCGATATGTGGGCACCAAGCGCCTCGAAGGTTTCGAACCGGTACGCTCAGCGCTGCTGAAGGCCGCCCCCGGCGCGGTGGTGCATGCCACCAGCTGGGCGCTGAAACCGTGAGGAACCTTTTGACGGATTGGGCGGTTGATAGACCGAAACCGTCCATTCCACGGACAAGGAGAAACGGCATGACCAAAATCCGCGACACCAGCGATCCGATCCTGTTTCCGACCGAAGCCAATGAAAACAAGGCCGAGAAAAAACGCGCCGGCAAGGGCATCGTCGTCATCATTGGCGCGATCGCGATCATGGCCTTCGTCGTCTATCTGGCGGCGATCACCATCGCCACCACTCAGTCCTGACGGCGGCGGAGGAGCCGCCTTTCGCTTGGTCGCATTTCCGGACGGAAAACCGGGGTCCACTTTTCCTGGAAATGCTCTAGTGCCGTTCGCCCCGCAACCCGCTGGCGGTCATGATCGCCAGCAGCGATACGACTACACCCAGCCCATAGAGGTAAACCATCGGCATCGTCACATCCGCCCGCTCGATCTGCCCCACCAGATCGGTCGCAGCGGCGACGGTGCCGCTGGCGCCCGCACCGGCGGCGGCGCCCAGCGTCGCGACCGTCGGCAGAAGCGCCCCCGTCATCTTGCGTTCCTCTTCCGGCGCGGCCTCCATGGCGGCCTGGCTGATGCCAGCCCATGACATGCCGAAGGCAGAGCCTATCAGAATTTGCCCGACAAGCATTTCTCCCCAGTTGCCGGTCGCAAGCCCGAGCCCCAGCAGCGCGCAGCCCGGCACCATCTGGTAAGGACCGTAATGCAGGCAAATCTCCCGAAGGCGGGCAGAACGCAGGCTGCCGATCAGCATCGCCACGAAGCTCCAGGCAAGCGGCATCGTCACCACGATGAAACCGGCAAAGGTCGGTTCATGCCGCCAGAGATTGATGGCGACATAAGCGAGATAGACGCTGCCCAGCGCATGGGCATAGGACATCAGGAACAGCACCCAGAAACCGCTGCCGAGCACCGTCTTCAGCCGAAAGGAATCCTTGGGGAAAAGACCGATTGAAGGCCGGGTGCCCGCGCGCAGCGAGGCCCACAGCAGCGCCGCGCCCACCAGCAGGGAAAGGGCGCGCAGGCTCGCATCCTCGAAGGCGGAAGGCGCGGAAAACGCCAATGCGCCGACAAGGCACAGAAGCAGCGGCACCAGCGGTTTACGCGTCGCCGCCACCGGCCGCTCGGCGGAGACGGCAATGGCGGTATAGGCCAGAAGCAGCAGGATCAGCGGCGCCGACAAGAGGAAGGTGGCGCGCCAGGAGATGTGTTCGGTGGCGAAACCGCCGGTCAGCGGGCCGATGAAGGAGGCGACCGCCCAGATCGCCGCCTCGATGGCGAAGACCTTCGGCAGAAGGCCGGAGCGGAAACCGGCGGGAATGAGGCTGTAGCACACGGCCACGATCAGCCCGTCCGCCAGACCCTGCAGGGCGCGGCCGACGACGACCCACAAAAAGTCGCCGGCGATTGCCGAGAGGACCGAACCGAAAGAAAAGATCAGGCAGCAGAGAAGCAAAACGACGCGTGCGCCAAAACGCTCGCGAAACAGGACGGCGGTGACGCCGCCCGCCACGGAACCGACGAAATAGAGACTATAGGCCCAGCTATAGAAGGCCGCGCCGCCGATTTCGTTGACGGCCACGGGCAAGGCCGTCACCACCGCGAACTGGTTGAAAGCGTGCAGGCCGATACCGGAGGAGATGACGGTCAGAAGCGAGAGATTCGCCCCGCTCAGCAATTCGCTCCAGCCGTTTTTCTCCGTCATTTCCATACTCGACAAAGCCGTATCCTTTCCATTCTTGCGATACGGCGGGCAAACTAGAACCTCAAGCGCCATTGAGGTCAAGACGGCTTTTTCACGCAATCCGGCCTGACGGAATTCAGTGACGGAATTCAACGGCGGCAGGAACCCTTAGCGCCTCCGGGCCGTTTGTCGAATGAACGGACAGAAAGGACACCGTCATGGACCGCGAAAAAATCCTGCCCCGCAACGAAGACGCCATGGACGAGGACCTGCTCGATCTCGATATGGACGCCCTTCCCGCCAAGGGAGAAATTCCGCAATCCATCGAACAGGAAATCGAGGAAGAAGAGGCGGAGAGCGAGGACGATCCCTATCAGGAAAGCGACGAGGCCCTGCCCGACGATGCCGAGGAAAGAGTGATCGACCGCAACCCTTCGCGGGAAGGCGGGACTTTCGACGAGGTTTAGGGAAGATTCAGGGCGCGACGGGACACGAGGCGCGTGAGCATATGGCGCAGATGATCCTGCCCGCCGAAAAAGACCGCAAGAATACGCACGGTCTTTTCACCCTCATCGACATCGAAATAAAAGACAGCCTGATTTTTCGTCACCCGGCGAAGGCTGGGCAATATTTCGGGCAATAATGTCCCCTGAAAAGGCGCTTTGTGAAGCGCTTCCATATCCGCCTCGATTGACCCCACCCGTCGCGCAGCGCGCGCGAAAGCCCCCGGCAAGGCGTCACCGAGGTCGAGATAGGACTGGATGAGATGGTCGAGAATGAGGCCGAGGTCCTGATCCGTCTGTGTCGAACGCAGGACCCTAAAGGCCATAGCCGGCCTTCTTGGCTGCGATCATCTCTGCCGTTCTTTCTTTGCCGTCTTCCACGGAGACGAAGTCGCCCTGCCCGCGCTCGACCAGCAAATCGCGAAGCGCGGCAAGTTCGGCGTCCTTCAGTTCCGTTTCCTGCCGCAGCAGTTCCAGCCCACGCTGGACGACGGCACTGAGGCTGGCATAACGCCCTTCCTCCACCAGCCTGCGGGCGAAACTGTCCTGCTGATCGGAGATGGAAACTGACGCCTTGACGGACATTGTGGCTATCCCGGTTCAAAAGAGATGCTACTCAGTAGCATATTTCGCCCACTACTCCAATGGGCGTTCTCAGGCGGGATCGATCATGCTGATGACACGTCCGGCGATTTCGTCGATCGTCGCATCGTCAAGGGTTTCGATATATTTCGCTTTCTTCTGGGCGACACGGGCAACAATGTCCATGCTTCTCACCTGATTGCATAGTGCGACACCCGTTGTCCTAGGCCCCGATATGTTCACGGCAAGCCCTGCCCTGCGTGTGAATACTCCGCCCGTCGTCACGGGAACGACAAGGCACAGTCCAACCGCATTGATTTCTCTGGGGGTGATGACGATACAACGATGCTCGTCCCTGATTTCGCTGCCGATGACAGGATTGAGGTCGACCAGATAAACGTCGCCACGTTTTGGAACCTGGCTACGGACCATCAAAGGGCTTCTTTGCCAACTGGCGGCGCTTCGTCCCACTCCCGCGCGCTGGCATTGAGGGCGGCGACTTCATCCGCACCCTCCAGCAGTTCGGCAAGCGTGAAGCGCTTCTTTTCCTGCCGAACCGGGCTGGCGACCAGTGCGCCGTTGTCGACCTCAAGCGTCAGTTGTTCACCGATTTCCAGCCCCAGCATCTTCAAAAGAGCGGGCGGGATGGTCATCACCGCCGCACCGCCCTGACGTCTTATTCTCGTCGTTACGGTCATCCGTCTACGCTCCATTTTGTGCAACATATGTAGCACATTTTGGGACCTGTGCAAACGGAAGCCGTCTCTCAACCCGCCCGTTCCGGCGAATAACCGGCGTCGCGGATCGCCGCTTCCGCGGTTGCGGCGTCGCCCGTCACGGTCAGCCTGTGAGCATCGAGGTCGATGCTGACGGATGCGCCGGGAAGAGCCTCCGTGAGAGCGCCGCGCAGCGTCTTTTCGCAATGGCCGCAGGTCATGTCCGGAATGAGGAAGGTGGTTGCACTCATGGTTTTCTCCTTCTGGCCGGTCGCGATATTGTCGCGCCGGCTGTCATTAAAGGTCAGTGGGTTCGCGCGTGCCTGGCGTCGGCCTTATCTGCGCCCGCGAGATCGTCGAGGATGGGGCAGTCGGGCCGGTGGTCGCCGCCGCAGCAATGGGCGAGATGGGAGAGCGTCTTCACCATGCTCTTCATCTCGGCGATCTTCTGCTCGAGATCGGCGATGTGGACGAGCGCGATTTCCTTCACCGCCGAACTCTCACGGCTCTTGTCCTGCCAGAGTTTCAGCAGCGTCTCGGTTTCTTCCAGCGAGAAACCGAGCGTGCGCGCCCGCTTGATGAAGCGCAGATTGTGCACGTCCTGCTCGCCATAGACCCGGTAATTATTGCCGGTGCGGGCGGCCGGCGTGATGAGGCCGATCTGCTCGTAATAGCGGATCATCTTGGCGGAAACACCCGATGCTTCCGATGCCTGGCCGATATTCATGACGTCACCTCCCGATGGGCCACCTTCGCCCGTTTCAACCGCAGCGCATTGGCGAGAACGAAGACGCTGGACAGCGCCATGGCGCCCGCGCCGATCATCGGCGATAGCGTGATGCCGAAGGCGGGATAAAGCACGCCCGCCGCAACAGGTATCAACGCCACATTGTAACCGAAAGCCCAGAACAGGTTTTCCTTGATGTTGCGGATGGTCGCCCGGCTCATCTCGATAGCGTTGACCGCACCGAGAAGATCGCCGCCGACCAGCACCACATCGGCGCTTTCAATGGCGACATCCGTGCCGGTGCCGACGGCGATGCCGATATCGGCTTCAGCCAGCGCCGGCGCATCGTTGATGCCGTCGCCCACGAAGGCCAGCACCTTGCCGCCCGCGCGCATCTCGTGGATCGCCTTCACCTTGCCCTCGGGCAGCACTTCGGCCACCACGCGGGAAATGCCGACCTGCCGGGCGATTGCATTCGCCGTGCGTTCATTGTCGCCCGTCACCATCGCCACTTCGATGCCCATCGCCTGCAACGCCCTGATGGCGGTGACACTTGACGGTTTCAGCGGATCGGCGACGGCAATCGCAGCCGCCAGCCTGCCGTCGATGGCGGCATAAAGCGGCGTCTTGCCCTCGTCACCCAGCCTTGCGGCGGCCTCAGCGAAGATATCGACCGAATGGCCGAGTTTCGCCATGTAACGATCCGCGCCGACTTCGACCCTGCGGCCATTGACGGTGGCGGCGATGCCGTAACCCGTCACGCTTTCGAAGTTTTCGACGGTCGCGGGTTCGAGTCCTGCAGGGGTCGCAACCTTCTTTTCTTCCGCAGCCCGGACGATGGCTTCGGCAATCGGATGTTCCGAACGGCCCTCGACGGCGGCGACCAGCGTCAGAACCTCGTTATCGGCAAACCCTTCCGCAACCACCAGATCGGTCAGTTCCGGGCGGCCCTTGGTCACCGTACCGGTCTTGTCGACCACGACAATTTCAGCCGAGCGCAGTTCCTGCAGCGCCTGTCCCTTGCGGAACAGCACGCCCAGCTCCGCCGCCCGGCCCGTGCCGACCATGATGGATGTCGGCGTGGCGAGACCCATGGCGCAGGGGCACGCAATGATGAGCACCGCCACGGCATTGACCAGCGCGAAAGTATAGGCAGGCTCGGGACCGAAGATCGCCCAGACGATGAAGGTCAGCACCGCAATGGCGATGACAACAGGCACGAAGAGCGCGGTGACGCGGTCCACCAGCAGCTGAATGGGAAGCTTGGATCCTTGAGCCTCCTCCACCATGCGGATGATCTGCGACAGCATGGTATCCGCGCCGACCTTGGTCGCCTTGAACTTGAAAGCGCCGGTCTTGTTGATGGTGCCGCCGACGACCGTTGCGCCGACCGTCTTTTCCACCGGCACCGGCTCGCCGGAGATCATCGATTCATCGACATAGGAGGAGCCTTCGACGACTTCGCCATCCACCGCCAGCCTTTCGCCGGGACGGATGACGACGATATCGCCGGCCACGAGGTCTTCGGGGGAGATATCGATTGTGGAACCATCGCGCTCCACCCGGGCGGTCTTCGCCTGCAGGCTCATCAGCTTGCGGATGGCGTCTCCGGTGCGGCCGCTGGCGCGGGCTTCGAGAAGCCGTCCGGTCAGGATCAGCGTGACGATGACGGTTGCGGCTTCATAATAGACGAACTGCGCCTCTTCCGGCAGCAGGTCGGGCGCGAAGGTCGCCACCACCGAATAGAGATAGGCGGCCGTGACGCCCAGCGCCACCAGCGAGTTCATTTCCGGCGCGCCGCGCAGCAGGGCCGGGAAACCGGTCTTGAGGAAACGCAGGCCCGGCCCGAAGATCACCGCCGTCGCCAGCGCGAAATAGATGTAATAGAGGTTCTGCGTGTCGATGATGCCCATCAGCCAGTGATGCATCGGCTCATAGAGATGGCCGCCCATTTCCAGCACGAAAAGCGGCGCGGTCAGGATCGCGGCAATCGTCAGGTCGCGTTTGAGCGCGCCCTCTTCGCCCGCATGCTGCATATGGTCGTGGCCGCCGGTCTCGCCCGCCGCCATCTGGCCGTGGCCCTGATGATGTCCGTGGTGCTGGCTGTGACCGTTATGGGCGGAATGGTCGTGCGGTTTCGGCGTCTTCAGCGCGAACCCGGCAAGCTTTGCCGTTTCCACAAGCGCATCCCGTTCGCGCCGGCCGCCAATCGTTTCCACGGAGGCCTTGCCGGAGGCAGCGTCGACCTTGACGGCGATTGTGGTGGCGACCGCTTCCAGAACGGCCTTCAGCCGCTCGGCCTCAGCCTCGCCCCGCAAGCCTTCCACCGCAAATTCGTGACGCTCCGGCGCGATATCGTAACCGACCTTCTTGATGGCGGCGCCAAGCGTTCTGGCCGAAAAACCCTCGGCCGGCTCGACGGTGAGCTTCTTCGTGGCGAAGTTCACGGAACTCGACATGACACCCGGCACCTTGGCCGCGGCCGTTTCCACCCGGCGCACGCAGGAAGCGCAGGTCATGCCTTCCACGGGGATGGAAACCGGTTCATGTCGATGGGCGTGTTTGACTGCCTCGTTCATGGGAAATCCCCTTTCGAGACCCTATGTAGAGATTCCCATGATGGGAAGGTCAAGGGAAGCGGAAACTTTTTGTTGAACACACAATCGTGAGTGCGGCCGGGCTTGCTGTCGGCGCCTGCGCGGCAATCTGACGGATACCTACTGACCGCGCTATCTCGGTCCACAGCGTTCGCATTTCCATGCGCCAAGATATCACCCTCATTCCTGTGCTTGTCACAGGAATCCAGTCGACGCGCGTCTGCGCGGCGGGGAGAGTTCTTTCAGCCCAAGGACTTGGGCTGGCTAGATCCCTGTGACAAGCACAGGGATGAGGGAAGGAGCACGTCGCAAAAACTACGCTTTTATTAGATGCGTGCGGCTACCGGTGCACGGCCAGCCGGGGAATATCGCGCAGGAAGGCGTCGCGCACGGCGGGGCCGAGCGGCTCGTCGGACGGTTTGTCGGAAACGCGCAGTCTTGCGAAGACGATGTGCTGGCCTTCACGCTCCGCCCAGCCGACGAACCAGCCGAAGGGGCGGTTGCGGTCGGGATTGCCCTTTTCATCGCGCATGTAGCCGGTGCCGGTCTTGCCATGCACGGCCCAGCTTTCCGGCGCATCGAAGACCGGCACGATTGCCCTGGTCTTCGCCTGCGCATCGCGCGAGACCGGCAGATTGCCGGCCAGAAGGCGGCGGAGAAAGCCGACCTGTTCCACCGGCGAAACCGTCAGCGACGATCCGAGCCAGGAATGGGTGAGCCCGTTATTCTTGCCCGGCTCGCCGGAAACATCGGCATTGCCATAACCGAGGCGCTTCACATAGGCGGCGAATTTTTCCGGGCCGAGGCGGCGGGTAATTTCACGCGAATACCACAGCACCGAATCCTGCTCCCATATGGTCGGATCGACCGTCTTGCGGTCGGAGGCGCGCGCCTCCGTGCCGGGTTTCCAGTCCCAGGCGGGCGTCTTTTCATCCTGAAGAATGCCGGCGTCGTAACCGATCAGCGCCAGCGGCACCTTGAAGGTGGAGGCCGGCGCCACGCGCTGGTCGCAGGCGCCCTGCTGGTTGATGATGGCGCCGGTCTCGATGGAGGTGACCAGCGTGCATTCGAAGGCCTGGGGCTGTTGCTGGGCGTCAGCGGAAAACGGCAGGAGCCCCGGTAGGGCGAGGCATGAAAGAACGATGGCGGGCAGCCGATAGCGCATGCGTTTTGATGTCCCTCGTCCGCTTTTGCGGATCATTTGCCGGAATGGCCGGAAGTTGTCTTTGATTTCAGACAAGTCGTAACCCGAAACCGTGACACGCTTTCGGGCGACACTGCCTTAAGGGAACGATGGGGCAGGAATAGGACCAAAACGAAAATCGACGTTTTCCGTCACATCCTTTCCTTTTCGCCCGCCCTCTCACCCACTGTCAGGGGCCAGTCGACCACATAATCCTCGAAGTCGTCAACATCCACATCGGCCTCGCTGACGGTGCGGCCGCGGGCGGAAATGCCGGCCTGATGCACCGTTTCCGTATCGCCGGAAACGAGATAGTGCCACCAGTAGAGATCCTTGCCGTCGCGCACCAGCGCATAGGCGCAGGTGGGCGGCAGCCAGCCGATCTCATGCACCTTCTTCAGGTCCAGCTGGATACAGTCCGGCACGGTGGCGCGGCGGTTTTCGTAATCGGAGCATCGACAGCTTTCACCGTCAAGCAGCACACAGCGAACCGAGGTGAACACCACTTCGCCGGTGTCCCAGTCCTCCAGCTTATTGAGACAGCACAGGCCGCAGCCGTCGCACAGGCTTTCCCATTCCTCGCCGGTCATCTCCGTGAGTGATTTGGTTTTCCAGAACGGCGCGTCATTCATCGTTAACATTTCCGTTTCATTTTGATCTCTTGGACGGGAGTGTTTAACCGGTCCCTAATCCTTTATATCGTATCGCCAAGGGCTGGTTTGTACGATATTTTAGCATATTGGCAGGCGGCAGAGGGGTCATTGGCCCGCGAAAGGCCGCCGCGTCAAGCACTTCCGACATAACCATGCCACGGTTTTGCGTCGGGAATGGGTTGAAGCGTAGAATATCAGGCAGACATATCGATGGCAGCGTTGCGTTGAACAGGAAAACATCGCCAGGTGCAGGAAGAAAAAGACGATAAAAAAGGCCGTAAAAAACGGCACATCCTGCTCCGGATCGATAGCTTCATCGACTCCGGCCTGTGGACGGCTGCGGCAAGGCTGGTGGATTTCTGGGAAGACGTCACCATCGCCTCGCGCAAGCTGCATGTGCGCGGCTGGAAGAAACTTCTCGTCAACCTCACCTGCGACGCGCTGACCTTCGGAACGGCAGGGTTCGTCGTGCTTCTGGCGCTCGCCATGCCCGCTTTCGAAGAGACCAAGAAGGACTGGCGCTATCGCGGCGATTTCGCCGTCACCTTCCTCGATCGCTACGGCAATACCATCGGCCATCGCGGCATCATTCATGAGGATTCCGTCCCGATCGACCAGATGCCGGATCATTTCATCAAGGCGGTGCTGGCGACCGAGGACCGGCGCTTCTTCGACCATTTCGGCATCGATTTCATCGGCCTTGCCCGCGCCATGAGCGAAAACGCCCGCGCCGGCGGCGTGGTGCAGGGCGGTTCGACGCTGACGCAGCAGCTCGCCAAGAACCTGTTCCTCACCAATGAGCGCTCGCTGGAGCGCAAGATCAAGGAAGCCTTCCTCGCGCTGTGGCTCGAGACCAACATGTCGAAGAAGGAAATCCTCAGCCTTTATCTCGACCGCGCCTATATGGGCGGCGGCACCTTCGGTGCTGCTGCGGCGGCGCAATTTTATTTCGGCAAGAACCTCACCGATGTGACGCTCGCCGAATCCGCCATTCTGGCCGGCCTGTTCAAGGCGCCGGCCAAATATGCGCCGCATGTCAACCTGCCGGCGGCGCGCGCCCGCGCCAACACCGTGCTTTCCAACCTGGTGCAGAGCGGGTTGATGACCGAGGGCCAGGTGATCGGCGCGCGGCGCAACCCGGCCACCGTCATCGACCGCGCCGATGTGAAGGCGCCGGACTATTTCCTCGACTGGGCTTTCGACGAAGTGCAGCGGCTGGCCGCCGAAGGCAAGTTCAAGGACCATACCGTCGTCGTGCGCACCACCATCGATACCGGCCTGCAGCAGGCGGCCGAACAGGCGATGGAAATGGGCCTGCGCGAATATGGCGAAGGTTACCGCGTCAAGCAGGGCGCGATGGTGATGATCGAGAACGGCGGCGGCGTGCGCGCCATGGTCGGCGGGCGCGACTATGGCGAAAGCCAGTTCAACCGCGCCACGGCGGCGCTGCGCCAGCCGGGCTCCTCCTTCAAGGTCTATACTTACTCGGCCGCCATGGAAAAGGGCATGAAGCCGGAGACGCTGATCTCCGACGCGCCGGTGACCTGGCGCGGCTGGTCGCCGCAGAATTACGGCCGCTCCTATGCCGGCAAGGTGACGCTGCAGATGGCGCTCGCCAAATCCTACAATACCGTGCCTGTGCGCCTCGCCAAGGACGTGCTTGGCACGCAGGTCATCGTCGATACCGCCAAGGCCATGGGTGTCGCCACACCGCTGCGCAGCGACAAGACCATTCCGCTCGGCACATCGGAAGTGACGGTTCTCGATCAGGCCACCGCCTATGCCGTTTTCCCGGCCGACGGCATGCAGTCGCGCCGCCACGGCATCGAGCAGGTGCTGGATTACGAGGGCAATGTTCTCTACGATTTCAGCCACAACGAAGCGCCCGCCAAACGGGTGCTTTCCGAAGACGCCAATTCGAAGATGAACCAGATGCTGGTGACCATCCCGGTCATGGGCACGGCAAGGCGCGGCGCGCTGGACAACGGCATCGTTTCCGGCGGCAAGACCGGCACCTCGCAGGCCTATCGCGACGCCTGGTATGTGGGTTTCACCGGCAATTACACCACGGCCGTCTGGTTCGGGAACGACGATTTCACGCCGATGAACAACATGACCGGCGGCGCGCTTCCCGCCATGGCCTTCAAGCGGCTGATGGACTACGCCCATCAGGGCATGGAGCTGCGCCCCATTCCCGGCATCCAGAACCCGCTGCCGACAGGCGCACGCCCGCAACCTTCTGCGGAAGTGGCGGCCGCAGCCACCAGCACACCCGCTTTGCCGGCGCTCACCCGCCCGCGCTCGCTCTCGGCCGAGGCAACGCGTGTGATCCGCTCCATCGCCAAGAAGATGAAGGACGCTTCGGCCTTGAGTGTGACGACGCAGAAGGTGGCGGATGCATCGTTGCGCGAGGGCGCGGAGGATGCGGCGCGGCGGTGAGGTGCGGCGCATTGCCTGAAGATTCTGTCGGAGTGTGTGGCTCACCCCCCTCTGCCCTGCCGGGCATCTCCCCCTCAAGGGGGGAGATCGATCTGCGGCGAAGTTTCGCCCATCTCAAGGTTAAAGGATGAAGTGGTGGGAGAGCCACCAGCCGATCTCCCCCTTGAGGGGGAGATGCCCGGCAGGGCAGAGGGGTAAGCCAAGCACTCCGTCGCCACCGTTTGCAACTTAGCGCAACAACACCCCCCTCGCCGTCTCCACCACCTGCGACGTCAACACCCCAAGCCGCTCCGCCGCGAGCCGGTTGACCTGCCAGTAAAGCGGAATATCGAGCGGCGTGCCGGGAACGACCTCCACCAGCCTGCCCGCCTTGAGGTGATCCCCCACAAGCTGCACGGGATTGAGCCCCCAGCCCATGCCGGAAAGGCTCGCCTTCACGAAACCGTCCGTCGAAGGCAGCCAGTGGGTGGGATAGGCGATATCCTCGCCCAACACCTTCCTGACCCAGCTCGCCTGCAGCCTGTCCTTCTGGTTGAAGGTGAGTCCTGGCGCGCGGGCAAGGGCGGCGGGTGTGACACCCCCGGCGAAATGGCGGGCCATGAAATCCGGGCTGGCGGTGGCGTGATAGCGCAGCACGCCAAGGGGCAGGACCCGGCAGCCCTGCACGGGCTTGGCATGGGCGGTGACGGCGGCAAGCACCCTGCCGCCGCGCAGCCATTCCACCGTGTGGTCCTGATCGTCCACTGCGATATTGACGAGATAGTCGCTGCCGCCGGTGAATTTCGAAACCGCATCCAGAAACCATGTGCCGAGACTGTCGGCGTTTGTGGCGATGTTGAGCGTCACGCGCTCCTGCGCTGCGCCCGCTTCCGCCAGCGCCGGAAGCTGTCGGAACAATTCGCTTTCCAGCATGCCGACATGATCCATGTGACGGCAGAGCCATTCGCCCTTTTCCGTCGCCACGCAGGGATTGCCGCGCACGATCAGCACCACGCCCAGCCGCTCCTCCAGTTGCTTGATGCGCTGGGAGACGGCCGACGGCGTGACGCACAGCACCTGCGCCGCCTTTTCGAAACTGCCCGTTTGAGCCACGAGCGCCACGGCCCGCATGGAGGGATAGTCGAGCATTATGATACCCGCTGTGAAGGCTGGGTTTGACACAGCACATGTAAGGACTCGGACCATCTGCAGCGATCCTCCCCGCCCTCATTCCTGTGCTTGTCACAGGAATCCAGCAAGCCCAAGTCCTTGGGCTGAAAAGACTCATCCGTCGCGCAGACGCGCGTCGGCTGGATTCCTGTGACAAGCACAGGAATGAGGGTGGAGGTGAGGAAAGCGCTCATGATATCCGTCCGTGGAATAGCGTTACGGTACATTAGCTCAGCTTATCTGGATTGAGTTTATTTAACTGGATTAAACTATCTGGCGGAAATATCCAAGCACTCGGTCCGGAAGCAACGCCTTCGGCCATTCCACAATGGACAGAGGCAGGGGCCGCGACGCGCATGGACATCCAGATTTTCTTCACTGGCCTGACGATGGGCCTCAGCCTCATCGTCGCCATCGGCGCGCAGAATGCCTTCGTTCTGAAGCAGGGGCTGGCGCGCTCGCATGTGTTTGCCGTCTGCGCCACCTGCGCCATTGCCGATGCGCTGCTGATCACCGTCGGGGTTTTCGGTTTTCAGCGGATCAGCGCCATCATGCCGGCGCTCGATCCCATCATGCGTTATGCCGGGGCCGCCTTCCTCATCTGGTATGGCGCCAAAAGCCTGCATTCGGCGCTGCGCTCCTCCGAGGCGCTTTCGGTGGCGGAGCGGCAGGAGGCGAGCCTGTGGCAGACGCTGGCCATCTGCCTCGCGCTGACCTTTCTCAATCCGCATGTCTATCTCGATACCGTCGTGCTGCTCGGCACCATTTCCACGCAGTTTCCCGGCTTCGAAAAAACCTTCGCGGCGGGCGCGGCCACCGGCTCCCTGCTGTTCTTCTTTTCGCTGGGTTACGGCGCGCGCTGGCTGCGGCCGATCTTCGAAAAACCCTCCGCCTGGCGCATTCTTGAAGGCGTCATCGCCGTCACCATGTGGGCCATCGCCTTCAAGCTCATCATGGGCGCCTAAAGCGGCGGCGTATCCCCCTCTCCGATATCCCAATAGAGCCCGGCCATAAGGGTAAGCGCCTCGCGGGCGATCTCCTTCGGCAGATGTTCGTTCGGCGCATGCTGCGAGCAGCCGGGATAGGAATGCGGCACCCAGATGGTGCGCAGCTTGAGGATATCGGCAAAGATATCGTTGGGCAGCGAACCGCCGAGATTGGGCAGAAGCGCCGGTTTTCTTCCCGTTGTGCGGGCAATGGAGCGCAGCGTGAAATCCACCCATGGATCCTGCGGATCGAGCCGGGTGGCGCGGAAAATCTCGTCGCCGGCAGGCGCGATTTCCACCATGGCGAAACCCTGCCGGTCGAGGTGACGCCGCACGGCGGGCAGAACCGCTTGCGGATCGATGCCGACCACGAAGCGCAATTGCAGCCGCGCCCATGCCCGTGGCGGAATGGCGTTGACCGGCGCACGCGGATTGCCGGTCTCGAAAGCCAGCACTTCCAGCGCACACCAGCCGAAAACCCGCTCGGCGGTGGAAAGGCCGGGCTCGCCCCAGTCCGGATCGATCTTCGGGCCGTCCGGCCCGCCATCGATTTCACAATCGGCAAGGGCCTCACGCACCGCTTTCGGCAATTCCTCCGGCACCAGTTCCGGCACACGGATCTGGCCGGTCGGGCCGACGAGGCTTGCGACGGCATGGGCCAGCTGCACGCCGGGATTGGACAATGCCCCGCCCCAATTACCGGAATGATGGCCACCCTCACGCGCCTCGATCACCAGATCGAAGGTGATGCCGCCGCGCGCGCCGAGAAAAACCGTCGGCCGTTCCGCATTCAGGCGTGGGCCGTCGGAGGCGATCAGAAGATCGGCTTTCAGCCGCTCGCCATGGTTCCGGCAAATCTCCCGCAGACCGGGGGAGCCCCTCTCCTCGCCCATCTCGATCAGATATTTGGCGTTGAAACCAAGCCTGCCGCGTGTCTCGAGCACGGCCTTCAGCGCCGCCATATTGACCGAATGCTGCCCCTTGTTGTCGGCGGTGCCGCGCCCATACCACCTGCCATTGCGCTCAGACATCACAAAGGGCGAAAGCCCCTCGGCCCAGCCCTCGTCCTGACCGCGCACCACATCTCCGTGGCCATATCCCAGCACGGTCGGCAGCGTGTCGCCTTCGAAACGCTCGGCGATCAAAAACGGCAGATCCGCCGCCGGGTCACGCAGGATGGTGCAGGAGAAACCCATGGCGGCGAAAACGGGCAGCATTTCCTGTTCCAGATACAGCGTCAGCTCCTCGCCCTGCTCCTCATTCTGGCTTTCGGTCCGTCGTAAAACGCGTCGCGACAAATCCCGCTCGAAGCTGCCATCGTCGAAACAGGCGGCGGCACGATCGATTGCGGATTGTCTCGACATGATGGAATATCCCCGGTTGTGATCATTTTCACGGAGACTAAACAAGCCGCGCCATTTTCCAAACAGGGAATCAGTGATAGTCCTCGACCTGTTCATAAACGGGAAAACAGCGTGTTCCGAGTTCCATTCCTTGTCGGCATCGCCCTTCTGATCGCCTTTGGCGGCGGTATTGCCGCGACGCTGGCAGCCCTTGAGGCGACATCCGGCTTTGGATCGATCCGCATCGGCTCCTGGGATGCGTTTCCCGAAGCGCAGACGATCGAGGCCGATCCTTACGCCAAATCGCACCGCGCCGACGCCGGCAAGCTGCTTTACGGAACCGCGGAAGGGCTGGCTTTTACCGCCTCCGTCGACAGCGATGGACAACGCCTGAGCGGCGAGTGCCGATACCGGCTGGCCGGCGCCGTGCCGCCCGCGCGTTTCTGGACGATCTACACCGCCGACCAGCAGGGCAATGTGCTGGCGGAGGATGCGGGGCGGCCCTTCGCGCTGAATTCCCGCACGCTTTTGCGCAGCGCCGATGGCGGCATCGACATCACCATCGCCGCTGACGCCCAGACCTATAACTGGCTGTCGGTGCCGCAGGGCCAGACCTTCAGGCTGGTCATGACCCTGCTCGACACGCCCGTCGCGGGCAGTTCCGGTCTGATCGACATCTCCATGCCGCAAATCCGCAAGCTGGGGTGTGGCAATGCTTAGGGTCCTGCTCGCCATCCTCACCGGTCTCGTCGCTGCTGCCGTGCTGCATGTCATCATTCTTCTGGCGATACCGCATTTCAGCAATCGCGACGCCTATACGCGCGCGGTGGCGGAGGGAAAGCCGCATCAGTTTCATCTGCTCGAAGAGACGACGGAGAAAAAGACGCTTGGCAGCGGCGATCCCTTCATGCGGGTCGCGGTCTGCACCTTCGATATCGAGGACAAGCCGGTCAGGCTCAGCGCCATCGGAGCCGTGCCCTTCTGGTCGGTCGCGGTTTACGACAAGGCCTCGAATGAGGTTTTCAGCATGAATGACCGCACGTCCGCCGGCGGGGTGATGGATATTCTGGTGGCGGATGCGGTGCAGATCGCCGCCATCCGCAAGGCGCAGCCACCCGCGCTGTCGCAGGCCATTCTGGCGGAATCGGATCAGACGGAAGGGTATGTGGTGTTGCGAACCATGGTGCCGCAGCCGAGTTTCGGCGAAGAGGCGGAACGGTTCCTGAACGAGGCGAAATGCCAGCCGACGGCGTGGAAATAACGTCGGTTATTCTCTGTAGTCAGGATTTGAGGGCGGTTTCCGCTGCGGATTTGCCCTTGCGCGCGACTTTGCCGGTCGGCTCGGTATCGCGTTTTTCATAGCGCACGCCGGTAAACAGCACGACTTTCGCCGGGCCGATCACCGTTGCCACCGCGCCGGCGGGGCGCAGGCTTCGTCGGGCGTCGCCGATTGGAATAATCTCTGCCATGCTCATCTCCTCTTCGGGACATGATTGTCAATGTTGCCCATGGGAACCGCGCAAGCCTCGTCTTGCGTCGGGAATTTCATCACCATCACATTGCGCATAGGCCAGTCCACAGACTGGTTTTCGCACGATCCAAAAATCCAAAGCGATTCTTATAAGGGGATCGTGCGCAGATTCAGGCTTCGCATGCCATTTTTGTATTTATTCCGTCGATAAGAATAACATGGAATCCTAATACTGCCCATGAAATTACAAACAGACAGAGGTTAATGATCCGTTAACCTTAATTGCCGGACCCCAACTTATTCCGGCCGGAGCCGCACCCCTTGAAAACAAAGGCGATGCGGTAAAGTTCCACGGCATTTCATCCGTCATCAAGGTTTTAAAATTTCCTTGTTGATAGAGGCGGATTCTCTCTTGCCACCCCCCATAGTTAACAGGACGTCAACGCATTTGCTCTATTTTGAGCCGATATTGTGTTTGCGTTTGTTGGGTAGTGCGTTGACCGACCGGTTTCGAGAACTTGAGAGGCCAAGAGCCGTGAGGAAGAAAGATGTGGTGCTGATGGCCACCGTGACGAATTTCGAGAATGTCTCCCATCCGTCAAAAACGGACCTTCGGCAGTTCGCCGAACTTTTCATGCCGCTTTTCATCGCTTCCACCGACGAAGCCAAGCGGGAGGCCATCGCCGCGCTCTCCCAGCATCCGAGCGTGCCTTCGGCTGTCGCCTTCTTCATCGCCTGCCAGCCGATTTCGCTTGCGGCGCCCTTCCTCATCGCCTCCAAATGCCTCGATGACGACACGCTGATCACCATTGCCCGCACGCAAGGGGCGGCGCATGCGCGCGCCATCGTGCGCCGCGAAGACCTCTCCCCCACCGTCATCGATGCGCTTGTCGGGCTGCGTCACGCCGAAGATCTGAAGCGGCCGGATGAAGAGACGGCGGCTGCCGAACCGCAGGCGGCGGAAAGCCCCGAAGAGCCGAAAGCGGAAGAAAAGACGGACAACATCGCCGCCGCTTCCGCGCTCGAAGAGGAAATGCGCCAGCGCATCAAGCAGATGGCGCATCACCTCAACCGCCCGGAAAGCGACGTTCTCGGCCTTCGCCGGTTGAGCGAGGTGCAGGAAGCGCTGCTGGTGCGTTTCGCCCGCGAGCGCAATGCCCGGCAATTCGCGGTCGCGCTGGCGGATTCTCTCTCCTCCAGCTACTGGCTGTCGGAGCGCATCATGCTCGATATATCAGGCGCACAGCTTGCAACGACGCTGACCGGCCTTGGCATGGAATTTTCCGAGGCGGCTTTCGTGCTGCAGTGCTTCTATCCGCATCTTTCCGCCGCCGAAGGCGATATGAGCCGTGCCGAAGCCCTGCTCGACCGTCTCGACATCGTGGAATGCGAAGAGCGGCTGGAAAGCTGGCGGCGGGCCGACAGCTATACGCATGGCCGCGAAAGGCCGGGCCGCAGCGCACCGGCTGCGCAGAGAACAGGGACGCAAGGGTAAGCGCGGCTGGCCTTGCATCTGCACGGATTGAAGAAGCGGGCCATTGCCGGACGATTCTAGCCCCTGGGCTGATCCACCAGCGTCAACAGGGTCCCGATCTCGTCGGTTTCGATCTCCACCACCCACAGGTCGCTGTCGAAGCGTCGTTCCCTCTCAAGAAGAGCGGCGCTTTCCTCGCCATCCGCACCGGCAAGGCGCGTTTCGAAACGGCGCTCGGCGCGGACTTCCTCGTCATCGACAAAGCTCTGCGGCGCGGGTCCATAGAGATTTTCGCGGCCATCGCGCAGGCGCTGACGAATGAAAATCGCCCCCGCCTCCTCCGCCCCCTTCTTTTCGACAGCCGCAAATCCGCCAGCGGCGAAGACGCGGCGGATGAGGGCTGAGACGAACATTTCGGATTTGAGGCGCATGGGGGTGCTTTCGATGGAAATGGTGGGCGTGCTTCGCAATGTTGGTTTTAGGCGGGCGAAGGTGCGTGGGGCTTACCCCCCTCTGCCCTGCCGGGCATCTCCCCCTCAAGGGGGAGATCGACTCGCGGATAAGTCTCGCCCATCTCAACATTTGCGAGTGAAGTGGTGGTAGCGCCTCCTGCCGATCTCCCCCTTGAGGGGGAGATGCCCGGCAGGGCAGAGGGGGTAAAGCCCCACGCACCTCAGCCGCTGTCAAAATCTAAAGCGCCCCGATCGACTTCAGCTTCTTCAGCACGGCCTCGCTCGGCTCACCGGTTTCCGGCAGGCGATAGTGTTTCTCAAAGGCGCGGATGGCGTTGCGGGTCTGCTGGCCGGCCACGCCGTCCACCTTCACGTCCGCATAGGCGATATTGATCAGCCCCTGCTGGATCTTGGCGATCAAATCGCGGCTTGCCGGTTTGACAGCACTGTTGAGGGAGGCCGGTTCGGCCTTCGGGCGCGGCGCCTCCGCCTTGCGGATGGCGGCGGCGACCGGGTCGATCTCGACGCCGCCGCTGCTATCGGCAGGCCGGTCCCTGGGGATCGCGGCAACCGTCGCGCCGTCTATCCGCAGCGCCGCCAGCACGCGGGTCGTCGGCTCGCCGGTCTGTTCCATGCCGAGCGTTTCTTCGAAGAACATGATGGCGGCGGCGGTGCGTGGGCCCATGCGGCCATCCGCCTCGCCTTCGTAAAGCCCGCGCTTCTTCAGTTCGGCCTGAATATCGGCAACGATCTGCTGCGGTTTCTGGCTTTCGGCAACGGGTTGCACCGGCGTTTCGGCCGCCGGCTGCTGCGCGTTTTGTGGCTCCGCCGGTCGTTCTATGCGGAAGGTGGTGACATTGCCCTGCGTGCCGAGCGGCTCGGCTGGGCGATAACCGGCAATGCCGTTCGGGTTTTCCGCATCGCGCGTGCGCAGGAAGGGCGACGGGTGCACGCCCGGCTGATACCAGAGCGCATTGGCGGCGACAAAACCGAAGACGACCGCGAAGGCGCCGCAGCTGCCGACCAGTTTCGGATGGCGCAGGATTTCGCGCCCGATGGCCGAAACCACCAAGGAAACAATCCCGGCGCCAATCTGGGCCGTTGTTTTCTTAGGCGATTTTCGCTTTCGCGGGGCCATCGTCACCATCCTTTTTCATCATTGCAGCCATATCGCCGAGCTGCCGGATGCGCGGCGGAAATTCCACCATGCTTTCGGCTTCGGCGCTTTGGCCCTCACCCGCCATGCCGGAACCGTCGGCAGGCAGGGTGATCGTTACGACCGTTCCCTCGCCGGGCTTGCTGGCGATGGCGAAAGTGCCGCCATGCAGTGCCACAAGCCCCTTGACCAGGGACAATCCCAGACCCGTGCCCTCATAGCGACGGGTATATTCATTCTGAACCTGCATGAAAGGCTGGCCCAGGAGCTCGATCTTGTCGGAAGCGATGCCGATGCCGGTATCGCTCACCGTCAGCTTCAGCATCGCACCCTCACGCGCGGCGTCGATCGACACCACACCACCGGCATCGGTGAATTTTATGGCGTTGCCGGCAAGATTGATGAGAACCTGCCGGATGGCGCGCTGATCGGCCGAGATTTCGCCGATACCGCGCTGGATGCGGCTGGTCAAAGTCAGGCCTTTTTCCTTCGCCTGCAGGCCGAGCATGGCTTCGCAGGACGAGATGGTCTCGGCAATCGGGAAGCTTTCCATCATCAGCTCGTAACGGCCGGCTTCCAGCTTGCTCATGTCAAGCATGGTGTTGACGACAGAGAGAAGATGCGCGCCGGACTGGCGGATCAGGCCGACATATTCCCGCTGGCGGTCGTTCTCCAGCCGGCCGAAATATTCGCCGGCCAGAATATCGGAAAAACCGAGGACGGCATTGAGCGGCGTGCGCAACTCGTGGCTGACGGCGGCGAGAAAGCGCGATTTCGCATCATTGGCCGATTCCGCCTCGGCCGCCTTGCGGGCGACATCGCGGCGCAGGCGTTCCATCTCGGTGATATCGGAAAGCTGGGCGACGATACGGCGCAGCCGGCCACTGGCGCTGCGGATCGCCGTCATCTCGATACGCGCATGCATGAACTGCGCCTGACGCGACTTTGCACCGGTCTCGAAGCGAAGTTCGGCGGTTGCTCTGTCCTCGCCCTGCCGCAGCAGGTCGAAGGCCTGCATCAGTTCGATACGGTCCGAGACATAGACATATTCAACGAGGGAATGACCCTTGCTGGCCTGCAGATCGGCGGGGAAGGTCATAAGATCGCGGCCGGAGACGTGTTCGACGAAGCCGGTTTCACCGATCATGAGCACAAGGCCCGGCACCTGCGAAGCGGCGATCAGGTCGTTATCGCCAGACGCGGCGGAAAAGGAGGAGGCGCCGCGCGCGGGGCGCGAAAAGGCAATCAGCAATGCTGCGGCGGCCAGAAACAGCGCCAGCACCAGGGCAGCGCCGATGGGCAGCGCAATGGCGGGGCTGAAGACGAGGCTGAAGAGGGCTGGTACCACCAGAAGTCCGACCGTGCTGAAGGCGATCAGCCGGCGCAGGCGCGCAACGGTTCCGGCGCGCCTTTCGGCGTCCTCTTCCATGCGCGCAAGCCATCTGCCTGCGGCATGGTCGACCAATGCGACCGCTTTTTCTCTCATATTACGCAATACCAACACCGAATCCCTGAGGCGGTTCTAACGGCTCCGACAATAGAAGGCGGCGGCTTAAGGAATGGATAAAAAGAATGGCCTCAAAGGCCCCTCAAATGCCTCGCAGTCCCATTACGGGGCATTTCTTCGAAGCTTTGCCAATCATGGTTAATGACGGGTAAGCGACGGATTTCGCTTCATTTTTGCCATCGCGTTAACTTTTGTGGCAAGGCTTTGCGCCGCTTTGCCCCGGAACGCGCGGCCTCTGTCGCAATTATGCTTAACATGGACTGTTAAAATGCGAATGAATTGGTGGCAGGCGTCCCGATACGAGGAGAATAGATACAATTTGAATTAAATTGCGCCGCTTTTTGCAATCGGCTGTTCGCCGGTCGCGTGTAGCTTCTTCACAAGCCCGAAAAACGGGACAAAGGCCGATGACCCGAAACCGGGCGGGGCTTTAGAAAACAAAGATCATCTGGCAGGGTAGTCTGACAATGTGGTTTCTGATCAAGGGAACATTCTGGTTTTCGCTGGTGCTGGTGGCGCTGTCCTATTTCGGCAGCAGCAACGATCCGGCCAAGGAACCTTCGGCCTTCGATATTCCCAGCGCCGTTTCGGCCGCCGGTGAAGCCTATCGTTATGTCAGCGCCATCTGCATTGAAAAGCCCGATGTCTGCGTCAAGGGCGCCGAAACCTTCCATGCGCTCGGCGAGCGGGCAAAGGAAGGCGCAAAAGTGGCCTATGAACTGCTGGACAAGCAGCTTGCTTCCGGTGACAAGCCCGCCCCCGCCAATGAACTTGCGGCCGAGACCGAAAAACTGGCCGAAGCCCCGGTCGTCAGCGTCGAATTTCCGAAGGATGCCGACATGCTGAAGACCGGCACCGTCATTCCCCTGCCGCAGAAGCGCCCGGCCCCCTGATCTATGCCGGCCACCGCGCCGCACTTTTTGCGAGCGGAGATTTCCGCCCGCCGACTGCCTGCCAAACTTGCCCACGGAAACCTGTTTTCCGTGGGCTTTTTCATGGCCCATGGTTCAAAACCGGCCGCACTTCGCCTATATCCTAGCAAAGACCTGCAATAATGGATGATACGGCGCGCAAATGGCCTCTCTCGAAACGATCCTTGACGACTTCGCCTTCCTCGACGACTGGGAGGATCGTTATCGTTATGTCATCGAACTCGGCAAGGCACTTCCCGACCTGCCGGAAGACAAGCGCACGGCCGAGAACAAGGTGCATGGCTGCGCAAGCCAGGTCTGGCTCGTCAGCCACAGCGATGGTGCGGAAGACCCTCTCCTGACCTTCGAAGGCGATTCGGACGCGCATATCGTGCGCGGCCTCGTCGCCATCGTGCTCGCCGTCTATTCCGGCAAGAGAGCCTCCGAAATCGCCGGTCTCGACGCGATTGAGGTATTCGACAGGATCGGGCTGGTGGAACATCTGTCGTCGCAGCGCGCCAACGGCCTGCGCTCCATGATCAAGCGCATCCGTGAGGAAGCCCGGCTGCTGGCCGCCTGACCTTCACCTCGTCATCGACGGGCGATAATCCGCATCGCCCCAATGGTGTTCCTGCCTGCCGGCGTGGGCCGCAGGCGGCGCATAGTGGCGGGCAAGCGCCAGCAGTGCTGCGCGCAGCAGCAGTTTTGCCGAACGCGCCGGCCATTGCCTTTCGCGCTCCACCGTCTCCAGCCCCTTTTCGAAGCAGCAGATGTCGATGGCGACGCCCGACAGTTCAGGCCCCATCGCATCGGCCGCGCGGGAAAACCGCGTTCTTGCGGCCATTGCCGCCTCGGTGAGATCGAGCGCGCCTCCCGCCTCGCCTTTTGTGCGGTTCGCTATTCTCGGCTCCCATGTCGCCGTTACCTTCGGGTTAAGATGGCCGCGATGAAAATCGGCGGCGAGACGTTCGCCTGCCTCCAGAGCATCCGCCGGGAAAAACGCCGCACCGTCCCGTTCCTTCAGCCTTGCAAGGTTGGTCAGGGGAGAGGTGTTGAGATTGCGCCGGGCCTGCTGCTTCGCATCGCCGACATCCACAATAACCGTCTGCATATGCCGGTGCTGTTCCTGAAAAACCTCGTCCCGGTCTTTTGCCATTGCACGTTTCAAGCAGGAGGCGAGCGGCGGTGCGGCAGAAAGGGTGTTGTCCCGCTGCTCGACCAGCCCGGAGGAAATGGCGAACCGCACCGTCGCGGCCGGAAACCGCAGCGCCGTGTGGCCTGCCCGCGCCCGGCGCAGGACGATATCGCCGCCCTCCTGCGACATCTCGGCCGCGCCCGCGGCGATGCAACGCAGCAGCCGCAGGAGATGAGGGTTCGGGGAGGCAACCGGGATGCTTTTTTCCTCACTCATCCCGGGCGCCTTTCATCGCGTTGAAGATACTGCCGGTGAGCCGCTCCAGCACGGCGACGAACTCGTCGAATGCCGGTTCGTCGCGCCGGTCCTCCACCACCTGGCAGGCATGGCCCACCGTCGTCCTGTCCCGGCCGAAACACGGCCCGATATCCGACATGGGAATGCCGAGCTGCACATGGCACACATACATGGCGATCTGGCGGATGTGGCATTCCATGCGCCGGCTGTCGCGGCGCACCAGCGTTCGGTCGCCCGTCAATTGCACCATCTCGCCGGTGAGCTGCCGTACCAGACGGCAAAGACGGGAAATCTCATCCCGCCCGGCCGCAGACGGCCAATGACGAAAGGGACGATCACCGACCCGCGCACAAGGCCGCGCGGCGGCAGGCAGAAACACAGTATCCGACGGCATATGCAACTCCTCTACGAATAGGAATTAATTCATACACCTGAGAGCAATCGTGGGGAAGCGCAAATTTGACAGGGAAGATTATGCGATTGATACGGCTTTATTTTTGCAGAATTGATGTGTGCGATAAAGGATTTTTTTCCTCAATCGAAATTTTGCGCGACATAAAAGCCTGTCGAGGGAACGGCTCGCGGGTCTGGTGCGATGCAGTTCTCGATCGCGAGAGGCCCCTCTCACGGCGCAGACGCGCCGTAACTGGATGCCGGATATGGGCCGGCAGGATGGAGGTGAGATTTTCGAACCCCAGAAACGAAATCGGCCGGTCAAAGGACCGGCCGTATTGCCCTGCGACTTCCGGCTATCTGTCAGGACAGCAGCCGGACCGTCTTTAAAATCAGCGGCTGGCCTTGCGGCGCTGACCGAGACCCATTTCCTTGGCGAGCCGCGAGCGGGCTTCGGCATAGGCGGGCGCAACCATCGGATAATCGACCGGCAGGTCCCATTTTTCGCGATATTCTTCCGGCGTCATGCTGTGATGCGTCGTAAGATGCCGCTTGAGCGACTTGAACGAGCCGCCACATTCCAAACAGACGATGTGGTCATCCTGAACCGACTTGCGGACGGAGACGGCAGGCTTCTGCTTTTCGACATTGACCGCCACCGATGCCGGTGCCGATGTTCCGCTAAGTGCCGTGTGAACATCCGAAATAAGGCCGGGAAGCTCAGTTACCGGAACGACGTGGTTGCTAACATAGGCAGCCACAATATCCGCAGTCAGTTCGACCAGCAGATCCTGGGCGTTACCGTATGCAGTTTCCGTCATTTAAGTATCTCCTGTTTATTGATCCCCTGACGCGGGCGAACGCCGCATCGAGCGATGTGAAGTTACCCGGTGCCCCACCTTCGCCTTGTTGAAACCAACATGAAACCTACCCCTAGATTTCGAGCGAAAACCGGAAACGAATTGGTCCGAGATTCAACTTATGGCCCGCGACATGGGCAGCAATGGTCCGATGGGCCATAGATTAGACATTAATAAAATGCCTATGCCGACTATGAAGAGGCTAGATGCAAATCGCGATTAGCAACTTTACACTTAATTTGGATAACAGCAAAACAGCAAAAGTCAAATTCCTATTGTGAATTTTTCAGTTCAAAACAGTCTAATCGGAATACAAAAAATTACGGGTAATAAAATACTATGCCAAGTAGTAATTGAAAATGAATACCCCCAATTATTAGGGGGATTTTCAACTTCAAATTTTCTTGATGTCATCAACTACCGATTTAACGGCAAGCGGATAACCTGCCTTGTGAGCGGCCATGGCAAGAAGATGTGCCGAGACCGGCGCGGTAAGGACGAAGAAGAAGAAACCGGCCAGCGCCCGCGCCAGCGTCGATATTTCCATGGAATGGATGCCGACAGCCAGAAGCAGCAGGCCGGACCCCACCGTTCCCGCCTTGGAAGCCGCATGCATGCGGGTATAGACATCCGGCAGCCGATTGAGCCCGATTGCCGCGATCAGCGAGAAAATGGCGCCAGAGATCAACAGCGCCGCAACGAGAATAGCCACGATCCAAGCCATCATCGCCTGCCCTTTCCTTTTCTGTTGGCGACACCTTTTTCCATATTTTTTTCAATGGCTTCCGATGCCCTTTCGCCATCGAGAACCGCCGCCGGCCTGCGCCGGCCGTCCGGGCCGCGCGACAGCACGAAGCGGGCGAAGGCCACCGTTGCCAGAAACCCGACCAGACCGAGCGCAATCGCAATATCGACATAAAGATTGAAGCCGGTGCGGATGGCGATGACCGCGATGAAGCCGATGGCGATGCCCACCAGCATGTCGAGCGCAACGATACGGTCCGGCAAGGTGGGGCCGACGACGACGCGGTATACTGTCAGCAAAAAGGCGGCCGACAGAACAACCGTTGCAAGTATAGTTGCAAATGAAACTATCTGTTCCGGCGTCATATCTGAAACGCCTCCATGATCTTTCTTTCAAAGCCGTTGCGGATGTCGTTTTTCGTGGCCTCGATATCGCTGCAGTCGATCGCGTGCACGTAAAGCGTTTTCCTGTCCGCCGAAACATCGACCGAAAGCGTGCCGGGGGTGAGCGTGATGAGATTGGCGAGCAGCGTGATCTCGAAATCCGTCGTCACCGTCAGCGGATAGGCGAAAATGCCGGGCTGCACGTCGAGCTTCGGCCGCGTCACCAGCACGGCGACCTTCCATGCGGAAAGCGCCAGCTCCTTGAAGAACAGCAGCACCAGCGACAGCACGCGGGCAAGCCTGAGCCAGTGGTTACGCCCGCCCGGAAGCTGGTGGCGGATGATGCCGAGCGCCAGCGTCGAAACAACAAGGGCGAAAATGATGTTCGCGAGGGTGACACTGCCCGTCACGGCGAGCCATACGGCAACGAAAAGCAATTGTACGAGATAGAGGCTCATGGTTTGCCCCCTTCGGTAAAGACCGACTGGATATAGGCCTGCGGATTAGCGAGACCTGCGGCCGCCTGCTGGCTGAGATTGAGCAGGCTTTCCGGAAACAGGCCGAAGAATACCACCAGCAACGTCAGCCCCACCAGCGGCGCGAAGGACGGCGCTGCCGAGGGCGACGCCTGCGGCAGGGAAGGCTGACCGGTGGATGCCGCAACGGGACGCCAGAAACACAAAAGAAAGATCCGCCCGAAAGCGATGGTGGCGATGAAGCCGGAGGCGAGGATGGCGCCGGCGAGCCACCATGCGCCGATATCGATCGCCGACTTGACCAGCACCGCCTTCGGCCAGAAGCCGGAAAAGGGCGGCAGGCCGGAACCGGCGAAAAACAGCGCCAGCGCCAGCGCCGAAAACCACGGAGCCTGCTGGTAAAGGCCTCTGAGCGAGGTGAGGCTGAAATCGCCGCCGAGGCGGGCGGCATGGCCGGCGGCGAGATAAAGCGCCGTCATCAGCACCATGGAATGCAGCGCGTAAAAAATGGCGCCGGTGACACCCGACGGCGTTCCGATGGCGATGCCGGCCATCATGTAGCCGATACCCGATATGACGATATAGCCGAGCATGCGGCGGATATCGTTCTGGGCGAGCGCGCCCATGGCTCCGAGCACCATGGTCAAGGCCGCCGAGATGGCGATGACGATGCTGAGTTCTTCCCGCTCGACCGGAAACAGCATGACCATGACACGCAGCAGCGAATAGATGCCGACCTTGGTGAGCAAGCCGCCAAACAGGGCGGAAACGACGATGCGCGGCGTGTGATAGGAAGCGGGCAGCCAGAAGTTCACCGGGAAGGCTGCGGCCTTCATGGCGAAGGCGAGCGCGAACAGGCTCGCAAGCGTCATCAGCGGCGCCGAGCCGCGCAGCGCTGTCGCCTTCTGGGCGATATCGGCCATGTTGAGCGTGCCGAAGATGGCGTAGAGATAACCCACAGTTATCAGGAACAGCGTTGTGCCGATGAGGTTCAGAATGGCGTATTTCAGCGCGCCGTCGATCTGCTCGCGCGTCGAGCCGAGCACGATCAGGCCGAAGGACGAGATCAGCAGCACCTCGAACCAGACATAGAGGTTGAAGATGTCGCCGGTCAGGAAAGCGCCGGTGACACCGGCCATCAAGAGCATCAGGAAGGGATAAAAACCGTACCGCCTGCCGCTGGCGTCGATATCCGCGCCGGCATGGATGGCGCCCGCAAGTGCGACGATGGCGGCGGCAAGTGACAGCAGCGCGCCCGTCAGGTCGGCGGTAAAGGCAATGCCGAAGGGCGGCAGCCAACGGCCCATGACCATGGTGAACGGGCCATCAGTGGCGACCTTCCACAAAAGCGCGGCATCGAGCAGCACCAGCAGGAACAGCGCCGCGATGGCGACGGCCGCATGGTGGCGGATGGCGTGGCGCATCATCATCAGCACCGCGCCTGCGCCAATGCAGAGCGCGATGGGGAGAATGATCAGCCAGTCGGTGAGCGGCACGGGCGTCGTGACGAGCGCTGCGGAAAGGTCGGTAACTGCGGATGTGGTGGAGGATGCCATGGTGTCTCAGCCTCGCCGCTCAATAACCGAGCGGCGGCAAGGGCTCGCCGGCGGGTTCTGCGGTGCGCATTTCGTCCGTATCGTCGGTCTGCAGTTCCTGAAACGCACGCCAGGTCAGCACCAGAAGGAAACAGAAGAAGGAAAAGGAAATGACGATGGCCGTGAGGATGAGCGCCTGCGGCAGCGGATTAGCCGCACCGGCGGGCAGCGTGTCCATGCCGGGCGGAATGATCGGCGGCACTTCGCGCGTCAGCCGTCCTGCCGTGAACAGCAGAAGGTTCACCGCATTGCCGAGAATGGCGATGCCGAGCAGCATGCGGATGCTGTGGCGCGACAGCATGAGATAGATCGCCACCGAAAAGAAGATGCCGACGAGAATGGAGAAGACCGCTTCCATCAGTCGCTTTCCCTTTCTTCCAGCGCCAGCGCAATGGAGGTGATGGCGCCGACCACGACGAGATAGACACCGATATCGAAGGACATGACGGTGGAGAGCGGTATTTCGACGCCGAACAGGTTCGGATAGACCCAGAGCCCGGTCATGAAGGGCACGCCGGCGGCGATGGAAACGAGGCCGGAAAGCATGGACAGCAGCAGCCCCGCCCCGGCGATGGCGAGCGGATGAAACATGATGGCGCGCCTGACTGCGGTAACGCCATAAGCGATGCCATAGATCGCCAGCGCCGAGACGGCGATCAGGCCGCCGATGAAGCCGCCGCCCGGCTCGTTATGGCCGCGCAGCAGCACGAAGATGGAAAACAGCACCATGAGGCTGGTGACGACAGGGGCGACGGTGCGCAGAATGAGCGTGTTCATGCCTGCGCTCCTTTCTTCTTCGCGGTTTTGGCCGATCCCTTGACGGCAGCAGCCGGGCGGATGCGGATCAGCGCGAGAATGGCAAGACCCGTTATCATCACGACAGCGATTTCACCGAGCGTATCCGTGCCGCGGAAGTCAACGATGATGACGTTGACCACATTGGCGCCGTGGGCGATGACCTTGGAATAGGTGTTGTAGAAGTCCGTCAGGCGGTTGTCGAAGCTCGCCTGCGTCGCGCGCATCAGGAACAAAGCGAAGCCCGTTCCGCAGGCGATGGCGATGGTGCTGTCCAGCAGCTTCTGGCCAAGGCCGCGATGGTCTGACGGCGACAGGCGAAGCCGCGTCATCACCAGCGTCAGAATGACCACCGACAGCGTCTCGACCATGAATTGCGTGAAGGACAGATCGGGCGCGCCGAAGAGCAGGAAGATGACCGCCACCGCAAAGCCCTGAATGCCGAGCGCGATGATGGCGGTGAGCCGGCTCGACGCCGTCAGCACTGCGATGAGCCCCGCCACGGCAATGGCGATGAAAGTCAGCTCATGGACCGGCATATCGCGCGGCCAGGACGGCATGGACGGCAATTCGCCATAAAGGAACAGCGGCACCAGAAGTACGGCGGCGATGACGGCGAAGGTGGCGGTAACGTAAAATTCCAGCCTTCCCGGCTGAATGAGCCGGGTGATATGGAACGAGACTTTCACCAGCATGTCGATGAACACGTCAAAGCCCCTGTCCGGCCCCGCCCCCAGCGCCTTGAAGGTGCGGTCGATCAGTCCACGGACGACGGAAAGCTGCGTATAAAGGACGATGCCGAGCGCGATGGTGAGCAGCGACAGGCCGAGCGGCACGCCGACATGGGGGATGAGCGAGATTTCCACCGGGCGCGCCTCGCCGGCAATGGCGCTTGCCATCGGGGTGGAGATGTAGAAATGCGCGATGCCGGAAAAGAGCGCGATCGTCAGCCCCTTCAGCGCCAGAAGCGCCGGGCCGAGCCAGAGCAGCAGCAGGCCCTCATGCGCGTGTTTCGGGGTCTTCACCGGCTTGCCGAGGAAGGGTTTCAGCGCCACCGCAAAGGCGACGGCGAACATCAGTCCGTTGCCGAGGATGGCGATGCCGGTAAACAGCACGGCGCGTGGATTGCCGTGCGCCAGCGCGTAATAAATCTCTTCCTTGGCGAGAAAACCGAAGAAGGGCGGCAGGCCGGCCATGGAAATCGCAGCCGCCAGCGCCGCCGCGAAGGTGATCGGCATGGCTTTTCGCAGGCCGCCGAGCTTCGTCACGTCGCGGGTGCCGGTCTCATGGTCGATGATGCCGGCGACCATGAACAGCGTGCCCTTGAACAGCGAATGCGCCACCAGATAAAGCACCGCCGCCTCGATGGCATGGTCGGAGCCGAAACCCGTCAGCATGACCAGCAGGCCGAGCGACGACACCGTGGTATAGGCGAGCATCAGCTTGAGATCGGTCTGGCGCACGGCCAGCAGCGCGCCGGTGAGCATGGTCAGCCCGCCGAAAAAGGGCAGCAGGATCTGCCAGGCGGCGGTATCGCCGAGAACCGGGTTGAGCCGCATCAGAAGATAGACGCCGGCCTTCACCATGGTTGCCGAATGCAGATAGGCGGAGACCGGGGTTGGCGCTTCCATGGCGTTGGGCAGCCAGAAATGGAAGGGAAACTGCGCCGATTTGGTGAAGGCGCCGCCGAGAACAAGAAGCAGCGCGGCCAGATAAAACGGGCTGTCGCGCAAGACATCGCCGCCGCGCACCAGCATCGACAGTTGCGTCATGCCGCTGATATCCCAGATGAAAATCAGCCCGGCGAGCAGCAGCAGACCGCCGCCGCCCGTCACCACCAGCGCCTGCAGCGCGGCGCGGCGCGAGGCGGCGCGCTCATGGTCGAAGCCGATCAGCAGGAAGGAGGTGATGGAGGTGAGTTCCCAGAAAACGAACAGCATCAGCAGGCTGTCGGAAACCACGACGCCCAGCATCGCCCCCATGAAGAGCAGCAGGAAGGACAGGAACCGGCCCTGCTGCGGGTGGCCTTTCATATAACCGCCCGCATAAAGCACGATCAGCAGGCCGATGCCGGTGATCAGCAGCGCAAAGGTCAGCGACAGGCCGTCGATGAACCAGGAGAAGCTGAGATTGAAGCTCGGCACCCAGGCATAACCGCCGGTCACCACCCCGCCTGCCGCGATATCCGGCAGCATCAATGCAAAATGCGCAAAAGCGAGAGCAGGCGCAATCGCCAGGACCCACGCCGCATTGTGACCGAACCTTTTAACCAGGACGGGTGCGGCAAGCGCTGCCAGAAACGGCAGAAACAGCGACAGGAATGTCAGCGGCGTGACATCGGATGTCATTCACATCTCCCGGGATGTCCCCCACCCCTGCGCGCCAATAATGGCGTTCTTTAAAATCGATTTTTCCAGTTAAGGCATAGACAAAGCCATCTCAACCCAAATCGACACTCCCGACCCATAACGAACGCGTTATGAGGCGTCGCCCCTTTCAATCTGCGGCGGCGATGACTATTTGAGGCGGGAACAGAAAGGATCATTCCATGAGCGATCTGACATCCCCCAAAGTCAACAAGACCGATGCCGAATGGCGTGAGCAGCTGACGCCGGAGCAATATCGCATCCTGCGCGAACACGGCACCGAGCGCGCCTTCACCGGGCCCTATTGGGATACATTCCAGAAAGGCCTCTATCGCTGTGCGGCCTGCGACGAGCCGCTGTTCCTCTCGGATACGAAATTCGATGCCGGCTGCGGATGGCCGAGCTATTTCGAGCCGGTAAAGCCGGGCGCCGTGACGGAACATCGCGACGCCAGCTACGGCATGGTGCGCACGGAAATCCGCTGCGCCAATTGCGGCGGCCATCTCGGCCACGTCTTCCCGGACGGCCCGAAGCCCACCGGCCTGCGTTACTGCATCAACGGCCATTCGATGGTGTTCGAGCCGATTTGATTGGCAAAACCGTGCCGCGAATTTCTTCTCCCGCCGGGGAGAAGGTGGCCCGAAGGGTCGGATGAGGGGGCGACGTTGCCGGATTTCGGAGAGCTTGCCCCCTCATCCCGTTGCCGCGGACTTCTCCCCCGCGGGGAGAAGAAACAAGTGGTACCCGCCCGTTCCACAGATTGCCTTTAGTCTCTCAGCCTAATTTCAGCTCCATACACGTCAAATCCAGCCAGCGGCCGAACTTGGTGCCGACTTCCGAAAACCGACCGACGACCCTGAAACCGAGGCTTTCATGCAGGCGGATGGAGGCGGTGTTTTCCGCCTCGATGGCGGCGATCAGCACATGCACATCGTTGCCCGAGGCATGATCGATCAACGCCTGCATCAGCTTTTTGCCGATACCGTGGCCGCGCGCATCCTTATGCACATAGACCGAATGTTCGCGGGTGTGGCGATAACCGTCGAAAGCGCGCCAGTCGCCATAGGAAGCATAACCTGCGACCTTGCCTTCAAGGATTGCGACGATGACCGGAAAGCCGCGTGACTTGCGGGCGGCGAACCATTCCTTGCGGTTTTCCAGATCGACCAGCACGTCGTTCCAGATCGCGGTCGTGTTCAGCACCGCATCATTGTAAATCTCCATGATGCCGGAGAGATCGTCCACGGTCGCGTCGCGCAGTTGCACGCTCATTGTCGTTCACCCTTTTTCCTGCTTGCAGCGGCGGTATTTTCGGCCGCCATCTGCACGAGGATTAGGCGATGATGCGAATGGCTGTCCAGTACCCATGCCGCCATCGGAGCGCATTCTTCAGGATGCCAGCGGCACGAGGCTGAAGGAGGTGACCACGGCGAAATAATGAACGGCGGCGGCGGCGACCACGAAAGCGTGCCAGATGGCATTCTGGAAGCGCAGCTTTTCCCAGACATGGAAGATGACGCCGAGCGAATAGATGACGCCGCCGGCAACGATCAGCCAGAGCGTGACGGGGGCGAGATGCGACGACAGCGGCCCGACCACCATGACGCCGCTCCAGCCCATGGCGAGATAAAGGCCGATGGCGACCCGGTCGTAACGGCCGGGGAACAGGCATTTGAGCAGGATGCCGCACAGCGCCGCAAGCCAGATCAGCCCCAGCATGGCCGCAATCAGCGGATCGTGGATGCCGCGCATCAGAAAGGGCGTGTAGGTGGCGGCGATGAGGATGAAGATCGCCGAATGATCCAGCCGGCGCAGGAACCATTTTACGTTCGAGTGCGGCCAGATATTGTAGGTGAAAGACACGGAAAGACAGGCGACGAGGCCGAGACCGTAAATCCACGCGGCGGCGATCGCGCTGAGCGTCCCCCAGACCATCGCGTAAAAGATCAGCGCCGTGGCGCCGATAAGGGCAAACACGATGCCGACACCGTGGACGATGCCATCGGCGACAATCTCGTGAAAATCATACTGGCGCCCGAACCGCCATAAATCGCTCATAGTCCAATCCCGTCTGCGTGCTTTCATCAAAGCATGGAGACAATATTAGACAGGAACAAGACAGCGCCCGGTTAACGGCAATCAAATTGCGTTCGAGGCTGTTGCGAAAAGAGAGGTGCAGGTTGCCCTTCGGCCGAACAATTGCCTGTAGAGTAAGCGGTAGACGCTTGTTTCTTCTCCCCGCCGGGGAGAAGTCCGCGGCAGGGTAGACGTGTTCGGAGAGCTTGCCCCCTCATCCGGCCCTTCGGGCCACCTTCTCCCCGGCGGGGAGAAGAAACCCAGTCACGCTTTCCCCTGCCCTCACAACGCCGCAGCGCATTCCTGGCAAAACGGCGTATAGGGCACCGCCTTCAGCCGATCCTCCGAAATCCGCTTGCCGCATTTGACGCAGGTGCCGAAGGTGCCGCTGGCGATACGGTCGAGAGCTGCGTCGATGGCGCGCAGCTCGTCCTGACCCACCTGCCCCAGCTCGTCCAGCACCTCGTCATTGCTGCGTTCGGTGGCGCGATCCTCGTCATCGGGATTGCGAGGCTCTTCGAAATCGGCCTCGATTTTGTGCAGGCGGCGATAAAGCTCGCGCTGGCGGTCACGCAGGATTTTCTCGTAACTTTCGACATTCATGTTTTTTCCTCCAGCCCATCTTCTTGTATCGCCGCATTCCCAGACGGAAAACCGGATTCCACTTTTCCTGGGAATGCTTGGGGGCGGAAAACCCGCCCGCAACCCTCAAACGTCAGGCTTTTATCGGTCCACCAGCACCGAGCATTTGGCATGGCGCACCACGCGGTCGGCGGTGGCGCCGATGAAATAATTGCTGAAATCCGGCGTGTGCGACGCGATGATGATGAGGTCGGCCTTGTGCTCCTCGGCGGCGGCGATGATTTCACGCGCGGGCGCGCCGCTTCTGATTTCCTGGCTGCCCTTGAAACCGGCCCTGGTCTTGATGTCCGAAAGCTTGGTCTTGGCGTCCTTGATGGCGTTTTCGATCAGGTCGACAGGCAGATCGATCGCCATATAGCCCGGCAGTTCCTCGACAACATTGATGAGAACGATCTCGCCGTCCGGGTCCAGAAGCGCCTTGGCCTTTTCGAGAATCTTTTCCCCCTTGTCGGTGGCGCTGAGGTCTACCGGTACGATGATCTTCTTGTACATGGCTGTCTCCTTTGGCTTGATCCGCCGTTTAGCGTGTCGGGCTAGGCTTATATTTCCCCTTCGGCAGGGCCTTCACCTTGATCGAAGTCAAAGCCGGAGCCGGGCCGGAACGGGGCATTGTCAACGAATAGTGGACGGTCAATCGCCAGACGACGATCTTTGCTGAACGACGAAACCAGCCCATATTCGCCTTCGACAAACGCCGCAAAGCGGCGTCGGCCGATGGTTTCGGCGACCGATCCGCCCCAGGGCGCTTCGGATTCAATATGGAGATCATGATGAGTGAAATCAAACAATTCGCCCTGACGCGGCCGGCCTATGTCGGCCAGGCGCATCTCGTCGTTCACGATCTGCCGCGCGTTTCGGATTTTTATCAGAAGATCATCGGTCTTTCCGTGCTTGAAAAGAACCCGAGCGGTGAAGTGCTGGGTGTCGGCGGCCAGCCGCTGCTCACGCTTTCCACCTCCGGCACGGCGGAACGCGCGCCGCGCAACGCGGCGGGCCTGTTCCACACCGCCTTCCTGATGCCGAGCCGGAACGATCTGGCCCATTGGCTGGCGCATGCCGCCCATAACAATGTCCAGTTTCAGGGCGCGTCCGACCATCTGGTCAGCGAGGCGATCTATCTTGCCGACCCGGAAGGCAACGGCATCGAAGTCTATCGCGACCGTTCGCCGGATGAATGGACCTACCAGCAGGACGGCACGGTGGAGATGGCCACCCTCGGCCTCAACCTTCAGGCGCTTTACGACAGCGCGCCGAAGACGGCCTTTACCGGGGCGGCGGAAGGAACAGCCATCGGCCATATCCACCTGCAGGTCGGCAACATTCCGCAGGCGGATGAATTTTATCAGGATGTGCTGGGGCTGAAGATCATGGCGCGTTATCCCGGCGCGAGCTTCTTCGGTTCCGGGGCCTATCACCACCACGTCGCCGCCAATATCTGGAACAGCCGGGGTGCTGCGGCCCGCAAGGACAATATGACCGGCCTTTCCGGCTATTCGCTGACCTTCAACGAGCCGGCCGCGCTTGAGACGGCGATTGCCGCCCTCGACCGGCTGGAAATCGCCACCGAACGGCAAAGTGACGGCATTGTCCTCAAAGATCCGTGGGGGATCGGCCTAAAGCTTTCCGCATAAACACAAAAAAGCGGCGGCAGAAATTTCTGCCGCCCCGGAACCGCCACATTTTTCGAACGTTTGTCCCCTTATTGGGGGACCGTTCGATGAATGAAAATGCCAGGCCGGACAAGACCGGCAGCTTGGTCAACACCGCGGCAACCGCTGCGGCACGACGGCCGCAACCGCTCTAGCAACAAGAGCGGACCCGCTGGAAGTGCCGGCATCCGGCTCACGGCGTGACGATGCGCGCAGCCAGCAGCCGCTTGGCCGCGAAGCGCTGGATGTGGTTGTCGCCTGGTCGGTGATCGGCATATTCCTCATCATGCTGATGGCGGTCATCCATGAATTGTCGCTCATCCTCATTCCGGTGGTTATGGCCATCGTGGTGGGCATGATCCTCGGCATCGCCGCCGAAAAGCTCGGTTCCTACGGCATTCCCGGCTTTGGCGTCGCGCTCATTCTTTCGAGCCTCGTGGCGGCGGTGATGTTCTTCGTCATCAATTCACTCACCGAACCGCTCTCGCTCCTTGCTTCGGAAGGCCCGGCGCTGGTGGAGCGCAGCATCGACCGTTTCCTGCCCTATCTGCAAAGCCTCAGATGGCTGAATATTTCGGCGGCGAGTTTCAGCATGGGATCGATGTCGATGGAGTCGCTGATTTCCCGCAGCGGCGAAATCATCTCGCTGCTCGGCGCCAACGTCACCCCCGCGGTCATTCAGGGCCTGATCTTCCTCGCCGCGCTGCTGATGTTTCTCTATAGCCGGTTGCGGCTGCGCAAGGCGATCATCATGGCCTTTCCGGCCCGCCACCAGCGGCTGCGCACCATCCGCATCATCGGTTCGGTGGAAGAGGTGCTCGGCACCTATTTCGCCACGGCGGCGCTGATCTATGCCGGGCTTGGCGTGACGATGGTGGTCATCGCCTATTTCGGCGGACTGGCCATGCCGCTTCTGTGGGGGCTGTTCGCCTTTCTCTCCAGCTTCGTGCCGTTTCTCGGCATCACCGCCATGACGATTTCGCTGACGGTGGCGGGCATCATCACCCATGACAACATCATTCTGGCGCTGCTGCCGGCGGCGATCTTCTTCACCATTCACCTGTTGATGGAAAACCTCGCCTTTCCGGCGGTAGTGGGCCGCAACATGGAGATAAACCCCTTCCTCGTCTTCGTGATGATCATCTTCTGGACGTGGATGTGGGGCGCGGCCGGGGCCATGCTGGCGCTGCCGCTGTCGCTGATCGTCATGACGGTGACGCGGGAACTCTTCCCCTCGCGCCGGGTGGTGCCGAAATTGCCGGATTAAGCACGGCTTCAACGGCAGGCGCGGGCGCGTGGGGTTTACCCCCCTCTGCCCTGCCGGGCATCTCCCCCTCAAGGGGGAGATCGGCAGGAGGCGCTACCGTCATTTCATTCTCAACGTTGAGATGGGCGAAACCTCGCCGCAGATCGATCTCCCCCTTGAGGGGGAGATGCCCGGCAGGGCAGAGGGGGGTAAACCCCACGCGCCGAGCGTCAATCAACAACCTCCTGAAAACCAGCAGCCAGACCGCTCAGGAAGCGAGCGGCATTCCCTGCGCGCTCGCCATGCGGCGCTCGTGCTCGATCAGCCATTTCTTCCGCCACAGCCCGCCGCCATAGCCGGTCAGGCTGCCATCCGCGCCCAGTACACGGTGGCACGGCACGACAATCGCAATCTGGTTCGCACCATTGGCGCGGGCCACTGCGCGCACGGCGGATGACCTGTCCATGGCGGTTGCGAGCGAGGAATAGCTGACGATCTCACCCGCCGGAATTTCCCGCAGGTTGCGCCAGACATCGCGCTCGAAGGGCGTGCCATGGCCGGCAAGCCGGGTTTCAAAGGCGGCCGAATGCCCGGCGAAATAGGCCCTGAGTTCCGCTTCGATCTGCCCGGTCACGGCCGTCCGGCCGAGCACCATATCCGCGCCGGTGCGCGTCTTCAGCCGCTTCAGCTCGGCCGGAAGCGCCGGCCGGTCGGCGAATTCGAGGAGATGCAGGGCGTGATCGTCGGCAACGGCAAGCATCGGGCCAATCGGCGTATCGATCCAGTCGCCCTTCAAAAAACCCTTGCCTTTCATGGCGGCGGGCGAAGAGCCGAAGAACTGGTTGATGGCGGCGCGGAAACCGCTGCCGGATTCGTAACCGGCATCGATCTGCGCGCCGATCACCGCTTCGCCGGAAGCGAGGCTTTCCGCCGCGCCGCCGACCCGTCGCAATCTGGCGATTTCCAGAAAGCTCATGCCGAAACGGCGCTTGAAGGTGCGGCGCACGGTGGAAGGATCATGGCCCATCGCCACCACATCCTCCTCGCGCCAGCGCCGCGCCGGTTCGTTTTCCAGCGCCGTCAGCAGCGACGTCACAGTCTCATCGGCAGAGCCATAGGCGAGCATCGGCTTGCAGCGTTTGCAGGGACGGAAACCGGCCTCCAGACATTCGGCGATGGTCTCGCGGAACCGGCAGTTTTCGATCTTCGGCTTTCGCGCCGTGCAGGTGAAGCGGCAGAAAATCTTCGTCGACGTCACACACACATAGGCCACGCCCTCATAGGCGGGGTCCTTGTTCACAAGGGCGGAATAGAGCGTTTCGGTGTCGGGGCGTTTGAACAGCATCATGGGGAGGATGCTAGCGCAAATTTAAGCGGCACGCCGCCGAAAAACGGGCATGGATGTGGGGGATGTTGTCGGCTCGTTTCGTCCGCGCCGCTTGGCCAAGCCGGTGCGGCATATTTCTTCTCCCCGCAGGGGAAGGTGGCGCGCAGCGCCGGATGAGGGGGCGACGGTGGAGAGATGCGGGAAGCTTGCCCCCTCATCTGCCCTTCGGGCATCTTCTCCCCGGCGGGGAGAAGAAACGGGCGACAACCTTGCGGGTCAGTTCCCCGGCGGTGCAAAGGATGGGTCGTCCAGCCGGGCGAAGATGACGCCGTGGGCTTTCAGCGCCAGAAGGCCTTTCACCACGCCCTCGCCCGCTTCATGGGTGGGCTGGTTGATGTGGGAGATGATGACGTCGCCATCTTTTGCCGAGGCGATGTGTTTTGCCGTCATGGCCGCACCCAGCAGCGAACCGCCATCGCCATTGACGGAATAACCGGCCACCCGCATGCCGAGCCGGTTGATGGTGGCCATGGAGGACCTGGTATATTTGGCCGTCGCACCACGGAACCATTGCGGTTGCAGGCCGGTGGCGGCGACGATGGCCTGGCGGCCGCCCTCCACTTCCTGCTCGACCGCCGCTTCCGAACCGGCGGCGGCGATGCCGTAGATGGAAACCGGCTTGTCCACCGCCGGCACATGGTTTTCGCCGTGGTTTTCGATCTCGAACAGATCCGGATGCGCCATGAGGACGGCGAGCGCCTCGCCATTGTGTTTCAGCCAGCGGGCGGTAACGAAGATCGTTGCCGGAATGCGCTCCTTCACCAGCGTATCGAGAATGCGGTGATCGGTCTTGCCCATGCAGGCGTCCAGCGTCATTGCCACCCGCACCTTGCCGTCATGCTGCGGCGTCAACTTCAGCGTCGGCTCGACAAGGCCGGTGCCCGCGAACGCGGCGGATGAAGCAGAGACGAACAGGGCGGCAATGAAGAGGCGACGCAGCATTTTTGGTTTTCCGAAGTGTAAGGACGTGGCAATCCGCCCGCAAAGCGCCCGAATTATGGCGCGGTTTCCAGCGCGGACAGGGCGTCCAGCGCCTCTTCCACCCGCTGGCGTTCCGCGCTGGTGAGCGGCAGGATCGGCCGGGGCGGTTCGCACGCCGTCAGTTGCAGAATGTTGGCGGCGGCGTAAACCACGCGGATGCTGCCGAATTCCTTGAACAGCGCCCAGAGCGGCTGGAAGGCCGCATCGATCCTCTTTGCCTCTTCCACATTCTTGGCCTGAGCCGCCCGCATCAATTGCAGGGCTGGAACCGGCAGCAGGCCGGCAACCACGCTGTACCAGGTGTCGCCGCCGGCAAGCGTGGCCTCGGCGCAGCCCCAGTCACCGCTGTACCCGATGGCGAAATCATCCGACAGCTTCGGTCTCAGCCGCGCAAGCTCGCCGGCATAATCGGAATCGGCCGGCAGCGGCATCTTGATGGCGCGGATATTGGGGATATAGGCAAGCCGCACCAGAAGTTCGTCGCTGAAGGTAAAGCGCGTTGTCGTCGGGTTGTTGTAGATGGCGAGCGGCAGGGCCGTTGCGCCCGCCACGGCGGCGAAATGGTGATAGGCCTCTTCCTGCGTCAGCGGCGTGTAGGAGACGGGTGCGAGCAGCAGCGCATCGGCGCCGGCGGCTTCCGCATCCCTGGCCAGCGCCACGGCCTCATCGGTGCGCAAGGCGCCGACGCCAGCCATCAATATGCGCTTGCCCCTGAGGATCGCCGCTGCCGCCTCGATGGCGCGGCGTCTTTCTTCCCGCGTGAGATACATATAGATGCCGGTGCTGCCGAGAATGCCGACGGAATCGACCTCCGCCGCATCCAGCCGCTCGATCAGCGCGGAGAAGGCCTGCGTGTCCACCCGCCCGGCCTCATCGGCCGGCGTGATCGGAAAAGCCGAAAGTCCCTTGAATCGTGTCGCCATGCCCGTCTCCCTCGCTTTGATCGGCAAGCAGGGTTACAGAGCCGGTGGCGGAGCGGCAAGAAAAGCGGCGGCTAAACCCCTGCCCGCAACAGAAAAAATCCTTGCTTAGTCATAAAGATACAACTTCTTCCACTGCTCCTCGGGAATCCTGTCGCCAACGCGGTAATCGAAGGACTGGATGCTGAGGCTGTCGCTCTTCAGCTGGCACTTGTATTTGAGCTTGTACCATTCGCCGGAACTTCTAAAGACCGCGCCCGGCGCCTTGATGGAGTTCTTCCCCACTTCCGGATCGCCGAAAGTATAGGCGATGACCTTGTCCGGCCGCATGCCCTTCTGCTCCGTCGCTATCCTCTCCATCGCCTCGATATCGCAACGCTGTTCCAGGCGCTCTTCCGGAGCGAGCGCATTCAGCTGCCGCATGACGCTGGCGTCGATCGCGAAAGCGGGAGTAAAGGCCTGCAAGCCAAGGAAAAAGGCAGAGAGGGCAGCGGGAAGAAGCTTTCGCATGGGATCCTGTCAGTTTTTTCGTTTGTTTTTGTGGTGGGCGGCAGGCCGGGTGGCCTGCATCCATCATCGCTGATTTGCCGGATATTGCCAAAATGTGATCGAAAGCTGACCAAATTGTGCCCAAGCCGCATAACGTCTGTGGAGATTTGAAACTTGATCGGCCGGTAGGGTCACTCTACATCTTGGTGCCACACCCTGGTATCGCCCATGGATTTTTACAGGAAAGCGAGTTTCCCTTGCCGATTTTCAAGAACCTGCCCGCCGCTCCGACCGCCGAAAAACGGCCCGTTCAGGACACGCATCACGGCATTACCCGCACCGATGATTACGCATGGTTCCGGGCCGATAACTGGCAGGCCATGTTCAAGGACCCCACCCTGCTCGACCCGGCCATCCGCGCCCATCTGGAGGCGGAAAACGCCTATATGGAAGCGGCCATGGGTGACACCAAGGCACTTCAGGAAAAGCTGTTCGAGGAGATGAAGGGCCGCATCAAGCAGGACGATTCCTCCGTGCCCGTCAATGACGGGCCTTATGCTTACGGGACATTGTTCGTGACCGGCGGCGAGCAGCCGCATTATTTCCGCACCCCGCGCGGCGGCGGCGAAAAACATGTGCTGCTTGATGGTGACAAGGAGGCCGAGGGCAAGGATTATTTCCGGCTTGCCGGCCTCGACCAGTCCTCCGATCACAGCCACGGCATTTGGGGTTACGACGACAAGGGCTCGGAATATTTCACGCTGCGCATCCGCAACCTCGAAACCGGCGAAGATCTTGCCGATATCGTCGAAAACACCGGCGGCGGCGGGGCCTGGGCGCCTGATGGCAAGAGCTTCTTTTATACGCTGCAGGACGAGAACCACCGTCCCTCCAAGGTTTTCCACCATATTATCGGCCAGCCGCAATCGGCAGACCGTCTGGTCTATGAGGAAAAGGATCCCGGCTTCTTCATGGGCGTCGGCGCGTCGGTTCTCGACGATTTCATCTTCATCGACATTCACGACCATGAAACCAGCGAATATCGCCTTCTCTCCACCAGCGACCTGACGGCCGAGCCTGCTATCGTGGCAGAGCGCGAAGAGGGCATCGAATATTCGATGTGCGAAGGCGGCGATGTCTTCTTCATCCTCACCAATGACGGCGACGCCAAGGATTTCCGCATCGTGGAAGCGCCGGTCACAGCACCGGGCAAAGAGAACTGGAAAGAGATCGTCCCGCATGAGCCGGGCCGTCTCATTCTTTCCGTCGATGCCTATGCCCGTCACCTGCTCTGGCTTGAGCGCCGCGACGGCCTGCCGCGCATCGTCATCCGCGATCGTCGCACGGGCGAGGAACATTCCATCGCCTTTGCCGAAGAGGCCTATTCGCTTGGCCTGCATGGCGCGGCGGAATATGACACCGACGTCATCCGCTTTTCCTATTCCTCGATGACGACGCCGAGCCAGCTGTTCGATTACGACATGGTGACGCGCGAGCGAACGCTTCTGAAGACGCAGGAGGTACCCTCCGGCCACAATCCTGATGATTACATCACGCGCCGCATCATGGCTCCTGCCCATGACGGCGAGCTGGTGCCGGTCTCGCTGCTTTACCGCAAGGATGTGGCGCTTAACGGTTCCGCCCCCTGCCTGCTTTATGGTTATGGCGCTTACGGCATCACCATTCCCGCCTCCTTCTCCACCACCACACTGTCGCTCGCCGACCGTGGTTTCATCTATGCCATCGCACATATTCGCGGCGGCAAGGACAAGGGTTTCGAATGGTACGAAACCGGCAAGATGGAAGACAAGCAGAACACCTTCAAGGACTTCATCGCCGCTGCCGATCATCTGGTTCAGGAGGGTTTCACCTCCTATGACCGCATCATCGCCGAAGGCGGCTCGGCCGGCGGCATGCTGATGGGGGCTGTCGCCAATATGGCGCCGGAAAAATTCGCCGGCATCATCGCCGCCGTTCCCTTCGTGGACGTGCTGACCACCATGCTTGACGACACGCTGCCGCTGACCCCGCCGGAATGGCCGGAATGGGGCAATCCGCTGGAATCGGCAGAGGAATATGGCTGGATCGCCGCCTATAGTCCCTATGACAATGTCAGCGAAAAACCCTATCCGCCGCTGCTGGCGCTTTCCGGCCTCACCGACCCGCGTGTGACCTATTGGGAGCCGACCAAATGGGTGGCGAAGCTGCGCGAAAAGACGACGGGGGAAGCGCCGATCCTGCTCAAGACCAACATGGCGGCGGGCCATGGCGGCAAGTCCGGCCGTTTCCAGCGGCTGGAAGAAATCGCCTTCGAGTATGCCTTCGCGCTGAAAGTGGCCGGCAGGGACGCCGTGTGAGACCTTGATTGCGAAACGGGCGGCGACGGAGCCGCCGCCCGAGCCAAAACAGTATGAAAATACCTTCAAAAAACCTCTTTCTGAATATTTTTTCCACAAAAACGCATCGCTTGCTTTTCCTTTAACTTCACTTTGCTGATGCGTGGATTTTTATTTCGTATTACTAAAAATCATAATAAACTTCAGTAAATTCCAAATATATTTCATGTATTACGCCACCTGAAAAAATGTTCCGAAAATCGAATGCATGGCTGCGATGCGCCATTTTTCGTTGCAATATCACTTTTTGGCCGTATTATGCCGGTCGTTGACATATTCATGCGCCTTTCCGCCGCGTTTCTCGCGGCAATCCTGCAGCACGTCTTGCGGATATTCTTGATGCCGGTTTTTTCGGCTTTCCCATGCGCCATGTCAGTTCGCCCTTGGCAATCCGGGCTTTGCAGTGCTCCCGCTTTGCCAATTGAAAACACTGCATCAGACTTGGGGGTCTTACACATGAAGAAACTCCTCGCCTCGACCATTCTCGTAACGGGCTTCATCATCGCTGCCGGTGCAGCAAATTCCGCCAATGCCGCCGAAGAGTGCGGCAGCATCTCCATCGCCGAAATGAACTGGGCATCCGCCGGTGTCGCGGCTTATGTCGACAAGTTCATCATGGAAAACGGCTATGACTGCACGGTCAATGTCGTCAGCGGCGATACCATGCCGACCTTCGCCTCCATGAACGAAAAGGGCCAGCCGGACATGGCGCCCGAATTGTGGGTGAATGCCGTGCGCGAGCCGCTCGACGCCGCCGTCAAGGATGGCCGCATGATCGAAGCATCGAAAATTCTTTCCGAAGGCGGTATCGAAGGCTGGTGGATCCCGAAATTCATCGCCGATGAACACCCCGATATCAAGACCGTCGAGGATGCGCTGAAACATCCCGAGCTCTTCCCCGCCCCGGAGGACGCCAGCAAGGGCGCCGTGCACAATTGCCCCTCCGGCTGGAACTGCCAGGTGACCACCACCAATCTCTACAAGGCACGCGAAGGCGACAAGAAGGGCTTCACGCTGGTCGATACCGGCTCCGCCGCCGGCCTCGACGGTTCGATCGCCAATGCATTCGAAAAGAAGCAGGGCTGGCTCGGCTATTACTGGTCGCCCACCGCCATTCTCGGCAAATACGAGATGGTGAAGCTGGATGACGGCGTCGAACTCGACCGCGCCCATTTCGACGAGTGCACGGCCAAGGTCGATTGCGCCGACCCCAAGGTCAACGCCTATCCGGTGGCCGATGTCTTTACCGTCATCACCAAGGATTTCGAAGGCAAGGCCGGGGTGACGATGGACTACATCAAGGCCCGCAACTGGGACAACAAGATGGTCGCCGAAATCCTTGCCTGGATGGATGAGAACCAGGGCACCAACGAGGATGGCGCGGAATATTTCCTCGAGAACCATGAGGAAATCTGGACGAAGTGGGTTCCGGCCGAGGTGGCGGAGAAGATCAAGGCTTCGATGTGATTGCAGGCGGGGTTGGCGCAAGCCGCTTACCCCCCCTCTGCCCTGCCGGGCATCTCCCCCTCAAGGGGGAGATCGACCTGCGGCGGGGTATCGCCCATCACAAACGTTGAGAATTGGAAAAGGGTGCGCCCTGCTGATCTCCCCCTTGAGGGGGAGATGTCCGGCAGGACAGAGGGGGTATCCCAGCCTCCGTCGCCCGCCGCACCATCCTCAAAACCCAAAGGGAAAACAACAATAATGGCCCTCTGCAATTACCTGCCGGACCTGCTCTGCAAGTTCCCGGCAATCGATAACTCCACGATGCGTGTGGCACGCAAGACCATCGACGATGGTTTTCGCGATATCGTGCGCAATTACGGCGATGCAATCGATGTCGTCGTGCATCCGCTGCAGCTCTTCCTCAATTCCTCGGAGCGGCTGTTCATCCAGACGCCGTGGATCATCACGATGCTGGTCATTCTCGCCATCGTGCATCTGGCCGGGCGCAGCTTCAAGATCACCGGCGGCACCGCCATTTCCCTGCTGATGATCGGCGCGGTCGGCCTCTGGCGAGACGCCATGACGACGCTGTCCATCGTCGCCATCGCCACCCTGATCGCCATCGTCATCGGCCTGCCGCTCGGCATCCTGATGGGTCGTTCCGAACGCCTGCAACGCCTCATCAATCCCGTGCTCGACGTGATGCAGACCCTGCCCAGCTTCGTTTATCTCATCCCCGTGGTGGTGATTTTCGGCATCGGCAAGGTTCCGGGCCTGATCGCAGTGGTGATCTATGCCATTCCGCCGGTCATCCGGCTCACCAGCCTCGGCATTCGCCTTGTGGACCGGGAAGTGCTTGAGGCGGCCGATGCCTTCGGCTCCTCCAATGGCCAGAAGCTGTTCAACGTGCAGCTGCCGCTGGCACTGCCCACCATCATGACCGGCATCAACCAGACCATCATGATGGCGCTCGCCATGGTCGTCGTCGCCTCCATGGTCGGTGTCGGTGGGCTCGGCAAGAACGTGCTGCAGGCCATCAACAACCAGTTCTTCACGGTGGGCTTCCTGAACGGTTTCGCTCTGGTCGCCATCGCCATCATGTTCGACCGGGCGAGCCAGGCTTTTGGCAAGCGCCTGCAGAAATACCGCGAGGTCTCCCATGGCTAAAAGCATCGAAATCAAGAATCTTTACAAGATCTTCGGCAAGCATCCCGAGAAATATCTCGAAGCGGTGCGGTCGGGCATGGACAAGGTGGAGCTGAACGACAAACACAACCACGTGCTTGGCCTCAACAACATCAACATCACCATGCCGGGCGGCAAGATCACCGTCGTCATGGGCCTTTCCGGCTCCGGCAAGTCGACGCTCATCCGCCACATCAACCGGCTGATCGACCCGACCGCCGGCGAGGTTCTTTATGACGGCGAAGATATTTGCGGCATGAGCACCTCGGCGCTCAGGAAGTTCCGCCGTCACAAGACGGCAATGGTGTTCCAGAAATTCGGGCTGCTGCCGCATCGCACGGTGCTGGAAAACAGCGTCTACGGCCTCGACATCCAGGGCGTACCGCGCAAGGAAAGCGAAGAAAAGGGCCGCTACTGGCTGGAGCGGGTCGGCCTTGCCGGTTACGAGGATTATTATCCGAACCAGCTCTCAGGCGGCATGCAGCAGCGGGTGGGCCTTGCCCGGGCGCTTGCCAATGACGCCGATATTCTGCTGATGGACGAGGCCTATTCGGCGCTCGATCCGCTGATCCGTGTCGATATGCAGACCATGCTGCTCGATCTGCAGCAGGAGCTGAAGAAGACCGTGGTGTTCATCACCCATGATCTCGACGAGGCGCTCAGGCTCGGCGACCACATCGCCATTCTCAAAGACGGCGAAGTGGTGCAGCAGGGCGACGGCCAGAGCATCATTCTCTCCCCGGCCGATGGTTACGTCACCGAGTTCGTGCGCGACGTCAATCGCGGCCGCGTGCTGCAGGCGACCACGGTGATGGAGCCGCTGGAAAGCCGCCCCGAGGGCATGCCCGTGCCGGAAACCGCGACGCTGGAAACCATTGCCCGCGACATGTCGGAAGCCAACGAGACCACCGCGCATGTGGTGGACGAGGACGGCAAGCCGGTCGGCAGCATCGGCCTCGATACGCTGGTGGCTGCGATGGTGACACCCGCGCCGCAGGAGGTTGAGGCGGAGGTGAAACGGCGGAGGAGCCGGAAAAGCTCCAGGAAACGGTTGTGCCGGTGGAGAAGGAAACGGCGTAATCCGGCACCGGACGGATTGGCCGCGTCCGCGAGATTTCCTCTTTCCGTCATACCGGCCTTGAGCCGGTATCCAGCCAGCCCAAGTCCTTGGGCTGAAAGGACTCTCCCGCCGCGCAGACGCGCGTCGGCTGGATTCCGGCTCAAGGCCGGAATGACGGGAGTGAGGTATTCACGGCGCCAGAAATTTAAACCGGACTGCAATGCCGCGAGGGACAAAGCTGGCAATCGCCTCCTGCCCCGTCTTCACTATGCAAAAACGAAGCACTACTTCGCCGGCTGTCAACCCTCGGCGGTCGCTGCAGCGCAGCAAGCGCAAGTTTCGGACAAGTCGCCGCCGTTAACCATTCGTTAACTTTTGAACGCGGAATCACCGACATGCAGATCGAAAGCAATATTGGCGGATATAACTATCAGGGTCGCATCCGCGACATCGAAAAAGCTGGCAGCGCTCAAAGCGCGCCGGAGGAGCAGGCGGTAAAACGCGGCCCCGGCAACCCCACCGTTTCCAGCACCATTCTTTCCCAGTCGCTGGCCAATGTTCTGTGGGCCGTCGGCAATGGCAGCGCGCCCGCTTATCAGGATGCGGCCGCGGCTTCCCCCGAGGACAAGGCGGAAGCCGAGGTGGAATGGGTGCGCAGCGCCTATTCGGAATATACCGAATAAGCGATTCCAATCAGGCCCTTGCTGGGCTCACTTCCACCGTCACATGCGAGAGTTCATGTATGGCGGCAAGTTTCTGCTTATAAAAAGCCGGCGCTTTCGGCGCCTGCGAATGGATCGCCACGATGGCGGCGTGATGCCCCGGCCCGACCTGCCAGACATGCAGGTCGGTGATGCGATCCTCTTCCGTCTCCACGCTTTCCCGGATTTCCTGCGGCAAATCCTCCGCCGGCGGCAGCGCGTCGAGCAGGGTCGTCGCCGTGGAGCGGATCAGCCCCCATGACCAGCGGGCGATGACCAGACCGCCAACGATGCCCATGGCCGGATCAAGAAACGACCAGCCGTTCCACTTGCCGAGCAGCAGCGCGACGATGGCGAGAACCGAAGTCAACGCATCCGCCAGCACATGCAGATAGGCCGCGCGCAGATTATTGTCCCGCCCGCCCTTTGCGCCGTGGTCCGCATGGTGACCGGCATGGGAGCCGTGATCGTGATGGGCGTGGCTGCCATGGCCATGATGGGCATGCGAACCGTGGGCGTGGCCATGCCCATGTCCACGATCGTGGTGATGGTCATCCTTCAAAAGCACGGCGCTGAGGAGATTGACGGCAAGGCCGATGATGGCGACGAGGATAGCCTGATTGAAATCGATTTCGACGGGATTGACGAGGCGCATCGCGCTTTCGACGGCAATCAGCAGCGCCACCACCGCCAGCACGATGGCGCTGGCAAAACCCGCCAGATCGCCGAACTTGCCGGTGCCGAAGGTGAAGCGCGGATTGCGCGCCTCGCGGCGGGCATAAAGATAGGCGAGCGCCGAAATCAGCATCGCGCCGGCATGGGTGGACATGTGCCAGCCATCCGCAGTCAGCGCCATGGAGCCATACCAGTGGCCGGCAACGATTTCCGCCACCATCATGGCCGCGGTCAGCGCAATGACCATCCAGACGCGCCTTTCATTGCGCTCATGGTTCTGGCCAAGGAAAACATGGTCGTGACCGGCTGCTGCACGGTGTTCGGATGTCGTCGTCATGTCGCTAATCCTGTTCGATTTTACCGGATGTAGGTCTTCAGCACCTGGGCCAGTTCTTCCGCCGCCCGCGCCCGCTCGTCTTCGTTTTCGGCATGCACCACATGCTCGTGCAGATGCTCCTGCATCACCTCCCCGGTCAGGCCGGAAAGCGCGCCGCGCACCGAAGCGAGCAATTGCAGCACCTCGCCACAGGGCTTGGCATCGTCCAGTGCGCGCTCCACCGCCTCCATCTGCCCTTTCAGACGGCGGATGCGGGCGAGAAGCTTCTCCTTGTTGCGGATCGTATGGGACATGGGCACCTCATATACTATAGGGGGGTATACTATATGAGTGAGTTTTTCCGTTCAAGCCCCGTGCGACGCAATCCTCGCGAATGTTTCGGCCATTAAAAATACCCCATGAAACTTAGGGGACTCAGTCATGACGACTATTGCAGCAACCATCAGCAGCTATCATCCCACTCCGATCCGGAGCATTGAGCCGGCAAAGGGCAAGGAAACCCACTCCACCACCGAAGCCCTGCTGGAGCTGACGCGCGCCGCGCATCGCACCATTTCAAGCGTCGAAAGCACCGCCACGGCCGTCGCGCCGGCCGCCGCCAGCGTTTCCACCGGCCTTGCCGCAGCGCTCTGGAACCTCGACAGCGGCGCTTCCACGACGACCGCACCCGCTCTGGACATGGGCGACATGGCCGCATCGGCACAGCCGGAAACCGCATCCAGCATCGAGAACGATGTCCTCAAGGCGCTCGCCCAGGCGCTTGGTGTGGATGAAGCCGCCTGAGACCCATTGAACGGCAGGCGGAAAAGCCATATCTCTAGAGACTAGAGCATCGCACCCGGACCGGTGGAGCCGCCCGTTCTGCCGTCGCTGCACCCGAGATATGGAGAAAAAGATGCTGTCCATCGGTGAACTGTCCAAACGCACCGGCGTCAAGGTGCCGACTATCCGTTATTACGAGCAGATGGGCCTCATCCGCGAAGCCGACCGTTCGGACGGCAACCAGCGCCGTTACGAAAAGACCGACCTCGAAAGACTGGCCTTCATCCGCCATGCGCGCGATCTCGGGCTGAACATCGACGCCATCCGCGAACTGATCGCGCTTAGCCAGCACCGGCAGATGCCCTGCGAAGGCGCGGACCGCATCGCCGCCGAACACCTCGCCCATGTGCGCGAAAAGATCGCCAGCCTGAAGAAGCTGGAGCACGAGCTGGAGCGCATCGTCTCCCATTGCCACGGCCATTCGATAGAGGATTGCTACGTCATCCGCGCGCTTTCCAATCACGGCATGTGCGAGGGTGAACATTGATCGGAAAACCGGGCTTGACAGATTGCGGATTCGGGCGCATTGCATGTCCCATGATCAACGAACGCGCACCCATCTCCTGCTCGTACTTTTGGGCCTACCTCTAAGGGCGGCTCGACAGATCATATTGTCAACAAGCCGCCGTCAGGCGGCTTTGTTGTTTCTCAAGCGTCCTGACGGCACCGATAAGACCAAAGGACCGAAAAAATGACCGAAGATAGCTCCCTTACACTGGAAAGACCGCCCGTCGTCATCATTCGTGGCGCACGCAAGACGGATTTGCCCGAGCTTAACGAGATGATCACCCTGCTTGCCTCCTACCACGGCGATGCGGCGGCGATCACCCCGGCGAAACTGGAACGCGACCTGTTCGGCCCGCTGCCCTGGGTACATGGCCTGGTGGCCGAGGCCGATGGCGCGCTGATCGGTTACGCCCTGCTTCTGCCGCTCTACAGGGCGCAGGAAGGCCGGCGCGGGCTTGAGCTGCATCATCTCTTCGTGCGTGACGGGCATCGCGGCCATGGCACCGGCCAGCATCTGGTTTCCCGCGCCCGCGATATCGCCAAGCGCCTCGGCTGCGACTATCTTTCCGTCAGCGCCACGACCGGCAATGTGGCGGCGCATCGTTTCTACGAAAACATGGATTTCGCGCCCCGGCCGGTTACCGGCATGCGCTACATGCAGTCCATCGCCTGATTAAAAACCACGGAGACGGCCATGACACGGATCGCCATTGCGCTGGCGCAGGATTTTGCGGACTGGGAACCGGCGCTGCTTGCTGCCGCAGCCCGCAGCTATCTCGGCGTCGAGATCGTCTACGCTACCCCTGATGGTGGGCCGGTGACGTCCATGGGCGGGCTGAATGTGACGCCTGACACGTCCTATGGTGCGCTTGATCCGGCCGGCATCGACGCGCTGGTCATTCCCGGCGGTTTGAGCTGGGAAAAGGGAACCGCTGTCGATCTTGGCGGGCTGGTGCACCGGTTTCGCGACAGGGACCGGCTGGTTGCCGGCATCTGCGCGGCGGTAAGCGCGCTCGGCGGCACGGGCGTCCTGAACGATGTCGCCCATACCGGCAATTCGCTGGCGTCCCACAAGGCTTATGCCGTCTATAGCGGCGAGGCGCTTTACCGCGACCAGCCGAAAGCGGTCAGCGATCGCGGCATCATCACGGCCGCCGGCAGCGCGCCGGTCAGTTTCGCTGTGGAAATCCTGAAACACCTCGGCCTCTTTGGTCCGGAAGCCGAGGCGGAACTTCAGGTTTTTGCGGCGGAGCATCGCTGAGGCATAGCCGTCTCGGTTGTTTGCACTCACCGTCATTCCGGCCTTGAGCCGGAATGACGGCGGTGAGAACAGCGAGGATTATCGCCGATCCAGCACCCGGCATATGCGCGCCGCTGGCTCCTCGCCTTCCCCGGCAATCGCACGGCGAATATCGCGGCTGTTCAGATGCAGGCTGCGGCCGGCGGGTAACTTCGAGCGTTTTATCTTGCTGAGCGCCGCAGCGATAAAAGCGGCCTCGTGTTCATGAAAACAGGCGAGAGCCGCCTCGCGATCCGGGGCTGCCCCAAGGACAGCCTTGAAGGCAAGACGGTGCACGGCGCAGAAAGCGCCGTGACCGTGAACGGCAAAACGCAGCGCATCGAGTTCCTCACTCCATTCGGCCGCGTCCTGCATAGTCTCAAGCCGACTGGAAGCGCTTCAGGAAAAACGCGCTCAATGTTCCAAGCAAAGCCCAGAAAACGAAGCTCGTGATGGTGGCGGCGACGATGAACTGACGCTCCAGCGGCAGCGGCGCCAGCGCATGTTCGCCTTCCGGCGGCAGGGGTGCGCCGACCACATGCGGCGCGACGATCAGCACCAGCGCCAATACGATGGCCCAGGGTTCGCGGCGGAAGGCGATCAGCGCAATGCCGCCCGCGGTTGCGGCAACCGTCGCAAGCCACCAGATCTGCCGCGCCTCAAGTGCGGCGGCCGGGCTGCCCGGCAGTTCCGGCGGCAGGCCGATCATCGGGGCCAGCATGACGGCGGCAAAACCGGCAACGCCCCAGAGAAGGCCTTCACGCCAGCCGCCATTCGTGCCACGCAGCGAAATGAGGCCGGTCAGCACCAGCGCATAACCGATGGCGGTCAGCACATTGGCGGCAACCGTATAGGCGGTGCGCTCGAAACCATCGGCCGGAGCCCAGGCTTCATCGTTATGCTCATGGGCGGGAACGGCAGCACCGGGCGCCGGCGCATCATGGCTGTGGGGCGCTTCGCCGGCGCTTTCATAGGTTTCCGCCTGAAGAATGAGCGGCGTGGTACCGACAGCCTGCATGGCCGAGACGGCGAAACCGCCAAGAATGCCGGCGAGAACGGCGGTAAAGACGATATTGCGAAAAGACGACATGCCGTTTCCCCTCAATGGCAGGGGAAGGCGTTGGCATGACGCGTGTCATGCGCGGCATTGTGAACGGCTTCCACATGGGAAAAGCCGACAAAACCGACAACGAACAGGCCAAGCACGATCGCCGTCAGCGATTGCGCAAAGCTGGTTGTTTTTGCGGAAACGGCGGCGTTGGCCGTATTCTGGTTGATGGACATGGTGACCCCTCTCCGGCGCGACCCCGCGCCTTTGGACGCGGCCGGACGGCAAAGGGCCGTCGAGCCGCTACAATACACTTCACCACGGGGATACGAGACTGACACAGGGAGGCGTCGATCCCGCCACCCTGAAATTCCGCTCTTCCGGACACCCCGCCGGCATGGATATTTCCGCGATGGCAGGTCTCCTGGCTTACGGGTCAAAACCTGAAACACCTTCCCGGCGTCACCCTCTCTGGAAACCCTTCAGTTCCCGGCGAGATGGCTTGCCAGTGGCATTTCGTTTCAGGCTCTCCGCTCACAGTTGCGGGGGCAGCCACGAATGAGGAGTTCTCCCTATCGTGTTCCCTTTTCACCTTCCGGAACGCCCGGAAGGAACCATCACAGGATTGTTATCCGATGGGCGGCGGCGGGAGTCAATGGTGGGCCTGATTTCGAACTGCACGCCGTTGCCTCCACCTCCGTCACCCCCGACTAGATCCGGGGTCCAGCGCGATCAAGTCCTTGATCGCAAGAGACTCTTCTCACGGCGCAGACGCGCCGTGGCTGGATGCCGGATCCAGTCCGGCATGATGGCTGAGAGTTACCGCGACGGTATGGCCTTCAGATAGGCGGCAATCGCATCGCGGTCTTCGGCCGTCAGATGCGCCATATTCTGCTGCACCTTGACCATGGAGCCGCCGACGCTGTCGAATTCCGGGGTAAACCCGTTTTCCAGATAGCTGGCAATATCGGCCTCGGCCCAGCTGCCGATGCTTTGCGAACCGGGGGTGATGTCGGGAATACGGCCCTCGCCTTCCGGGTTGGGCCCGCCGGCCAGCCACTTGTCTTTCACGAAACCGCCAAGCGCGTTGCGCGGCGTGTGGCATTCGCCGCAATGGCCCGGCCCTTCCACCAGATATTGGCCGCGCAGCAATTCGGCATTGGCATTGGCAAGCTCCACGCGGGGCCGCGCCGAGGGGTCGAAGTAAAGGAATTTCCAGCCGCCCAGCGCCATGCGCAGATTGAAGGGGAACGGCAACTCGTGATCCGGCGCATCGTTCTGGCTGGCCGGCAGGGCTTTCAGATAACCGAAGAGATCGTTGATGTCCTTCTGCGTCATGCGGGCATAGGAGGCATAGGGAAAGGACGGGTAGAGATGCTCGCCGTTCCTGCCCACACCGCGCGTCATCGCATCGCCGAATTCCGCCAGCGTCCAGCCGCCGATGCCATGCTGCGGATCAGAGGAAATATTGGGGACATGGAAGGTGCCGAACGGGCTTTTCAGCGCCTGCCCGCCCGAAAGCGTCAACAGCGCCTCGCCTTTCGCATCGGGTGCGGCATGACAGCTTGCGCAGCCGCCCGCCCAGAACAGCGTTTCGCCATTGGCCAGATCCGGTTCGCCCAGGCTGACCCAGTGGCTGGGCGCCTGCCGCTCAGGCGCCGTAACCCAGGCGAATATGCCGTAGCCCGCAATGGCCGCGACGACGGCTCCGCCCGCGAGTTTCGTCCAGATGGAGGACATGCCCCTCTCCCCATTCTCACCTGACCCGGTCAGATGTCTTTCGTGCCTGAGAAAACGCCGCCGGGAAGCGGCGTTTCCAAAGTGCTGCGATTACTTCTTCAGACGATAGGTCTGGTGGCAGGTGCCGCAATCGGCGCCGAGCGTCTTCATGGCGGTCGCGACGCCCGCCTGATCGGTGGGAAGATTGGCGAGAACCATGTCCGCATCCGTGCCGAGCTTGGCGGCCTTGGCCTTGAAGTCGTCGAAATTTTCCCAGATGGCGGGGGCAGCGGCGCTGCCGGTCTCGGTGCCGGCGGGGAACTGGTCCGGGAAAGCCTTCGCATTGGTGCCGATGGTGGCTACGGCAGTCTTGACGGTATCGGCGTCAAAGGGCTTTTCGCCCTTGGAGATGGCGGCGAGCGAACCCATGGCCCCACCGATCTGCTTCATCATGCCTTCACGTTTTTCGACTTCGCCGGCAGCGTAGACCGCTCCGGCGCAAAGACAGCCGAACAGCATGGCCGCGGTGATGGTTTTCAGTTTCATGCAACTCTCCTTGATTCCGGCCGGGACACCGGACGCTTGATGGAACGGCGCGAGGATGCCCTTTCCGGATGGCGAAAAGAAGTCACATTGCGGTGAATTCCATCGTGAAAACAGAAGCCTAAGACAGGGCCTCCCACAGTGTCAGCAGCGCTGCGGCAATCAGCATGAAACCGGCGGCGCGGCCGATGAAGATCGTGGCGGCGGGCGAAGAAACCAGCCATGCCCGGCTTCTATCCGCCGTCAGCGCCAGCGCGCCATAGACCGTAAACTGCGTGACCGCCACCATCGCGCCCATCACCAGCCCCTGCATCCAGATCGGGCCATAGGCCGGTTTGAGAAATTGCGGATAGATCGCCATCATGAACAGATAGGCCTTCGGATTGGAAAGGCAGGTCAGCACCGCCCGCCAGAAGGCCTTTCTGACCGAAGCGCTCGCCTGCGCCTCATCGCCGTTCACGACAATCGCGCTGCGCATCAGGCCGATGCCGATCCAGATCATATAGGCGGCGCCGAAAACCAGAAGCGGCAGGAACAGCGACGGCATCCAGGCGGCAAGCATGCCGACGCCCAGGGCGCCGTAAAGCGAATGCACGATGCCGCCGGCGCTCATGCCGCTTGCGGCGGAAAGACCCGTTCTCTTGCCGCCCGTCAGCGCGCTTGCCAGCACGAACAGCATATCCATGCCCGGCAGGATGATGATGCCGAACAGGACCAGAAAGAAAAGCCAGAGATTTTCGGCGTAACTCATGTCAGTATCTCCCAAAACGGTTCACGACACATTCAGGAAATCCCATGTTTCTCAATGTGTTTTTTCGTTTATAGGAAAGGCCAACTGACAGCGTTGTGTCAGTTGCGTGGGGAAATCCACCGGGAAAACGGCAATGCGCAAGGCGTCGAGACTGTTCGAGATCATCCAGATTCTGCGGGTGGCGCGCAGGCCTGTCACCGCGCAGACGATTGCCGAGGCGCTGGAAGTGACGGTGCGCTCGGTCTATCGCGACATAGCAGCGCTTCAGACCATGCGCGTGCCCATCGAAGGGGAACGCGGTGTCGGTTATATCCTGCGTCCCGGCTTCAACCTGCCGCCACTGATGTTTTCCATCGAAGAGACGGAGGCGATCGTGCTGGCTCTCGCCATGGTCGCCCGCACCGGCGATAGCGGGTTGCGGCAGGCGGCAAGGCAGGTCAGCGACAAGATCGCCGCATCCCTGCCCGAACCCCTGTCGAAAACCCTCTCCGCCAATGCCCTGCACGCCTGGGGCAGCATCGCCCCCTCCCCCGCCGGCGTCGATCTTGCGACGGTCCGGCGGGCGGTGCGCGACGAGGAGAAGCTGGAGATCACCTATCGCGATGAGGCCGGCGCGGAAACGCAGCGGCGGGTTCGGCCGATTGCGGTGATCTATTATTCGGAGACGGTGAATATCGTCGCCTGGTGCGAATTGCGGCAGGCGATCCGCAATTTCCGCTCGGACCGGGTGCTGAGCTGCGAAACGACCGGCAGTTTCTTCAAGCTGGAAGGCGAAAAGCTGCGACAATTGTGGATGAGCGGCTGGCAGAGCAACCAGTTGGGAAACAGAATTTAGTGCAGCTCGCAGCCTCTGCTATGTGTCGGAGCACCCTTCTCCGCCCTCATTCCTGTGCTTGTCACAGGAATCCAGTCGACGCGCGTCTGCGCGGCGAGAGGACTCTTTTCAGCCCAAGGACTTGGGCTGGCTGGATTCCTGTGACGAGCACAGGAATGAGGGCGGGGGTCGTCTGGCCTCAAAGCACGGCAGCGTTCTGCTGCAAATACTCCAGCAGGCGATCCTCCTCGCGCCCGAAACCGCGAATGACGATTCTGTCAGCAAAGACATCGGCGATGGCGAAGGTGTTCTGGTCGGGCGTATCGACCATGCCCTTGAAATTCACGAAGTGGGTATTGCCCAACAGGCCGTAATTGCCCTCGTGATTATGGCCATTGAACCACGCGACGACCGAGGGGTGGGAGGTAAGGAGCTCAAGGATACGCGGCGCGTCCCACATGTTGTGGGCGTTTTCGGGATAGACAGGATAGTGGCAGAGAACGATCACTTTTTCGCCTGCCGCATCCGCCTTTTGCAGAACGGCCCGCAGCCATTCGAACTGTTCGTCGCTGAGCGAGGCGTTCCAGTCCTGCGCATTGATTGCACCGGCATCCGCCAGACGCTTCAGCCGGTCTGCGGCGAGCGCCCGACGCGGATCGCCGGGCGGCGGGGCGAAAAGGCTGACCTCGTTGCCGTCAAGCACGACGAAACGGATGTCGCCGATGGAAAAATCATGCCAGGGGGCGGACATGCCGAGGCGGGCGTGGATAGCCGGCAAATGCTCGGCGGCGACGGCGAAATCGTGGTTGCCCGGCAGCAGGACCGAGCGGTGGCGAAGCCCGTCGTAAACGGCAAGGATCGCATCGAAATTGTCGAAGCCGCGGTCGATGATATCGCCGAGCGTCACCACGAAGGCCAGTTCCTCGCGGTTGAAGGCGTCGATCGCGTCTGCGAGCTTTTTCGGGCTCTCGGCGTAATAACGACCCATCTCGGGGCGCGGATCGGCATCGGCATATTGGGGATCGGCGACAATGCCGAAGGAGAAGAGAGGCGTGTTTTTTTCAGTCATGATGCGCCGCGATAAACCCGGCGGATGACAGGCTTGTGACAATAAAACCCGACAGGCCGTATCGCCATATCACAAAAGCAGAACACCCGGCACAGAGGCCGGGTGTTCGAAAAATCCGTTCCGCAAGCCTTACTTGGCGGCGGCTTCGTAACGCTCTAGGACGTAGTCCCAGTTGATGAGGTTGTCGACGAAGGCTTCGAGGTACTTCGGACGCAGGTTGCGGTAGTCGATGTAGTAGGAGTGTTCCCAGACGTCGACGCCGAGGATCGGCTCTGCACCGTGAACCAGCGGGTTTTCGCCGTTCGGGGTCTTGGAGATTTCAAGCTTGCCGTTCTTGACGGAGAGCCATGCCCAGCCGGAGCCGAACTGCGTGGTGCCGGCAGCGATGAAATCGGCCTTGAACTTGTCGTAACCGCCGAGATCGGAGGCGAATGCCTGCTCGAGCTTGCCCGGCAGCTTGTTGCCGCCGCCGCCCTTCTTCATCCACTTCCAAAAATGGACGTGGTTGTAATGCTGGGCAGCATTGTTGAAGAGACCGGCATTGGTGCCAAAGGACTTCTTCACGACTTCTTCGAGCGACAGGTCGGAAAGACCTGCTTCGGCCGCCAGCTTGTTGCCGTTGTCGACATATGCCTTGTGGTGCTTGTCGTGATGGAACTCGAGCGTCTCGCGCGACATGTAGGGTGCAAGCGCGTCGTAGTCGTAGGGGAGTTCGGGAAGTTCGAAGGCCATGGTTTTTACTCCTTTTTGCAGCGGGTTACCGCTCCTAGAAACCGTGTGAGCGGACCATAGGAGCGAACCTCTGTTTGGGCAACCTGCGAAATATCAAAATGTTCCGACAAAAGAGAAAATTCCTCTCCTTGCGGCCGCCACCACATTTGTTTCACAACCCTGGCGTACCGTTTTCCACCCTATCGGTTCGCTTTTACCGAGATTGCAGGAAGGAAATTCCATGACCCGTCCGATCCCCCCGCTCCATCCTCCTCCTTGCGGCCTTCTCGTCGCTCACCTTGCCTGCCGCCGCATCGTCGGATGACGCCTGGAAGGAGTTCGTCGCGGATGTGCAGACGGCCTGCCTTGCCGGCGCCAAAGACATGATCGAGGACGCGAAGGCCGTGGTCGATCCGGTCGGCAGCGAGAATTACGGCCTCGCCATCCTCACCGGCAAGGCCAAACTCACCGGGAAGAGTGGGAGCGCGGATGCCACCGTCAGCCATATCTGCGTCTACGACAAGAAGACCAAGGCCGTGGAGCTGGGCAGCGAGCTTGCCGGCGATACGCTGAAGGTGGAAATACCCGGCTCCACCAAGCCCTGATCGTTCAAAAGCGCGGTGTGGTGTCACCCTCGCCCAGCGCACGCTGCATCAGCACCGTATCCAGCCATTGGCCATGTTTCCAGCCGATGGATTTGAAGGTGCCGACATGTTCGAAACCGGCGGCGCGGTGCACGCCGATCGAGGCGGCGTTGGCCGAATCGCCGATGACGGCGATCATCTGCCGGAAGCCGCGCGCCGTCGCCGCCTCTATCAACGCATCGAGCAGCTTGCGGCCGATGCCCATGCCCTTCATGGCTGGATCGATATAAACGGAATTCTCCACCGCCGCGCCATAGGCCGGGCGCGGGCGATAGGCGCCGGCATAGGCATATCCGGCTATCTTTCCATCGCATTCGGCGACGATATAGGGGTAATTGCCCTCCACCAGAAGGCGACGGCGCTCGAGCATCGTCTCCGCGCTTGGCGGATCGATCTCGAAGCTCGCGCGGCCGTGCAGCACGGCGTCCCTGTAGATTTCGGCAATGGCTGGAATATCCGCCTCTTCGCAAGGGCGGATGGTAAGGCTGGAAACGGTGGAAAGGGTCATTCTCTTGTCCTGCGGATCATTCACGCCGTCATTGTGCATTGCGGCGCAGCCAAAATAAAGATTATCTGTCTTATACAAACGATAAGGTTTTCTTTGATGATGGACCTCGACCTGCGGCAGCTGCGCAGCTTCATGGATGTGGCCGATCTCGGCAGTTTTTCCGCCGCCGCCGACAAGGCGGGGCTGACGCAGCCGGCCATCAGCCTGCATATAAGGCTGCTTGAAAAACAGCTCGGCGTGCGGCTGATCGAAAGGGTCGGCAGGCGCGCGCAGCCGACGGCGGCGGGGCGCGACTTTCTCATCCATGCAAGGCGGATTGCCGAAGAAGTGGCGCATGCCATCGATACCGTTGCGCCGCATCGCAGCGGGGTGACGGGACGCCTGCGCATCGGCACGGGAGCCACCGCCTGCATCTATCTGCTGCCGTCGGTGCTGGGCAAAATCCGGCAGGCCATGCCCGGTATCGAGATCGTCGTGCAGACCGGCAATGCCCACGACATCCTCCGGCTTCTGGAGGCCAATACCATCGATGCGGCGGTGGTGGCCCTGCCCGCCAGCGGCCGCAGCCTCGATATCAGCGATATCCATCTCGACGAGCTGGTCGCGGTTTTCCCGCAAGGCTCCGTTTCTGACACAACGGTGCTCAACGCCGAGACGCTTTCGGCGCGGTCGCTGCTGCTTTACGAGGGCGGCAATACGCGCCGGCTGGTGGATCAATGGTTTTCGGCAAGCGGCCGCACCGTGCAGCCCGCCATGGAACTGGGCAGCGTCGAGGCGATCAAGAAGCTCGCAGGTGCGGGCCTTGGCCTTGCCATCGTGCCGCGCATGGCGATGGAGCATGAAGGGGCGGCATCCGGGCTCGAATGGCGCTCGCTCGAACCGCCGCTTGAACGGCGGATCGCGCTGGCAATGCGGCGCGACAAACATATGACCGCGCCGCTGCGGGCGCTTGCCGCTGCGCTGCCGGATGTGGGGAAAAGGTGAAGCTCGCGCCCGTTGCAAGGGCGGGCCAGCCATCGCCTCCGATGGCGAATAGTGCGCCCGCCTCAGCATCATCCTTGGGCTTGTCCCACTGCTGTCCGGTTTAAATTCCGGACGACCCGAAGCCCCCTTTGAAGTCAATCGTGGAGGGTCAACATTCTCTCGACGTCATCCTCGGGCTTGTCCCGAGGATCTAAACACGTCGAATAAAATCAATACGTTGCAGATCCTCGGGACAAGCCCGAGGATGACGTCGGCGTGGTTGCCCGACTTGCCTTCCCATCTGACGACGCTATTTTTCTTTGGTGTCCGGTTCGGGGCGGCGAGCCCGAGCATGACGTTGAGTGTGTCGGATGCTTCGTCACCAGCATTGCCCGCGCCATCCGGTGGCGCGAGCAACGCTTGCAAAACTCAAAACTCCGTCCACTCATCCCCCTTCACGGCCATCGCCGCATTGCCGCGTACGGCGACGGGGCGGGCCTTCGGTGCCGGTGCGACCGGTGGGGCGGGCGCGTGGACCGGGCTTGCGGCGCGCTGCATATGACGTGCCGTCTCCCGCAATGCGGAGGTCTGCTGGCCCAGCTGGAATTGCGCAAGCAGGGCGTGAAGGTTGGTGCATTCCTGTGCAAGCCCCGCACCGGCCGCATTCATTTCCTCGACCATGGCGGCATTCTGCTGCGTGGCCTGATCCATGTGGTTGACGGCGGTGTTGACCTCGGAAAGCCCGGCCGACTGCTCCTGCGCCGCCGTGGCGATGGCGTCCATATGGGTGTTGACGGAAAGCACCAGCTGCTCGATCTCGGAAAGCCCGACGCCGGTATCGGCCACCAGCTTCACGCCTTCACCCACCGCAACGGCTGACGCGGTGATGAGCTGCTTGATTTCCTTGGCGGCATTGGCGGAGCGCTGCGCCAGTTCGCGCACTTCCTGTGCGACGACGGCAAAGCCCTTGCCCGCATCGCCCGCCCTTGCCGCCTCGACGCCGGCATTCAGCGCCAGAAGGTTGGTCTGGAAGGCGATTTCGTCGATGACGCCGATGATCTGGCCGATCTGGCGCGAGGAATGTTCGATGCGCTCCATGGCGGCGACGGCATCGCGCACCACCTTGCCGGAAAGATCGGCCTTTGTCCTTGCCTCACGCACCGTATCGCGCGCATCGCTCGCCCGTTTGGAGGTGGCGGAAACATTGGCGGTGATCTCTTCCAGCGCTGCAGCGGTTTCTTCGAGAGAAGCGGCCTGCTGTTCGGTGCGGCGGGAAAGATCGTCGGATGCCGACGACACCTCGTGAGCGCCGCCGTTCACGGTCTGCACGGACTGGCCGACGCTGGTGAGCGCTTCGCGCAGCTGGTGCACGGAGCTGTTGAAATCGTGCCGCAGCGTCTCGAATTGCGGCGAAAACGGCGTGGCGATCTCGCAGACCATATCACCGGAGGCAAGCTGGCGAAGACCGCCAGCCAGCGACCCCGTGGCCTGATTGAGACGCTCTTCCGCCTCGGCCTCGGCGCGCTGCTGCAGCTCGATACGGTCGCGTTCGGCCTGCTCGCGGCTGCCGACGGCTTCGTCCTCAAGCTGGCGGTTACGAATGGCCGCTTCGCGGAAGATTTCCACGGCGCGGGCCATCTCGCCGATCTCGTCGCCGCGTTTTGCGCCGGGCACATCGATCGCCAGGTTGCCGGTGGACAATTCCATCATCGCCTTGGTCAGGCGGCTGATGGGACGGGTGACGCGGCCGACGATGACCGCAAGGCAGAGAATGCAGACGCCAAGTGTGAGGATGAACGCGGCGAGATAAATCATCGCGCCGATAAAGGCGTCCTGTCTGGCCTTTTCGGCATTGGCATTGAGAACATCCATCGCTTCGGAGGCGATTTTCGCGACCGTATCGAGGCTTTCGGTGACCGTATTGCGCCATGTATCGATGGTGAAGGCAGGCGTGCGGCCATTGTTCAGATCGTCGATCAGCTTTGCGCGCTGCGTGACGAAATCACCCTTGAAATAGGTCCTGTCGGCAACGGCATAGATGTCTTTCAGCGCCTTCGGCGTCGATTCATGCGCGACGAGGTCGCCGGTGGCTTTCCAGGCAAAGGCCGCGCCGGCATCGAAATTGCCAAGCTGCTGGGTTTCCTGCGGGGTCAGCGGCCGCTGCTGGGCCACGACCGCATTGATGACAACGGTGGCGCTGCCGCCCAGCGCTCGCGCCGACCAGCCATAGGACCGCAACTGGATGAGGCCGGTCAGGCTCTGGTCCAGCGAGCGAACCTCACCTTCCACCGCCGTCGATCCCGCTTCGAGCGCCGTCAGGAAATCCTGACCGAGCGTCAGCACGGTCTTGTCCAGCCCGTTTTCACGACGGTCGAGCGGCAGGGTGACGTTGGCGTCAACCTTTTTACGCAGCTCCAGGAATTGCGTGTAGATATCCTTCACGCGGGCAAGCGGAGCCTTGAGGCCAGCCTGATCGAGCGCGGCGGACTGTTCGAGAAAGGCGCCCATGGCGGCATCCACCTTCTGGCGCGACGCCTGCACGCTGGCGATGGTGTTGGCCGTCTTCGCCGGATCGACCGTCAGCGCCGAGGCGCTGTTGCCGCGTTCACTGCGAAAATTCAGCAAGGCGTTGAAAAGCAGCCTGTCCAGCGAAACGAGCTGCGCCACCTCCGAAAAACTGCGGGCGCGCTGCACGGACTGCAACATGCCGTTGCCCACGAAGCCTGCCAGCGCGATGCCGACGAGCAGAAAAAATCCCACAAGTATATTGCGTATGCTGAAAGACATTTGACGGCCCCCACTAGCCCGGATCGGTAATGCCGCACGCTAGCGTGTGGTCCTCTAAAATTGGATTAAATTCCCCCTGAATTTTCATGGGAAATAATGCGGTTCAAAACAAAAGGCCGCGGCAGGGATGAGCCTGCCGCGGCCTTTTGAAACTAAGGGTTTTACCCGACCTTAAACGTCCGCGCCGAGACGCGCCCAGTCCATATAGAGATCGAGCGCCTTGCGGGCGACGGGGCCTGCCTGCAATTCGCGATCATCGAGCTTCACGACGGGCGAAACCTTGGAATAATTGCCGGAGCAGAAGATTTCATCGGCCTCGCGGAAATCCTCGACCGAAAGCGTCGCTTCACGCACGTCGAAACCGGCCTGGCGCAGAAGGCCGATCACGCGCGAACGGGTGATGCCGGCAAGGAAAGTGCGGTTCGGAACCGGGGTAAGGACGACCCCGTCCTTGACCATGAAGATGTTGGCGGAGGCGGATTCGGCGACATTGCCGTTCATGTCGCGCATCAGGGCATTGTCGAAGCCGCGCGAGCGCGCTTCCAGAATGGCGCGGCCGCTATTGGGATAGAGGCTGCCGGCCTTGGCGTCGGTCATGGCGGTTTCCGGCGAAGGGCGGCGCAGCGGCGAAACGGTGAGCGTCAGCGGCTTGCCGGCATCCATCGGCGCTTCGAAAAGGCAAAGCGCAAAACGGGTGGAGCCGGCATCGGGCGCCACGACGCTGCCGGGCATGCCGTGCTCGGCCCAATACATGGGCTTGATGTAGATCGCCATCTTGCCGTCGAATTTCTTGACGCCTTCCAGCGCCAGGGACTCGATCTCCTCGGCCGTCATGGTTGGCTTCATGCCCATATTGACGGCGGAGCGATTGACGCGCTGGCAGTGCAGATCGAGATCAGGCGCCACACCATCGAACCAGCGCGCACCGTCGAACACCGTGGAAGCCAGCCACATGGCATGCGAGGTCGGGCCGATGAGCGGCGGATTGCCGGGCAGCCATTGACCGTCAACATAGGTCCAGGTGGTTGATCGGGGTGCGGTATCGACGCTCATGATGGTCTCCTGTCTCAAGCGTTTTCGTTCGGTGAAAACGCTCCGTCTTTTTTGTTCTGATGCATTGCCGGATGAAGAGCGCTGCGCGCTCTCAACGGGGCATGTGCTGGAAATCGGCCGGAGTGAATGCCTCTCCCCTGACGAGGTCAAGTTTTAATTGCAGCGATTTCTGAATTTGATGGAAAATAACAAAGCGACGGCCCCGCAAGCACGTTTTATGAGGTGAAACAAAAGGTTGATGAATAGATTCATCACAATAATTCATGCATCGGATGATGGCGGCGTGATTTGCCCCATGCGATGCTGGCGATCTGACGGCATTTTGCAGGAGGAAAATCATGGCATGGTCCGCCCACCAATATCTGAAATTCGAAGACGAGCGGACGCGTCCCGCACGGGATCTTCTGGCGCAGGTGCCGCTGGAGCGGGTGCTGAACGGCTATGACCTCGGCTGTGGTCCCGGCAATTCCACCGAGCTTCTGACCGACCGTTACGGCGTCAATGTCATTACCGGCATCGACAGCGATGACGACATGCTGGAAAAGGCGGCGGACCGGCTGCCGACCACGCGCTTCGGCAAGGCCGATCTTTCCCAGTGGAAGCCGGCGCAGAAGGCAGACCTGCTTTATGCCAATGCCGTGTTCCAATGGGTGCCGGATCATCTCACCGTTCTTTCGCAACTGATGGACCAGCTGGAAAGCGGCGGCGTTCTGGCCGTGCAGATGCCCGACAATCTGCAGGAGCCGACGCATCGCGCCATGGAGGAAACCGGAGCGAACGGTTCCTGGAAGGACACGTTCGCAGATGGCAGGCTGCGCCGCAAACCCCTGCCCGCGCCTTCGGACTATTTCGATGCGCTGGTGCCGAAATCCGCGCGGGTGGATGTGTGGCACACCATCTATAATCATCCGATGAAGGATGCGGAAAGCATCGTCGAATGGGTCAAGGGCACGGGGCTGCGTCCCTATCTCACCGCCGCCGGCGAGGAAAACCGCGAAGCCTTCCTCGCCGACTATACGCGGCGCATCAGGGAGGCCTATCCGCCGATGGCGGACGGCCGCCTGCTTCTGCGCTTTCCCCGCCTTTTTGTGGTGGCGGTGAAGAAGTAGCTTCAGCCCGCGAAAGCATAGACCCTGAGACGGTGCTTGTCGGGGTCGGCGGCGGTAAAGGTGTAGCCGAATTCCATGCCCGCCGGCTGCTGCAGCATGTCGATGCCCTTCGCCTTCCAATCCGCAAAAATCTCGTCCACCCGCGCATCGTTTTCAACGCGGAAGGCAAGCTCGCCGCCGCCGCCCGTAACGGATGCCTTCGGTTCCACGGTGTGCCGCGACCAGAGGCCGAGCTTCATGCCGTTCTGAAGCACGAAGAGCGAGAATGTCGGCGAGGCTTCGACCGGCTCCGCGCCCAGCAGGGCCCGGTAAAATTCGGTGCTGGCCGGCGTGTTGTCGACGTAAAGGATGGTGAAATCGGGGTGGGTCATGGCTGTTCTCCTGTGTTGCGGATGAACGGTTTCTAGACCCCGCTGTTGTCAGTTTTTGTCAGCATGATGCCGCCGCCGCTGTTTTTCCCGTTCGCGCCATTCTTTCAGCAGCGCCTGGCGGCGGCGCGGATAACGGCTGTCGAGGGGACGGAAATCTTCGATGCGGTCGGCCCGGAAACTGCGGTAGTCCTGCCGTGTCTCGCACCAGCCAAGCACCACCCGCACCAGATCGAAAAAGGCGAGCGCGAAGGGCCAGATCACCCGTTCCGTCACCTCTCCCTTTTCATCGCGATAGGTGATGACGACCCTGCTTTCCTTACGGATAGTATCGCGAATGGCCGCCAGATCGACATGGATGGCGGCAAGGCCCTGCCCCGGCCCGACAAGCAGGGTGGAATGATCGAGTTCCTCACGCAGGGCATCGGGAAGCACGGCGCCGATCTTGACGAGCGCGGCGCGGGCGGCCTCCGCCAATCCCGCATCGGCACGGCCCGCCACCCAGCGCGAGCCGAGCACCAGCGCCTCGATTTCCTGCTGCGAAAACATCAGCGGCGGCAACAGGAAACCGGGGCGCAGCACATAACCCACGCCCGCTTCCCCTTCGATATCCGCGCCCTGCGCCTGAAGCGTCGCTATATCGCGGTAAAGCGTACGCAGGCTGACGCCGGTTTGCGCGGCAAGGGCCGCGCCGCTAACCGGCATGCGGTGGGAGCGCAGGATCTGCAACAGATCGAGAAGCCGTTGTGAGCGTGACACGCGATATTCCCTTCCGCCGCATAGCCGGACCGTGGCGTTGACGATCCCGGCGATAGACGCGTAGCGCCGCCGGCCGCCGGGTGCAACCATGCAAAAAAGGGTGGACAAGGCCGCCTCGCCAGCATGTAGATAGGGTGAGGCTCTTTCACGCCCCTCCCATCCGCCACAGGCATTTCGAGTTTCCGCCATGATCGTTCGTCCAAAACCGAACCTGCTGCAGCTTTTCCTCATCGTGCGCGGCTCCATCATCGTCCGCATCTTTCCGCAGGTGCTTGCGGTTTTCCTGCTGTCGACGCTGGTTGTCTGGGCGCACAAGGACAGGCCGGATCTGGTGCAGGCGTTAAACGGAGCGCCCTTTTCGCTGCTCGGCATCGCGCTTTCGGTGTTTCTCGGTTTTCGCGCCAATGCCTGTTACGACCGCTGGTGGGAAGCCCGCAAGCAATGGGGTGCGCTGATTACCGTCGCCCGCGCGCTTTCACGCCAGAGCCTCATGCTCGATAGCCGGCAGGATGTCGCCGATCCCGTCACCCGCCGGCGGATCACCGATCTTGCCATCGCCTTCTGCCACGCGCTGGTCTCGCATCTGCGCCCCGGGGATGCGACCGCCACTGCGGCCAGCCTCGTTCCGGATGATCTCAGGGATATTTACGACCGCAGCCGCAACCGGCCGGACATGCTGCTGCGCGAAATATCCGACGCCGTCGTCTCCGCCCATGGCAAGGGGCAGATCAGCGATATCCAGCTACAGATGCTGGATGCCACCGTGCAGCAGATGGGGGCGGCGCAGGCTTCGTGCGAGCGCATCCGCCAAACGCCGGTTCCCTTCGGTTACTCGCTGCTGCTTCACCGCACCGCGCATCTGTTCTGCCTGCTGTTGCCGTTCGGTTTCACCGATCTGCTCGGCTGGGCCACGCCGTTTACCAGCACGCTCATCGCCTATACGTTCTTCGGTCTCGATGCGCTGTCCGACGAGCTGGAGGACCCCTTCGGCACCGGCCTCAATGCGCTGCCGATCAATTCGCTCGCCACCACAATCGAGATCAATCTGCGCGAGGCTATGGGCGAGACCGATCTGCCGGCCGATCCGCGCCCGGTGGATTACGTGCTGATGTGATATCGTCCTGCCGGGTTGAAACCGATCGCGCGGACACCAGTTAATGAAAGACGGCTTCCCCCGCCCGGCATCCCGCGCCGGCCATGTTTTCAGCAAACAGGAGAGACATCCCATGTATGACGTCAGCGCGAATGGCGCGAATATTCCCGCCCTCGGTTTCGGCACCTTCCGCATTCCGGAAGACGATATCAGGCGCATTCTGCCGGAGGCGCTGAAACTCGGTTTCCGCCATGTCGATACCGCCCAGATCTACAAGAACGAAGGCGCAGTCGGTGAGGTCATCGCTCAGTCAGGTATTTCCCGCCATGATATATTTCTCACCACCAAGGTCTGGGTGGACCGCTTCCGCCACGACGATTTTCTCGCTTCCGTCGACGAAAGCCTTACGAAGCTGAAGACCGACTATGTCGATCTGCTGCTGCTGCACTGGCCGAAGAGCGATGTGCCGCTTGCCGAACGCATGGGCGCGTTGAACGCGGTGCGCAAGGCCGGAAAGGCGCGCAATATCGGTATTTCCAACTTCAACGTGGCGCTGACCGAAGAGGCGGTGAAGCTTTCCGACACACCGCTTGCCACCAATCAGATCGAATATCACCCCTATCTAGACCAGACGAAGGTGATTTCGGCGGCGCGCAAGCACGGGATGTCAGTGACGGCCTATTATCTGATGGCCGATGGCAAGGTGCCGAACGATCCCGTGCTGAAGGATATCGGCGCAAAACACGGAAAGACCGCCGCGCAGGTGACCCTGCGCTGGGCGGTGCAGCAGCCGGATATCGTGGCACTTTCCAAGACGGCGACGGAAAGCCGCCTGAAAGAGAATTTCGATGTTTTCGATTTTGCGCTGACGGAAGAGGAAATGCGGGCGATCCACGCGCTTGCAAAGCCGAATGGCCGCATCGTCAATCCCGGCCACCTCGCGCCCGACTGGGACGACTGAGGCGACGGGGCCATCCGGTCCCGTTTATCTCTCGGTCAGGGCCAGCTTCGCACCCAGCGCCACGAAAGCGGCCGCGAAGCTGCGCCGCAGCCAGGCGAGGACCGCCGGGCGCGACACCACCTGACGCCGGACCGAGGCGGCGAAACAGCCATAAAGCGCAAAGACCAGAAACGTCATGGCCATGAAGATCAGCCCGAGATCGACCATGCGCCATGCCGGCAAAGCCTCATCCGGCGCGATGAACTGCGGCAGGAAGGCGAAAAAGAAGATCGACAGTTTCGGGTTCAGCAGATTGATGAGGATCGCCTCGCCGATGATGCGGGCGGCCTTCCGGGGCTCCCTCGTATCGTCGATCTTCAGCGCACCATCCTCCCGCAGCGTGTTCCACGCCATGTAGAGGAGATAGGCGACCCCCAGATATTTGACGATGCCGAAGGCGAGCGCGCTGGTGTGCAGGATGGCGGCAAGGCCGGTGATGGCGGCGAGCAGATGCGGCACGATGCCAAGCGTGCAGCCGAAGGCCGCAACGACGCTCGCCCTTGCCCCCTGAGAAAGACCGGCGGCGAGCGTGTAGACCACGCCGGTTCCGGGAGAAGCGGCGACGATGAAGGATGTGATGAGGAATTCGGGTGTCATGATGTGGGTGTGTCCTGTTGGGGTGGAGGACGGGAGCATGATGGTGCGGGGGGTGGGTGTCTTGGATGAAATTGCAGGGTTGATGTCCGGAGGCTCCTTCCCCCTCATTCCTGTGCTTGTCACAGGAATCCAGTCGACGCGCGTCTGCGCGGCGGAGGAGTCCTTTCAGCCCAAAGACTTGGGCTGGCTGGATTCCTGTGACAAGCACAGGAATGAGGGAAAAGGGGTACGTCCTGCACTCCCCGAAACGCAAGACTGCCGCACAGACCTTTCCCTTTTGGAGTAACCTGCCTTACGAAAGCGCCGCCCGGTAAACCGCCGGCGTAACCCCGAATTGCCGCACGAAGAACCGGTTCAGATGGCTCTGGTCGGCAAAACCGGCGGCAAAGGCCGCCTCGGCGGGCCGCGCGCCTCTGGCCAGTGCATGGCGTGCCACATGGACGCGCCGTTGGAGAAGATAGCTGTGCGGTGTCAGGCCGGTTGCTTTGGCGAAAGCGCGCAGGAAGCGGAACTGGCTCATGCCGGCTTCCGCGGCGAGATCGGCAAGGCGGAATGGCCGGGATGGCTCGTCGTCGATGCGGCTTTTCGCCCGCTTTATATTCTCGGGTGCGGCGATTTCGCCCGGCTTCGCCGCCGTCTCCATCGCGCCCGCCAGAAGCGTCAGCAGGGTCTCTTCGCTATGAAGGGTTTCGCCCGGCCCCTCCCTTGCCGTCATGGCTGCAAAGACAGCGTTGAATGGCTTTGCCAGGGGCCTGATATCGACGGGATAGGCGAATTCGAACGCGCCGCGATCCTTCTCGCCGATATCGGCAACGGCGTCGCGGACGATATCGATGTCGAGATAGAGCATCCGCCAGGCGCGGCCGCCGTCCCCGAGCGGAACACCGTCATGCACCTCGCCCGGATTGACGGTGATGAGATGACCGGCGCCCGCTTCCACCATGCCACGGCCGGAGAGCGATTTCTGCGCGCCGCGTTCGATGAGACCGATGCCGAACTGATCGTGCATGTGGCGCGGAAAGCAACGGTCGCTATCCGCCGCCACGGCGACGACGCCGGGCAGAATGGTTTTCGGCATCAGGAACCGGCCTTGGGCCATGAAAGCGCGCGCTCCGCAGATTAGAGCGCGACGCTATCACAAGATGGCCCCATGTGACAGACGCGGCCGTTTAGGGATGCATATGGTTGATCATGGCGAAGACCTGATCGAAATTGCCGTTCTGCGCGGCGAAACGCAGCGGCTTGCAGCGTTCCACCACCACTTCCTTCGCATCCGGGCGATTTTCAAGAATATCCATCACCTCGGAAATGAAGGCGTCGAGCGGCATGGCCCTTTCGTCGCTCGCCTGCCCCTCGCCCATCAACGTCGTCTGCACATAGGGCGGCACGATTTCGATGACCTCCACCGGCGTCTCTTTTAGTTGCTCGCGCAGCGCGACCGAATAGGCGTGGATGGCCGATTTGGTGGCGCTGTAGGTGGGGGTCAGCACCATGGGCACGAAGGCGAGGCCGGAGGAAACCGTCAGAACCGTGGCGGCAGGCTGTTTCAGGAAATGCGGCAGAAGCGCCGCCGTCAGGCGAATGGGCGCGAGAAGATTGGTGGCGATGGTTTCTTCCGCCGTATCGAGATAATCCGGTGCTGCGGCGATGTCTTCCGGCCGCATGATGCCGGCATTGTTGATGACGGCGTTGAGGGTCGGGTGGGCCTTCACCAGAGCTTCGGCAAACGCGCGGATGCCTGCGGCGTCCGTCGCGTCCATCACCATCGAGGCCATGCCGGGATTGGCGGCCGTCACCTCGTCGAGCACGGCCTTGCGACGGCCGGAAATGATCACCCGGTTGCCGGCCTTGTGAAACGCTTCCGCCAGCGCCCTGCCGATGCCGGAACCGCCGCCGGTGATGAGAATGGTGTTATCAGCGATTTTCATTGGAACATCCTTTGCTTGTTGGCTGAAAGGAAGTTAGCTATGATACTCTCCAATCGAAAGTAGGCACCCAAAAGATTTATACTTACCCAAAGGAGAGTGTATGATGAAACGGCACGCCGCCGACCCGGCCATCGAGAGCCGGCGCAAGGTTCCGCCTCCCACGGATACCGATCCGGCAATAGAGGCGCTGGTTCAGGACATCATTTCCAAAGTGGCCGACAAATGGACGATGCTCATTCTGGAAGTGCTGGAAGAGCATGGCACGCTGCGCTTCACGCAGATCGGCAGGCTGGTCGGGAATATCAGCCAGAAGATGCTGACGAAAACGCTGCGGCAGATGGAAAGCGACGGGCTGGTGCGCCGCACCGTCCATCCCGTCATCCCGCCGCATGTGGATTACGGCCTGACGAACCTCGGCCGCACGCTGGGCAGCGCCTTTTGCGGCGTGTGGATATGGGCGGAAACGCACCATGCCGAAATAGAAGAGGCGCGGCGTCTGTTCAACGAACAGCCGCCGCGCCCCGCTGTGGAGTAGTTTCGCCTCAGGCGAACTGGCTGAGGCCCGGAACCGAGGCGATCACCTGATCGACAACCTCATCGCCCGCATGCTGGCGGGCAACGGAGATGGTTTCCTTGGCGAGCGTGGAAATCTCGCTCATGCCGAGGCCCTGGCTCATCAGCTGCTGGCCCAGCCCCATGATGCCGCCGCCGCCGATCGCGCTCATCAGGCCCCCAAGCAGACCGCCGCCGCCGGCGCCTTCGCCATTATACTGCGCCACCAGTTCGCTGGCGCCGGGAATGGCTTCGATCATGCGGGCGATCGGGCCGTCTTCCGCCTCACGCTGAAGAAAACCGAGAATCATGCCAATGGCTTTTTCGGCCAGATCCGGGCTTATTCCCGCCTTCTCGGCGATCTGGCTCACGACTTCGTTCATTCTTGCCTCCTGTTGAAAAACGACGCCAACATCGAATAACTGACGTTAACGTCAACGTAAAACAATATCATGCCGCATTCAAGCAGCGACGGTCAGGTGCGGCAACTTTCATCAAGCGGTTTTTCTTCATCGCCATCAAGCAGTTGTTGCGCCTTGAAACTGTCCTTATAAGATCATCACAACCAAACTATGAAAAGGCCGCTATCGTCAGAAGTGGCCACAACATGGTAGTGACGCTTTAAATTCGGACATGACTTTTGCAAAATCCACCGCGATTTTAAGGGTCATGCACCAGCCGCAGGAGAAAATGGTCGATGTTGCAGGACGGACAGCTCTATATCGGCACCAGCCGCAATCCGGACGACAGCCTGAACAAGGGCGAATATCTGGAACTGAAATTCGGCAACCGCCACGGCCTCATCACCGGCGCGACGGGAACGGGCAAGACCGTGACGTTGCAGGTTCTGGCCGAAGGTTTTTCCAAGGCCGGCGTGCCGGTTTTCTGCGCCGACATCAAGGGCGATCTTTCCGGCATCGCCGCACAGGGCGAAGCCAAGGACTGGGTGCAGAAACGCGCCGAACAGATCGGCTTCACCGATTTTGCCTATGGCAAATCGCCAGTGATCTTCTGGGATCTCTACGGTGAAAAAGGCCATCGTGTGCGCGCCACCATCGCCGAGATGGGGCCGCTGCTGCTTGCCCGGCTGATGGATGCCTCGGAAGCGCAGGAAGGCGTGCTCAACATCGCCTTCAAGATCGCCGATCAGGGCGGGCTGCCGCTGCTCGATCTGAAAGACCTGCAATCGCTCCTGAACTATATGGGCGAAAACGCAACCGAGCTTTCCAACCAGTTCGGCCTGATTTCCAAGGCTTCGGTCGGTTCGCTGCAGCGCGGGCTGCTGGTTCTGGAACAGCAGGGTGCGGCGAATTTCTTCGGCGAACCGGCGCTGAAAATCGCCGACATCATGCGTGTGGGCACGGATGGGGTTGGCACGATTTCGGTTCTCGCCGCCGACCGGCTGATGATGAACCCGCGCCTTTACGCCACCTTCCTGCTCTGGATGCTTTCGGAACTGTTCGAAGAGCTGCCGGAAGTGGGCGATCCGGAAAAGCCGCGTCTGGTGTTCTTCTTCGACGAGGCACATCTGCTCTTCAACGACGCGCCGCGGGTGCTGGTGGAGCGCGTGGAACAGGTCGTGCGGCTCATCCGCTCCAAGGGCGTGGGCGTTTATTTCGTGACGCAGAACCCGCTCGACGTGCCGGAAACCGTTCTCGCCCAGCTCGGCAACCGCGTGCAGCACGCGCTTCGCGCCTATACGCCGCGTGAGCAGAAGGCGGTGCGCACCGCGGCCGACACCTTCCGCCAGAACCCTGCCTTCAACACCGCCGACACCATCACCACGCTCGGCACCGGTGAGGCGCTGATTTCCACCCTGCACGACAAGGGCGCACCTTCCATCGTCGAGCGCACGCTGGTACGTCCGCCATCCGGCCGTGTCGGGCCGCTCACCGATGCGGAGCGCAAGTCCCTGATCGATGTGAGCCCCGTCGCCGGGCAATATGACCAGGATATGGACCGGGAATCGGCCTTCGAAATCCTCGCAGCCCGCGCCCAGAAGGCTGCCGATGCAGAAGCCGCCAGACGTGCGGAAGAAGAAAACGCCGCCAGCCAGTCCGAGAGCGCTTCCGGCCGCTGGCGCCTGCCCGGCTTCGGCGATGAAGAACCCGCACCGGCCTCCACCGGCTCGCGCAATGGCGGCGCACGCAAGACCGGATACCAGCGCGAAACGGTAATCGAGGCGGCGATGAAAAGTGCTGCCCGCTCGGTTGCCACCTCGGTCGGCCGCGCCATCGTGCGCGGGATTCTCGGTAGTTTGAAGCGATAAAACAGATACGCCGCCCACCCTCGATGGGGCGGGCGGCGCTTGATTGGCGTCAAGGCTTACTTCTGGCGATAGAAGATCATGCCGCCGTGATAAAGCACATCGTCGACGAATTCGCCGTCGGCGGTGAAGCCGGTGTCGTCCCAATAGTCGATATGGTTTCCCCTCACCTCATACCGTCCCTGATAGGCGCTTTTGCGGTTGCCCCGCGCCTCGTCATACCGGCCATTCGGCAGAAGTTCCTGGCGAATGTGGCCATCGCCTGTGACCCACATGCCGATATAGGGGTGGTTCCGGGTTTGAACCGTTTCGGTCATATTCACGTCCATGGCGTTGCTCGCTTTGCGGGAACCCGTATCGGCGGAAGCCGTTGCAAGCAGAAGCGCAACGGATGTCGAAACAATGTTCATTGCCAATCCTCCTTAAGCCGCGGTCGGACGGACGACGATTTCATTGACGTCCACATTGTCGGGCTGCTCGATGGCGTAACGCACCGCGCGGCCGATGGCGTCGGGCTTCAGGGCGATGGCCCGATAGGTCTGCATCAGTTCCGCGGCGGCGGGATCGGTGATGGTGTGGGCAAGTTCGCTTTCCACCACGCCGGGGTGAATGCAGGTGACCCGCAGGTCGCGGTTTTCCTGCCGCAGCCCGTCCGAAATCGCCCGCACCGCAAATTTCGTCGCGCAATAGACGGCAGCCGTAGGCGAAACGGCGAGCGCACCGATGGAGGCGATGTTGATGATATGGCCGGAAGCGCGGGCGGTCATCTCGGGCAGAACGGCGGCGACGCCATAAAGCACGCCCTTGATGTTGACGTCGATCATGCGGTCCCATTCATCGACCTTCAGGGACGACATCAGCGACAGCGGCATGATGCCGGCATTGTTGACGATGACGTCGACCTGCCCGAACGCCTTGCGCCCTGCCTCCGCAAAGGCCTCGACGCTCTGTCTGTCGGTCACGTTCAGCGGCTGGATGACGACCTCGGCGCCCTTCCCGCGCAATTCTTCGGCAAGCGCCTGCAAGCGGTCCATGCGGCGCGCGCCCAGCACCAGCTTCGCCCCGGCGGCGGCCAGTTCCCTTGCGATACCCTCACCGATCCCGCTCGATGCACCTGTGATGAGAACGACTTTGTTCAATGTCATGGCTTTCTCCTTGGTGTTACGGCCGGCTTTTCTGGAAGCGACCGTTGCGGAGAAGATAAAGCTTGGGCATTGTCGTGATAACCGCCTCAATCATAACCTCAATGGGTAGAATTTCTAACCAATGAACATCGATCTCAACGCGCTTTCGACATTCTGCATGGTTGCCGAGGAACGCAACTTCCGCGCCGTTGCCGACAGGCTCGGCGTAACCCGCTCCGCCGTCAGCCAGACCATCCGCAAACTTGAAGAGACAATGGGAATAGCGCTGGTGCAACGCACGACGCGCAGCGTCAGCCTGACGGAAGCGGGACAGCAGCTTTATGCGGATGTGTCGCCATCCATCGGCAATCTTGTTGCGGCTGCCAATGCCGCATCGTCCCTGAGCGGCGCCGTGCGCGGGCAGTTGCGGCTTGCGGTTTCCTCGATAGCCGAGCGCTTTTTATCCGGGCCATTGCTTGCGCGCTTTGCGGAAATACATCCCGAAGTGCAGCTCGATATCGTCGTGACGGACGAGGAATTCGATATCGTCGCCGAGCACTACGATGCCGGCGTGCGTCTTGGAGAGCTGATCGCGCAGGACATGATTGCGGTCCCGGTTTCCGCGCCGCAGCGGCAGCTCGCCGTCTGCTCGCCGCACTATCGGGACCGCTTCGGCCTGCCGGCGCAGCCCCGCGAATTGATAGGGCACAGGTGTATCGGCTGGCGACCCCGTCCGGGTGTGGCGCCATACAGGTGGGAATTTGCGGAAAACGGCCGCGAATTCGCGGTGGCGGTGGAACCGGCCTTCACCACCAACGACATGCAGCTGATGATCAAGCTGGCCTGCGCCGGTGCGGGCATCACATTCGGCATGGAAGAAACGTTCCGCCCCTATCTGGAGAGCGGGCAGCTCGTTTCGATGCTGGAAGACCACTCCCCGACCTTCGCGGGATTTTATCTCTATTATCCCAACCGTCGCAATCTTGCGCCGAAGCTGCGCGCCTTCATCGATCACGTCCGCCTGTCGAGAGAGCGGTAGTCTGCCGGAGCGAGCCCCGGCAGACCGTTAGAAAACAGGGCTATTTCCTCTGCGAAACCAGCGAGAAATAAGCGCCCTGCGGATCGACGCAATTGACGATCCAGCTTCCGCCGGGAACCTCCATCGGACCGTTGACGACCTTGCCGCCACCGGTGCTGACGCGGGTGATAGCTTCATCGATACCGTCCACATTGAAGTAATAACCCCAGTGACAGACGGGGACCTGCGGCATGCGTTTCATCATGCCGCCGACGGCCTTGCCCCTGTAGGCGAAGATGCGGTACGGGCCCATGTCGCCCATGTCGAAATCATGGTCCTTGGTCCAGCCGAAAACATCGCCGTAAAAGGCCATGGCCTCGTCGACATTATCGGTGAAGAGCTCGTGCCAGCCGACATGGCCCTGCTTTTCCTGCATATCCTCCGGGAAGCCGCCTGTTTCCATCGGCTGCGGCGTCATGATGCAGAGCACCGCACCGAAGGGATCGGCGACCACGGCGAAGCGGCCGATTTCGGGAATATCCTGCGGCGGACGTCTGACCGCACCGCCCTTTTCAGCGAATTGTTTCGCCGTCGCGTCCACATCGTCGACATCGACATAGGCGGTCCAGTTCGGGGGAATGCCCTGGCCCTTGTGCTCGTCGGTCAGCTCCATGACGCCGCCCATGCCCTTGCCATCGGCCTCCAGCACCAGATAGGGCATTTCCGGCGAGCCGAAATCCTTGGTCTGCCAGCCGACGACATGACCATAAAAGCGGGCTGCCGCTTCCATGTCGGGCGTCATCAGCTCGACCCAGATGAATTTTCCATGTGTATCGGACATTGTCGTCTCCTATGGAGGGTTTGGCGGGTGTGTTTCGGCAAGCGCCCGCCGCAGGATGCGGCGGCGCCGGTGGTTTTCGGGTGAAATTTTCGCAGGACCTCAGGCCTTACGGCGGAATTCCGATGTCATGAAGGTTTTGAATGTGCCGTCCGGCTGCCTGACGCTGCCGGAAAAGCTGCGGTGATTGTCGTCATGCAGCACCAGCACGTCGTGATAGGTAGCGGTGCCGCCGGAACCGTCGAAGGCGGGGCCTTCCGCTTCCAGCGTCAGGGTCTTGCCGTCCTCTTCCAGCCAGCCCTTGTAGACCCAGAGATTGGTCATCATCGACCCCACCCAGGTGCCGACGAAATTGCCCTTGGCCGGGTCGAAACCGACCGTGATCACAGCCGTCATATCCGTGCCGTCAGGCATCTTGCCGGTGCCGTTGCCGATGATCCACAAGCCGCCGACGGAGCGGACGGTCTCGGTGAATTGCTGCGACGGGTCGTCGGCATTGTAGTCCTCATGGCCGGAACTGGAGGTCATGACCCAGTCTCCGACGATCCTTTTCAGGAACTCATGTTCCTTCTGCGGCTTGGCGATTTCCATTTCCATTGTTGTTTCCTCCTCATTCGTCAGTTTTCAGTGGCAGCAGGCTGCCGCCTTCGGCGCGTCCTCATACTGGTCGTGGCGGCGCACCCAATCCATTACCTCCTCCTCGTTACGGCCTTTTGGCACCAGATCGAGCAGCATCAGCGTGCCGAGCGTCTGTTCCGCGCCGCGGGCGTAAGTGGAATAGGTGTGGTAAATCTTGCCGTCATCGCCCTTGGCGAAAACGCTGATGCCGTGCAGGTCCTTCAGGTCGCCATAGGGCGCCATGTCACGGTAATTATAGGTGATTTCACCTTTGGCCATGTCCTCGTCGCGGAAGGAGGCCTGATAATCGTAGTTGAAATCGCTGCTTTCGGCCGAAACCCACGGGAATTTCCAGCCCATGCGGTTCCTGTAGTTTTCGATCTTCTCAAGCGGCGCGCGCGACACGGCAACGAAGCCCGCATCGCCATGCTTGAGGTGGATCAGCGCGCCATCGACATGATCGGCAAAGAATGAGCAACCGACGCAGCCCTCCTCCCAGTCCGGCGCCAGCATGAAGTGATAGACGATGAGCTGGCTGCAGGTGCCGAACAGTTCTTTCAGCGATTTGGGGCCGGAAGGGGCATCGAAGATATAATCCTTCGTCACTTCTTCCCAGGGCAGCGCACGCCGGGCCTCGTTCAGCCTGTCGCGGGCGCGGGTCATTTCCTTTTCCTTCACCAGCAGATCGCGGCGGGCCGCAAGCCACTCCTCTTTCGAAACGACGGGATGAGACATGATCTTTCCTCCTTGGATCCGTCTTTCACCACGGCGCCGCCCCGCTTTTACGGTGGGCACCGGCTATTTCTGTGCTGAAAGTCAATAAACAGTCTGCGGGGCATCAAGTTCCGCTTGACTAATTAGGTTGATATCAACATATTTATCTTATGTCAAACGCCAGCGCGATTCCTTTTTCGACAACTCTTTTCGTGCGGGATGCCTGTCTGTGCCTGCATGCGCAGCGCGCCGCACGGGCTTTGGCGCGGTTGTTCGACAATGCGCTGAAGCCGGTCGGCATTACCAATGGACAATTTTCGCTGCTGATGTCGCTCAACCGGCCCGAGCCGCCGCCGATGGGACCGGTCGCCAATCTTCTGGCCATGGACCGCACGACGCTGACGGCGGCGCTGAAGCCGCTGGAGCGGCGCGGGCTGGTCAGCATCGAGCAGGACCCGAAGGACAAGCGCGGCAAGCGGCTGCGGCTGACGGCGGACGGCATGGCATTGCTCGCCGCCGCCTTCCCCATCTGGGAACAGACCCATGCCGAAATCGAAGCCCGCATCGGCAGCGGCGACCCCGACCGGCTGCGCCGTGACCTTATCGACCTCGGCTGACAGGATTGACGGCATGACGCCACTTTTGTCGGCGACAATGTCATCCGGCCGTCGTGCCGGGGAGCGAAACTACGAAGAAAGCGCAATCAAGGAGGAATGATCATGCGTGCAATCGTTTTTGTAAAAGCCACCAAAAGCAGCGAAGACGGCGTCATGCCCACGACCGAGCTGATCGAGGCGATGGGGAAATACAATGAAGAGCTGGTCAATGCCGGCATCATGCAATCCGGCGACGGCCTGCACCCCTCTTCCAGGGGCAAGAGGGTTGTGTTCGACGGTGACAGCCGCACGGTGATCGACGGCCCCTTCCCGCACACCAACGAGCTGGTCGCCGGCTTCTGGATCTGGACTGTGAAGGACATGGACGAGGCCGTGGCCTGGGTGAAGCGCTGCCCGAACCCGATGCTGGAGCGCAGCGAAATCGAAATCCGCCCGATGTTTGAAATGGAAGACTTCGGCGACGCCGTAACGCCGGAAATCGCCGCGCATGTGGAAGAACTGCGCGCGCGTGTCGCGAAGCAATAAAGGCCGCTCAGGCGAGCGCCGGATTAGAATGGGAGGGTGCGGGCTTGCCGCATTCTTCCGCCCCGCCTGCCGTTGCAAAAGCCGTTGCCTCGAACAATCGCCGCTGTTAATGGTGAAGCGGTTCAACCCGTTTCAAGAAAGGAGGCTTCGCATGGATATTTCCTGCTTCTGGCGCAATCGTCAGCTCTGCCACCTTTTTGCCCTGCAGACACGTTTGCAGGGCTGACCGGAACACCAACACTCTGGTTTGCCCAAAAGGCCGCGCAGAATGCAGCTTGTCTGCCGTTGCGCATGTTTTCACGACGGATCACCCCGAACCGAAACCCCGTACTGCCTGTAGCAGACCACGGTTCGTCACGGGTCCGTCTTGCCAGAGACGACTTCATGACCATCATCACGCTTCGAAACCTCGGAATCATTCTGGGCAAGCCGCTTTTTTCCAATCTCAGCCTCACGGTGAATGCGGGAGACCGCATCGGCATCGTCGCCGCCAATGGCTGCGGCAAATCCACCCTTCTCCATTGCCTTTCCGGGGACATGGAGCCCACCAGCGGCGATATCACCCGGCTGCGCGGGCTGACGCAGTCCATCGTCCACCAGCATCTGCCCGCCCCGCTGATGGACCGGACGATGCGGGACGCCGTGCTTTCCGCCCTGCCGGCGGACACGATCGACAGCGAGAGCTGGCGTGCCGACATTATTTTCGACGCCATGCTGGTGCCGGAGCCGTTCCGCGAGCGCCGCCTGAAAGAGCTGAGCGGCGGCTGGCAGAGGCTTGCCATGCTGGCGCGGGCGTGGATCACCGAGCCGGATGTGCTGCTGCTCGACGAGCCGACCAACCATCTCGACCTCGAAAAGATCAATGTGCTGGAAAACTGGCTCGGTGAATTGCCGCGCGATACGGCTGTCATCATCGTCAGCCATGACCGCGCCTTTCTCGACAATGTCACCAGGAGCACGCTGTTCCTGCGGCCTGAAAATTCGGCGCTGTTCCGGTTGCCCTATGGCCATGCACGGGCGGTGCTGGAAGAAGAGGATGCCGCCGATGAGCGGCGTTTCCAGCGCGACATGAAAACCGCCCAGCAATTGCGCCGGCAGGCCGCCAAGCTCAACAATATCGGCATCAATTCCGGCAGCGATCTTCTGACCGTCAAGACCAAGCAGTTGCGTGAGCGTGCGGAAAAGATCGAGGAGAAGGCGCGGCCCGCCCATATCGAGCGATCCGCCGGCAAGATCCAGCTCGCCAATCGCGGCACCCATGCCAGGGTTCTGGTCACTCTGGAAGATGCGCCGGTCTCGACGCCGGACGGAACGGTGCTGTTTCGCACCGGCCGGCAATTTGTCCGTCAGGGGGACCGCATCGTCATTCTCGGCCGCAACGGCGTCGGCAAGACACGGCTGATGTCGCTTCTGCAGGCGGCCGTATCGGGCGCGGGCCAGATACAGGACGGCATCAAGGCCACGCCCTCGCTGGTGGCCGGATATGTCGACCAGTCGCTCGCCGAGATCGATGATGACAGCACGCCCGTTTCACTGCTGTCCCGCCGCTTCGACATTGGCGACCAGCTCATCCACGGCCTGCTTGCGGGCGCCGGGATCGACATGGAAATGCAGAAACGCCGCATCGCCGCCCTTTCCGGTGGGCAGAAGGCCCGGCTTGCCATGCTGGCGCTGCGGCTGGCGGAGCCGAATTTCTACCTGCTGGACGAGCCCACCAACCATCTGGATATTGAGGGGCAGGAAGCGCTGGAGACGGAAATCATCAGCCGCGAAGCCAGCTGCGTGTTCGTCTCGCATGACAGGAGTTTCGTGCGGGCTGTCGGAACCCGCTTCTGGCTGATCGACAAGCGCAGGCTGGTGGAAGTCGACGATCCGGAAGGGTTTTTCGCCTCGGCCTGATGGTCTTGAAAAGCAAACGCCCGTCAGCCCAAAAGGCTGGCGAGGCGTGGATCGCCGGCGAAATCCAAAACTGCAAAACCCGTTCTGCGCATCGGAAATTCGCAGAGCGCCTGCACCCCTGTTTTCGACAGGTGGATACGCCAGCTCATCCGTTCCACCGGTGTCTTCGCGGCAAAAGCCTTCGGCGACAGAACCGCGATGTTGAGGCCGCCGGCGGGGTCGCGTACCGAGCGATAGAGGATAGCCTCGATCTTCGCCAGACGCGCCTGATCGGCCAGCGCCTGGCATGGCTCGTAATTCTGCAGATCGGTCCACAGGCGAGCATCCCGGCTCAGTTCCGGTTTCGTCAGGTTGAGCGCCGCATCGGTGGCGATACGGGCGGCGAAGGCGGAATAGTCGGCGGGATTGGCGGGCAGCGGCGTGCCCGGCGACTCAGCATAAAACAGCAGCCGGTAAAAGGCCATTTCGGCGAGCGCCGTCTCCACCTTCTGGGCGGCGTAATAAACGCCTTCGGTATAGCCCGCGCGGCGGAAGCGCGAACCATGCGGATAGGCGGCTCCATATCGGAAGGGCGTGGCGAGAAGATAGTCGAAACCGGCGCATTCCGGTGGAAACGGCCGCTTGCTCGTCTCCAGAATATCTTCCAGCAGCGATTGCTCCTCCACCGTATCCACCAGTTTCATGGTGGAAACCTGATGCTGCGCTTCCACCAGCCGCCAGTATTTTCCCGATACGGCGCGTTTTTCAGACAGGAGCGCGTCGGGCGTCCAGATAGGAGAGGACATCGATCAATCCGGTAATGGTGGTCAGTTTGTCGGCAGGCACGGCGTTCAGCGCGACATTGTGATTGCGCAGCCAGTTTTTCGCCACGGCCTCATCGCCGCCGGCAATCGCATCCAGCGAGCGGAAAACCCGGATCAGCAGCACCGCAAGCTCGAAGGATTTGGCGCCCGGCTCCAGCAGGAAATCGAGCCGTTTCATGCGCGACACGGTGGGGGCCGAAACGCCGAGAATATCGGCCGTGCGTGCGGCATTCAGGCCCAGCCGCTCGGCGGCGGCGATAACGGCCTTGGTGACGACCCTGCCCTGCGAGGCGGGATCCATGGCGCTCCTGGCGTGAATATTCATGGCGCATATCCTTTCCTTGGAAAGAATATAGCATTTTTCTTTCTGAAAACAAGAAGGCCGGGATGAACCCGGCCTCATTGTTCAGATAGCTTGCTCACGCGAATTGGATCAGGCCACCGAGACCGGCACTTCCGTGGAGGTGCGCATGGCGTGGCTGTACGGGCAGACGATGTGAGCGGCGGCAACCAGCTTTTCGGCGACTTCGCGCTCGACGCCCGGAATATTGGCCTTCAGCGACACTTCGATGCCGAAGCCGCCGCCATCTTCGCGCGGGCCGATGCCAACGGTTGCCGTCACAGTCGTGTCTTCAGGAATCTTTACCTTTTCCTTGCCGGCGACAAATTTCAGCGCGCCCAGGAAGCAGGCGGAATAACCGGCTGCGAAAAGCTGCTCCGGATTGGTGCCACGGGCGCCATCGCCGCCCAGCTCCTTCGGAACGGTCAGCGTCACGTCGAGAACGCCGTCTTCCGACTTGGCGTTGCCGGCGCGGCCACCGGTGGCGGATGCTTTGGTCGTGTAGAGAATGGGCATGACATTTACTCCTTCGGGTTGGTGTTGGGCATCTTATAACGCACAATTAAATTGTGCGCAATATAGTTTTGCACATTGAATGAAATTTTGTTTTTTGCGATAATTTTCACGAAATTTCGCCGCGCATCCATGCGGCAGGAACCGAAAGCGGGGGCTGATTGTTCCCTTCCCGGTTGATTTTGGAGCAGGAAAATGGACGCAGAGGGCGACGAGAAGAAGATGGAAAGCCTGTTGAGGCTGGACCAGCAGATATGTTTTGCCCTTTATGGCGCGGCACACGCCTTCACGCGCGCCTATAAGCCGCTGCTCGACCCGATTGGGCTGACCTATCCGCAATATCTGGTGATGATGGCGCTGTGGGAAAAGGAGACATCCACCGTCAAGGCGCTCGGCGAAATGCTGGGCCTCGATTCGGGCACGCTGTCGCCGTTGCTGAAAAGGCTCGAACATGCGGGGCTGATTACCCGCAAGCGCGGCACGGTGGATGAGCGGCAGGTGCTGGTGGCCCTGACGCCGAAGGGCGCGAACCTCAAGAAAGAGGGCGTGAAGATCATGGCGGCAATCGGCAGCGCCACCGGCTGCGGGCTGGAGGAGCTGGTGCAGATTCGCGACCGGGTGAATGCGCTGAAGGACAGTCTCAGCCGTCCGTAACCCTCCGGCAAGTCACAAGGGCTGACAATCTCTCTTCCGTCATGCTCGGGCCTGTCCCGAGCATCTGCAACGTATTGATTTAGTGCGACGTGATTAGATCCTCGGGACGAGCCCGAGGATGACGTCGAGTATGGGGACAGGTTTTCCTTAAATTAAAGGCGGCACAGGGCCGCCTTTTTATGCAAAGGAGGCTCGGCTTACTGCCAGACCACCACACGCGCCTTCTGCGGCACGCGGTCGTAAAGATCGATGACGTCCTGGTTCATCAGGCGCACGCAGCCGGAAGAGACGGCCTTGCCGATGGAGTTCCATTCCGGCGAACCGTGCAGGCGGTAGAGCGTGTCCTTGCCGTTCTGGAAGATATAAAGGGCGCGTGCGCCGAGCGGGTTCTTCAGGCCCGGCGGCATGCCGCCGTTCTTGGAGGAATATTTGACCAGTTCCGGCTGGCGGGCGACCATTTCGTCCGGCGGGGTCCATTTCGGCCACTTCTGACGCCACTGGATGACGCCCTCGCCCGACCAGGCGAAACCTTCGCGGCCGATGCCGACGCCGTAACGCATGGCGCTGCCGCCCTGCTCCACGACATAAAGGAAGCGCGAGCGCGTATCGACAACCACGGTGCCGGGGCGTTCGCCGGTCGGGTCGACGACCCGCTGGCGATAATAACGGCGGTCGATTTTCTGATAGGGGACGGCGGGAATGACGTAACCGCCATCCTCAACCGAGCCGTACATGACGGCCAGTTCCGCATCGCTGACGCCCGGCGAGAACATCTGCCGGAAATCGCTGCCGATGGCGCTTGCCTGCTGGCGAATGGCGTCTCCCGTGCCCGACGAGGCGCAGCCTGCGAGAAGCGAAGCGGAGGAGATGCCGAGAAGGGAAAGGAAGGTGCGTCTGGAAAGATCTGTGTCGGTGCTTGTCATAAGGCCGGTTTGTCCCACATTTCGAACGGCTATATCGCCGTTGTACGTCATTTGTTCCGTGTCATGCGTATTGCGAAAATAGTTAACCGACCGCTAAAAGCCAGTCACAAGGCGCTGGCGGAATGGGTCCAATATCTCTTTCTTTTAGAACGTGTTCAGATAACCACAATCTGCGCCCCTTGCGGCACACGCTCGTAGAGATCGATCACATCCTGATTGAGCATGCGCACGCAGCCGGAGGACGTCGCCTTGCCGACGGATTGCCAGTCCGGCGTGCCATGCACGCGGTAAAGCGTGTCCTTGCCATCCTTGAAGATATAAAGCGCACGCGCGCCGAGCGGGTTGTTGAGACCGGGCGTCATGCCGCCATTGGCGGCGGAGATGGAGGCGAGTTCCGGCTGGCGCTTGACCATTTCATCGGGCGGCGTCCAGCGCGGCCATTTCGCCTTCCACTGGATCTTGCCGCGGCCCGACCAGGCATAACCGTCGCGCCCAAGGCCAACGCCGTAACGGATCGCCTTGCCGCCGGACTGCACGAGATAGAGAAAATGCTGTCTGGTATCGACGATAATGGTGCCGGGGGCTTCCGCCGTCTGGTAGCTCACTTCCTGCCTGAGATAACGCGGATCGATGCGGCCATAGGGAATGGCCGGCAGCGAGCGGTCCTCATCGCGGATCGGGCCATACATGACCCGGTGCAGCGGATTGGAGACCGGCAGGCCATAGGCCATCGCCTGACCCTGCGGCTGCGGCGCGTTAGAACCCTGCACCTGCGGGGCTTGCAGACCCTGCCCGCGCACCGGCGGACCGTATTCCTGATGGAAGCGGGTTCTGAACAGATCCGGCGGGCGCGTCGAAAGCTGGCCCGGCTGCGGCGGCAGTTCCGGCTGGCGATTGGAGCTGACGGAGTTGAAATTGAACACCGGCGCCGTTTCCCTGACGAAGACATCCGGGTCCATCCGGGTCGTATCCGTCACGAAAAGGCAGCCGCTCATGAGAGGCAGCAGGGCGAGCCCCGCCAGAGAGGCCGCCCGGCGACCGTTTTTCAAAAGGAGTGCTATCATCTGAACCGCTTCATGGAATCCAATCTGCCGGCATGATGAACCGTGCGGCTGGCGCGAAGCTGGCGTCGGTTTTTCAAAAAAAATCGAAAAACCGCATTTTTCCTCTTGAAGCTCTAGTTGCTAGAGGTGCCAGATTGGCTGTCGACTGGAATTCAGGAGCGGAAACCATGAATATTTCGACAGGCATAAACATCAAGGGCAAAGACGACGAGCAACTGACCTTCTCCGTTGGCGGCATGGATTGCGGCAGCTGCGCGGCGAAAATCGAAACCGCGCTTTCCCGCCTGCCGGGCGTTGCCGACGTCAAGGTTTCCGTTGCGCGCGAAAGGCTGAACCTTTCGCTCGCCGAAAGCAAAACCTCGGTCGAAAAAATCGAAGACACGCTGCGCAAGCTCGGATTCAAACCCGCTTTGCTGCCGCAGGAAAAAGTCTCCCGCGCAAAAGTCGAGGCGGATCGTCACGGCCACGACCATGATGATCACGATCATTCGTCCTGCGGCGGCCACCATGCCGATACCGGAACGAGCGCCGACAACAGCAATGCGCTGACCTTTTCGGTCGGCGGCATGGATTGCGGCAGCTGTGCGGCCAAGATCGAGACCGCGCTCTCCCGCCTGCCCGGCGTTGCCGACGTCAAGGTTTCCGTTGCACGCGAAAGGCTGAACCTTTCGCTGGCCGAGAGCAAAACCCCGGTCGAAAAAATCGAGGACACGCTGCGCAAGCTCGGTTTCAAACCAGCCCTGCTGCCGCAGGAAAAGACCGCGCGCGAAAAAGTCGCGGATCACTCACGACCATGACCATGGGTCGTGCAGTGGCCATCACCACGACCATGACCATGCGCACGATCATTCCGGACATGACCATTCCGGGCACGAGCACCATTCCTGCGACGGGCATGACCATAGTGACCACGACCATTCCAAACATGACCATTCCGGTCACGACCACGCAAAACATTCACATGGTTCCGCACCCGTGGCCGCAGCCCAGAGCGCGGAAGTGGGACATGCCCATGGCGCGGATGAAAAAGGCGCGTGGTGGCGCACCGCAAAGGCGCGCAACACCTTCACCGGCACCGTTCTCGTCGCCATCGCCTATGCAGCGGAACTGAGCTTCCCGGCATGGGGCGGTTACGCCTTCATCATCGCCACGCTTGTCACGCTGTTCCCGATCGCGAAGAACGCCTTCAACGCCGCCCGTTTCGGCGCGGTCTTCACCATCGAAATGCTGATGACGATTGCCGCCATCGGCGCGATCATCATCGGCGAGGCGGAAGAGGCGGCCATCGTCGTGCTGCTTTTCTCCATCGGCGAATTGCTGGAAGGTTTCGCGGCTGCCCGCGCCCGCTCGGGCATCAAGGCGCTCGGTTCGCTCCTGCCGAAAACGGCTCTGGTGGAGGAAAACGGCGCGCTGCGACAGGTCGCGGCCGATCAGGTGCGCATCGGCCAGGTGGTCGTGGCGCGTCCCGGCGACCGCATCGCCGCCGATGGCGTTGTCATGGAAGGCCAGTCGAGCGTCGATGAATCGCCGATGACCGGCGAGAGCATTCCCGTCGCCAAGGAAAAGGGCGCACGCGTCTTTGCCGGCTCGATCAACCACGACGGCTCGCTGCGCATCCGCGTCGACCGCGCACCGGAAGACAACACCATTGCCCGCATCATCACGCTCGTCGAGGAAGCGCAGGATGCGCGTGCGCCGACCGAGCGTTTCATCCAGAGCTTCTCGCGTTATTACATGCCGCTGATCGTGGCGATCTCGGTGCTCACCATCATCGTGCCGCCGCTTGTCGGCCTCGGCGACTGGGATACGTGGATTTATCGCGGTCTCGCCCTGCTGCTGATCGGTTGCCCCTGCGCGCTGGTCATTTCGGTTCCCGCCGCCATCGCCTCCAGCCTTTCGGCAGCGGCACGCCATGGCATGCTGGTGAAGGGCGGCGCGGTCATCGAAATGCTGGCGCGCACCGAAACCGTCGCCTTCGACAAGACCGGCACGCTGACGCTCGGCGAACCTGTCGTGACCGACGTGGTGGCGCTTGACGGCAACGACGCAGAGCTGATTGCGCAGGCCGCAACCATCGAGCACGAATCGAGCCATCCGCTCGCCCGCGCCATCGTCAATCATGCCGAAAAGCTGGGCGTGAAGCCCCTGCCCGGCTCCAACATCAAGGCGATTTCCGGTCGCGGCATGCAGGGCAATGTCGGTGGGAAAGACCTGTTCATCGGCGCACCGCGTTTTGCGACGGAGGTCGGCACCCTCTCGAAGGATCTTGCCGACCGTATTTCCGCGCTGGAAAGCGAAGGCAAGACGGTGGCGGTCGTGATGACCGGCGGCGCGGCAAGCGGCCTCTTCGCCATGCGCGATGAGCCGCGCAAGGATGCGGCCGAAGGCGTGAAAGCGCTGAAGGAAATGGGCATTTCCTCGCTGATGCTGTCGGGCGACAATGCCCGCACGGCGCGCGCCATCGGCAACAAGCTGGGCCTTGAGGCGCGCGGTGAACTCTTGCCGCAGAACAAGGTCGAGGAAATCCGCAAGCTTGCCGAAAAGAAGACCGTGGTGATGGTGGGCGATGGCATCAACGATGCGCCGGCCCTTGCGGCGGCCAGCGTCGGCGTCGCCATCGGTTCGGGCACTGACGTGGCGATGGAAGCTGCGGATGCGGCGCTGATGCGCAACAATGTCGGCGACGCCGCCCGCCTGATCGGCCTGTCGCGCGCCACCATGAGCAATATCCGCCAGAACGTGACCATCGCGCTCGGCCTGAAGGCGGTCTTCCTTGTCACCACCGTCACCGGCGTTTCGGGCCTGTGGCTCGCCGTCTTCGCCGATACCGGCGCGACGGTTCTGGTGACCGCCAACGCCATGCGGCTGCTCGGCTATTTCAACCGCAACAAGGGCTGACATTCCATTCGCATGCAAGACGGCCGGGTCTCGTCAATCGAGGCCCGGCCGTCTCATTTACGGCATATTGACAAACTAATTGCGTCCAATAAATACCGCGTACCGCCGTTTCCACGTGCGTGACAATCGATTCCACGCGCAGGAGCGCTGAACTTGGCAAAGCATGGCTATAACCGCATCGCGTACCGCGCGATCAAGATCGGTGGAAACATCGCCAAGGTCATCTTTTCCATCGATTTGTTCATCCGGCCCGGCAGAAGAAAAACGCTTCCGCAATATCAGCCAGCCAGACGCAGCCCGAAATCGGAAAAGGCCATTCCCCGCATCATCTGGCAGACGAATTACTCCAACCGGGTAACGACGCCGATCTATGCGAATTTCCTGTTCAACCGTTGGCTGACGCCGGAATTCGAATATCGCTACCATGATGACGAAGCGTGCCAGACCTATATCGACCGGCATTTTCCCGGACGTTACGCCGACGCCTTCCGTCGCCTGCAGGTGGGCGCCGCCAAGGCGGATTTCTGGCGTATTCTGGTGCTGCTGCAGGAAGGCGGCATCTATCTCGATATCGATTCCAATTTTGCGGCCCGCCCCGAGGATGTGATCGGCCCGCAGGAAGAGGCCGTTTTCATCGCCATGAAAAGCGGCGAGATCACGAATTACTTCATGGCCTCCAGGCCCGGCCACCCGGCGCTCAGGCTGATGGCCGACCGTATTTCCCAGAATATCGAAGACGGAACACTCGCCAGCGTCTATGACATGACCGGCCCGACGGTGGTGCATGCCGTCGTCAAGGAGCTCGGCCTGCCGGTCCGCAATTACCGCGAAATGTGCACCCAGGGGCAGTTCACCAATAAGCGCGCCCAATATGCCGACAAAAAAGACGGCGCATGGTGGGCGGAGCAGGCAAAGACGTCCATCGTCAAGAACTAGGGCATCTGCGGTAAACGTGCGAAGCGGTTTTACCGGACATGCTCCTGAACCTCAGACGTTCCTAGACAGCGGCACAGTTCGCATTTCAGACGAAGGCGTTGAAAAGGCGGATGCTTTCCTCGACCGCATGCGGCACCACGCCGTTATGGGTGCCGGGCAACAGCTTCCTGTCAACCTTGAAGCCGGATGTCAGGGCGCGATCCACGAAAAGCTGGTGATCGGCATCGAAAGGCCGCTCCTCCGTGCCGCGTAGAAGCAGCGCCGGACATTTGAGGCTGGGGCCGAAACAGACGGAGGAGCGCATGATGAATTCGCGCTCGTCGGTCTCGTCGAAACAGATCTCGTCGCTATAGCGGTTGAAATAACGCCAGGAATTGACGCCGGCGGAGATGGGGGCCGCGGCGCGGAACCTGCGGCTCATGGCGGCCAGAAGCGTCAGCGTGCCGCCATTGGAATGGCCGGCGATGAAGAAGCGGTTTCTGTCGATACCGGGAAGGTTTTCCAGATAGGTGGCCGCCGCCAGCGCATCCGCCGTTTCGTCATAGAAACCGGAATAATTGCCGCTCTGGCCGTTTTCACCACGGAAGGACGGCAGAAGCACGACATAGCCCGCTTCCCAATAGGGCTTCATCAGCGCCCAATGGCCGTCTCCGGTGGCGTTGCCGCCATGAAGAAAAAGTACGGCGGGCTTCAGCGTTTTTGACGGCTGGTAATGGGAGAGCCAAGCGACAAGTTCGATGGAGCCATCCGGCCCGCCGGGATAGGTGACCCGTTCCGCCCCGGGCGGCGTGCCGAGCGCCGAGGATTTTTCCGGCGCAGCCATTTTTCGCAAGAGATGGGTGTGGAACCGTTTGCGCGCCTCCGCATAATCCTGCCGCTCCAGCGGCAACACCTCTGGCGCGGCAACGCCCGCTTTCGCGCGCAGCGGCAAAAATGCAGCCGCTGACAGCCCCATGGCGCAGACCAGAAGGCTTCGCCGGGTCAGGCTCGGCAAGACGGTGCCGCTCTCTTCCTGTCCGAAGGCTGAGGAAAGAAAGCGTTTGTTTGCCATATGGTCACCTGAAGGGATGGTTGTAACAGCAGTTCAACACTGCGGCGGGAGGCTGTCCAATCACGGATTCGCGAATGACAACAATGTATTCGCAGCCATCATGGCAATTTCTGGACAGCGTCTTCCCCGTTTCCGTGCCTGCCACGAAGGATGAGGGGGCGGCCAAGGCACCCTACACTTCCACGCCATCGATCATCGCTACCAGCGTCGAAAGCCTGTCCGCCTCCGCCGGCAGCTTGTCAGCACGCAGCCGCGCAATGCGCGGGAAGCGCATGGCAACGCCGGATTTGTGGCGGGTGGAACGGTTGATGCCCTCGAAGGCCACCTCCAGCACGAAGCCGAAATCCGGTGTGGCGCGCACCGCCCGCACCGGGCCGAAACGCTCGACCGTGTTGTCGCGCACGAACTTGTCCAGCACCTCCAGCTCCGCATCGGTGAAGCCGAAATAGGCCTTTCCGACAGGCACCAGCTGCTCGCCATCCTCGCCTTCCGCCCAGACGCCGAAGGTGAAATCGGAGTAATAGCTCGACCTTTTGCCGTGGCCGCGCTGCGCATACATCATCACGGCGTCGATATTATAGGGATCGCGTTTCCACTTGAACCATGGCCCCTTGGCGCGGCCGGCCTGATAGGCGCTGTCGCGGCGCTTGATCATCACGCCCTCGATCACCGGATCGGGAGGGGCGGCGCGCAGCGTGTCGAGTTCCTGCCAGCTGGAAAAGCCGATCAGCGGCGAGAGGTCGAAACGATCATGCGGCGCGTGCTCGATGATATTCGACAGGCGGCCGCGGCGCTCCATGTAGCTTTCGGCGCGAATATCGCTCTCTCCATCGAACAGCAGGTCATAGGCGCGGATGAAGGCTGGATAGTCATCCAGCATCTTCGCTGTCACCGACTTGCGGTTCAGCCGCTGCTGCAGGTCGGAAAAGGTGCGGGTGAGATTGTTGGAGCGCGCTGTGCCGCCGATCAGCAACTCACCATCCATCACGCCTTCGAAATCGATCGCCTCCAGAACATCGGGAAAGGCGCCGGAAATATCGTCGCCGGAGCGGGAGTAGAGTTTTCGCGTGGCGCCTGCGCGGGACAATTGCACGCGAATGCCGTCCCATTTCCATTCGGCGGCGTAATCGGCCGGGTCCAGCGCATCGAGGTCGCCATCCGCCACCGGCGTTGCCAGCATCACCGAGTGGAAGATGGCGGGCGTCGCCAGTACCGGACGATCGGACTTGCCCTCCAGCCAAGCGAAAAGCGGCGTATAGGGCGGCGTCAGCCCGTGCCAGAGGGTCTCGATTTCGGTGATGTCTTTCCCGGCGAAATCCGCCAGCGCCTGCCGTGCCAGCCGGGCCGAAACGCCGATGCGCAGGCTGCCGGTGGCGAGTTTGATGAAAGCGAAACGCGAGGATGTATCGAGCCGGTCGAGAAGATCGCGCACCGCGCCGCGTACCTCCGTGCGGCCGAGTGAATTCATCAGTGTCACGACGTCGCCGAGGCGCGGGTCCTGCGCCTCGGAATCATCCGCTCCGCCGATATTGCCCCAGACCAGCGAAATGGTTTCGGCCAGATCGCCGACATAATCATAGGAGTAACGGAACAGCACCTCGTCCATCCGCTCCAGCACGAGCTCGCGCAGCAGGGCGGGTTTGACGCTTTTCAAGTCCAGCGTGCCGGCAATCGCCGCCAGCCCGTAGCCTCGGTCTGGATCGGGCGTATCGCGGAAATAATCTGTCAGCAGCTTCAGTTTGCCGTTGCGCGAAGGGGTGAGAACGAGGCGGTCGAGCAGCGTGGCGAAGGCTTTCATCTCAATCCCCCTCATCCTCGTAACCGACAAGATGCAGCGGCTTGGCGGCAATGCCCTGCAACTCGCACCAGCGCACCAACGCCTCCTCACGGCCATGGGTGACCCAGACGGCCTGCGGCGAGATTTCCTTGATCGTCTCCAGCAGTTCCGGCCAGTCGCAATGGTCTGATATGACGAGCGGCAGTTCAACTCCGCCCTGCTTTGCCCTCTGCCGCACCATCATCCAGCCGGACGCGAAAGCGATGAGCGGTTCATTGAAGCGTCGCGCCCAGCGTTCCTGAAAAGCCGAGGGTGGACCGACGACGATGGCGCCCTTGAAGGCGGAAGGATCGCTTTTTTCGAGCGTTGCCGGGCGCAGATCACCGAGATCGATGCCCTGCGAGACGTAATAATCGCAAAGCCGCGCCAGCGCGCCGTGAATATAGATGGGATCGGAATAACCGTTGTCCCGCAAAAGCCGGATGACGCGCTGCGCCTTGCCCAGCGAATAGGCGCCGACAAGGTGCGTCCGCTCGGGAAACTGTTTGATGGAGGTGAGCAGCTTGCCGATTTCCACGCGCGGCAACGGATGGTGAAACACCGGCAGGCCGAAGGTGGCCTCGGTGATGAAGACATCGCAGGGAACGATCTCGAAGGGTGCGCAGGTGGGGTCGACGCCGCGCTTGTAATCGCCCGATGCGACGATGCGCAGGCCGTTCATTTCCACCGAGATTTGCGCCGAACCCAGCACATGGCCGGCGGGATGGAAACCGGCGGTGACGCCGTTCACCTCCACCGTCTCGCCGAATGCCACCGCCTGCTCGCTGCCGCAGAAGTCCTCACCGTGACGGATACGCATGATATCCAGCGTCTGGCGCGTGGCCAGCACCGCGCCATGGCCGGCGCGGGCGTGATCGGAATGGCCATGGGTGATGAGCGCCCGCGCCACCGGGCGCACGGGATCGATATAAAAATCGCCCGCCGGGCAATAAAGGCCCTTGGGCGTGGAATTCAGGAGCTGTTCCGGCTTCATATTCATTGAGATAGGGCCGCCCGCGCGAATGTAAAGTGCTGCGAGCATAACGCGGAACGGGCGTTAAATTTCCAGCGGCGGTGTTTTTGTTTTACGGGACCATAGTGGTGAGACACATTGCACGACCCCTCCTTTCCCTCATTCCTGTGCTCGTCACAGGAATCCAGCCAACGCGCGTCCGCGCGGTGGGAAGAGTCTTTTCAGCCCAAGGACTTGGGCTGGCTGGATCCCTGTGACAAGCACAGGGATGAGGGTATGGTGAGTAACGTGAACAAGGTGCGTCAATCCCATCGCACCGTCTTAGGTGACAGCTCTTACTCCCCCGCCCCTTCGGCCGGCTTCGCCTGCGCCGCCGCCGGCAGTCGCACCGGTTTCAGCATCAGCGCCGCCGCAAGGCCGATGGCGGCGGTTGCGGCTGCGGCGAAGAAGAGCGGCGTAAACGCATCCGAATAGAGCGAGGCGACGGCGGCTTGCGAGGCCGCCGGGAGTTCGGAGAGCATTTTCGGCGTCAGTTCCTCGATCTTGCCGACGCCGGGAATGTCGACCGCCACGCCCTTGAGGCTCGATGACACGATGGCGCCATAGACCGAAATGGCAATGGCAGCGCCACCCATGCGGGTCAGCGTCACCGCGCCGCTCGCCGCACCGATATCCGCCTTGGGCGCGGAATTCTGCACGCCGATGATCGGCGCCTGCTGGCCGAGGCCGACCGCAAAGCCTTGTGCCAACATGAGGACCGCAATCACCCAAAGCGGCGTTCCCGCATGCATCTGCGTGAAGAGCAGCATGGCGATGACGTTGATGGAGAGACCCGCCACCGAGAAGGGCTTGTAGACGCCGGTGATCGAAATCAGCCGTCCCGCCGAAAGCGAGCCCATGACGATGCCGCCGGTGACGGCGATGAAGAACAGGCCGGCATGGGAGGGCGAAAGCCCGGTCGTGGTCTGCAGGAACAGGGCATAATAATTGACCATGCCGATACCGATGCCGCCGCTGGTCAGCGACACGATCATCAACAGCGGAAAGGTGCTGTCCTTGAAGAGACGCAGCGGCACGACCGGTTCCGGCGCGCGGCGTTCCACCAGCACCCAGAGAAAGGCGGCGATGACGGCGAAAGCAATGATGCCGAGGCTGGGGGCTGCGATGAGCGAGCCGAACAATTCGCTGCTGTCGGCCCAGAAGACCACGCTGGCAATGGTGGCCGCCAAGAGCACCGCGCCGAGATAATCGATCTTCGGCTGGCGGGCCGGACGGCGATAGGGCAGCATCAGCGCCAGCCCTGCAATCACGATAATACCGAGTGGCAGGTTGATAAGGAAGATCGACCGCCAGCCGAACAGATCACTCATCGTGCCGCCGAGGATCGGGCCGACACTGCCTGACGCCATGATGGTGAGGCTGGAATAGCTCTGGTAGCGGGCGCGTTCGCGCGGTTCGAACAGGTCCGCATTGACGGAAAAGATCGACACCATGATGCCACCGCCGCCAAGGCCCTGCAACACGCGGGCGGCAATCAGCGAATCCATCGACCATGCCAGACCGCAGGCGAGCGAGCCGAGCGTGAAGATGACGACTGCCGCGATCATCACATATTTGCGGCCGAACAGATCGCCGAGCTTGCCATAAACCGGCATGACCGCGCTGGTCGCCAGAAGATAGGCCGAGCCGATCCAGCCGAAACGCTCCAGCGCGCCGAACTCACCGACGATGGTGGGCAATGCTGTCGATACGATCTGGTTATCGAGGGTCGCCATGAACATGGCCAGCATCAGGAACAGAAAGACGATGAGCCTGCGCCGATGATCCGACACAAGCGGCGCCACGGGGGCGGTGGACATATCCATGAAAAATCTCGTTGGCTTCCGGCGGTTTTGCTGCGACAATTTGTGTGCTATCAGCATATATATGTCAATGGCAAGTTTTTGACATCTGTGCTAATGCCGCTAAATGTGATCGGAAAACAGCATCGAAAGGGACGATGAAGCGTGGCGACTGAGGAAAACTGGAACGAGGATCTGCCCGAGGACATCAAGCGGATCGGCAATACGATGACGCGTATGCGCATCATGATCGGCCGCCGCATCATCGGCCGCATGGCGCTTGCAAAGCTCGCTCCGGGTCTCGAACTCTCCCATATCGACGTTCTCGATATTCTGCGCCGGGCGGAAGGCGATGTGACCGTGGGTGCGATTGCCGAGGGCATGCGCATCGACCCCTCACGCGGCAGCCGGGTGGTGGCGGATATGGTGGGACGCGGCCTGCTGAAACGCGGCGTTTCCCAGGAAGACGGCCGCCGGAGCATCGTCGAAATCACGCCGCTCGGCACCAGTCTTTTGCAGGAGATGCGCCGGACGAAGATGAGCGTCATCGAGGATGTGATGGATGGATGGCCCGCGGAGGATGTGGAGACATTCGCACGCCTGTTCGAACGCTTTATCGACCGTTTCGAATATCGCCTGTCGCCGGATACGGACTTCTTCACGGATCAGAAAAAATCATAGTTGCCCCGGCGATCTGCAACTTCACTTTAAGAGGGTGAGACCGTAACGTGCCGCGCATCTAACTGGCCAAGGGGTAACTTCGATGTTGACGATTTACGGTGTCTACCGTTCCCGTGCCACGCGCACGCTGTGGCTTGCGGGTGAACTGGGCATAGAATTCAAACATGTGCCCGTGATACAGGCCCGCCGCCTTGCCGATCCGCTGGCTGCGGATGCGCCGCTCAACACGCTGTCTCCGGCCTTCCTGGCCGTCAACCCGATGGGCACCATTCCCTGCATCGAGGATGACGGCATGGTGCTCTACGAATCCATGGCCATCAATCTCTACCTTGCCCGCAAATATGGCGGGCCGCTCGCTCCCGTCGATCTGAAGGAAGATGCGGCGATGCTGCAATGGTCCTTCTTCGCCGCCACCGAAGTCGAAACCAATTCGCTGAAGATTTCCTCCGCCATCGCCGAAGGCCTGTCGGAAAGCGATAGCGGCAAGGCCGTGATCGATGTCGCCGCCCGGCTGCTGAAGCGCCCCTTCCGGGTGCTGGAGCAGCATCTTTCCAGCCATGACTATCTTGTCGGCGACCGTTTCACCGTGGCCGATCTCAACGCGGCGGAAATCGTTCGTTATGCGCAGGGCCACAAGCCGCTGTTCGACGCCCATCCGGCGCTGAAAGCCTGGCTGGATCGTTGCCAGGCCCGCACGGCGTTCAAGACGATGTGGGACAGCCGCTCCGCCGAGGCGGCCTGAGCGGTTAAGCCCCTTACCCCTCCGTGATGCAGGACCTGATCCGGCATCCAGCCAGCCCAAGTCCTTGGGCTGAGAGGAGTCTTCCCGCCGCGCAGACGCGCGTCGGCTGGATTCCGGCTCAGGGCCGGAATGACGGAAATACTGAGCCTCTCAGCCCCTCTCTCCCTCCAGCGCCCGCTGCACCGCCGGGCGGTCGTTCATGCGGCGGAAGTGGTCGTGCACTTTCGGGAAGCGGGCAATATCCACCCCATCGCTTTCCAGCCAGCCGGACATGACGAAAAGATAGGGATCGGCAACGGAATAGGCGGTGCCAAGAACCCAGGGACCGTGCAGCATGCCGTGCTCGATCAGTTCGAAGCACTCGCCCATGGTCTGCGGCACCTTGGCTTTCATATCGGCCAGCGAACTATTCTCATTCGCCCAGCGACTGCCGCGCCGGCCATGCGCGTGGGCGACATGCACGGTGGAGGAAATGAAGGCGTTGAAGGACTGCATCAGGGCGAATTCGAAGGGATCGTCGAGCGGTGCGAGCTTCTTTTCCGGCGCCATCTGGGCGACGAAGGCGAGGATGGCGGGCGTCTCCGTCAGCACGCCGCTTGCCGTGGCCAATGCGGGCACGCGGCCCTTCGGATTGATCTTTAAAAATGCCTCGGAGCGTTGCTCGCCCTCCGCGAAATTGACGCGGTGGGCCTTGTAAGGCAGGCCGGATTCCTCAAGCACGATATGGCTGGCGCGGGAGCAGGAACCGGGGGAGAAAAACAGTGTGAACATGGATATGCGACCTCCAAAGCAATGAAGCGCCCGTTTCTTCCTCATGCGGACGCCGCCCCTCGGCGGCCATGGAATGACCGTCGCACGCAGGGCACGTCATCATCGTGCCCGCAACCGGCCGCGTCAAAGGTTATTTAAAGCCCGACGACGCGGATGTCGCCGACATGGATGCCGTTCCAGTTGCGCATCTGCCGGTTCGCCATGCCGCTCAAAGCCTGCTGCTCGGCGCTGCCTTCATCGAAATAACGCGCAAGCAGTGCCGAGACCATGGCTTCCGCCGCCCGCGTCGTGCCGTCTTCGCATTTCACCGCCATGGCAACGCCCTTTTCCGGCAGGGCGGCGACGAAGACGCCTTCAGCGCCGGTCTTTGCGAAGATTTGTCCCGGTGCGATCTGCATCAGTTTCGTGCAGGCGCGGCCGGTGCCCGCCACGTAAAAGGGCTCTGCCATGCAGGCCTCGACGAGACGGCGCGAGGCTTTCGCACGGCCTGCTTCCACCCCTCTGCCCGTCGCCATCTTTGCGAAACCGTGCGCCAGCCCTTTGAGCGGAACGGCATAGGTGGGGATGGAGCAGCCATCCACGCCACAATTGTCCTGGCCGAGAGCAGCACCCGTCAGGCTTGCCATCGTGGCGCGGATTTCCTGCTGCAGCGGATGATCGTAACCGACATAGCCCTGAGGATCAGTGCCGGTGTGGCAGCAGGCGCAGATGAAACCGGAGTGTTTGCCGGAGCAATTATTGTGAAGCGCCGTCGGCTTTTCCAGCGTGCGGGCCTGATGGATGATGGTTTTCTGGTCGGAAGACCAGTGCGCGCCGCATTCCAGCGTATCCACATCCCTGCCCGCCTTCGCCAGCATCGAAGCGGCGAGCTCCACATGCGCGTCCTCGCCGGAATGGGAGGAGCATGCAAGCGCCAGTTCGCGGTTGCCGAACTGATAGGCATCCGCAGCACCGCTTTCCACCAGCGGCAGCGCCTGCATGGCCTTGCAGGCGGAACGCGGGAAGATGCCGTGCTCGATATCGCCAGCCGAAAACAGCACGCCGCCATCGCCATCCACCACCACGGCAAGGCCCTGATGGCGGCTTTCCACGAGGTTGCCGCGGGTGACTTCGACGGTAACGGAATTGTTCATTTTCGCAGCCTCAAAAAATTCTGATTTCATATGGTTGATACCGCAATTGATTTTTCGATGCACGGGGCTGTTCGTGAAATTTGCAAAACGTCTGCTGCTGGCGATTGCCGTTATCTATCTGCTTCCCGCGCTGGCATCGGCCGGGCTGTGGGCCATGAAAGACCATCCGCGCGGCTGGAACGCCGCCAGATGGTCGTCCTCCGGCATGCTGCCGGCGGCGTCCGGCAACGGCGAAGCCGCCGTTTACGTCTTTTCCGCCATGACCGGCGGTTTCAAGGGCTCCGTCGCCAGCCACGCCTGGGTCGTGCTGAAAAAGCCGGGTGCTGCGACCTATGACCGTTATGACAAAGTGGGCTGGGGCACGCCGATCCGCCACAATGGCTATGCGGCGGATGCCTACTGGTATTCCAACATGCCGCGCCAGGTGGTGGCCATTCACGGCGCGGAGGCGGAAAAGCTCATCCCGAAGATCGAAAAGGCGATTGCCGATTACCCCTATGGCCGGCCGGGCGGCTATCGCATTTATCCCGGTCCAAACTCCAACACCTTCGTCGCCCATGTGCTGCGCAGCGTGCCGGAACTCGGCGTCGTGCTGCCGCCGGATGCCGTGGGTCGCGATTATCTGCCGGACGGCGCGTTTTACCACATCGCCGATGACTGGAAGGATGCAAGCGTTTCGCTCGGCGGCCTGTTCGGCATTTCGGCCGGTGCGCGCAGCGGTTTCGAGATCAATTTTCTCGGTCTTGTCGCCGGCATCGATTTCAGCCGACCGGGCGTAAAGATACCGGGGCTTGGGTATTTCGGCGTGGCGGGCATCCGCGCGTAAGCGGTTACGTTTCGCTGGCCTGAGCGGCGCGTCTGGCGCGGATGCTCTGGGCGATGAAGACCCGCGACAGGCCGTGGTAAAGCGGCTCGCGGGAGAAAAGCCGCGACGTCAGATATCCCAGCATCGATGCGGCCATGATGGGCATGACGCCTTCGTGATTGCCGGTCATTTCAAGGATGATGACAAAGGCCGTCATCGGCGCCTGCACCACGCCCGCAAAATAACCCGCCATGCCGACGATGGCGCCAAGGCCGATGCTGGTGCCGAGCAGGCTTGCCATGGTGCTGCCGAAACCCGCGCCCACCGACAAAGACGGTGCGAAAATGCCGCCCGGAATGCCCGACATCATGGCCAAGAACGTCGCCGCCAGTTTTTCGATGAAAAAGAATGTCGGCGCGGCCTCGCCCTCGATTGCCGCGCGTGCCTGTTCGTAACCGGTGCCGAAGGTCGCGCCGCCAGTCGCAATGCCGAGGACGGCGGAAGCAAGGCCGCAGGCGGCTGCGACCGCCAGCATTCGCTTCAGCGGCATGGTCTGGGCAAAACGGCGGATACGTGCCGAGAGCCTCAGGGCACCGGCGCTGAACAGCGCACCGAACGCACCGCCGCCAACGCCGCAGACCAGAACCAGCAGCCAGTCCATGGCCGTTTTCGCCATCACCGAACTGGTGCCGAAATAGGTATAGCTGCCGACCAGCGCCAGCGAAGCGAGGCCCGACAGGATGACGGCAGTGAGAACGAGGCCATTGGCGCGGGATTCATAAGTCTTGCTCATCTCCTCGATGGCGAAGACGATACCGGCCAGCGGCGTGTTGAAAGCCGCCGCGATGCCCGCCGCCGAGCCAGCGAGAATGAGACCTTTCGCCTGCGCCATGCCGCCCCAGCGGGCGGCCTGCAGCATGATCGAGGCGCCAACCTGAACGGTCGGGCCTTCACGGCCGATGGAGGCGCCGGACAAAAGCCCGGCCACCGTCAGCACCACCTTGCCGAAGGCGAGTTTCAGCGACAGAAGCCGCGAACGGTCCGCATCTTCCCGCAGGTGCCGCGCGGCGATCGCCTGCGGAATGCCGCTGCCGCCGGCATTGGGGAAAACCGTGATCGCGAGCCATGCGCAGAGCGTGAAGCCAAGCGGCGTGATGATGAGCGGCAGCAGAAACGCCCATTCGCCCGATGAGGTTGCCGCGAAGAAAAGGTGCTGGGCTCGATCCGCAAGCCATGCAAAGCCGACGCTGATAAGGCCGACCGCAATCGCGCCAATCCAGAAAACCGCCCTCGGCCTCCACACCCGCCACGAACCCCAAACGACACGGGAACGGCGGAGCATCTTCAGCTTTTTGTAGTCGACAGGCATGGCGGTCCAGATCGGTGATTTTGATGTTCGTCATCAGGCGGGAAGCCCGTTTATCCGCCTCTCGGGCGGGGATTGCAAGGTTTTGCATTTGACAGGTGGATCGTATCGGCGCATTCTCTGCATCGCAATTGCAACGCACGGAGACCCAACATGAAAACGGCAACGATCCCTTCGCTGCGGGTAACGGCGGATTTTCGCGAGGCTGCTGAAAGCGTGCTGAAGGAAGGCGAGACGCTTTCTTCCTTCGTTGAGGATTCCGTGCGCAGGCAGGTGGAAATCCGTAAATCACAGGCAGAGTTCATTGCGCGCGGGCTGGCCTCGCTCGAAGAATCCAAACGGACGGGGATTTTTTATTCGGCCGAAGAGGTGCATGGGGAATTGCGGGCGATGCTCGCCGCCAAGAAAGCTGAGCGTGGCGAGTGACCTTCAATCTCCGGTACACGATTGCAGCCCGAGCGGACATAACCCGGCTATATGATTTTCTGCTGGAAAAGGATTTTTCGACGGCGGAAAAAGCCGTGGACCGAATCATTTCGACGATTGAGGGACTGAGCGAATTTCCTTTCGCAACGCGCAAGGCGCCTGGGGACAACGCACTCTTACGAGAACTGATCGTTCCGTTCGGATCTTCCGGTTACATCGTCCTCATTCAAATCGAAGATGCGGAAACCGTGTCCATCCTCGCGATCCGCCACCAACGCGAGGACGATTACCATTGATCCTTACCGGTCGCTGACGGCCGCGCGCGGGTTTACCCACGGTTCCTGATTGGAACGCGGCAGCGGGGTTTTGCCGAGAATGTGGTCCGCCGCCTTTTCGCCAGTCATGATCGACGGGCCGTTGAGGTTGCCATAGGTCACATGCGGGAAGATCGAGCTGTCCGCCACCCGCAAACCCTCCACGCCGATGACCCGGCATTCGGGATCGACGACGGTCATCGGGTCGTCCCTGTCACCCATCCGGCAGGTGCCGCAGGGGTGATAGGCGCTTTCCAGATGCTCCCGCAAAAAGGCGTCGATCTCCTCATCCGTCTCCACATTTTCGCCGGGCTGGATTTCCGGCCCGCGAAAATCGTCAAAGGCTTTCTGGCTGAAGATGTCGCGCGTCAGGCGCACGCAATGGCGGAACTTCTCCCAGTCTTCCGGGTGGCTCATATAGTTGAAGCGGATGACGGGATCGTCCTTCGGATCGGCCGAGCGCAATGTGACATTGCCGCGCGATTTCGACAGGTTGTAGCCGACATGCACCTGAAAACCATGGCTTTTCGCCGCCGCCTTGCCGTCATAGGAAATGGCGACCGGCAGGAAATGATACTGGATATCCGGCTGCTTCAGACCGGGTGCTGAGCGCAGGAAGGCGCAGGCCTCGAACTGGTTGGAAGCGCCAAGCCCGCCTTTCGACAGCAGCCATTGCGCACCTGCAACGCCCTGCCAGAACCATGGCAGCCAGGAATAGAGCGAGACCGGCTTGGTGGAGACCTGCTGGAAATAAAACTCCATATGGTCCTGAAGATTTGCGCCCACGCCCGGACGATCCGCCTTCACCTCGATCCCCATGTCTTTCAGATGGGCTGCGGGGCCGATGCCTGAGAGCATCAGCAGCTTCGGTGAATTGAAGGAGGATGCCGAGACGATGACCTCGCGATTGGCCGCGATGGTTTCCACCATGCCCTTGCGCTCGATCTCGACGCCAACCGCGCGACCGTTCTCGATGACGATCTTGCGGGCGAAACCGTTGACCAGCGTGACATTGCCGCGCTTCAGCGCCGGTTTCAGATAGGCATTGGCGGCGGACCAGCGGCGACCATTGTGGATGGTCTGCTCCATCAGGCCGAAACCCTCCTGCTTGGAGCCGTTGTAATCGTCGGTCAGTTCGAAACCGGCCTGCGCGCCGGCCTGAATGAAGGCGTGGAACAGCGGATTGTTGACCGGGCCGCGCTGCACATGCAGCGGCCCATCCGTGCCGCGCCAGCCCTCCTCGCCGCCATGGCTGTGTTCCATCCGCTTGAAGTAAGGCAGCACATCCGCATAGGCCCAGCCATGCGCGCCAAGCTCTTCCCAGCGGTTGAAATCCTCGGCATGGCCGCGGACGTAAACAAGGCCGTTGATGGAGGACGAGCCGCCGATGACTTTTCCGCGCGGCGCCGTAATCCTGCGGTTGTCGAGGTTCGGCTCGGGTTCGGAGAGATAACCCCAATTATAGCGCTTCATGCTCATCGGCCATGCGAGTGCGGCCGGCATCTGGATGAAGGGGCCGAAATCCGAACCGCCTGCCTCGATGACGATCACCGAATAACGCCCGTCTTCCGACAGGCGATAGGCGATGGCGGAACCTGCGGAACCCGAACCGACGATGACGTAGTCTGCTTGCATGATTTGCTCTCTCCGGTGAGCGTTGGTTCCGATTGATTGTTGGCGGGTGGGGCCTACCCCCTCTGCCCTGCCGGGCATCTCCCCCTCAAGGGGGAGATCGATATGCGGCGAGGTCGCGCCCATCTCGACGTCAGCGAATGAAGTGGCGGTGGCGCCGCTTGCCGATCTCCCCTTTGAGGGGGAGATGCCCGGCAGGGCAGAGGGGGTAAGCCCCACGCACCGCCCATCAATAAGGCGCGTCCACCTTCCCCGTGCTCACATAAACCGTCTTCAGCTCACTATAATGCTCCAGCGCCGCCGCCGAATTCTCGCGCCCGAAGCCGGATTGCTTGGAGCCGCCGAAAGGGATTTCGACCGGGCAGAGATTATAGGTGTTGATCCACAACGTGCCCGCCTCCAGCTGATCGACCACGCGATGGGCGCGGGCGAGATCGGCGGTGAAGACACCGCCGGCGAGACCGAATTCGGTGGCGTTCGCGCGAGCGAGAACCTCGTCCTCATCATCGAAATCCAGCACGCACATGACGGGCCCGAAGATTTCCTCGCGGGCGATGGTCATGTCGTCGGTCACATCGGCGAAGACGGTCGGCTGCACATAAGCGCCCTCGCCCGAGACGTTGTTGGGAATGCCGCCGCCGGTGATGAGCGTCGCGCCCTCTGCCTTGCCCTTTTCGATATAGGAAAGGACTTTCTCCTGCTGGGCCCTGGAGACCAGCGGGCCGAGATGGGTGGCGTAATCGAGCGGATCGCCGAGGATCATCGCCTCGGTGCGGCGCTTCAGATTGTCGAGGAAACGCTCCTTCGCCTTTTTCTGCACGAAGACGCGGGTGCCGTTGGAGCAGACCTGGCCGGAGGAATAGAAGTTGCCGAGCATGGCCCCGCCGACAGCGCTTTCGATATCGGCGTCGTCGAAGACGATCAGCGGCGACTTGCCGCCGAGTTCCATGGTCACATGCTTCAGATGCCCGGCAGCGGCGGCGGCCACCTTGCGGCCGGTCGGGACTGAGCCGGTGAGCGAGACCTTGGCCACATCCGGGTGGTTGACCAGCAGCGGGCCGGTACCGCGATCGCCCTGAATGACGTTGAACAGGCCCTTGGGCAGACCGGCTTCAATGAGGATTTCGGCGATCTTCAAGGCGCCGAGCGGGGTGTTTTCCGAGGGCTTGAAAACCATGGCGTTGCCGGCGACCAGCGCGGGCGCCGCTTTCCAGCAGGCGATCTGCTGCGGATAGTTCCACGCGCCGATGCCGACGCAGACACCGAGCGGCACGCGCTTGGTATAAGCGAAATCGCCGCCGAGGGGGATGTAATCGCCGTTCAGCGCCGAAGGGGCGATGCCGCCGAAAAATTCGAAGGCATCCGCGCCGGACGTCGGGTCTGCGACGATGGTTTCCTGAATGGGCTTGCCGGTATCCAGCGTCTCCAGCGTGGACAGCGCATCGTTGCGCTCGCGCATGATATCGGCGGCGCGTTTGAGGATGCGGCCGCGGGCCATCGGGCTCATCGCCGCCCATTCCTTCTGCGCATGTTTGGCCGAGGCGATGGCGCGCTCAACGATGGCAGGCGTTGCCGCATGCAGCCTCGCGATCACCTCGCCGGTGGCCGGAAAGATGCTCTCGAACTGCGTGCCGGCCGTGTCTTCGACATACACCCCGTCGATGAAATGCGAGGCTTTCGGCTGCGCCTTGAGCGGCGTCGCGATGGTCATGTCGAAGTCTCCTTAAAGAACGCGGATGGACGGCTTTTGGCGCTGTCCATCGGGAAATGATTTGAGCTGCATGTCGAAATAATCCTCGACAAGCGCCGGTGCGGAGGCAATGCCGAGCGGCGCCGAGCGCAGGCTGTGGCGAATATAAAGCCCGTCGATGAGCGCCGCCGCCCCTTCCGCGATGCGCGCGGCATCGTCCGGCGGGCAGAGCCGGTTGAGGCTTGCCATGAGGTTGGACCTGAGACGACGGGAATAAAGCACCAGCAGGCGGCGGGTTTCTTCCGAGCGCTGCGCTTCGACATAAAAGGCGAGCCATGCCGCCACCGTTTCGGGCGTGAACTGGTCGCTCTGGAAGGAGACATGCACGATGGCGCTCAGCCTTTCGCGCGGACCGGAAGCGCGGGTCAACGCTGCCACGGCATCGCGCCTGAGATCGCGCAGCAGGCTGCGAATGGTTTCCAGCAGAAGCTGTTGCTTGCTGCCGAAATAATGATGCGCGAGCGCCGCCGACACGCCCGCTTCCCGGGCTATATCCGACATCGTCACATTCAGCGAACCATGGTGGCCTATGGTGCGAAGCGCCGCATCCACCAGCGCCTTGCGACGCAAAGGCTCCATTCCGATCTTGGGCATAGGGGTCTCCTTGACGGAGGCAAATTATTCTTGATTGATCGATCAATCAATAAAAAACGCGCCATTTTATGTCGCTGATTTGCGATGGATCATATTTTCCACCGCCGGCGCGTGGTAGTTTCCCGCTCATCGGCCAGTGTGGCGAACCCCATGCCGCCGTTCGGCTCACGCCGGAAAAACTAAACCGTGATTTACTGCGAATTGGGAATGGAACGCGTTTCGTGCTAATATCGCAGATGATACAAATTTCGCTGGAAGCGGCGCCAGACGAAAGACGATAAAAACGCCCGCCATAGACCACGACGGCATCCGATCCCGGACATCGAAGAACCGCTCGCAGCGTTTAAAGAAGGGAGTGATATCATGCCAATGGTGACAGTATCGATTTCCCCGGAACAGGCAGCAAGAATGCGCGAGGCCGTGAATTGCGGCGCTTACGCATCCGGCAGCGAGGTCGTCAGGGCAGCGCTGAGACTATGGGCGGCCTCCGCCGAACATGGCGTCGGCGCAAAGTCCACGCAGCCTGTGGAAGCGGACCGGGAACGCATGAACGTTGCGGAACTTTATGCCGCGCACACCGGGCACATCCGCCGGGCATAAGGCCCGGCGTAACAACCTTCCATATGGAAAGGGTTGTAACAAAACGTTCATCAAAGCTTCACAGTCGTGAAAGCTTTTGTTGACCTGTAATCTGCGATTGTTCGCCGCAAAAGAGACGGGTTCCCGATGGCGCATTCCACACGGCGCGCCACCAAGGGGACCGGCAATAGCGGAGAAATAGAAATGCAGGCCGTCACGCTGGAGAACGATGTCATAAGGCGTTTTGCCTCCGGGCACATGTTTCCCATGGCGAAACTGGTGCTCGAAACGGCGTTTCAGCCGATTGTCGAGGCGACGACAGGCACGATTTTCGGTTATGAATCGCTGATGCGCGGCCATGACCGGCTTGGTTTTTCCAATCCGCTGGCGCTTCTCGACCAGGCTGCCGCGGATGGCGAGTTGAAGGCCTTCGAGCAGATGCTGGCAAGCCGGGCGCTGGCGAAATTTTCCACCCTGCCCGATTTTTCCTCCGCCACCCTGTTCCTCAATCTCGATGTGCGGCTGATCCCGCATGGCGACGCCATTCTCGACAAGCTTGTCGGTCATCTGGCGCGGGCGGGCATTCCCGCCTCCTCCATCTGCTTTGAGCTTTCCGAACGTTTCGACAATACCAGCGTGCCGGAATTCACGGCGCTGATTGCCCGCATGCGCAAGGAAGGCTTCAAGCTGGCCATCGACGATTTCGGCGCCGGCCATGGCGAGATGAAGCTGCTGTGTGATTTCCCGCTGGATTACCTGAAGATCGACCGGCATTTCATCACTGGCGTCGACCAATTGCCGCGCAAGCAGCACCTTGTGCGCAACATCGTCAACATCGCCCATGTTCTCGGTGTGCGGGTCATTGCGGAAGGCATCGAAACCGAAGCGGAGTTTCTGACCTGCCGCGAATTCGGCGTCGATCTGGTCCAGGGCTGGCTGATCGCGAGGCCCACGGTCTTCACCAGCGAGCTGCCGGAGAGCTTTCCCCACATCAACCGCATCGGCGTGGCGCGGCGCAGCAGCCAGACGCTGGATGAAATTCTCATTCGCCGCGAAATAGAGCGCCTTCCCACCGTCTTCGAGCATGACAGCGTCGACAGCGTTTTCGAACTGTTCCGCAGAAATCCGCAGCAGGCGTTTTTCCCGGTTCTCAACGCCAATGGCGAACCGCGCGGCGTCATCAACGAATATCACCTCAAGGAATATATCTACCGACCCTTCGGCCGCGACCTGCTCAAGAACAAGATCTACGAGCGCACCATTTCCCATTTCGTCGATCCCGCGCCGATTGTCGGTCTCGATGCCGACGCCGATCAGCTGATGAACATGTTCGCCAGCATGGGCGGCAGCGCCTGCATCATTCTCACCGAAAACATGCGTTATGCCGGCATTGTTTCCGCCGCTTCGCTCATCAAGGTCATCAACGAAAAACAGCTGAAGATGGCGCAGGACCAGAACCCGCTGACGGCGCTGCCCGGCAACCGCGCGATTGGCGGCTTCATTGCCGACCGTTGCAGCGATGGCGACGAGGCGCGCTTCTTCTGCTATTGCGACTTCGACAATTTCAAACCCTTCAACGACAAATACGGCTTCAACGCCGGCGACCACGCCATCACCCTGTTTTCGGCGCTGATGCGCCGTTACTTCTTCGCCGGCGATTGTTTCCTCGGCCATATCGGTGGCGACGATTTCTTCATCGGCGTGCGTGACTGGACGGTGGAGGAGCTGACGGAAATCCTCGAGCGGCTGCTCAGCGATTTCCACGACGATGTCGCCGAACTCTATTCGGACGAGGACCGCGCCGCCGGCTGCATGAAAGGCCAGGACCGCCATGGCAATGAGCGGGACTTCGCGCTGCTGCGCTGCTCCATCGGCGTCCTCACTTTGCCGAAAGGTCTTATCATCGCCAATCCCGAGCGGATCGGCAGCGAGATTGCGGGTGTGAAGGCGGCTGCGAAGGAAAACGAAGGCGGTCTCGTCGTCCGGGTCTTCGGCGAGACAAATTGACACTCGTGACAAACGGCCTCCTTCCCTAAGCGGTGCATCTGACCTACATCTTCAGGCGACGCCGACACGTGAGGAGTTGCCCTTGACCATGCCCGACACCAAGACCCTGCCCGAAACAATGCGCTTCATCGACCTTCCCTCCCATGGCGGCCCGGAGGTGATGCGGCTTTCGCAAGCGCCTTTGCCGAAGCCCGCGAAAGGCGAGGTTCTCGTGAAGGTCGAGGCGGCGGGCGTCAACCGGCCGGATGTGGCGCAGCGGCAGGGCACTTATCCGCCGCCGAAGGATGCGAGCCCGATCCTCGGCCTTGAAATCGCCGGCGAGGTGGTTGCGCTGGGCGAAGGCGTTACCGAATTCAAGCTGGGCGACAAGGTCTGCGCGCTCGCCAATGGTGGCGGTTATGCGCAATATTGCACCGTGCCGGCCGGGCAGGCCCTTCCCTTCCCCAAGGGTTACGATGCGGTCAAAGCGGCCGCCTTGCCGGAAACCTTCTTCACCGTCTGGGCCAATCTCTTCCAGATGGCCGGCCTCACCGAAGGGGAAAGCGTGCTCATCCATGGCGGCACCAGCGGCATCGGCACGACGGCGATCCAGCTCGCCAGAGCTTTCGGCGCGGAAGTCTATGCCACGGCAGGCTCGGCGGAAAAATGCGAAGCCTGCGTGAAGCTCGGCGCCAGACGGGCGATCAACTATCGCGAGGAGGATTTCGCCGAAGTCGTTAAATCCGAAACCGGCGGCAAGGGCGTCGATGTCGTTCTCGACATGATCGGTGCGGCCTATTTCGAAAAGAACCTTGCCGCACTCGCCAAGGACGGCTGCCTGTCCATCATCGCCTTTCTGGGCGGCGCGGTCGCCGAGAAGGTCAACCTCACCCCCATCATGGTCAAGCGCCTCACCGTCACCGGCTCCACCATGCGCCCCCGCACGGCCGACGAAAAACGCGCCATCCGCGACGACCTCGTCGCAGAGGTCTGGCCGCTCATCGAAAGCGGCCAGCTCGCGCCTGTCATCAACCGGGTCTTTACGCTGGACGAGGTCGTGGAAGCGCACCGGCTGATGGAAAGCAGCAATCATATCGGCAAGATTGTGATGCGGGTGTCGTGATGCTCTGAGCGCCATCGTTGTTTTCATTGACAACACACTAAAGTGTTGTCACAAATAACAACATGAAGGCTATTCTGCTCGAAAAGACGCGCAAAGTGATCGACGAGACGGCCTTCTTCGAGGTTGTCCTGTGGCATCTGCCTGAGCCTGTTCCCGGCAGTCTCCACCCGTTCAAATATCGGCTGGCGCTGGTGATCAAAGGGGAATGTGTTCTGCGTTATGACAATGAGCGCGGCAAAGGCGATCATCGTCATATGGACGGGCGTGAAGACACCATCGCCTTCACGACGCTCGAAGCCCTGTTCGATGCTTTTCAGGTGGATATGGAAAGGATTTTGTCATGACCGCACTCACCGTCCGTCTCAGCACGATCAAGGATATCAAGAGCCGCTTTGTTGCCGCCGGTAATCTGGCCATGTCCGGAAAGCCGGTGGAGGCGAAACCATCCGTCGAATTTTCAAGCTATGAGGACCTGCACCGCATTCTCGCGCCGCTTCGCCTTGCCATCGTCAAAGCTCTGGCCGGACAGGGACCGCTTTCTATCCGGGAGGTTGCCCGTCGGGTCGGACGGGACGTACAGGCCGTTCATCGCGATGTGACGTCGCTCCTCCATGCGGGCGTCATCGACCGGAACGAGGCTGGCCTCGAGTTTGCCTATGACAGCATCCACTTCGAATTCGACGTAAAGGCCGCAGATGCGGCATAGGTGCCGGGCGTCCCCAGGAAGTAATCCCTCTTGCATTACTGACGAATCGTACTACCTTCTAGTTATGTTCAACGTATCGGAAGGAGGTGATCCAATGTCTAGTGAGATTTCGGTCTCTGGTGCAGGCAATGGAAAGGGTGTGTTTTCGACGGGGCAGCCCTCGTTGTAAAACCTCTTGCCTTCGGAACGTTGAGAAACAGTCCCGGGTCTGTAAACAGGACCAAACTCATGGAAGGGTCGCTTTGGCGGCCCTTTTCCGTTTTTGCGTATTACTTCGACGATTGGGGAAATCTGTGCCTCGAGTGCCGGCGCGGCAAGCTCGATGCTCGAGGCTACTCGTGACACACCTCTTCCGTCATGCCGGGCTTGACCCGGCATCCAGCCGGCGCGCGTCTGCGCGACGAGAGGACTCCTTTCAGCCCAAAGACTTGGGCTGGCTGGATACCGGCTCGAGGCCGGTATGACGGCGAACTGGGGAGAGCGCCGGATCAGCGACCGTCAATTGCGGTCACTTCTCTCCTATTTCTTCCCGAACACCTTCCACCGCGTCGGCCGGAAGCGCAGTTCCGCCCCTACCGCCACGGCGGCGTTGAGCGGCACTTCGATTTCGAGGTGATAGGGCTCATGGCCGTTATTGGCGATGTCGATTTCGGCGATGCGGGTGCCGGCCAGGCGGCGACAGGTGGTGACCTTGCCATAAAGCGCGTCCTTCTCTTGCGTCAGCACCACATCTTCCGGGCGGAAGAAAAGCTCGCCCTCGCCAGAGCCGCTCTCGTCGATGCCGATGCTTTCGCCCTGGAACAGCACATGGCCGTCGCGGATCGTCACCGGCAGGCTGGAGGATTCGCCGATGAAGGAGAAAACGAAGGGAGAGTTGGGCGTGTCGTAGACATCGTCCGCCGTGCCGACCTGTTCGATCTTGCCCTGGCTCATGACGACGACGCGGTCTGCCAGTTCCAGCGCCTCTTCCTGATCGTGGGTGACGAAGACGGTGGTGTGGCCGGTGCGATCGTGGAATTCGCGCAGCCAGCGGCGCAGCTCCTTGCGCACCTTGGCGTCGAGCGCGCCGAAAGGTTCATCGAGGAGCAGCACCTTCGGCTCGATGGCCACAGCGCGGGCAAGCGCCACGCGCTGGCGCTGACCGCCTGAAAGCTGCGAGGGGTAGCGCTTCTCAAGACCGGAGAGATGCACCATGTCGAGAAGTTCGGAGACCCGCCTGCGGATTTCGGCCTTCGGCGGACGCTTGGCGGAGGGCCGGACCTTCAGGCCAAAGGCGATATTGTCGGCCACCGTCATATGGCGGAACAGGGCGTAGTGCTGGAACACGAAACCGACATTGCGCTCCTGCACCGTGCGATGCGAGGCATCCTCGTTGCCGAAGAAAATCTGGCCGGTCGTCGGCTGTTCGAGACCGGCGATGAGACGCAGCAGCGTCGTCTTGCCGGAGCCGGAAGGACCGAGCAGCGCGATCAGCTCGCCGGAACGAATGTCGAGCGACACGTCGTTCAGCGCCGGAAAGCGGTCGAACTGCTTGGTGATGCCGGAAACTTTCACTTCCATGAAGATGCCTTTCAATGCTTGCCGGCTGCGTTGCCCGCGCCAAAGCGTATTTCGAGAATGGTTTTGAGAATGAGCGTCACGAGCGCCAGACCGGCGAGCAGCGTCGCCACCGCAAAGGCCGCGCCCATATTGTACTCATTGTAGAGTATCTCGACATGCAGCGGCATGGTGTTGGTTTCGCCGCGAATATGGCCCGAGACCACCGAGACGGCGCCGAACTCGCCCATGGCGCGGGCGTTGCAGAGCAGCACCCCGTAAAGCAGGCCCCATTTGATATTCGGCAGCGTGACATACCAGAAGGTCTGCCAGCCCGAAGCACCGAGCGAAATCGCCGCCTCCTCGTCGCCATTGCCCTGATCCTGCATCAGCGGGATCAGTTCGCGCGCGACGAAAGGAAAGGTGACGAAGATGGTGGCGAGCACGATGCCCGGCACGGCGAAGAGGATCTCGATGCCATAGCTCTTCAGCCATGGCCCCAGAACGCTGTGGGACGAGAACAGGATGACATAGACGAGGCCCGATATGACCGGCGAGATCGAGAACGGCAGGTCGATGAGCGTGATCAGGAATGCCTTGCCCTTGAACTCGAATTTCGCAATCGCCCAGGCGGCCATCACCCCGAAGATGAGGTTGAGCGGCACGGAAATGGCGGCGACGAGCAGGGTCAGGCGGATGGCGGAGAGCGCGTCCGGTTCGACAATCGCCTCCCAGAAGCTTTCCGCACCCTTGCGGAAGGCTTCGAAGAAGACCGAGACCAACGGCAGAACCAGAAAGGCGGCGAGGAAGAGGAAGGCTATCGCGATCAACGCCAGCCGGGCGGGAAAGCTCTCGCTGGCGGGGTCGCGGAACGGCCGGGGGGACGTGCGGGAAGCGGTCTCAGACATAACCGTACCTCTTGCGGCTCCAGGCCTGAATGAGATTGATGAGGAACAGCATGGCGAACGAGATGATCAGCATGATGGTGGCGATGCCGGTCGCGGCCGCATAATTGAATTCTTCCAGCCGGATGACGATGAGGAGCGGCGCGATTTCCGAGACGTAGGGAATATTGCCGGCGATGAAGATGACCGAACCGTATTCCCCGACGCCGCGTGCGAAGGCGAGCGCGAAACCCGTAAGGATCGCGGGTGTCAGGCTCGGCAGCAGAACGCGGGTGATGGTCTGGAAACGGTTCGCGCCAAGCGTGGCGGCCACCTCCTCCACCTGCCGGTCGATTTCTTCCATGACCGGCTGCACGGTGCGGACCACGAATGGCAGGCCGATGAAGATCAGCGCGATGACAATGCCGGTCGGCGTGAACGCGATCTTGATGCCGAAGGGTTCGAACAGCGAACCGACCCAGCCGCGATTGGCGTAAAGCGTGGTCAGCGCGATACCGGCGACCGCCGTCGGCAGGGCAAAAGGCAGATCGACGATGGCATCGACGAAACGGCGGCCGGGAAAACGGTAACGCGTCAGCACCCAGGCGACGATGACGCCGAAGACCGCGTTGACCAGCGCGGCAAGAAATGCCGTTCCGAAACTGACACGCAGCGCATTCAGCGTGCGGCTATCCGTGACAATCGCAATGAAATCTGAAAAACCCAGTTTCGCCGTGGACCAGACAAGGCCGCCAAGCGGAATAAGAATGATGAGAAACAGATAGGTCACTGTGTAACCAAGCGTCAGGCCGAAGCCCGGTATGACGCTCGACTGCCGCCATTTCCACCTGTTTCCGGAAGTATTATTGCTCATCAAGGCTCCGGATAATCTTTAGTTTGGCGCATTTCCGGACAGGAAACCGGGGTCCGCTTTTCCTGGAAATGCTCTCTGGGAGCCGGTGTTCCCCGGCGTTTATTATAAAGTATCGACCGGCACGGTGTCCGGTCGATCGGGTTTTGTTTTCTGTTGTCCGTGCGGACGCGGGCGATCTCTTTTCAGCCCATCATCCGCTTACTTTGCGGGCTTGTAAATCTGGTCGAAGATGCCGCCGTCACCAAAATGTTCAGGCTGCGCCTTGGCCCAACCGCCAAACTGCGGGTCGTCAATGGTGACGAGCTTGATGTCGGGCAGCTGCTTGAGCAGATCCTTGGAGACGACAGCCGGGTTGGACGGACGGTAGAAGTGCTTCGCCGCAATATTCTGGCCCTCGTCGGAATAGAGATACTGCAGATAGGCTTCCGCCGCCTTGCGGGTGCCCTTGGCGTCGACATTGGCGTCAACCACGGCAACCGGCGGTTCGGCAAGGATCGAGATCGGCGGCACGACGATATCGAAGGCGTCAGCGCCGAATTCCTGGCCGGCGAGATAGGCTTCGTTTTCCCAGGCGAGCAGCACGTCGCCGATCTGGCGCTGGGCGAAGGTCACCGTGGAGCCGCGGGCGCCGGTGTCGAGAACCGGGGCGCGCTTGTAGAGCTCGCCGACATAGGCCTTGATCTTGTCCTGATCGCCCTTGAATTCTTCGTTTGCCCAGGCCCAGGCCGCCAGATAGTTCCAGCGCGCACCGCCCGAGGTCTTCGGGTTCGGCGTGACGATCTGCACGTCACCCTTCACCAGATCGCCCCAATTATGGATGCCCTTCGGGTTACCCTTGCGCACCAGGAAAACGATGGTGGAGGTGTAAGGCGAGGAATTATGCGGCAGGCGGGTGCGCCAGTCCTTGTTGATCTTGCCGGAGTTCTGGACGATGGCATCGATATCGCTCTGCAGCGCCAGCGTCACGACGTCCGCTTCCAGACCGTCAATGACCGAACGCGCCTGCTTGCCGGAGCCGCCATGAGACTGCTGGATCGTGACGTCCTCACCCGTATCGGCCTTCCACTTCTTGGCAAAGGCTTCGTTGAAGTCCTTGTAGAGTTCACGGGTCGGATCGTAGGACACGTTGAGCAGCTTGGTCTGCGCGGCGGCCGAGCCAGCGCCGCCAAGTGCCAGTGAGAGGCTAAGCGCAACAACGCTCAAACCGGACAGAAGCTTGGACATCGGTATTCCCTCCTGATTGCGATGGCTTAACTCTACCGGTTGAGTAGAGTTGGTCAATGAGGCCGAATACGATCGAAAAAGTGTTTCCCGAGAGCGTTTTCCCGGGCAACAAATACAGCGCAGCATAAGCGAAAGGCGCAACAAGCGTCGTGTAAAACTTTGCTGAATGCAAAACCGTTTCACATTTTTGACGATTTTTTGCGCTGACGGCGAAAAATATTATGGGGTTTTAGACGATTTTTTCGTTTGGAAGGAACGAGGCAGGGGGATCATTACAATCTCCTCATCCGTCATTCCGGCCCTGAGCCGGAATCCGGCCAGCCCAAGGACTTGGGCTGAAGGAGTCGTTTCGCCGCGCAGACGCGCGTCGGCTGGATTCCGGCTCAAGGCCGGAATGACGGACAGGTTGAGGGCCGTCATTGCAAATTCTCGACAGCGAAACGTGAAAAAGACGAGTGTCAGGCCGTCAAAAGCTCGGGCACTTCGACACCCGCCACCGCATCGGCGATGGTGGTGTTGAAAAGGATGTTGCGCGTCGCATCGGCCACGCGGGCAAAGACGTGGCGGATTTCGCACTGCTTTTCACCGTCGCAATCCTCGCAGCGGCGATAGGCGGTCTGCGACAGGCAGGGCAAGGGGGCAAGCGGCCCGTCGATGAGGCGCAGCACCTCGCCGAAGGTGATGTCTGCGGCCGGGCGCGCCAGAAGATAACCGCCCTGCTTGCCACGCCGGCTTTCGACGAGACGTTCCTTCTTCATTTCGAGAAGGATCTGCTCCAGAAACTTTTTCGGAATGGCCTGTTCGCGGGCGATGTCGGAAATCTGCACAGGACAGGCCCCGTCGGCCTTGGCCAGCGAAAGGAGCGCCCTCAGCGCATATTTTGCCTTCTGCGAAATCATCGTAAAACCAGTAGACCACAAGCCCGGAAACCCGGCAATTCCGGCTTAGCGCAGAAGTTGTCACAATTCAAATCCAAGCTGCGAAGAAGGTGAACGGGTATCTTTTGCTCATACCCTGCGCGCGTGAGGCATTTTTGCTCTCAAGTGCAGCGCACAAAGACTGTCATTTCTGTTCGCGGATAACCGGATTTCAACAATAATCGGCCATGGAAATCCCGGACGTGACAATGACGATCAATTCAGCAAATGCCTCTGCCGATGCCGCTTCCCTCGATGCCACGCTTGCCGGGCTCGATCTGGCGGGTCGGCTTTCGTTTATCGCCGGCCTCGGCGGGCGGGCGGTCTTCACCACCAGCCTCGGCATCGAGGATCAGGTCATTACGGCCGCCATCGGCACGCATCGCCTGCCGATCGACGTCGTGACGCTCGAAACCGGCCGGCTGTTTAAGGAAACCGTCGATCTCATCGATGAAACCGAAGAGCGTTTCGGCATCGAAATCCGCCGCTTCCGCCCGGAGCAGGACGATATCGACGCCTATGCCGAAAAATACGGCCTGAACGGTTTTTACGAAAGCGTCGAAGCCCGTCACGCCTGCTGTCATGTCAGAAAGCTGATCCCGCTCGGCAAGGCGCTGGAAGGCGCCGCCTTCTGGATCACCGGCCTTCGCCGCGGCCAGTCCGGCAATCGCGCCACGACGCCGTTCGCCGAATTTGATGCGGATCGCAATCTCATCAAGATCAATCCTTTGGCTGACTGGGATATCGACCTTATCCGGGCGCATGTCGCCAGGGAAAACATCCCCGTCAACCCGTTGCATCAGCGTGGTTACCCCTCCATCGGCTGTGAGCCGTGTACGCGCGCCATCAAGCCCGGCGAGCCTGAGCGCGCCGGACGATGGTGGTGGGAAAACGACGAGAAGCGCGAATGCGGTCTTCACGTCGCCGGTGCGGAGCAGACATCCGCCATTTCCGCCATCCCGCAACGATAATCATTCAGTACATTCCCGGAGTTCACAATGTCCAACGCAGTCCACGAGACGGACAGCAAGAATACTGTCGCATCCAAGCCGCCGCTCGATCCCCATCTGAAGGCGCTTGAAAACGAAGCCATTCACATCTTCCGCGAAGTCGCCGCCGAATTCGACAAGCCCGTGATGCTCTATTCCATCGGCAAGGATAGTTCCGTGCTGCTGCATCTGGCGCGCAAGGCGTTTTTCCCCGGCCGCATTCCCTTCCCGCTGCTGCACGTCAATACCGGCTGGAAGTTCAAGGAAATGATCGAATTCCGCGACAATATCGTCAAGGAATACGATCTCGACCTGATTTCCTACACCAACCCGCGCGGTGCGAGCGAAAACGTAACGCCCTTCACCCACGGTTCGGCGCTTTACACCGACATCATGAAGACCGAAGCGCTGCGCCAGGCGCTCGATGCCGGCCAGTTCGATGCGGCCTTCGGCGGCGCGCGCCGTGACGAGGAGGCGAGCCGCGCCAAGGAACGCATCTATTCCTTCCGCACGCCCGACCATAAATGGGACCCGCGCAACCAGCGCCCGGAACTGTGGAACATCTATAACGGCATGGTCCGCAAGGGCGAAAGCGTGCGCGCCTTCCCGCTCTCCAACTGGACCGAAGTGGATATCTGGCGTTACATCGAGGCGGAAAACATTCCGCTGGTGCCGCTCTATTACGCCGCCGAGCGCCCCTATGTCGAACGCGACGGCATGATGATCCTTGCTGAAGACGAGCGGCTGGAGCTGTTGCCCGGCGAAGAGATCAAGCACGGCTCGATCCGCTTCCGCACGCTCGGCTGCTTCCCGCTGACCGGGGCGATCCGGTCCGAGGCGGCGACGCTTCAGGAAGTCATCGCGGAACTCGAAATCGCCACCGTTTCCGAACGGCAGGGCCGCGCGATTGACCGCGACCAGTCCGGCTCAATGGAGAAGAAGAAGCGCGAGGGGTATTTCTGATGAGCACTGCCGCCGCCAACACCCCCTCCCTTCCGCAACCATTCTGCCCTTTGCCGAGCATTCGAAGGCAGCGCGCGATACGCGCCCTTTACGTCTCATCACCTGCGGCAGCGTCGATGACGGCAAGTCGACCCTGATCGGCCGTCTTCTCTGGGACACCAAGGCTGTCAAGGAAGACCAGGCCGCAACACTGCATCGCGACAGCGGCAAGCAGAACGATCTCGGCCTGCCCGATTTTGCGCTGCTGCTCGACGGTCTTCAGGCGGAGCGCGAACAGGGCATCACCATCGATGTCGCCTATCGCTATTTCGCCACCGACCGTCGCGCCTTCATCGTGGCCGACACGCCCGGCCATGAGCAATATACCCGCAACATGGCGACCGGCGCTTCCACCGCCGATCTCGCCGTGCTGCTCGTCGATGCGCGCACCGGCATTCTGGAACAGACGCGCCGTCACGCCACCATTGCGGCGCTGATGGGTATCCGGCAATTCGTGCTGGCGGTCAACAAGATCGACCTGACGCATTACGACAAGGCCGGTTTCGAGCTGATCGCCCATGAATTCCGCGATTTCGCGTCCAATCTCGGCATCAAGCAGATCACCGCCATTCCGATGTCGGCGCTGAAGGGTGAAAACGTCGTTCTCTCCGGCAAGGCCTCCATGCCCTGGTATGAAGGCCCGACGCTGGTGGAGACGCTGGAGCTTGCCACGGTGCGCTCCGCGCAATCCGGCGGCTTCCGCCTGCCGGTGCAGCGCGTCTCGCGCCCCGGTGAAAGCTTCCGCGGTTATCAGGGCACGGTTGCCGGCGGTTCGGTAAAGCCGGGCGACAGCGTCGTCGTCCTGCCCTCCGGCATGGTCGCGAACGTCAAGCAGATCGTCACCTTCGATCTGGTGCGCAACGCCGCCGTGGCGGGCGATGCGGTCACGCTCGTGCTCGACCGTCAGGTGGATGTGTCGCGCGGCGACATGATCGTCTCCATCGAGGCGCAGCCGCAGACGGGCCTTGCCTTCGACGCCCAGATCGTGGCGTTGCAGCCGGGCGGTATCGAGGCAGGCAAACGCTACTGGCTGAAAAGCGGCAGCCGCCGCCAGCGCGTCAGCGTACAGCCTGTCAGCCAGCTGAACCTGAAGGAAGGCGAATGGCAGGCGCATGAAACCTCGCTGCCGATGAACGCCATCGGCAAGGTGCGGCTTTCCTTCGACGAGACGGCGATCTTCGATCCCTATGAACAGAACCGCTCGACCGGTTCCTTCATTCTGATCGACCCCGACACCAACAACACGGTTGCGGGCGGCATGATCGCCGGCAAGCGCAGCGTTGGTGCGACGGAAGAAAAGGGCGACCGGGTCATTCTCTCGCTGCCCGCCGATCTTGCGGAAAAGCTGCTGGCCAGCGAGCTCCTCGCCAAGCACCGCGATGAGATCGACATCCGCCGCACGGACGGCGCAACGGCCGCGCGGCTGATCGGCGATCTGGGCTGACAGGCACCCTCAGACAAACAAAAGGCGACCGTTAAAGCGGTCGCCTTTTTCGTTTCAGAGCCTTTTCCGTGTCAGAGACTGCGGATGGCTTAAAACACGAACATATAAAGCAGAATGATCACGAAGATCGGAACGCCCATAGCCCACAATGCGATACCCTTCAGCATGCTATCCTCCATTGTTGTATGGTTAGATAACGGCTGAGACGGCTTTCCGATCCATGCCGCTCTCCTGATTTTTACGGGTTGTTTCTCGGCGGCATAAAAAGCTGTTTGTTCATTCGACGTTCATGCACGAAAGGCGAATTTGCATGCGGTCGCTCCGCCAAGCGGCCCAATAGAGGCTCGTTGTTTGAAAAAGCAGCGGGCCTCTTTTTGATCGCGATAAGTTGATCGCGACGATGCCCCTGAAATTCAGGGCCCCCGACGGTGATGGATAACTTCTTGGATTGTGAAGAAGAATTGAGGCTTCTAAGACGATTCCTGTCGCGCGTCCCCTGAAACAGGCCGCGACATTGAGGCCTGGCGCTTGGCGGAGCGACGGGCCTCTTTTGTTGGGACGCCGGGTGGCGACAAGAAGAGTCCGCCGAAGCGATTCATCCCCTGTTTGACGGCGACGATTCGCATCCGTGAGGGAATGTGGAAAGAAACACGCCCTCTCAAAGCGGATACCGATTGAAGAACGGCAATTTGAACGCACTTATTCGCGCCTTCGCCCTGATTTTCAGACGCGAGCGGCGAATGCAGTCCAGCCGGAACAGGTTTTCACAGGTCCGGTTTCGGTGCGAGATTTCGATATTGGAATTTTCGGGATGAGTTGCAAGCCGCTGTAACTATTGGGCTTCAAGCTGGTCGGAGTGAGAGGATTCGAACCTCCGACCCCCACGTCCCGAACGTGGTGCGCTACCAGACTGCGCTACACTCCGTGACCAGCGGCGCTTCTATAGACCAGCCTCCGGCATTCGACAAGCGGCTTATTGCATTTTTTGTGACAAGTTTTTCCCATCTGTTGAAACAACCCTGCCAGGAGCCTGCGGCACGGGCTGGAAGGCCTCAAAACGTTACAAAAAAGCAATTGTGGCAGGAAATTTTCATCGAGCCGCACACCTCCCCTGCCCGCCGTCTCCAAATCTGCTAGGGGAACGGAATGACCGGCGGGAAGCCGGACACGGCACAAAGGACATTTCACCATGCTATCTCGCAGCGTAACGCTTGCAGCGTTTGCCATTGCGCTCTCGGCCTGCACCACTTCCACGGGCGGCTCCACTCCCTCTTTTACCCAGAAGAGCCCCGTTGAGACCCGCTGGGTCGGCCAGTCCGCAGGCATTTTCTTCGCGAAATTCGGCCCGCCGCTCAGCGATACGGAAACCGGCAGCTCCACCGTCTATAACTGGCGCGGCGGCTACAGGAAGGCCACCATTCCGGCCAGGTTCGAAGAAGGCAAGGATGGCAAGAAGGGTCGCCAGATCTCGCCCGCCCGCACCGCCTCGCTCTCCTGCACGGTGCAGCTCGTCGTTTCCAGCGATTACAAGATTACCGCCGTGCGCACGGTTTCCGACCGCCCCGGCATCAACGGCCCGAGCTATTGCGCGGAATTCCTTGCCGCAGACTGATCTTCGGCCACAGGCCAGACGCAGCAAGGCCCGCCCGAACCGGCGGGCCTTTTCACTTTTTCGGGATTATTGTCATTTTTCTGAAAAAAATTTTGCCTATAGCCGCACCCCGCGACCCGGGACGCGCCGAAAACAGCGTCATATCCGCCTTTGCGCGATATCCCGCTCACAGAACCCTTTCAACCGTTTGAAAGCGTCGGCAAATCTTCGCCGTCATAAAAATGACGATCGACAAAACCGCAAAATTGGCCGTTGCGACCATATGTCCCTGCAAAATCCCTGCAAAACTGCTTGAACTGGAGTGAAAGAGTCCGGGTTGTGCCGGTTTGCGCTTTGCTGTAACGGGGCGAACGGGAGGAATGTTTTTAACACAAAACAAGAATCAGGTATGGCCGTGACTCCCATCGATCAAGACAAATCCCAGCTCACTGATCTTTCGCAGGAAACATCCCTTTCCAACGCATTTCCCATGAACCGCCGACAGGTTCTGGGCGGCGCGCTTGCCGGCATTGCCGCAGCGGCGCTGCCAGTTACACCTCTTCTCGCCAATACGGCTGCCAAGAAGGTCGATGTGCTTTTGATCGGCGGCGGCATCATGAGCGCGACGCTCGGTGTTTGGCTGCGTGAACTAGAGCCCACCTGGTCGATGCAGATGCTGGAGCGGCTGGATGGCGTGGCGCTTGAAAGCTCGAACGGCTGGAACAATGCCGGCACCGGCCATTCGGCGCTTGCCGAGCTCAACTACACGCCGGAAGACGACAACGGCAACATCAAGATCACCCAGGCCGTCAACATCAACGAATCCTTCCAGATTTCCCGGCAGTTCTGGGCCTGGCAGGTGCGCAACGGCGTTTTGAAGAACCCGCGCTCCTTCATCAACCACACGCCGCATATGAGCTTCGTCTGGGGTGACGAGAACGTCGCTTATCTGGAAAAGCGCTATCAGGCGCTGAAGGCCAGCCCGCTTTTCGCCGGCATGGAATATTCCACCGATCCCGAGCAGATCAAGAAGTGGGTGCCGCTGATGATGGAAGGCCGCGATCCTTCCCAGAAGATCGGCGCGACGTGGTCGCCGCTCGGCACCGACATGGAATTCGGCGAAATCACCCGGCAATTCGTCTCCCATCTGCAGGGCGACCAGAATTTCGACCTGCAGGTCAATAGCGAAGTCTCTGACATCCAGCGCAATGCCGATGGCAGCTGGCGCGTGACCTACACCAACACCAAGACCGATGCCGAACAGGTGGTGGATGCAAAATTCGTGTTCATCGGCGCCGGCGGCGGCGCGCTGCATCTGTTGCAGATGTCCGGCATTCCGGAAGCGGACGATTATGCCGGCTTCCCGGTGGGCGGCTCATTCCTCATCAACGAGAACCCCGACGTGACGATGCAGCATCTTGCCAAGGCTTACGGCAAGGCCTCGGTCGGCTCGCCGCCCATGTCGGTGCCGCATCTCGATACCCGCGTGCTGGGCGGCAAGCGCGTCATCCTGTTCGGACCTTTCGCCACCTTCTCCACCAAGTTCCTGAAGGAAGGTTCCTATTTCGATCTCGTCTCCTCCGTCACCACCAGCAATGCCTGGCCGATGGTGCGTGTGGGCATCGATGAATATCCGCTGGTGGAATATCTCGCCGGCCAGCTGATGATGTCGGATGACGACCGTTTTGCCGCGCTGAAGGAATATTTCCCGAATGCCAAGCAGGGCGAATGGCGCCTGTGGCAGGCCGGCCAGCGCGTGCAGATCATCAAGCGCGACGAAGAAAAGGGCGGCGTTCTGCGGCTCGGCACCGAAGTCGTCGCCGCCAAGGACGGCAGCATCGCCGGCCTGCTCGGCGCTTCGCCAGGCGCTTCCACGGCCGCGCCGATCATGCTCAGCGTTCTGGAAAAGGTGTTCAAGGACAAGGTGGCGACGCCTGAATGGCAGGCCAAGATCCGCCAGATCGTGCCGAGCTATGGTACGAAGCTCAATGACGACCCGGAAAAGGTGCAGCAGGAATGGGCCTATACGGCCGAACACCTGCAACTGCCAACCCCGCCGCAGATCGACCTCGAGGCGCTGAAGGGCGCCGGTGCGGCGCCTGCGGGTGCGCCGGTGAAGAAGGTGCCGGATATCGCGCTTTAAGGCATCTCGCGAGATTTAAGATTGACACCGCGTGTCTCTGGATGCGCGGCGTTTTTGTTGGAGATGGCTTCTCCACCCGCACCGGCATCTTCCGGTGCATTCCCACTAGCCGTCGAAAAAATATCTCGCGCTAAAAACCAGTTGGTGGTAATAATTCCTACCAATACCCATGGAGAAATGACATGGCCAACGTTGAAAAGATCAGCGTTTCGATGACGCCGCAGCACGCCGAGATTTTGCGTGACGCCGTGGAAAGCGGTGCTTATGCCAGCAGCAGCGAAGTCATCCGTGAGGCGATGCGAGACTGGTCGGCAAAATGGGTTCAGCGACGCGACGACATCGCCAAGCTGCGCGCATTGTGGGCTGAGGGCAAAGCCAGTGGCGGCTCAACCGAAGTGGATTTTGACGAGGCGCTCAATGAAGCGCGTGCAGAACTGGCCTCGTTGAAAAATCGTGACCACTAAGCTTGTCTGGACGCCCCGCGCGCGTAGCGATGTGAAGAAAATCTATATCGATATCGGCAAATCACAGCCTCTTGCCGCAGAGCGATATTTCGCCCGGTTCCGCGCCAAAGCGGAGCGCTTGGTCAACCATCCTCACCTTGGCGAACGCCATCCGGAAATTTTTCCGTCTGCCCGTATGCTCGTTGAAGCACCTTATGTCATTCTCTACGAAACCGTTCCGGATACCGATGACGGCGAAATATATTCCGTGGAAATCGTCCGCGTGATCGATGGTCGCCGGGACCTGCGAATGTTGTTCTGACTTTGGAAGAGATGGCTGGGGCGCCAGGATTCGAACCTGGGAATGCCGGTACCAAAAACCGGTGCCTTACCGCTTGGCGACGCCCCAACAGGGCAGCGAAGGCGAAACGCCGCTGCCTGAACCGCGCCTGATTAGCAAAGCCTGCCCGGCCCGGCAATGACCCGGCGACTTATTTTTTCACAAAATTCAAGCTTTTTGGGTGCCGTGGCGAAGTTCGCATGTTAGGGCTTGGCGATGGCGCGGTTGAGGCTGCGGCTCAAGCTGGCATGGCATTTTTCAGGAGGTCTCGATGGCGGACCCGGCATTCGATCTCGATTTCCAGCCGGCCTATGGCGCGGCGGTTCCCGTCGCTCCGCTGATCCAGCGCATCACCGTCAACAATCCTTCCGCCTTCACCTTCCATGGCACCAACTCCTATATCGTCGGCGACCGTTCCGTCGCCGTCATCGATCCCGGTCCGGAGGATGAGGCGCATTTTCAGGCGCTGATGGCGGCGCTGAAGGGCCGCGAGGTCACCCATATCTTCGTCAGCCATACCCATCGCGATCACTCGCCGCTTGCCCGCCGGCTGAAGGAGGCGACGGGGGCGATAACGGTGGCCGAAGGTCCACACCGTGCCGCGCGCCCGCTGCACGTGGGCGAGACAAACCCCTTTGCCGAAAGTTCCGATACGGCTTTTCTACCCGATATCGCGCTTGGCGACGGCCAAAGCCTTTCCGGCGACGGGTGGCGGCTTACCGCGCTGCATACGCCGGGACACACGGCCAACCACGCCGCCTTCGCGCTCGAGGGCAGCGACATCGTCTTTTCCGCCGATCACGTCATGGCCTGGGCCACCACCATCGTCGCGCCGCCGGATGGGGCGATGAGCGATTACATGGCCTCGCTGGAACGGCTGCTCACCCGCGACGACCGGCTGTTCCTGCCCGGCCATGGCGGCCCGGTCACCGATCCCGCCGCCTTCATGCGGGGCTTGCGCGCCCACCGCCGCATGCGCGAAAAGGCGGTTCTGAAGCGTATCCGTGAAGGCGACCGGCTGATCGCCGAGATGGTGAAGGTGATCTATGCCAGCACCGACAAGCGCCTGCATGGCGCGGCCGCACTTTCCGTGCTCGCGCATATCGAAGACCTGATCGAAAAGGGCGAGGTGCAGACGGACGGCGCGCCTTCGCTGCTGGGTGAGTATTTTCCGGCGTAAAGAAACGACAGGCACGCAACAAGTCTTCGAGCCTGTGAGGCCCAAATATGCAGCCTCTCACCCGCGACGTCATCCTCGGGCTTGTCCCGCGGATCCAATTACGTCTCATTCAATCGCGGCGTAGCAGATGCTCGGGACAAGCCCGAGCATGACGGGAAAGAGGTTTCGGGGCGACTTCGTCAGTCTTCACCCTCCAAAGGCCCTCAATTGTCGTTCAACCCCTGCATCTCCGCATCCAGCGCATCGAGATAGGCCTCCGCAATCGCCGCACCCATACCGAGATCGTGCGGGCCGTAACGGGAGGCGACGCGGACATCGACGATGGTGGTTTCGGCCTCTTCCTTGAGGCGGATGAGGATATCGAAACGCAGGCCCCAGATGCGCGTGCGCGTTTCGCCCTGCATCAGCACCACACCGCTACCGTTAAAGAAAGTGGGCAACGGCGCATCGGTCGGGCGGGCCATGGGCACCGGCACGATGGAGGGCAGATCTTCGACCGGCCCCTCTTCCGCAGGCTGCGTCCTGTCCTGCTCCGGAACGCCGGCGGAGGGCGCATCTTCCGCCCCGATCACCCCCTTCGTGTGGACGATGCGGATATTCTGGGCGGCGGCCATTTTTTTGGCGGCGGCATAGATGCGGTCGATTGCGCCTTCATAACGGCGGCCGGCGAGACTGGCATAAGCCTCCATCTGCGCATCGCGGTCGGTCTTGGTGATAGTCGCGGGCCGCACCAGCCATTGCTGGTTGGCCGCGGGCGTCACCAGCCATTCCGGCACGTCGGTCAGATCGGTGGAGATGTCGTAAATCTTCGGCTGTTGCCAATAAAGGAAAGCGCCGTAACCGACCACGCCGAGCGGCAGGGCCGAGAGGAGCAGCGCCGCAAGCGCCGAAAGGCCGCCGCGCGCGGCCCTGGTCCACAGCCGCTCAAGCCCGATCAACGCCAGAAGCACGGCCGCGAGAGCAATGCCGGCAGCGATGATGATGAGACCGACCAGATCGGGCATCGTCAGCGGCCCGAAACGGTGGATGCCGGCGGCGATGAGAAACAGCACAAGCGCCGCAAGACCGAGATAGCGGGAAAGATAGGCTGCAACCGAAAAAGGCCGGACGAAACGCACAGTCATGAAAGCGGATATCCGTTAGATCGCATTGGCTAAAAAGCGTTGCACCCGAATTCTGGCAGGGAATCACCTGCATATGATGTCATAGACCGGATTTGCGGCGAGGAAAACAAAGGAGGAGGCGATCCGTACGCTAAAGCGCGCGAACGTCTCCGTCATGCCGGTCCCCGGAACAAGCCCGAGGATGATCCGGCATCCAGCCATGCTGCGCCGTGAGGAATGAGTCTTTTGCGATCAAGGACTTGATCGCGCTTGACCCCGGATCAGGTCCGGGGTGACGGAATATCAGGCTATGACACTGCCAAACTATAGGTTTTAAGACTCTGACGTCGAAGGCGACGAAGGAGCGGAATATTTTTCCGCATTGCCTCACCTAAAGAGAATTATTCCCCGGCAACGCAACAAATACGCACGTTCATCCCTTAATTGCTGAGGAAATCGGCGTATTCTCGGCGACCTCCCTCGAGAATGCGTGTAAAAAGTGCAACATTCTCGTTTTCTTGCACAATAAAGAGACATGTCATGTCACAGGCAACGACGTCCGCCGGCCCCTCCGGGCCTAAACCCTTTTATCGCAATTTCGGCTTTCAGGTTCTGATCGCCATGGTCATCGGCCTGCTGCTCGGGCTCGTTGCGCGCAACATCGGTCCCGATGCCGCCGGCAGCCCGAACTGGCTTTCGGTGACGCTGCAAACCATCGGCAGCATTTTCGTGCAGCTTTTGCGCGCGCTGGTTCCGCCGCTGATCTTCACGGCCATCGTCGCCTCCATCGCCAATCTCAAGAACCTCTCCAATGCGGCGAAGCTCGTCTGGCAGACGCTTCTGTGGTTCGCCATCACCGCGCTGATCGCCGTCGTCATTGGCATCGTGCTCGGCCTCGTTATCCAGCCGGGCGTCAATACGGCCATTGCCAATACGGCAGCAGCGGCGCCCTCCTCCACCGGCTCCTGGCTCGACTTCCTGAAGGGCCTCGTCCCGGCCAACGTCTTCGGCCTCGAAGCCTCGACCAAAATCACCAACGGCGCCGGCAGCACCTCGTTGAATTTCAATGTGCTGCAGCTACTCGTGGTGTCGATTGTCTTTGGTGTGGCCGCATTGAAAGCAGGCAAGGCGGCGGAGCCGTTCCTCGCCTTCAACCAGTCGCTGCTCGCCATCGTGCGGAAAATCCTGTGGTGGGTCATCCGCCTCACCCCCATCGGCACTATCGGCCTGCTCGGCCGCGCGGTCGATCAATATGGCTGGACAACGCTGTCGCAGCTCGGCTGGTATGCGGCGGCCGTTTATATCGGTCTCGCACTGGTGCTCTTTGTGGTCTATCCGGCGCTGTTGATCGCCCATGGCCTGAAGCCGTCGCGCTTCTTTGCGGGCGCGTGGCCGGCCATCCAGCTGGCCTTCGTGTCGCGTTCCTCCATCGGCACGCTTCCCGTCACCGAAACCGTGACGGAAAAGAGCCTCGGCGTGCCGCGCGAATATGCCGCCTTCTCCGTGCCGCTCGGCGCCACCACCAAGATGGACGGCTGCGCCGCCATCTATCCGGCGATTTCGGCGATCTTCATCGCACAGTTCTTCCAGGTGCCGCTCGGCATTCAGGAATATGTGCTGATCGTCTTCGTCTCCGTGCTCGGTTCCGCCGCAACGGCAGGCCTCACGGGCGCCGTGGTGATGCTGACGCTGACGCTCTCCACGCTCGGCCTGCCGCTTGAAGGTGTGGGCCTGCTGCTCGCCATCGACCCGATCCTCGACATGGGCCGCACGGCGGTCAACGTCGCCGGCCAGGCGCTGGTGCCCACCATCGTCGCCAAGCGCGAGGGCATTCTCGATGAGGCCGTCTATAACAACGCCAAGGATATCGACGCACTCGACGACCGGGAAGCAGCGCCGGCCTGACAGCGATAATCATGGGGTGTTTCCGGTGAAAAAAGGAAACGCCCCATGCGGACCATTTCCGTTGCTCCCTGATAGTTTGGGGTTGACGGTGATAATTTCATCGATAGCGATAGCGGCACGGACAAGAGCGCAACTTTGAGCGGAAACTGTGCATGGCGAAACGTAACTGGATCTATGTCGGCCTGCTCGCTTTCATCTCGCTTGGGCTTCTGATAGACGCGGCCGTCTGGCCTGCCGGGCCTCCAACCTCCTTTACCGCAAACGATCTGGTGCAGATGATCGGCATCATCACACTATTTGCCTGGTGGCAGATAGAGGATGCCGAAAAGCGGAACCTCCGGCGCAGCTCCGCCGCCAAAATCACCACCGTTCTGCTCGCACCTATCGGGCTTGCGATTTACCTCTATCAAACCCGCCGGTGGACGCGCGCCACGCTCGGCCTCCTCGCATTTATCGGCGGCATCGTCCTCATCGCCATCCTCACGGTTCTGCTCGGCGACTGGCTCATTCAACAGGGTTTGTTCCCGCCGTCTTTTCTGCGTGATTCCTGAGCAAGGGGAGTATGTCGGATTTTACGACGCCACTCCGCCTGACAACGCTATCGCCGCCGCCTGCCAAGCCATTCTCCATGACGGATTGATGCAACTTTCCGCCCCAACGCGGCTTTTCCCCACATGAAAACAGGCGTATCAATCGCGGCAATAAAAGTGCCGTACGGCAGTCATGTTAAGGGAGAAACAAAATGCGCGTTTCCATCGTCTTCGGTGCGCTTGCCGCCATGCTGGCGCTCACCGCCTGCCAGACGCTGACGCCGGAAGAGCGCCGGGCGCGGGATGAGGCGACTTGCCGGGGTTATGGTTTCCGCCCCGGCACGGACCCGATGGCCGGTTGCCTTCTCGATCTGGAAATGGACCGCCGCGCCGACAACCGCGCCTGGCAGGCGCAGATGAACCGCGACATGTTCTACCGCCCCGTGGTGGTGGAGCGGCGCATCATCGTCCAACAGAACCCCTGACGGGAATGAAGGCGACATTGCTCGCCACCCTGCCCTCATCCCTCTTCGCCGCCAGCGTTGCCTGCGCTGCAGCCAGGCGGGCGATGGGCACGCGGAAGGGCGAGCAGGACACGTAGTCGAGATCGGCATCCTCGCAGAAGTGGATCGAGGCCGGATCGCCGCCATGTTCGCCGCAGATGCCGAGTTTCAGTTCCGGCCGCGTCTGGCGGCCGCGTTCGGCGGCGATGCGGATCAATTCTCCCACACCGTCGAAATCGAGCGAGATGAACGGGTCGCGCTCGATGATGCCCTTGCGCTGATAGGTATTGATGAAACGCGCCGCATCGTCACGGGAAATGCCGAAGGTGGTCTGCGTCAGGTCGTTGGTGCCGAAGGAGAAAAATTCCGCCGCTTCCGCAATCACATGGGCGCGCAGTGCAGCGCGCGGCAGCTCGATCATGGTGCCGGTCAGATATTCGATCTCCATGCCGGTCTCCTGCGCTACCGCAGCGGCGACCCCGTCGATGACTTCGGTGACGTAATCCAGTTCCGAGCGAAGCCCGACCAGCGGCACCATGATTTCGGGCACGACCGGCGCGCCGGTGATGCGAGCTGCCGCAACGGCGGCCTCGAAAATGGCGCGGGCCTGCATTTCGGCGATTTCCGGATAGGAAATGGCAAGGCGGCAGCCACGATGGCCGAGCATGGGGTTGAACTCGTGTAGCGCATCCAGCCGCTGGCGGAACACCGTCTGCGGCATGCCCATGGCGGCCGCCACCTCGACGATTTCGCCATCGGTCTTCGGCAGGAATTCGTGCAGCGGCGGATCGAGCAGGCGGATCGTCACCGGCAGGCCGTGCATGATCTGGAAAAGTTCGGTGAAATCCGAGCGCTGCATCGGCAGAAGCTCATCGAGCGCCGCCCGCCTGCCCTTTTCGCTTTCGGCGAGTATCATCTCGCGCATCACATGGATGCGGTCGCCCTCGAAGAACATATGTTCGGTGCGGCAGAGGCCAATGCCTTCCGCGCCGAAGGCGCGGGCGGCGCGGGCGTCGGCGGGTGTGTCGGCATTGGTGCGCACGGTCATGCGGCGCAGGCTGTCTGCCCACTCCATCAGCTTGCCGAAATCGCCCGAGAGTTCCGGCTGCGTCATCGGCACCTCGCCCTTCAGCACCCGGCCGGAGGAACCGTCGATGGTGATGACATCGCCGCGCTTCAACATGCAGCCGACGCCGATCAGCACCTTGTTGCGCATGTCGACACGCATGGAGCCGGCGCCGGTGACGCAGGGAATGCCCATGCCGCGCGCCACCACGGCCGCGTGGCTGGTCATGCCGCCGCGCGTGGTCAGAATGCCTTCGGCTGCGTGCATGCCGTGAATATCTTCCGGGCTGGTTTCGATGCGCACCAGAATGACGCGGCGGCCTTCGGCTTCCGCCGCAACCGCCTCTTCGGCGGTAAAGACGATTTCGCCCGTCGCCGCCCCCGGAGAGGCCGGCAGGCCGGAGCCGATGATGGGGCGCGATGTGCCGGGGTCGATGGTGGGGTGAAGCAGCTGGTCGAGCGACGAGGGCTCGATGCGGCAGACGGCTTCCTCCTGCGAAATCAGCCCCTCTTCCACCATATCGACGGCGATCTTCATCGCCGCGCGGGTGGTGCGCTTGCCGGAGCGGGTCTGCAACATCCAGAGCTTGCCGCGCTCGATGGTGAATTCCAGATCCTGCATGTCGCGATAGTGGTTTTCCAGCCGCTTGCAGATCGCCAGAAATTCGCTGAACGCCTCCGGCATCAGCTTTTCCATGGAAGGCTTGTCGGAGCCGGAGGCAAGACGCGCGGCCTCGGTGATGGATTGCGGCGTGCGGATGCCCGCCACCACATCTTCGCCCTGAGCGTTGACGAGGAATTCGCCGTAAAGCTCCGTCTCGCCCGTCGAGGGGTTGCGGGTAAAGGCGACGCCGGTTGCCGAGGACGAGCCGAGATTGCCGAAGACCATGGCCTGAACGTTGACCGCCGTGCCCCAGTCACCCGGAATATTGTGCAAATGCCGATAGGTCACGGCGCGGTGGTTGGTCCAGCTGGCGAAGACCGCGCCGATTGCACCCCAAAGCTGGACATGACAGTCCTGCGGGAAGGCTTCGTCCAGCTCATCTTCGATCAGCTTTTTATAGAGCGAAACGACATGCTGCCATTCGACCGCCGACATGTCGGTGTCGTATTCGTGGCCGAGGCGGCCTTTCTCGTCCTCGAGAATTTCCTCGAACAGCTCATGATCGAGGCCCATGACCACATCGGCATACATCTGGATGAAGCGGCGGTAGCTGTCCCAGGCAAAACGGGCGTCGCCCGCATCGTGGCCCAGCGCCTCGACGGTGCGGTCGTTGAGACCCAAGTTCAGCACGGTATCCATCATGCCGGGCATGGAGGCGCGCGCGCCGGAGCGGACGGAGATGAGTAGCGGCGAGTGGCTGCCGCCGAAGGTCTTGCCGGTCACGGTTTCCATGCCGTGCAGGCCGGCCATGACCTGCAGCTTCAGCTCTTCGGGAAGATCGCGGCCGTTCTTGTGATAAAGGGCGCAGGCATCGGTTATGATGGTGAGGCCGGGGGGAACGGGAAGGCCGAGACTTGCCATTTCGGCAAGGTTCGCGCCCTTGCCGCCCAATATCGCAACGTCACCTGCCCTGCCTTCGGCAGCACCGTTGCCGAAGGTATAAACCCATTTTTTCATTCCACGCTCTCCACCCAGAAGCGTTGTCATTTTTCTATCATCTACAGCATTGGCGGCACGTTGGAAACGCCGCAACGTGCAGTTTACATCGCAGTGCAGCATAATTGCGGCAAATTGCGCGCAAGAATTGCCGCAAAGGCCGAATAACGCCATGATTGACGCATTCGTGTAGTGCGCAGAACTGGAGTGTTGCCTAAGCCATTCAAATCGCCGACAAAGAGATTATTCATGCAATTTACCCGCCGCCATACGCTTAAATTTGCCGGAATTTCCTGTGCCGCCAGCGCGCTTGCCGGGGCGCTCAGAGCCGAAGGCGCAGTGCCCGTCACAGGCGCCGCCTCCGCCCTTCCCTTCGCACTGACGACGCCGATGCATATCGGCCAGGCCGCGCTGCGCGTGCGCGATCTCGACCAGATGATCGAGTATTACCGTTCAGTGCTGGGCATGAACGAGGTGGAGCGCACGGCCAGAGGCGTAACGCTCGGCGTCGGCACCGTGCCGCTGCTCGATCTGGTGCACAAGCCGGCCGCGGATTTCGAAAGTCCCACCTCCGCCGGTCTGTTCCACATCGCCTATCTGATGCCTTCCCGCAAGGATCTGGCGCGCTGGCTGGTGCATGCGGCGCTGAAGCAGGTGCCGCTTTCCGGTTTTGCCGACCACAATGTCAGCGAAGCGATCTATCTCAACGATCCCGAAGGCAACGGCATCGAGGTTTACAGCGACCGGCCGAAGGACACATGGGTCTGGAGCGGACGGGTGGTGAAAATGGGCACCGAACCGCTCGATGTCGACGATCTGGTGAAGCTGACCGATACCAAAAAAAGCGATTATGAGGCTGCCCCGCCGGGAATGCGCATCGGGCATGTTCACCTGCGGGTCGGCGAAATCGCCGCCGCCCGCGCATTTTACGAAACGGCCGTCGGCCTGCAACCGACGCAGGACGCGCGCTCCGATGCCTCGTTTCTCTCTTCCGGCGGATATCATCATCACCTGGCGGTGAATACATGGAACAGCCGTGGCGCGAAGGAACGCAACGCCATGGAAACCGGCCTCGACTGGTTTTCTCTCACCGTTCGCAACCCCGCCGATCTGGAGGCGCAGAAAACGCGGCTGCGGGCCGCCGGTTATGTGCTGGTGGAGATGGAGAATAACGTCGTGGAAGCGATAGACCCCTGGGGCACGCGGCTGCGGCTGGTGCCGGGGTGAATGGTCCATACGCTCGATACGAAGCGGGTGTCACAAAAAATGCTCACACAACTTCGTCCGAACACTACAGAGCCTCGCCGCCCCCCTTCCTCATTCCTGTGCTTGTCACAGGAATCCAGTCGACGCGCGTCTGCGCGGCGGGAGACTCTTTTCAGCCCAAGGACTTGGGCTGGCTGGATTCCTGTGACAAGCACAGGAATGAGGGAGCCCGCCCGTATTCTTCAGCCGAAAAAGAAAGCCTTGCGAGGCCACGGCAGCGGCCTCGCAAGGCATTCCATCCGGTACAGGAAACCGGATGGTGGGGTCTGTGACGAGCCCTTTGGCCCTTGCGTAAAACATAGCAAAACACCGCGCATTGTCGCTCACCCGAATGGGTGATACCGCCAGATAAATTCGTAATGAAGGGCGAACGGGAAAAGAAGCCTCAGACGGCTTCGCGCAACTGCTCGGCGGTCTGCAAATCCACGGAGACGAGCTGCGACACGCCCTGTTCGGCCATGGTGACGCCGAAGAGGCGGTTCATGCGCGCCATGGTGATGGGATTGTGGGTGATGATGACGAAGCGGGTTTCGGTGGAGGCCACCATCTCGTCCATCAGGTTGCAATAACGCTCGACATTGTGGTCGTCGAGCGGCGCGTCCACCTCGTCCAGCACGCAGATGGGCGCGGGATTGGTGAGGAAGACCGCGAAGATCAGCGCCATGGCCGTCAGCGCCTGTTCGCCGCCGGAAAGCAGCGTCATGGTCTGCGGTTTCTTGCCCGGCGGACGGGCGAGGATTTCCAGTCCCGCTTCCAGCGGATCGTCGGATTCGATCAGCTGCAATTCCGCCGTGCCGCCGCCGAAGAGATGGGTGAACAGCCGCTGGAACTGCGAATTGACCACATCGAAAGCGGCGATCAGCCGTTCGCGGCCTTCGCGGTTGAGGTTCTGGATGCCGGCGCGCAGCTTGCGCACGGCGTCGATGATGTCGTCGCGTTCCTTGATCAGCGCTTCGAGCTTGGCGGAAAGCTCGGCCTGCTCTTCCTCGGCGCGCAGATTGACCGCGCCCAGCCTTTCGCGCTCGATCTTCAGCCGGTCGAGATCGCGCTCGACGTCGCGAATGTCCGGCTTCGGCTGGTCCGGACCGAGGCCGGTCAGGCGGAACGCCATATGCGGCTCGGTATTCAGCGTTTCGCGGATGCGGTGTTCGGTTTCCTGCCGCTTTTCGCGGGCGGAGACCAGTCGCTCTTCGGCGCGGCCGCGCTTTTCGCGGGCTTCGGCCAGTTCGGAAAGCGCCGTTGCCGCCACCCGGTCGGCGGCGCGCTGCAGGTTTTCCGCCTCGGCCAGCCGGTCGGCGGCCTCGCGGCGGGCGTCTTCGGTCTTCTGCAATTCATTGAGGAGGTTGCGGCGTTTCTCGTCGAACTCCTCCGGCGCTATGTCCAGCTCGGCAATTTCCTCGCGCGCCTCTTCCTCGCGTTCGCGTAATGTCGCGATGTGATCGGCCGCACTGGCCGCGCGCGATTGCCAGGTGGAGCGCTCCTGCCCTATCGCCTGAATTCTGCGCTGGCGGCTTTCCGCCTCGCGGCTCACACCCTCATGGCGGGCACGGGCCTCCGCCAGAAGGCCGCGGTCGGTCGCGACTTCGAGCTGGCTTTCGCGCAGCCGCAGATCCAGCTCGGACAGATCGGGCGCGTCTTCCATTTCGATGCGGGCGTTTTCCTCCTGAACGGCAATCTCATCGATCTGCGCACCGATCTGGTTCAGTGCTTCGGACACGATATCGCGACGGCGCAGCAGATCGCCCGAGGCCCTTTCGGCGGCGGTCAGTGCCTCGCGCGCCTCGGCAAGATGGCGGGTCGCAAGACGGCTTCTGTCGCGCACTTCAGAGAGCCGCAATTCGCTGCTGCGGATATCTTCGGTTTTCGCGGCAAGCTGGTCTTCGGCCTCGTCCAGAATGGAGCGGGCTTCATCCAGTTCTGTCTCGATTTCAGCAAGGCGGTTCTTCTGCGACAGGCGAAGCGCTGCGGCACCCGGCGCATCGGCGCTGGCGATGTGACCGTCCCAGCGCAACAGCGCGCCTTCGCGCGTCACCAGCCGCTGGCCGGCCTTCAAATGCGGCAGCAGGCGCAGGGCTTCCGCAGTGTTGGCGACGACACCGATCTGCGCCAAAGCGCGGCGCAGGGCTTCCGGCGCCTGCGCATAATCCAGAAGCGGCGTCGCGCCCTGCGGCAGCGCGGGATCATCCGCGCCATCGCCATTGCCGGCCCAATAGGCGGGCGCGGCGGGATCGAGCGGGCTTTCGAGATCGTCGCCGAGGGCGGCACCCAATGCCGCCTCGAAACCGCGCTCCACCGTCATTTCTTCCGCCACCGGCGTAAAGCTGCCATTGGCGGCGGCACTGGAGGCAAGGATTTTGGTGATGGTGCGTGCTTCAGTATCCAGCGCGTTCAGCCGGTTCCGCGCCGTTTCCAGCGGCGCGCGCGCCAGCGCTTCGGCGGAACGCGCTTCGGCAACGGCAGCTTCGGCTTCCTCCACCACGATCAGAGCATCCTCGACCGCGATCTCCGCCGCCTCGACCGCTTCGCGCCGTTCGGAAGGATCGGGAAGGCCGGAGAGTTTTTCGTCGATGGCATCGATCTCCGCCGATGCCTCCTGCGACTGCCGTTCCAGCCTCAGCTTGCGGTCGGAAAGATCGCGGATCGCCCGCTCCAACTGCTGGCGGGCGGCGGATGCCTCGGCCCGTTCGGCGGTAATCGCGGTGAAGATGGCTTCGCTTTCCGCCAGCTTGACAGCGGCGGCTTCGAAGGCTTCGCGCATCTCTTCCGCATGGCGGCCGGAATCGGAGAGGATTTCCAGAAGTTCGGCCTCTTCCTCATCGAGCCGCGCCAGTATCTGGGCATTATCGGAGACCAGCCGTTCCTCGCGGATAATATCCTCGCCAAGCTGCGACAGGCGGCGGGCCAGCTCGTCGCGGCGGCGCAGCAGGCGGTTGGCCTCGTCGTCCAGCTGGGTGCGGGCAATTTGCAGGCGTTGCAGGGCGGCGGCGACACGGGCCTCGTCCTCGCGCAGTTCCGGCAGTTTCAGGCTGGCGATGCCCTGCTGCTTGGCCGCCTCCATCTGCGCCTGCGCCTTCTCGGCGACGATATTCGTGGCCTGATTGAGCGCGCTCTCCGCCTCGCCCTCGGCTTCCCTCGCCTCGACCCAGCGGATGTGCAACAGGGTCGCCTCGCGGGCGCGGATATCGGCCGACAGCATCTTGAAACGGTTGGCCTGACGCGCCTGCCGTTTCAGGCTTTCGATCTGGCTTTCCAGCTGGGCGGTGACGTCTTCCAGCCGCTCCAGATTGGTCTCGGCGGCCCGCAGGCGAAGCTCGGCCTCGTGGCGGCGGGAATGCAGGCCGGAAATGCCGGCCGCCTCTTCCAGCAACTGGCGGCGGGCCTGCGGCTTGGCGTTGATGAGTTCGCCGATACGCCCCTGCCCCACCATGGAGGGCGAGCGCGCGCCGGTGGAGGCGTCGGCAAACAGAAGCTGCACATCCTTGGCGCGGGCTTCCTTGCCGTTGATGCGGTAGACCGAACCGTTTTCGCGCTCGATGCGGCGTGTGACCTGAATTTCATCAGCATCGTTGAAGGCGGCGGGGGCGGTGCGGTCGGAATTGTCGAGATAAAGGCCGACTTCGGCGGTGTTGCGGGCCGGGCGATTGCCGGAGCCGGAGAAGATGACGTCATCCATGCCGGAGGCGCGCATGTTCTTGTAGGAATTCTCGCCCATCACCCAGCGCAGCGCTTCGACCAGATTGGACTTGCCGCAGCCATTCGGCCCGACGACACCGGTAAGCCCCGGCTCGATGATGAATTCGGAAGGTTCGACGAAGGACTTGAAACCGACGAGACGGAGCTTGTTGAACTTCATGCCGTCACGCCCCGGCAAGAAAACGGGCAATAAAAAACGGGCGTGCGGAAATATCCGCCGCCCGTTTCTTTCAGGGTCCGGCGATCAGAGCAGCTTGTCGATGACAGCCGACATGGTTTCAACCGACATGTCTCCTGCGTATTTCTTGCCGTTGATGATGAAAGTCGGCGTGGAGTTGACGCCGAATTCCGTCGCACCGCGTTGCATCGTTGCGTTCACATCATCCAGAAGTTTCTGGTTCGTCAAGCAGGCCTCGAAAGACTCCTGTGAGAAACCGGCCATTTTCGACATTTGCAGCAGGGCGGCGCGTGCATCCTGCGCGACAGCCCAGCTCTGCTGCTGCTTGAACAGCATGGAAACGAAGGGGAAATACTGACCTTCCGGTGCGCAGCGCGCCAGCATGAAGGCGGCAGCAGCGCGCGGATCGAACGGGAATTCGCGCAGCACGAAATAGACCTTGCCGGTATCGATGTACTTCTTCTTGATCTCTTCGAAGGTCTTGTTGTGGAAGTTGGCGCAGTGCGGGCAGGTCATCGACATGTATTCGACGATCTTGACGGGTGCGTTGGCATCGCCGAGCGCGGCTTCCGGCAGCGGGCCGGGCTTCATCACCGCAGCCATATCCACATCGCCGGTGGATTCAGGCAATTCCTGCGCCTCGGCGATACCGGGCGTGAAGGCAAACGGCAGGGCCGTGGCAACGGCGGCAAGAGCAACGCCGCCGAGGAGGCTGCGACGGGAAATGGTCAGTTCGGGAAAATGCATGAAAGCACCTGTTGGTAATAGACTCTATTGTCCGTTGATTCCGATATAGCTACGGCCTGTTCATCACAAGCGGGGTTTTGAACTCTTCTTGTCAAAGAATTGTGACCAGTCAAGGACAGCCCGTGCACATCAAATCGTCCTGCCGCGCGGCTTTTTCTGCAATACCGCCGTGCCCAGCCTCTCCACCGCCTTGCGCAGCGCCTCGCTCTCGATGCCGTCCATCATGTCATCGAGACGTTTTGCCGCATCGCCGCGCAGGGGTTGCGGTTTGCGCCGGCGGGTGATGGTTTGGGATACCGGCTTCTGCACGATCCTGATCTGGCGCACCGCCGGAAAGCCGAAAAAGCCGTTGATGCGGGCAATCAGTTCGCCCTGCGCATGGGTGAGAAACAGGGCGCGCGCGCCTTCGCAGGCAATCGTCAGCACGCCCGGCTGATAACCGCCGCGATCCGGCCCCTCGTCGCGGCGCGGCCAGGTGATCTTTTCCGGCCGGGTGCAATCGGCAAAGTCCTCGCCGGCGATCTCGTCCCAGGAGCCGAGCAGCGCCGTGTTGATGCCCGCCCGTTTCGACAGCACGGGGTCCATGATGCCATTGGCGACTTCGGCGATCTGCACGACGCCTTTGCGGAATGAATCTGCGGGTTTCTTCATGCTCTCCTCGACAGAGGCCAAGCGGCCTCAAGCGGTCGCGCCGTCGTCATCTTCTTCGCCGCCCAACAATGCGCGGAATCGTCGCCAGTCCCGGCAGGCGCCCAAGCGTATCATTCCCGCCACCAAACATCCAAAGAGGAAATAGGCCCCAGCCAAAAACTTCAGATGCGATATTCCCGGCTTATCCGACATAACGGCAATCACCAACATGCAGGTGAGCACGATGGAGAGGTATATCCACAGGCCATGGCAAAAAATCGCCCAGAAACCGGATTCGATAATTCGAAAGCGGTACGAGGGCTTGCCTCTCATCTTCTCCAGTTCACGGACTTCGCCGATCAGGCGGGAAACCACAAAGGCCACGCAGTTGTGCCGCCCGAAACACAGCCGGCCAATATGGTTCAACAGGCTTCCAATCAGGCACAGGGCCAACAGAACCCCGATAACATAAAGCAGCGGTTGGGGTATATTATCCAGCAGCGCATTCAGCATGAGGCTCTTCCTCCAGAATCGGATCATGGGTTTCGATGTCGGGCATTCGTTGCCGGATGCGGTTTTCCACGCCCCCGCCGCAGGCTGCTGTTGCAGATTGCCGTGCCGTGTCTATGTTCAGCGGCGATGAACACACATACGCGGCAACACATATCACATCCGACAGCGGAACAACTTCTCGCATGGTACGACCGGCACCATCGCGAACTGCCATGGCGCACGTCTCCGGCCATGGCGGCACGGGGAAAACGCGCCGATCCCTATCACGTCTGGCTGTCGGAGGTGATGCTGCAGCAGACGACGGTGCAGGCGGTAAAGCCTTATTTCCTGAAGTTTCTCGCCGCCTGGCCAAGCGTCAGCGATCTGGCCGCGGCTCCGGTCGAGGATGTCATGGCGGCCTGGGCGGGGCTCGGTTATTACGCCCGTGCCCGCAACCTTAAAAAATGCGCCGAAGCCGTGGCGCGCGAGCATGACGGCATCTTTCCGGACAGCGAAGACGGCCTGAAGCAACTGCCCGGCATCGGCGACTACACCGCCGCCGCCGTGGCGGCCATCGCGTTCAACCGGCAGGCGGCGGTGATGGACGGCAATGTGGAGCGCGTCATCTCCCGCCTCTTTTCCATAGACGCGCCCCTGCCCGGCTCAAAGCCCGCCATGAAAGCGAAGGTGGCCGAGCTTACCCCTTCCGACCGGCCCGGCGATTTTGCCCAGGCGATGATGGACCTGGGTGCTACGATCTGTACGCCGAAGCGGCCGGCCTGCGCGCTCTGTCCGTTCAACGGCCACTGTCTTGCGCTTGCCCATGACGAGCCGGAGCGTTTTCCGGTCAAGGCGGCGAAGAAAGCAAAGCCGGTGCGGCTTGGGGCCGCCTTCGTGGCGGTGAATGCGAGCGGCGAAATCCTGCTCCGGCGGCGCATCGAAAGCGGGCTTCTCGGCGGCATGACCGAAGTGCCGACAACGGCATGGACCGCCCGCATGGACGGCGGCACGGAGGCGAGCCATGCGCCCTTTGCCGCCGGCTGGCAGGCGGCGGGCGTCATTACGCATGTCTTCACCCATTTCGAACTCAGGCTCACCGTCTATCGCGCGCAGGTGCCGGATGGACTGCACACCGGGCCGGATGACGGATGGTGGGAGCCGGTTACAAATCTTGACGCGCAGGCGCTGCCAACGGTGATGAAAAAAGTCATCGCACAGGCTATTCCATCCACGCATCGGCCCGAAAATCGCAGTCGATTTTCGACAGGAACGATGCGCAACTCAAAGATTTAGAGCGTCTTTCGGACGCTCTAACGTTCGATGAAAGCAGGAAATTTCGATGACCAAGATTGAGCATATCGTATTCGATATCGGCAAGGTGCTGATCCATTACGATCCGCATATTCCCTATAGCCGCCTCATTCCCGATGCCGATGAGCGCCAATGGTTCTTCGAGAATGTCTGCACCCATGACTGGAACCTCGAACAGGATCGCGGACGCCGCTGGGAGGATGCCGAAGCGCTGCTGGTGGAGCAGTTTCCGGAGCGGGAAGAGCACATCCGTTCCTTCCGCAAGTTCTGGCACGAGATGGTCTCGCATTCCTATGACGACAGCGTCGCCATCATGGTTGCCCTGATCGACAGCGGCCATGACGTGACGATGCTGACCAACTTCGCCTCCGACACCTTCCGCGAGGCGCAGAAAATGTTCCCCTTCCTCACTTTGCCGCGCGGCGTCACCGTTTCCGGCGATGTGAAGCTGTTGAAGCCCGATGTGGCGATCTACGATCTGCACGCCAGGGAATTCGGCCTCAATCCGGCCGCCAGCCTCTTCATCGACGATACGCTCGTGAATGTCGAAGGTGCGAAAGCGGCGGGTTGGCAGGCCGTGCACTTCACCGGCGCGGAAAAGCTGCGGCAGGATTTGCGGGCTTATGGGGTGGAAGCGTAAGCTGGCTGCCGGGCAAAACGGTGACGTGGACGCCCGGCTACGACTCGTTGACCCAGTCTTCATGCGCGTGGCGGATGCGGACGATCAGGACGTCATCGTCCGTTCCCACGGCATAAACAACCAGATGCGCCCTGAACCGATGGATACGCAACGGCGGTAACAACTCATGCCGCTCTCGTGCCATTCGTGGGTTGAGAGATATCAGCTCAAATATCTCATAGAGTTCCCGGTGATATTTTTGCGCCTGCGCCAGTCCGAATAAGACTATACCTTCTTCGACTATGCGAATGACGTCCTCTTCCGCAAGCAGAGACAGGCGAAAGCCCATGATCAACCGATTTTGCGTTTCATGGAGCGGGCTTCAGCCTCGGCGAACAGGGCCTCCTGCGAGCGATGCCCGACGCCACTCTGCAGTCCCTCATCCACAAAACGCTGCATCGCCGCGATTTTTTCGCCTCGTTCCTGGTCCTTCCGGATCAGGTCTCGCACGTAGTCACTCGCATTGGAGTAACGGCCCGTCCTGGATTGGGCCTCGACCCATTCTTTCATGGGTGCAGGCAGCGATATGTTCATGGTCGCCATATCCATCTCCTTTGATGGAAGAGTGCAGAATTTGGCAAAGTTTGTCAAAACAGATCGGGAAAAGAAATTGGCGCAGGCGGAAATGGCGGTCTCCGGCCTGCGCCAGTCCTGCCGCAAGCGGCATCGGACGCAATGTTTTTGTGATTTTTCCGAACCGGATTTTCACAACCACTGCTCTGATTTGAGACAGTATTGCCGATCTCTTGCGCGAAACTTGTCTTGCTAAAATAGTATACTCGAAAACACCAACGCCCGACACCGAAGTGCCGGGCGTTGGTCGTTCTCCATCCGGGACTGAAGGTACTAAACCGGACGGAGACATAGGCTGACAAGGGCGGGCGGTGGATCGTTGCGTCTAAGCCTTTTGGGCTTTGACTATTCGGCCTTTGCCAGTTCACTGCGGATGATCGCTCTCAGATCGTCGATCGGCTTCAGCGCGTCGCCGTCTTCGAAATGCCAGAACGTCCATCCGTTGCATGCGTCGAGACCCTGCACCTTCGCGCCGAGGCGGTGAATGGAGCCGGCGGTCCCGCCGGATGCAACCGTACCATCGGCACGAATAATGGCGCTATAACGGCGTCGTGCATCCGTCAGCACCTGGCCGGGGCGGACAAGGCCGCTTTCCAGCAGGGTATTGAAGGCAACGCGCGGTTCGGCCTTCTTGCCGGTCATGACGGTCAGTTCCGCCTTGCCGAGCGGCTCGACGGCGGCGATGCGGGCGGATGCCGCATCGATGTAATCCTGTTCGCGCTCGATGCCGACGAAGTGACGGCCGAGACGTTTTGCAACGGCACCCGTGGTGCCGGAGCCGAAGAACGGGTCGAGCACGATATCGCCCGGCTTGGTGGAGGCCATGATGATGCGCGCCAGCAGCGCTTCCGGCTTCTGGGTGGGATGCACCTTCTTGCCGTCGTCGCCCTTCAGCCGCTCATGGCCGCTGCAGATCGGGAACAGCCAGTCGGAGCGCATCTGCACATCGTCGTTGGAGGCCTTCAGCGCATCGTAGTTGAAGGTATAGTTCTTGGCTTTCGGATCGCGGCTGGCCCAGATCATCGTCTCATGGGCGTTCTGGAACCGGCGGCCCTTGAAATTGGGCATGGGGTTGGTCTTGCGCCAGACGATGTCGTTCAGGATCCAGAAATCGAGGTTCTGGAGCATGGAGCCGACGCGGAAGATATTGTGGTAGGAGCCGATGACCCAGATGGTGCCGTTCGGTTTCAGCACACGGCGGCAGGCGAGCAGCCAGGCGCGGGTGAAGGCGTCATAGGCCTCGAAGGAGGCGAACTGGTCCCATTCGTCATCGACGGCATCGACCAGCGACTGATCGGGACGGTGCAGCGTGCCGCCAAGCTGGAGATTATAGGGTGGATCGGCGAAAATCGCATCGACCGACTGGCTCGGGAGGGCATCCAAGGCAGCGACACAATCACCTTTGATGATGCTGTCTTTCCAGGCGTCGCTCTCGCCCGCACGATCAAAACCGGCACGCCGAAAATCGGCCAGCGGAAAAACTGCTGCCATTGGTACTCGCTCCATACGCTTACTCTCTACTGATGCTTATGGTTACCGAAGATGGTTATCAAAGCCTGAACAAGTCACGGAAAATGCGAAATAAATGGCTGTCGCGGCACGCAGGCGCGATTTGCGGCGGCCGGCGGGGGAACCTGAAGTCGGGCGAAAACGTTGTGCACAACGGGTTCTTCTGTCCCCGCATATCGGCGCGACAGGAAGAGCCATAATGGCAGGGGGTAATCCGCAATGGGGTCCGTGATGAAAATGGCTTCTTTTTCCATGAATGTCGTCTGCGCCGCACTTTTCGCAACGGCGCTGCCAGCGCTGTCGCAGGCGCAGCAACCGGCCCCGCAATATAACGTCGTCACCGATGCGGTCCTGTTCGATGGCGGCCCTTCGCTCGGCAACAGCGACAGGGTGCGGTGGGATTTCTACAAGGCGGACCGCTCCGGCGGGCGTACGGACGACAATGCCGGCGGCTCCTATGACGCCACCTTCGAGGCGAAACTGCCGGCGGGCAAATATGTCGGGGTGGCGGCGCTGGGCAATGTGACCCGCGAAGTGTCGTTCGAGGTGAAGGACGGAAGCATCGCGAGGCCGAAGGTGAATTTTGATGCGGCGGAATTGACCGTCGTGCCGAAGCGCAGCGCCGGCGGCGATGTGGAAACGCAGGCGAAGACGGAAATCACCAAGGACGATTTCAAGGACAGCGTCTATGGCCAGAATACCGTCTTCGTGCCGACCGGAGACGTCGTCCTCACCGGTAGCATCGGCCCGGCGCGGGCTGAGGAGACGCTTGCCATCAAGGCGGGCGAGAAGATCAGCCACGAGCTGGTCATTCCAAGCGGCGTGGTGATCGCCAAGGCCGTTTATGCGGAAGGCGGCCGGGCGGTGGAAACGGACGATATCCGCTTCGAAGCGATGTCTGCCAAGGAAACGCTGGACGGCACGCGTGAGACCATCAACGGCATTTACGGCACCGGCAAGATCATGGAAATGCCCGCTGGTGACTTCGTCATGCGCGCGCGTCTGGGCAAGGTGACGGTGGAACAACCATTTACCGTGACTGCCGGAAAACGAACCGAAATCACCCTCGATCTCGATGCGGGCGTTCTCGCCATCAAGGCGCCCGGTGCAGAACGGATCGATATCGTTGAAACCACCAGGGATCTTCAGGGCACGCAGAAGGAGATTTCCGGCCGTTACGGCACGCAGCATCAGGAAACCCTGCATCCCGGGGAATATTCGGTGAAGGTGAGCTACGACAAGAAATCCGGCCGCGAGCCGAAGGAGATCAAGGCGACGGTCAAGGCCGCCGAGAGAACCGAGACGGATGTGCCGGAGTAGGCCTCGGCCGCCGCCCGGCCGGAGGCTCCGGACGTTCGCCGACTTTCACGCCCGAGAACCCTGATGCCGCGATACGGTCGCACAGCCTTATCCACTGACAGCCTCGACAGGCCGGCCTGATCTCGCCTGCGGCGAAAGCCAGACGCATCTTCGCAAGAAAGTCGGGCGTCGCCTGCAACCGCTTGCCGGCAGTCAGTGCCTCGCCCAAAAGCGCCGACACCGAAAGGCGGGCTGTCTCATCCCGCTGCACCACGCCTTCGTTGAAACAGTGGGCATGGCTTTCACACAACAGGCCCTCGCAAATATCGTCCGGGCCATCCACCAGCTCGATATCTTCCTCACCGGCATTCAGGCGGGCGGCGACACGGTCGTAATTTTCGACGAAGCCGGACGTATATCCCTTGCCCACATAGGTGAGCATACAGAGAAGATGGTGGGGCCGGAGGCGGACGGTCACGGGCCCGCCCTATCCAACGATGGCGAAGGCGTCGCGCACCGAGCCGGACGAGGTGCGGATCGCCTTGCGGCCGATCCATTGCACGTGTCCGTCGAGGATACGCACCGCCTCTTCGGCGCGGCCGCCGCGCAGCGCGTCGATGATCGCGCGGTGATCGGTATCGGTGCGGCGCTCCCAGCCGGCGCGCCAGGCGGAAAACAGGAAACGGGCGCTCGCCGCATGCAACCCGTCGATTGCCTCCATCAAACGCGGCATGTTGCAGGGCGCGGTGATGAGACGATGGAAGCGGCGGTTGGCCTCCTCCCAATGCTGCACGTCGACGGCGCTGTCGCCCTCGAGCGTTGCCGCCTCCGCCTGGTCGAGAATGGCGGGCGTCATGTTGGGAATGGCGTGGCGCAGCGCCAGAACTTCAAGGGCGGCGCGCATTTCCGCCACCTCGCGCACATCGTCAAGGCCGAAATCCGCCACCCGGACACCCCGGCGCGGAATGCTGGCGGCAAGCCCCTGCGCTTCCAGCCGGCGGAATGCCTCGCGCACCGGCACATGCGACGCGCCGAATTCGGCGGCGATGTGATCCTGCCGCAACCTTTCGCCCGGCGACAACTCGCCGCGAACGATGCGGTCGGCGAGCGTGCGGCTGATGCGCGCGGCAATGGTGTCTTCGGGCGTGCTTTTCACTGTCTTGGGCATAACATCCCATAACGCATATGGCGCGGCCGTGTGTAGCGGTTTTTGCGCGAAAGAGGGACGCCAAACCAAATATTCGAGGCGGCACAGTCGCTTACACAGGCCGACCGAGCTATGAGCCGGATGGGACCGACCTTTGCGGATGAGCCGGTTGAGCTTGGCGCGGACATGGTCTAAAAGCCCGGCATCATTTTCTTCCAGCCAAATCCGATACAGGGAGCGCCCATGAGCGGCTTCGACCTCATTATTTTCGACTGTGACGGCGTTCTGGTCGATTCCGAAATCATCGCAGCGCAGGTGGAATCCCGCCTCTTGACCGAAGCCGGATATCCGATCTCCGTCGAGGAAATGGGCGAGCGTTTCGCCGGCATGACCTGGAAGAACATTCTTCTGCAGGTGGAAAGCGAAGCCAGCATTCCGCTCTCCGCCTCGCTGCTCGACAAATCGGAAAAGCTGCTCGACATGCGGCTGGAACGCGACGTGAAGATCATCGATGGCGTCAAATTCGCGCTGTCGCGCCTGACCACGCCGCGTTGCATCTGCTCGAACTCATCGAGCCACCGCCTCGACATGATGCTGACGAAAGTGGGCCTGAAGCCCTATTTCGCGCCGCATGTCTATTCCGCCAAGGACCTTGGAGCCGACCGCGTGAAGCCGAAGCCCGACATCTTCCTGCATGGCGCGGCGCAATTCGGCGTTTCCCCCGACCGCGTGGTCGTGGTCGAGGATTCCGTGCACGGCATCCATGGCGCAAGAGCCGCCGGCATGCGCGTCATCGGCTTCACCGGCGCATCCCACACCTATCCGAGCCACGCCGACCGGCTGACCGACGCGGGTGCCGAAACGGTGATCTCGCGCATGCAGGACCTGCCGGCCGTGATTGCGGCGATGGCGGAGTGGGAAGGCGCTTTTTAATCTGTGGCTTTGTCACAAACGCCACTTCGTCATGCTCGGGCCTGTCCCGAGCATCTGCAACGGTTTGATTTTACGATACGTGTTTGAATCCTCGGGACAAGCCCGAGGATGACGTCGCGTGTGAGGAATGGCTTGTCCGCGACCTGACCGGAGCCCGCAAAAGCAGCCTCCGGTTTTCTGACATTTCGCCCGTCAAATCACCGGCGCTTGGTCTTGGCCTTTGCGCCCTGCTCGGCGAAGCCGATGAAGACGCTGACCGACTTCGGTGCGCCGCCCGGTCCGTTGGGGATGGCGACGTGGTCGTTGTTGAAGATGAACTGCGTGCCGGCCCCGCCTGCCGGAACATCGATGGCGAAGGCGGTGGTTTCGCCGTAGATCTCGCCGTCGCCGTCCTTCACCGTCACACGGATCGGCACGGTCACGCGGCCGGGCTTGGCCATCGGGCCGGGAACGAGGCGGCCCTGGGCCAGCACGTTGACGGTGAGCGTCGATTCATTGGCGGTGCACGAACGCGTCGTATCGGACAGCGAGACCTGATAGGCGAGTTTCTGCGGATCGTCCTTGGCGCCGCCGGCATAGACGCGATGAACGGCGTTGGCATCGAGAACCGTCACGGCCGGGCAATTGGCCTGAACCACGGCAGCCGTCGGTGCGGCCTGCGCCGCCGGCGGGTTGACGGCAAGCGAGTCCGACGGGTTGGAGGAATTGCATCCTGCAACAACGACGAGAAGCGACATCGCGGCGGACAAACGCAAGAAATTCCCTGACACTCTTCTAATTCCCTCTCCATTGTCCCGGAACAGAACCGGAGACGCTGTTTATTGACCTTTCACCCAGGTTGGCGATGGTCTATAGCAGCGACGCCGGAAAAAATCGATTGGCATGTTCGGTTTTGCTTGAATTTTCAGAAAAGCCCTTCATTAGCTCGCCAATCGCCTCATTCCGGTGAGACGCTGCGGACAAAGACGCCGATCGCATCGGTAACGGATAAGGGACTATCTCGTGGAATATGTATCGACCAGGGGTGCGGCCCCTTCGCTTGGTTTTTGCGACGCGCTTCTGGCGGGCCTTGGCCGTGACGGCGGGCTTTATGTTCCGCGCAAATGGCCTTCCATGTCGAAGAAGGAAATCCGCAACCTGCGCGGCAAGTCCTATCAGGATGTCGCCTTCGAGGTTCTCTACCGTTTCACCGGCGGCGAAATTCCGGCAGACAAGTTCAAGGCGATGATCGACGACGCCTATGCGACCTTCCGGCATCCTGCCGTCGTGCCGCTGACGCAGACCGGGCCGAACACCTTCGTTCTCGAGCTTTTCCACGGCACCACGCTCGCCTTCAAGGACGTGGCGATGCAGCTTCTCGCCCGCCTGATGGACTATACGCTTTCCGAACGCGGCGAGCGCGCCACCATTGTCGGCGCCACCTCGGGCGATACCGGCGGCGCGGCCATCGATGCCTTTGCCGGCCGCGAGCGCACCGATATCTTCATCCTTTTCCCGAACGGCAAGGTCTCTCCGGTGCAGCAGCGCCAGATGACGACCTCGACCGCTTCCAACGTGCATGCGCTGGCGATCAACGGCAATTTCGACGATTGCCAGACGCTGGTGAAGGAGATGTTCAACGACGTGAAGTTCCGCGACGGCGTGAAGCTTTCCGGCGTCAACTCCATCAACTGGGCGCGCATCATGGCGCAGGTGGTCTATTATTTCACCGCGTCTCTCTCGCTCGGCGGCCCCGACCGGAAGATTTCCTTCACCGTTCCGACCGGCAATTTCGGCGATATATTCGCCGGTTACGTCGCCAAGAAGATGGGCCTGCCGATCGACAAGCTCGTCATCGCCACTAATGACAACGACATTCTGGCGCGCACGCTGAAGACCGGCCGTTATGAGATGCGCGGCGTCAAGCCGACCACCTCGCCCTCCATGGACATCCAGATCTCGTCCAATTTCGAGCGCCTGTTGTTCGAAGCCTATGGCCGTGATTCCGCTGCGGTAAAGGCGTCCATGGACGGCCTCAAGCAGTCGGGATCCTTTGAAATTCCGCCGCACGCGCTGAAATTCATAAAGAAGGATTTCCGCGCCGGCCGCGCCACCGAAAAGCAGGTGGCGGCAACGATCCGCGATACGCTTGAGAAAACCGGTTACCTGATCGACCCGCATACGGCGACCGGTGTTTTCGTGGCTGAAAAGCACGAAAAGGCCTCAAGCCCGATGGTGGTTCTGTCTACCGCCCACCCGGCTAAATTCCCGGCCGCTGTAAAATCCGCTTGCGCAATCGAGCCTGCGCTTCCAGTATGGTTAGCTGACATTATGAACCGGGAGGAGCGTTTCGACATTCTGGATGCGGAGCTCAAAGCCGTGGAAACTTTCATCGGCAAACACGCACGCGCCGGCAAATAGAGACGCGGAAAGACGTTGAGTATGAGAGTAAATGTGACCCGGCTTTCGTCCGGGTTGACCGTTGTGACGGAAAAAATGCCGCATCTCGAAAGCGTCGCTCTTGGGGTGTGGATCAAATCCGGCTCCCGCAACGAGACGACTGCCGAACACGGCATCGCCCATCTTCTCGAACATATGGCCTTCAAGGGCACGGCGCGCCGCACCGCCCGGCAGATCGCCGAAGAAATCGAAAATGTCGGTGGCGAAGTCAACGCTGCGACATCGACGGAAACGACCTCCTACTACGCCCGCGTCCTGAAAGACCACGTCCCCCTCGCCGTCGATATCCTTGCCGACATCCTGACGGAATCGCTGTTCGACGAAGACGAGCTGGAGCGGGAGAAAAACGTCATCCTGCAGGAAATCGGCGCGGCGACCGATACGCCCGACGACGTGATCTTCGACAATTTCTCCGGCGTCGCCTATCGCGACCAGACCATCGGCCGTCCGATCCTCGGCACGCCGGACACCGTTCAATCCTTCACCACCGGCCAGATCAGGCATTATCTCGCCCGCAACTACACGACGGACCGCATTTTCGTCGTGGCGGCAGGCGCTGTCGATCACGAGAGCTTCGTGAAGCAGGTGGAAGAACGTTTCGCCTCGCTGCCGCAGCTGCCCATCGCCACACCGGTTCTCGAAAAGGCTATCTATACCGGCGGGGAAATCCGCGAGACCCGCGACCTGATGGATGCGCAGGTGCTCCTCGGCTTCGAGGGCAAGGCCTATCATGCGCGCGATTTCTATTGTTCGCAGATTCTCGCCAATATACTGGGCGGCGGCATGTCCTCCCGCCTGTTCCAGGAAGTGCGCGAATATCGCGGCCTCTGCTATTCCGTCTATGCATTCCACTGGGGCTTTTCCGATACCGGCATCTTCGGCGTGCATGCCGCCACCGGCGGCAACGACCTGCCGGAACTGGTGCCCGTCATTCTGGAGGAACTTCGCAAGTCCTCGCAGACCATCCATCAGGAAGAAATCGACCGCGCCCGCGCGCAAATCCGCGCGCAATTGCTGATGGGCCAGGAAAGCCCGGCCGCCCGCGCCGGCCAGATGGCCCGGCAGATGATGCTTTACGGCCGGCCCATCCCCAATGAGGAGATGATGGAGAGGCTGGGCGACATCACCCGCGCGCGCCTGACCGATCTTGCGGGACGGCTGTTTTTCGATACAGTTCCGACATTGTCCGCAATTGGCCCGCTCGAACATCTGCCGCCTCTTTCCGACATCACTGCAGCGCTTTCCGCGCAGCAGCCCGCAAGGATAAAGGCGAACGGATAAACCGATATGAGAGCGGGATTTAAAGGCAAAGACCGCTCATCTTTTTCGCCATCCCGCTCGCGGATGGCGATGTCTGCCGCACAGGGATCGTGAATGCTGCGTTTTCTTTCCCGACATAGCGACACGCCAGAACTGCGCAGCGCCAATCACCTTCTCAGACTGCCGCGCTACGGTGATTTCAAGCAATGGCACGTGCTGCGCTCCGAAAGCCGGCAGTTTCTCCAGCCCTGGGAGCCGACCTGGCGGCCGGACGAGCTGACGGAAGGCGCCTTCCGCATGCGCGTGGTGCGCAACGGCCAGGAATTTTCCTCCGGCACCGCCGTTTCCTTCCTGCTATTCGAGAAAGAGACGCTGCTGGTCGGTGGTATCACCATCGGCTACATCCGCCGGGGTGCGGCGCAAAGCTGCATGATCGGCTACTGGATCGGCGAGCGCTACGCCGCCCAAGGCCATATGTCTGCCGCATTAAAATTGGTAATACCATACATCTTTAACGGACTTCAGTTGCACCGTATCGAGGCAGCCTGTATTCCGGAAAACTTCAAAAGCATCCGGCTTCTCGAAAATGCCGGGTTCCAGCGGGAAGGCCTCCTGCGGGAATATCTGAAAATCAATGGCCAATGGCGGGATCATATGATGTTTTCCCTTCTTGCCGACAAGCAAAGCTCCGGCGGAACGAAGTACGATACATGACCTATAATCACACTGCGCCTTGCCTTGCGAAACGTCTGGCGGCAATCGCGCTGGCTGCGCCGTTTTTCCTGCTTTTCCTGCTTTTCTCTTCCTATTCCTACGCCTTCGAGCCGGTGAAGATTTCCCGTGACGACACGGCGCTCGACCTGACGGCCACCACCGATATCTATGCCAACCAGGGCGAAGCCTTTCAGGTCTCGACCGCGCCCGGCCCCGATGGCATTCGCCGCCGTATCGAAGTGCGCGCCAGCTCCACCGACCATCAGGGCGACTGGGCGGTTTTCGCACTTGCCAACGTTTCGGAAGAACAGCTGGAGCGCGTCATCGTCGCGCCGCATTTCCGCCTCGTGAATTCCAAGCTGTTCTGGCCCGATCTCGGCTCGCAGCGCATCATGGCGATCACGCCGAGTGAGGGCTTTGCGCTTGACCGGCAGCCGAGCCCTGACGCCGACGTGTTCCGCATCACCCTCAATCCCGGCTCCGTCATCACCTTCGTCGCCGAGCTTTCCACACCGCAGCTGCCGCAGCTTTATCTGTGGGAACCGGAGGCCTACAAGGACACGATCAACGCGTTTACGCTCTATCGCGGCATCGTGCTTGGCATTGCCGGCCTGCTCGCCGTGCTTCTGACCATCCTGTTCGTGGTCAAGGGAACCTCCGTTCTGCCGGCCTCGGCCGCGCTCGCATGGGCGGTGCTCGCCTATATATGCGTGGATTTCGGTTTCCTTGAAAAGCTCATCACCGTCACCTCAAGCGATCAGCGAATATGGAGGGCGGGCGCGGAAGTCGCGCTCGCCTCCAGCTTCGTGGTCTTCCTGTTCACCTATCTCAATCTCAACCGATGGCATGCGCATCTGGGTTATGCGACCTTTGCCTGGGTGGTGGGTCTGGCGCTGCTGTTCGGTGTGGCGATCTACGATCCCTCGGTCGCCTCCGGCATTGCCCGCGTGTCCTTCGCGCTCACCGCAACGGTCGGCATCGCGCTTATCGTCTATCTCGGTTTCAACAAATATGACCGGGCCATTTTGCTGGTTCCCTCCTGGGCGCTTATCCTCGTCTGGCTGTTCGGCAGCTGGCTGACGGTGACGGGACAACTGGACAACGACATCGTGCAGCCGGCGCTCGGCGGCGGGCTGGTACTGATCGTGCTTCTGATCGGCTTCACCGTTATCCAGCACGCCTTTGCCGGCAGCGCCTATCAGCAGGGTCTCTTCTCCGATCTCGAGCGGCAATCGCTGGCGCTGACGGGCAGCGGCGATACGGTCTGGGACTGGGATGTGACGCGCGACCGCATCGTCACCACGCCCGATATTTCCAACCGGCTGGGGCTGGAACCCGGCGCCATGCACGGTGCGGCACGCAACTGGCTGCCGCGCCTGCACCCTGACGATCGCGACCGGTTCAAGGCGACGCTCGACGTGCTGCTCGACCACCGCAAAGGCCGCCTCAACCACGAGTTCCGTATTCGCGCTGAGGATGGCCATTTCCACTGGCTGCAAATCCGCGCGCGGCCTGTGCTTGGCTCGAACGGCGAAATCATCCGCTGCGTCGGCACCATCACCGATATTACCGAGCAGAGGAACTCCGTCGAGCGACTGCTTCAGGATGCGATGAACGACAATCTGACCGGGCTTCCGAACCGGCAGGTCTTCCTTGATCGCCTGCAATCGATCCTCAATCTCTCGCCCGATAGCGAGGGCGTGCGTCCGACCGTGATGGCGATCGATATCGACCGTTACAAGCTGGTCAACGATACGCTCGGCATTGCTGCCGGTGACAACATCCTCATTGCGCTGACCCGTCGTCTGCGCCGTCTTTTGAAACCGCAGGATACGCTGGCGCGTCTTGGCGGCGATGAGTTCGGCCTGATCCTGACCTCGGAGCGCGATCCGCAGCGTGTGGCGGATTTCGCCGACGCGGTGAACAAGGCGATCATGGTGCCGATCAATTTCGCCAACCGCGAAATCATCCTCACCGCTTCCATCGGCCTCGTTTCGTGGATCGACCAGCAGGAAAGTGCGGCCGGTCTGCTCAGCGATGCGGAGCTTGCCATGTACCGCGCCAAGCGCGCTGGCGGCAATCGCGTCGAGCCCTTCCGCCCCGCCTTCCGCACGTCGGGCACCGACCGGCTGCAGATGGAGAGCGACCTTCGCCGCGCCATCGAGCGCAAGGAGCTGTCGCTGGCCTACCAGCCGATCGTCAAGCTCGACGATGGCGAGCTGGCCGGTTTCGAAGCGCTGATGCGGTGGGAGCACCCCAAACGCGGCAATATTCCGCCGAGCGAGTTCATTCCGATTGCGGAGGCCTCCGGCCTGATCGAGCCGCTCGGCATGTTCGCGCTGGAACGGGCTGCGACCGATCTGATGGACTGGCAACACGCCATCGAGAAGATGCCGATCTTCATTTCCGTCAATATTTCCAGCGCGCAATTGCTGAACAACGAATTGTACAATGACGTGCGCGGCATGCTGACCCGCACGCGCTGCAATCCGCAGCAGCTGAAGCTGGAACTGACGGAATCCGTGGTTATGGAGAACCCCGAACAGGCGCGGCTGGTGCTTTCCAAGCTCAAGGAAACGGGCTTGAGCCTCGCCATGGACGATTTCGGCACGGGCTATTCGTCGCTCGCCTATCTCACCCGCTTCCCCTTCGACACCATCAAGCTCGACAAGGCGCTGGTGGCCAATACCAGCGACAAGCGCAACGTCCTGCTGCGCTCCGTCATCGCCATGGCGCGGGCGCTCGACATGCAGGTGGTGGCGGAAGGCATAGAAACGCCCGAGGATGCGGCCGAACTGGCGCGCATGAACTGCCATTTCGGCCAGAGCTTCCTGTTCGGCACGCCGGTTTCGGGCGATGCGGCGCTCAAGCTCCTGCGGGAACGCTTCCAGCCGACGAAGCGAGCTTCGTGAGGGATATCGGGACACATGGAAGCGAGGGGCGCAGCGATGCTCCTCTCCTCGAAGGTCAGACTGTTCCTCTTGACGAAAAACCCCGTTCCGTCATTCCCGCCTTGAGCCGGAATCCAGTCAACGGGCGTCTGCCCGGCGGAAAGGCTCCCTTCAGCCCAAGGACTTGGGCTGGCTGGATACCGGCTCAAGGCCGGTATGACGGGAGAAGAAAACCGCGCTTCCTCTGATCAGGACACTCCGCCTGCCGCACATTCACTGCACTACCGCATTCTGCTCGGCCATCGGCGACTCATCCGCCGCCACCTTCCCATGCAGCAGGTCATGAATGAACTCCATCTTCGCCACCACCGGCGGCGTCAGCACGAAGGGATAGAGGTCCGCCTCCCCCATGCTGCGCTGGATGGAATTGATGGCGACACTGAGCGGAATCCACGCCTTGACCAGCTGCGCGGCGCTGCGGGCTTTGTAAGGATCAAACGTCACCTCGGCCGCCATCTCCTCATGTCCGTCCGGATCGATTGCGACGCCGAAGGCGCGGGCGGTCTCCAGCGTATCGACGATATGCAGGTAATGGGCGAAACATTCGGCGAAATCTTCCCACGGGTGGACTGAGGCGTAAGAGCTTATGAAGCTTTCCTGCCAGTCGGGACGCGGTCCCTCTTCGTAATTGCGTTGCAACGCGGCGCCATAATCCTCGCTGTCGTCGCCGAAGACGGCGCGGCAGGCCTGCAGGCGGTTCTCATCCCGCACCAGCTTGTTCCAGATGAAGTGACCCACCTCGTGGCGGAAATGGCCGAGCATGGTGCGGTACGGCTCGTTCATGTTGGCGCGGACCTGCTCGCGGGTGACATCGTCGGCTTCCGCGGCGCGGATGGCGATCAGGCCCTCATCGTGACCGGTCATGGCGGGAATGACGGAACCATCAGGCGCCACCTCGTCCACCAGAAAGTCGAAGACGAGGCCGCCAGCCGGATCGGCATCGCGATTGGGATGCGGCAGGCCGAGCCGCAGGATCGAATAAAACAGATGCCGCTGCGCCTGGCTGATGCGACGCCATTGGGCGATGCCCTCATCCGTCGCGATATCCGGCACCAGACGGTTGTGGCTGCAGGCCGGGCAGAAGGCGCTGTCGCTTTGCGCCGGCACTGACCAGTTGCAGATATCGTTCACTTCATTGGCACAAAACCGCACCTGTTTTTGCGGGTCCGCGACGATCTGCCAGTTCGGCTCACCCGCAGGCGCCAGCGCCTCCATGGAAAGCCGCTCCGGCACGAAGGCCAGACGATGACCGCAGGAAACGCAGAAACGATTGTCGAAATGGACCGGCTGGCCGCAGGATGCGCAGGAAAAAAGCTTCATCGATGAAACCCTTGCGATGGATCGGGTGGATGGAGGAAACATACGATGCCAACATGCACCGTAGACGACAGCTGAAAATCATTGACGCTCATGCGCTCCGGGCTTACCCCCTCTGCCCTGCCGGGCATCTCCCCCTCAAGGGGGGAGATCGGCAAGACGCTCTTCCACCACTCCATTCTCAAGCATTGAGATGGGCGAGACCTCGCCTCAGGTCGATCTCCCCCCTTGAGGGGGAGATGTCCGGCAGGACAGAGGGGGGTAAGCCCGGAGCGCAGGAGCACCAATGATTGGCAACGGTCGCCTGCGGTGGCCACTATGAAGGGCGTAACAGGCGGCCGCCTTCGGAACATCCCAGACGACAGGAGCGCATGTGCGGCCAACACATGCGCTCCGAAGCGCCGCATCGAAAGAGGCGCGAGACCGTCAGGCGAGATTACATGCGGTCGACGGCGCCCTTGACGGCGTCTTTCGCCTTGCCAACGCTGGTCTGTACCTTGCCCTTGGCTTCCTGGGCAGCACCCTTGGCGCGCAATTCATTATTGCCCGTCGCTTCGCCGACGTTCTTCTTCACTTTGCCAGCAACTTCATTGGCTTTACCGGCGATCTTGTCAGATGTGCTACCCATAATACTACTCCCTCGTTGAGCCGTACTGTCTGTCCGGCTTTCCGGGTGAGTAACGTCAGGGCTCAGGATTTGGTTCCAGCCAAAACGGGCGGGAATATGCACGGGGGCTCAGGCGTGCCCGGCATCGGTGGAGAGCATGCGCGCATCGACGCCCATGAGCGCCAGCGCCCGCTCGTATTTATTGTCCAGCCCGCGGTCGAAAATCAGCTCTTCCGCAGCGGGGCAATTCAGCCAGCCATTATTGGCGATCTCGTTTTCCAGCTGGCCCGGACCCCAGCCGGCATAACCGAGCATCATCGTCGCCCTTTGCGGGCCGCGGCCGTTGGAGATCGCGCGAACGATATCGAGCGTTGCCGTCAGCGAAATGTCATCGCTGACCGGAATGCTGGATTCGCTTAGATAATCATCCGAATGCAGCACGAAACCCCGGCCGGATTCCACCGGGCCGCCGCACTGGATCGGAAATTCGCGGGTCCGGTTGGGCAGCATGATGGCGTCGTTGCTGTCCACCAGTTTCAGGTGCAGCAGAATATCGGTGAAGGTGATCTGCTGCGGGCGGTTGATGATGAAGCCCATGGCGCCGGCATCCGAATGGGCGCAGATATATATCACCGAACGGGCAAAATTGCCGTCGTCCAGCCCCGGCATCGCGATAAGGAACTGACCATCGAGAAAGCCACGTTCGCGTTTGTCCATCAGGGTTGAAAAGCTCACCGGCGCCTCCAGCAGACCGCATTCCGTCGTTTAACGGAAACGGCGTTCGCACTTCGACAAAGGACAGGATGCGGCATCGCGCCCGATCAATCAACCGAAAATGATGAACCGCACGAATTCGTAACTGGTCCGCCGGGCGATGTTGGGTTAGACGGAAAGCATGAGCGCCAGAATATTCTTTCGATTTTCACATTTCCGTTTTGCAGCGGCATTTGCCGCCCTACTTGGCGGTGCTGAAGCCGCCCGGGCCGAGATTACCGACTGGGCGAGAAGCGAAGGCGGCCAGATGCGCGTGGCGAGCCTTGCCATGGATGCCGACGGCGTGGTGCGCGGCGTGCTGCAGATCGAGCCGAAGGACGGCTGGATCACCTATTGGCGCGAACCGGGCGAAGCAGGGATACCGCCGCAGATCACGCCCGATCCGGCAAGCGGCGCGGCGCTCACCACCATGGCCTATCCGGTTCCGAAGCTGATCGAAAACGGCGACATCACCGATATCGGCTATGACCACGCCGTCAGCCTTCCGTTCCAGCTGAAAGCCGCCGACCCGGCGGCAGGCGGGAAGATCGATCTCACCGCCTTTATCGGCGTGTGCCAGAATATCTGCATTCCCTTCGAGGCGAAGTTTTCAATCGAGCGCGGTAATGCGGGCGATGACGACCGCGAGGAACGGCGATTGCTAGAGGAGGCGCGCGAAACGCTGCCCGAGGCGGCATCCGACGATTTCAAGGTGATCGATTTCCACATCACACCCGACAAGACCATGCTCGGCGTGCAATTGCAGCTTCCGGAAAACGCGCCGAAGGAAACCGAAATCTTCATCGCCGGTCCCTCGGGCTTTGCCTATTACGAGCCGCAGAACCTGGTGCGCGACAAGCGCAAGCTCTCCTTCTACATGAACATCAAGGGCCTGCCGAAAACCTATCAGGTGCAGGGCAATAGCTGGCCTATCCTGGTCAAATCCGGCGATCGGGCCATGGAAACGATGCTGAATTTCCCGAAACCCTGAGCAGCGTTTCTGCGCTGGAAATTAGCTCGAAAACCGCATGGCAGATTTCATTTCCGTGCTCCGCATCCTGTCAGCTTCACTCTGAATCTGACAGGATGCGGACGCCTTGTTTTCGTTTGTCTTCCCGGGAAAACCGGGTTCCACTTTTCCCTGCCAAACTCTATAGTCGCGCGAACCAAACGGCTACAGGAGCACGGACATGACCATCAAGATCGGCGAAAAACTGCCTTCCGCAACCTTCAAGGAAAAGACGGCCGACGGCCCGGTGGAAACCACCACGGACGCGCTTTTCGGCGGCAAGAAGGTGGTTCTCTTCGCCGTTCCCGGCGCCTTCACCCCCACCTGCTCGCTGAACCACCTGCCGGGTTATCTCGAAAACCGCGACACCATTCTTTCCAAGGGCGTTGACGATATCGCCGTTGTCGCCGTCAACGACTGGCACGTGATGGGCGCATGGGCGCAATCCTCCGGCGGTCAGGGCAAAATCCACTTCCTCGCCGACTGGGACGCCGCCTTCACCAAGGCGCTCGGCCTCGACGCCGATCTTTCCGCCGGCGGCCTCGGCGTGCGCTCCAAGCGTTATTCGATGCTGGTGGAAGACGGCGTGGTGAAGTCGCTCAACGTGGAAGAGAACCCCGGCCAGGCGACGGTCTCTGCCGCTGCGGCGATGATCGAGCAGCTTTGACGTTAAGAAGAAGGCCTCTTGGCCCTAGATAAGACGTCATCCTCGGCCCTGTGCCGAGGATCTAACCACGTCCAATTCAATCGAGACGTTGCAGATGCTCGGGACAAGCCCGAGCATGACGGAAGAGAGCGACGAGAAGCCGCTCTCTCAAACATTCATATCGAACACCAGAAGCCCGGCCAGACCGCCATCGGTGAGCGACACGAGACGTTCCCCCACTTCCATGTGCTTGGGATGGGCGAGATAGTCGTCGCGGGCCTCGGGGCTTTCCAGCGTCACGATGAAACCGTCGACAAAACCGCCATTCAGCCCCTCGGGTGAGACATTCTGGCCGTATTTCACATCGATGATGCCGGGTATCGCATCCTTCAGGGCGGCAATCGCCTCGAATATTGCGTGTTTTTCAGAAGCGGCCGTTGCAGCCTTGAAGCGTAGAAATACACAATGCAGGATCATCCGGATTTCTCTCCTCCGTTGAGCGCTACCGGAGCGCCCCTTGACGACAAGATAGGTCGGGTTTCGGTTTTCACAACCCCCGATAACGGGGTCGCCGGCTCGGATTTGCCCGGCCTGAAATAGAGCAGGCTTCCATTACCGCCGTTTGAAGGGCTCCATGCCCTTTCGCGCCAATTCGTCGGCGCGTTCGTTTTCCGGGTGGCCGGCATGGCCCTTGACCCAGTGCAAGGTAACCTTATGGCGCTGCTGCGCCGCTTCCAGCGCCTGCCATAGTTCAACATTCTTGACCGGCTTGTTATCGGCGGTTTTCCAGCCCTTCTTTTTCCAGCCGAAAATCCACTTGGTGATGCCGTCCTTCACATAGGCGCTGTCGGTATAAAGATCGACCTCGCAGGGGCTTTTCAGCGCATTGAGCGCCGAAATCGCCGCCATCAATTCCATGCGGTTATTGGTGGTCTCGGCCTCGCCGCCCAAGAGTTCCTTCTCCACCTCACCGTAACGCAGCACGGCGCCCCAGCCGCCGGGGCCGGGATTGCCGGAGCAGGCGCCATCGGTGAAAATGTCGACATGTTTCATTCGCCCGCCAGCCCATATTCGGCAACAGTGGCGATGGAACGGTGGAACCGCAGTTTGCGCAGATATTCCAGCGGGTCTTTCTTCACCACCAGCGCGCCTTCCGGCGTCGTCAGCCAGTCATAAAGGCGGGTGAGGAAGAAACGCAGCGCCGAACCGCGCGCCAGAAGCGGCAGGGCCTCAAGCTCCGCTGCGCTCAATGGGCGCACCGACTGGTAACCTTCCAGCAGCGCCTTGCCCTTGGTGACGTTGTAAGCGCCATCCTTTTCGAAGCACCAGGCATTGAGGCAGATCGACACGTCATAAGCCAGCAGGTCATTGCAGGCGAAATAAAAATCGATCAGGCCGGACAGTTCATCGCCAAGGAAGAACACATTGTCCTGGAACAGATCCGCATGGATGACTCCGGCCGGCAAATCTTTCGGCCAATGGGCGGCGAGATAATCGATTTCCGGGCGAATCTCGTCTTTCAGACCCTTCTCCACCTCGTCGGCTCGCGCTTCGGACTTGTCCCAAAGCACCTTCCAGCCTTCGACGGAAAGCGCGTTCGGCCGCTTGATTTCGAAGCCTTCACCCGCCAGATGCATGGCGGCCAGCGCCTTGCCGACTTCACGGCAATGTTTCGCTTCCGGCTTTCTCAGCCACATGCCCTCGAGAAAGGAAATGAGCGCCGCCGGCCGGCCCGATAGCTCTCCCAGCAACTCGCCATCCTTGCGCGGCAGCGGCAGGGGGCAGGACAGGCCCTTGGCGGCCAGATGCTGCATGAGGCCGAGGAAGAAGGGCAGATCGGATTTCTCCACGCGCTTTTCATAAAGCGTGAGAATCAGCGGATCCTTGGTGGTATGCAGCAGGAAATTGGAGTTTTCGACGCCTTCGGCAATGCCCTTGTAGGAGGTGAGGCTGCCGACGTCATATTGCGTGAGGAAATTCCTCAGATCATCTTCGGTGATGTCCGTATAAACTGCCAATTTCAAATCTCTTGATGAAGGATGGAGTGGAAATCTCGGGTGGAGATGACGCAGGTGGGACGGAAACCGCCCGCATTCAGCGCCATGCCGCTTCAGATGCCGGCGGCGGTTTTCGGCGGCAGCGCATCATTGGCGTTGCCGTTCACGAAAGCCATGTCGTCCGTCGTCAGCTCGATGCTGCGCAGCTCGCGATTGACGAGGAAATGTTCCGTTTCCTCCACCGTCACGGCGAGATCGAGCGTCGTATCGAAACGCGCCTTGAAGGCTTCGATGATCTCATCGACGATGACCTCCGGCGCGGATGCGCCGGCCGAAAGGCCGACGGTGCGGATATCGCCGATTTCATTCCAGTCGATTTCCGAGGCCCGCTGCACCAGCACGGAGCGCTGTGCACCGGCCCGCAGAGCCACTTCCACAAGCCGCTTGGAATTGGAGGAATTGGGGGCGCCAACGACGATGAAGAGGTCGCAGCCGGGGGCCGCCTGCTTCACCGCATCCTGCCGGTTGGTGGTTGCGTAACAGATGCTGTCGGCGGCGGGCGCCTGAATGGCCGGGAAACGTTCCTGCAGCCTGGCGATGACGCCGGCCGTGTCATCGACCGAAAGTGTCGTCTGGGTGACGAAGCCGAGATTTTCGCGGTCCGCCGGTTCATAGCGCCCGGCATCTTCCACCGTCTCGATCAGCGAGACCGTTCCTTCCGGAAGCTGGCCCATGGTGCCGATGACCTCGGGGTGGCCGGCATGGCCAATCAGCACCACATGGCGGCCAAGGCGCTGGTGGCGCATGGCCTGCTTGTGGACCTTGGAGACCAGCGGGCAAGTGGCATCGAGATAGAACAGATTACGCGCCTGCGCATCCTCCGGCACGGATTTCGGCACGCCGTGGGCCGAGAAAACCACCGGCTGCTCGCGGTGCTCGGCCGGAATTTCATGCAGTTCCTCGACGAAAACCGCGCCCTTGGCTTCCAGCCCTTCCACCACATAACGGTTATGCACGATTTCGTGGCGGACATAGACGGGTGCGCCATAGGCCTTCAGCGCCAGCACGACGATCTGGATCGCCCGGTCCACGCCCGCGCAAAAGCCGCGCGGTCCGCACAGCCTTATCGTCAAAGGGGGTTTGGAAACGGCGATGTTCATTCCAGCTCCTTGGCCTGCTGCTTGGGCCGTGCTTCATGGCCTTGCCCGACAAGCTGCCTTACCGGACGGGCTGCGCTTTATTCACCCTGCGCCTTACCGTTCCGGAAATAGGCAAAACCGGCGACGATGACAAGGGCCGCCGCCAACCCATACCACGTTATCGCATATTGCAGGTGATTGTTGGGCAAATCTATCAACGTCACGCCGCCCTGCGGCCAGCCGCCCGGGTTAGGCGCGTTGTCAGCATCCACGAAGAGATGGACCAGCCGGTCGGGCGGGATATCGGCGCTGGAGGCCATGGCCGCCAGATCCTTCCAGTAGAAGATGTTTTTGGCGATATCGTTATCGGGCAGCAGCGAGGACGGTTTGGCAACCAGCGGCGCGCGCGAAAGCCCGGTGATCGTTACCTCGCCGGCAACCTGTCCGTCGGGCCGTTTAGCCGGTTCCTTCATCTCGAAGGGCACGAAGCCGCGATTGACGAAGAGAATGCGGCCATCGGCGAGTGTCAGCGGCGTATAGATGTAATAGCCGGTTTGCCCCTGATGGGTGGCGAAGAAATGCCGCTCGCGGGCATGATCGAAGGTGCCGGAAAGGATGACCGTGCGATATTCGATATCACCGCCGCTTTTCGCGATCGCCTCTATGTCGGAGAGCGGCACCGGGCTCGCGCTCCGCCGCTCCTCGATATCGGCAATCAGCGCCTCTTTCCAGTAGAGACGCTTCACCTGCCAGGTGCCAAGCCCGAGAAGAATGGCAAGCGCCAGCAGCACAAGCGGCGCGGCGAACCAGACCCGCCTTTCCGCCGCCTTCATGTGGGAAACGTCATTCACGATCAAGCCTGCCTTCGCTTGCATTGTTGCGGTATTGCAGCGCAATCATGATCCCTTTCAGCTTGCGCAGCAGCACGAGGGAGACAATCACCGTAAACGGCAACCACAGCATGACATGCACCCAGACCGGCGGCGCAAAACGCTGATCGAACCAGAGCGCCAGCCCGACGACCAGAAAACCGACGATCAGCATGACGAAAACCGCCGGGCCGTCGCCCGCATCGGCAAAACCATAATCCAGTCCGCAGGCGCTGCAGGCGGGTTTTATGGTCAGAAAGCCGTCGAACAGCCGTCCGTTGCCGCAGCGCGGGCAGCAGCCTTTCAAGCCCACCTTGATGGGATCGACCGGCGCGAAATTGCCGTTTGATGGTTCAGACATGACGACCTCCCGCTTCCGCCTGCAAACCGCCCTGTTGGAGAGGGTTCAGGCACGAGGGCAGCAACCGCTGCCCGTGAAGTGTCGACGGAGGCCTAATCTCCCTCCTCCGTCATCCCCGGGCTTGACCCGAGGATTTGCACACTACCGATCTGGATTCCCGGGTTGAGCCCGGGAATGGCGCCGGGCGTGCGGGAAGCTCGCCCTGGACATCAGGGCGGCGACTTGCCGCCCCTCCATTATCGGTGCAATCAGCCGTGCAGCGGCGCACCCCAGCCACCCCAGATATAGATGGCGAAGAACAGGAACAGCCAGACGACGTCAACGAAGTGCCAGTACCAGGCAGCCGCTTCGAAACCGAAATGCTGCTGGGGCGTGAAACCGCCGCCAATGGCGCGGAACAGGCACACCAGCAGGAAGACCGTGCCGACGAAGACGTGGAAACCGTGGAAACCGGTGGCCATGAAGAAGGTCGCGCCGTAGATCGAATTCTTGAAGTCGAAAGGCGCGTGCATGTATTCGTAAACCTGCACGGTGGAGAACAGGACGCCGAGCGCGACAGTGAGCAACAGACCGGTGATCAGGCCCTTGCGGTCATTGTGCAGCAGGGCATGGTGCGCCCAGGTGACGCAGGTGCCCGACAGAAGCAGGATGACGGTGTTGTAGAGCGGCAGGTGCCAGGGATCGATCACCTCGATGCCCTTGGGCGGCCATTGCCCGCCGGTATATTCGAGGCGCGACGCCTGAATGGCCTCGTGCGGGAAGAGGCTGGCATCGAAATAGGCCCAGAACCACGCCACGAAGAACATCACCTCCGAGGCGATGAACATGATCATGCCGTAACGCAGGTGAAGCGAGACGACGCGGGTGTGATTGCCCTCATGAGCTTCCTTGATCGTGTCGGACCACCATGCGTACATGGTGTAAAGCACGATGACGAGGCCGATATAGAACAGCCAGGGATTGGCCAGTTCCGCGCCGAACAGCTTGAAGGAGCCGCCCGACAGGTAACGCATGTAACAGACGCCGCCGAAGGTCAGGATGAAGGCGCCGATCGAGGCCAGAAGCGGCCAGGGGCTTGGATCGATGATGTGGTAGTCGTGGTTCTTTTGATGCGTATCTGCCATTGCGACAATCCCCGAATGTCTCTTCCCTGATCCGGCCTTAGATAAAAGGCCAGATCTCCTCTCACAATTTGCTTTCGCCAGATGAAGTCTTTACCGGCAAGGACGCAACCGGTTTTTCGGTTTTGGCCGGATAAAACGTATAGGACAGCGTTAAAGTATGAATGCTCTTGGTTTCGCGCGCCGTGGCGATGTCAGGATCGACGAAGAATACCACCGGCATCTCCAGCGTTTCACCCGGCTGCAGCGTCGTTTCGGTGAAGCAGAAGCACTCCACCTTGTTGAAATAGGCGCCCGCTTCCATCGGCGTGACGTTGAAGACCGCCGTGCCCGTGGTCGCCACGGGTGAACGGTTCGTCGCCTTGAATGTCACCTGCACCGTTTCGCCGATCTTCGGCGTGACCTTTTTGTCGACCGGCTGGAAATCCCAGTTGAGGCCGTTCGAGGTGTTGGCGTCGAAGGTGACGTTGATGGTCTTGTCGAGGATGACGTCGGAATATTGCTCGACGCGCTGGGTGGTGCCGTTATAGCCGGTGACGCGGCAGAACAGCGTATAAAGCGGCACGGCGGCATAGGCCATGCCGATCATGGCGCAGAAAAACACGAGACAAAGCACGAGGATGGAGCGATTGCTCACCCGCTGCCTGCCGGTCCCTGCCGTCTGCGCTTCCATATTCGCCATCTCCTCCTCCTCTCCCCTCAATCAGCGCGTCAGTGCGAGCCGATCTTGATGATGGTGATGATGTAGAACAGCACCACCAGGGCGGCGAGCAAAACGCCGAGCGCGATGTTGCGCCCGCGTCTCGATTTTTTCTGCGCCGCGCTCAGTTCCACCGTTTCCATCACAGGACTCCCGACATGACGGCCTTCAGGGCCGGCGCGAAATGATCGGCCAGAAGGCCGGAGAAAATCGCAAAAAGGTAAAGCACCGAATAGGCGAACATCTTCTTGGCCGGCAGCATCTTCTCGTCGCCCTCAGGCATCCGCCGGACATCGAGCGAACAGTAGACGAAGATCGCGCTCAGAACGGCTGCGAAAATGCCGTAGCCGGCGCTCGCAAGGCCGGTGAAATAAGGTGCGACGGCCGCAGCCGCGGTCAGCACCGCATAAACGATCATCTGGTTCTTGGTCGAGCGTTCGCCGACCACGTTCGGCATCATCGGAATGCCGACGGCGCCGTAATCGCGCATCTTGAACAGCGCCAGCGCCCAGAAATGCGCCGGTGTCCACAGGAAGATGATGAGGAACAGGATGATGCTGTCCAGCGACACGCCGCCGGTGACGCAGGCCCAGCCGAGCATGGGCGGGAAAGCGCCGGCGGCGCCGCCGATGACGATGTTCTGCGGCGTCGAGCGTTTCAGCCACATCGTATAGATGACGGCGTAAAAGAAGATAGTGAAGGCGAGCAGGCCGGCCGAGAACCAGTTGACCGCAAGGCCGAGAATGACCACCGAAAAGGCCGAAAGCGTCAGCCCGAAGGCCAGCGCCTCGCGCGGCGCGATACGGCCGGACGGGATCGGCCGCCGGGCGGTCCGGCTCATCACGGCGTCGATATCGGCATCGTACCACATGTTGAGCGCACCGGATGCGCCGGCGCCGACGGCGATGCAGAGAATGGCGATAATGCCGAGCACCGGGTTGATTTCACCCGGCGCCAGCACGAGACCCGCAAAGGCCGTGAAGACGACGAGCGACATGACGCGCGGCTTCAGCAATTCGAAATAATCGCGCGCGCCGGCTTCCGAAAGTTCGGAGCCCTTCACGCCCAGCATGTCGCGATTGTCGATAATGCTCATTTCCTGTCCTGTTTCCTTCGAACGCCGCGTGAAGCGACGTCCCCTGCACCGGCCCGAAAACGAATGTGATTTCCGGCATGCTCGATGCGTCAATTCATGGGCCCCGAACGTCCTGGCATAAGCGGCGCCGGGCAAAACCGATGCCATTTTCCGGCTTTTCGCCGCACCCTGCCGCCATTCGTCTGCGCTTGCATTTCATAAAGGCCAGATTTGGCATTTATCACGTCCGGGGCATGTATCACGTCGGACGGCAGGCATCGCTTGGACAAAATGTCACGCGGCAGGAGAGACTGCCCGTTCGGGAAACGGCACGGACCGAACCGCGCCGTCCCTCATTTTCAGCGCCCGGAATTTGCGAGCCCTGCCCGCGCCTTCCGGCCCGCGCATCAGCGAATGCGCGGCAGCTGTTCCCACTGGTGGTAGGGCGGCGGCGAAGACAGCTGCCATTCGAGCGTCGTCGCACCTTCACCCCAGGGGTTGTTGCCGGCGATCCGCTTCTTTGCGAAGGCTTCCCAGACGCAGAAGAGGAAGATCAGCACGCCGACGGCCGAGATGTAGGAACCGTAGGAGGATACCATGTTCCAGCCGGCATAGGCATCGGGATAATCGATATAGCGGCGCGGCATGCCGGCAAGACCGAGGAAGTGCTGCGGGAAGAACACGAGGTTCACGCCCACGAACATGACCCAGAAATGCAGCTTGCCGAGGAACTCGCTGTACATGTAGCCGGTGATCTTCGGGAACCAGTAATACCAGCCGGCAAAGATCGCGAAGACAGCGCCGAGCGACAGAACGTAGTGGAAGTGCGCCACCACGTAATAGGTGTCGTGCAGCGAACGGTCGAGACCGGCATTGGCGAGCTGGACGCCGGTGACGCCGCCGACCGTGAACAGGAAGATGAAGCCGATCGCCCAGACCATCGGGGTCGAGAAGGTCAGCGAACCGCCCCACATCGTCGCGATCCACGAGAATATCTTGATACCCGTCGGCACCGCGATGACCATGGTGGCGAAGACGAAGTAACGCTGCGCTTCGAGCGACAGGCCGACCGTGTACATGTGGTGGGCCCAGACGATGAAGCCGACGGCGCCGATGGCGACCATGGCATAGGCCATGCCGAGGTAACCGAAGACCGGCTTCTTGGAGAAGGTGGACACGATGTGGCTGATGATGCCGAAACCGGGCAGGATCAGGATGTAGACTTCCGGATGGCCGAAGAACCAGAACAGGTGCTGGTAAAGGATCGGGTCACCACCGCCTTCCGGCGAGAAGAATGCCGTGCCGAAGTTGCGGTCGGTCAGAAGCATGGTGATGCCACCCGCCAGAACCGGCAGCGAAAGCAGCAGCAGGAATGCGGTGACGAGGACCGACCAGGCGAAGAGCGGCATCTTGTGCAGCGTCATGCCCGGGGCGCGCATGTTGAGGATGGTGGTGATGAAGTTGATCGCACCGAGGATCGACGACGCGCCCGAAACGTGCAGCGCGAAGATCGCCAGATCCACCGCCGGTCCCGGCATGCCGCTGGTCGATAGAGGCGGATACATGGTCCAGCCGCCACCGACACCGTAGGCGCCCGCAGGGCCCTCGACGAAGAGCGAGAGAATGAGAAGGATGAAAGCCGGAACGATCAGCCAGAAGGAGATGTTGTTCAGGCGCGGGAAAGCCATGTCCGGAGCGCCGATCATGATCGGGATCATCCAGTTGGCGAAGCCGCCGATCAGCGCCGGCATGACCATGAAGAAGATCATGATCAGCGCGTGCGCGGTGGTGAACACGTTGAACATGTGCTTGCCGCCATCGATGGCGGCGTCGCCCTCGAAGCCGTAGACCATGGACGCCAGACCGTGGAAGATCTGGATGCCCGGCTCCTGAAGCTCCATGCGCATGACGACGGAAAGCCCGCCGCCGACGATGCCGGCGATGATCGCGAAGATCAGGTAGAGCGTGCCGATGTCCTTGTGGTTGGTCGACAGGAACCAGCGGGCGAAGAAGCCCGGCGTATGGGAATGATGCGCATCATGCGAGTGATCGTCATGTGCGGAATGACCATGCGAGTGATGATCGTCGTGTGCGGAAGGTCCAGCCATTGTCCTCACTCCAGAGTCAGTTGGTTTCGTTGGCGGCAACGTCGACGGTGCGCGGAGCGCCATCGACAGAGGCCATCAGCGCCCGGTTCGCGCCGCTCAGGTCAGAGGCGGCGGCGGTGAGCCAGGTGTTGTACTGCTGTTCGGAAACCACCCGAATGGCGATCGGCATGAAGGCATGGTCCTTGCCGCAAAGCTCGGAACACTGACCGTAATAAAGGCCCTCTTTTTCCGCCTTGAACCAGGTTTCGTTCAGGCGGCCGGGAACGGCGTCGATCTTGACGCCGAAAGCCGGCATGGCGAAGGAATGGATCACATCCGTCGGCGCGGCGGTGACGAGCAGGCGAACGGTCTTGCCGACCGGAACCACCATTTCATTGTCTACCGCCAGAAGACGCGGATAACGGGCCCTGTCTTCCTTGCCTGCGGCGGCGCGATCCTGGTCCTTCAGCATGTAGCTGTCGAAGGAGAGCGGCTCGGCGCCTTCGGCGGCCGTATATTCATAGCTCCACAGCCATTGCGTGGCGGTCGCCTTCAGCGTCACGTCGGGGTTTTCCGGCTGCGTGAGCTGCGCGTTCAAGAGATTGAACGACGGGAAAGCAAGGAACAGGAGAATAAGAACCGGCGCCAGCGTCCAGACCACCTCGATCGCCGTGTTATGGCTGGTCTTGGAAGCCACCGGATTTTTCGCGGCGCGGAATTTCAGGGCGACGATGATGAGCAGCGCAAGAACGAAAAGCGTGACCGGAACAATGAACCAGAGCGTATAATGTTCGAACCAGCGTATTTCGTGCATGATCGGCGTGGCGGCCTCCTGCATGCCCATTTGCCAATGCACCGGCTGATCGGCGTGGGCGCCGACAGCCGTGAGCAGACAGGTCATCCCCGCCAGTGCTGCGTAAATCCTATTCGTCACGGTACCCTCTCCCTCACGCGTCTGATCTAGATCAATCACAGACGCAGAATCCATGCTTATGGTACTAACTTCAAACCACAGTTTGTCCTCTGCCGCAATATGCGTCGGGACACGGATGCGCCCCAATTTTGCCATTGGTCAATCCACGGCGACTTTCTCTCACCCCATGTCTCACCGGACCGGCAGAACGCGGTTTCAAACAGCCCAAATGCGACAAAGCCCCTTCTCACAGCCGGTCTTGCCGCCAGTTTCATCGCCGGATAATGAATGTCGCGCCGGGCAAATCAGACGCCCATACCGGAAGACAGGTCCTATTTCCGCCCAACTCCGCTGGAATTGAAGGCCTGAGGCTTTTTTTTCCGGATTATGGCGTCAAAATAGCCGCACTGATTCGAATCCCAGAGGTATCCATGCGTCTTTCCCCGCTCGCGCGCACTTTTCTTGCCGCCGCCGGTCTTGCCATCATCGCTCCCGCCGCTGCGGCGCTGGCGCAACAGCAGCCGCCCGGCACGCCGAAGTCGACGCACGGAGCATGGTCTGTCATCTGCGACAAGCCGGCGGGCGCTTCCGAAGAACAATGCGCGCTGATGCAGAACGTGATCGCCGATGACCGCCCGGAAGTTGGGCTTTCGGTGGTGGTGCTGAAGACGGCCGACCGCAAGTCGCGCATCCTGCGCATCCTCGCGCCGCTCGGCGTGCTTTTGAAGGATGGCATGGAGCTTTATATCGACAATAATAATATCGGCCGCGCCTATTTCACCCGCTGCTTCTCCGAAGGCTGCTATGTGGAAGTGGATATCGACGACGAGCTGCTGAAGGTTCTGCGCGCCGGCAAGAATGCGGTTTTCGCGCTGCGCGAAGCCGTGGATCAGGATCGCGTCGGCATTCCGATCGAACTTTCCGGCTTTGCCGAGGGCTACGACGCGCTTCCTTAAAGCCTGCCATTGCCAGACAGCCTTGCGTCCGTCGGCTCCAGTGCCTAAATCGGTCATTGAACGATAATGACTGGAGCCTCCCATGACCGACGATCTTGTAAAACTCTTCGATTGCGACGAAACGCAATTGCGCAAGCTCGTCGGCGAGGCGCTTGCCGGCGCTGACGACGGCGAGCTGTTCATCGAACATGCCCAGGCCGAATCGCTGACTTTCGATAATGGCCGGCTGAAGGGCGGTTCCTTCAACACCGATCAGGGTTTCGGCCTGCGCGCCGTCGCAGGCGAAACGGTGGGCTATGCCCATGCGGGCGAGCTGTCGCAGGGCGCGCTGAAACGTGCTTCCGATGCGGTGGGTGCGGTGACCAAGGGTTATTCCGGCTCCTATGCCGCCGCACCGCAGCGCACCAACAAGAAGCTTTACGGCGACGAGAACCCTATCGGCAGCCCGAGCTTCGAGGAGAAGGTGAAGCTTCTCACCGATATCGACGCCTATCTGCGTGACAAGGACGACAAGGTCCGGCAGGTGACGGCGACCATTTCCGCAAGCTGGCAGGTGGTGGACATCCTGCGGGCCGACGGCCATCGCGTCAGCGATATCCGGCCGATGACCCGCATCAATGTTTCCGTCGTGGCGGGCGAAGGCGACCGGCAGGAAAGCGGCTCCTACGGCATTGGCGGACGCGTCGGTTTCAGCGATTTCATCACCACGGAAAACTGGCAGCGCGGTGCGGATGAAGCGCTGCGCCAGGCGCTCGTCAACCTCACCGCCATAGACGCGCCGGCCGGCACCATGGATGTGGTGCTCGGTTCCGGCTGGCCGGGCGTCATGCTGCACGAGGCGGTGGGCCACGGTCTGGAAGGCGATTTCAACCGCAAGAAAACCTCGGCCTTTGCCGGCCTGATGGGCGAAATGGTTGCCGCCCCCGGCGTGACCGTGGTGGATGACGGCACCATCGACAGCCGCCGCGGCTCGCTGACGATCGACGATGAAGGTACGCCTTCCGGCTATAATGTGCTGATCGAGAACGGCAGGCTGGTCGGTTACATGCAGGACCGGCAGAACGCCCGGTTGATGGGCGCCAAGCCCACCGGCAACGGCCGCCGGCAGGGCTACGCCTATGTGCCGATGCCGCGCATGACCAATACCTATATGCTGTCGGGCGACAAGACGCCGGAAGAGATCATCGCCTCCGTGAAGAAGGGCATCTATGCCGTTTCCTTCGGCGGGGGCCAGGTGGATATCACCTCCGGCAAATTCGTGTTCGGCTGCACCGAGGCCTACCTCATCGAAAACGGCAGGATCGGCGCGCCGGTAAAGGGCGCGATGCTGATCGGCAACGGGCCGGATGCGATGAAGCGCGTCTCGATGATCGGCAACGATTCCAAGCTCGATACCGGCATCGGCAATTGCGGCAAGGCCGGACAATGGGTGCCGGTCGGCGTCGGCCAGCCGCATCTGCGCATGGACCAGATCACCGTCGGCGGTACGAAGGCTTAGTTCCGCGGCGCATGCGCGGTCGCGGAAAATGTCGAAACTGCCGTGACAGCCCTCGCCCGCAGCGTCGCCATCCCGTCAGCCCCTAACCCCACACATGGCTGCCATGATGAGGTTTCCTCTGGCATGCGGCCGGGAAGGCGGTAAGATCATCCCTCATGGCAGGCCCCTCCTCCCACCCCGGGCCTGCGCGGCAAAGGAGACCATGACCATCATACGAAATGCCCTCGTTCCTGAACTCGCCGTCAGCGACTGGCAGAAAAGCCGCGCCTTTTATTGCGACCTGATCGGTTTTCATGTGGTCTATGAGCGCCCCGAGGAGGGTTTCACCTATCTGGCGCTGGGGGATGCCCAGCTGATGATCGACCAGATCGGCGCGACCCGGACATTCGTGACGGACAATGCCGCGCTCGAATTTCCGCTCGGCCGCGGCATGAACCTGCAACTTGCCGTCCCCTCCCTGCAACCCATTCTCTCCCGGCTGGAGCGATCCTCCATCGACCTCATCATGCTGCTGGAGGAAAAATGGTACAGACGCGGCACGGTCGAAGTGGGCAACCGGCAATTCATCGTCGCCGATCCGGACGGTTATCTGATCCGCCCGTTCGAGAGCCTCGGTGAACGCCCCTTCCGGTTCGGTTAAGCCATGCTGCCTTTTCTTCCGCAGGCCGTGGTTTTCGACATGGACGGATTGCTGATCGAGAGCGAGAGGCTCTATCGCGATTCATTTCTGGCTGCCTCGGATGAAGGCGGCCATGGCATGAAGGTCGAGACCTATCAGAAGGTCTGCGGCAGCCCGTGGGACGTCATCACCGGCACCATCTTTGCCGACTATGGTGCGGATTTTCCCATCGACAGCTTCCGCGACGCCTGGCTCCGGCATCTTGGCATGATGATGGCGGAGGGCGTGGCGCTGAAGCCGGGCGTCATCGACATTCTCGATCTGCTCGACCGGCTCGATATCCGCCGCGCCATCGCCACCTCGTCGCGGCACGATTCGGTGACGCGCCATCTCGGGCCCCACGATCTTCTCAAACGTTTCGACACCATCGTCGCACGCGGCGACTATACCGAACCGAAACCCGCACCCATGCCCTATCTCACCGCAGCCCGACGGCTTTCGCTCGATCCGGGCCGCTGCCTTGCGCTGGAAGACTCGTACTCAGGCGTGCGCTCGGCGACATCGGCGGGCATGATGACGATCATGGTGCCGGACGTGGCGCCGCCGACCGAGGAAATGCGGAAGAAGTGCATTGCCGTTGCAAGCGACCTGCATGCGGTGGCGGCCATGTTGGAAAAGCTGGAGTCTTCAGGGTTTTGACGGCGTAAAGCGCCACTTACGCTCGATCGCTCCTTCAATATCGAGACCGTTATAATGGGCCAGCAACAGCACATGGCCGAGCAGATCGGCGGCTTCATCGGCCAGATCCCGCTTCATCTCCTCTTTGCTCCTGCCCTTAATGCGCCCCCGTCCTGTCAGCCGATTCCAGGCCTGTGTGACCTCGCCAACCTCTTCCTGAAGCTTCAGCATGTACCAGTCCGGGTCGCGGAATATTCCGTTTTCAGCGGCATATTTTTGCGAGGCCTCTTCAAACCGAGGCATCATATCAGCAAACATTTGTTCATCCTTTGTTCATGCGCTACAACTCTAATCATGATTCTCTGACGGCGTCGACCCGTCAGGGCGTCACGCCGCCATGAACTGAAATTTCCGCGACATGTACATGCAAGCGGGATAGAGAAAACATATTCGAACAATGGTGCCATCGCCCATGTCCCACCTCGATTTTTTCTCGTCCCTCATCACCGCACATAGTCCGACGCTGCTCGCCATGTTCGCGGGCGCCGCCTTTCTCGCCGGCCTTGCCCGCGGCTTTTCCGGTTTCGGTGCGGCACTCATCTTCATCCCGCTCGCAAGCGCCATCGTCGGGCCGCGTGTCGCCTCGGCAGTGCTGCTGGTGCTGGACGCCGTGCTGACGCTCGGCATGATACCGCCCGCATGGCGCATGGCGGACCGGCGCGAAGTCTTCATCATGGCGGCCGGCGCCTTTGTCGGCGTGCCGCTTGGAACCATGCTGCTTTCCAACGGCGATCCGCTGACGCTGCGCTGGATCATCTCCGCCGTCGTCGTGATGCTACTGTTGTTTCTGCTTTCCGGCTGGCGTTACAGCGGCCGGCCGAAGACGCCGCTGACCCTCTTCACCGGGTTTCTGGCCGGGCTGTTTTCGGGTGCTGCGCAACTGGGCGGTCCGCCGGTCGTCGCCTACTGGCTCGGCGGCGCGCTCAAAGGCGCCTTCGTGCGCGCCAATGTCATCTTATATTTCGCGATTTCGACCGTGATCTCCACCGGCAGCTATTTCGTCAGCGGCCTGTTCACCGCCGATGTCTTCGTCTTTTTCCTGCTCGCCCTGCCCTTTTACGGGGCCGGACTTTATGCCGGCGCGCGACTGCACGGGCTTGCCGACGAAGCGGCGTTCCGGCGCATCTGCTATGGGCTGATCGCCATATCCGCCGTCATCGGCCTGCCGCTGTTCGATTCGCTGCTGAAATAGGCAGGCCGTAAATGGCCTGCCCTGACCGCCCTTACGGATACATGCGGACCTTGGACCATGCACCGTCAGGCGTCTCGCGGCGGAATTCGATGCGATCATGCAGGCGGAACTTGCGGTCGTGCCAGAATTCGATGCTGAGCGGTCGGATGCGGAAGCCGGACCAATAGGAAGGGCGCGGAATATCGCCGATGGCATATCTGGCGGTGTATTCCGCCACGGCCTTCTCCAGCGCGAAACGGCCTTCCAGCGGACGAGACTGCCTGGAGGCCCAGGCGCCGATGCGGCTGCCGCGCGGGCGCGAGGCGTAATAGACATCCGCCTCCTCGTCGCTGACGATCTCCACCTCGCCGCGCAGGCGCACCTGACGCCGCAGGCTTTTCCAGTGGAAACACATGGCCGCTTTTTTCTGGCCGAGAATCTCCTGGCCCTTCTGGCTTTCGAAATTCGTGTAGAAAACAAAGCCGCGGTCGTCGACGCCTTTCAGCAGCACCATGCGCACATTCGGCAGGCCATTTTCGTCCACGGTGGCGAGCGCTACCGCGTTCGGATCGTTGATTTCGGAAGCCGTTGCATCCCTCAGCCATTCGGCAAAAAGCGTGAACGGTTCATTTTCTTCCGTGAAGTCACTGGATGTTAACCCCGTTTCCGACATATTGACTAAAATGCTCCCGAGCTGATTTGGACCCCAGAGATGATCTCTGGTGGAAGATGGTGACCGTCATAGCAAAGTCGAACAGTCGAACAAAGAGCCTCCTTTCGTCGGTAGCGGAAGTTTCCGCCGTCGTGTCAATGCTTGTGGTGCTGAGCGGTTGCGTCAGCCTCGATCTGTTCGGCGGCGACAAGGTCGACCGCTCGCTTTCCACGGCCTCCATTCCCAACCAGCCGAACAATGCGCCGCAGACGGACGATGCGACGATCCGCAATGCGGTAACGTCGGCCGATCTTGCCAAGCTTGCCGACCAGCCGCTGCCCTGGGCCAATGCCTCAACCGGCAGCGCCGGCGTCGTCACCGCCATTCACGAAGACAAATCAAGCGGCTTCGTCTGCCGCGATTTCAGGACCACGCGCCACTCCTTCGAGGGCGTTGCGAGCTATTCGGGACAGGCCTGCCTGTCGGAAACCGGCGAATGGCTGCTGACCCGCTTCGAGCAGAAATAATCTGTTTACCCTTAAATATGGAATAGAGCCGGCCCGGGTGCGGCGCGCTTCCTCCGTAAAGGAGTGATTAGCAACTTATTGCAACAGTCGACGTTGATTAAACCGAGGGCGTGCAGGCGAATGATCGCGGGCATCCCTTTTCGGAGGGGTTAGTTTCAGGATTGCGCCATGAAGGGCGGCAGCGCCTGAGCCAACGTAACTGGTGTTTCGCATGCGCGATCCATATTCGATCCTCGGCGTAAAACGTGACGCCCGCCACGAGGAAATCAAGGCCGCCTGGCGCACGAAGGCGAAAACCGTCCATCCGGACGCCAATCGCGACGATCCCGACGCCTCGGCGCGATTCGCCGAGATCGGGCAGGCATACGATCTTCTCAAAGACCCGAAAAAGCGCGATCTCTACGATCAGGCCCGCAGGGCTGCCGAAAAGAAACAGCGCGGCGAAACCATCATGCAGCAGCGGGAAGCCGCGCGCGAGGCTGCCGAGCGCGCCAAGGCCGCCGAAAAGCTGATGGAGGAACTGGCCCGCGCCGACGCCCGCAACCGGGCGCAGACTGGCCAGAAAACCGACGCCAAGGCGGAAACCGCCGAAGATATCGTCGAACGGATTTTTGGCGCGGAAGCGCAGAACGACCCCAAGGTGCAGCAGGCGGCGGAAGCGGCAAAGGCTGCCGCGGGCGCTGCCAAAAGCGATATTCCGGGTGCCGGCGATGACAGGACAGCACCCGCATCGCTCGCCGCCAATCTTTTCAGCGCTCTGGTGCGCCGGTTCCGCACGCAGCAGCCGGCTGCCGAAAAAGCGCCGGACATCACTGCGGAAGCCACCGTCACGGTCGCCGATCTGCTGGAACACAGGTGGATTACCGTATCGCTTGCCGACGAGCGCGAGGTTCGTTTCCAGCTCGAAGCCGGCATGAGCGACGGACACGTGGTGCGACTGAAGGGACAGGGGCTGAAGCTTCCCAACATGGCGCGCGGCGATCTTGCCGTGACGTTGCTGACCGCCCGTGAGGACGCGTTTTCCCTTCGTGGCTTCGATATTCACACGACGCTGCCGATCTCGCTCAGCGACGCGGTTCTGGGGTGTGAAACGAAAGTCGCGACACCGCTCGGTGAGGAAAACATCACCATTCCGGCCTGGTCCGGCTCGGACCGTGTGCTGAGGCTTACCGGCAAGGGCCTTACCGACGGCAAGGGCGGACAGGGCGATCTCGTCATCGAATTGCGCATCGTTCTCTTGGAAAAGCCGGATGAAAAGGTGACCGACCTGATGCGGCACATGCGCGAAGGCCTTTATTTGTGAAAGTTTTGCGAATAGCCGGGACAACGCACCCTTTGTTACGCTCCCTAACAGTTGATGATCTTTGGCAATCTTGAACAGGATTGCAGCCTATGCCATAGGCAGGACCGATCAAAAGTACTAGGGAGCATAAAATGGCTCAGGCATCCGGCCTCATGGCTGGCAAACGCGGCCTCATCATGGGTGTCGCCAATAATCGTTCCATCGCTTGGGGCATCGCCAAGGCCTGTGCCGACGCGGGCGCGGAAGTTGCGCTGACCTGGCAGGGCGACGCGCTGAAGAAGCGTGTCGAGCCGCTGGCGCAGGAACTGGGCGCCTTCATGGCCGGTCACTGCGATGTGACCGATCTCGAGACGATCGATGCGGTTTTTGCCGGGCTGGAAAAGCACTGGGGCAAGATCGACTTCGTCGTGCACGCCATCGCCTTTTCCGACAAGGATGAGCTGACCGGCCGTTACCTCGATACCAGCCGCGACAATTTCAACCGCACCATGGACATTTCCGTCTTCTCGCTGGCCGCCGTTGCCAAGCGCGCCGAGCCGGTCATGAATGATGGCGGCTCGATCATCACGCTGACCTATTACGGCGCGGAAAAGGTCATGCCGAACTACAACGTGATGGGCGTGGCCAAGGCTGCTCTCGAGGCCAGCGTGCGCTACCTCGCCGTCGACCTCGGCAATCGCGGCATCCGCGTCAACGCCGTTTCCGCCGGCCCGATCAAGACGCTTGCAGCCTCCGGCATCGGCGACTTCCGCTACATTCTGAAATGGAACGAATACAATGCGCCGCTGAAGCGCACCGTTTCCATCGAGGAAGTCGGCAAGTCGGCGCTTTACCTGCTGTCCGACCTTTCGACCGGCGTGACCGGGGAAATCCACCATGTCGATTCCGGTTACCACACCATCGGCATGAAGGCGGTGGATGCGCCTGACATTTCGGTGGTGAAGGACTAAGCCTGCAAGTTGTAAGAACGGGGTATCGCCTTGCTCGTCTATGTGATCCGGCACGGACAAACGGACTGGAATGCGATACGCCGGCTTCAGGGCCAGAAAGACATTCCGCTCAACGATTTCGGCCGCCAGCAGGCGGTCGGTAACGGCAAACTGCTTGCGCATCTGCTGGGAGAACAGGCCACGGATTTCGACTATGTGGCAAGCCCGCTCGGGCGCACGCGCGAGACCATGGAACTGATGCGCGGCGCCATGGGCCTCGATCCCAAGGCCTATCGTACCGACGATCGCCTGATCGAAGTTTCCTTCGGCGACTGGGAAGGGCAAACCCTGCCGGAGCTGAAAAAAGAGTTCCCGGACCGGGTGAAGGCCCGCAAGGCCAACAAGTGGGATTTCATTCCCCCCGGTCAGGATGCCGAAAGCTATGAAATCCTCTCCTGGCGCATCGGCGCATGGCTTTCCTCTGTCGAGGTTCCGACGATATGCGTCTGCCACGGCGGCGTCATCCGCTCGATCTTCCGGCTGGTCTCCGGCATGGACAAGGACGAGGCGTCACGCACGCAAATCCCGCAGGACCGGATTTTGAAGGTCGAGATCGACAGGAACAGTGCGGAGTGGATTTGGTGAGGGGCTGACAGAGAGCAAGTCTCTGGATGGTCCGTCAGGTGTTTCCCATGAGTGGCGAGACGTCGCGGCTTGTTTCTTCTCCCCGCCGGGGAGAAGGTGGCGCGAAGGGTCGGATGAGGGGGTGCCCTCTCCGAATATCTCTACCCTCGCCCCCTCATCCCGCCGCCGCGGACTTCTCCCCGGAGGAGGGAAGAAAGGGATGCAGACGCCCGTTTCACAACGGACGTTTTGGCACGAGGGCTGAGTAAAGGGGACACAGCCTTACTCAACGACCTGAAGATCGTCCACCACGCGTTTCCCATCCACTTCCGTGTAGAAAACCACGACCTTCACGCCCGCTTTCAGACCTTCGAAATTGAACTCTTCCGGCACGCGATAGGTCTTGCCGTCATTGAGCGTAATGCTCAGCCCATTCGCATCGATCTTGCTGATCGTGCCTTCCACGTCGACGCTCTGGGCGTAGCCGTTGATGGGCATCAGGAGGTTGGCGGTAGCCAGAAGGGCGGCAATCATCATACGCATCGATCTAGCTTTCGTGGATTTGCGTGAAAACCTTACATGCATGAAGAATTGCCTTTCGAATGTGGCGGAAATTGCCCGCAACCATGACATTTTCGGCCCAATTGATGAACGGATTTGGGATCGTGTTCAAGCCGTTAGTGATTTTTACACCGCATTTCGCGGCAATATTGGAAAACTCCGGATAAACGTGGAAAACGGCGGCGCATTTACATTTCCGTCATCTCGAAAAACCGCGCTCGCCGGCCCGAATCGCCGCCCACTCTCATCCCGGCGCCTGTTGCCGGGATGGGGAAGACGCCTGTCGATGTCGTGTTCGGCACTTATCCTGCCGCAGCGAAAGAAAGGCTTTTGCCTTGTCGGGATTTACACTAAGACAAATCCGCTTGTTTTAAACGGCGCTACCCGCAGGCGCCCTGTTTTCCGGTTTTGAGAACTATGTCGCATAACAGCTTCGGTCATCTTTTTCGCGTTACCACCTGGGGAGAAAGCCATGGGCCGGCACTTGGCTGCGTGGTGGATGGCTGCCCGCCCGGCCTGCGCTTTACCCTCGCCGAAGTGCAGCACTGGATGGACAAGCGCAAACCCGGCCAGAGCCGTTTCGTCACCCAGCGTCGCGAGGACGACATCGTCAAGGTTCTCTCCGGCGTGATGCTGGATGAGGACGGCGAGACGATGATAACGACAGGCACGCCGATTTCCATGCTGATCGAAAACACCGACCAGCGTTCGAAGGATTATGGCGAGATCGCCAAACGGTTCCGCCCGGGCCATGCGGATTTCACCTATGACCTGAAATACGGCATTCGCGACTATCGCGGCGGCGGGCGTTCTTCCGCGCGCGAGACCGCAGCGCGTGTCGCTGCTGGCGCTATCGCCCGCAAGGTGGTGCCAAGCCTCAATGTGCGCGGCGCCCTGGTGCAGATCGGCAAACACAAGATCAACCGCGATAACTGGGATTGGGATCAGGTCGACCAGAACCCGTTCTTCTGCCCGGATGCGGCGATGGTGCCGGTCTGGGAAGAGTATCTGGACAGCATTCGCAAGGCAGGCTCCTCGATTGGCGCGGTCGTGGAAGTGGTGGCGGAAGGCGTTCCGGCGGGCATCGGCGCGCCCATTTATGCCAAGCTCGATCAGGATATCGCCTCCAGCCTGATGTCGATCAACGCCGTCAAGGGCGTGGAAATCGGCGAAGGTTTCGCCTCGGCCGAGCTTTCCGGCGAGGAAAATGCCGACCAGATGCGCATGGGCAATGACGGCAAGCCGATTTTCCTGTCCAACCATGCCGGCGGCATTCTGGGCGGTATTGCGACCGGTGAGCCGGTGGTTGCCCGCTTCGCCATCAAGCCCACCTCCTCCATTCTGACGGAGCGCCTGTCGATCGATACCGACGGCAACAATGTCGATGTGCGCACCAAGGGCCGCCACGACCCCTGCGTCGGCATTCGCGCCGTGCCGATTGGCGAGGCGATGGTGGCCTGCACCGTTGCCGACCATTATCTGAGGGACCGCGGCCAGACCGGCCGGCTTTAGCGGACCGAAAAGTGTGAAGCGGTTTTCGGACAATCCGCTAAAGAAACAAAAAGAGCAACGAACCGTTGCTCTGAAGTGAGGGATATCGCCATGGCCTATGACCAGAAACGCGTTGTCGACGCCATCCGCGCTTTCGAAGCCGGTGAAATCGTCGTTGTGACCGACGATGACGACCGCGAAAATGAAGGTGATCTGATCATTTCGGCGGTTCATTGCACGCCGGAAAAAATGGCGCTGATCGTGCGCCATACTTCCGGCATCGTCTGCGCGCCAATGCCGCGCGAGGAGGCCAAGCGGCTGAACCTCAACGCCATGGTGGCGGAAAATGACAGCGCGCATACGACGGCCTTCACCGTCAGCGTCGATTTCAAGCACGGCACAACGACGGGCATCTCCGCCGATGACCGCACCCTGACGGTGCGCAATCTTGCCAATCCCAATGTCGGCGCTTCCGATTTCACCCGGCCGGGTCACATCTTCCCGCTGATTTCCCGCGAGGGCGGCGTGCTGATGCGCTCCGGCCATACCGAAGCAGCGGTCGATCTCTGCCGTCTCGCCGGCCTGCCGCCCATCGGCGTCATCAGCGAGCTGGTGAACGACGACGGCACGGTGATGCGCGGACCGCAGGTGCTGGATTTCGCCGAAAAACACGGCATGAAGCACGTTTCGGTCGCCGATCTCATCGCCTATCGCCAGCGCAAGGAAACACTGGTGGAGATGGAATCCTCCTTCACCATCGAAACGCCCTTCGGGCCGGCCAAGGCGCAGACCTATTCCCTGCCCTGGGATCCGATGCAGCACATGGCGGTGATTTTCGGCGATATCCGCGATGGCATTGACATTCCCGTTCGCCTGCACCCCGAAAACGTCGCCGACGACGTGTTCGGTGACCGCCAGCCGGTGCGGCATTATATGCAGAAGATCGCCGAGGAAGGACGCGGTGTCATCGTCTATCTGCGCGAAGGCTCCGTTGGCGTTGGCCAGGTTGCCGGACGACGCAAGGCGCGTGACCCGGACGAAGCGCATGCCCAGGCCCGTTCGCGCGAAAACGAATGGCTGGAAATCGGCCTCGGCGCGCAGATCCTCAAGGATCTCGGCATCAGCTCCATCAAGCTGCTGACCACCCGCGAACGGCATTATGTCGGGCTTGAAGGCTTCGGCATCCAGATTTCGGCGACGGATATCTGCTGATTTTGGGGTTTGCCTTGGTTTTCCAGGGCAATCGTGAAGCGAGTGGGTGCCCCTTGTTTCTTCTCCCCGAGGGGGAGAAGTCCGCGGCAGCGGGGTGAGGGGGCGCCCTTGCCGGATTTCGGAGAGCTTGCCCCCTCATCCGACCCTTCGGGCCACCTTCTCCCCCGCGGGGAGAAGAAACAGGTGGCGACGCCGTGCTTCATCAAGGGCGATATTCGCATGGGGCGAAGCCGTCTCAAAAATATCCTTGAGCGACCGACCTCAGCTTTCCTCCCGCCAGCCCTCCAGATAATTCACGCTCTCAACACCCGTAAATTTCGCGAGCCGCGCCAGTTCGGCGTCAAGCTTCTCCAGCCTACCCGCCGAGGCACGCACGCCCGGTTCCAGCCACAGGCGCCGAACATCCAGCGTGCTGCGCTTGCGATCCGCCTTCATGTCGATACGACCGATCACGCGGTCGCCCTCCAGAAGCGGGAAGACATAATAGCCATATTGCCTTTTCGGCTCCGGCACAAAGACCTCGATGCGGTAATAGAAGCCGAACAGCCGCTCCGTGCGATTGCGGTCACGCAACAGCGGATCGAAGGGGCTGAGGACGCGGACGCGGGATGACGGTTCCGGCACGTCGGTCAGGTCGGCGGTGAAATCGGCAAAGGCATAGGACGGGCGAGCAGTGTCCCCGTCACTTGCAAGAAGCGAAACCTCGCAGAGTTCATCGCGATGGCTTTTGACCCAGTCCCTCGCCTCCTGCGAGGTGACGAGATCGAAAAAGGCGGCGATTTCACCATGGGTGGCGAAACCCAGCCGTTTCAGCGCCTGCCGGCAGGCCCAGTCGACGAATTCCGCATGTTCCACCTCGGTTTCGTGATGCTCGCCGGGAATGACCCGTTCGGCGAGGTCATAGACCTTCTGGAAATTCACCCGGCCGGCAATCGCCAGCTTGCCGGTGTGCCAGAGATATTCGAGCGCGGTCTTGGACGGATGCCAGTTCCACCAGCCGCCGGACTGGTGCCCCTCCTCTTTCAACTCCCGCGCCAGAACCGGCCCGGTTGCCGCAATGCGCTCCAGCGTTTCACCGAAAGCGGCGTCGAAACCCTCGCCGTGCCATTTGCGCCAGCGCTCCTGAATGATCGGCTCGCGGCGGCGGAAGCGGTGTTTCCAATAGGGATAAAATTCCGTCGGCACGATGGAAGCGTCATGTGTCCAGTGCTCGAACAGCGCGCGGTCCTTTTCCAGCAGCGTGGTCAGATGATCACGCCTGTAGGTCTGGTTGCGGGAGAAGATGATCTGATGGTGGGCGCGCTCCACCGTGCCGATGCTGTCCACCTGCACAAAACCGATATCGGTTATCAGCTGCAGCAGGTCGCTCTTGGAAAGCGCCTTGCCGGGCGGCGAGGAAAGCCCCTGCCGCGCCAGAAAAATTCGTCTTGCCGCTTCGTTTGAAACCTTGATCACCATGAAGCAGAAGGTATGACGGCTTTTTCAGGATTGCAATGTTCTTTTTTGTTCCTTGTTTCACTTCTGTTGATGACGGGGTATAGAACCGGAAAACGAGCGCGAGGATGTAAGCTTGGAAATCCGTTTCGACGCCGCCGGTGTCGCTTTCGAGGGCCGGCAGGCCCTTCAGCCGCTGTCTCTGACATTGACGGAACGGCGTATCGGCGTGATCGGCCTTAATGGTTCCGGCAAGACCACCTTTGCGCGGCTGATCAACGGACTGAACAAGCCGAGCGAGGGCAAGGTTGCGGTGAATGGTCTCGACACCGTGACGGATGCCAAGGCTGTCTTGCAGACGGTCGGTTTCATCTTCCAGAATCCGCAGAACCAGATCATCCTGCCGATCGTGCGCGACGATGTCGCCTTCGGGCTGAAACGGCTCGGTCTCGGCAAGGCGGAAACCGAAGCCCGGGTGAAAGCCGTGCTTGCCCGGCTTGGCATTTCCCATCTTGAAGAACGGCGCGCGCATGAGCTTTCCGGCGGAGAGCTGCAGCTTGCGGCGCTGGCTGCGCTTCTGGTTACCGAACCGCACATCCTTATTCTCGACGAGCCGACCAACCAGCTTGATCTCAAAAACCGGGCTGTCGTGGAAAAGACCATGGCGACGCTGTCGCAATCGCTCATCGTCATCACCCATGATCTGCCGCTGCTTGAGGGCTTCGACCGTGTGCTGGTTTTCCACGGCGGCGCGTTGATTGCGGACGCCGCGCCTGAAGAGGCCGTGGCGCAATATCTCGCGGCGGTGGCGCGATGAAATCGCTGCACGTTGAAGGCACGGGCTGGCTCTACCGCGTCTCGCCGCGCCTCAAGCTCCTGACGCTGATGGGCTTCAGCATCGCATTGTTCCTTACCCGCGATCTTTTGTTGCTGGGATGCGCCTTGACTTTGGCGGCCATCATCCTGCGCGAGACGCGGCTATCCTTGCGGGAGATCGGCCTGCGGCTGCGGCCGGTGATGCTGACCATTTTCCTCGTCGCGGCTTTCAGCTATCTTTTGCTCCCGGCCCATGATGCGACAGTCAATCTTTTGCGGCTGACGGCGCTGGCGCTGCTTGCCACCGCCGTCACCATCACCGTCAGCATCTCGCAGTTCATGGATGAGATCACGCTTGCCGCCGCCTCTCTCGAAAGGCTGGGGCTGGTCAAGGCTGCCGATATCGGGCTTGCGGTCGGGCTCGTCGTGCGTTTCGTGCCCGAGATCGTCAACCGGTATCATGCGGTGCGTGACGCACACCGGGCTCGCGGCCTGCCCGTGCGGATGGCGACCATCATCGTGCCACTCGTCATTATGACGTTGAAGGATGCCGATGCCATTGCCGACGCCATTGACGCGCGCGGTTTCAGAGGCCAAAGCTTGGCGCCAGATAACCATCCGGAGTTTTGAGCGCCATGACGACCCGCGACCTTGTGCTGATTTCGCTGTTTTCCGCCATCATCATCGCACTTGGGCTTCTGCCGCCGATCACGCTCGGTTTCGTTCCCGTGCCGATCACCGCGCAGTCGCTCGGCGTCATGCTGGCCGGCGTCGTGCTGGGCGCGAAGCGCGGCACGCTCGCGGTTCTGCTGACGATTCTGATTGCCGCCATCGGCCTGCCGGTCCTCTCGGGCGGACGCGGTGGTCTTTCGATTTTCACCACGCCGACAACGGGCTTCCTGATCGGCTGGATCGCAGCTGTCTTCGTCACCGGCACGCTCTCGGAAAAACTCGTCAATCGCAGCCAGTCCGCTCTGGCGCAGGGCATCGGTTTCTTCGTCGCCAGCCTCATCGGTGGCGTAGTGGTGCTTTATGCTTTCGGCATCACCTATCTGGCGCTGGTTGTCGGGCTTGGTTTCGAAAAAGGCCTTCATGGGTTCCCTCGCCTTCATTCCCGGCGATGCGCTGAAGGCCGTGCTTGCCGCACTGGCCGGCCGTGCCGTGATGGCCGGTTATCCGCTTCTGCCGCAGCGCGCCTGAACAGACTTTCTTCGGGAGGAAAAGCATGGCGACGCGTTTATACGAACACCCGATCTTCCTCGAGCATATCACGCCCGAAGGCCACCCGGAGCGACCGGACCGCCTGCGGTCGCTGAACATCGCGCTTGAACATCCGAATTTCGAGCGGCTGGAGCGGAAAGAAGCGCCGCAGGCCAATGAGGATGCGGTGCTGCTGGCGCATCCGGAAGAGCATCTGCTTGCCGTCATGCGGCAGATCCCGCAAGAGGATGGCGAGATCAACCGCATCGAGGCGGATACCTATGCCTCGCCGAAAAGCCTGCAGGCGGCGCTGACCGGCATCGGTGCGGCAATGGCTGCGGTGGATGACGTGTTTACCGGCGCTGCCGACAATGTCTTCGTCGCCGCCCGCCCGCCCGGCCACCATGCGGAAACCGCCAAGGCCATGGGTTTCTGTCTTTTCAACAATGTGGCGATTGCCGCCCGCCATGCCCAGAAAAAACATGGGGCAGAGCGCGTCGCCATCATCGACTGGGACGTGCATCACGGCAACGGCACGCAGGACATCTTCTGGAACGACACTTCCGTGCTGTTCTGTTCCACCCACCAGATGCCGCTTTACCCGTGGAGCGGCGATAAAAACGAAACCGGCGCGAAGAACAACATCGTCAACGCGCCGCTTTCGCCCAACACCGGCAGCGACCATTTTCGTGAGGCCTTCAAATCCCGCGTGCTGCCGGCGATTGCCGATTTTTCGCCTGATCTCATCCTCATCTCCGCCGGTTTCGACGCGCATCACCGCGATCCGCTGGCGCAGATCAATCTGGTGGGAGAGGATTTCGACTGGGCCACGGGCCGGCTTCTGGAAATGGCCGACAAATACGCATCGAACCGGGTCGTCAGCCTGCTTGAAGGTGGTTATGATCTGGAAGGGCTGGCGGAATCGGCAGCCATGCATATTTTGAGAATGATGAAGGGTTGAACATGACGGAAAATGCCAACACAGCCGATGTCAGCGGTTATTCCTTCGAAAAGGCCGTCGCCGAGCTGGAAAGCATTGTCGCACGCCTGGAACGCGGAGACGTGGCGCTGGACGAATCAATCGCCATCTATGAGCGCGGCGAAGCCCTGAAGAAACACTGCGAGACGCTGTTGAACGCTGCCGAAAAGCGAATCGAGAAAATCCGCCTCGATCGTGCGGGCAAGCCGCAGGGTGTGGAGCCGCTGGACGGGGAGTGATTTCTCTCTCCCTCATTCCTGTGCTCGTCACAGGAATCTAGCCAGCCCAAGTCCTTGGGCTGAAAAGACTCCTCTCGCCGCGTGGACACGCGTCGGCTGGATTCCTGTGACGAGCACAGGAATGAGGGAGGTTGGGAGGCAACGATCAATCGCCCCCTCGCATCCGGTGGCAATGCACAAACACAGCGTTCGACATCCCGACACTCCCGCTCGCCATCCGTTATGCTAAACTCCCGCCAGACGATACGAGGAGCTTGCGATGTCCTTCTTTCCCGGCAACGATCCCGTCGCGGGTGATGCTTTTGCCTGCGATGCCATCGAGAACCTGATCATTCCCCGCACCAGCGATATTGGCGGCTTTGCAGTGCGCCGCGCCCTGCCGACCCGGCAGCGGCGGCTTGTGGGGCCGTTCATCTTTTTCGATCGTATGGGCCCGGCTATCCTGAAGGCCGGTGAGGCGCTCGACGTCAAGCCGCATCCGCATATCGGGCTTTCGACTGTTACCTATCTGTTCGACGGCGAAATCAAGCACCGGGACAGTCTCGGCACCGAGCTTGTCATCCGCCCCGGCGACATCAACCTGATGACGGCCGGGCGCGGCATCGTGCATTCGGAACGCACGCCGGAAAACCTGCGTGGCCATCCGCTTTCCATGTCTGGCCTGCAGACCTGGCTTGCCCTGCCAGACCATATGGAAGAAGTCGCCCCCGCCTTTGCCCACACGGCCAAGGAAGACATGCCGCTGATCGATCTCAAGGGCGCGACCGGCCGGGTGGTGATCGGCGAATTCGAAGGCCTCACCTCCCCGGTTTCGGCCTTTACCGATACGCTTTATGTCGATCTTTCGCTGGAGCCGGGGGTAAAATTCCCCTTCTCCGCCGATCATGAAGAGCGGGCGATCTATATTCTGTCCGGTTCGCTGGATGTTGCCGGTGATATCTTCGCCGCCGACCAGCTGCTCGTCTTCCGGCCGGGTGACGACATCACGCTGCAGGCCGGCAGCAATGGCTGTCACATCATGATCTTCGGCGGGGCGGCGCTGAATGAGCGCCGTTACATCTGGTGGAACTTCGTTTCGTCATCAAAAGAACGCATAGAACAGGCCAAACAGGAGTGGAGAACCGGACGCTTCGACATCGTTCCCGGCGACGAAGAAGAGTTTGTCCCTTTGCCGGAAGGTTGAAATTCTATAGAAGTGTACGACATGCAGGGCTGCACCGTCGGCTTTCGACATGAAAGACGCTCTGGCACGCCCTGCTGACGACAAGAAAAGGCCGAACGATTGACCGGAATGCCACAGACACCATTGCTCGACCGGGTGAATTTTCCCTCCGATCTCAAGGAGATCGATGATCGCGACCTGCCGGAACTGGCACGGGAACTGCGCGACGAGATGATTGACGCCGTGTCGAAGACCGGTGGCCATCTGGGTGCCGGCCTTGGCGTGGTGGAACTGACGATTGCCATCCACAAGGTGTTCAACACGCCCGAAGACCGGCTGATCTTCGATGTCGGCCATCAATGTTATCCGCACAAGATCCTGACCGGCCGGCGTGATCGCATCCGCACGCTACGGCAGGAAGACGGGCTTTCCGGTTTCACCCGGCGGGCCGAAAGCGAATATGATGATTTCGGCGCCGGCCATTCCTCCACCTCCATTTCCGCCGGTCTCGGCATGGCGGTGGCGGCGGGTCTTGATGGCAGCGACCGCAAGGTCGTAGCCATCATCGGCGACGGCTCGATGTCGGCGGGCATGGCGTTTGAGGCATTGAACAATGCCGGCGCGCTCGATGCGCGGCTGATCGTCATCCTCAACGACAACGATATGTCGATTGCGCCGCCGACGGGCGCGATGAGCGCCTATCTGGCGCGGCTGGCTTCCGGTCGCACCTATATGGGCTTCCGCGATTTCGGCAAGAAACTGACCGCCTATCTCGGCAAAACCATCGACCGCGCCATTACCCGCGCCGTGACCCATGCGCGCGGTTATGTGACCGGCGGCACGCTGTTCGAAGAGCTTGGCTTTTATCACATCGGCCCGATCGACGGTCATTCCTTCGAGCACCTCCTGCCGGTGCTGCGCAATGTGCGCGACAACCAGAAAGGCCCCGTCCTCATCCATGTGGTAACGCAGAAGGGCAAGGGTTATGCGCCGGCGGAAGCCGCAGCCGACAAATATCACGGCGTCAACAAGTTCGACGTCATCACCGGCGCGCAGGCGAAAGCCAAGCCGAATGCGCCGAGCTATACCAGCGTCTTTGCCGAAGCCCTGATCCAGGAAGCGACGCTCGACGAAAAGATCATCGGTGTGACGGCCGCCATGCCGAATGGCACGGGCCTCGACAAGATGGCCGAGCTTTTCCCGTCCCGCACCTTCGATGTCGGCATTGCCGAGCAGCATGCCGTCACCTTTGCGGCGGGGCTTGCGGCTGACGGTTACAAGCCGTTCTGCGCGCTTTATTCCACCTTCCTGCAACGCGGTTACGACCAGCTGGTGCATGATGTGGCCATCCAGAGCCTGCCCGTGCGTTTTCCCATCGACCGCGCCGGTTTTGTCGGTGCTGACGGGCCGACCCATGCCGGTTCGTTCGACACGACTTTCCTCGCCACCCTGCCCGGCATGGTGGTGATGGCGGCCTCGGATGAGGCGGAGCTGAAACATATGGTGCGCACGGCAGCGGCCTATGATGAAGGCCCGATTTCCTTCCGTTACCCGCGCGGTGAAGGCGTGGGTGTCGAAATGCCCGCGCGTGGTGAGATTCTCCAGATAGGCAAGGGTCGCATCATCAAGGAAGGCACCAAGGTTGCGCTGCTCTCCTTCGGCACGCGGCTGGCTGAATGCCTGGCGGCGGCGGAAGACCTTGAAGCGGCCGGCCTTTCCACCACGGTTGCCGATGCGCGCTTCGCCAAGCCGCTCGATCTCGACCTTATCCGCCAGCTGGCCAGCCATCACGAGGTTCTGGTGACCATCGAAGAAGGTTCTGTCGGCGGTTTCGGCGCGCATGTGCTGCATTTCATGGCCAGCGCCGGCCTGCTTGACCATGGCCCCAAGGTCCGGACCCTGACCCTGCCCGACCAGTGGGTGGAGCAGGCCAAACCCGAAACCATGTATGCCAATGCCGGCCTTGACCGGGCCGGCATCGTTTCCACCGTGTTCAATGCGCTCGGCCAGCGTCAGGCCGGCGTCGGTTTCGCCGGCTGACGAGATTGCCGGGACAGGAGGCGGGACCATCCCGCCTCTTTCTCAGGATGCCGCGCCATCAAGAAAACCGACGACATTTTCGATCCGCCCCTCGGCATTCAGGCTGACGACATCGGTTCCGCCAGCGACATCGTCCCCATCAGGCGAAATGAGACGCCATGAGAAACGGGTGAAGTTGCCGTGACCATCAGGGGTGCCGGCAAGAACGAAGCGATATCCCGGAAATTTCTGCCGCGCCGCCTCGATCATCGCGGCAATCCCCTGCTGGCCTTCGCCCTGCATCAGCGGATCGACGTAGCGCGTATTTTCTGCCCATGCCTGACCGACGAGATGCCTGCGGCGTTCATTGTCCTCTTCATTCCAGGCTGCGAGATAGGTCTGGGCGATTGTGAGATGTTGCGTCATGATTGCGTTCCTTCTGGTTGACGGCCCAAACATGCCGGCGGTCCGGAAGCGGAACAATTACCTCGGAGGTAATCGCATTGCCGATATGTTCTGCTAGGCTGCGGGGCATGACACATCATCGAGAACATGTCGGCCAGGTGCTGAAGGAATGGCGTGCCCGCCGCAGGTTGAGCCAGCTCGATCTGGCGATAGAGGCGGACATATCGGCGCGGCATCTGAGCTTTGTGGAAAGCGGGCGTTCATCCCCCAGCCGCGAGATGCTCGCGAAACTGGCGGAGCAGCTTTCCATGCCCGCCCGCGCCGCCAACCGGCTGATGCTGGCGGCGGGTTATGCGCCTGTTCATTCCGAACGCTCGCTGGATGCGCCCGACATGGCGGCGGCCCGGCAGGCCGTCGAAACGGTGGTGCAGGGCCACATGCCCTTTCCCGCCCTTGCCGTCGACCGGCACTGGAACGTCGTTCTCGCCAATGAGGCGATCACATCGCTTCTGGCCGGTGTTTCCGAAGAGCTGCTTTACCCGCCGCTCAACGCCCTGCGGCTCAGCCTGCACCCGCAGGGCTTGAGTTCGCGCATCGCCAACCTCGCCGAATGGCGGCATCACCTGCTGGAACGCCTGCGCCGTCAGGTCGAGGAAACGGGAGACGAGGTGCTTTGCCGCTTGCATGCGGAACTTTCGGCCTATCCCGCGCCGAAGGCCTCACCCCATGCCGCCGGGGCCGATCCACTGGCCATACCGCTGCAACTGCGCGATCCGGCCTCGGGCGCCGTTCTGAGCTTCATCTCCACCACCACGGTTTTCGGAACCGCAACCGATGTCACGCTGTCCGAACTGGTGCTGGAATGTTTCTACCCCGCCGATGCGGCAACCCGCGCCGCCCTGATGCCAGGCGCAAAGGAGTAAGACCCGTGCACACCACCTATCTCATCGGCTTCCAGGTCCGGCCCGGCCAGCGCGAGCGCTTTCTTGAATTGCTGAATGCGCTTCTCGACGCCATGCGGCACGAAAAGACCTTCGTGAATGCCACCCTGCATCGGGACGTTGAAGACGAGAACCGCTTCCTGCTGCATGAGACCTGGAGCGACCATCAGGACGTCATCGATGTCCAGATTCATCGCCCCTATCGTCAGGCATGGCATGATGCCCTGCCCGAGCTTCTGGAAGCCCCACGGGATATCTCCGTCTGGCATCCCATGCGGGCCGATCACGCCGCATAGCGACATGGATCATAAGGAATCCCACGCAAGCACCCTTTGCACGCGCTAGGATTTTCGCGACAATATCCGCGGCTCACCAATTTTGAACCAGGCCTTGGCGATCCTGCCGCTCTCAACTTCATAGATGCAGGCAACGTCGACCTCTCCCTTTCCTTCCGGAAAGTTTCGGGTGACCGTTTCATGGTCGATGACGACATTGCCAACGACAATGCGCTTCAGCAGTTTCCCGTAAAGATCCGGTTCCTTGAAGCGCTGGATATGACGCTCCCGAATCTCTGCCGCGCTTCCTGCCAGAAGCGTCGCCGGGAAAGCGTAATACTGACAATCATCCGCCCACCAGAGCATGAAGGCATCGATGTCACGGGCATTGTACGCCTCAAGCTGCTTTTGTACCGGCAGTTCGATTTCACTATTCAAAACACACCTCTCCAAAAAACGTCGTGGCGAAACGGGTTCCTAGACGAGGGAATGTCCCGCGTTGAAGGGCTCCGGTTAAAGCCTGATGGCCGTTTCCTCTTTCGCCGTCTTGATGACGACCATGGTGACAAAGCGCGCGACATTGTGCTGGTCGCGGAAGAGCCGGTCGCACAGGGCGTCGAATTCTTCCATATCCCGCAGGCGCAGCATCAGCACGACATCGCTTGCGCCTGTCACGGCATAGGCCTGCGATACGGCCTCTTCGGCACTCGCAATATCCAGAAAGCGGCGCATATGCTGCTCGCCGTGCAATTTCAGCTCCACCGTCACCAGAGCCTTGATCACCCGCCCCGCCTTTGCGGGGTTGAGGATCGCCACGATGCGGTCGATCACGCCAGACCTGTGCAGCCGCTGCAGGCGGCGCAGGCAACTGGATGGAGACAGCCCGACTTCATCGGCCATATCCACATTGGTGCGCGACGCATCGTTCTGCAAAAGGTTCAGAAGTTTCCGGTCGATCCGATCCATGCCGGCAGCATATCGCGCGCCGCCATATTTGCAATAAAATTGCATGAAACTGCAATCTTTGACCGCAAATGCGAAGGAGCCGGGATTAGTGAATGGGAACAACCTTCATGGAGTCTCACATGTCACTTTTCCTGCCCGTCTGGCAAAAAACGCGGGAAACGCTTGCAATCTACTGGGTGCTTGTGCGGATCACGGTTCCCATCGCCATTCTGACAGAGCTGTTGTCGAGGATGGGCGCGATCGAGGCGGTGGCGCCTGCCTTTGCGCCGGTCATGAACCTCATCGGCCTGCCGCCGGAGCTTGGTCTTGCCTGGCTGACCGCGATGCTGGTCGGCATATGGGGTGCGGTGCCGCTCATCTTCACGCTTGTGCCCGCATCCTCTCTGACCGTTGCGGATATCACCGTTTTTTCGGCACTCATCCTGTTCGCCCATGGCCTGCCCATCGAACAGAAGATCATTGAAAAGGCGGGACCGGGCATGATCGTCACCACGGCGTTGCGCGTCGGCGGCGGATTGCTGTATGCCTTCATGCTGCATCACGTTCTGGAGGCGATGGGATGGCTGTCCGCGCCGGTAAACCCCGCCTGGATTGCGATGAGCGCCACGCCTGAATGGACCGCCTATTTCCTCGGCCTCGGGGAAACCATGGTCTGGATGCTCATCATCCTCCTGGCACTTTCCCTTTGCCTTGAAATCCTCAGGCTGACCGGCCTTCTGGCGCTGATGATGAAAGCGCTCTCGCCCCTGCTGCGTCTTGCGGGCATTCGCGGCGAGGCTGAACATCTCACCGCCATCGGCTTGTTTCTCGGCATTTCCTACGGCGCCGGCTTCCTGATCCGCGAGGCGCAATCGGGGACGATCTCGCCGCGTCAGGTGTTTCTGTCCTGCGTGTTCATGGGTTTTGCCCATAGCGTGATCGAAGACACGCTCGTGGTGATGTCGCTTGGCGCGGATGTCTATGGCGTTCTGGCCGGGCGACTTGTTTTCGCCATTGCCGCGACCGCCGGCATTGCCGCCCTGCTTCACCGTCTGTCGGATGAGCTGTTCTTTGCGCGGATGTTCCGGCTACAGGGCACATAGAGCATTTCCAGGAAAAGTGGACCCCGGTTTTCCGTAAGGAAATGCGCCAAAACAAAGAGTTGGAGTGTTTTCGCGATTCGAAGAAAAGCGAAAAAACTCTAAGCGGCGTTCCCAATCTGAAAAGACCGATGCAAAGGGGGCCTTTCGGCCCCCAATCCATAGGTTCGATCTGAAAGCCCGGCTCAGAACTCCGTCCAGTCCTGATCCTTGGCAGCCGGTGCTTCCGCAGCACCGCCGAAGGCGCGGGCGAGGCTCTGGCCAAGCGCACGGGCCGGCGAGGCGACAGGCCTTGCGGTTGCGGAGGCCGATTTTACCGGCGCCTTGCGGGCCGGTGCGGCCGGCGCGGGCTGGAAGGCGGGTCTGGCGGAAGACTGGCGCGGCGCGGAATAGCCGCCGGCACTCGCAACGGCAGCGCGTGCGCCATCCATTCTGAACTGGCCGAGCAGGCTGTTCAGCGCTTCCGCTTCGCGGGCCAGCGAATGGCTGGCGGCGGTCTGCTGTTCCACCATGGCGGCATTCTGCTGCGTGCCCTGATCCATGGTGTTTACCGCCGTGTTGATTTCCTGCAGGCCGGTCGCCTGTTCGCGGGAAGCGACGACGATGGCGCTGACATGGGCATTGATCTCCTCGACTTCCGCCACGATGAGTTCCAGAGCCTTGCCGGTCTCGTCTACCAGATTGACGCCGTTTTCCACCTGCTGGCTGGAAGCGCCGATCAGCGTCTTGATTTCCTTGGCGGCATTGGCGGAACGCTGGGCAAGCTCACGGACTTCCTGAGCAACCACTGCAAAGCCCTTGCCGGCATCACCGGCGCGTGCGGCTTCAACGCCGGCGTTCAGCGCCAGCAGGTTGGTCTGGAAGGCGATATCGTCGATGACACCGATGATGTTGCCGATTTCGCCCGAGGACTTCTCGATTTCGCGCATGGCGGCAACCGCCTTGCGGACCACGACGCCGGACTTTTCCGCGCCGGCGCGGGCGCGCTGGACCAGATTGCCGGCATCTTCCGCGCCGCGGGCGCTATCGCGCACCGTGGTTGTGACTTCTTCCAGAGCTGCGGCGGTTTCTTCGATGGAGGCCGCCTGTTGTTCGGTGCGGCGCGACAGGTCGTCGGCGGCGGAGAGCATTTCCGAAGCACCGGCATTGATCGCGGCTGCGTTCTCACCGACGGTGCGCAGCGCCTGCTGGAGTTTTTCGACGGCGCTGTTGAAATTCACACGAACCGGATCAATGGCGGGCGCAAAAGGCGTCTCGATGCGATAGGAGAGATCGCCATCCGCAAGAGCGGCAAGGCCCTTGCCAAGCTCGGCGCTGGCGAAAGAGCTGGCGGCTTCGTCCTTGGCCTTTTCTTCCTCGTTGCGGCGGCGTTCAGCCTCCGTCGCGGAGCGCATGCGATCGGTCTCGCCGGCAAGGCGGGATTTTTCCAGCCCGGCTTCCTTGAAGACCAGAACGGCCTTCGCCATCTTGCCGACTTCGTCGCCACGATCCGTGGCCGGAACTTCCGTTGTCAGATCGCCATCGGCGAGCCGGCTCATCGCCGCCGTCATGCCGACGATGGGCGTGACGATGGAGCGCGACAGCGCCCAGATGAGGGCAACGGCCAGAAGACCGGCAACGGCACCGCCACCCAGAAGCGCATATTTGAGGTTCAGTGCGGCTGCCTGCTGTTCTGCCGCGTAAGCGGCGGACAGGCTGTTCAACTGTTCCTTGATCTTGGCGGCGGAGGCGCGGAAGCCGTCGAGCTGGCCCTTGGCCTGATTGCGGCCGATCTCGATGATTTCGGAAATCGGCGCTTCGGTCGTCTTGCGTGCGGCGATCTGCGGTTCCGCCAGTTCCTTGAAGAACACGGTGGCGGATTTCTGCATGTCATCGATGGATGTCAGAATGTCCGGCCGGCCGACGGCCAGCGCGCGGGCTTCGTCCAGCTTCTTCAGCATCAGGTCGCGCTGAGCGAAGACGTCATTATAGGTGCTGTCGCTGCGAAACAGCAGGAAGCCGCGCTGGTTGACGGCCTGTTCCAGCATGGCGGCCGTCGCGCCATCCACGGCCTGGATGATATCCTTCGTGCGGTTGTTTTCGATCGTGACACGCTCGCTCCCCAGCGTCTGCCAGAATACGACCGCGGAAGCGAGCAGGCACACGCTCATCAAGGCACAGAAGGTGGCTATGAGCTTCAGATTGATGGGGAGGTTTTTAAGCGACATCGCAAACTCTCTCGGCGACCCGATGCCTCGAAGCAAGCGTCTGCGTTGCAACGGCCGCAATTTTGTGGATGGGAGGAGATGCCGTCATGGCAGGTTCCGGTGGCCGCACGGGCCTTGTGCACAAAGTGCAATACAAGCCTTTATATTGGATTAATCGAACATTCTGACTTTGCGGTGCAACATCAATGGGCGACAGCGGGCATCGCCGGCCCGTTTCAGCGATAAATCGCTTGCATCGGCGGGGTTTGGCGGTCATTGACACGGGACCATGTCCAAAACATCTGAAAATGAACGGCTTGACCAGCTTCTCGTGTCGCTCGGCCACTTCGCCAGTCGCTCGCGTGCGCGCGACGCGGTTGCGCGCGGCACCGTGAGCGTCAACGGTAAAATCGTCACCAAACCGAGCCAGACCGTCGCCGGCGACGCCGAAATCGCCATCAGCGATCCCGCGCAGGCCTATGTTTCGCGCGCAGCGCTGAAGCTCGTGGCCGCGCTGGATCATTTCCGGCTCGACCCGTCGGGCCATGACTGTCTCGATGTCGGCGCATCGACCGGCGGTTTCACCGAGGTGCTGCTGGAGCGTGGCGCAAAACACGTCACCGCCATCGATGTCGGCCACGGGCAGATGCATGCAAGGATAGAGAACGATCCGCGCGTGACCAATCTGGAAGGGCTGAATGCGCGTTTCCTGACGGCGGACGATATCGATGACCGGCCCATCGGCTTCATCGTCTCCGACGTGTCCTTCATTTCGCTGAAGCTCGCGCTTGCGCCGGCACTCGAGCTTGCGGAAGCGGGCGCGCTGGCGGTTCTGCTGGTGAAGCCGCAATTCGAGGCGGGGCGCGACGCCATCAGCAAGGCCGGGCTGTTGAAAGAACCGGAAACGGCACCTGCCGTGGCCGCCGAGCTGGAACGCTGGCTGACCGAGGACATGGGCTGGAAAAGCCTCGGCCTCATTCCCTCGCCAATTTCCGGCGGCGACGGCAATATCGAATTTCTTCTCGGAGGCGAAAAGCCATGAGCACACAGACCGTCACCATCAAGAGCCTCGGCGCGCAGGGCGACGGCATCGCGCACTGTCCCGATGGCCCGGTCTATGTGCCCTTCGCGCTGCCCGGCGAAACGGTCGCCATCGCCAAGCTCAAGGATCACGGCACGGTCATGTCCATTGCCGAAGCCTCGCCGGAGCGCCGTGAACCGGCCTGCCGCCATTTCGGTCCCGATGGCAAGAACGGCACCTGCGGCGGCTGTTCGCTGCAACATCTGTCCGACCAGCCTTACCATGCCTACAAGCGGGAGCTAGTGGTTTCGGCGCTGAAATCGAAAGGCCTGACGCCGCCGGTCGACGATCTCGTCATCTGTCGCCCCGGCGAGCGCCGCCGCGCGGTGTTTGCCGCCCGCAAGACGGAAAAGGGCCTGCTGCTCGGTTTCAGCCAGGCGAACAGCCATCACATCGTCGCCATCGAGGAATGTCCCGTCACCTCGCCCGGCATCGTTTCGCGGCTGGATGCCATCCGCGCCATCGGGCTTTCCATGGTGGCGAATGCCGAACCGTTCCGCATCACCGTTCTCGAAACGCTCTCGGGTCTCGATATTTCGGTCGAGGGCATCAAGTCGGTCAGCGACAAGCAGCGGCGCACACTCACCGAAACGGTGCTTGCCATGCGCGGCATTGCCCGTGTTTCGCTCTCGGGTGAAATTCTGATCGAACCGCAAAAGCCGATCATCGAATTCGGCGGCGTTGCGGTTTCCCCGCCGGCCGGCAGTTTCACGCAGGCGACGAAGCAGGCGGAAGACGCCATGGCCGAGCTGGTGCTTGCCCATATCGGTAAATCCAAGCGCATTGCCGATCTCTTCTGCGGTTCCGGCACTTTCGCGCTGAGGCTCGCGCGCATCGGCAAGGTGCATGCGGTGGAAGCGGAAGACAAGCCGCTAAAGGCCCTGGACTTCGCCGCCCGCAACACGCAGGGCCTGAAGCCGGTGAGCGTCGAGAAACGCGACCTCTTCCGCCGGCCGCTGATGACAAGCGAACTGAAGAATTACGATGCTGTCGTGTTCGATCCGCCACGCGCCGGTGCGGAATTCCAGTGCAAGGAACTGGCCCGCAGCACGGTGAAGAAGATCGTTGCGGTGAGCTGCAATCCGCTGACGCTCGCGCGCGATCTTACCATTCTCACGGAAGGCGGCTATCGCATCACCCGTGTCACGCCGGTCGACCAGTTCCTGTGGTCGCCGCATGTGGAAGCGGTGGCGACGCTGGAGAAATAATCACCAGGCCGTATCGACCGTGCCGTTACCGACCACGCCCGAGCAGCGGCAGGCGCCGCCCACGCGGCCCCGCTCGATGGGGCAGACATAGGGCCGGCGGCGATTGGCGCTCTCCGGCGGGGTGATGACGCAGACGAAACGGGCGCGGCGCTGGCGGTCGCGGTTGCGGCCGGAATAATAATCCGAGCCATCGTCTTCGGTAATGACGGATTGCGCCAGAATGATATTGCCGGCCGAAGCCGCCGGAGGGCGCGTTATCGCCGCCGCTTCAGTGACAGTGGCGGCGCAGAGGAAGACGGACAGGGCGAAAACGACGTGACGCATGCGGGTGGCTTTCGGGCGATGACGTTGCATTATGTAACCCAACCCATATTGCCCGGTTGCTTAACCGCAAGGAATTCCTGCCGGAACGCTTAACGACGCATGAATGCCTCGAAGGCGGCGCGCGCCTCGGCGCTTTGCAGTTGCGCGATGAAATGACGGCCTTCCTCTTCGATGCGGGCGAGAAGGTCGGCCGGATTGCCGCGAACCAGATCGCGGGCGATCTTCAGCGCCTGCTGCGGTTTGGCCGCAAGCCGGGTGGCGAGCGCCAGCGTTTCGCTCTCCACATGTTCAGGGGCGACAACTTTCCAGATCATTCCGGCCTGCAATGCCTGCTCGGCGGAAAAACCTTCGCCCATAGCAAGCAGCGCAAAGGCGCGCTGATGTCCCATGAGTTTCGGCACGAGCAGGCTGGAGGCCGCTTCCGGCACCAGCGCCAAATCCACGAATGGGGTCTTGAACAGGCTGCGGCTGGAGGCGACCGTCAGGTCGCAATGCAGGTTCAGCGTCGTGCCGATGCCGATGGCGAGCCCGTCGACGCCGGATACCATCGGCTTTTCGAAGGCGACGAGCGCTTTCAGAAGCTCAAGCGCGGCAAGCTTGCCCTTGCCGCCCGACATGGCGAAGGCGAGGAAATCGGCCATGTCGTTACCGGCGGAGAAGCAGCCTTCCGTGCCGAGAAAGGCGACGACGCGAATTTCCGGGGCCGCATTGGCGGCATGCAGGGCGTCTGCCATGCGCAGATACATGGCATCGGTGATGGCGTTTTTCTTGTCCGGCCGGTTGAAGCGGATGGTCAAGACTTCCGGCGCATGGCCGACGCGCTCGACGAGAATGTGTTCGTCCGACATCTGAGCCTCCTCAAGCCAATACGGTGCGGGCGGCGGCAAGGCTTGCCGCGCCGGCAATAACGCGATCCTTCAGCGCCGCCGTTTCCGCCAGCAGATTTTCCGCCGCGAAACGGCAAAGGGCTGCGCGATGCCCGCTCTTGCCATCATCGACGGCGGCCAATGCACCCTTGGCGAGATAGGCGCCGGTGAGCGCCAGGCCGAAGAGTCGCTGATAGGGCGTCGCGCCGGCGAGCGCGGTTTCGGTTTCGCCTGCCTTGATGCGATCCAGCAGCCAGTCGGTCGCGGTTTCCAGATCGGCGAGGCTGGCTTCGAGATAGCGGGTCGTCTCGCCGAGATCGTCGCGGTTCGACGCGGCTGTGCGGGCGGCGATCTCGCGCAGTTCGGCGATGAAACCGCGCACCTGCGCGCCTTCGGAAAGCGGCAGCTTGCGCAGCACCAGATCGATGGCCTGAATGCCGTTGGTGCCTTCATAGATCGGCGCGATGCGGGCATCGCGCAGATAACGCGCCGCGCCGGTTTCCTCGATGAAGCCCATACCGCCATGCACCTGAATGCCCATGGAGGCGACATCGACGCCGGCATCGGTGGAGAAGGATTTGGCGATGGGTGTCAAAAGGGCAGCGCGCTCCTGCCAGTGAGCGCGCTGCCGGGCGTCTTCGCTCGCATGCGCCATGTCGATGGCGTGCGCGCAGCTGAAGGAAATCGCCCGCGATCCTTGCGTCAGCGCCTTCATCGTCAGAAGCGTTCTGGCGATGTCAGGATGTTCGATGATCGGGCTCATGCCGGAGCCCTGCCAGCCGGGCGCCTTGCCCTGCGTGCGCTCCCTGGCATATTCGATAGCTTTCTGGGTCGCGGCTTCGCAGATCGCCACGCCCTGCATGCCGACGGCAAGGCGGGCGTTGTTCATCATGGTGAACATGCAGGCAAGACCCTTGTTCTCCTCGCCGATCAGCCAGCCAAGCGCGCCCTTCCCTTCCCCGAATTTGCCGTCACCGAAGATCATCGTGCAGGTGGGCGAACCATGAATGCCGAGCTTGTGTTCGAGCGAATGGCAAAACAGATCGTTGCGGCTGCCCGGCGCGCCGTTTTCATCGGGCAGGAATTTCGGGACGAGGAACAGCGAGATGCCGCGCGTGCCGGCCGGCGCATCCGGCAGGCGGGCGAGAACGAGGTGGATGATATTGTCCGCCGCGTCGTGTTCGCCCCAGGTGATGAAAATCTTCTGGCCGAAGATGCGATAGGTACCGTTACCATTGCGCTCCGCCCGGGTCTTCAGGACACCAAGATCGGAACCCGCATGCGGCTCGGTGAGGTTCATCGTGCCTGTCCATTCGCCGGAGACGAGTTTCGGCAGATAGGTGCGCCTGAGGTCATCGCTGCCGTGGGCGACAAGGGCTTCCACCGCGCCCATCGTCAACGTCGGCGCCAGCGCAAAGGCCATGGAGCCGGAATTCCACATTTCGAGTGCGGCGACATTCAGCATATGCGGCAGGTTCTGCCCGCCGAATTCTTCCGGCGCCGTCAGGCTGTTCCAGCCCGCTTGCGCCCAGCGGCGGTAAAGATCGGCCCAGCCATCCGGTGTCGTCACCTTGCCGTCGGCAAGCTTTGCGCCCTGGCGGTCGCCAATGTCGGCGAGCGGCGCGACCTCTGCGGTGGCGAAACGGCCGGCTTCGTGCAGAATGGCATCGACCAGATCTTCCCCAAGCTCTCCCAGCGCACCCGTCGACAGCGCGTCTTCAAGACCCGCTACATGTTTGAGTGTAAAGGCGATATCGTCCACCGGCGCGCTATACATGCTGCCTCCTCCCGAAGCTCTGGCATCTTGCTACTGCCTTCGGGCTAAATGATTTTTACGTAAACGTCAATTTGAAAATTCCCGTCATTTCGGCGGGATTGTTATAAAACTGTCATATGAATTTGCTCAGCATGCGCTGAAAGGCGCCTCGCCGCCGCCGCTCCCACACCGGAACGACGAACGCCTCCCCCCTCCCATCCAGCCGGTCAGGACTGCCACGATGGATCTCGTAACGCCCGTTATTCCCGGCCTTGTCTGGGCCTATCAATTTCATCCCGGTACAGCCCCCTGCCGACGGCTCGCGCCCGATGCCGGCTTTCAGGAAATGGCGGAGTGCGAAGGGTTCTTCTGGTTGCACCTCAACCTCGCCGATCAGCGCGTGGCGGGTTTTCTCGAGACCATCGACGGTCTCGATCCGGCAGCACGAGCAAGCCTCACCACCCATGAGACGCATCCGTCCATCGTGGTCGATGAAAAATCGCTTTACGGCACGCTTGTCGATTTCCAGCGGGAATTCGACAAGGAAACGCGCGATTTCGGCTGGCTGCATTTTTCGGTGAGCGACCGTTTCATCATCACCACCCGCCTGCAGCCGCTGCATTCGGTGGACCGGCTGAAGGCGGCGGTCGACAAGAATTCCAACCGTTACCTCACGCCGTCGCATGTCTTCGAGGGGCTGGTGGCGGAATTCCAGCGTTCGCTCATCAATCTGGTGATGGAGACGACGGAAGAACTGAACGCCATCGAGGATATGGTCTATGACAGCGAGAACCGTGACGAACGGCGGCGTCTTGCCCCGCTGCGCCGCACCGTGGTTCGCCTGCACCGGCATCTGCGCACCGTGCTGACCCTGATGCGGCGAGCTTCGGCCGCCGATGATGACGAGATGCCGAATGGTTTTGAGGATGTCGCCTCACGCCTGATGGGCCGTCTGGAGGCTGTCGACCACGACGTCTACGCCCTGCAGGAGCGGGCAAGGCTGCTGCATGAAGAAATCGATTCCAAACTCTCGTCGGAAACCAACCGGCACCTTTATATTCTGTCGCTGATGACCGCATTCCTGCTGCCGCCCTCGCTGGTCACCGGCTTTTTCGGCATGAATACGGATGAACTGCCGTTTACCGTCGGCACGGGCGGCACATTGTCGGCCAGCATCTTCATCGCGATTTCGGTTGCTCTCGCCTGGTTCGTGCTGAAGCGCGCGCAGATCCTGTAACGCAAAGAGCCGCCCGGCAATGACCGGACGGCTCTTTCAATTTCAGCCTGTATTCTATCAGCTGTAAGGCGAATAGCAGGGCTGGCGCGGACCATGGTAAGGCTGGAACGTGTTGCTATAGGCATCGTAGGAACGATAGCGGCCATAGCACCAGTTCACATGCGCCTGGCTCAGCCCGCCGCGGCGGACCGGGCGATATTCGCGATAGACCGGGCGCGGACGATATTCCGGTACCGGGCGGTAGACTTCACGCGGCTGCGAGAGTGCGCCGCCGATGATCGCGCCCGTCGCAAAGGCTGCGAGCGGGAACCAGTAACCGTCATGGTGACGATAGCCCGGGCGGTAATCGCGATAACCACGGTGGCCGCGATACCAGCCGCGACGATCGCCCCAGCCGTCGCGATCACGCCAATATTGGACATTAACGACATTCCGGCTTGCATCATTGCCGGCGGTCTCAACGCTCTTCGGCGCGATCGGCAAAGGCATTGCTGCTTCCGCCGGAACAATCGCTCCCGCAACCACAATCGCAGAAAGACCGACAGCCAGGATATTCTTCATATAGCTTCTCATCTGACTTCCTCCATTCACGACGGTCAACAGGCCGTTCTCCGTGAATAATAACACTTTTTTATTCTCATTCGGCCAGTTTTTCGGTCTGGCTGTAACATTGCAGGTTGCAGGCTAGGCGTTTTCGCCTGAACCCAGCATTAACGATCCCATCACGCTTCGTTTACCCGATCCGGCAGCCGGAAAACAAAAGCCCGGATCAAAATCCGGGCTTTCGAAAATCCTGTCAGCGGCTGTAAGGCGATACGCATATGCGGCGCGGACCGCTGTTTGGCTGATAGGTATTGTCGTAAGCGCGGTAGGACCGCCAGCGGTTCTGGCACCAGGAAACATGGCTGCCGCCATAGGCCGGGCGCGGCTGCTGCATGGCGCCGCCGATGATCGCGCCTGCCGCGAAGGCTGCCAGCGGGAACCAGTAACCATTGTGATAACGGTAACCGGGGCGGCGATCGCGATAACCACGGTGACCATTATACCAGCCGTCACGCGGCGGGCGCGGGCGATACATGCGGTCGCCGTGCCTGCGGTCGTATCGGCGATCCCATTCACGGTACTGCACCGGCACGACATTGTCGGTCGAAACCGCCGGCTTGGGCATCGGAACAGGGACCTGGAACGCCTGCGACGGCGTAAAGCTGGTGAGGAACACGATCATCGCAGTGGCGACACTCGTTGTCCGGAAATTCATCATGATCTTCCTCCGTTTGCTTCAGCGCGTTGCACCCGCGCCTTTTCACCCACTCGCTCTTGTCGGAGATATGGGACAGCCCCGTTTCATGCCCGAAAAGAATTCGATGACGTGCAAACGAGTTTAGAGAAATTTGGTTCCAAGACAACCATCCGGTGAAAGACCGATAAAATGAAACGCCTGCTCGTGTCAGGCTTCCACCTTTACATCGGTCAACGGACGTGAGCAGCAGGCGAGAATATAGCCTTCCTCGATTTCCTCATCGAGAATGCCGCCATTGTGGTTCATCTCCACCTCACCGGAAAGCTTCAGCACCCGGCAGGTGCCGCAAATTCCCGATTCGCAGGCCGCCCCGATACGGACCCCGGCGGCGCGCGCCGTCATCAGAACCGTCTGGCCGGGCTGGCAGGGCATTTCTTTGCCGGAAAGGGTGAAACCCACCATCGACAGCGCCTCGCCATCCGCCCCGGTGAGGACAGTTTCACCAACGGTGACCGGCGCGGCCGGTGCGAAACTTTCCTGATGATAGCGGCTCATGTCGAAGCCGGAGGCATCGAGCATCGAGCGGACGGCGGCCATGAACGGCTCCGGCCCGCAGCAGAAGACGGTGCGCTCCATGAAGTCATGCGCGAGCAGCGCGATCTTGGCCTTGTCGACCATGCCCTTCAGGCCCGACCACAGATCGGTGCGGCCGCATTTCTCGACAATGAAGCCGAGAGACAGGTTCGGCATGAACCGGGCGAGATATTCCAGCTCGTGACGGAAAACGATATCGCCGGGTGTGCGCGAACAATTGATGAAGGCAATATCGCTCTGCGGCGCGCGGTCGCTCATGTCGCGCACCATCGACATCATCGGCGTAACGCCGGATCCTGCCGAGATGAACAGATATTTGTCGCCGGGATGCTTGACGTAGGAAAAGTCGCCGAGCGGCCCGAGCGCCCGGATTTTCATGCCGGGCTTCAGGTTGTCGAACATCCAGCGCGTGCCGATGCTGTTGGCCTGCGCCTTGACCGTGACCGACAGCGCATAGGGCCGCGACGGGCTGGAGGACAATGTGTAGGTGCGGTAAAGCGGCTCCTTGCCCACCGGCAATTCCAGCGTGACGAACTGCCCCGGCAGATAACGGAACCAGTTCTGATCCTCCGAGCGGAACAGGAACGTCATCACATCAGGCGTCTCGGGCGTCACCGAGATGCACTCCAGAAGCTGGAGCTTGTCGCTCCATGGCTTCATCTCGTCAATATGCTTATAGGTCACAACCATATTCATCTTCGCATCACGCTACAGCCGAAAGCCGGGCCTTATCGCCCGAGAGCCGGTCGACCATGAAATCGGAGTACCAGTTGACGAACTGCATCACGCCGCCCTCGTCCTCCATGGAATAGGGGCCGGGCTCGTAGGCGGGGGAACGAATGCCGAAGGCATTTTCCTCGACGATGCGGCGGTCCTGGTCGTTGGTCTCGTTCCAGACGTGAGTGAGGTCTTCGAGATCATAGTCCACGCCTTCGACGGCATCCTTGTGCACCAGCCATTTGGTGGTGACCATGGTTTCCGTGGCGCTGAGCGGCAGCACCCGGAAGGAAATGGTGTGATCGCCGAGGAAGTGGTTCCAGGTCGTCGGATAATGGAACAGGAGCAGCGCGCCGATATGGCTGATGCTGACATCGTCAGACAGCGGCCGGCGCACGGCGCGCTTGCCGGACATGGTGTAGCTTTCCGCTTCGCCGATCAGCGGCATGCGGGCGACGCGGAACTGGCCCTTGGGGTCGATCTTGAAACGGCTCGGCAGGCCGGCGGCCTCGCAGCGCGCCCAATGGCCGCCGATCTCGGGATCGCTCGCACCGCCGTCCGTTCCCGTCACGCTCGGGTTTTCGGGATAGGTGCGGCAGAGTTCCGGGTGGTTGGCGGCGCAATGGTAGCACTCGCGGTTATTTTCCCAGACGAGCTTCCAGTTGCCCTTTTCGATGATGGTGCTCTCATGCGCGACCTTCGCCTCCCAGATGCGGTGCGGCGCCATGTAGCTCTCGACTTCCTTGCGCATGGGCTCGAAATCGGCCGGCTGATCGGCAAGGCAGATGAAGACGTAACCGGCGACGGTTTCGCAGGCGACCGGCTTCAGGCCGAAATCGCCCTTGTCGAACTCTTCTCCCATGTGACGTGCAAAAAGCAGCTTGCCGTCGAGATCGTAGGTCCACTGATGATAGGGACAGACGAGGCGGGCCGACTGGCCCTTCTGCGTGGTGCAGACGCGCGAGCCGCGATGGCGGCAGGAATTGTGGAAGGCGCGGATCTGCCCGTCACGGCCACGAACGATGACCACGGAATAGGCGCCGACCTGCACGGTGAAATAGCTGCCGGACTTCTGCACTTCGCAATCATGGCCGACAAACAGCCAGTCGCGATACCAGATCGTTTCCATATCCAGCTTGAAATAATCCGGGTCCGTGTAGAAGGGCTGTTCCAGGCTGAAGCCTTCGCGGCGGTTTTTCAGCTGGCGCAATACGGTATCACGCAATTCCATGGCCAAATCCTCGATCAAACCGCCCTGCCCGACACCATTTGCGGGGTTGCGGAAGCATGTCCTCATCTAAACACCGGCGCTCATTTGCGGCAGCACAAACAGCGACATTACCTTCCGCATTGGCGACAAATTGCGACATGCGCAATTCGCCCTCTCAGCCCATTCCGTTGGGAAATCCGACAGCTATTCAATGACGGAAATGACGTCGCAATATGACGCATGATGGCGCGCGTCCTGCTCCCCACCCATTAAAAAACGGGGGATGCGGCGCAACGGAGTATTAACGCGCCCTAAATTATCTTGCCGGATCGACAGCAACGAGGGTGTTCCCGGTGGAGAAGGCGACACGCATACGCTATTTCGATGCGAGCAGGCATTCGGTCACACCGATACGCTCGAAGACCGCGCATTCCGATTTCCTGCGGACAGGGCGTATCAGCCGTTATGAAGAGCGATGGCTGCCGAAAGAACGCGTCTATTACAGCCATGACGAAGTGGCTGCGCTGACCGGGCGAAAGCTGGAAGCTGCCGCCGATGCCACCCACAGCCGTCTGAACGGCTTTCACCAGTCCATCCGTTTTCCGAAGATGGTTTTCCACCATCTGCTCAATGACCGGCCGCATCTCGGCTATTGTCACGTCACGGCGGCGAAAACCAGCTTCGATGCCGAGCGCCATGTGCTCTGGTCCTTCTATTTCGCGAATTTCTTCGCCGAATTGAGCGGGGCCGAAAACTTCTTCGAAAATATCGATGCGCGCTATTCGCGGATGTATTTCGCCGTCGCCATCAACGCGCTTCCCGATCAGGAAATCGCCGTCGATACCTCCGTGCACCGCGGCGGCCTGCTGTTCCAGACTCACGATCCGCGCGTGGCGCTGAAAAACGTGCTCATGCTCGGCGCGCGGTCCGAGGAGATGCGCAGGATCATCAAGGCGATATAAAACTTTCCATAGGCCTCTGAAATACGCTATTGACCGCCCTGAAAGGCAGCATCATGGCGCGTCATATCGATATAGACAAAGAGCGGGAAACGGCCCTGCAGGCATCCGTGGCGGAGCTTGCCGCCGGCCAGCCCATCGCCCTGCCGACGGAAACGGTCTACGGCCTTGCCGCCGACGCCACCAATCCGGCGGCGATTACCCGCATTTACGAGACAAAAGGCCGGCCGCAGTTCAACCCCCTGATCTGCCACATGGCCGATATCGCCATGGCCGAACGTTACGCCGTCTTCGACCCGATATCGCTGAAGCTCGCCGAGGCCTTCTGGCCCGGCCCGCTGACGCTGGTGCTGCCGCTGAAACCGGCAAGCGACATTCATTCGCTGGCGACAGCCGGTCTCGATACGGTCGGCATTCGTGTGCCGCAGGGTTTTGCCGGCGATCTGATCCGACGCTTCGACAGGCCGCTCGCCGCCCCCAGCGCCAATAGTTCCGGCAAGATCAGCCCCACAAGTGCCTCCCATGTGGAGGCGGATCTCGGACAGAAGATCAATCTCATTCTCGATGGCGGCGCGGCCGCCGTCGGCGTCGAATCCACCATCGTCAAGGTGGAAGAGGATGGCCGGGTGCGGCTGCTTCGTCCCGGCGGCATCGTCACCGCGGACATAGAGCGCATTGCCGGCAAACGGCTCGAACGGCCGAAAAAAGCCGCCGCCGCCATTGAAGCGCCGGGAATGCTGGCCTCGCATTACGCGCCGGGAGCTGCCGTGCGCCTTCACGCCACATCGGTTCTGCCGGGCGAAGCGCTGATCCGCTTCGGCGGCATCGCCATTGCCGGCGAAGCGACGGCGCGCACCGTGCTCGATCTCAGCCCTTCCGGCGATCTTTCCGAGGCCGCCGCCAATCTCTTCGATTATCTCAAAGCCGCCGATGCGAGCGGCGCAGACATGATCGCCATCACCGCCATTCCCACCCATGGTCTCGGAGAGGCGATCAACGACCGCCTTTCCCGCGCCGCCGCGCCGCGAGGCTGACGGCACCCAATCCTTTCGCCCATGTTTCAAAAGACAGCGAGACGCCGCCCATGACGACCACTGCCATCCCCTCCGCCGACATCCTCGACCGCTTTACCGCCATTGTCGGCGAAAAAAACGCGGTCCGCGACCCGGCGGAGATGGCGCCGCGCCTCGTGGAAAATCGCGGGCTTTATCGCGGCGCCTCGCCGCTGCTCATCAAGCCCGGTTCGGTCGAAGAGGTTGCCGCCATCCTGAAGCTCGCCAGCGAGACCGGCACCCCCATCGTGCCGCAGACCGGCAATACCGGCCTCGTGGGCGGCCAGACACCGCGTGCCGAAGGAACGGACATCATCCTGTCGCTGGAGCGCATGAACCGCGTTCGCGATATCGATCCCGTTGCCAACATCATCGTCGCCGATGCCGGCTGCATTCTCGACGACATCCACAAGGCTGCCGATTCCGTGGAGCGGATGTTCCCGCTGTCGCTCGGCTCTCAAGGGTCCTGCCGCATCGGCGGCAATCTCGCCACCAATGCCGGCGGCACGGCGGTGCTCGCCTATGGCAACATGCGCCAGCTTTGCCTTGGGCTGGAAGTGGTGCTGCCGACCGGCGAAATCTGGAACGGGCTGCGCCGGCTGAAAAAGGACAATACGGGTTACGATCTGCGCGATCTCTTCATCGGTTCCGAAGGCACGCTTGGCGTCATCACCGGCGCGGTGCTGAAGCTCTTCCCGAAACCGCTCGGCCATCAGGTGGCCTTTGCGGGGCTCACCTCCACCGAGGATGCACTGAAACTGTTCGAGATGGCCTCCAATCTCTGCGGCACGGCACTCACCGGTTTCGAACTCATGCCGCGAATCGGCGTCGAATTCACCGCCCGGCATATTCCCGGCGTGCGCGATCCCCTGGAACAGCCGCATGAGTGGTACGCGCTCATCGATATTTCCACCTCCGACTCGGCCGAAACGGCGGACAGCATGATGCAATCGCTGATGGAGCGCGGTTTTGAGGCCGGGCTGGTTCAGGATGCGGTGATCGCCGCGTCCGAAGCGCAGCGGCAGGCGCTCTGGCACATGCGCGAAAGCATGTCGGAGGCGCAGAAACCCGAAGGCGGCTCGATCAAGCACGATGTTTCCGTTCCGGTTTCAAAAATACCGGAATTCATGGCGACGGCGGAAAAGGCGGTTCTTGCCGCCATACCCGGCGCCCGCGTCTGCGCCTTCGGACATCTGGGCGACGGCAATATTCATTACAATATTTCCCAGCCGGTGGGTGCCGACAAGGCCGAATTCATTGGCCGCTGGCGGGACATGAACGAGATCGTGCACGGCATCGTGCTGTCGCTCGGCGGTTCCATTTCGGCTGAACACGGCATCGGGCAATTGAAGCGCGACGAACTGGCCGCCATCCGCCCCGGCATCGAAATGGAACTGATGCGGCGCATCAAGCACGCTTTCGACCCCGCCGGCATCATGAACCCCGGCAAGGTTCTGGCCGGGTAAAGCCGCCCCGAGGTTAGGCCGAGGCCCGCAGCGCCCAGGCGGGCACCATTTCCGCATTCAGCCGGCGCGGTTTCTGCGCGCCGACAAATTGCGTCAGGCTCATGCCCGATTTCGCGATCGACACCGCATGCTTCTTTGGCAGAAGATATCCGTGTTCCAATGGCGGAATACGCCGCAGCATACGACTGAAGACATTGCGCCGGTGATAGCGCGAGGGCGAGAAACGCGCCGGCTGCGCGCAGATCGCCACATATTCGAGAATCTCGTCGATCCAGCCCGCCTGCGGGCGCGCGCCCGGCTCGATCAGAAGCAGCCAGCCGCCGCGTGCGGACTTCACCACGTCTTCGATATCCCACTGCCCATAAAAACGGCAGCCGGCGGCATCGGCGACGCGCGACGATCCATCGCGCGAACCGTGATCGAGAATCACAACATCGCTTACAAGCCCTTCCACGGCCCCGGTTACAAGCGCAGACAATGTGTGCGCCAGTTCCGGCTCGTGATCCCGGCATTCCATTATGACTGTCAACATCTGCATAGCTCTAACGCATCGCACAATAAATTGCCACTATGCTCATCGCTGTAAAATCCAAGGCTCTCCTTGCCCACCGACCGCACAGTCTCCTGACGTGGCCGTGCCTGTCGCGGTCACTCATCCATCTCTGGAGAACGCGCCGAATTTGCAATTTTGTTCTTGTATTGTTCTCATTCCTGATGTAGGAATTTAATCATTCGGAAGGCGGTTGAAAGCCTGTCCGGACGGAAACGGTTTAGGGCGTTGAGCCTGCCTTGAGAGGCGTGCGGCGTCCTGGGAGCATCCAGATGAGAAACCATACGCTTTCGGGGCAGGCTGCCTTCCAGCCGAGCCATATGCCGGATATTGCCAATGCGCTGGCCGATGCATCCGGCCTGCGCATTGAGATCGACCGCCGTCGCGGCCGTGGCGCCGGGCTGAACCCGGATGGACGCTTCGAGACCCTGCAGCGCGAGGTTTTCGACGATGGCTGGCAAACTCTCGAGGACATGCCGGAATTCCGCACCGAGGTGCAGGTGGAAAAGCCGCGCAGCATCATCACCCGCAATGAATCGCCCGACATCCCCTTCGACCGCTCCATCAATCCCTATCGCGGCTGCGAACATGGCTGCATCTATTGTTTTGCCCGTCCCACGCACAGCTATATGGGGCTTTCCGCCGGGCTGGATTTCGAAGCCAAGCTCTTCGCCAAGCCGGATGCGGCGAAGCTGCTGGAACGGGAGCTGGCGAAGCCGGGCTACAAGCCGCGGGTGATCGCCATCGGCACCAATACCGATCCCTATCAGCCGATCGAGCGCGAATGGCGCATCATGCGGCAGATACTGGAAGTGCTGGCCAAGGCCGATCACCCCGTCGCCATTGTCACCAAATCGGCGCTGATCAAGCGGGATATCGATATTCTCGCGCCCATGGCCAAAAAGGGGCTCGCCAAGGTCGGTATTTCCGTCACCACGCTGGACCGTAAGCTCGCACGCAACATGGAACCGCGTGCCGCCACGCCGGAGAAGCGGCTGGAAGCGGTCAAGGCGCTGACCGAGGCCGGCATTCCCGTGGCCGTGATGATGGCGCCTGTCATTCCGGCGCTCAACGATCATGAGATCGAGCGTATTCTCGAGGCCGGCAAGGCAGCGGGAGCGACAGAAGCGTCTTATGTGCTTTTGCGTCTGCCGCTGGAGGTGAGCCCGCTGTTCCGCGACTGGCTGCTGCGCAACTATCCGGACCGCTACCGTCATGTCATGTCGCTGGTGCGTTCCATGCGCGACGGCAAGGATTACGACGCGGAATTCGGAAAACGCATGAAGGGCGCCGGCCCCTATGCCTGGCAGATCGGCAGGCGTTTCGAGATGGCGACAAAAAGGCTCGGCCTCATCCGCCGCGGCATCCACCTGCGCGACGATCTCTTCGTGCCGCCGGGCGGTGCAGGCGTGCAATTGTCGCTGCTTTGAAAGACCGACGCTGAAAACAATCCCGCCTGATCGAAGCACCATACGGAACGTGCGGCGATATCAGGCGGAATATGACAGGGAGCGGCGGCCTCTCTTTTAGATCGGCCACGCTCCCACGAAATGCCCGACGGGTTTTCCCTGGCCCGCCGGACATCGCCCCCGGAACCGCCGCCTCGCGTGCGATCGTTTTTCCTCCGCCGCCCCGTTGGAGGATCAAAGGTCATGACGACCTTCGGGGCACGGTGAGCCACGCCCCTTGACCCCGGCTCACCGCGCCTGTCATCGCCCGCTTCCGGGGGCTTGCAGGAGATCGGGTGTGTGTGCCAGTTTCGCCGCATGAAACGCACGGCCACACCCGATTCTCCTGCTCTTTTTGATCTCGTCGATACCGGTCCGGATTTTTCCTTCGAACTGGAAGCGAAAAAGAAGGGCCTCTGGCCCGTGGCCGGCACGGATGAGGCAGGCCGGGGACCTCTGGCCGGACCGGTGGTCGCGGCAGCCGTCATTCTCGATCCGGACAATATTCCCAAGGGGATGGACGATTCCAAGAAGCTGACGAAGCAGAAACGGGAAAGCCTGTTCGTACAGATCATGGAAACCTCGATCGTATCCGTCGCCTCTTCCGGCCCCAGCCTGATCGACAGCATGAATATCCTGCGGGCCAGCCTCGACGCCATGCGCCGCGCCGTGCTCGGTCTCGAAATCTCCCCTGCCCTCGTGCTGGCCGACGGCCGCGACCGCCCGCCCGGCATCGCCTGCGAAGCCAAAGCCGTCATCAAGGGCGATTCCCGCTCCCTCTCCATCGCCGCAGCCTCTATCATCGCCAAGGTGACACGCGACCGGATGATGGAACGCGCGGGTGTGGTGCACACATCCTACGGCTTTGAAGGCCATGCCGGTTACGGCACACCAGCCCACCTGCGCGCCATCGAAAGCCACGGGCCTTGCGCTCTGCACCGGATGAGTTTCAGGCCACTGAAGCGGGAGTGATGACAAGTATTGGAGTTCCAACCAGAACCTCCGCTATCGGCCCAATCTGGACATCGACGAGCAACTATGCGCACCGTAAATCATGTCCCTGACGCAAGACCTCGAGAAAATTCTGGAAATTGTCCTGCCAACCGATCCCAGCTTTCGGCGGATCGAGCAGGCGACGATGGACAGCTGCATTTGTGACACTCGACGATACGCTGTGGAGGGCTCCAAAGAGGCCTTTCTGTTCTCCGCAATGCGCCTGCTCGCACTTCCCGACAACGGACACACACGGCTGATCCCGAACGATTCCATCGCGGTGCTCCCGCTGAGGTTTGTGAGCGTCGGGACGGTGGTGCAGTTAACTGACGCGGCACTGGAAACAACTGCGCCAAGAGGAGAGCTGATAGCAGTCAACGGCACACCTTTGGGACAAATTGAAGCCTCCGCAGAGAAATTTCTGGCGGGAACGCGCCAGAGGAAACGGGTCATCGGTCCGATTCTTCTCGCATGGCCGTATGCATTGGCCCACCTCGGTTTTTCTTCAAAAGAGAATACGACTGAATATCGCGTGAAAGACGAGAATGGGCGGATAACCGATTTGAAAGTGGAGAACGGGCATACGGTTCCTGCATCGATGCTCTACCCGAGAAACGAGCATGGCAAGGCTGATCCGGCCTGGAAGCCCGAGAGATTTGTGAAGATCAAGGACTGGCAGGGGCTTGGGCTTTCAATATCATTGCCAAGTTTCTTCGACCCAGGCGAAACTGCGCTGCCGAAAGCCATCTCCGGTGCAGCGGAGCATGTAAGCACCTGCCCGAACAAAAAACTCTTGATTGACGTTCGCGGAAACACGGGTGGCGACTTCCTTCAAACGATGCCCTTGATCGACGCCATCTCTGAAAACGCAGGCAGGCAGGTTGCTGTGCTTGTCGACAAATTCACGTTTTCCGCAGCGATAGTGTTTGTAGCCATCCTCAAACATCGTTTGGGACATAGGCTCAAACTCATCGGGGAAGAAATGGGCGACGGGTTGAATTTTTTTGCCGAGGGAGGGTTGCTCGATTTGCCGACTAGCGGAGCGGTCGTTCGATACTCATCAGCCTTTCACGACTGGGAGAACGGAACCAGCAACGAAACCACACCGGCTGAAATCGCGCAGCAAATGGTCCCGGCAGGAAAACTGAATTTGGATTGGGAAGGGGTCGTAAGGTCTACTGCTGAGAATGCACAAGGCGCGTTCTATCAACAAGTTCTAAAGAGTCTGAACGATTAGACGAGCGGCGGCTCAGCCCACACTGCTGACGGTCGAACCTCGGAAAATGCTGCGCCAGGTATGGAATGGCCGCTTTCGCTTTCGGCGCCGCGGCAATCAGGCGACGCACACTTCATCCATCCGCTTCTGGCGCAAAGCGGAAGCGCAATCCGACATTCCGCATCAAAAACACTAAAGCCGATCACCGCCACCTCCGAGGGAGGCCTGCTGGAGCGAATGCCGCATTTCCACAGTTCAGGCTTCACCACATCCGGAACCAGCTTCACCACCTCAAACGAAAAACCCCTCACGGCTTGCGCCGGAGGGGTTTTGAACAATACCGAGATAAATCTCAGTTCAGCTTCGACTTCACTTCGCCGATCGTGGCGGTGAAAAGCTTAGCCTTTGCGGCGGCGGTGGTCTTTTCGGCAATGAGCTTCTCGGAAGCGGCAATGGCGATATCCACGGCGGCGGCGCGGACGGCGCCGATGGCGTCGTCTTCGGCCTGCTTGATCTTCTGTTCCGAAAGGGCCGTGCGGCGGGCGACGAATTCTTCCGTCTTCTGCTTGGCTTCTTCCGTCAGGGCTGCGGCCTCGCGCTCGGCGGCGGCAACGATACCTGCGGCTTCCGCCTCGGCTTCCTTACGCTTGCGCTGATATTCGGCCAGCAGATGCTGAGCCTCTTCGCGCAGGCGCTTGGCTTCGGCCAGCTCGTCCTGGATGTTCTGGGCGCGCTCGTCCAGAGACTTGGCGAGCATGCCGGGAACCTTGAGATAGGCGACCAGAACGAAGAAGAGAACGAGACCGACGAGAGCGAAAAATGATGCATCAAATGCCATATCAGGCTCCCTTCACGTTCGAAGCGGCGGCAATCGCTGCCTTGACGTCCGTGTCCTTGACCTTGGCGCCGACCAGCTGGTCGACAATCGCGGTCGCGGTTTCTTCGGCGATTGCGCCGACATCGGCGAATGCCTGTTCCTTGATGCCGGCAATGCGCTTTTCGGCGGCGGCGAGCTTTTCGGCAAGACCGGCTTCGATAGCGGCGCGGTCGGCATCGGCCTTCGCCTTTGCGGCGTCACGGGCCGCAGCGCCGATGGAGCCTGCCTTGGCGCGGGCTGCCGCGAGTTCTTTTTCATAGGTTTCGACGGCAGCGTCGGCTTCACTTTTCAGCCGTGCCGCTTCATCGAGATCCTGTGCGATGCGTCCATGGCGGTTTTCGAGAATGCCGCCGACGCGCGGAACGATGACCTTCTGCATGAGCAGGTAGAAAAGGCCGAACGTGATCGCCAGCCAGAGAACCTGCGATGCATAAGTAGACTGGTCGAACGGCGGGAATACGCCGGAAGCGCCGTGTTCGGCGCCGTGCGCCACACCGGTTTCCGTGTGCGTGGCTTCCGGTTGCGGCTGGCCGACAGCCGGAGTTTCCGTATGCGTTTCACCTACGGTCGGTGCTGACTGGGCATAAGCCTCGGTCACGAACATGCTCACCTCCAGGGGTACTGCAAATGCGAAGGATCACGGCACGCCATTTGCGGGCCGTGATCCAGACCTGATGCCGATATTAAACAGCGAACAGGAGAAGGAGAGCAACGAGCAGCGAGAAGATGCCCAGAGCTTCCGTAACGGCGAAGCCGAATACCAGACGGCCGAACTGGCTGTCGGCAGCAGAGGGGTTGCGCAGTGCGCCGGACAGGTAATCACCGAAGATACGGCCGAGTGCGAGGGACGTACCAGCCATGCCGAGGCATGCGAGACCTGCGCCGATGTACTTTGCTGCTTCCGCTTCCATGTGAGACTCCTTGAGATATTGGTTGTTGCGGCTGTTTTTGACGCCCGTTGCCGGGGCCAGCGACTTTACTTCTCAGTGACCACCATGCACGGCGTCGTTCAGGTACATGCAAGTCAGTACCGCGAAGACATAAGCCTGCAGGAAGGCAACGAGAAATTCGAGAGCGGTCATGGCGACCGTCATGATGAGAGGCAGGACAGCACCGCCGACACCGAGCGCGCCGAGCGCGCTCATGGAGGCGACGAAGCCTGCGAAAACCTTGAGCGTGATGTGGCCGGCCAGCATGTTCGCGAAAAGACGAACCGAAAGGCTGATCGGGCGCGACAGGAACGAGATCATTTCAATCGAGGCCACAAGCGGCAAAAGCGCCTTGGGCACGCCCGAGGGCGCGAAGATGCCGAAGAAATGCAGGCCATGCTTCCAGAAACCGTAAACCAGGACCGTACCGATGACGAGGCAGGCGAGCGCGAAGGTGACGATGATCTGGCTGGTGACCGTGAAGAAATACGGGAACATGCCGAGAAGATTGGCCGTCAGCACGAACATGAACAGCGAGAATACGAAGGGGAAGAACACCATGCCCTTCTTGCCGGCGCCTTCGCGCAGCATGGAGGCGATGAATTCATAGGACATTTCAGCAACGGACTGCATGCGGGTCGGGATCAGACCGCGGTTCGACGTTGCGAAATAAAGGAAACCGGAAGCGGCAGCCACGGTCGCGACCATGAAGAGCGACGCATTGGTGAAGGAAAAATCGACGCCGCCAATTTCGATCGGAATGATCGGCTGCACCAAGAACTGATGGGTCGGATCGTTTGCCACCGGCTGCCCTCTTTACCTGTCGCCGCCTGTCGCGGCATCTCAACTGCAAGAAAAAACAGCTTAAACGCCGCCTTTTCCACCCTCGTCTCGCCTGTCCGCCTTCTCCAGCAGCGGCGGCCTGGCCACCGCGCCGGTCGAGCGCAACACATTCAATACGCCTGCGCAGAAACCGAGAAGAAGAAGAACGATCATCCCCCACGGCGTCGTGCCGGCAAAATAGTCCAGAAGATAACCCAGCATAGCGCCGACCACGATGGCCGAGATGAACTCCGATGAGAGCTTAACCGCCATCGCAAAGCCCTTCCGGCTTTCCGCAGCGTTGGTCTCCGCCCTCACTTCCGCCTCATCCTCCGCCTTCACCTTGGCCAACTCGTCAGCAAGGCGCTTGCGGCGCTCGTCCAGACTATCGTCACGGTTGCCAGTCATCTTAAAATCCCACCCGTTCTCTCCGTTCCAGCCATGCCAGAACCCTTTGGAGTTGTAAACGGTGACGGATTAAGCCTGTTCCAGCCCGCTCTGAAGTCGCGCGCAACATAGTTTTAGGGGCTTCTCTAGTCAAGGCACTGCGAGCGGTTGTTTTGACACAAATTAATCATGCAAAAACAACAGCTTGACATCAAATCGCAGTTTGGCGGCGATGTTTCACCAGGGAATCGGCATTTTTGACACGCAAAATGCGATAAATCGGCGGTGGTATCAGCTCCAGCCGCCACCATAGGTACGGTAAAAGACGTGCAATCCGATTCTGCCGACCTTCTTCATGGTGCGGCCCCAGGCGGGACGCACATAAACGGCGTGATAATGGGTTGCCGAACCCACTTCCTTCAACCAGATTTTGCCGGCGGTGGTGGCCATGGCCACTTCGCGCGCCATTTTCCAGTGGCGTTCGGAATTCACGCGGTCCTTGATATTGTCGCAGGCGAAGGAAAACTGGCAGCGGTTGCGCCAGTCCTTGTTTTGATAGACGACGCCGCAAATGGTTTTCGGATAAGCGGGATTGCGCACGCGGTTGAGGATGACCTGCGCCACCGCCGCCTGCCCCTTCACCGATTCTCCGCGCGCCTCGAAATAGATGCCGGAGGCGAGGCATTGCTGTTCGGCTGCGGAGAACACGGCGGCGGGCAGCGGGGTGGCCGCCCAGGCGTGGTCGTCCTCGGCGATCTGCGGCACGAAACGGCCGGCCTCGGGCTTTTTGAGAATGGCGTCGAAGGGCGACTCGCGGGCGAAATCCGGTTCGGCCGGCGCATAGGCCGTGGCGAGAATATCCGGCGTGCGATTGGTGATGAGCTCGGCCAGCATCGGCGAGACGCTTCTGTCCGCCTTCTTTTCCTCGCGGCGGAAATAGAAGGAGGCGAGTTCCACATCCTTGCCGCGCTTCGGCTTGACGAAAGCGGTGCGATCCTTGCGCTTCAGCGGCTCGATATCCAGCATGCTGGTGCGCTGCAGAACGGAACCGGCGGTGAAGGCCTTGGGCGGCTGCATGATTTCGGTGGCGACGATGCGGCCCTTCTTGGCGGCGCGGTTGACGCGCTCGCTGTCGGGCGTCGTTGCCTCGCCCTTCTTGTTGGTGACGAAGGCGACCTTGCTGCCATTGGGCAGGGTCATGCCGCCGCCTTGCAGCGCCGCCTCCCCTGCCGCATCGTTGAAGGTGAGCGAGGCATTGTGCACCGAGCCCGCCGGAGAGGCCGTCAGCACCATGCGCCATTGCTCGCCGCCATTGTCCAGACCGGCCAGAAGCGAGGCCAGGTCCGCGCGCGCAGCGAGGGAGGGAAAAACGAGCCAGGCGGCAAGGCCGAAGACGACGGGCGAGGTCCATTTGGACGCCCACCCCTGAAGGGACACGGGGGACCGACGACGCATTACTCTTTTCGAACGCAAAACCAGCACTCCGAACACCGACAACCATATTTGCTACAGGTGTTCGAGAATCTCTTATTAACCTTGATGCTTGGTTAACGCCGCGCGCGGACGCGGCTTCACGTTAATGTGTAACCACATTCTAATGCGCGTGGCGTGGAGTCGAGTTCGCATGTGCCGATCATAACTGTCCCGCACGGCATCTCCACATCCGTCATTCCGGCCTCGAGCCGGAATCCAGCCGACGCGCGTCGGCGCGGCATAAAAACTCTTTCAGCCCAGGGAATTGGGCTGGCTGGATACCGGCTCAAGGCCGGTAGGGCGGAAAGAAGGAGATCGCCCAGCTACATTAAGGGCATGCCCACTTCATCAGACGACGACGTGCGAACCCAGTTCCACCACGCGGTTGGCCGGCAGGCGGAAATAATCGGACGGATCGGCGGCGGTTTCGGCGAGCGCGATGAACAGGCGGTTCTGCCAGCCCGGCATGCCCGATTTCGGATCCGGCACCAGCTTGCGGCGGCCGAGATAAAACGAGGTCGACATGATATCGAACTTGTAGCCGGTGCGCCTCAGATACCCCAGCGCCTGGGTGACGTTCTGGGTTTCCATGAAGCCGAAATGCAGTTCGACCACGGCGAAACGGTCGCTCATCTTCGTCAGCGTATAACGATCTTCGGGGTGAACGCGCGGCTGGTCTTCGGTGCGGATCGTCAGGATGACGTTCTTGTCGTGAAGGACGTGATTGTGCTTGAGGTTATGCAGCAGGGCCGCCGGCGCCGTTTCCGGATCGCCGGTTAGGAAGATGGCCGTGCCGGGCACGCGCACCGGCGCATGGGCGCTTTCCTTTTCCACCGAGGCGATGAAAGCCTTCAGTGGCACATCGATGCGGCGGGTCTTGGCGAAGAGGATTCTCGAACCGCGCTGCCAGGTGGTCATGATGACGGTGAAGGCGATTGCCAGCAGCACCGGCACATAACCGCCATCGTGAATCTTCAGCAGGTTCGCGCCGAGGAAGATCAGCTCCAGCGCCAGAAGCGGGGCCAGCACGGCAATTGCCAGCCAGACCGACCATTGCCAGCGCTTGCGCACGAATTCGAAGAACATCAGGCTGGTGACGACCATCGCGCCGGTAACCGAGATACCATAAGCGGTGGCCAGCGCATCGGAACTCTTGAAGGTGAGCACGAGAGCGACGACGCCGAACAGCAGGATGGTGTTGACGGCCGGCAGGTAAATCTGCCCGGTATTGGTTTCCGAGGTGAAGAGGATTTCCATGCGCGGCAGATAACCGAGATGGATCGCCTGACGCACGAGCGAAAACGCGCCGGTTATGACCGCCTGGCTGGCGATGATGGTGGCGGCGGTCGCCAGAATGACGGCCGGCAGGATCGCCCATTGCGGGAACATCAGATAGAAGGGATTGGACATCGCCGCCGGGTCTTTCAGCACCAACGCGCCCTGCCCGAGATAGTTCAGCGTCAATGCCGGGAAAACCAGACAGAACCACGCCCACTGGATGGGACGGCGGCCGAAATGGCCGAGATCGGCGTAAAGCGCTTCCGCCCCGGTGATCGTCAGGAAGACCGCGCCGAGCACGACGATGCCGTAGAAGCCTTCACTGGCCAGAAACTCCACCGCATGCCACGGGTTGAAGGCGAAGAGGATGCTGAAATCATCGGCGATATGGAGGAGACCGGCCAGACCCATGACGATGAACCAGACGGCGGTGATCGGCCCGAAGAATTTCGCCACCGTGCCCGTGCCGTGGGACTGGATGGCGAAGAGGCCGATGAGAATGCCGACGGAAATCGGGATGATGAAGGCGTCCATTTCCGGCGTGACGAGCTTCAGGCCCTCCACCGCCGAAAGCACCGAAAGCGCCGGCGTAATCATGGCATCGCCCAGAAACAGCGCCGCACCGATGAGGCCGAGCACGATGAGGACGCTGCGGTGGGTGCCCGCCGTCTTCATCAGCAGCGCCAGCAGCGACAGCGTGCCGCCCTCGCCGTCATTGTCGGCGCGCAGCAGCAGGGTAATGTATTTGAAGGTGACGATGATCGTCAAAGACCAGATCATCAGCGATGTGAGGCCGATGACTTCTTCCTGCGTCACGCCGTCATAGGCGATGGGCCGCAGCGCCTCGCGGAAGGCGTAGAGCGGGCTGGTGCCGATATCGCCATAGACGACGCCGATGGAACCAAGGATCGCGGCATAAAGCCCCTTGTTCCTGTGCTCGTCATCCGCATCCGGTTTCTCGGCAACATCCTTGTCAGCGATCTGGGACATGATGATCCTGGCTCCTCAGAGCCAGCCCTTCCAACGAAAAAAGAGAAACGGGATGATGGCGGACATCAGCATGACGATGAGCGCGAGTGGGTAACCGAATGTCCAGTTCAACTCCGGCATGAGCTGAAAGTTCATTCCATAAACAGAGGCCACCAGCGTCGGCGGCAGGAACACCACCGAAGCAATGGAAAAAATCTTGATGATGCTGTTCTGCTCGATGTTGATGATACCAAGCGAGGCGTCCAGCAGGAAGGTCAGATTGCCGGAAACGAAGGAGGCATGTTCGTTCAGCGACTGAATATCGCGCCCGATCGACTTGCCCTGCTCCCGCGCGCCCTTGTCCTCGCGAACCTGATCGCTGGTGGACAGAAAGGTCTGAAGACGCGCCAGAGATGCAAGGCTCACGCGGACCTTCGATATCAGCCGGTGATAGGCGGCGATGTTGCCGAGGCGGTCTTCTAGATAGCGCGGCGCCTTGCGTTTGGAACGAGCCTGGCTGCCGAGAATGTCGGCGGCGAGATTGTCGATCCCCGTAACCGAGTTTTCGAGGATTTCCGCCGTGCGGTCGACGATGGTTTCCAGCAGCTTCAGGAGCAGCGCCGCGCCGCTGCGCATCTCGTGCGGAACGCGGGTGATGGCGGCAATGAAGAGATGGAAGGATTTCGGCTCGGCGTAACGGATCGTCACCAGACGCTTGCCGGCAAGGATGAAGGCGACGTCTGTGAGACGGGGATCGTCCGAATCCGCCTTCCACACCAGGGACGCGGTCATGAAGACATTGCCGTCTTCCATATAAAGCCGGCTGGAGGGTTCGATATCCTTCAGATCCTCGCGGGTGGGCAGATCGAGCCCCAGCAGCTTTTCCACATGCTGCTCTTCCGCCCTGTCCGGATTGACGAGATCGATCCAGACGATGTCGTCGGGAATCTGTCCGGAGCCGTCGTCTGACGACAGGCTGATCGCCTCGCAATTGGCGCGATAGGCTTTTATCAATCCGTTTCTCCGCTCCACATTGCAGGCTTCAGCCGCAACGCTGCTTAACATATCCTGTTTGCGCTCGGCAAACCCTTGGACGACACTTCAGGGAACGTCGGAACGAGCGGGATTTTCACAATCTCGCCAGCCCGATGGACCAAGAGCCAAACGGCGCAGGCGTATGCGCCCAAAGCGAGATGCAATCAAGCAATATTTTTTCTCGACAGCATTGCAGGCGAAGCATTTCTGGAGTTCAAATCCGGAAAGCCTGCGCGATACTGGCGATTAATCTTCTGTTTTCAAAAGATTATTCAAAGCGGGCAGAGACCTGCCCGATTTTCCGTTCATGATTGCCGCGCTACTCGAAAACGATCTTCGGCGCCGCTTTTCTCTCGCCCGCACCGATGCGCGCCCAGACTTTTTCGGCAATATCGCGATAGATCGCGGCCTGCGGGCCATTGGGCTCGGCAGCGACGACCGGCGTTCCGGCATCCGACATTTCGCGGATGGAGATGGTGAGCGGCACTTCGCCGAGGAAGGGCACGCCGATCCGCTCGGCTTCGGCCTTCGCGCCGCCATGGCCGAAAATATCGTAACGCGCGCCGGTATCGGGCGCGATGAAATAGCTCATATTCTCGATGACGCCGAGCAACGGAACCTCCACCTTGCGGAACATGGTGATGCCCTTGCGCGCATCGATCAGCGCCAGATCCTGCGGCGTGGAAACGATGACGGCGCCGGCGAGCGGCACCTGCTGGGCGATGGTAAGCTGCGCATCGCCGGTGCCGGGCGGCATGTCCAGCACCAGCACATCCAGTTCGCCCCAGGCCACCTCGCGCAGCATCTGCATGAGGGCGGACTGCACCATCGGCCCGCGCCAGATCATCGCGGCTTCCTCATCCACCAGAAAGCCCATGGACATGACCTTCAGCCCGTAATTTTCCATGGGAAGGATGATGCGGTCTTCCTGCTGCTGCGGGCGGCCGGAAATTTTCAGCAGTCGCGGCAGCGAAGGGCCGTAAATATCGGCATCGAGCATACCGACCTTGAGGCCGAGCGACTGGAGGCCGAGCGCCAGATTGACCGCGGTGGTCGACTTGCCCACTCCGCCCTTGCCCGAGGCCACGGCGATGATGGCCCGCACACCCGGAACGCCCACCTTTGAGGAGCCGGGCTGTTGGGCCGGCCGGCCGGTTGCGGCGGCGGGGCGCGCGGCGGGTGCGGGTTGCTGCTGGCCGGGCTTGCGGTCGGCCGTCAGCGCCACGACCGCGCCGACGATGCCTTCCACACTTTTGGCCGCCCGTTCGGCGGCAAGCCGCAACGGCTCCATCTCCGCAGCCTTGTCGGCCGGGACAGTGATCGAAAAATAGGCCTTCGCATCGGCGATGAAGATTTCCGAGACCATGCCGAGTGCGACGATGCTCTTGCCGCTACCGGGATAGATCACCGTTTCCAGCGCCTTTTCCACCTGGCTCCTGCTGACCTCTGCCATATTCCTGCTCCGCTTCATCATCCGACCGGGTATTGCGTGCCATCCATAGACAAGCCGGAGCGCTTCGCCAATGCCAAAGCGCGACAGTCAGGCATTCGCGACGATTTAACGCTGCGGTTTCAGATTTCGTCGTCCATCGCCAGCGTTTCCGGATCGAAAACATGGCCGTCGAAAAAACAGTCGGGGCCGAGCACCAGACCCGTGCGCGATGCGCCGACATGAACAGGCTCGCGCAGCGTGCCCTCGAGTTTCAGATTAGCACCCGGCACCGGCACGAAAAGCGGCTTCATCGCCTTGCGGAAAATATCCGGCCGGTAGGCGTTGCGGGCCGCCTCCACCACTGCGGGATCGAACCGGCAATCGGCGGAAACCTCGCCCCAGCGCAACATCTGGCTGAAGAACCACAGGGCCTGGCTCTGCCATGGGAAATTGGCGGCCTTGGCGCTGGTCACGAAAAACTCCTGAAAGCGCTGCATGTCCCGCTGCGAGGTGGAAATATAGCCCGTCAGCGCCGGCAGCAGGAATTCGCCGTTCTCATCCATATATTGAGGGGCGGCGAGAATGCCCGCAAGTTCCTCGATATTGGCGGCATTGGCGCACCATTCGCCAGCGCGGTAAAGGGCGCGCAGCAGCCCTTCGAGAAGGGCTGGGTTGTCCTCCGTCCACCGCTTCTTCGCGGCCAGTATCTTTTCCGGCGCGTTGTGCCAGATCAACGCCCCGGTGGTGACGATCCGGCCGGCGCCGCCGAGCACCACGGCGCTGCCCGCCGGTTCGGCGGTACAGAGCGCATCGACCTTGCCGCTTTCCAGGAGCCCCGGCATCGCCTTCGGCAGGGCCTCGACGATTTCCATATCGCGGCCGAGCAGCACGCCGCAGCTTCCGAGCAGGTAACGCAGCGCATAAAACGGCGTGGAGACGATATCCTCGACCGCAAAGACCGGCGGATTTCCGCCCGCCGCCCGGCGCGCGGCGCAGACACGGGCCATGGCGCGTCCAAAAGCCGCCGGGTCCGGCAGCTTCAGCCCTTCGCGGTAGAGCTCGTCATAAAATCCGTGGGAAACGGTCGTCGCCGATCCACCGAGGGAAAGCGTGAAAACGCCGACAATATCGGCCGGCAGATCGTCCAGGCCGACAGCGGAGCCGACCGGAACCGGGGCGGGCAGATGTGCGACGTGAACGCCATCCTCGCCGAGCGTCGCAAGCACGGCGCGGGCGGACTGTTTTCGGAAAAGTTCGAGTTCTATGCCTTCATCGGCAGCAAAGCCTTTTTCGGCAGCGGCTATCAGCACGGCGCAATCGATAGTCGGAGAAAATCCTGCTTTTACCTTATGCCGTTCCGGCAAACGATTTCTCCTTTCCGGTGATTCGAAAAGAGGATCGCCCAGGAAGCGGTTTATCACAATGATAAAATTAAGATTTCGCTATTTTATCAGGCCGACCCGCAGCGCTTTTGCGACGGCCTGGGTGCGGTTGACCGTGTCGAGTTTTTTCGTCGCACGGTTCAGGTAATGATTGATGGTATGTTCCGACAGCATCATGATTTCGGCGATTTCGGCGCTGGTCTTGCCGGCGGCGGTCCAGTTCAGGCAGTCGATCTCCCGCTCGCTCAGGGTTTCGGGAACCCTGAGATCGAGGCGACGGATTTCAGATAGCCGGGCAAAGACATGGCTGGAAATGTAAAAAAGCTCCGCAAGCCGGCTGGCGGGCACAGCAGTCTTGTTGCCGGAAAAAGATACCGCGCCGCGCCGCATGGTGATGTCGTGAACGGGGAACCAGACCGAATTGATCATCTCGAATCGTTCGAAAAGGTTGATCACGGTTTTTTTGGCGATTTCTCCGTCGCCCCTGACCAGAAAATCCATGGAGACGGAAAAGGGGACGGTCGATTTTTTCAACTGCGCCATCACCCGGCTGGTCTGCAGCATGCCCTCTTCATCGTAACGCTGCAGAAGCTCGGCCGGCCAGCTGGTGATGATCGTATATTGCGACAGTTCGCTCGCCACTTCCGAAGACAGGTCGAGCACCATGAAAGCCCTGAATTCCCAGGCCTCCGTCAGCCGTTTCAAAAACCGGAATATATCGAATTGCGTGTTGAGATCGGCGATCTCGCGAACGCAATCAACACCAATCGACTGAACGGCGGCCGTCTCTGTTTTCTGCATCAAAGCTGTTCTTCGAGAATGAGAAAATGCCGCCGCAAAGGCCCGCCCTTGCCCGGAAATTGTTGCGGATGTTACTCACCAAAACGATTCATGCAAACAAAAGTTGAAAACTTAATTCAGAATAGTCGAAAATAATATCGAACGCATCTGAATGGGTGCATGGCCGGCCTTTCTGCACGGGAAAATCCAGGGACTGCGCGCCCTGTTTTCTTCAACCATCCGCAACCGGGGATAATCTGCAGGCAAGATCGTCGGAAATCCTGTCGGCGGTCTCGCGCACGAGCGGCCCCCATTTGCGGAGCTGTTCCACATCCACGCGATAGGCCGGGCCGGTGACGGAAATCGCCGCGCGAAAATTGCGCCCAGGCGCCCGGACCGGCGCGGCGACACAGTGAATTCCGATCTCGTGCTCCTGAAGGTCGAACCCGTAGCCGTTGTCGCGAATGGTCGCCACCTCCGCCATCAGCGCTTCCGGCGTCGTGACCGTGCTTTCCGTGAAGCGATGAAAATCCAGTTCCCCAGCCAGCTGCGCCAGATCGTCGGCAGAGAGCAACGACAGCGCCGCCTTGCCCACCCCGGTGCAATAGGCTGGCGAGGTTTTGCCGACCTGCGAATGCATGCGTAATGTATGCCGGCCCTCCATCTTGTCGAGATAGGTGACCTGCCTGCCGTTCAGCACGGCGAGATGTACCGACTCCTGCGTCATCTCCTGCAGCGCCGCCAGATGGGGGGCCGCGACGCTGCGCAGGTCGTTGCCGCTCCAGGCTTTCGCGGCCAGTTGCAGCAACCTCAGTCCCACGGCATAGGTCTGATCGGCAGCGTGATCGACAAGGCCTTCGGCGACAAGATGGGCGAGCTGGCGGTGAACCGTGCCCCGCGGCTGGCCGCAGGCTTCGACCACATCGGTAAAGCGCATCGGTTTTTCAGCAAAGGCGATCAGCTCCAGCAGCGAGACGGCCTTGCCGAGCGTGCCCGTCTCAACTCCGGTTTTCCGTTGCGTCACCGGAACCGCATCAGGCTTTCGCCCATTGGGCTTTTTATTATCGGGCATGGCAACATCCACCATCATCTGCCTTGACATAAGCGTGACGCCAAGAGAATAATTCCATTTAGTAAAATCTAGTTCCAAATAATGGAACAATCAAGCCTTTCATGGACGAGATGACGCCGATGACGCAAGCCCAATTTCCGGACCTCAAGGATGCGGGCGTGCTCGTCACCGGCGGCGGTTCCGGCATCGGGGCATCGCTGGTGGAAGCCCTTGCGATGCAGGGCGCGAAGGTTTCGTTCATCGATATCGCCGAAGAGCCGAGCCTGGCGCTCGTCAAGCGGCTTGCAACGACGGCGCCGCATCCGGTCCACTTCTTCAAGACCGACCTTCGCGATATTGCGGCGATCGGAAAAACGGTGGCGGCCGCGGCTTCCGCCACCGGCGGCATCAAGGTGCTGGTCAACAACGCCGCCTGGGACGACCGCCACGACATAGACACGGTGACGGAAGCCTATTGGGACGCCAATCAGGCGGTCAATCTCAAGCAGATGTTCTTCACGGTTCAGGCATCCCTGCCCTATCTGCGGCAGGCGAAAGATGCGTCCATCGTCAATTTCTCGTCCATCTCGTTTCTGCTCAACATGGGCGAACTACCCTCCTATGCGGCGGCCAAGGCCGGCATCATCGGGCTGACGAAAAGCCTTGCCGGACGGCTGGGGCCGGAAAATATCCGCGTCAACACGCTGCTGCCCGGCATGATCGTGACGGAGCGGCAGAAGGAACTATGGCTGACGGATGAGGGCATTGCCGCCACCACCGCGCGGCAATGTCTGAAGCGCACGCTCGTCGCCGCCGATCTGGCGGGGCCGTGCCTGTTTCTCGCATCATCGGCATCGAGCGCCATTACGGCGCAATCCATAATCGTAGACGGAGGCCTCCTATAATGTCTGAACCCGCTTTCATCGCCGTCGACTGGGGTACGACCAGTTTCCGGCTCTGGCTCATGAGCCGATCGGGCGCGGTGCTGGCGGAACGCAGAAGCACGGAAGGCATGACCACCGCCATGCGGACCGGTTTCGCCGATGTGCTGCAATCGCATCTCGACGCCATCGGCGCGCCGGAAGGTTTGCCGGTTCTCGTCTGCGGCATGGCAGGCGCGCGGCAGGGTTGGGTCGAGGCGGGTTATATCGACGTGCCGGCATCGCTTTCGGCGGTTCTCGACGGCGCGGTTCGCGTGCCGGGCCAGGTGCGGGATGTGCGGATTCTGCCGGGGCTGGCGCAGCGGGATCAAAACGCGCCCGACGTGATGCGCGGCGAGGAAACGCAGTTGCTCGGCGCTCTCGCCTCCTCGGAGGCCGGTGAAAAGCTCGTCTGCATGCCCGGCACGCATTCCAAATGGGTGACCGTGAAGGATGGCGGCGTGACCGGCTTTGCCACTTTCATGACCGGCGAACTCTTCGAAGTCGTCTCGAAACAGACGATCCTTTCCCATGCGGTGGCCGAGGCCGAAGCCTTTACCGGCGAACATGCGGCTTTTACGGCGGCGGTGCGCGACATCTATGCCAATCCGCAGCTTGCGACCAATCGCTTTTTCACCCTTCGCTCCGGCCAATTGCTGCACGGCCTCACCGCCACCGACGCCAAGGCCAAGCTCTCCGGCATCATGATCGGGCTGGAAATCGCCGGCGCGCATTCCACCGCCCGGCGCGAGACGCCGGTGGTGCTGATCGGTTCGGGTGCGCTCGGCGCGCTTTACGAAGGCGCCTTCACCGCCCTTGATATCCACTATACGGTCATCGATGCAGACGAGGCCGTGCGGCGCGGACTGCTGGCCGCTGCAAATGCCATCTGGCCATAAGAAGAAAGATCGACCATGCGTATTCCCTTCCCTTCCATCAAATATCCGCTGATCGCCATCCTGCGCGGTCTGAAACCCGAGGAAACCGAAGGCGTCGTCGGCGCGCTGATCGAAACCGGCTTCCGCGCGATTGAAATTCCGCTCAATTCGCCCGATCCGTTCCGTTCCATCGAGATCGCCGCGAAGATGGCGCCCGCCGATTGCCTGATCGGCGCGGGCACCGTGCTCAGCGTGGAAGACGTGGCCTCGCTGGATGCGGCCGGCGGCAAGCTGATGGTGAGCCCCAATGCCGATGCCGATGTGATCGTTGCCGCGCGCGTCAAGGGCATGGTGACGATGCCGGGTGTTCTGACCCCCACCGAGGCGCTGGTGGCCGCAAAGGCCGGCGCGACGGGGCTGAAATTCTTCCCCGCCAGCATCATCGGCCCCGCCGGCATCAATGCGATCCGGACGATCCTGCCGAAGGATCTGGTGATCGCCGCCGTCGGCGGCGTCTCGGACAAGAATTTTGCCGAATATACCTCGGCCGGTATCGTGGCTTTCGGCCTTGGCACCAGCCTTTACAAGCCGGGCATGACGGCGGCGGAGGTGCGCGAACGCGCCACTGTCACACTTTCAGCCTATGATGCAGCCATCGGAGGATAAGAGCTTGGCGACTGTTTTTCCCTTTGCCGGACGTGTTCTGGACGAGACGCCGATGCTGCTCGGCGAAGGCCCGACCTTCGACCCTGCGACCGGCACCGCCTGGTGGTTCAATATTCTTGAGCGGGAACTGCATGAGCTGCATCTCGCCTCCGGCCGCAAGACCGTGCACGCTTTGCCCTTCATGGGTAGTGCGCTCGCCAAGGTCAGCGACAGCAAGCAGCTGATCGCCTCCGATGACGGGCTTTTCCTGCGCGACACGGCAACCGGTGTGCTGACGCTGCATGCGGAGCTGGAAAAGGACTTGCCCGGCAACCGCTCCAATGACGGGCGCATGCACCCCTCCGGCGCGTTGTGGATCGGCACCATGGGCCGTAAGGCGGAGACCGGCGCGGGCAGCATCTATCATGTCGCGAAGGGCACCGTGACGAAGCTGTTTGCCGAGATCAGCATTCCGAATTCGATCTGCTTCTCGCCCGATGGCGCGACGGGATATTACGTCGATACCAAGGTGAACAAGCTGATGCGGGTGCCGCTCGATGCCGAGACCGGCCTTCCCGCAGGCAAGGCTGAAGTCTTCATCGATTCCACCGGTGTCAAAGGCGGCATCGACGGGTCGGTCTGCGATGCCGAAGGGCATATCTGGAACGCCCGCTGGGGCGTGGGTGCCGTGGATCGTTACGATACCGACGGCAATCACATCGCCCGATATGAGGTGCCGGGCGGACAGACGACCTGCCCGGCCTTCATCGGCCCCGACGCATCGCGCCTTCTCGTCACCTCGGCACGCGAACATCTCGATGATGACGCCATTGCCGCCAATCCGCAGCATGGGTTGACGTTCGAGCTGGGGGTCGAGGTGAAGGGCCGGTTCGAGCCGCTTTATCGGTTGTGAAGCGCGGCGTAGGCCGCCCGCAACAAAACGCGGAGCGCCTTCTGGCAAGGGCTGCTCCCGAAACGACCTCCCTCATTCCTGTGCTTGTCACAGGAATCTAGCCAGCCCAAGTCCTTGGGCTGGAAGGAGTCGTTTCGCCGCGCAGACGCGCGTCGGCTGGATTCCTGTGACAAGCACAGGAATGAGGGGGCGGGGATGCGCCGGCGCGCACAAGCTTGGCTGAGATAGTGTTTTCTCCAACAAGCGTCACGACCAAGCCGTACCGCCTCAGGAAATATCCGACAATATCTCGCGATAGTTCTCGTGCAGATACCGCTGGGTCGCGGCGGCATCGGCGGGGCGGCCGTAGAAATAGCCCTGCCCCATGGCGCAGCCGAGCGCGCGCAGCTTTTCCTCTTCCGCCCGTTCTTCGATCCCTTCCGCCACGACTTCGAGATCGAGCCCTTCGCACATGGCGACGATGGCCTTGATGATATGTTCGGAAGGGCGGTCGCTGCTGATGCGCGAGACGAAGGCGCGGTCGATCTTTACCTTGTCGAAGGTGAAATCGCGCAGGCGGCCGAGGCTCGACTGGCCGGTGCCGAAATCATCCAGCGAAATGCGAACGCCGGCGCTCTGCAATTCGCTGATGATGCGCTGGGCAGTATCTGCGGAAGTCATCACAGCCGTTTCGGTGATTTCAAGCTCCAGCCGGTGCGGATCGAGACCGACACGCGAGAGGATGGAGAGAATATTGTCCGCCGTGCTGGGGTCCATCAATTGCGCGGAAGAGAGGTTGAAGGACAGGAAAAGCTCACGCGGCCAGAACAGGGCTGCCTCCGCCGCCTTTCGGAGCAGAGCTTCCGACAGCGCATCGATGAAACCGCGCTCTTCGGCAAGCGGCACGAAAACGGCGGGCGATACGAAACCGAGGTCCGGATCGTTCCAGCGGGCCAGCGCCTCGAAACCGATGACCTTGGCCTCTTCCAGCCTGACGATGGGCTGGAAATGCACATCGATGGCATCGGTGATGATGGCGTTTCTGAGCGCCTGTTCCAGTTGCGTGGCCCGCTTCATTTCCTGCGCGATTTCGCGCGAATAGATCGTGATCTGGCCGCGGCCACGTCTCTTGGAGCGATAGAGCGCCGTCTCGGCGCTTTTCAGCAAATCCTCGAATTCATCGCCGGCGAAGGGATAGATGGCAAAACCGAAGGAGGAGGACAGGCGGACATTGCGGTCGCCGAGATCGTAAGGGGCAGAAAGCACGTCCTTGATCATGTTGCCGATGCGCTCGGCGCCCGTGCGCTCGAACACCAGCGGCAGCACGAAGGCGAATTCGTCGCCGTCATGGCGCGTCACGACCGCGCCATCGGGAATGCAGGCCTTCAGCCGGTGCGCGACCTGGCAGAGGATTTCATCGCCCGCCTGCACGCCGAACAGATCGTTGATGGGTTTGAAGCCGTCTATATTGGCGATGCCGACCGTGAAGGGCGCGGGATCGCTGGAGCGCTCGCTGGCAAGCATGCGAATCTTGTCCCGCAGACGGTAGCGGTTGCCGAGCCCCGTCAGCGGGTCGCTGTAGGCCATCGCCTGCAGCTCGTTCTGGCTGACCTGCAACGTTTGCGGCTCTGCCCGTTTCATTCCTGCATCTCGTGAATCCTGTGTCGACCGCGCTCACAATGCAGGGCAAGTATTAAAAAAGCCATAGCCTCCTGACAAAGGCTACGTCATGCCTGCAGCCGCAGGACATCCTTGCCGAAAAGCCGCAGGAAAACCGCCTCGACCATATCCGGGCTGACGGGCTTCAGCAGCATGTCGTCCATGCCGGACGCCCGGCATTTATCGAGATCGCCCTCGAAAGCGTGGGTGATGACACCGACGATGGGAATGTGCTTTTCGCCGCAAAGGCCGCGCATGCGGCGCGCGACTTCGAAGCCGTCGATATCGCCCAGCGTCGTGTCGAGCAGGACGGCGGAAGGCGGCTGTTCGGCAAAGAGACGCAGGGCTTCCTCGCCCGAAGTGGCAAGCCGCCAGGAAAGCCCGAGACCCTCGAGTATCTGCGAAAAGACGATCTGGTTGACCCTGTTATCCTCGACGAGAAGTATATCGCAGACACCGCCGGTCTTGAGGATTTCAGGCAGGTCCTCCGTCATGATCTCCCAGTCCTCGTCAGCGGTTTTCTCCTTCGGGGACGATTGCAGCCCGGCCGCAAGATAATGCAGCAGCGAAGCGTCAATCTCCTCTTCCTCGATGGTGACGACGGGCAGATCATGCGCGGCGGCAATATCGAGGCAGGCGACGCTCATCTGGGCGTCGACAACGACCACATCGATACTCACGCCGGCGGAAGCCGCGACATCGATGAAGGCACGCTGCTCGTCCTCGCTCGTCACCGCGGCATGGTCCATGCCGCCCGCTGTCAGCCGGCGACCGGCGGCTTGCGCAAAGCGTCCGTTTTCAGAGACGATCAGCACCGCCTTGCTCTTTAAAACCCCGCCGCGATTGTCCGTTTCCTCATCCCTGCCGTAAGTGGAGGCGACAAAAGGGACATGTTCCAGCGAGGGAATGACGGGCATGCCGTTGGCATCGATGGTGGCGAGAGCGGTCACGTCCTCCATCGTCGTCACCAGGAAATATCGGCCGGGCCTGCCCACACGCTGCTTGCGGGTGATGGTCAGCACCTCTTCGCCGCTCAGCCGCCGCACCCTTTCGGGAATGACGCTCGGCGTGCCGCTATCCAGCACCATACGATCGGCAATATCGATCCGTCCGGCGACCTTGCGCGAGTGGAGATCGAAAACGGTGCGGCCGAGAATGCTCTCGGGGCTGGTTTCGACGAGGGCGCAGGCGGATTTGTTGACGGCGGCATAGGCCATGTTCCGGTCCTTGACGAAGACGGGAAACGGCAGATTGTCGAGAATATCCTCGATGAGCTGCACGCGCTCGAGGTCAATGCGCCATTGCTCTTCGCGCTTCTTCTGTTCGGAAATATCGGCAACCACGCTGATGCCGAGGCCGGACGGCAGGCGGTTCATGACGAAGCGCAGGAAACGTTCGCCCTTCAGCCGTTCGGTTTTTTCCGATCTTTCCTTCCAGTGCAGCGCCAGCCGCTCGCCGATCCACTCCTCCCGGCCGAGCGGGCGGGCATTGGCGGAGAGGCTTTCCGCCTCGAGCAGATAACAATCGTAAAGCGCGCTCAGATAGTCGCGCAGCCGCGCGCCCGGGCCGATGACGGCCTCTTCCAGCGGAAAAAAGCTCAAGAGTTTCCGGCTTGCGAAAATAATGTGATCGTTCCGGTCGTAAACGACGATCGCCGCGCCAAGCGCGTCGCAAAGGGCATCAAGCATCACCGTATGAACGCCCGCGCCAGAGGACGCCAAATCACTCAACTGCAAACTCCCGCCTGTTTTTCAGGGGTCAGGCTTATGTTTCTAGTGGAATCGTCCAGGGCAGATGCCGGGATGAAACGAAAAATTCCGAAAAAGAGACATCAGGGTTTGCAACTTGAAGCAGTCTTGAGGGGAAGATGACGCTCACCCATAGTCGACGTCACACACCGCCCGGCGAAGGCGGCCCCGTTCCTGCGGTCATTTCAAGCCGCCTCACCATAATCAAGGCCGATTAAAGGCGGATTAACGCTTAACGCCAAGTTGACGGAAATGATCGAATGCCGGACAGGCCGCAAAACATGTGCAAATTTCCGCAGTTCGAGTTTTTTGCTTTCGAAGCCACGGCGAATCCGCGAAAATGACGATCATGGCCATCAAGCAGCTTTCAGAAACCCTCATCAATCAGATCGCCGCCGGCGAGGTCATCGAAAGACCCTCCAGCGCCACGAAGGAACTGGTGGAAAACGCCATCGACGCCGGCGCGACCCGGATCGAGATCGCCACGGCGGGCGGCGGCAAGGGGCTGGTGCGGATCACCGACAACGGCTGCGGCATGTCGCCTGCCGATCTGGAGCTGGCGGTCAGGCGTCACTGCACCTCGAAGATTTCCGATACGCTTGATGATATCCGCACGCTCGGGTTTCGCGGCGAGGCGCTGCCCTCCATCGGCTCGGTCGCCAAGCTGACAATCACCAGCCGCCAACAGGGCGCGGAACAGGGTTCGGTGATTTCCGTCACCGGCGGCAAGGTGTCCGATGTGCGGCCCGCCGCCTCGAATGCCGGCACCATCGTCGAGGTGCGCGACCTGTTCTTCGCCACGCCGGCGCGGCTGAAATTCCTGAAGACGGAACGCGCCGAGGCGGCGGCCATCACCGAGGTCGTCAAACGGATGGCAATCGCCTTTCCGCATATTCGTTTCGTGCTCTCCGGCACCGACCGCTCGACGCTCGAAATCCCTTCGACGGGCGACGATCATCTCGCCCGCATGGCGCAAATCCTCGGTGCCGAGTTCAAGGACAACGCCATCGAGATCGATGCCGGGCGCGAGGATGTGACGCTCACCGGTTTTGCCGGTGTGCCGACCTTCAATCGCGGTAACTCGGCGCATCAATATGTTTTCGTCAACGGCCGCCCGGTGCAGGACAAGCTGCTTTTATCCGCCATTCGCGGCGCCTATGCCGAAACCGTGCCGCATGGGCGATATCCGGTCGCGGTGCTGTCCATCACGCTCGATCCCGCCTTTGTGGATGTGAACGTGCACCCGGCAAAATCCGACGTGCGTTTCCGCGATCCCGGCCTCATTCGCGGGCTGATCGTCGGCGCGATCCGGCAGGCGCTGACGCGTGACGGCGACAGGGCCGCAACGACGGGTGCGAGCCAGATGATGAACGCCTTCCGCCCCGGCTACAGCCCGTCCGGCCTCCGGCCCTCGCCTTCCATGGCAGCCCCCGCGCCATGGTCCGCCGCCACCTCGCCCTCGCGGCCGCTTGCGGTTTCAGGGGACATGCAATTTGCGGAGGCCGTGCAGTCACGCTTTTCCGACATCACCATGCCGACGGCGCGGGCCGAACCTCGGTACACTGACGAGACCGCCGCAAGCCCCTCGCCGGAACCTGTGCTTTATCCTCTCGGAGCCGCGCGGGCGCAGCTGCACGAGAACTACATCATCGCGCAGACGGAAAACGGCCTCGTCATCGTCGACCAGCATGCCGCGCATGAGCGGCTGGTGTTCGAACAGATGCGCAATGCGCTGCATTCCAGGCGGCCGCCTTCGCAGGTGTTGCTCATCCCCGAAATCATCGACCTGCCGGAAGAGGATTGCGACCGGCTGATGGATCATGCCGCCGGTTTCGATGCGCTGGGGCTCGTCATCGAGCGTTTCGGGCCGGGCGCGGTCGCCGTCCGGGAAACACCGGCCATGCTGGGCGAGGTCAACGTGCAGGGGCTGGTGCGCCAGCTTGCCGACGAGATCGCCGAATGGGACGCGGCCTCCACGCTTGCCAACAAGCTGGAATATGTCGCGGCCACCATGGCCTGCCACGGCTCCGTGCGTTCCGGCCGGCGCATGCGGCCGGAGGAGATGAACGCGCTTCTGCGGCAAATGGAAAACACGCCGGGTTCCGGCCAGTGCAATCACGGCCGGCCGACCTATATCGAATTGAAACTTTCCGATATAGAACGGCTCTTCGGCCGTAGCTGACGCCGCAAGCAGGCGGGACTGGCCTTACGCCGCGCCGGGCTATATAAATTTGAGATATTGGAGCACCCAATTGTTCAGGAAAACGCTGCGCCGTTTCGGACTGGGTGCCCTGACGGGACAGAGCAGGAGACGAAAACGGATGAACAGATTTGAAGGAGGCGGCAACCGCCTCGCCGTCATCGAATATCTCGACGGTGACTTCCGCATCGTCCAGACCGGCTCGCACGTCATCTGCGCCATTACCGGCAAAAGCATTCCGCTCGATGAACTGCGCTACTGGAACGTGGCGCGGCAGGAGGCCTATGTGGATGCGGCGGCTTCGCTGGAGGCCGAAAAGAAGGCTGGCAATTTGCCGGCATGAGTTGGGAAGCGGCGCGTTGAGTATAGCGCGTGTGCCTCCCCTCATCCCTGTGCTTGTCACAGGGATCCAGCCAGCCCAAGTCCTTGGGCTGAAAGAACTCTCCCCGCCGCGCAGACGCGCGTCGACTGGATTCCTGTGACAAGCACAGGAATGAGGGGAAGTGGGTGCACGGCGGTTTATCTTCTTCAGTACTCTAGAGCGACGTCCGCGCATTGTCCCGCAGCAGGCGCGCACGGCAGTTCCTCACCGCCGTATCGATGATCGTCGCGGCCGCGTTGGGGTCGTCGAACACCATGTCGATTTCGATCACCAAACTGTTCCACAGCAATTCTTCCGCCCGGCCGTGGTGCCCGTTGAGCCGCACGGCGTCCTTGGCCGTCGTCACCAGCTGCAGGTTGTCTTTACCGGCGTCCTGCAGAAGATCGGCGATCTCGTCGTCGCTGAAGTGGTGATGATCCGGGAAAGAGCGCTGCAGCACGATGTCGCCGCCGAGCGCCTCGACGGTTCGATAGAACTTGGCCGGGTCGGCGATGCCCGCATAGGCCAGCACGCGCCTTCCCCTGAAATCCTGTGGCTCCTGCGGCGTGATCGCCGCCACAAAGACGGGTTTGGCGGCCTTTGCCGCCTGCCGGACCAGGGCATCGGCCGCATGGCCATTGCCGACCTTCAGGAGCCCGGTCATATGCCGCATCTGTTCGGCAAGCGGCGCCCTCACCGGACCGCCCGGCACAAGATGGCCATTGCCGATGCCGCGCATCGTATCGATGACGACAAGCGCGTAGTCCAGCGTCAGGCGTGCGCTCTGGAAACCGTCATCCATGATGATGAGATCGACGCCTTCCTTCACCAGCCGGTGTGCGCCTTCCACGCGCTTGCGGGAAATGACCGTGACCGCCTCCCGCGCCAGGAGCAACGGCTCGTCGCCGACATCGGCCGAGCGGTGCTGTCCGGGATCGACAAGGGTGGTGACGTCGAGCGTGCCGCCGTAACCGCGGCTGAGAAATCCGGGTCTCAGGCCCTTTGCGACGGCGGCTCTCGCAATTGCCATCGCCGTCGGTGTCTTGCCGGCGCCGCCCACGGTGAAGTTGCCGATGCAGATAACCGGAACGGCAACGCTCGCCCTCTTCGCCGTTCGCATTCGCCGGCCGGCGATCTTGCCGTAAAGAAGCGAGAAAGGAGACAGGAGCCACGCCTGCCATCCCGCTTTCTGCCACCAGAACGGCGGCGCTTCAGAAACCATCTATTCCCGCTCCCGGCCGCGTCGCCCACGGCATTCCGTTCGCCCGTCACATGTCAGGAGGTTGTTTGCCAGAAAAAACCGTAATTTGCAAAAATGGAATAAACGGGTTTGATGGAGCCGCACCCGGCCCGGCGGAAATTCCACCGGGTTCAGAGAGCCCGTTCCGGCAAAAGCGCTTCAAGCGCGGTGATGTCGTCGAAACAAAAATCGGCATCCGCGCCGAGGCTTTCGCGTGAGCCTGTTCCCGTCAGAACGGCGATGCGCAGACCGGCTCCGGCATTCTTCGCCATATGCAGATCGTGGTTATTGTCGCCGACCACCGCCACGCGTTCCGGCGGGAAGCCTATTGCCTCGCAGAAACCGAGAACCATGCCGGGCTGCGGCTTGGTGCCGTAACCGCTGTCATATCCCGCGACAAAATCGACGTCCTTTTCGAAACCGAAGCGGATGGCCGTCTGGCGGATGGAGTTTTCGTTATCGCTGGAGGCGATGCCGAGCTTGTAGCCGCGCGCCTTCAGCCTTGCGAAAAACGCCTTGAGATCGGTGACGGGCACGGATTTATCCGCCGCCTCGGTGAACAGTCGGTCGAGGCGCGCCGTCAGTTCCCCGACATCGCAGGGCGAGCCGGCGGCGACCAGACCCGTGGCGATTTCCGCCGTATTGCCGGCGGCCAGAAGGCTGTCCGGTACCACATGACCGGTAACGGGGTCCATGCCGCAGACGGAAAGAAGCCGGTCGGCAAGAACGGGATCGCCCTTGGCGGCAATCGCCGCAAGCTCGCGGTTCACCGGACCCCAGCTGGCGTCATAACCCAGAAGCGTGCCGTCCTTGTCGAAAAGGACTGCGGCGATCGATTGCGCCGCGTTGAGTTCGATATCCGCTACCATGAACCGATGGCGCTCCGCGGTTGCAGCTTGGCGGAAACGGTAAGCGGATTGATATAGGGTTCCAGCGCCTTGACGGTGGAGGACAGCGCGCCGCGCATATCCTGAATGACCCGGTTGCCCGCATCGATCATCTTGTAACGCTCATTGTCGTTGACCAGCAGATAATGCACCGCCTTGGCCAGCATCTCCACATCGCGGATGATGCGACCGCCGCCGGCACGGATCAGTTTCTGATAGGCCTCGCGGAAATTCTGCACATGCGCGCCAGACAGGACGGCGCAGCCGAGCATCGCCGGTTCCAGCGGGTTCTGCCCGCCCTCGGCAGTCAGGGAGCGGCCAACGAAGGCAAGCTCGGTCAGCCGCAGGTAAAGCCCCATTTCGCCGATGGAATCGCCGAGGAAAATATCGGTTTCCGGGGTGATCACGTCATTCCTGCTGCGGCGGGCGACCGAAAGATTCATGCCCTTCAGCATCGCCTCGACATCGTCGCCGCGCTCGGGATGGCGCGGTACGATGATGGTCAGTTGCCCATTGCGCGACTTGATCGCCGCATGCACGGTGGCGGCAGCCTTCTCTTCGCCGTCGAAAGTGGAGATGGCGGCCCATGTCTTGCGATTGCCGACCTGCTTGCGATAGCTCTCCAGCAGCGCCTCGTCGCAGGGCGGCGGGTCGGTGTCGCCCTTGAGGTTGCCTGAAATCACCACCGGCCAGGAGCCGAGATCGCGGAAACGTTCGGCATCGAGATCGGATTGCGCAACCACCAGCGCCAGCTTGGAAAACAGCGATTCAGCAATGTCATGCCGGGCTTTCCAGCGGTCGAAGGAACGGTCGGAGAGACGTGCATTGACCCGGATCTGCGGAATGTGCCGGCGTTCCAGCTCCATCATCGTCACCGGCCAGATTTCCGATTCAGCGGTGATGGCGGCATCCGGCGCCCAGTAGGTCAGGAAACGGTTGACCGCGATCTTGATATCGAGCGGCACATATTGGTGGATCACATCGTCGCCGAGCCGCGTGCGGGTCAGTTCGGCCGATGTGACGGTGCCGGTGGTCAAAAGCACGAAGATATCGCGCTTGCGGATTTCGCGGATCAGCGGAATAAGCGCCAGCGTTTCGCCGACGCTTGCGGCATGGAACCAGACCAGCGGCCCGCGCGGGCGCTCGGCGCTGGCATAACCGAAACGTTCGAGCCGACGGCGCTTGTCTTCCTTGCCCTTCGCCGCCCGATAGGAAAGATAGGGCTTCGCGAACGGGTAAGCGGCGATACCGGCAATGCGGTAACCGGAAAGAGCGAAACGTGCGATACGGCTGCTCATGACATTCTGCCCTTGATCATTCCGCGCAATGCCCTTCCCCTGTTTTTGGTTGTTATCGCCGCCTACTTCTTCTCAAATTGCGTCATTTTTTGTCATCGGAAACGAAAGCGCGATCACATTTTCTCGCCCCGGTATTCCCGGCCTGCGCCGCTCGCGCAGGAATCACGGGAAAACTCGCTTTCACCCAATAGTATTACAACGCAAGGGCAAAAGGACTCAAATTTTGTCGTCCGGATTGAGAAGACGGTGCATATGCACGATAAAATAACGCATATGGGCGTTATCGACAGTCATCTGCGCCTTGGACTTCCATGCGGTGAGCGCGGAAGCATAGTCCGGATAGATACCGACGATATCGAGCGCCTTCAAATCCCGGAACTGAACATCCTGAAGGTTTTCCAGTTCGCCGCCGAATACGAGGTGCAGCAGCTGTTTCTGTTTGCCAGATTCCGTCATGTCTTTGTCTCTTTCTTAAACTCTGAGAGAGGCATTCATCTGCGGGATTTCCCGGCAAACGTCAACTGTCAGACAGATGTGAAAACGCTTTCAAAAGTGCAGGCAGCGCATAATCTGCTGCGGCGCACAATGCGGGGTGGTTCACCTGCCGGCGATTATACATCAGAGGTTTTCCATCGAGCCCGACCAGCCGGCCGCCGGCCTTCTCCAGAATGAGGTCGGCGGCGGCGAGATCCCACTCGTGCGAGTTGGCCTTGACCAGCGTTCCGTCGATGCGGCCATCCGCCACCATGGCCAGCCGGTAGGCGAGCGAGGGCACGTGCGGAATGCGCTTGACGGTGCCCCGCACCTCTTCCGGCAGATGCGTGATCACGTCTTCGGGCGCCGCCAGATGGAAGATGCCGGCGTTTTCGCGCGCGGCAAAAACCGGCGTCCCGTTTTTCAGCGCTTCGCCGCCTTCAAATGCGGTGAACTCCTCGGCAAGCACCGGGGCGACAAGGGCCGCGACCACCGGCCGCCCTTCATGCACCACCGCGACGCTGACGCACCAGGTATCCCGGCCGCCGATGAAGGCGCGGGTGCCATCGATGGGATCGACGACGAAGACGGTGGAACGGGAAAGCCTGTCCGTATCGTCATCCGTCTCTTCGGAAAGCCAGCCGTAATCCGGCCGGGCGGAGCGCAGGATGGTTTCGAGAATTTCATTGGCGGCGTAGTCGGCCGCGCTGACCGGCGAAAGCCCGCCATTCTTCCACCAGACCTCGGGATCCTTGCGGAAGAAACCGAGGGCCGTCTCGCCCGCCTTGCGGGCGGCTTCAAGCACCAGCCTCAGATCGGAGGCCCAGCGGGCCTCAGCCATATCGTTCATTTTGCCGTCTTTTCCGCGCGCCTCACACGGCGCGCCCGTTTTTCTTTTCGCACTTGCACACAAAGTGCTGGCGAAAACAACCCGCGGGCCGTCTCACTTGCCCGCGATCGTCATGCCTTCAATGGCGAGCGTCGGGGCGGCGACGCCGTATTTACGATCGATATCATTGGCCGGCGTAACCCGCATGAACATGTCCTTCAGGTTCGAGGCGATGGTGACCTCGGAAACCGCGAAGGTCTTTTCGCCGTTCTCGATCCAGAAACCGCTCGCCCCGCAGCTATATTCACCCGTGATCATATTGGCGCCGTGACCGATCAGCTCGGTGACGTAAAAGCCGGTTCCGACCTGTCTCAGCAGGTCCTCCGGCGAGAGATCGCCCGGCTCGAGCGCCAGATTGGTGGAGGCCGGTGAAACCGCCGTGCCGCCGCGCACGCCGCGACCGTTGGTTTCAAGGCCGAGTTCCCGCGCCGCCGAGGTGGACAGGAACCAGTGCTTGAGAACTCCGTCCTCGATCATCGTCATCTTCCCGCCGCGCACGCCCTCGCCATCGAAGGGACGGGAGGACGGGCCGCGCACGATCTGCGGATCGTCGGTGAGATAAAGGCCCTTTTTCAGAACCTGCTGGCCCATCTTGTCGCGCAGGAAGCTGGTCTTGCGGGCAACCGACGCGCCGTTGATGGCGCCGGCAATCGCACCGACAAAGCCGCGGGCGATGCGCGGATCGAAAACCACGGTGATGTTGCTGCCGGTATCGACCTGACGCGGGCCGACGCGGCGCACGACTTTTTCACCGGCGCGCCGGCCGATTTCTTCGGCGGCATCGAGATCGGCATAATAAAGGCGGCTGTCGAAATCGTAGTCGCGCTCCATCTTCGTGCCTTCGCCGGCAATGACGCTGACGGAGCGGCTGAAACGGCTGCCCATATAGCTGCCGGAAAAACCGTGGGATGTGGCAAGCACGAGGCCGCCCATGCCGCTCGATGCGCCGGCGCCTGAGGAATTGCTGACGCCCTTGACGCCGAGTGCTGCCTCTTCCGAAGCAAGGGCTGCCTCACGCAGCTGATCGGCCGACACTTCCGTCGCGTCGAAAAGCTCTAGATCGTCATAGGAAGTAGCCAGCCGTTCCTTGTCCGCAAGGCAGGCAAAGGGGTCTTCCGGCGAGACCTTCGCCATGGCCACGGCCCGTTCCGCCAAGGTCTTCAGGTCGAAGCCCGGATTGGCCGAAACGCTCGCCACCCGGCGGCCAACGAAGACGCGCAGGGAAAAATCGTCGCTTTCGGAGGATTCGGTGCTTTCCACCTTGCCGAGCCGCACGCCGACCGATTGCGAGCGGGAGCGCACGACAACGGCATCCGCCTCATCCGCACCGGCGGCGCGGGCAAGATCGACAAGCTGGCTGGCGCGATCGAGAAGTTTGGAAGAATCTATTTCTGAGGACATGAGTTGGCCTTTCATTCCTGTTCCATTTATTGTGCCAGGAACCCCGCATCAAGGGCGAAACGCCGCTTTCTCCATTCGGACGGTATTGTCGCCACCCTATTCGAAAGTCCGCCCGCATGACCGAGCACGACGCTCTCTTTTCCGAACCCCTGCTGCTTCTGGCCGGCGCGGTCATCGCGGCCTCGGTTTTCCGCAAGCTGGGGCTCGGCACCGTGCTCGGTTATCTGGTGGCGGGCATCATCATCGGGCCGTTCCTGCATCTGGTCACGGATGCGAAGGACATCTTCAACGTCTCGGAACTGGGCGTCGTTTTCCTGCTCTTCATCATCGGGCTGGAACTGAAGCCGTCGCGCATCTGGCAGATGCGGCGCGATATTTTAGGGCTGGGGATGGCGCAGGTGCTGGTGACGGGCAGCGTTCTGGCGGCGATTGCCTGGTGGGCGGGGCTGATCGACTGGCGCGGCAGCCTCATCGCCGGTTTCGGCCTTGCGCTTTCCTCCACCGCCTTTGCGCTGCAAATCCTTGCCGATGACGGCGACATGAATACGCGGCACGGCAACCGGTCCTTCTCGATCCTGCTGTTTCAGGACCTCGCCATCGTGCCGCTTCTCGCCCTCGTCACCATTCTTTCCAACCGGCCGGATGTGCCGACGGATTCGATGGTGTCCGATCTCATCGCCTCCGTCGTTGCCGTGGCCGGCATGGTGCTGGCCGGGCGGTATCTTCTGACGCCGATGTTCCAGATCATCGCCCGCACCGGTGCGAGGGAAGTGATGATCGCCGCCGCCCTCTTCGTCGTCATCGGCGCCGCCGCCATCATGGAGGCGGTGGGCTTGTCGATGGGCATGGGGGCGCTGCTGGCGGGGCTGATGCTGTCGGAATCCTCCTACCGACACGAGCTGGAAGCCGATATCGAGCCGTTTCGTGGTCTGTTTCTGGCGCTGTTCTTCATGGCGGTCGGCATGTCGCTGCATATTCATATCGTCTATGAGCATATTCTGCTCATCCTGATCGCCGTGCCGGCGATGATGGCGGTGAAGGCGGCGCTGATCTATGGCCTTTGCCGCATCGCCGGCTCGTCGCGTTATGCATCGAGCCGCATCGCGCTGCTTCTGGCGCAGGGCGGCGAATTCGGCTTCGTGCTCTTCACCACGGCTGCCGCCTCCGGGCTGTTTCCGCAGGCGACGGCCTCGATCCTCGTTGCCGTCGTCACGCTCTCCATGGCGCTGACGCCGCTTCTGGCGGTGATTTCACGCCGGCTGACGGCGGAAGATGCGGAAGAGGACAAGCTGGAAGAGGATTTCGACGGGGCAGGCGCGGATGTGCTGATGATCGGCTTTTCCCGCTTCGGCCAGATCGCCTCGCAGATCCTTCTCGCCGGCGGGCGCGACGTGACCGTCATCGACAGCTCGGCCGACCGCGTGCGGCAGGCAGCCCGTTTCGGCTTCCGCATCTTTTTCGGCGATGGCACCCGCAAGGACGTGCTGATCGCCGCCGGCATCGAGCGGGCCGATCTCGTTGCGGTCTGCACCCACAAGAAGGAGGTGACCGACCGTATCATCGACATGATCCAGTCGGAATTTCCGAGCGTGCGCATCTATGCCCGCTCCTATGACCGCGTGCATTCCCTCGACCTCAGGAAAAAGGGCGTGGAATATGAAATCCGCGAAACGCTGGAATCGGGCCTCCTGTTTGGCAGGCGCATTCTGGAGGGGCTGGATATGGACGGCGAGAGGGCGCTGGCGATTGCTGACGACATTCGCGAACGCGACGAGGAGCGGCTTCAACTGCAGGCCGTGGAAGGCCTCGCCGCCGGCCGGCAGATGCTGCACAACAAGCCGGTGCGCGAGGTGAAGCCCGAACCGCTGATGAAGCCGAAGACCAAGGCGGAAAAGTGGGAAGAAGAAGAGGATGCGGAGGACAGCGAGACAGAAGTTTCGCTTTGAATTGAGTTCAACTTAGTGACTGGGAGAGCGCCACTTGTTTCTTCTCCCCGCCGGGGAGAAGTCCGCGGCAGCGGGATGAGGGGGCAAGAGTAGCGATATTCGGAGAGGGTACCCCCCTCATCCGGCCCTTCGGGCCACCTTCTCCCCCTCGGGGAGAAGAAAACTCGCCTCACTTGTCACGCCTCCACACCCTGCCCGCGGTGAAACAGCTCCACCTGCATGTCGATCTGCCGCTTCAGATCGTCCTTGATGCCGGCCGATGCGTTCAGCACCTCTTCGGACTTCAGGAAATCCAGCACACCGAAACGGTGCACGGGCGGGCGCAGGAAAATATGCGGCGGACGTAACCTCAGTTTCAGGGCAATCGCCGCCTGCATCATCAGCTGGCTGGCGCCGAACAGGCTGTCCAGCCGGTTCGGCATTGTGGTTCCGTCACCTTCCGGGCCGCCGACGACATCGACGCCGATGACGATATCGGCGTGATCGAGCAGATGCTCATAGGGCACCGGATTAAAAATGCCGCCGTCGATCATGATGCGGCCATCGATACGCACCGGCATGAACAATGCGGGAATGGCGGCAGATGCGGCCAGCGCCTGGATGATCTCGCCGCGTTCCACCACCACTTCGGTCTGGGCGTAATAATCCGTGGCTATCACTTTGAGCGGAATGGCAAGCTCGGAAAAATCCTTCGGCAGAGCCTGCGGCATCAGGGCGTGCAGGATGAGTTCGAGGTTGAACTGCCCGAGGCGAAAACCGTCCACCGCATGGCGCATCGATGCCGGGCCGAGGCTCCAGAGCCGGTTGGCGACCGAGCCTTTTCGTCCCATCAGTTCAAGCGTGTATTCACGGATTTCCCGGCCGGTCATGCCGGCCGCCATGCCCGCGCCGATGATGGAGCCGATGGACGAACCGGAAATCGCAACGGGCCGGATGCCGAGTTCGTCCAGCGCCTCGATGACGTTGATGTGGCAGATGCCGCGTGCGCCGCCGCCGCCAAGCGCCAGTCCGAAAGTCGGCTCGTGGCCACTCGAGCCGTCGCCTTCGAGAACCTCTTCCCCGGCGCGGACAATCGTTATGCTCTCGTTTACACCCTGCTCCATGCGAATACCCAAATTCTTTCCACGGCAAAGACTCTGCCTATTGCGCAAACAAGACAAGACCGTGGCGTGACGGGAAACGCTCCTGTTAGAGCATTTTCGCTTTTCTTCGAATCGCGAAAACACTCTAACTCTTTGTTATGTCGCATTTCCGGACGGAAAACCGGGCTCCACTTTTGCTGGAAATGCTTTAGGGCTCGTAACGGTAGAAATGCATTTTCGTATCGCCGAAGATGCGGCTTTCGAGCGGCTTGAAAACCGGATCGACCTTGACCGTCACATCGCCGCGCTCTTCGAGAATGGCGAGCGCGCCGGGGTTCAGCCAGCCGCCGCCATGGGCGGCCGCGAAAGCCTTCTCGCCATGGCCATAGCCATAGGGCGGATCGGCGAAGAGAAGATCGAAGGGCTCGATATTGTTGACGCCGCCGAGCTTGGTGGCGTCACGCCGCAAAATGCGGGCGCGGCCATGCAGACCCAGCGCATCGATATTTTCCCAGAGCAGCCCCCTGCCCTCCACGCCGTTTTCGACGAAGAGCGCCACGCGACAGCCGCGCGAAAGCGCCTCCAGACCGACCGCACCGGTTCCGGCGAAAACGTCCAGAACGCGCGTGCCATCCAGACTTTCCGAATAGGCATGGCTTAGAATATTGAAGAGGCTTTCCCGCGTCCTGTCGATGGTCGGACGAATGGAATTCGATTTCGGCGCGGCCAAACTCCGGCCGCGGAACTCACCGCCTACGATCCGCATTACGTGTCATTCCCCTGCCTCCAGAAGGTTTGCCACCCGGGCCTTTGCCGCCCGGCTTGCCGCCGCCGGGACCACCGGGGCCTTTGCTCTTGCCTGAGAAACCCGAACGTTCGCTACGCTCGCCCGATTTTCCGAAAGATGGCTTGCCGAAGCCGGGTTTACCGGCCGGCTTGCCGCCACGGGGCTTGTCTGCCGCAGGGCGCTCGCCGCGCGGGCGGTCACCGTCTTCGCGGGGCCTGTCGCGGAACGGACGGTCACCGAAAGGTTTTTCGCCACGTGGGCTGTCGCTGCGCGGGCGGTCACCCTCTTCGCGCGGCTTGTCACGGAACGGCCGGTCGCCGAACGGTTTGCCGCCGCGTGCCGGGCGGTCACCGAAGCTCTTTTCACCGCGCGGACGGTCGCCACGCGGGCGATCACCTTCTTCACGCGGCTTGTCGCGGAATGGCCGGTCGCCGAACGGCTTTCCGCCGCGTCCACCACGATCACCAAAGCTCTTTTCGCCACGCGGACGGTCGCCGCGTCCGCGACCAGCTTCTTCTTCGCGGGGGGAATCTGAGCGGATCCACTCGCCCTCTGCATCGGCATGCCGCACGACGTTGCGTCGCGCTTCATCCTGGGCGGAAGGCTTCTTGAAGAGGTTTTCAGCTTCCGCGCGGGCGGAAGACTTGCGTTCCTTGCCGTCACGGGTGGGCCTTGCACCGGGCGCCATCCAGACATTGGCCGTGCGGCTGGTGCCGGCGGGCTGGCGGGGGCGGCGGTCGTCGCCCTCATCCTCGCTGCGGCCCTTGGCGCCAAATTTCCCGGCGGGCTTGGAGCCGAACTTGCCGGGCGGCTTGTCGCCGCGCTTGGTATCGAGACGGCCGAGCGCCTTTTCACGACGATCCTCGGGCTTGCCGCTCTTTTCGAAGCGCGGCTTGCCTTCCGGCGCATCGCTCTTCGCCCATTCGGATTTCACGGGCCGCTTCGGCGTGTCGTCTTCTTCATCCTCAACGGGCGCATTGTAGATCGGCGCGTCGAAATTGGCGCCGGCCTGTTCGATCAGACGCGGGCCGAGCTGGTCGCGCAGCATGCGGCCGCGCACTTCCAGTACCTTGCCTTCAGCGAGATCGCCGAGCTGGAACGGACCGTAGGAAACGCGGATCAGGCGGTTGACCTCGAGACCGAGCGCGCCGAGCACGTTCTTGATCTCGCGGTTCTTGCCTTCACGCAGACCCATGCTGATCCAGACATTGTGGCCCTGGGTGCGGTCGAGCGTGGCATCGATTGCACCGTAGAGCACGCCGTCGACGGCAATGCCTTCCTTCAGCTTGTCGAGCGCGGCCTGATCGACCTCGCCATGGGCGCGCACGCGGTAGCGGCGCAGCCAGCCGGTGGTCGGCAGTTCCAGCACGCGGGAAAGACCGCCATCATTGGTGAGCAGCAGCAGGCCTTCGGTATTGATATCAAGGCGGCCGATGGAGAGCACACGCGGCAGTTCACCCGGTAGATTGTCGAAAACGGTCGGGCGGCCTTCCGGGTCGGAATTGGTCGTCACCAGACCGGCGGGCTTGTGGTAAAGCCACAGGCGCGTGCGCTCAGCGCCGCGAATCGGCATGCCGTCGACTTCGATCTTGTCGGACAGCGTGGCGTTCACCACCGGCGTATCCAGCCTGACGCCGTTCAGCGACACGCGGCCTTCCATGATCATGCGCTCGACATCGCGGCGCGAGGCCACACCGGCGCGCGCCATGATCTTGGAAATGCGCTCGGGCTTGGAAGCGCCAACGGTTTCCGGCACCGGGGCGACCTTTGCCTCGGTCGGTTTCTTTTCGCGCTCTGCGGCGGGCTTGCCGGGGCCTTTCGGCTTCCTGTCGCGGCTAAATGTCTTGCCGCCGTCACGCTTCGGCTTGTCTTTAAAAGTCATTTGCTGTTTGCCTGTTGTTTGGGCTGTCCTATCAGGTCCAAGCACAAGGGTTAAGAGGAAATTGAAACGCAATGGCCGAAAGGACGCATTTCATGGAACTGGCGCTTTCGGAAGCCCGTGCCGCGGCTGAGCGGCAGGAGGTTCCGATCGGCGCCGTACTGGTTCTGGACGGCCGCGTCATCGCCCGTTCCGGCAATCGCACCCGTGAATTGAACGATGTGACGGCTCACGCCGAAATCGCCGTGATCCGCATGGCCTGCGAAGCGCTGGAGCAGGAACGCCTGCCCGGCGCCGATCTCTACGTGACACTGGAGCCCTGCACCATGTGCGCGGCGGCGATTTCATTCGCCCGTATCCGCCGGCTCTATTACGGCGCGCGAGACCCGAAGGGCGGCGCAGTGGAGAGTGGCGTGCGTTTCTTCAGCCAGCCGACATGCCACCATGCGCCGGATGTCTATTCGGGACTGGCGGAAAGCGAAAGTGCGGAAATCCTGCGGCAATTTTTCCGCGAGAAACGTCTAGACGATTGAGCGACCGGCGGGAGGCGCAAGCTTTCCCGCAGGCCATCAGCCATTCGTTATTACTGGAAGGGGTTCCACCAGCTCTTGCCGGTGTTTGCCACGGCCGCTTCTTTCTTGCGGCGCTTTTCCTTCTTCTGTTCCGGCTCGCCGAGATCGGTCAGCTGATCCTGCGGGACGCTGCGATATTCGGCCGGCGGATCGGTGAGGAACTTGCGCTGGGCGTTGACGACGGAGCCGCCCTGGGCTTCGGCCTTGGCCTTGCGGAAGGCTTCCCATTTCTGGGTTTCGGTCATCTGGCCGGCGGTGCCGTTGCCTGCCAGCAGCGGCGAGCGATAATGCGGGTTGTTCTTGTTGGCATCCGCCTCTTCGCGCAGGCGTTCGCGGGTTTCTTCCGGCGATTCGACCCATTGCGGATTGTTTTCGCGGCTTGCCATGTTCTGCTGCGGCTCTGCCAGCTGTTCGGCACGGGCCTGGGCGGGAACGACGAGGCCGGGGCGCGGGCTGTATTTCAGGTTGCGCTTTTCCTGATCGTTGCCGGTGATCGAGGTCGCGTTGCCGAGATCGTCGACAAGCTGTTCCGCCGCCGTCTTGCCCGTACCGTAGGTCGGGCTCGTGCAGGCGCCCAGCAGCACGCCTATCGTCGTGACGCCAACAACCGTGCGAAACATGCCCAAACCCTGCGCATTACCCTGCATCGTCTTCATTGAAACCCTTCCAGCCGTCCGTCCCACTTCGCCAGACATCGTCTTTCGGCAGGCGGCAGCCCGCATTGCCGTGCAAATCCGGCCATTTTCAGGCAGGTGTACCGGATGAAGAGGCAAAGCGCAATTCATCCGGTCATTTTCATCGCGCATCGGATCATCCGAGGGCTGCAAGCTCTCGCAGCGCGGCCGCATCACGGGCGGAAACCTCCGGATAGGCCGGATCGGAGCCGACATCGGTGGTGATGCGCCAGGAACGGGCGCATTTTGTGCCTTCCGCCAGCTTCTGCTCGACCACGACCTTCGCCACTTCCGGCAGGCGGAAGCCATCGGCCGGGCCTTCATCGCCCACCACCGAGATGGCCGAAGTGATGCAGATTTCGGCGAAATCCTGCCCCTTCAGCGCCGCCAGAAGATCGGCGTCGGCGATGTGGACGACAGGGGCAGCTTCCAGCGAGGAGCCGATACGCTTTTCACGGCGTTCCACTTCCAGCGCGCCGGTGACGACCGTGCGGACCTTGCGGATTTTTTCCCACTTCGCTTCCAGCGCATCGTTCTTCCATTCCGCCGGGATTTCCGGGAACTGGACGAGATGCACCGATTCCGCATCCGGGTAGCGCGAAAGCCACGCCTCTTCGGTGGTGAAGGGCAGCATGGGCGCGAGCCACGAGACGAGGCAATCGAACAGTTTGGCGATGACCGACAGGGCCGCCCGGCGCTTCAGCGAAGACGGCGCGTCGCAATAAAGCGTGTCCTTGCGGATATCGAAATAGAAGGCCGAAAGCTCGACATTGGCGAAATCCACCAGCGCGCGGGCGATCTTCTTGAACTCGAAGCCGTCATAACCTTCACGCACGACGCCATCCAGTTCGGACAGGCGGTGCAGCACCAGCTTCTCCAGCTCCGGCAGATCGTCATAGGCGATCTCCTCGCCCTCATAATGGGCGAGCGTGCCGAGCATCCAGCGGATGGTGTTACGCAGCTTGCGATAGGCATCGACATTGGTCTGGATGATGGCCTTGCCGAGGCGCTGGTCATCCCAGTAGTCCGTTGTCATGACCCACAGGCGCAGGATATCGGCGCCGGCGTCCTTCATGACTTCCTGTGGCGAGACCACGTTGCCCTTGGACTTGGACATCTTCTCGCCCTTCTCATCCATGGTGAAACCATGGGTGACAACGGCGTTGTAAGGCGCACGGCCACGCGTCGCGCAGCTTTCCAGCAGCGACGAATGGAACCAGCCGCGATGCTGGTCGGAACCTTCGAGATAGACGTCCGCCGGCCACTTCATGTCCGGGCGGTCTTCCAGCGTGAAGGTGTGGGTGCAGCCGCTGTCGAACCAGACGTCGAGAATGTCCATGACCTGCTGCCAACGGGCATGGTCGTGGTCATTGCCGAGGAAACGTTCCTTGGCGCCTTCGGCGAACCAGGCATCCGCACCTTCGGCCTCGAAGGCCTCGATGATGCGGGCGTTGACGGCCTCATCGATCAGGACTTCACCCTTCTCATCGGCGAAGACGGCGATCGGCACGCCCCAGCTGCGCTGGCGCGACAGAACCCAGTCGGGCCGGCCTTCGATCATGGCGCGCAGGCGGTTCTGGCCGGAGGCCGGAACGAAACGCGTCTCATCGATGGCGTTCAGCGAACGCGAACGCAGCGTCGTGCCGTCGCCCAGTTCCTTGTCCATATAGACGAACCATTGCGGCGTGTTGCGGAAGATGACCGGCTTCTTGGAGCGCCAGCTATGCGGATAGCTGTGCTTCAGGCGGCCACGGGCAAACAGGTTGTTTTCCGCGATCAGCGCCTTGATGACGCGGTCGTTGGCATCGCCCTTCTTGCCGTTGTCGTCCATGACGCGGGCAGCGCCGCCTTCGGCAGACGGGCCGAAACCGGGGGCGTCTTCGGTGTAGAAACCGTCATCGCCAACCGGGAACGGGATGGCCGACGAAACGCCGCGCGCTTCCAGCTCACGCTGATGCGCGGTCCAGACATCAAAGTCCTCACGGCCATGGCTCGGCGCGGTGTGCACGAAACCCGTACCGGCATCGTCGGTGACGTGATCGCCTTCGAGAAGCGGAACCGGGAAATCGTAGCCGAGCGACGCCAAAGGATGGGCGCAGGTGATGGCGGCCAGTTCTTCGGTTTTGACATCGCGAACGAGCTTGAAGGTCAGCTTCGCCTTGGCTGCGGCCTCATCGGCGAGCTTCTTGGCGAAGATCAGCTTTTCGCCCGGCTGCGGGCCGAAATCGTTCTGGGTGCTTTCGACTTCGAACAGGCCGTATTCGACCCGCGAAGAAAACGCGATGGCGCGGTTGCCGGGGATGGTCCACGGCGTGGTCGTCCAGATGACGACGGAAGCGCCGGAAAGAACAGGAGCCGCCTGCACAACCGGGAACTTCACCCAGATCATGTCGCTCTCGACATCGGCATATTCGACTTCGGCTTCCGCCAGCGCAGTGCGCTCGACCACCGACCACATGATGGGCTTCGAGCCGCGATAAAGCTGGCCGGTGCGGGCGATCTTCAGGAGTTCGCCGGCGATGCGGGCTTCTGCGTGGAAGTTCATCGTGGTGTAGGGGTTTTCAAAGTCGCCCTCGATGCCGAGGCGTTTGAACTCTTCCGACTGAACCTTGATCCAGCCGGCCGCGAAGTCACGGCATTCCTTGCGGAATTCGTTGACCGGAACCTCGTCCTTGTTCTTGCCCCTGGCGCGATAGGCTTCCTCGATCTTCCATTCGATCGGCAGGCCGTGGCAATCCCAGCCCGGCACGTAATTGGCGTCGTAACCGCGCATCTGGAACGAGCGGGTGATGACGTCTTTCAGGATCTTGTTCAGCGCGTGGCCGATGTGGATATTGCCGTTGGCATAGGGTGGGCCGTCATGCAGCACGAATTTTTCGCGGCCGGCGGCGGAGGCGCGCAGGCGTTTGTAAAGGCCCATCTCCTGCCAGCGCTTCACCGTTTCCGGTTCTTTTTGCGGCAGGCCGGCGCGCATCGGAAAATCCGTCTGCGGCAGATAGAGGGTGGCGGAATAGTCGAGTTTTTCTGCGGTGTCGCTCATAATCGTACCGTTGTTGCGCGCCGTGGCGGTCGCGCCGTCTCAATTCAAAACAGGGCAAATACGGAAAGCGCCATGACAAATGTCATGACAAGCGCCAAAATCCCGGACCTTCCGGCTCGTCAGAGCGGGCGGAAAGCCGGGCCAATAATTCGGCCAATCTGAGTTTTAAACATCAACCGGTATTGGGACATGGCGGATTGTTTATGCGGTTTTCCAGTAAAAAGGAAGAGAAAAGCGACAGCAAACAGGGCCGGAATAAGGGTCTGTCGACCCTTTCAGCTCAAAAGGCGATCTTGGCGTCCAGTTCGCTCAGCGGCCGCACGCCTGACAGCATTGCCCTTGCCTCTTCTTCATCGCGCCTGATCTGGGCGACGAGCGGATCGAGGCCGTCGAATTTTAATTCATCGCGCAGGTGCCCGAAGAAAGAGACCGAACAGACCTCGCCATAAAGATCGCCGGAAAAATCGAAGACGAATGTTTCGAGCAGCGCCGCACCGTTTTCGGTAACGGTCGGGCGGTAACCGAAGCTTGCGACGCCATCGCGGATCGAACCGTCCGGGCGGCGGAACCGCACGGCATAGATGCCCGCCTTCAGTTCCGTTTCCGGCGCCAGCGCCATGTTGGCGGTGGGATAACCCAGCGTGCGACCGAGCTTCTGGCCGCCGATGACTTCGCTTTCCACCGTGAAGCGATAACCGAGCAGGCCTGCGGCGCCCGCCACATCGCCTTCGCACAGAAGCGAGCGGATCCGGCTGGAGGAGACGACATCCGCGCCTTCGTCGCGGAAGGCATCCACCAGCGTCACGTCGAAGCCATGGCGCTTGCCGGCCTCCATCAGAAATGCCGGGCCGCCCTCGCGGCCCTTGCCGAAATGGAAATCGAAGCCGGTGACGACGGCGCTCGCGTGAAGCCAGTCGACCAGAATGGACTGGACGAATTCCTCCGCCGAGCGCTGCGAAAATTCCCGGTCGAAGGGATATTCGATGACGGAGCGGAAACCGATGGCCTCAAGGATGCGCGCCTTCACGGGCGCGGGCGTGAGGCGAAAGACCGGCGTATCGGGACGGAAGACAGAACGGGGATGCGGCTCGAAGGTCAGCACCAGCGCGGGAACGCCACGGGCTTCCGCCAGTTCCAGAGCACGATCCAGCACAGCCCGGTGGCCGCGATGCACGCCGTCGAAATTGCCGATGGCGATGACGCCGCCGCGAAGAGCTTCCGGCAGCGGCTCCTTTTTTTCATTGCGGTGAAAAACGGTCATGGCAATCGATCCATTCCTGCGCCAGCTATTCCTCAGGCAAGACGTCCTCAGGCGAGACGGGGCATCCACCAGCCGGGAGCCGCGCCCTGCCCCTTGAGATAGGCGTTGAGAAGCGCCTCGTCCGTCTGGCCGTTCAGCGTATATTCGGCGGCGTGAATGCCGCCGCTGATATAAAGAAGGTTGAGGCCGCTCGCAATCGCGCCCTTCACATCCGTCGGCATGCCGTCGCCGATGGCGAGCACGCGATCCTTGGCGAAGGCGCCGCGCACCTCCTTGGCCGCCGCAAGGCAGGCTTCATAGATCGGCGCATGCGGCTTGCCGGCAATGCGGACCTCGCCGCCGAGCTGTTCGTAATAGGCGGCCATGGCGCCGGCGCAGGGAATGATGCGCTCGCCGCGCTCCACCACCAGATCGGGATTGGCGCAGATCATCGGCACGTTGCGGGCAATGAAGCCCTTGAGCATTTCGGTATAGTCTTCGGGCGTTTCCGTCTCGTCGTCGAAGAAGCCGGTGCAGACCACGGATTCCGTTTCCGCCTCGCCGACACATTCGACATCGAGACCTTCCAGCAGCGGCATGTCCCGTTCCGGGCCGAGCAGGAAGACCTTTTTCGGACCTTCCGCGATCAGGCCGCGGGTGACGTCGCCGGACGTGATGATACGGTCATAGGCCTCATCCGGCACGCCGAGAACGCGAAGCTGGGCGATGACGCCGGGAGCGGGGCGCGGCGAATTGGTGATCAGCACCACCGTCTTGCCGGCGTTGCGCGCTTCCCGCAGGGCAACCGCCGCATCCGGAAAGGCGCTGACGCCATTGTGCAGCACGCCCCAGACATCCGAAAGAATAACGTCGAACCCAGCCGTAATTTCGCCGAGAGTGAGAATGCGATGGGCCATGAGATGCTTTCCGGATGCGAGAAGAGGGTGAGCGTCACATCGCAAAGCGGGACGCCGATGGCAAGGAAAAAAGCGCTGCCAGACCGGTCTTTGGCCCGCCTGACGCAGCATGAACACAAATGCCCCTTAGATGCGATGCGGCCGCAACGCGCGAAAAGAACGACGTCGCCGCGCCTGTCCGCGCATGGGAAATTTCTGTCATGGAACGCTGATAACCATAAGCCATGAAATTTTTCAGACAGGGCGTTCTTGACTCAGGAAGAAGCCCTCCTTATCTCGGTTCCGCTGGCACTCAAACAAGAAGAGTGCTAACACCCATCACGCGAGCCTGCGAAGGTTCATGAAGTCATTTGATCGAGGGATTAGGCAATGACAAGCACCAATTTCCGCCCGCTTCACGATCGCGTCGTCGTTCGTCGCGTTGAATCCGAAGCCAAGACCAAGGGCGGCATCATCATTCCCGATACCGCCAAGGAAAAGCCGCAGGAAGGCGAAATCGTCGCCGTCGGTTCCGGCGCACGCGATGAGTCCGGCAAGGTCGTCGCTCTCGACGTCAAGGCTGGTGACCGCGTTCTGTTCGGCAAGTGGTCGGGCACCGAAGTCAAGCTCAACGGCGAAGACCTTCTGATCATGAAGGAAGCCGACATCATGGGCATCATCGGCTGATTTCGGCCAACCCATCCTTTCCTTAAATTTCAAGCCGGACCCGTTCCGGCCATTCGAAACCAGGAGTTTTGAACATGGCAGCCAAAGAAGTAAAATTCGGCCGCACAGCACGCGAAAAGATGCTCAAGGGCGTCGACGTTCTTGCTGATGCAGTGAAGGTAACCCTCGGCCCGAAGGGTCGTAACGTCGTTATCGACAAGTCCTTCGGCGCTCCGCGCATCACCAAGGACGGCGTTTCCGTCGCCAAGGAAATCGAACTGGAAGACAAGTTCGAGAACATGGGCGCACAGCTCGTTCGCGAAGTTGCCTCCAAGACCAACGACATCGCCGGTGACGGCACCACCACCGCGACCGTTCTGGCCCAGGCCATCGTTCGCGAAGGTTCCAAGGCGGTTGCTGCCGGCATGAACCCGATGGACCTGAAGCGCGGTATCGATCTGGCCGTTGCTGAAGTCGTCAAGGACCTTCAGGCCAAGGCCAAGAAGATCAACACGTCTGAAGAAGTTGCGCAGGTCGGCACGATCTCCGCAAACGGCGAGCGTCAGATCGGTCTCGACATTGCTGAAGCAATGCAGAAGGTCGGCAACGAAGGCGTCATCACCGTTGAAGAAGCCAAGACCGCTGAAACCGAACTCGAAGTCGTCGAAGGCATGCAGTTCGACCGCGGCTACCTGTCGCCCTACTTCGTGACCAACCCGGAAAAGATGGTTGCGGACCTCGAAGACGCATACATCCTCCTGCACGAAAAGAAGCTCTCGAACCTCCAGGCCATGCTGCCGGTTCTCGAAGCTGTCGTTCAGACCGGCAAGCCGCTCGTCATCATCGCTGAAGACGTCGAAGGCGAAGCTCTTGCAACGCTCGTCGTCAACAAGCTGCGTGGCGGCCTCAAGATCGCTGCCGTCAAGGCTCCGGGCTTCGGCGACCGCCGCAAGGCCATGCTGGAAGACATCGCCATCCTGACCGGTGGTACCGTCATTTCCGAAGACCTCGGCATCAAGCTCGAAAACGTTACCCTCGACATGCTCGGCAAGTCGAAGAAGGTTTCGATCTCCAAGGAAAACACCACGATCGTTGACGGCGCCGGCCAGAAGTCCGACATCGAAGGCCGTGTTGCCCAGATCAAGGCCCAGATCGAAGAAACCACCTCCGACTACGACCGCGAAAAGCTGCAGGAACGTCTTGCCAAGCTCGCTGGCGGCGTTGCCGTTATCCGCGTCGGCGGTTCGACGGAAGTCGAAGTGAAGGAAAAGAAGGACCGCATCGACGACGCTCTCAACGCGACGCGCGCTGCCGTTCAGGAAGGCATCGTACCGGGCGGCGGCGTTGCCCTGCTGCGTTCGTCCACGAAGATCACCGCAAAGGGTGAAAACGACGACCAGGAAGCCGGTATCAACATCATCCGCCGCGCCCTGCAGGCTCTGGTTCGCCAGATCGCAGACAACGCAGGTGACGAAGCTTCCATCGTTGTCGGCAAGATCCTCGAGAAGAACGAAGACAACTACGGCTACAACGCCCAGACCGGCGAATATGGCGACCTGATCCAGCTCGGCATCGTCGACCCGGTCAAGGTTGTTCGTACGGCTCTGCAGAACGCAGCTTCGGTTGCTTCGCTGCTGATCACCACCGAAGCCATGATCGCCGAGCTTCCGAAGAAGGACGCTCCGATGCCGGCAATGCCGGGCGGCGGCATGGGCGGCATGGACTTCTAATCAGTCCTGTCACCGGAATAAGGAAAGGGCGGTCTTCGGACCGCCCTTTTTCTTTGCCGCCCATGCGTGATTGACGGAAGGCGGCGCATCTTATCGGCCTCGTCCTTGGGATAGGCCCACTGCTGTCCGGTTTAAATTTCTCGAAGAAGTCAGGTGTCATTGGTTCTATTATTTCGGGCATGCCGTGCCGAAGCCAATCATGCCGACGTCATCCTCGGGCTTGTCCCGAGGATCTGCAACCGATTGATTTTATTCGACGTGATTAGATCCTCGGCACAGGGCCGAGGTTGACGTCGAGGGAATGTTGACCCTCCATTACGTTTAAAAAGGCTGCCGCCCGTCCGGAATTTAAATCGGACGGCAGTGGGACAGGCCCAAGGATGACGTCAGCGCTCTCGCGAGAGATGCTTCATGAAATCAACAGGTTGCACAATTCTGAAGGCCGAAAGCGGAAGGGTTCGTGTATTGTCCCGTTTTGGAACAGGCATGATTTTATCCGGCTATTTTTTGCGGCCCTATGCAATAATGGGGCACGTTCAAGAGCGAATCACCACCCAATACGGGGCCGGCTTCCACTCAGACCGGCTTATAAGTGCGCTATCTAGTTGTGCTTTTTCGCAAGTCTCGCGATTTTGAAGAAGAAATACATAATATTTTTGATTTTCTCACTGGCTGGTTGTTGTAGGTAGGGGAAAATAAACTATAAGTCACCCCCCGTAAGGGTTCCGCGACGGGGCGGCCAGCATCGAAGGGGTTTCGATGCCTGGCAAACACGTTCGACTGCGGGTGGCGGTAAAGGTTCAACCTGGCAGTGGCGCTTGAAGTGGCGGCGCTGGCACGTGTTCATGCGGGGGCGCGATTTGTTTGAAATATCAAGACGCAACGATGCTCTGCCTGCGGCGCTGACGACCACGCCCGATCCCCGGACCCTGTCGCATTTCTTCATGTCGGAGGAGTGGAGCAGCGATCTTTCCAGTGGCGTCATCCGGCTCGGCGAACACGCGTCGTTCATGCATGGCCTGCCGCCGGGCGAGTGCGGGTTGCTCAGCCTTGTCCGCTGTTACGACCGCGCTGACCACGCCCGCGTTCTGGAACTTTTCGAGCAGGTCTCCACTGCACCCTCACGTTTCTGTTTTTCAACCGGCCTCTCCATCTTGCCGGCGATGCGCCAGCCGGTCATCTGCATGGGTGAATCTTCCGGCTTCGAAGACGGGCAGCAAGGGCGCATATCAGGGCTTTTCCTGTTTCCGCGCCTTGAGGATATTCGCTTCGCCGCCTGAACATAGCCAACGGACCCAGGATGTTCGTTCACCATATGAAGACAATTCGTCTCCTATTGTTCATCTTTCGGCGCGAATGATTTTCGGTCATTGATATCTTCAGACATTGCAGTTCAACCGGCGACACGCCGATTATTTACCGGAGATATCCATGTCCAGCAGCCAGAACGTTCTCGTTCTCATCGCCCGTATTCTGCTTTCTTTCATCTTCATCACGTCGGGCTTCAGCAAGCTCGTCGATCCGGCCGGTACGGCCGGCATGATCACGGGCGCCGGCCTGCCCGCCGCAACCGCGCTTGCCTATATCGCAGGCCTGTTCGAACTCGTTGCCGGTCTTGCCATTCTCGCTGGTTTCCAGACCAAAATCGCTGCCTGGGCGCTTGCCGTCTTCTGCGTCTTCACCGGTCTGGTTTTCCACAGCGGTACCGTTGCCGTTCCCGGCTGGCCTGAGCCGGCTCTTGGCTGGATCAACACACTGAACGGCATCATGATGGTGAAGAACATCACCCTTGCCGGCGCTTACATCCTGCTTGCCGCCTTCGGCCCCGGCGCCTATTCCGTCGACGCTAAGCGCGGCACGGCTGTGGCCCACGCCTGAGCCAGACAGATCGACCAATAAAAAAGCCGCCGGATCGCTCCGGCGGCTTTTTGTTTACGTCGTCAGACCGCAGCCCTGATGCGCGAGGCGATTTCCTGAACCGCCGCGTCGCCGTCATGCTCCGGCTTGCGAGCGCGCACAAAGCAGGCTTCCGAACGGACAATGATGCCATCGGAGAGGATTTTCAGGTGGTTGGCCTTCAGCGTCGAGCCGGTTGAGGTGATATCGACGATGATATCCGCCTGCCCTGCGGCCGGCGCACCCTCGGTCGCGCCAAGGCTTTCGACGATACGATAAAGCTGAATGCCGTGCTGGCGCGAAAAGAACTGCTGCGTCAGCCGCCAATATTTGGTGGCGATGGCGAGCCTGCGGCCATGACGGGCGCGGAATTCCGAAGCGACATCGCCAAGATCGGCCATGCTGTCCACATCCAGCCAGATTTCCGGCACCGCGACCACGACGTCGGCATGGCCGAAACCGAGGCGGGCGCAGAATTCAACCTGCGCATCGGCATTGGTCAGTCCCTCGCGCACAAGGTCCTCACCCGTCACGCCGAAATCCACTGTGCCGGCGCCGATCTCGCGGGCGATCTCGGAAGCCGACAGATAGGCGATTTCGATATCGTCGCGTCCTTCGATGCGGCCGCGATAGGAGCGGTCATTGCCGACAGCCGCGACTTTCAGCCCGGCGCGTTCCAGAACGGCGGAGGCATCTTCCTTCATCCGGCCCTTGGAGGGCAATGCGATGGTGATCATGGCCTGTTGCTCCCGCGCACCGCTTCGATGCGATCCAGCCAGAGCGAAAAGCCCACGGCCGGGATTTTTTCCTGTGCGCCGAGCAGGGTCAGCAGCCGGTCGAAACGGCCGCCGCCGGCCAGAACGCTGTCTCCACCCGCTTCCACCACCTCGAAGACAAGGCCGGTATAATAATCGAGCGGACGACCGAAGGCCGCGCCATAGGTGACGGTTTCGAGATCGACACCGGCATTGGCAAGCGCTGCGACGCGTTTATCGAAGGCCGAAAGTGCGCCGTCCAGTTTCAGCTTCGCCTTTGCGGCAAAATCGGCAAGAACCTGCGAGGCCTGCGGCAGGGGCGCCTTCAGGGCCAGGAACTGCTTGAGCAGCGCGAAGCTTTCATCCGGCAGGCGCGTGGCGGCAAGCGCCAGTTTTTCCCGCAGGCGGCGGGCGATTTCCTGCGGCGAGCGGCTAGCATTGGTGGAATAGCCGGTCTCCTGCATCACCGTATCGAGATAATCGACCAGCACTGTCTCGTCGCCCGTCGCCAGCAGGCCAGCGACGCGGGCATCCAGCCCGGTCATCGGCTTGGGATGCACAAGGCTTTCCAGCAGCGCGTCGAGCTGCGCCATATCGCCGAAGGCCTGCACCAGCCGCTTCTGCCAGCCAAGCGGCAGGCCAAGGGCGGCAACCACCGCCTCGAACACCTGCTGGTCGCCCAGCGTGACGGCAAGCGCCCGGCCCGGCAGCAGGCGCTGCAGAATGCCGGTGGCGTCAATGACGGCACGAGCATCGGCGGCGGCGATATCGGTATCGCCGAGATCCTCGATGCCGGCCTGATAAAACTCGTTGGCACCCTCGCGGCGCTGGCGGAAGACTTCGCCGAGATAGGAATAACGCTTCGGCGTGCCGGTCGCCGTCTCGATATGGCGCAGGCAGACCGGGATGGTGAATTCGGGGCGCAGGCACAGGCTCTCACCCGTTTCGCTCTCCGTCATGAAGATACGGCGGCGCAAATCCTCGCCAGCCATATCCAGAAACGGTTCGGCGGGCTGGATGACCGGCGTGTTCACACGGCTCGTGCGGCGCGCGGCGAATTCTTCCAGTAGCTCTCCGGAAAATTCCGGCATGTCGATCAGGGGCATGGAGCGGTACTTTTCGTCACGGTTCGAGCGGCTGCATCATTTCGATGCGGTTTCCGAAGGGATCATGGACATAAAACCGGTGATACCCTTCCAGCGGCTCATCCTCAACCACATGGCAGCCTGCTGTTTCAAGTGTTTTTCGCAAGGTTGCCATATCATCGACCAGAAAGGCCGGATGGGCTTTCTTCGCCGGGCGAAAATCCTGCTCGACGCCGAGATGCAGTTTTATCGAACCCCGGCTGAACCAGCACCCGCCGCGCGCGGCCAGATTGGCGGGTTTTGCCTGCTCCGCAAAGCCGAGCAGGCCGCCATAGAAAGCGCGCGCCTCATCTTCGCGGCCAGCCGGCATCGCCAGTTGAACATGGCCGAGCGCAAGGATCGCCATGGCTTCAGCGCCCTTCGGCGGCGCGGCGAACGTCCTCTGCCTGATGCTCCAGAATCTCGCGAACCTTCGCCACCAGATCGGCCTCCGGTACGCTGACCTGCGCCACACGCGCCTCGCGCCAGCTGGCATTGTCCTCGATCTCGCCGGAAAGGCGCTTGCCTTCGATCAGATCCTTGATCTGCACCACACCTTCGGCACGCTCATCACCGCCCTGGATGATGGCGATGGGGGAGCCGAGACGGTCGGCATATTTCAGCTGGTTGCCGAATTTCTTCCAGTTGCCCTGGTACATCTCAGCGCGGATGCCCTCGGCGCGCAGCGCCTGCGTGAAGCGCTGGTAACGGCCCATGCTTTCCACATCGCCGTCCATGACGGTGATCAGAACCGGTGCAAGCGGCTTGACCTGACCGAGCTTGCCGAGGTTCTTCAAAGCCGTCATCAGGCGCGAAACGCCGATGGAGAAGCCCGTGGCCGGAACCGGCTGGCCCATGAAGCGCGAAACGAGGCCGTCATAACGGCCGCCGCCGCCGACAGAGCCGAATACGACTTTTTCGCCCTTTTCATTGGTGACGTCGAAGCTCAGCTCGGCTTCATAGACCGGGCCGGTGTAATATTCGAGGCCGCGAACGACCGAGGGGTCGATCTTGATGCGCGTCGCATCGTAACCGGCACTGGTGACCAGAGCGCCGATGATGTTCAGTTCCTCAACGCCTTCCTCGCCTTTCGAGGTGCCCGCGACCAGTTTGGCCAGATCGTCGGCGCTTGCCGCATAATCCTTGATGCCGACGAAAAACAGCACCTTTTCGATCTGCTCCTCGCCAAGACCAGCACCCTTGGTGAAATCGCCGGATTCATCCTTGCGGCCGGGGCCGAGCAGCAGCTTCACGCCTTCAGGACCGAACTTGTCGAGCTTGTCGATGGCGCGCAGCACGTTGAGACGACGGCCGGCATTGTCCTCGCCGCCGAGACCGATGGCTTCCATGACGCCGTCGAGCACCTTGCGGTTGTTGACGCGAATGACATAGTCGCCGCGCTGAATTCCGAGCGCTTCCAGCGTATCGGCCATCATCATGCACATTTCGGCATCTGCCTGCACGCCGGCGGCGCCCACGGTATCGGCATCGAACTGCATGAACTGCCGGAAGCGGCCGGGGCCGGGCTTTTCATTGCGGAACACGTAACCGGCGCGATAGGTACGGTAGGGCAGCTGGATTTCGTTGAAATTTTCCGCGACATGACGGGCGAGCGGCGCGGTCAGATCGTAGCGCAGGCTCACCCACTGGTCGTCATCGTCCTGCAGCGAAAACACGCCTTCGTTCGGCCGGTCGCTATCCGGCAGAAACTTGCCGAGCGCATCGGTATATTCGAACAGCGGGGTTTCCACCGGATCGAAGCCATAAAGCTCATAGACCCTGCGGATCTTCTCGATCATCTCATTGGTGGCATGAATATCGGCAACCGAGCGATCCACGAAGCCGCGCGGCAGGCGGGCTTTCAGTTTCTGAGGCTTTTTTGCTTTTTCGCTCATGGGGCCGATCCGATATTTTCCTGAAATCAAGCCGGTGTATTAGAGGATGAAGCCCGGTGCGGCAAGCCGCAAAGGCTCCGGTTTTACTGGCCGCTGCGGCCAAGCGGGCTATATGGGATACATGTATCCCAATTCGGATCGGGAAGGACGCGACCCATGAGCAAACAGACGGCCATACGCCTGCCTGATGAAACCTATGAGCGGCTGAAAGCGCTGTCCGAGCGCACCGGCCGCACATCCGCTTATTACATCCGCGAGGCGATCGAGAAACATATCGAGGATATGGAGGATCTCTATCTTGCTGAAGAGGCAACGCGGCGCATTCAGCGTGGAGAATCGAAGGTTGTAAGCGCCGAGGAGTTCTGGCGTGATCTGGACAATTGAATATCACACGCTTGTCCAGAAAGAGATGCGCAAGATAAATCCGGAAACGCGCCGGCGTATCCGTAGCTTTCTCCATGAACGACTGGCGGCACTGGATGATCCACGGCAGACCGGCGCCGCCCTGCAAGGCTCCGAGCTCGGAAATTTCTGGCGCTACCGGGTGGGCGATTACCGCATCATCTGCGATATACAGGATCACAAGCTCGTCGTGCTGGTGGTCGAAATCGGCCATCGCCGTGAAATCTACCGATAGGCATTCATGATCCTCGAAGCCCTGCAATATGCCGCCACGCGCGCGGTCACGCCGAAAGAATTCCGGCCGCATATCCGCTATTCCGTCAACCTGTGGGCGCGCGCCAACCGCTGCGCCAAAGCCTGGGCGGAGCATGAAAACAACAGCCGGCAATTCGTTCTGCAATCGGCGAGAAAGCTGAAGCAGCGGCGAACGGCCGTCGTACTGGGGTCTGGCCTGTTGCGCGATGTGCCCTATGATGCGCTGGTGGCGATGTTCGATACCGTCGTGCTGGTCGATCTGGTGCATCTTGCCAGCGTGCAGGTGAAGCTGCGCCTCAATGCCAAAAAGAATGTCCGCATCGCCAACCGCGATCTTTCCGGCTTTGACGATGTTCTCGCCGGCCGGCCGGCGGAACCGCTCGATTTCCTGCGGCGGGTGCCCTATCTCGATCTCGTGGTATCGGCCAATCTCCTGTCACAGATCGGCACCGGCGCACGCTACCGGCTGGAGCGGGAAAAGATCGCAGATACCCCGGACGACCTTCTGCCGAAGCTCATTCACACCCATCTGGAAGCGCTGGCTGGCCTGCCCTGCAAGGCCTGCCTGATAACGGACACCTCCTTCGACATCATCGGCAAGGACGGCAACCTGCACCAGCACGAAGACCTGCTGCATGGCATCGAGCTTCCTGCCCCCGCCGCCGCATGGGAATGGCCGCTTGCCCCGTTTGGCGAGGAAAGCAGGGATTACCGCATCGTGCATCACGTCATCGCGCGTGAACTGACCTGATCGTCATGCTTATTCCATAATTGCGGCGGTAAATTCACACCATGTCCCAGGTGGTCCGCACATTGATGTTCCTTGCCTGCCTGTTATACGGCGCAATGCCGGCGCAGATGGCGATGAGCATGCCGACGGCTACGGGCATGGCAGCTTCCTCACAGTCGCCGATGAAACATGACGATGCCCATTCGCATAGAGCCGCTGATCGCGATGACGGGTCTAAAGCGCATGCGGAGAATGGGGCTCATGGAGCCGGCACGGGCGGTTGCTGCCCGCATGGTGGCGATGCCGCACATCCCGGCTCCTGCGCTGCCTGCCTGATCGTGGTTCCCCGAACGATCTTCGCCGATAGCGGCCGGGTGGCATTCGCCTATCCCAAGCCGCAACGCGGCATCGTCTTTGACGGCAAGGCCTTCGCGCCGCCGCTGCCGCCTCCCCGCGCCTGACCCCAGATTTTTTCAGACCCATCTTCGAAAAATCCGCCAGACACAGGAAGGATAATCCATGTCTATCAAGACCATCACTCTCGCCGCTGCTTTCGCAACCGTCTTCGCCGTGCCGCTTTTCGCACAGGAAGCGGGCGGCCATGCCGGACACGATATGTCAAAAGGCACCATGAGCGACAGCGCTTCCACCAAGGCGTTCATGGAAGCCAGCAAGAAAATGCATGGCGATATGGCCATCGATTATAGCGGCGATGCCGATGTCGATTTCGTGCGCGGCATGATCCCGCACCATCAGGGCGCAATCGATATGGCCAGGGTCCAGCTCGAATACGGCAAGGACCCGGAAATCCGCAAGCTGGCCGAAGAGGTCATCAAGGCGCAGGAAGGCGAGATCGCCATGATGAAGGCCTGGCTGAAGTCCAAGGGCAAGTGATTGATGCAATTGTCAAACGGGGAGCGCCGGCTGGCGCTCCCCCCCACAAGGTTACAACCCCGCGAGACCGGCCTTATAGTCCTCCGAAGCCGCACGGCTAAGGCGCTCCAGTTCCATGGCCGCCCGGCTGGTATGGCGTTCCTTGTGGCGCAGCAAAGCGAAGTTTCGGGCAGGCAGATCGATGCCGGCTCGGACAAGCAATCCCTGCCGCAGAAACAGCGAGGCGACGGAGGCGGAAACCGCCGTGGCCGCGCCGCCGGAGCGCGCCGCCATCACCACCGCCTCGTTGGAGGGCAGTTCGAGCATGACGGAAAGCTCGCCCGGGTCCACCCCCATCTGCCGCACCGCCGCCTCGAAGGCGGAGCGGGTGCCGGAACCCTGTTCACGCAGAACCCATGAAGTGCCGTAGAGCATATCGAGCGCAGTGAGATAACGGCCATCGGCGAAAGGATGGGCCGAACCGGTGACGACCAGCAGCTTGTCGGAGACGACGGGCTGCACCATCAAGGCCGGCTCGTCGATCCTGCCTTCGATGAAACCGACCTCCGCCAGACCGTCGAGCACGGCCTGGGTCACCGTTTTCGTATTGCCGATATCGAGCCGCACGGTCACGCCCGGATAAAGTTTTTTGAACTGCATCAGGATCGGCGGCAGCCAGTAGCTTGCAATCGTCTGGCTGGCGCAAACGGTGATTTCGCCGCGCGTCAGCCCGCCCATTTCGGAGAGAATCAATTCCGCATTACGCACACGCGCCAGCGTCGCCTTCGCTTCGCCCAGAAATACCCGGCCGCTTTCGGTAAGTTCAATGTTGCGGCCGACGCGATGGAACAGCTCGACATTATAAAAGGCCTCGAGATTCTTGATGGCGGAACTGACGGCGGAGGCGGTCAGGCCGATGGCTTCGGCGGCCCTCGTGAGGTGCTCGCGTTCGGCTACGGCGATGAAGATGCGAAGCTGTTCGAAGGTCATGGCTTTTCATTCGATTTTATCGAATAATATATGCCATATTATTTGATAGAATAAAACAGGCGGCTACGGCATTGTCTGGCCATGGCACACCATCGCACCCTTACCCATCCCTTTCAGTTTTCGCTCCGCTGGCTTACCCCGCTTCTGCCGGGCATTCTCATCTGCGCGGCCGTCAGCTGCGCCGCCATTCTGGCGGAGCGCTTTCAGGTGCGGCTTGCAGGCCACGCATGGCTCGGCGATCTCGTGCTCGCCATTCTGATCGGTACGCTGCTGCGTTCGGTGGTATCGCTGCCCGCCGTCGCCTCGGCCGGCATCAAATTCAGCGCCAAGACCCTGCTCGAAATCGCGGTGGCGCTTCTTGGTGCATCTCTGAGCCTTTCCATCCTCAAGGGCGCCGGCGGTTTGCTGATCGGCGGCATTGCGCTGATCGTCGCGCTGTCGCTGGTCGTCAGCTATGCCGCCGGGCGGATGCTCGGTCTGCCGCCCAAGCTTGCGACGCTGATCGCCTGCGGCAATTCCATCTGCGGCAACTCCGCCATCGCCGCCGCCGCGCCCGCCATCGGCGCCAAGCCGGAAGATGTCGCCGCCTCGATTGCGTTTACCGCCGTTCTCGGCGTCGCGGCCGTGCTGCTGATGCCGTTTCTGCCGCAGCTTCTGGGTCTCGACGCCACCCAATATGGTATTTTCGCCGGCCTGACGGTTTATGCCGTGCCGCAGGTTCTGGCCGCAACCGCCCCGCTCGGTGCGATTGCCGTGCAGACCGGCACCATCGTCAAGCTCATCCGCGTGCTGATGCTGGGGCCGGTCATCGCCGCCCTCTCCGTCATCCATGGCCAGTCCGGCACGGAACGCCTGAGATTGCAGCAGATGGTTCCGTGGTTCATCATCGCCTTCGTGCTGATGATCATGGCCCGGTCCTTCGGCCTCATTCCCGAGGTTCTGATCGGCCCTGTCGCCTCGCTTTCCAATATCCTCACCATCATGTCGATGGCGGCGCTGGGCCTTTCGGTCGATATTCGCAGCCTTCGCCATGCCGGCGGCAAGGTCATCGTCGCCGCCAGCCTGTCGCTCGTGCTGCTTGGTGTTCTGAGTTTCGGCCTGATTGTGCTGACCCAGGCGGCCTAAGCAAAGGGTGGGCTGTTATGTCCCGGTGCTGACCGTCAGCGTGTAATGCGCGCCGAGACCGCGGCGTGGCGATCCCAGGATGAGCGTCGGGCGGATCAGCCACTCCGTATCCGCCTTCGGCGTCAGGGTTGCGACCTTGCCTTCGGAATCGCTGAAGAAGATCGCGTCCTCATCCGGCGTTGAAAAATCGAAGACCGCCATCAGCACGAATTCGCTGGAGGCGGCAAGCTCGATCTTCACCGTCTGCCCGGCCTTTACCTTCAGGCGATAGACATCGCCGCGCCCGCGCCGCGTCCAGCCGTCAAGCTTCAGCGGCCCCGCCGGCGGCAGCGCCACTTCCTTCAGCCTTTCGCCGTCATCGAGCCAGATACCGTCGACATTGCGGCCTTCCGCGAAGGAGGCATGCGGCACGGCGGTGACAGTCATGGTGAGAGCCAGAAGAAGGGAGGTTATCTTCATGGACGTACAAACTCCCGCCGCTTGGCCTCTATCGGCTGGCGGCAATGACAGCCTTCGATATGGTCGTTGACCATACCCATGGCCTGCATGAATGCATAGACGGTCGTCGGGCCGACGAAACTCCAGCCCCGCTTCTTCAGGTCCTTGGAAAGACGGATGGAGGCGGCGCTGGTGGGGTTGGCCCTTAACGTCGCATAGTCCAGCCTTTGCGGCCTTTCTGCGGCGGCCGGTTCGAAACCCCAGAAATAACGGGCGAGCGAACCGAATTCATCGCGCAGCTCCATGGCGCGGCGGGCATTGTTGATGGTCGAGACGATTTTGCCGCGATGGCGGATGATGCCCTTGTCGGCAAGGCAGCGCTCAATATCGGCCTCACCGAATTCCGCCACTTTTTCGAATTCGAAATTGGCGAAGGCAAGACGGAACGCCTCGCGCTTGCGCAGAACCGTCAGCCAGGAAAGGCCGGACTGGAAACCTTCCAGACAGATCTTCTCGAAAAGGCGGCGATCATCGGTGACGGGATAACCCCATTCCTCGTCGTGATATCGGCTGTAATCCGCAAGCCCCTGCTGCCAGAAACACCGCACAAGGCCATCCGCGCCCGTTTCAAGTCCCGCTTCACTCATTCCGCAACCACCCTTCTCCGCTCCCGCCCGTGACCGGTTCAGACCGCGCACTTACCACTCATTCACCACGTTTCAAAACCGGGTGCTAACCTTAAATCCAGCTTTTCCTAATCAAGCGCTTTTTAATGAACAGCCATTTACGATTCGCTGGCGTCGAGGTGCGAACGTGTCCGGCAAAGCGGGCGAACAGTCCCGCAAATCCATAGTTGCGACATCCCGCAGAGAGAGTCCACCCGATGACGATGAAGTCCGTTTTTCTGGCGCTGAGCCTCGTTTCCACCTTTACCGCCCCGGCCGCCATGGCCAATGAGCGTTATCGCGAGCGCCCGCCCGTCGTCGTCAGCCCGGATCTTTCCGCCCCCTGGGTCACCCAGCTCGGCGGTCGCGGCAATGTGCGGCCCGTGGTTTATCCGCGCGCGCCTGCCGCACGCCAGCCGTTCTTCCAGCAGCGCCAGGCCGCGATGCCGCAGCGCCCCAGCTCCGGCGTCACATCGCAGCGCCCGGCACGGGTGCAGAATGCCGCCGTCCGCCCCAATGCGCCGGTGCGCACCCAGATCGCGCCGCAATTCCTGCCGCAGATCGTCACCTACCCGACCAATGAAAACCCCGGCACCATCGTCATCGATACGCCGAACCGTTTCCTTTATCTCGTTCTCGCGGATGGCAAGGCCCGGCGGTATGGCGTCGGCGTCGGCAAGCCCGGTTTCGAATGGGCCGGCACCCACAAGGTGACCCGCAAGGCGGAATGGCCGAGCTGGACCCCGCCGAAGGAAATGATCAGCCGCGAGGCGAGGAAGGGACACTACCTGCCGGCCTTCATGGAAGGCGGCCCGGCCAATCCGATGGGCGCGCGCGCCATGTATCTCGGCTCGACGCTTTATCGCATCCACGGCACCAACCAGCCGTGGACGATCGGCAGCAACAATTCCTCCGGCTGCATCCGCATGCGCAACGAGGATGTCACCGATCTTTACGAGCGCGTCAACGTCGGAACCAAGGTCATTGTGATATGACAGCAACGGTTCAGCCTTTCCGGCCGCTTCAGGGCCGGTGTGGCGGCGTATCCGCTTGAATTGCCGCCTTGCGGCGGTACAATCCGGCTCAATTCAATGGAATGAAACTTGGCGGGGGACGCCAGGAGCCGAACCTCTCTCAGGGGGATGATGGAACGGCCTTAAAACGGGTGGTCAATCGGCCGCCCGTTTTTCGTTTCTGTCATTCAAATGTTATCAAAAAACGCTTTGGTGAATTACTGATATCAATCTGGATTCACTTCATGCCGCGCCATACTTTATTTGTTTGCGCCCTGCTGTTCAGCGGCGTTTCCTTCTCTGCCGCAATCGCGGGCGAATTTGAAATTTCCGGTTATGGCGGCTGGCAAAGCGCGCCGCACAGCGATGTGAAGGTTTCCGACGGGCCGGATTTCCGGGCCGGATGGGAAGGCAAGTCGTTTTCCAACCCGCCTTACTGGGGCGTGCGCGGCACCTACTGGTTCGATGAGGGCCAGCTGCGGAATTTCGGTATTTCGCTCGATTTCACCCATGACAAGGTCTATGCCGACGACCAGACGCTTGCCCGCTCGGGCTGGTCGCATTTCGAATTCACCGACGGCCTGAACCTGCTGACGCTCAACGCGCTCTACCGTTTTCCGCTGGAATCGCTGCCGATCACCCCTTACGTGGGCGCCGGCGTCGGCATCAACGTGCCGCATGTGGAAGTATATCGCCCGTCAGGCAGGACCTTCGAATACCAGTTCGGCGGCGCAACCCTGCAGGCGCAGGCCGGCCTCAGCTACCGCATCACCGACAATTGGTCGACCTTCGTGGAATATAAGGGCACCTATTCCTTCGTCGACGTCGATATCGACAATGGCGGCTCGTTGAAGACCGATATCATCACCAATGCGGTGAATTTCGGTGTGGCTTATAAGTTCTAAAAGATATGGCCCAGAGCGTGCCGCGTGGACGACGCTCTCTTTCTTCGTCATTCCGGCCATGAGCCGGAATCCAGTCAGCCCAAGTCATTGGGCTGGAAAGACTCTTCTCGTCGCGCCGACGCGCGCCGGCTGGATGCCGGGTCAAGCCCGGCATGACGGATGCCGAAAGTGCGTGCGCGAAAGCTGCCTCGGGTACTGCGCAGTCGAAAGTACCACGGGACGTTTCTAAACCGAAAGCCTCGCCGGTTTCGGCCCGCCATAGGCCCAGTCCAGCAGCTCCACCGTGTGCAGGATCGGCATATCCGTGGCGGTTCCGATCTGCGTGATGCAGCCGATATTTCCGGTGGCGATGACATCCGCCCGGGTGGCCTCGATATTCTTCACCTTGCGCGCCTTGAGCATGGCGGAAATCTCCGGCTGCAGGATGTTGTAGGTTCCGGCCGAGCCGCAGCAGAGATGCCCTTCCGCCGGATCGCGAACGGTAAAACCCGCCGCCTTCAGGAGTTGTTTCGGCGCAAGCGTGATCTTCTGGCCATGCTGCATGGAGCAGGCCGAATGATAGGCGACCGTGAGACCCTGATTTTGCCCTTGCGGCAGATTGAGGGTGGCGAGATATTCGGTGATGTCCTTTGCGAGCGCCGAGACCCGCGCGGCTTTTTCGGCATAGGCCGGATCGAGCCGCAGCATGTGGCCGTAATCCTTGATGGTGGTGCCGCAGCCGGAAGCGGTGATGATGATGGCGTCGAGACCGCCGCTCTCCATCTCACGCGTCCAGACATCGACATTGCGCCTTGCCGAGGCGAGCGCCTCTTCCTCCCGGCCCATATGATGCACCAGCGAACCGCAGCAGCCCTCCCCCTTCGGCACCACGACCTCGATGCCGAGCCGTGCCAGCAGGCGCAACGTCGCCTCGTTGATACCGGGATCGAGCACCGGCTGGGCGCAGCCGGTGAGGATGGCGACGCGCCCACGCTTCTCGCCTTCGGCCGGCCGCTCTCCCGGACGGGTTGACGCGGAGGCCGCGGGCACGGCGGCGGGAGCGAGAGCGAGCATGGATTGCAGCGGCTTCAGCGCCGGAACTTTGGCAAGCAGGCCGGAGAAAGGCCGCGCCAGCCGGGCCAGATGCAGGGCCAGCCGGAAACGGGCTGGATGAGGCAGGACGGCAACCAGAAGATTGCGGATCAGCCTATCCATGAAGGGGCGCTTGTATGTCTGTTCGATATGGGCGCGGGCATGATCCACCAGATGCATGTAATCCACGCCGGAGGGACAGGTGGTGGTGCAGGCAAGGCAGGAAAGACAGCGGTCGATATGGGTGACGACTTCGCGGTCGGCCGGGCGGCTGTTTTCCAGCATGTCCTTGATGAGGTAGATGCGGCCGCGCGGGCTGTCCAGCTCGTTGCCGAGCGTGACATAGGTGGGACAGGTGGCCGTGCAGAAACCGCAATGCACACATTTGCGCAGGATTTTTTCGGATTCCGCCACATGCGGATCGGCCAGCTGTTCGGGCGTGAAGGATGTTTGCATGGTTCAGACGGCCCTTTCCATCGTCACGGCCATCTTGCCGGGATTGAAGATGCCCGCCGGATCGAGCTTTTCCCTGATGCGCGACGACAGGATGGCTTCCGCCGCCGGGCGGGGTTCGAAGGCAGCGACCGTGGCGCGCGCCGCATCGCTCGCCCTCACCAACGTTGCGTGGCCGCCGCCGAGCGCCCGGATCGCGCCGCGCAGCAAATCCGCCTCGGGGTCCGCCTCCATCTGCATCCAGACAAGGCCGCCCTGCCAGTCGTAAAAGGCGTCGATGCCCGCTTCCATGCGCAGCGCCGCGACAAGCTGATGACCCACCGAAGGCGCGACCGATACTTTCCACAAGGGCTTCGCCGCCTGTCCGGCATAGGGCGCGACATCCCGCACCTGACGCCACAAAAGCCCGCTCTCCTCGCCCTCCAGCAGCGCCCACGGCCCGACCCGATCCATGACGGAAAGGAGTTTGGCCGTGCGCGCCTCCACCGAGGCGGAAAGCCCTTCCAGCCGCAGGATGGTCGCCGGGCCATCCGGCAATCCGCCATCGATGAAACGGGAACGAACGCTTTCCGGCAGATGCGCCGCGCCGGAAACCTCCACGCTCATCGCCATTGCCGCCGCCATGATGCGCGTCGCCGCTTCATCGTCGAGACCGGAAACGACCACGGTTTTTTCCGCAGGCGGTTTCGGCAGGACACGGAAGGTGACTTCGGTGAGGAAACCGAGTGTGCCGAACGATCCGGCGAGGAACTTCGACAGATCGAGCCCGGTGACATTCTTCATCACCCGGCCGCCGGCCTTGATGACCTCACCGCTGCCGTTGACGAAACGTATGCCGAGCAGGCTGTCGCGGGCCGCACCGGCCACATAACGGCGGGGGCCGGAAACATTGGCGGCGAAGACGCCGCCGATGGTCGGTTCACCTTCGGTGCCCATGATCGGGCGGTGATCCATCGGCTCGAAGGCCATCATCTGGCGGTTTTCAGCGAGAGCCGCTTCGACGGTGGCGAGCGGGGTTCCGGCCTTGACGGTCATGACCATTTCGGCGGGCAGGTAGGAGACAATGCCGTTCATCGCGCGGGAGGAGAGTGCTTCATCTGCTGCGACAGCATTGCCGAAACCGGAGCGGGTGTTGCCGCCGATGATTTTCAGCGCGCTTTTACGCGCGGCGTGATCGCGGATGATGTCGGCGACCTGGGTTTCTGCGTAGGGGGTCAGCATGGGGCGGCGGGCTCCGGGCATGGGATAGCGACGTTTGCGCGAGGGATACCCCCCTCTGCCCTGCCGGGCATCTCCCCCTCAAGGGGGAGATCGGCAAGAGGCTGGCACATCGTTTCAATTGCACCGTTCGAGAATTGAGCGGGAGGTCGCCGCGAGTCGATCTCCCCCTTGAGGGGGAGATGCCCGGGAGGGCAGAGGGGGTAAGCCACACCCACCATCGTCACAAAATTCACACCCATCATCCCCTCCCTCCAGCGGAAACACCTTCGAAGGGTTCATCAGCCAGCCCTCATCGAAAGCCGCCCGCACCGCCATCTGCTGGGCAAGATCGGCCTCACCATACTGGTGGCGCATCAGATCGCGTTTTTCGATGCCCACACCATGTTCGCCGGTCAAACAGCCGCCGGCATCGACGCAGAGCTTCAATATTTCATTGCCTGCCTCTTCCGCGCGGGCCGCATCCTCCGGATCATTGGCGTTGAACAGGATGAGCGGATGCATGTTGCCATCGCCGGCATGGAAGACATTGGCGACGCGAAGGCCGAGGCGGTCGGTGATTTCGCTCGTCTTTTTCAACACGTAGGAAAGCTGGGAGAGCGGCACGGTGCCGTCCATGCAGATGTAATCCGCGATGCGGCCGGTTGCGCCGAAGGCGGATTTGCGGCCTTTCCAGATCGCCGCCGCTTCCATGGCCGACTGGCATTCCTTCACCGTCTTCACGCCATGTTTTCGGGCAATCGCCACGATGTCGGCCAGCATGGCGTCCATTTCCGCCTCGGAGCCTTCGACCTCGACGATCAGCAGCGCGCCGACATCCAGCGGATAACCCGCCTTGGCGAAGGCCTCGCAGATTTCGATGGCCGGCTTGTCCATGAATTCGATGGCGACCGGGATGATACCCGCGCCGATGATATCGGCCACGCAGGAGCCAGCCTCCTCCGACGTCTCGAAGCCGAACAGTACCGGTCGCGCACCTTCCGGCCTGGCGATCAGCCGCACTGTCGCTTCCGTCACGATACCGAGCTGGCCTTCCGAGCCGCAGACGAGGGCGAGCAGATCGTAGCCGGCAGCATCGAGGTGCTTGCCGCCCAGTTCCAGCACCGTGCCATCCACCAGCACCATTTTCACACCGAGCAGATTATTGGTGGTGACGCCGTATTTCAGGCAATGCGCGCCGCCGGAATTCATGCCGATATTGCCGCCGATGGTGCAGGCAAGCTGCGAGCTGGGGTCCGGCGCATAGAAGAAACCTTCCGCGCCGGCCGCATCGGAAATGGAAAGATTGGTGACGCCCGCCTGCACCCGCGCCGTACGGTTATAAAAATCCAGTTCGAGGATCGAGGCCATCTTGGAAAGGCCGATCACCACCGCATCCTCCTGCGGGATCGCGCCGCCGGAGAGCGAGGTGCCAGCCCCGCGCGGCACGACGGGAATGCCGTAGTGGTGGCAATATTTCATTACCGCCGCCACCTCTTCCGTCGTTTTCGGCAACGCCACGGCCAGCGGCAGGCGGCGATAGGAGACGAAGGCGTCGGTTTCAAAAGGCACAAGTTCGCGCGGTTCGTGCACAAGACAGTCCGCCGGCAGAATATCCTTGAGGTCCGCTATGATGCGGGCGCGGCCGGCGACGACTTTCGCGCGCGGCTCCAGAAACTTGATCGGCTGCGTCACCGCGCCTCCTCCCTGCCATTTTCCCAACTGGTATTCTTTCTTTACCACTTTGAAACGGCGCAATCAAATGTTATGGATTTTTTCCATTCTGGAAACAATCGAGGACAACTATGACGAATCTGGGCGATCTGGAAGTCTTCGCAAGCGTTGCCGCCTCCGGCAGCATGTCGCTGGCCGCAAGGGAGCTTGGTTATTCGCCCGCCGTCATTTCCAAGCGCATCAAGCGGCTGGAAGAAAAGCTCGGCGCGCGGCTTTTCCAGCGCACCACACGGCAAATCTCGCTGACCGAAGCGGGACAGGGCTTTTACGAGCGGGTGCTTGCCGTGCTGGAAGGGCTGGAGGAGGCCGAGGATTTCGTGTCCGGCCGCGCCAATACGGTCAACGGCACGCTGAAGATTTCCGCGCCGACCTCCTTCGGGCGCATGCATATCGCGCCGCATCTGAAGGGTTTCATGGAGCGGCATCCTGATCTTTCGGTCAATCTGGTGCTGAGCGACGAATTCATCGACATCATCGAGGGTGGTTACGATCTGGCCATCCGTATCGCCGATCTCAATTCCTCCAGCCTCGTGGCCCGCAGGCTGGCGCCAGTGCGCCGCGTGCTCTGCGCTTCGGCGGAATATGTTGCGGCCCATGGTATGCCCGCGACAATCGAGGATCTGAAAAAGCACCGCTGCCTGCCGGCCCATAATAACGATGTCTGGCGGCTGGAAGGACCGGGCGGCGCGATGAGCATTCGCCCGGAAGGGATGCTAATCACCAATTCCAGCGAGGTGATCCGCGAGGCGGTGATATCAGGGCTCGGCATTGCGCTGCGCTCCACCTGGGATATCGGCCATGAATTGCGCAGCGGCAAGCTGGTGCAGGTTCTACCGGGTTATGAGGGATCCCGAAACGTCACGCTCTCGGCGGTTTATCCGAGCCGGCAGTTCCTGCCTGCGAAGGTTCGACTGTTCATCGATTATCTGGCCGGGCTCTATGGGCCTTCACCCTATTGGGAGCAGGGTTGAGGCAGGCGTCGCGTCGGCACCACCTATCCTCCCTCATCCCTGTGCCTGTCACAGGGATCCAGCCAGCCCAAGTCCTTGGGCTGAAAGGAGTCCTTCCCGCCACGCGGACGCGCGTCGGCTGGATTCCTGTGACATCCTCGGGCTCGTTCCGGGGAACAGGAATGAGGGAAACTTGGCCCTCAGTGCCCGCCCTCGGCATGGGAGCGGCGGATGCGGCGCACCACCCACCAGACGCCGAGAACCGCGAAGGGAACTGAGATGCCGGTGACCACCGCGGGGTCCAGCGGCAGCACATCATGGCTGATCGCCTTGGTTAGATAACCGATGAGGCCGACGACATAATAGGAAATGGCGGCGACCGAGAGGCCTTCGACCGTCTGCTGCAGGCGAAGCTGCATGGCGGCGCGCTTGTTCATGGTGTTCAGCAACACCGTATTCTGCCGCTCCAGTTCCACATCGATCCAGCTTCGGACGAGCGCCGTGGCGCGATAGAGCTTGCGCGACAGATTGGCCTGCCGCTCCTCCACCGACTGACAGGTGCGCATGGCCGGCGCCATGCGCCGTTCCAGAAAGCTGCCCATGGTTTCGTGGCCCTGCACCGGGGTTTCCGCAAGCGCCCGGATACGTTCGCGCACGATGCCGTCATAGGCGCGGCTGGCGCCGAAACGATAGAGGCTGAGCGCGGCATTGGCCTCCAGTTCGGCCGCAAGCCGGGTCATTTCCGCCAGCAGCGCATCGGCCTCGTCGCGCGCACCGTTTTTCATGCGCTGGGTGATACCGGTCAGGCCATCCTCGATGCGGCGGATTTCGGGCGAAAGCGTCTGCGCCATCGGCAGGCCGAGCATGGCAAGGGTGCGATAGGTCTCGATATCGAGAAGCCGCTGCACCAGCGCGCCACGGCTGTAATCGGTAAGGCCCCGGTCGATCACCAATATCTGCGTCAGCCCGTCGCGATCCTGCCGGAAATCGGTGAGGATCGCCGCCTGACCGTCGCGCACATCGCTGTGACAGAGGCTGGTCGGCTCGAAGATCGTCTCTGCCTGAGACGCCACGCCATTTTCCGGGCGGATTTCCAGCCGCACGCCCGAGATCAGCGAGCCGGGCGGCGAAAAGCCGTCGCCGAAGGGATCGCCGGCAATCTCGCCGCCGAATTTTTCCGGCGCGGGGCCATCCCAAAACCAGGTCGAAAATTCGGTATGCCGCTCCCAGCGCAAGGTCCCCTGCCCCCAGGGCATGGCATGGTGGCGGGCATCGCGCTCCGGCGGCGCAACACCCCGGCTGCGCGACATTTCCGCGATGACCGAGTGATGCACGGCCGAACCGCCATCCATCATGAAGGCGAGCTGGACGATGATGCGCGAGGGTGCGAGAAGCACCGTCGGCCGCGCATGAACCTCCCCGAGCGCCAGCGATCTTTCCGGCGCGCTTGCGAAAGCAAATCTACCCTTGGCCATTGCGATTTCGTCCCCGCTTCCTATCCCGGATTTCTAAAACATCGATCACAATGAAAACATCGCAATCGAAGCCGATGTAATTGTTTTGATCCATCTGACGACAAAAATCCGCCATCGTCACCCTGCCCCAAGCCTGCTTTAACAAAAGCCAGTTTGGAAAGGCAGATGCCGAGTTGCCGCAGGTACACAAGACGCCACTCGCGCGGAACTGGATAGAATATTTGACCAGTGCGATGCTTCGCTGATAATTTGCCCCCATCGAAATACGGGGCGGATTTCGCCGGAGACTTCTGCGATGGACGAAACGCTTTTTGCGCGCATCGAGCACAGCCGCACATCGCAGGAGGTGATCTTACGTTTCGAGGAACTGATCCTCGACGGCATATTGCGCGATGGCGACAGGCTGCCCGGCGAGCGCGAACTGGCGCAACGCCTCGATGTCTCGCGGCCTATCCTGCGGGAAGCGCTGAAGGAACTTGAAACCCGTGGCCTTCTGGTGAGCCGGCATGGCGGCGGCACCTATGTCGCCGATATTGTCGGCCCGGTCTTTTCCGATCCCTTGAGCGCGCTGATTACCCGCCACAGCCGGGCGACGCGGGATTTCCTCGAATATCGCCGCTATATCGAAGGCATGACCGCCGAACTTGCCGCGCAGCGAGCGACGGAGCCGGACAGGCGCAACCTCGCCGCCATCGTGGACAGAATGCGGGAAGCGCATGAGGCGGGCCGTTTCGAAGAGGAGCTTGCGGGCGATGTGGAATTTCACAACGCCATTGGCGAGGCGGCGCATAATATCGTGCTGATGCACACGTTGCGCTCCTGCTACCGGCTTCTGAGCGACGACATCTTTTACAATCGCCATCTCATCTTCACTGTCGCGGGCGCCCATGACGAGGTGTTGAGGCAACATATCGCCATCCACGATGCGATTGTCGCCGGCGATGCGGCCGCGGCAAGGGCGGCGGCGGAGGCCCATATCGACTTCATCGTGGAGACGACATCCAAGGCGCACCAGGCGCGGGAATGGGACCGGATTTCGCGTCTGAGGCAGCAGCAGCGCGGCCCCTGAAAACGACATCCGGCGCAATACGGCATCTCTTTTATTCAGGTTTTGATGGAACCTTTTGTGCTCTTTGGTCTTTTTATCGGGTTAATTGGAAAAATTTACCAAGATGGGACCCATGACGACCACGAGCGAAACTGAACGCTATCCGCGGATAGCTCTCATATCGACGCATGGCTATGTCGCCGCGCACCCGCCACTGGGCGCGGCCGATACCGGTGGACAGGTGGTTTATGTGCTTGAGCTTGCACGCAAACTCGGCCAGCTCGGTTATACCGTCGATCTTTATACCCGCCGCTTCGAAGACCAGCCGGAATTCGATGAGGTCGATGAGCGCGTCCGCGTGGTGCGCATTCCCTGCGGCGGACGGGATTTCATTCCCAAGGAATATCTGCACCGCCACCTGATGGAATGGTGCGAAAATGCGCTGCGTTTCATCAAGAAAAACGACCTGAACTATTCTTTCATCAACAGCCATTACTGGGATGCCGGCGTCGCCGGGCAGCGGCTATCCGAAGCGCTGAAAATCCCGCATCTGCACACGCCGCATTCGCTCGGCATCTGGAAAAAGCGCCAGATGGAAACCGACTATCCGGAAAAGGCCGATACGTTCGAACTGGAATTCAACTTCCGGGAACGTATCCAGCATGAGCTGATCATCTACCGCAGCTGCGACATGGTGATCGCCACAACACCGGTGCAGCTGGACGTGCTGATCGAGGATTACGGTCTGAAGCGCAAGCACATCCACATGATCCCGCCGGGTTATGACGACAACCGTTTCTTCCCGGTTTCCGATGCGACGCGGCAGATGATCCGGCAGCGTTTCGGTTTCGAGGGCAAGACGGTGCTGGCGCTTGGACGGCTTGCGACCAACAAGGGTTATGACCTGCTGATCGACGGTTTTTCCGTGCTTGCCGAGCGCGAACCGGAAGCCCGGCTGCATCTGGCCGTCGGCGGCGAGAATATGGACGAGCAGGAAACCACGATCCTCAACCAGTTGAAGGAGCGGGTGAAAGCGCTCGGTCTCGAAGGCAGGGTGGCGTTTTCCGGTTATGTCGCGGATGAAGACCTGCCGGACATCTATCGCGCCGCCGATCTTTTCGTGCTTTCCAGCCGTTACGAGCCCTTCGGCATGACCGCGATCGAGGCGATGGCGAGCGGCACGCCCACCGTCGTCACCATCCATGGCGGGTTGTTCCGGGCCGTGAGCTATGGCCGCCATGCGCTGTTTGCCGATCCTTTCGACAAGGAAGACCTTGGCATCACCATGATGAAGCCGTTCAAGCATGAGCGGCTTTACGGGCGGCTTTCCCGCATGGGGGCGCACAAGGCGCGCAGCCTGTTCACATGGACCGGCATTGCCCAGCAGCTTCTCGCCCTTGTGGAGGGCAGGACCATGATGCCGGTTCTGGAAGAAGCCGATTGGGCCGAACCATGGAACGACGGCGATTGAGACCGCTTCGCCTTTTTTCCACCGATCTCGACGGAACCGTCGTCGGCGATAACGACGCCACGCGCCGGTTCCGCGATTTCTGGCATTCGTTGCCGGACGGTCAACGTCCTCTTCTCGTTTTCAACAGCGGCCGGCTGATCGACGACCAGCTTGCGCTTCTCGAAGAGGTGCCGCTGCCGCAGCCCGACTACATCATCGGCGGAGTCGGCACCATGCTGCATGCCAAAAAGCGAAGCGGGCTGGCAAGCGCCTATACACAGTCCCTGGGCACCGGTTTCGACCCCCAGAAGATTGCCGAGGTCATGGCCGGAATTCCCGGTGTGACGATGCAGGAAGAGCGTTACCAGCACGGCTTGAAATCGAGCTGGTTCCTGCATGACGCCGATGACGCCGCGCTCGAAGAGATTGAGGCCGCGCTTGTGGCGGCGGATATCGATGCCCGTATCGTCTATTCCAGCGACCGCGACCTCGACATCTTGCCGAAAGCCGCCGACAAGGGCGCAGCGCTGACATGGCTATGTGGACAACTACGCATCGGCCTCGACGAATCAGTGGTTGCGGGCGATACTGGCAACGATCGGGCGATGTTTGAGCTAAAGAATATTCGCGGCGTGATCGTGGGCAATGCCCTGCCGGAGCTCGTCTCGCTGGCATATCATGATATGCGCTTCTTTCACTCGGCTGCGAAGGAAGCGGACGGTGTGGTCGAAGGTCTCCGGCACTGGGGATTAACTCCGGACTAAAACCAGCCCCGGCTACAATTCATAGCGGCTTTGCATTCAGTATGCTTGAAGGCGGGCGGAGAGAGTATTACCGCATCGGCTGTCCGGCCGGGGAACCACCCGGTCGAAGCTTTGTTCGCATATCCACCATGTCCATCTTTGCCCGCAGGCTTCATCAGCGTGAAGACAGTAGTGGGTTATAGGTGAAGGGGGATTGGCGGAACTTACGGCATCTCTATATTAGCAATTATCACTACCCGGCAAAGAAGGATCAATCCGGATTGAAGATTTTGAATCGATTGGCGACAGACGTTGGCTTGATGTTGCGCAGACCGCCGCGACAGCAATATGCGGCGCTGTGCTATCGATTGTCCAAAAAGCATCCGGAGCCGGAAGTCCTGCTGCTGACCAGCAGGGATACGGGACGGTGGGTCATTCCCAAGGGCTGGCCGATGGCCAACAAGAAGGCCCATGCGGTGGCCGAACAGGAAGCTTATGAGGAAGCCGGCGTCAAAGGCACGGTGGAGAAGGCTCCCTTCGGTTATTATGAATATGAAAAAAACTGAACAGCGGCATCAATGTGCCGTGCCGCGTTCAGGTGCATCTGCTCGAAGTTTCCGAAATGCAGGAAAGCTTTCCCGAAAGGGACTCGAGACGGCTGGAATGGGTCAGCCCCCAGGAGGCGACCACGCGGGTCAACGAGCCGGAACTGAAAGCGCTGATGCTCGCTTTCGACAAGCGGATGACGCATTCGAAATAGCGCGCCCGCCCCGAACGTGACAATGTGCAGTTTGTTTTTCCAACATGGCTTTTATCGTCTTTCCTTTTGGAAAGATGTGCGAGATGTAACAGTCTTTCTGTAAAATTGCCTTCAACCTGCGACACTGCCGGACGAAAGGGAATGCTGGCAAACGAGGTCTGAATGGCAATCAAGCCGCCATCGAATATGAAACCGACGCTCGACAAGGATCTCGACAAAATTACCCGTGTCGAAGAGGCGACGCTGCATGTCACGCAGCAGCTTGCCGGCCTTGGCGCGGGGTTCATGTTCGTTGTCCTGGCGGCCATCTTCGCCGGCGTCTTCGTCACCGGCACCGCGGGCTCGGTCATCATCATCGCCGCCGTCGCCATCGGCGCCTATATGGCGATCAATATCGGCGCGAACGACGTCACGAACAATGTCGGCCCGGCGGTTGGGGCCAAGGCCATGCCGCTTGCCGCCGCCCTCATCATCGCCGCCATCTGCGAGATTGCCGGCGCGCTGATCACCGGCGGCAACGTCGTCGAGACCATTTCCAGCGGCATCATCAACATCGAGACCATTCCCGACAGGACCGCCTTTTCATGGGCGATGCTCTCGGCGCTTCTCGCCGCCGGCCTTCTCGTCAATATCTCGACCTGGACGAGAGCGCCGATTTCCACCACCCATACGGTGGTGGGCGGGGTTGCGGGCGCGGGAATGGCCGCCTATGGGGCGAAGGCGGTCGACTGGTTTTCGCTCGGCAGCATTGCCTTCGCATGGGTACTGGCGCCCTTCATCAGCGCCATCATCGCCGTCGCCATCCTTGCTTTCATCAAGGAATTCATCATTTACCGCGAGGACAAGCTCACCTCCGCCCGGCTGTGGGTTCCGGTTCTCATCGGTTTGATGGCGGGCGTCTTCATGGCCTATCTCATCTGGGTCGGATTGCGGCAGCTGATGCATGTGTCGCTTGGCCATGCCAGCCTCACCGGGCTGGTGACCGGGCTCGTGGTCTGGCGGCTCTGCGTGCCGATCATCCGCAAACAATCGGAAGGATTGGAAAACCGCAACCAGTCGCTTCGAATCCTGTTCCAGTGGCCGCTGGTTCTCGCCGCCGGCCTGATGTCCTTCGCTCATGGGGCGAATGACGTTTCGAACGCCATCGGGCCCGTCGTGGCCATCGTGCGGGCCCTGCATGACGAGGCGGTGAGCACCTCCGCCCGTGCACCGATGTGGGTAATGCTGGTCGGCGCCTTCGGGCTTTCCTGCGGTATTCTTCTTTATGGCCCGCGCCTCATCCGCCTCGTCGGTGAGCAGATCACCAAACTCAATCCGATGCGCGCCTTCTGCGTTTCCGTGGCCACGGCGCTCACCGTGCTCGTTGCCTCACGCTTCGGCCTGCCGGTCAGCACCACCCACACGGCAATCGGTGCAGTGTTCGGCGTCGGTTTCTTCCGCGAATGGTACACCCAATCGTCGCGGCGGCGGCAGGAGCTCGTTCAGGCTGGTGACGGCAGGCCCCGCCGGTCTGAAAGATATGCCGACAATCCTTCCGAGATACGCCGCCGTTATCTCGTCCGCCGCTCGCACTTCATGACGATCATCGCCGCCTGGCTGGTCACCGTTCCTTCCAGCGCAACGCTTGCGGCGCTGCTCTACTGGCTCATGTCCTCCCTCTTTCTCTGAACCTGAAACAGAATCCCATGCGCGCCAATTTCCGGATGCAACGCCTGTATATCGAAGCCAGCCTTGCCGAAGGCGTCGCGCAGGAGGCGACAGCCGAGCAGTTCAACTATCTCGCCAATGTGCTGCGCATGACCGACGGTGCGGAAATTCTGCTGTTCAACGGTCGCGACGGCGAATGGAAAGCGAAACTTGCCTTTCCGAGCCGCAAGAAGATCGTGCTCGTCCCCCTCGAGCAGACACGGCCCCAGCCGAACACCCCGGACCTGCATTATCTTTTCGCGCCGCTGAAAGTCGGGCGCATGGATTATCTGGTGCAGAAGGCGGTGGAGATGGGCGCCGGCCTGTTGCAGCCGGTGATGACGCAGCATGTTCAGGGCAAGATCCACAATACCGAAAAACTGCGCGCCAACGCCATCGAAGCCGCCGAGCAGTGCGGCATACTGTCTCTGCCCGAGGTGGCCGAGCCGGTGAAACTGAAGGACATGCTCGAGAGCTGGCCCCACGACCGGCGCATCATCTATTGCGACGAGGGCGATGCGGGGCAAAATCCGCTGCCGATCCTGCAAGCCGTCACGGAGCGCAAACTTGCCCTGCTGGTCGGCCCGGAAGGCGGGTTTTCCGAGGAAGAAAGGGAGCTTCTGCGCGGCCTTGCCTTCGTTACCCCCATTCCGCTGGGGCCGCGTATCCTGAGGGCCGATACGGCCGCCGTCGCCGCGCTCGCGGTCATTCAGGCGGCGATCGGCGACTGGAATTGAATGGCCCCATTGCGCTTGATGCATCTTTAAAAGAAATTCATTTGCCTCCGGATACGATCCGGCCCTATCTGCCAATCATATGCCTCGCCGCAACAGAGACGTCATAACAAGGTAAGCCATGGCACGCGACACGACCGACCAGACCCCCCTCTCCTCCGTCACGGAGCTTACAGATTATCTGGCGGGCGGTTGCAAAGCTGAAGCCGACTTCCGCATCGGCACCGAACATGAAAAATTCGCGTTTTTCCGCGAGGATAACAGTCCCGTTCCCTATTTCGGCGAAGCCAGCATTTCAGCGCTTTTGAAGGGCATGCAGGAAAAGCTCGGCTGGGAGCCGATCATGGACGGCGGAAACATCATCGGCCTTGGCGAGCAGCACGGCATGGGTGCCATCTCCATCGAGCCGGGCGGCCAGTTCGAGTTATCGGGCGCGCCGCTCGAAAACCTGCACCAGACCTGCAAGGAATCCAACCAGCATCTGGCGACGCTGCGCGAAGTGGCTGAGCCGATGGGCATCCGTTTCCTCGGCATTGGCGGCAGCCCGCTGTGGAGCTACGACGAAACGCCGCGCATGCCGAAATCGCGTTACGCGATCATGACGCGCTATATGCCGAAGGTCGGGACCAAGGGGCTCGACATGATGTACCGCACCTGCACCATTCAGGTTAATCTCGATTTCTCCTCCGAAGCGGACATGCGCCGGAAGATGCGCGTTTCCATGAAGCTGCAATCGCTGGCGACAGCGCTCTTCGCCTCCTCGCCCTTCACCGAAGGCAAGCCGAACGGTCTTCTTTCCTGGCGCGGCGATATCTGGCGCGACACCGACAACCGCCGCTCGGGCGTGCTGCCCTTCACCTTCAGCGATGATTTCGGCTTCAAGGACTATGTGGAATGGGCGCTCGACGTGCCGATGTATTTCATCGTGCGCGACGGCAAATATCATGATTGCACCCATGTCACTTTCCGCCAGTTCATGAACGGTGCGCTGAAGGGTGAAATCGCCGACTGGCAGCCGACCATGGGCGATTGGACGAACCATCTTTCCACCCTGTTCCCCGACGTGCGCCTGAAGCGCTTTCTGGAAATGCGCGGTGCGGATGGCGGCCCGTGGAGGCGCATCTGCGCCCTTCCCGCTTTCTGGGTCGGCCTTCTTTACGATGACGAGGCGCTGACCGCTGCCGATGCGCTGACCGCCGGCTGGAGTTTCGATGAGGTCATCGCCCTTCGCGATGCCGTTCCGGCCAGGGGTCTTTCCGCCGAGATCGCCGGCAAGCCGCTTCTCGGTCTCGCCCGCGAGGTGCTCGACATTTCCCGCACCGGCCTCAAAAACCGCAAGCGCCTGAACGGCGAAGGGCAGGACGAAACCGTGTTCCTGTCGTCGCTGGATGAAGTTCTGGCCAAGAAGACTACGCTCGCCGAAGACCTGCTTGCGCTTTACAACGGTCGCTGGGGCGGCTCCGTGCTGCCGGTATTCGAAGAATATCAGTATTGAGAAAATTGCGACGCCATTAAAAAAGCCCGGCGCGGCCGAGGGGCCTGACACCGGGCAAAGGCAGGGCTATTGGCAAATCACCCTGCGGGGAAAACTTTTCCGTTCGAAGGCAATTCCGGCGGCTGGAGGTCTGCCGGAATTGCCCGAACATTCTGGAACGTTTTGGTGCATTTCCGGACGGAAAACCGGGGCCCGTTTTTCCTGGAAATGCTTTAAACGGTCTTGAACCGGGTCACCGCGCGGTTGCGTGCGGCGCGGGTCAGATGGGCGGTCGGATCCTCGAGCAGGCCGGTATTGAGCGCATCCCTCACATCCGAGCGCGCCAGACCGATATCGGCCAGAAGGCGGTCATCGAGTTCCGTGAGGCCATTGGCCACGATACGATTGTAGATGCGCTGCAAGAACGTTTTGACGCGGAAAGCAAAGAGGACAGCGACACGACGAAGCGTATCGTTCTGCCGCGAGGTTGCGAGTTCCAGTTCCATTCTCCGTTCTGCCGTGCGCATGACACTTATCCTTTCGTAACGGCACGATGCGGCACCGCCCCCGGCGCACCACGCGCGAGAAGCTGCCTCGGGTTGGGGGCCTGACGTTTCGCCGGCCCGGGGTTGATATTGATTTGCTGGGTGTCAAAATGTCGCAAGACTATTGATCAGTCCAACGAATGTTTCTAATGTGAGACATCAATCATTCTGATGGATGGCCATCCATGTCCGCACCTCTCGACATAGACCAGCTGCATACCTTCATCGCCATCGTCGATACGGGCAGCTTCACCAAGGCCGCAGACCGCGTTTTCAAGACGCAATCCGCCGTTTCCATGCAGATGCGACGGCTGGAAGAACGGATCGGCAAGCAGCTTTTCGCCAAGGACGGGCGTGGCAACCGCCTGACGGCGGAGGGCGAAAAGCTGATGAATTACGCCCGCCGCATTATCCGCCTCAATAATGAGGCGATCGCCGCCTTCGACGACAACCGGCTGGAAGGCACGCTGCGCATCGGCACGCCCGATGACTATGCCGACCGCTACATGCCGGAGATCATCGGGCGCTTCGCCAAGACCCATCCCAATGTCGAGCTTTATATCGTCTGTGAACCTTCGGTCAGCCTTGCCGAAAAAATGGCGCGCGGCGAGCTGGATATCGCGCTCGTCACCCATAATCCGCGCGCGCGCTCCTCGGATGTGGTGCGCACCGAACCGCTCTGCTGGGTCGCCTCCGCCAATCATCCGCTGAAGGACGATGCACCCGTGCCGCTCGCCGTCGGGCGGCGCGATTGCCACTGGCGCCAGCTTGCCTGTTCGGCGCTCGATGCCGATGGGCGGGATTATCAGGTTCTGTTCACGAGCTGGTCTTCCACCGTGGTCGCCGCCGCCGTACTGGCGGGCATGGCCGTCTCGGTGCTGCCGGAATCGGCGCTGCGCACCGGCATGAAGGTTCTGACCGCCGCGGACGGCTTCCCGCCCCTGCCGCCGGTGCAGATCGGCCTTATGAAACGGCCGGGCCTCTCCCCCTCGCTGGTGAACGCCATCACCGATCACATAACCGCCTGCCTCGACAATATCTCGCCGATGAGCGTTGCCGACGAAATGGACAGCGATGTGAAGACCTACCCCAAGATGCCGCGCCTGCGCGCCGGGCACATGCTGCCGGGGTGGTAAGAGGATAGTATAAATCCCAGGGATGGCGTCGCGTATGCGGGAGGCTTTGTCATCGGCCGCAAGCCGTCTAACCCAGATCCTCCCGTCGCTCCTCCGCGCTTTCTCTGTTACCGCGCGCGCAGCGTGGCAACCGCCAGCAGCGTATCGGCGCTTATGCCCACCGAACCGCTGCCGTTGAAGAGCGTCATGATCGGATCGGTGGTGTTCTGCTGATTGTCGTACATGATGGTGAAACGGGCGACCAGCTTCTTGACCTTTTCCGGATCCTGAAAGTCCTCGATGTCGAAATATTTCTTCATCATCGTCACCTGCGTATCGACCTCGGCATTGGCGAGTTCGTCCGGAATCCCGAAGGTGGTGTTGATGAAGCTCTGGAGCGCCGTGTCGGCGAGGATCGAGTAATAGGACGTCGTTCCGGCCGCCATGCGCTTGAAATAGAGCGCCAGGCGCACACCGGCATTTTCTTCGCCCGCCTGCGTTTCCAGCGTCTGGGTGAGATAATTGTCCAGCGTCTCGTAAAGGCCGCGCCGCGTCTGGATCAGGCTGCGGTCCTCGTGAAGAAGCGTGCCGTCGGTATTGAAATTGAAGGCGGTGACGAGGCGGCGGAAGACCGGGTCCATCTCCTTGTTGACGTAGCTGTCCTTGTCATCGAGCTTCGAGGTGAAGGCCTTTTCGAGCTGTTCCTTGGTCACGCTTTCGGGATCGATGCCGAGCGACTCCATCGCGAACTTCGTCAGGCGATCATTGCTCAGGAATTCCTTGAGCGTTTTGATCTTCTGCATCTCGGCCGTGAAATATTCCGATTCCTTCGTCGCCGTTTCCTTGTCCTTTTCCGTGCCGAACGCCGATTTTTTCTTGATGTAGTCGGCCGACATGGTCTGCATCTCGATTTCCGACTGCGCCAGAACCGGTGTACCGACGCTACCATCGGAGGCGAAGTTGAACAGCTCCGCCAGCTTGACATAACGCTCGTCTTTGAGCGTGTAGACGAAGCTCTTTTTATCCTGCAGATCGCTGGTGAGGACCTTGCGGATATCGGCGGAATTCACCTTGGTCGGATCGAGGCCGACGGCTTTCAGCGCATAGGTATAGACCGCGCTGCTGTCGATGAAATCCTTGACGGATGTGACGCTGGCTATATCGCTCTTGAACAGCTTCAGCGCCTTCTCGTCGGCGGCGTCATCCTTGTCGTTATAATAGGTCATATAACCGCTGGTGGTGGTCGCGGTCTGTGCCGTCGTCTGGGGTGTCGTGCCGTCTGCCAGCGTTCCGTCGGTCTGGAAATTGAAGGCATTTCTCAAGGCGATATAACGCTTGTCGTTCTTGCCGACGGTCGCGATGTAGTTGTTCGGATCGCTCAGATCGCTGGTCAGGATATTCTGGATCGTTGCCGTGACGACTGTGAGGTCGTTAAGGTCGAATGCGGTCCTGATATAGTTGAGAAGCCGGGTATCCGAGGTCAGTTCCGTTACGGTCTTGATCGAACCGATCTTCGATTCGAAATAATCCCGGTTCAGTGTGGCGACGGTTGGCGTCACGCGCGGGGCGCTGCCGATATAGGCATCCGTCAGGGCCTTTAGATTATCCGCCGTCTGCGCCTGACCGGCGGTCACCGTGCCGTCGTTCTTGAACTCGAAGGCGGTGGCGAGCTGCGCCATCTTGTTATATTGCGTGACGGTGCTGGTGAGCGTCGTCTGCTCGGCCTTGATGGCGGCGAGCTTCGCTTCCCACTCATCCTGTGGCGGCAACACCGCCTCAAGCTGCGTCAGCTGGTCCTGGCGCGTCACTTTTTCCGCCTCCAGTTGCGTGCGCTCCTCCGCCGTCAAACCGGTGCCGGCGAGTTCGGTGTCGATTGCGGTAATCCGGGCGGTGACCTGCGCGTGCAGTTCGATATTGCCCTTCATCGTCAGTTTTTCGACCGCGTCATTATAGGCCGTGCCGTATTTCTGGTTGATGTAGCTGTCGGGATCGTTGATGTCGCTCGTCATCAATCCCTTGATATGGGCATAGGAATAGGTCTTCTCATCGATGCCGAAGACCTGAAAGATATAGGCGCGGGTGCGGTCGTTGCGCAGCAGCTGGTCGACATTGGTCACCGTGCCGACAATCGCCTTGTAATAACGGGTCTCTTCCGCGAGGCTGTCATCGAGATCGGTTATCGACGTATCGTAAAGCCCGATCATCTTGTCGAGCTGCGCTTCCGTCTGAACGGTCTTCGTCGATGTGGTGAAGTTGAAGGCTGCCGCGAATTCCCTATACCGCTCATCGGTGAGCTTGTTGGCGAAGCTGTTCTGGTCGTTCAGATCGCTTTCCAGCACCTTTTTCATGAAGGCCTTGGCATAGGTCATCTCGCCGAGACCGAAGGCATCCATGGCATAGGAATAGAGCTGGTAATCGTCGAGGAACTCATCGACGCTTTTCACATTGCCGATGTTTTCCTTGTAATATGTCGTCTGCCGCTCGATGAGCCCCTGCTGCGACACACGCGACAGGCTTGCCTTCATATCGCGGTTGATGAGGTCGTAGCTGAGATAAGTCGATACCATCCGAATGCCCCCTGGAGACCCGCGCGTCGCTTCAGACGCCGAATGCTCCGGTTTTCAATCCACCCATCGCGCCTCCATCGGGACGCACGGCAAGCCTTTGCCTGACTATGCGGGAGACGCCTTGCCCGGAGCTTGAAAGAGCACAATTTCGTCCGGGATAAAAACCGCATTGTCCCGATCTCTTTTACCTAAGCGAAACCATGCCACAGTGTGTTTTGCTAACCATTTGGGAATGCAAAGTTTTCTTAACCGCGATTTTTAAGCAGTCTCGAACATGCGGCGGATATTCTCCCGACATCAGAGGACGAAAAGTCCCGATGAGAAGACCGGAAACCGGCTCTCAGGTAAAACAAGGGTAGAATAAACATGACCAAGACCGTTCTGAAGCCCGACTGGGCCGTCGCCACTCTCAGACTCGACCCGGCACGTTTTCCGCAACAGGTCACCTATGGAAAAGGCAATGGCGCGACCGATGTCGCCGTCACTCTCGATGAACGGGGCGCCGTTCTGAGAAAGGTTCTGTCCTCTTCCGGCCTGCCTTTGTCCTTCGCTTTGCCAGCCCGTGCCTTCAAGGGCGTTGCCGCCCGTGCCATCGACCATGGCGATGGACAGGTAACGGTGACGCTGGAGCTGCACCACGACGATCCGGACCTCTGCGTTCCGCTTCTCGTTGCCCACGATCTCTGCGACATCGCCGCCGACTGGCGCAGCTGGTCCGAGGCCTACCGTATTCCCATGCTGATGGTGGAAGCCGATGGCGTCGCCCGTCCGCTGGAAGAACATCTCGGCAAGGTGCGCACCCAGAATACCCGCCCGCGCCGCCGCCATTCCTATTTCGCGGAGCGTCGCCCGCGCTTCCTCGTTCGCCGCTCCACCGGTTCGCTGGGCATGAGCATGAAGATCGAGGGCAAGGAAATCATCGCCCGCAGCTGATAATCTTCAGCCAGACAAATCAAAAAAGCCCGGCGCGGATGACGCGGCCGGGCTTTTTCATTCCGTGTTTTCGCAGGCTTACGCCAGCAGGAGCGGCAGGATGAGGCCCGCGAAAATCAGCACGCCGACGCGGTTGTTGGATTTGAACAGCACGAGGCACTGATCGACATCATCGATATCGAGCACCCAGACCTGCCGGAACAGCATGATGGCCGCAGCGGCAAGGCCACTATAGGCAATGACGTTAACACCCGCGACCCAGAACGACAGGAACATCATGACAAGGGCTGTGCCATAAAGGAAAACCAGCCAGCGATGTGTGTTCTCACCAAACAGCAGGGCGGTTGAACCGATGCCCACGGCGGTGTCGTCTTCCTTGTCCTGATGGGCGTAGATTGTATCATAACCGATCGTCCAGGCGATGGAGCCGACATAAAGCAGGACAGCCGGCCAGGCGATCGATCCGAACTGTCCCGCCCAGCCCATCGGCGCACCCCAGGAAAAGGCAAGGCCGAGGAAAAATTGCGGCCAGTTGGTGAAGCGCTTGGCGAAGGGATAGATCGCCACGAAGATCAGCGAGAATATGCCGGTGGCGATTGCGAAACTGTTGAACTGCAGGAGCACGACAAGCCCCGCTAGCGCCTGCAGGACGATGAAGAACTTGGCCTGCGACCGGCTCACGCGGCCGGAAGGCAGCGGCCGCGAACGGGTGCGCGCCACGGCCATGTCGATCTTGTGGTCGGCCAGATCATTATAGGTGCAACCCGCGCCGCGCATCGCCACCGATCCGACGAAGAACAGCACCAGATGCCAGATCAGCGTCGCCCAGGAAAAGCCGCCGCTCGTCATCGCGACATTTGCCGCAAGGGCTGCGGACCAGAAACATGGCCACATCAGCAATTGCCAGCCGATGGGGCGATCCCACCGTGCCAGCTGCGCATAGGGCCAGAGGGGCCTCGGCAAAATCCGATAGACCCAGTTATTGGATGGCGCGTCGGAGACGCGATCTGAAAAATCGCTGTGGTGAACCATGGGATGGTTCTACAGCATCGGCGGGAAAATCGGAATGGATTTCAGCACCCGGCCGCACACGCGGAAAAGCCCCGCAGCGGTTTCGCCACGGGGCTTTGCAGGACCGTATCGCCGCTATTTATCAGGGCAGCGAGAAATTGAACTTGTAGCTCGCCTGAACGCCGATGATGAACTGGTTCTTCGAGCCGCGTTCGCGCACCAGCGAACTGTCGGCGGCGTCACCGGTCAGGCGGCGATATTCCGCAAACGAGCCGACCTCGGCGTTTTCGGTGACTTTCCAGGTGATGGCGGCGCCGATGCCGGCGGAATGCAGGCCGCCGCCCGGGCTATAGGGCGATGGCGCGCCGGCAGCCGTCTGTGCGGCACTTACGCCGTAATAACGCTCATTGTATTTGCTGCTCACCCATGTCGCGCGCGGACCGGCGGAAATCTGGATGCCGGGGGCGATATCGGTGAAGGCATCGACGGCAACATCGCCGACCACGCCGCTATGGCTGCGAATGCCCTGACGGACTTCGCCGCGAACGCGCAGCCAGTCGGTCGGATAGGCCTCGGCGAAACCGCCGAGCTCGCCGCCGCGCTTGATGCGGGTCATGCCCTTCAGATCGGACGAGTCGCCCTCGTCGCGCGGGGACACCAGCTTTCCGGCAAGACCCATGCTGATCGGGCCGTTGTCCAGAAGCGAAATCGAGGCGCTGTCGTTACGCGAGGTGAAACGCGCGCCCTGGCCCTGGCGGCCGAGCGAAATGATGGGCGAGAAGCCGAATTCATTCTTGTTGTCGCCCTGATATTTCGGTGCGGTGAAACCCGCGCCGCCGAGCTTCAGATACCAGTCGCCGGAAAACCAGCCTTCTGCATGGGCATTGCCCACGGCAAAAAGCGACAGGACACAGGCGGCGGCTGCCGCTGATGGCTTGAACATGAAAGAACCCCAGAAACGCAATACAGACAGGTGTCCGTAGAATTAGAGGGATTGTCTTTCCATTTCATTAACCAGCGCGGGTTGAAATTCGCCTCCTGCGGAGGGTGGCGATAAGGCCTCAAAACCTCACCTCCGTCATGCTCGGGCCTGTCCCGAGCATCTGCGACCGAAGGACTTTACGCAACGTGGATAGATCCTCGGACAAGAAAGCCCGAGGATGACGCCGCGTGTGCGGAAACGTTCGTCATTCGGCCGTGGTCAGAATGTCACCTTCTCCAGCGGCGCGCGCGTCTTTTCGAATTCCAGCAGCTTCGCCTCGTTCCGCGCAATGTAGTCGCGACTATGCGGCACGGCATCGCGATCCTTGGCGATCTGAATCTGGAAAATGTGGAAGTTTTCGTGGGTAAAGGCCATTTCCGAACCCGCCAGATAAAACTCCCACATGCGGAAGAAGCGTTCGTCATAAAGCGCCACCGCTTCGGCCCTGCGCGCCACGAAACGTTCGCGCCAGTGGCGAAGCGTATGGGCATAATGCATGGGCAGGATTTCGATATCCTTCACCAGCAGCCGCGATTTTTCGATGGCCGGCAGCACCTCGGCAAGCGAGGGAATATAACCGCCGGGGAAAATATATTTTTCGATGAAGGGATTGGTCGCGAGCGCCGGATAGGGCTGGCCGATGGAATGCAGCACCATCACACCCCTGTCGTCCAGCACCTCCGCCACCTTGTCGAAATAATCGCGATAATGGGTCGGCCCGACATGTTCGAACATGCCGACGGAGACGATGCGATCGTATTTTTTCGAAGCCGGCAGGTAGCGGTAGTCCTGCAATTCGAAACGGACATTGGCCGCAAGGCCCCGTTTGGCGGCGCGGTCGCGGGAAACGCGCAGCTGTTCTTCGCTGAGCGTGATGCCGGTCACATCCGCACCGGCGCTTTCGGCAATATACATCGCCATGCCGCCCCAGCCGGAGCCGATTTCCAGCACGCTCTGACCCGGCTCGGTCCTCAGCTTGGCGGCAATGTGCCGTTTTTTGGCAACCTGCGCTTCATAGAGGCTGATGCCGGGCGGATTGAAATAGGCGCAGGAATATTGCCAGTCCTCATCGAGGAAGAGATCGAACAGCTTGGCGCTCAGATCGTAATGATGGGCAACGTTGCTCTTGTTGTGGTTGACCGGCAGATGCATCTTGATGCGGGCGGCGATGATGCGCGCCATGCCGCGCCAGATCATGCCGAAGGACAGGGCCTCGCTTAGCGTATTGCCTTTGACCAGCGCCAGAAAATCGTAGATGTCGCCTTCCGCGACCTTCGCCCGGCCTTCCATATACATTTCAGCCAGCTTCAGCGCCGGATCAGCGGCGATCTCCTGCATGGCGGCTTCGTCGGTGAAGTTCAGAACCACCTTTTTTCCCGCGCCGTTGCCGAATGTGCGGCTGCCGCCCGGGCTGTTGACGGTGAGATCACCGGTCTTGATTATCTTTTCGAGAAGAACATGCAGAGACGACGCCATGGCACCCCCAATTGCTAAGTCTCACTTATCAATTTTCCTGACCGTATTCCTTTCGGCACAAGTTTCAAGATAGTCTTATTTCAAAAAAATTGAACGATTTCATCAAGCAAAAAGCCCCTCCAGGGTATATGGCGGGGCTTTTTGGTAAAAAATCATTTCAACCGCAGGTCAGCGTCGCTTCATGGCTTCAGCCAGAGCGGCGGCCAGCGCACCACCGGTTTGCGACCCCTCGTTGCGCTCTTTCGGCTTGGCTGTCGCATGCCGCATGGCGCTGGCATTGCCCTTCTCGCGCATCGGCTGCGGCGCTGCCTCGCCGCCATCCTTGCGCATGGTGAGACCGATGCGCTTGCGCTTCACATCCACTTCCACGACCCGCACCTTGACCACATCGCCCGCCTTGACGACCTCATGCGGGTCTTTCACGAAACGGTCGGCGAGCTGCGAGACATGCACCAGCCCGTCCTGATGCACGCCGATATCCACGAAAGCGCCGAAGGCGGCGACATTGGTGACGGTGCCTTCCAGCAGCATTCCCGGTTTCAGATCGGTGATCTCGTCCACACCCTCGGCGAAGGTCGCGGTCTTGAAGCTCGGGCGCGGGTCGCGGCCGGGCTTTTCCAGTTCGGCGATGATGTCTTTTACGGTCGGCAGGCCGAATTGCTCATCGATGAACTTCTTCGGATCGAGCGCCTTCAACGCGGCGCTGTCGCCCATCAGCGAGCGCAGATCGCGGCCGCAGGCGGCGACGATCTTCTTCGCCACGCCATAGGCTTCCGGGTGAACCGAGGAAGCATCCAGCGGCTCCTTGCCGTTCGGGATGCGCAGGAAGCCGGCGCATTGCTCGAAGGTGCGCTGGCCGAGGCGCGGCACCTTCAGCAATTCCTTGCGGCTGGCGAAGGGGCCGGTCTGGTCGCGATGGGCGACGATGGCATCGGCAATCGAACTGCCAAGACCGGACACCCGCGCCAGAAGCGGCGAAGAGGCGGTATTGAGATCGACGCCGACGGCGTTCACCGCATCTTCCACGACAGCATCGAGCGAACGGCTGAGACGGCCCTGATCGACGTCATGCTGGTACTGGCCGACACCGATGGATTTCGGCTCGATCTTCACCAGTTCCGCCAGCGGATCCTGAAGGCGGCGGGCGATGGAGACCGCGCCGCGCAGCGAGACATCGAGATTGGGGAATTCGGCGGCGGCCCGTTCCGAGGCGGAATAGACCGAAGCGCCCGCCTCCGAGACGATGACCTTGGTGGGCTTTGCCCCGAAGCCGGCATCTGCGCCAGAAGATCGGCGACCAGCTTTTCCGTCTCGCGGCTGCCGGTGCCATTGCCGATAGCGATCAGCTCAACATTGTGCTTGCGGATGAGGACAGCAAGTTCCGCCTGCGTGCCGCGCACATCGTTCTTAGGCGGGAAGGGATAGACCGTCGTGGTATCAAGCAATTTGCCGGTGCCATCCACCACAGCCACCTTGACGCCGGTGCGGATGCCCGGATCGAGCCCCATGGTGGCGCGGGAGCCGGCAGGGGCTGCCAGCAGCAGATCCTTGAGATTGCGGGCGAAAACATGGATCGCCTCTTCTTCGGCGCGCTCGCGCAATTCGCGCATCAGATCGAGCGAGAGCGACATGGAAAGCTTCACCCGCCACGTCCAGCCAGCCACTTCCATCAGCCATTGATCGGCGGGGCCGGCATTGCGGATATCGAAGGCGGCGGCGATGGTGCGCTGTGCGGGCTTGACCGGTGAGGGATCGTCCGCATCGACATCGATTGTCAGCGTCAGCACTTCCTCGTTCCAGCCGCGCAGCATGGCCAGCGCCCGGTGGCCCGGCACCGTCGCCCAGCGCTCGAAATGATCGAAATAGTCGGAGAATTTCTCACCCGATGCCTGCTTGCCATCCACGACCTTGGCGCGGAAGGTGGCGTTCTGGCGCATGTAATCGCGCAGGCGGCCGAGAAGATCGGCATTTTCCGTCATGGTTTCCGCCACGATGTCGCGAGCGCCCTCCAGTGCCGCCTTCACATCGGCCACCTCGCCCTGAACATAAGCTTCCGCCAGCTTCGCCGGATCGGCGGCGCGGTTTTCCCAGATGGCATCTGCCAGCGGGCCGAGACCGCGTTCGCGGGCGATTTCCGCGCGGGTGCGGCGCTTCGGCTTGTAGGGCAGGTAGAGATCTTCCAGCTCCGCCTTGGTGCCCGCCTGCATGATCTTGACCATCAATTCATCGGTCATCTTGCCCTGACCGGTGATGGAATCGACAATGGAGGCGCGCCGCGCATTGAGTTCGCGCAGATAAACGAGACGTTCCGAAAGCGTGCGAAGCTGGGTGTCGTCCAGCCCTCCCGTCACTTCCTTGCGGTAACGGGCGATGAAGGGAACGGTCGCACCCTCGTCCAGCAGGGCCACCGCCGCCTTTACCTGATCGGCGCGGGCGTTGATTTCGGTGGCGATGAGCGAGGCGAGGCGGGCATTGTCTGCGGTCATAGGGGACTCTTGGGGGTTCTCTGCTTTCACGTCTGGAGCGGCGAACATAATGTCTGATTGTGGCGTGACAACAAGAGGCGGCAACGATTCCACAGGAAAGGCGGCGTTCAAGGGAAAGACGGGCATTTGCGGCGCTTTCTCCTTGACCTTTCGCCCCCCTGCCCTTAACGCCCCTGACACAAGGTTACTGGCGAATTTGCAGGGGTATTGACCATGAAAGTTCTGTTGATCGGTTCCGGCGGACGCGAACATGCGCTGGCGTGGAAAATTGCCCAGTCTCCCCTGCTCGATGAGCTTTATGCCGCCCCTGGCAATCCCGGCATCGCCGACCATGCGACGCTGGTGGCGCTTGATGTGGAAGACCACGCAGCCGTCATCGCCTTTGCGAAGGAAAAGGCAATCGACTTCGTCGTGGTCGGCCCGGAAGCGCCGCTGGTTGCCGGTCTTGCGGATGACCTGCGTGCCGCCGGCATCGCCACTTTCGGCCCCTCGAAAGCCGCCGCCCAGCTTGAGGGTTCCAAGGGCTTCACCAAGGATCTCTGCGCGCGCTACGATATTCCGACCGGCGCTTACCAGCGTTTCAAATCCGCAGAGCCGGCCAAGGACTATGTTCGTGCGCAGGGCGCACCCATCGTCATCAAGGCGGACGGGCTTGCCGCCGGCAAGGGCGTGACCGTGGCCATGACGGAAGCGGAAGCGCTTGCCGCGATTGACGACTGCTTCGACGGCGCTTTCGGCGCGGCCGGCGCCGAAGTGGTGGTGGAGGCCTTTCTCGACGGCGAGGAAGCGAGCTTCTTCTGCCTTTCCGATGGCAAGACCGCGCTGGCGCTCGCCACCGCGCAGGATCACAAGCGCGTCGGCGATGGCGATACCGGTCCGAATACCGGCGGCATGGGTGCCTATTCCCCCGCCCCTGTCATGACATCGGCCATGGTGGAGCGCACCATGAAGGAGATCATCGAGCCGACGATTTCGGGCATGGCCAAGGATGGCAATCCCTTCTCCGGCGTGTTCTTCGCCGGGTTGATGATTACCGCCAAGGGCCCTGAACTCATCGAATATAACGTGCGTTTCGGCGATCCCGAATGCCAAGTGCTGATGATGCGCCTGAAAAGCGATCTGCTGCCGATCCTCTATGCCACCGCCACCGGCACGCTGGACAAGGTTGAGGCGGAATGGCGCGACGATGCGGCGCTGACTGTCGTTCTCGCCTCGAAGGGTTATCCCGGCGCTTACAACAAGAACACGCCGATCGCCCATATTCCCGAGGCCAGCGAAGAGGCGAAGGTGTTCCATGCCGGAACCGCGCTGAAGGACGGCGGGCTGGTGGCGACGGGCGGACGCGTGCTGAACGTTACCGCCCTTGGAAAGACCGTCACGGAAGCGCAGTCCCGCGCCTATGCGTTGGCCGACAAGGTGGAGTGGGAAAACGGCTTCTGCCGCCGCGATATCGGCTGGCAGGCCGTCGCCCGAGAAAAGGCCTGATCCTTAAGGCAAACGGGATTGGACGCGAATATTTCGTTCAATTTTTACCAAGTTTGCTGACCCGATGGAAACGAAACATCGGTAATACTTGCCGGAACATTGAATGGCGCACCGTGTCTCGATCACGAGGCCGCGCCGTCATTTCGGGGGTTTTTCGATGCGTCGTCTTTTTCTGACAGCGATTGTCGCGCTGACCGGCGGGTCGGCGATGGCGTCTTCCATCGAATATATAAACGGCGTGCATGTCGCCAACGGCAGCTTCATTCGTCGCGATTGCGCGGACTGCAAGCCCATGAAGGGCAAAGCCGTGGCGCAGGGTTATGCCGTTCCCTCCATTGAGCCGGGCACGCAGCACACGGAAATGCGCGAAGTCGACGGCAAGCGCACCCTGCTGCGCACCGAAGCCTGGCTTGGCGGCGCGCCCGTCACCTTCGTCAGCACCAATCCCGCATGGATGGCGGAAACCCCGAGCACGGCCATCGCGACCTATGACGACGCAGAACCCGTGGCACATCCCGCTGAGACGGTTTCGACATCGGCCGGCATCGACGTGACGACGACCACGGCAGCCGTCAAGGAAATTTCCACCGAAAACGCAGCCGAACCGGCCAGCGCCTCGGTGATCGATGCCCCCCAGTTCCCGGATTTCCAATTGCGCGGCAATTGACCGGCCGATGACGCATTTCATGACGAAGGTCAAATAATCGCGTCATCGCTGCATTCCGGAAATGGCGCCGCAACCATGCGGGGAATGTTGCTTTTTCTCCCGCTTATTCTGCCTGTCGGGCCTGATAAAGCTTTCGCTAATTAAATATTTATTCAAATTTTTAGCCGCTAAGTGCGTCTATAGTGCGATGCAGCACAGAATGAGGCCACGGCGCGGACACGCGCTTTTGGGCCCTTTTATCGCGCATCATGCGCCTCTCCCTTCTCCGAAACATCGGTACCGCGCGGCGTTTTCAGGCGCGCGATCCCAAACGCTTGTGAGCGCCCATGAAGAACCTTTCCATTTCCCGCCAGTTGATCGTTCTCGTGGTGGCCCTGATGGCCGCCTTCGCCGTGGCGACGTTTTACCAGCTGAAATCCGCCACCGACGCGATCTATGAGGAACGCTACGGCATGCTGCGGACGCAGGTGCAATCGGCGATCTCCATCTTGCAATCCTTCCACGACAAGGAAAAGGCCGGAACGCTTTCGCGCGACGAGGCCATGAAACAGGCTTACGCCACCGTCAGCGCCATGCGCTTCACGCCGGACGGCTATCTGTTTGGTTACGACTACGACGTGACGATGAAGTTCCATCCCGACGCCAAGCGCGTTGGCGAAAGCTTCAAGGGCAAGCCGGACAGCAAGGGTTTCGCCTATCGTGACGAGCTGGTGCGGCTTGGCCGCAACGGCGGCGGCCAGACGGATTTTTACGGTCCGAAGCCCGGCATGGAAGGCAATGACTACGCCAAGAGCTCCTATGCCCTTGCCTTTGAGCCCTGGCAGGTGGTCGTCGTGACCGGCGTTTACATCGATGATCTGAACGCGCAGGTTCGCGGCGATGTGATGAAGGCGCTGTCGATCGGCGCGCTGATCTTCGTGCTGGCGCTTGCCGCAGCCTTCTACGTCATCCGTGGTATCTCGAAGCCGCTTGGCGATATTCACCGTGCGCTTGGTGAAGTGGCCAATGAAAACGTCTCGCTCGCCATTCCACATACCGGCCTGACCAACGAGGTGGGCATGATGGCGAAGGCCACCGCCTCGCTTCAGGACAAGGTGCGCGAGCGCCATGCCATGCAGCGCCGTGAGGAAGAACAGCAGCGGCAGCTCAATGCGGAGCGCCAGAACAATCTCGACATGCAGCGCGACGAGGCGGAGTTGCAGGCGCGTGTCGTCACCACCATCGGCGAGGCGCTGGAAAAGCTGGCGGGCGGCGATCTGACCGTGCGTTGCGGCGATCTCGGCAATCGCTATGCGGCGCTGCGCGACAATTTCAACGAGGCCCTGATCCATCTCGACGCCGCCATGGCCAAGGTGAACTCCAAGAGCATCGACATCGGTGGCTCCAAGGAGGAAATCCGCAAGGCCTCCAACGAGCTTTCGCAGCGCACCGAACGGCAGGCTGCCAATCTGGAAGAAACCTCGGCCGCGCTCGATGAATTGACGGTTGCGGTGCGCCAGACGGCGGAAGGGGCGGCCGACGCCGCCAAGCGCGTCACCACCGTCAGCTCCGAAGCCATCCGCAGCGACCGGGTGGTGGAAGAAGCGATTACCGCGATGAGTGGTATCGAACAGTCTTCCGACCAGATTTCCAACATCATCGGCGTGATCGACGACATCGCCTTCCAGACCAACCTTCTGGCGCTGAATGCCGGTGTGGAAGCGGCGCGTGCGGGTGAGGCCGGCAAGGGTTTCGCCGTGGTGGCGCAGGAAGTGCGCGAACTGGCGCAGAAATCCGCGGCCGCCGCCAAGGAGATCAAGGACCAGATCGCCCGCTCTTCCGCCCAGGTGGAAAACGGCGTGCGCCTTGTCGGCGAGGCCGGCGATGCGCTGAAACGGATTTCGGACCAGATCAAATCCGCCAACGAAATCGTCAGCAAGATCGCCCATTCGGCCGCCGAACAGGATACGACATTGCGCTCGATCTCCTCGTCGCTCAACCAACTCGATGTCGCCACCCAGCACAATGCGGCGATGGCGGAAGAAACCACCGCTTCGGCGGAAGCGCTGGCCGTCGACACCGAGGAACTGCTGAACCTCATCCGCGGTTTCCGCGTCTCTTCCGGCCACCAGCTGCATGCGATGGCGCATGAGATGCGCATGGCGGGGTGATGCGCCCGAGAGCTATCGATGAATACAGGCGCCGGGGGAAACTCCGGCGCTTTTCTTTTAGAGCATTTCCAGGAAAAGTGGACCCCGGTTTTCCGTCCGGAAATGCGCCAAAACAAAGAGTTAGAGTGTTTTCGCGATTCGAAGAAAAGCGAAAAAACTCTAACGGGTCAGCGCATCCAGCCGGTCGATATCGGCAGGTGAAAATACGGCGATGCCGGCTTTTTCAAGCAGTGCCGCCGTAACCCCATTGCCCGCGTGTTTAACGCCAGAAAACGAACCGTCATAGATCGCAACCGACCCACAGGACGGGCTACCGTCGATCAGAAGCGCGTATGTGCAGCCACTGGCCCTGGCGAAGGCCAGCGCCCTTTCCGCGCCGGGCGATAAATTGCGCCGTGACGTCGCCGCCGGTCACTTCCAGCACGCGGGCGCGGCCCTCCAGCACATCGAGACCGGAGGCGCCATTTTCGATTTCCGCCGGCGGGCGCGGCACGGGCATGCCTCCCGCCATCTCCGGACAGATCGTCACCAGCATGCCCTCCTGCCGCCAGCGGTCTATCGCCGGGTGCGAGAAGGGTTTGCCTCTGCCGTCGTAACGGACAGGTTGGCCGAGGAGGCAGGCGCTGATGAGGATTTTGGGGGCATGTCGATCAATCTAAAACGATCCCGGCAAGCGTGGAAGCCGAAAATACCCCCCTCTGCCCTGCCGGGCATCTCCCCCTCAAGGGGGAGATCGGCAAGAGGAAGGCTCCCCGCAAAAATTCGCGACACTAGAGGTGATCGAGAGGCTGCCACAATTCGATCTCCCCCTTGAGGGGAGATGTCCGGCAGGACAGAGGGGGGTGAACCGCGCACACTGACATGTACGGCTACCCCAACGCCCCTCACCCCGTGATCTTCGAGAAATCCGCAACCGTTCCAGTCGCTTCGCGGATGGCCTTCAGCAGCGCCAGACGGTTGGCACGGATGGCTGCATCCTCGTCATTGACAAGCACATCCTCGAAGAACTTATCGACAGGCGCGCGCAGCGTCGACAGCGCCTGCATGGCGGAGCGGAAATCCTCACCCGCAACGGCCTTCGCAGCGTCGGCAGAAGCCGTCTTGATCGCCGCATAAAGCGCCTTTTCGGCATCGAGCTTCAGCAGCTCTTCCGAAACGCCATCGGCGACCACGGTACCCTTCTTTTCCTCGGCAGCCAGAAGCTGGGTGGCGCGCTTGGCGCCTGCCAGAAGGTTGCGGCCATCTTCGCCGGTGATGAAGGCGGTGAGCGCCTCGACACGGCGGGCGATCATCAACAGATCGTCGGATTCCGGCGTCAGGACGGCGTCGATCAGATCGTAACGCGCGCCGAGATCGCGCAGATAGACCTTCAGGCGATCATGGAAGAAGGATAGAAGGTCCGGGTCCTTCGCAACGCTCAGCAATGGAAGCCGCACGTTTTTCTCAAGCAGAATGCGCACCACGCCCAGCGCCGCACGGCGCAGCGCGAAGGGATCCTTCGAACCTGTCGGCTTCTCGTCGATGGCCCAGAAACCGACGAGTGTATCGAGCTTGTCGGCCAGAGCGACCGTGATCGCCACCTTGTCGGCCGGCAGGCGGTCGGAGGGGCCCTGCGGCTTGTAATGATCTTCGATGGCGGCGGCCACACTTTCGTTTTCGCCCTGCAGCGTCGCATATTTACGGCCCATCAGGCCCTGAAGCTCTGGGAATTCACCGACGGCTTCGGTGCGCAGGTCGGCCTTGGCCAGCACCACGGCGCGGTCCACCAGATCGGCATCGGCGCCCACAACCGGGGCCAGCGCCTTCGCCAGTTCGCGAATACGGGCCACGCGCTCACCCTGTGTGCCGAGCTTGGCATGGAAGGTGACATTGAGCGCATCGAGCTTGGCCATGCGCTGGTCGAGCGGCTTCTTGAGATCGAGGCCGAATTTCGCAGCCGAATCTTTCAGCGTTTCCAGGTCGGGCAGATCGCCCTGATCGCGGTTCCAGAAGTGGCGGGCATCCGACAGGCGGGCGCGAACGACCTTGCCATTGCCATGGATGATTTCCTTGCCGCCATCGCTTGCCTCGATGTTCGAGATCAGGATGAAACGGTTGGAAAGACCTTCTTCCGCACCCTGATTGCGGGTGACGAAACATTTCTGGTTGGTTTTGATGGTGAGGCGGATGATTTCCGCCGGGATCTGCAGGTAATCTTCCTCGAAGGTGCCCATCAACACCTGCGGCCATTCGACGAGGCCGGAGACTTCTTCCAGCAGGCCTTCATCTTCCACCAGTTCGAGACCGTTAGCGAAAGCGAGATCCTTGGCGTCGTGCAGGATGATATCCTTGCGGCGCTCGGCATTGAGAATGACCTTCGCCTTTTCGAGGCTCGAGACATAATCCTCGAAACGGCGCACGGTAATCGGGCCCGGCGCATGGAAACGGTGGCCATAGGTGACGTTGCCGGCGACGATGCCGTCAATCACGAAAGGAATGACCTGGGTTTCGTCATGTTCGGGGCCGAACAGGCAGACGATGGATTGCAGCGGCCGCACCCAGCGCAGGCTTTCCGAGCCCTTGCCTTCGATACCGGCATAGCTGGAACCCTTCGGCATGGAGGCCGGGCCGGAGCGCATGGATTTCGGCCAGGGGAAGGAGCGGATGATGCCGGGCATCACCTCGGCGATGATCTCTTCCGCCGGGCGGCCGGGCTTGTTGATGACGGCGACGTAGAAATCGCCCTTCTTCGGGTCGGAAACGACCTGCGCTTCCGAAATGTCGTTGAGGCCGGCGCCGCGCAGAAAGCCCTCGATGGCCTTTTCATTGGCGTCGGTGCGCGGGCCCTTCTTTTCCTCACGCACATCGGCGGAGCGGGCGTTGAGGCCGCGAATATCCAGCGTCAGGCGGCGCGGCGTCCAATATTCGCGCGCGCCCTCATAGGTCAGCCCTCTCTCCACCAAGGCATCGGTGACGAGTTTCTTCAGATCGCCCGCCGCCTTGCGCTGCATGCGGGCGGGGATTTCCTCGGAGCGAAGTTCAAGCAGAAGATCGGGCATGGGATCAGGACTTTATCTTTGTATCTTTTGTCGGACGATGTATGCCGTGAAAAACGACAGGTCGGCTTAGCAAGCAACGCGGCAAAAGTCACCAAGGCATTCGGTTAAATTACCGCCGGCGGGCGTTACCAGCCGCCGCCGCCACCGCCGCCGCCACCGGAGCCGGAAAAACCGCCGCCGCCACCGCCCGAAAAGCTGGAGCCGGAAGAACTGACGGGCTGGGGAATGGTGGAGGCAATGGTATTGGCCATGGAGGTGGAAAAGCCGCCGATCCTGTCGCCAAAGCTGCCGTAATTGCTGCCCGCATACCAGCCGGGCGCATAACTTGCAGCAGCGGCACCGGCAGCGGCCGTTGCAAGCCAGGCCTCGAAGGTGCGGCTCCACGGTTTTTCGACGCCGAGCGCCACGGCATAGGGCAGCAATGTCTCGAAATGCTGCGGCGACATGGCGGGCGCGCCGGCCATGTTCATCCGGTCTTTTTCCGCCAGCGTCAGATAGGTTCGGAGGCCTTCAATGCCATCCATCAGCTTGCGGCCGAGCGGCGTCGGCGCGCCCATCAGGAACAGGAACAGCGCATTGGTGAGCACGATGCCGCCAATCGCCGCCAGTGCCAGCGACTTGGTGTCATGCGTCACATCCAGCAGGATTTGTGTGGCAATGCCGCCAATGGCGGAAAATGCCACGAAACCGGCAAAAGCCAGCATGACGATGCCGCCAATGCGCTTGCGCAGCGGCGCGCCGCGGGAGAATTGCCGGCCGATGCCGATCGACAGGATGCTGAAGAAGAAGGCGAAAAAGCCAAAGACCAGCACGGCGGCAATGGCGCTTTCATCCAGATCGCCGAAGATCAACGTCGCGACGATGAGGGCGATGCTGAGGAAGATGCCGAAGACGGTATAACCGGCATTGCTGCGGTAATATTTGCCGCGATGTTCTTTCTCTATCGCCGCGCGGAACTGTTTTCCGACCTTTTCCACCTCCGCCCCATGGGCCTTGTCGATGGTCAAAGTCTCGCCCGGACCGCCGATGGAGGCAAGCAGCGTCTTCTGGCCGGTCGGCAGATCGACAGCGGTTGCCTTTTCGGTACGGCGAATGACGATGGCGTTCTTCAAATCCTCCAGAACGACATAACCCTTCACCGCAAGATCAAGGGCCGAGGCAGAAAGCGCCGTCCAGCCGGCGCCCGAAAAACCCCTGTTATCGACATAGTTGACCAGAGCCGGCGAAAGCCCCTCCGGCGCATCCCAGCGCGGCACGACCACGCCCTTCGCCGGATCGCGGCCGACGGCGAACCAGGCCCGCAGGTAATAAAGCAGCACGGCGAAAAGCCCGCCACCCGAAAGCAGAATGGCGAGATTATCCCGCAGCCACCAGCCCGCCTCCTGCGAGGTGTCAGGCGCGGCAATCGCGCCCTTGGGCAGCTTGACGGCGACCGTCATGCCCTCGCCAACCATAAACGGGCGGGTGGAGGCGAAGAACACCTCGTTGCCTTCGTTCAGAATGCGCGCATCCTTGCCCTTCGCACCCAGAGGACCGGTGAAGACGGCGGTGTCGGTGGCCCTGACACCCTGCGGCAAAGTGATGGTCGCGGAAATCTCGCCCATCGGGAATTGCCAGCCATTGCCGGTGACATTCCAGGTCAGCTCGTCGTAATCGCTGAAATAGCGGATTTGCCGGGCGGTGGTGTAGGTGATCTGGAAGATATGCTCGCCGGTCGGCAGAAACCGGTTGGCGCTGCCGGTATAGATGCGGATGCCGCCATCGATATTCTCGGTGCGCCAGTTTTCCGGCGCGCCATCGCGCTCCACCGAAACGACGTTGAAATCCACCTTGGTACGGCGGTTATTCGCATCGAGCGCATAAAGCGGGAAATCGCGGAAGATGCCGCGCTTGATGTTCTGCCCTTCCGCGCGCGCGGTGATGGTTTCCGTCACCGCCAGCTTGCCATCCGCCGCCACCTCGACGACGGAATGGTAGGAGCGGATGAATTCCTCCGCGAAGGCCGGGAAGGCCGCGCCCAGGAAGACGAACAGCGCGAGAAGTCTTGCGGCGATGGTCTTCACGGGCGGTCCCTCCTCAATGGCTCAGTGCTGCGGCTCGGCAGCGCTTTCCTTTTCGGTATAGTCGACGCCGAGCGAAGCGAGCGCCTTCCAGTAACCGGGATAGGTCTTGCCGACGCAGGCCGGATTCTGGATGGCAATGCCGCCGACCTTCAGCGCTGCCAGCGCAAAGCTCATCGCGATGCGGTGGTCGGCAAAAGTATCGATTGAGGCCTTGACCGTCTGGCCCGCAAGAGCCGGATCGGAATGCACGATCAGGTCGTCGCCCTCTTCATGCGCCAGACCATTGCGGATTTCGTTGAGGCCGAGCGAGACGGCACGGATACGGTCGCATTCCTTGACGCGCAGATTGGCGATGCCGACGAAACGCACCGGCGTCTCGTTGAAGGCAGCGAGGACCGCGATGGTCGGAATGGCGTCCTGCATCTGCGAACCGTCGATTTCGGCGGGCAGGTGCGGAAACTTGGCCATGACGTCGTAGGCCTTGGCATCCGGCTGGGTGAATTTATCGGCGGGCGTGCCGATATCGATTGCGCCGCCGGTCAGCAGTTCCGCACCCCAGAGATAGGTGGCGGCGGAAGCATCCGGTTCGATGTGGAAATCAGTCGCCGTATAGCCCGTCGGATGCACGCGCCAGATGGCGTTGCTGACCCGCTCAATCTTCGCACCGAAGGCTTCCATGGCCGATGTGGTGAGGTCGATATAGCCCTTCGCGCCGATTTCCTCGCCCTTGAGGATGATATCGACCGGCTTGTCGCCGCAGGCGGCCGCCATCAGAAGTGCGGACACATATTGGCTGGAAAGGTTGGCGTCGATGGTGACGCTGCCCTTCGGGAACCCTGTGCCCTTGCCGCAGACGGTGACGGGCGGGCAGCCGGTCGGCGCTTCCGCCTCGACACCGAGGGAGCGCAGGGCTTCCACCAGCGGCATGATCGGGCGTTTGCGCATATGCTCGTCACCATCGATGATGACCGCGCCATCGACAAGTGCGGCAGCGGCGGTGAGGAAGCGCGTGGCGGTGCCGGCATTGCCGAGGAAAAGCGGCTTTTCCGGCTGTTGCAAAACGCCCGTGCCTTCCACCACGAAGGTGGTGGCATCAGGCTCGGTTACCTTGACGCCCATCTCGCGCAGGGCTTCGGCCATATAAAGCGTGTCGTCGCTCTTCAGCGCACCGGTCAGACGGCTTTTGCCTTTGGCAAGGCCGGCGAGCAGAAGCGCGCGGTTGGTGATGGATTTGGAGCCGGGCGGCTCGACCTTGCCGGAAAGCGGATGGTCGGGCGGGGTGATGGTCAGTTCGATCATGATTGTCGTCTTGTCAAAGAATGCGGCGAAGAGCCGGATTATCGGAATTTGAACGGGAGGTCTTAAGCCGCCGGGGGAACAGTGCCCTTAGAATTTCACTGTCGGCACGGCGCGGTCGGCCGGGTTCTCGATCTCGAAATAGGGCGCCTTGGCGAAGCCGAACTGGCCTGCGACCAGATTGGATGGAAAGCTTTCCACCTTGACGTTGAGATCGCGGGCAGCGCCATTGTAATAACGGCGCGACATCTGGAGCTCGCCTTCGATGGTTTCGAGCGAGCGCTGCAATTCCAGAAAATTCGTATTGGCCTTGAGATCGGGATAGGCTTCGGCAAGCGCGAAAAGCTTACCGAGCGCCTGCGACAGCAGCCCTTCCGCCTGAGCGCGACCCTCGACATCGCCCGCCGGCACAGCCTGCGCCCGGTTGCGCATGGCGATCACCTCCTCGAAGGTGCTCTTTTCATGCACCGCGTAACCCTTCACGGTCTCGATGAGGTTGGGGATGAGATCGGCGCGGCGTTTCAGCTGCACGTCGATGCCCGACCACGCCTCTTCCTTCATCTGCCGCGCCTTGACGAGGCCGTTATAGATGAAGACGACATAAAGCGCGATTGCCGCGATGATTGCCAGCGTGATGAACATGAATTGCGATTCCCAGCTTCGATGCGCGCACGATAGCCGCTCATCGCCGCAAAGTCATGAGGCTTCGCTCATTCTGTCGGTTTTTGCCAGGGGGACAAAACCGCGACCAGTGCTGCGCGTCATTTATTGTAAACGGTGCAGTATAATCTCAGACCGGATGTTTTCCTTACAAAAACGGTGTGCGAGGCAAGCCTGTAGCCGCGCTCGGCCCAATAGTCCTTGTTCTCACCCAAATGATTCCAGCCGTCTATTCTCCAGTCGAGCATTTTCGAGTTCTGCGTGTAGTGCATGCGGACAAGCGCGCTACCGACATCGAGCGTCCGTTGGCCGCTGTCCTTGCAATCCATGCGGGTGACGATCATTCCGAAACTACGCAGCTTGTCTGCTCGGCGAAAGGCATCATTGCCGCTCATCCATTCAGTCGTTTCGGCAGCTGCGGCGTTGCCGAGGAAACATGTAAGCATCAATGCAGGAAAAAAACCTAAACTTCTAATATTCATAATCAAATCCACCACGATGTTTCACATAACCAATCAACACAAAATAAAAGGCCGTCAAGAACGGCCTTTCAAATTCATTAGAAGCTTCGGCTTAAATCTGCCTTCAAAAATCAGGCGGCCCTGTTCCAGTTCAGCCCGCCCGCATCCGTCAGCAGGAAGGCTTCGCCGCAGGCTTTCGCCAGCGTGCGCACGCGCAGGATATAGCTCTGGCGTTCCGTGACCGAAATTACGCCGCGCGCATCCAGAAGGTTGAAGACGTGGCTTGCCTTGATGCACTGGTCATAGGCCGGGAACACGCATTTGTGCAGGCGCTGATTGTCGTTATCACCGGGCGCACCGGCGGCGAGAAGCGCCTGGCATTCCTTTTCGGCGTCGATGAAATGGCGATGCAGCATGGCCGTATCGGCAAATTCGAAGTTGTGACGGGAATATTCCTGCTCGGCCTGCAGGAAGACGTCGCCATAAGAAATCTTCTCTTCGCCCTCGCGGCCGTTGAAATTCAGGTCATAGACATTGTCGACGCCCTGAACATACATGGCAAGACGCTCCAGACCATAGGTCAGTTCGCCCGCGACCGGCGAGCATTCGATGCCGCAGACCTGCTGGAAGTAGGTGAACTGCGAGACTTCCATGCCGTCGCACCAGCATTCCCAGCCGAGACCCCAGGCGCCGAGCGTCGGGCTTTCCCAGTCATCTTCGACGAAGCGCACATCGTGCAGCAGCGGATCGAGGCCGATCGCCTTCAGCGAACCGAGATAGAGTTCCTGGAGGTTCGAAGGGTTGGGCTTCAGGATGACCTGATACTGGTAATAATGCTGCAGGCGGTTGGGGTTTTCACCGTAACGGCCGTCGGACGGGCGGCGCGAGGGCTGCACATAAGCGGCCTTCCACGGCTTGGGACCAAGCGCGCGCAGCGTCGTCGCCGGATGAAACGTACCAGCGCCCACTTCCATATCGTAGGGCTGCAGCACCGCGCAGCCCTTGTCGGCCCAGTAATTGTGCAGCGTCAGGATCAGCGCCTGAAAGGAACGCTTCGGGTTCATATGGTCGGGAACATCGGTCATTGCAGTCATCGCGGCGTTAGGAGGACAAGTAAGCATTGACTTACTTCGGATGCGGACACGTGCCACGGCATGGCCTGAGGGTCAAGGTTTTATGCGTGGAGACGGGCAGTGAACGGGTTGACGATCTTCATCCGTCCGTCAACGGCAAGACCGTCATGCATGTCTTCCGAGAGGAAGACGGTGCTTTCAGCCTCCAGAGCTGCTGCTACCATCAATGCGTCATAGAAGGCGAAGTTATATTGATCGACAAGATCAATAGCGCTCGCATTTAACTGCACATCGAGTTCGACGACCGTCACGGCCATTCGGCGGAGACCATCCAGCGATCTGTGGATTTCGCCCCATTTTTGTGGCCACTTCCGCCGGACAACACTCGCAAATTCATTAAATGCCTGAACGCTCGTCACATAAGGTTTCGAAACGATCTCTTGGGCCTTGGATGACCGTTCGTCATCCAGAAAGGCGTAGATGAAGATATTCGTATCGAGAAAGGGCAAATGGCTCAACGCTCATTTGCCTCTTCGCGGTCAAATTTCCAGCCCGGCGGCAGCTGCCATCGCTGAGCGCGAATATACAATAGTATCTTTTCGCGCTCCTCCTGCGAAATGGAAGCAGACGGTTCCTGTACGGGTACAGAAACATCCACCTCATCGCCTTCCTTGATGTGCAAGGCTTCCGCGACATCCGCCGGAATGCGGACCGCAAGACTATCGCCCCATTTCGTGACACGCATGACAGCCTCCTTACTCGAGAGCGACTATAGCAAATTCTGCGTTACAGAAAAATTATGTCTCATCCTCGCGCTTCACGCGGTATTCGCCGGTTTCCGGGTCCTTGATCAGCGTGCCGATGGCGCCGGTCTCGCGCTCCTTCTCGCGCTGTTTCGATTTCGCGGAAAGCTTTTCCGCATCGCGGACGAAGCGGCGGTAAAGGATGACGGATCCCACCACCAGAAGAAGAATTGTAATGAGCTGCGCCATAAGGCTTTATTCCCGAGACATCATAGACCGAAACGCGACCACAATGCCTTTTCTTCGGCGACCTCCGCAAGCCCCGAGACGGCGCCTGCGGCCAGCCTTTCGGCATTCACGTCCAGAGCAGCATTGACGCCCGGCACCTTTTTGCCGAATAGAGTGCGCCCGCCGCTGACGAGCTGGAGCTTGACCTTCTCACCGTAACGGCGGCGCAGAACCTCGCGCATGTCGCCCAGCCCGTCGATCAGGCCGAGGTCGAGGCCGCGCATGCCGGTCCAGAACAGGCCGGAGAAGATCGCCTCGTCGCCCTTCAGTTTCGAGCCGCGACGCATCTTGACCATATCAATGAAAACATTGTGGATTTCGACCTGAAGCGACTTCAGGTAATCGATATCGCCTTCCTTTTCCGGCTGGAAGGGATCGAGGATGACCTTGTTCTCGCCGGCCGTATAGACACGGCGCTCCACGCCGATCTTCTTCAGCATTTCCGGAAAACCGAAACCGCCGGAAACGACGCCGATGGAACCGACGATGGAGGTGGGATCCGCGATGATTTCATCACCGGCAAGCGCGATCATGTAGCCGCCGGAGGCTGCAACGTCTTCCACGAAGATCAGGACCTTCTTTTCCTTTTCCTCGGCGAGCTGGCGGATGCGGTTATAGATCATCCGCGCCTGCACCGGCGAACCGCCGGGCGAGTTGAGCGAAATGGCGACGGCCGGGGCATCCTTGACGGCGAAGGCCTTTTCCAGAAGCGGCGCATAGGAGGCGAGATTGAGGGCGGGGCGGAACTGGTTGCCGCCGGCCATGATCGCACCGTGCATGCGCACCACCGGGATGACGAGCTCTTTTTTACGAAAGCGTTTCGGCACCAGATACTTCAGAAAACCCACTACTCAATCCTCGCAGCATTTATCCGTTCGTCACGGATGTATGTATCGCCCCGGAAAACACAATGGTTTGCGGCCGGCGGAACGGCGATATTTATGATGCGGTCCGGATTGCCCTTACATTACGCGAATAGGCGGCGCGGCCATTGTTCAGGTCATCCACGAAGGGGGTGAAGGCATGGCTGCCGGTCTCATGCATGATGAGCGGCGCGCGGAACGACAGCCGCGCCCGCGAACCCTTGATGGCGGTGACGAGCATGCGCACCGCGTCCTCGCCAGGGCGCGGATGAATGAGGGTGATTTCGATGCCGCCGAAACGGCTGCCACAGGCGGCGATGATCTCCGCCACCGATTGCGGCCTTGAAATCAGGGAAAGCTGCCCGCCCGGCACCATGATCGCGCCCGCGGTCCTGATCCAGTCTTCGAACAGGCCCTCCGTCATGGCGTGGGCCTCGGCCTTCAGGGCATCCGGCGTGCGGCGGTCGCCCGCATCGTTATAGGGCGGGTTCATGATGACGTGATGGAAATGATCGTCGGGCAAGCCCGCTTCGGCGCGTGCTTTCGCCCGCAGCGTCACATCGGCTTCGCGTACATTCACGCGAGCGGAAAAAGCAGCATTCTCAGGTAGTTCGAGGCTGCGGCGGGCAAATTGCGCCATTTCCGGCGAGCGTTCGTACAGCGTCACCTCAGCCTTTTCGAGCCGCGCCGCAACCGCCATGCCGGCGGCACCCGCGCCCGCGCCGAGATCGGCGATCCGGCAGGCACGCTCATCCGCCACCAATGATGCCAGAAGCATGGCGTCCATGCCGGCCCGATGCCCCCTGCCCTTTGGCTGGATGATGTGAAACCGGCCCCGGTGAAAGGCGTCGATCGTTTCGGAAATGCCGTCGCCCACCGCCGCTCAAGCCTCTTCGTTGCGCAACTCGTCACCGAGCCCGGCATCGATGAGAATGCGGCGGGCCTGATCGGCCCGATCTTCCTCCACCAGAAACCTTCGCGGCAAAAGACCGAGCGATCCTTCCAGAATGCTCATCGCCTGGTCGGCGATGAGGCAATGGATGCCGGCATCCTTCATCAGGCTTTCGGCGAAGGAGAGCAGCACGGCATCGTTGGTACGGATCAGTTCACGCATGGATAGACCTTAAATTCCCATCTTTTTGAATGGCTAGCGGCAATTCGCCCCTTGCCGCGCAAGGCGTCAGTTTTTATTGTCGAATTCAAATTCGAACTGGAGTCCTGTCCCTTGGGCGTCGTCATACCGCTTGAAGAAAGCAAAAACAAACTCGCATCCGTCAAGCCGCTTGTCGACCTGACCCGCCCCGATATGGAACGGGTGAACCAGCTTATCCTTTCCAAGGCCGGTTCCGATGTCCAGATGATACCCGAGGTGGCCAACCACCTCATCTCTTCCGGCGGCAAGCGCCTGCGGCCGATGCTGACGCTCGCCTCCGCCTCGATGTTCGGTTACGAGGGCGACAACCACATCAAGCTCGCCACCAGTGTGGAATTCATGCACACGGCAACGCTTCTGCATGATGATGTGGTGGATGAAAGCGATCTGCGCCGCGGCAAATCCACCGCCCGCACCATCTGGGGCAACCAGGCGAGCGTTCTCGTCGGCGACTTCCTGCTCGGCCAGGCCTTCCGCATGATGGTGGATGTCGGCTCTCTCGATGCGCTCGACGTGCTGTCCACCGCCGCCTCGGTAATCGCCGAGGGCGAGGTGCTGCAGCTTTCGGTCGCCAAGAACATGGAAACGACGGAAGACGATTATCTTCAGGTGATTCGCGCCAAGACGGCCGCCCTTTTTGCGGCGGCGGCGGAAGTCGGCCCCATCGTCGCCAAGACCGACAAGGCGACCCGCAGCGCGCTGAAATCCTACGGCATGAATCTCGGCCTCGCCTTCCAGCTCGTCGACGACGTGCTGGACTACGGCGGCAAGTCCGCCGATCTCGGCAAGAACACCGGCGACGATTTCCGCGAAGGCAAGATCACGCTGCCGGTCATCCTCTCCTATCGTCGCGGCACGCAGGATGAGCGCGCTTTCTGGCGCAACGCCATCGAAAAGGGTGAAAGCAGCGATGAGAACCTCGAAAAGGCGCTGGGCCTGATCACCAAGTACAACGGTCTTGGCGATACGATCGGCCGCGCCACGCACTACGGCACCATCGCCCGCGATGCGCTCGCACCGCTGCCGCAGAGCCCCTGGAAAGATGCGCTTCTGGAAGTGATCGACTTCTGCATCGAGCGTCTGAACTGACGCCGCAGGCCGGGCGAAAGGCGGATGGAAAAGACCATCCGCCCAATGTTCCGGGCCAGCTTCTCCGCAAGGCGTGATTGTGGCCGGGGCCATAATTTCTTGCGGGGCTGCTTCAAAAAAGCCATTCTATCGTGACCAACAATGGAAACTGATTTTTCCGTGCTTCTGCACAAAGGCAAGGGTTCCCTCATGCGGCGTAAACCAGCACTCCGTCTTCTCTGCAGCGCGGCTCTTGCCGCTGCTCTCGCAATCGGCGCGGGTGCAAGCCCCGGCTTTGCGGAGACGAAGGCGACACCGGAAGACAAGGCCGTTACGTTCGATCCCGGCAAGGTGAACACCTTCTCCGGCGCCTTCCTCGCCGGGCGCAATGCCGATGTCGATCAGGATTATCCCACCGCGATTTCGCTTTACAAGAAGGCGCTGGAATTCGATCCGGCCAATACGGAAATCCGCCAGCGGCTGATGATCGCCGAACTTCTGAGCGGCAATTTCGAGGCCGGCGCCAAGATCGCCGATTCGATGAAGGACGATACCTCGGTGGAGCGCGTGACGACCATCGTACGCGGCCTCGACGCCATCAAGGACAAGGAATTCGCCAAGGCCGAGAAGATCCTGAAATATACCGGCCCGAACGATCTCGACCGCATGGTCAACACGCTTTTGACCGCCTGGGCGCGCGCCGGTTCCGGCAAGCCGAAGGAAGCGCTGGCGCTGGTCAACAATATGAAGGGCCCGGGCTGGATTTCGATCTTCCAGAAATACAATGCGGCGGCCATCGCCCTTGTTTCCGGCAACAATGAAGCCGCCCGCAAGAGCCTGAACGAAGCGGTGACGGACCGCGAAGGCGGGGCAACCGCCTCCGATACCTATATGCGCGCGGTGATGGCACTTGCCCGGCTGGAGGCTTCCGCCGGCAACAAGCAGAAGGCGCTGGATGCGATTGCGGTCGGAGATACTTTCGCGCCGAATTACGCGCCGCTGAAGGCGCTTCGCCAGTCCATCGAAAACGGTGAAAAGCCGGAACAGCAGATCACCAATGCGGTGGAGGGCGCCGCCAGCGTCATGTTCTCCATCGCCGGCGCGCTGAACCGCGAAGGCGCCGAAGAGATCGTGACGCTTTATCTGCAGACGTCGCGCGCGCTCGATCCGAAGAGCCCGGATACGCTCATCCTTCTCGGCGGCCTTTCCGAAGCGCTGAAACAGCCTGACCGCGCCATTGCTTTCTACCGCGAGGTGCCGAAGGATTCGCCGATGTATCGCATCTCCGAGCTGCAGCTCGGACTGACGCTCGCACAGACCGGCAAGGTGGAGGAAGCGCGCAAGCATCTCAAATCCCTGCTCGAATCCGATCCGAAGGATATCCGTTCCTATCTCGCCTATGGAAGCGTGCTTTCGGACGCCAAGGACTATAAGGCGATGGCCGAGAACTACGACAAGGCCATCGAGGTCATCGGCTCCGTGCCGCAGAAATCCGACTGGTCGGTCTTCTTCCAGCGCGGCATCGCCTATGAGCGGCTGAAGGAATGGGACAAGGCCGAACCGAATTTCAAGCGCGCGCTGGAGCTGAACCCGGAACAGCCGCAGGTTCTGAACTATCTGGGTTATTCCTGGGTGGACAAGGGCATCAATCTCGATGAAGGCATGAAGATGATCAGCCGCGCCGTCGAGCTTCGACCGAATGACGGCTATATCGTCGATTCGCTCGGCTGGGCGCATTATCGCCTCGGCGCTTTCGATGAAGCCGTGACCGAGCTGGAGCGGGCGATCGAACTGAAAGCCGGTGATCCGACCATCAACGACCATCTGGGCGATGCCTACTGGCGGGTCGGCCGCAAGATCGAGGCGGTCTATCAGTGGAACCGCGCATTGATCGGCGACAGCGACGACGTGGACAAGGCCAAGGTGAAGGAAAAGATCGCCAACGGCCTGCCGCCGGTGGAAAAAGATGCCGAAAATACCGCCAAGAAGGACGTCGCGCCGGTGCCGCCGGCTCCTCCGGCACCGGCACCCGCTGCCACTCCGGACAAGAAATCCTGACGCCGCATGCGCGGACATGAGGTTTCCGGGGCCACCGAGACCATCGAGGCGGCCCCGGCCAAGATCAATCTGGCGCTGCATGTGACCGGCCAGCGAGCGGATGGGTATCACCTGCTCGAAACGCTGGTGACCTTTACTGAAGCCGGCGACACGATCCGTATTCGCGACGCCGATGCCGACAGTTTCTCCATCTCAGGCCCTTTCGGCGATCTTTTGCGCGCGGGCGATGGCGGCGATAACCTCGTCACCCGCGCCAGAGACCTGTTGCGCGATGCGCTTGCATCGACGGGTCAACCGGCACCCCCGGTAGCCATTCATCTTGAAAAGAACCTGCCGGTGGCTTCCGGTATCGGCGGCGGCTCGGCGGATGCGGCAGCGACGCTGCGGGGGCTTTTGCGGCACTGGCGTGCCGGGATCGCACCGGATACGCTTGCATCCATGGCGTTGACGCTCGGGGCGGATGTGCCGATGTGCCTTGAGAGCCGATCCCTGATCGCGCGCGGCATCGGCGAGGACATCGAACCGGTGACCGATCTGCCGGAGCTGTCGATGGTTCTGGCCAATCCGCTAAAGGCGGTCTCGACGCCGGAGATTTTCCGGCGATTGCAGAACAAGACCAATCCGCCCCTGCCCGCCTCTGCGACAATCGGCTGGATGGATTTTCTCGCCCAAAGCCGTAACGATCTGCAACCGCCGGCCCAGGCGCTTCTGCCGGAGATCGGGGAAATCATTGGGTGGCTGTCGCAGGAAGGTGCCGCGCTTGTGCGCATGTCCGGTTCGGGGGCAACCTGTTTCGGGATTTTTCATTCCCTTGAAGCGGCCAGGAAAGCGGAAACTTCGCTTCTGAAGAAACGCCCCGGCTGGTATTTTCAGGCGACGCGGACCATTTGAAGACCAGATACTTCGAGGATAAGGCCATGGCAGGCGAGAGACCCTTCATTCCCCTTGGCATTGCGGTTTTGACCGTTTCGGACAGCCGCACGCTGGAGAACGACAAATCCGGCGATACGCTCGTCGCAAGGCTGGAGGAAGCGGGCCACAGGCTCGCGGCTCGCGCCATCGTGCCTGATGACAAGGCAGCGATTGCCGGCACCGTGCGCGACTGGACGCTCTCTGAAGGCGTGGATGTGGTGATCACCACCGGCGGCACCGGCTTTACCGGCCGCGATGTGACGCCCGAAGCGCTGGAGCCGCTGTTCGAAAAGCGCATGGACGGATTTTCCGCCCTCTTCCACCGCATCTCCTATGACAAGATCGGCACCGCCACCATCCAGTCGCGGGCAACCGGCGGCGTGGCGAACGCGACCTTCATTTTCGTGCTGCCGGGCTCGCCGGGTGCGTGCAAGGATGCGTGGGACGGGATTCTGAAGGCCCAGCTCGATTATCGCCACCTGCCCTGCAATTTCGTGGAGATCATGCCGAGGCTCGACGAGCATTTGAAGCGTGGGGCTGGGGGCGTTTAAAGAAAGATGACAGAGGTATTTTAGGGTGGCCATTCACGGCGAACCGAAGGTGCGCGCGGCTTCACCCCCTCTGCCCTGCCGGGCATCTCCCCCTCAAGGGGGAGATCGGCAAGAGGCCCTCTTGTCGCTTCACTCTCAAGCTTCAAGATGGACGAGACATCGCCGCAGATCGATCTCCCCCTTGAGGGGGAGATGCCCGGCAGGGCAGAGGGGGGTGAAGCCCCACGCACCTCCGGTTCGCAGACAATACCCGCCCAAAGCCCCCATCACGCCAGATATTTCTTGAAGAACTCCGTCGTTCTGCCCCAGGCAAGATCGGCAGCCGCCTTGTCGTAGCGCGCTGAGGATGTGTCATTGTTGAAGGCGTGGTTGACGCCGTCATAGACGAAGATTTCAAAGGTCTTGCCGTTTTCCTCCAGCGCCTTCTTATAGGCGTCGATGCCGGCATTGATGCGCTCGTCGAGACCCGCATAGTGCAAAAGCAGCGGCGCCTTGATGGCCGGTACATCGGCCGCCGGGGCCTGCTGGCCGTAATAGGCGACACCGGCATTCAAACCTTCTGACTTGGTGGCGAAACGGTTGACCAGCCCGCCGCCCCAGCAGAAACCGACAGCACCGACCTTGCCATTCGCCCCCTGCCGGGCCGCAAGCCATACCCGGCCCGCTTCGGCATTGGCGACGGTCGCATCCATGTCGAGACCGCTGAACATCTGCCGCGCCTTCTCCTCATCGGCGGGCGTGCCGCCCTGCGGTGATAGGAAATCGACCGCAAGCGCCCTGAAACCGGCGAGTGCCACACGCCTTGCCACATCGCGGATATGGTCGTTCAGACCACGGTTCTCGTGGATGACGATGACCGAGCCTATGGGACCGGAAACGGATTTCGGTGTAACGAGGTAACCCTTCATCTCACCGCCGGGGGCGGGATAGGTCACCTCCTCGGCGACGATCCTGTCGTCATCGGCCGCGATGACAGCCGCACGGGCGCTGTTGGCCGAAAGAAGCGGGGCGATGGCCGCCGCCGCTGCACCAGACCCGGCCAGTACGGTGAGCTTTTCCATGAATTTGCGGCGATCGAGGCTGAGATGGGTATATTCATCGTAAGCGTCGATCATGGCCTGCGTGATCCTGGGCTCGTCCATCGCTCTATCCTCCTTGAACGCACGGATGCGGAAGGATAGCGCAGATCGCCCCGCGGGGAACGAGGCGGGGGCAAGCGGCGTCACACATTTGCGTGAGCGCCGCCACCGGTTCTTCACATCAGGCGGCGAGGTCCACGACGATACGGCCGTCGATCTTGCCCTCTTCCATGCGGTGGAAGATATCGTTGATGTTTTCGAGCTTGTCCCAGGAGAAATGGGCCGCCACCTTGCCTTCGCCGGCGAAGGTCAGCGCTTCCTCCAGATCCTGCCGCGTGCCGACGATGGAGCCGCGTACCGTGATGCGCTTCAGCACCGTGTCGAACACCGGAATGGAGATGAAGCCCGGCGGCAGGCCGACAAGCGCCATGGTGCCCTTGGAGCGCAGGAAGCCGTAAGCCTGCTCCATGGCCTTGGGCGACACCGCCGTCACCAGCGCGCCATGGACACCGCCCGTCGCTTTCTGCACCTGCTCCACCGCGTCAGGCGCGCGACCATTGACGACGACATCGGCTCCGAGTTTTTTCGCAAGCGCCAGCTTGTCGTCGAAAATATCGGCGGCAACGACATGCATGCCCATGGCCTTTGCATATTGCACGGCCATGTGGCCAAGCCCGCCAATGCCTGAAATGACCACCCACTCACCGGGCCTGACTTCGGTTTCTTTCAAACCTTTATAGACGGTGACGCCGGCGCAGAGCACCGGTGCGGCCGGGCCGAAATCGAGATTATCCGGCAGGCGGCCGACGAATTTCGGGTCGGCGAGGCCGTATTCGGCAAAGCTGCCATTGACGGAATAGCCGGAATTCTTCTGGCTCGGGCAAAGCGTTTCCCAGCCCGTGCGGCAGGGAATGCAGCATCCGCAGGCGGTGTAGAGCCAGGGCGTGCCGGCGCGGTCGCCTTCCTTGATGCCGGTGACGCCAGCGCCGATCTTGGCAACGTAACCGACGCCTTCGTGGCCGGGGATGAAGGGCGGATTGGGTTTGACCGGCCAGTCGCCGGTTGCGGCGTGCAGGTCGGTGTGGCAAATGCCCGTCGCCTTGTAGTTGATGAGAATTTCACCGGGGCCGGGATCCGGTATCGCCACTTCCTCGATGGTCAGCGGTTTTCCAAACGCGCGGACGACGGCTGCCTTCATTGTCTTAGCCATGACATACTCCCTAATCTCTGCTCGCCTGAAATCCTTGACGGCGAGGCAGAGATTAGCGGGGATGGGGCGTCATGGAATTGACCCATCGCAAATCGGAGCATTTTGCAAGGCGGGATTGTCTCACTTATGAGGCAACCTCACGGTGCCGATTTACTCCAGCGCCAACCATATGGCGAGCCATGCCCACAGGCAGACGACCAGCGCAAAGCCGATGCCGAACAATGCACCACGCTGACGCAGGCGGTTGCTGGTGACGTGGACATAGGAATGGGCATAACGCGAGAGCACGAACAGCCATGCCAGAACGACAGTGACGATATTGTCCGCATCCGTGATGTAGAGCAGCAGGCAGGCGATGTGAAACAGCACCGGCAGTTCGAACTGGTTGGCGATGTTTCGGTTCACCAGATGGCTTTCGCGCGCCTCCTCGCCCCGGTCGCGCAGCTTGATCGCCGATTCGCGATCCTTGAAGGTGTATTTGTTGCGCCGGACGATCAGAAGCCCGTAAAGCCAGAAGACCAGAAAGACATGGGCGATCATCGGCCAGAACATTGCGGTCGTGGGTGACATGCTTTCTTCTCCAATCATGAAAACGCTCCCCGATCCGGCATGAATCGGGGAGCGCCAAATACTCAGTATCCTTTTACGGATTCGCCTCGAAAGATCAAACCGCGCCGGGGTAGTTCGGGCTTTCGCGGGTAATCGTCACGTCATGGGCGTGGCTTTCGCGCAGGCCCGCGCTGGAGATGCGAACGAAGGTGGCGCGTTCCTGGAATTCCTTGATGTTGCTGCCGCCGACATAACCCATGGCGGCTTTCAGGCCACCGGCCAGCTGGTGCAGGACGCCGGAAACCGGGCCCTTGTAGGGAACCTGACCTTCGATGCCTTCCGGAACGAGCTTCAGCGTGTCGCGGACTTCCGCCTGGAAATAACGGTCTGCCGAACCGCGCGCCATGGCGCCAACGGAGCCCATGCCGCGATAGGCCTTGAAGGATCGGCCCTGATAAAGGAACACTTCGCCCGGGCTTTCATCCGTGCCGGCCAGCAGCGAGCCGATCATGACAGCGGAAGCGCCGGCGGCGATCGCCTTGGCCAGATCGCCCGAGAACTTGATGCCGCCATCGGCGATAACGGGGATGTCAGCCGCATTGGCGACTTCAACCGACGACATGATGGCCGCGAGCTGCGGAACGCCGACGCCAGCAACGATGCGGGTGGTGCAGATGGAGCCGGGGCCGATACCGACCTTGACGCCATCGGCGCCGGCATCGATCAACGCCTTGGTGCCGTCGGCGGTGGCGACATTGCCGGCGATGATGCGAACAGAGTTCGACATCTTCTTGACCTGCGAGACGGCATCCAGCACGCGCTGCGAATGGCCGTGCGCGGTATCGACGACCAGAAGGTCGACGCCGGCATCGATGAGGCGCTCGGCGCGCTCGATGGCGTCAGCACCGACGCTGATGGCGGCAGCGGCGCGAAGGCGACCCTGCGCATCCTTGGTGGCGTTGGGGTTCAGCTGCGACTTCTCGATATCCTTGACGGTGATGAGGCCGACGCAATTGCCCTTGGCATCCACAACCAGCAGCTTTTCGATGCGGTGCTTGTGCAGCAGGCGGCGCGCTTCCTGCTGATCGACGCTGCTTTCCTTGACCGTGACCAGGTTTTCGCGGGTCATCAGTTCGTAGATCTTCTGCTGCGGATCGGAGGCGAAGCGGACGTCGCGGTTGGTCAGAATGCCGACCAGACGGCCGTTCTTGTGGCCGCCGGAACCGCCGTTTTCAACGACCGGAATGCCGGAAATGCCATGGGCCTTCATCAGCGCCTGTGCTTCAGCAAGCGTCGCATCCGGGCCGATGGTGACCGGGTTGACGACCATGCCGCTTTCGAACTTCTTCACCTGCCGCACTTCTTCGGCCTGTTCGATGGGGGTCAGGTTGCGGTGGATGACACCGATGCCGCCGGCCTGGGCCATGGCAATGGCGAGGCGGCCTTCGGTAACCGTATCCATGGCGGAAGACAGAATCGGCAGGTTCAGATCGATATCGCGGGCGATGCGGGTGGCGATATTCGTCTGTCCCGGCATGACTTCGGAATGTCCGGGTTGCAGCAACACATCGTCAAATGTGAGAGCGTCCAAACCAGTGGGTGTTTGAATGATGCGTGCCATGACCAAATTCCTTCATACTGAAAATGCGTGGCCGTTCCGGAACGAAAAGTTCACCCCGGCGCCCTGCAAGGATTGCTTGGAAGTTGGCGAGGGCTGGTAACACGTTCATGACAGGAAGGGAATAGAAAAAACCCGGAATTGCCTTCCGGGCTTTCTTTGTTGCTGCATTGCAGCAGACGTTATAGCGCGTCGTGTGGGTCCTTGCCCCACACGACGCGCTATAACTGCTTGTTTTTATGCATGTCGTTACCGCAAAACCGCTGAACACTTTTGCGCGACATGCATTAGATGTCGAACTGATAGGATTTCGGCACGAAACGATAGCCGGTATCCAGCTTTTCCGCGTAACCGACCGCCGGGAAAGGCATGTGATACCCAAGGAAAGGCAAACGGTCCGTGGCGATCATGTCATAGACCTTCTTACGGGTCGCGGCGGCGGCCGCCTTGTCCATGTCGAATTTCACCTCCCAGTCTGGTTTCTGCAGGGAAAGGACGAAATGGTTGGCCGTATCCGCCGTCAGGATGAGTTGTTTGCCTTCCGATTCGACACGGAAGATCATGTGCCCTGGTGAATGACCGAAGGCCGCCACGCCGGTGATCCCGGATACGACACTGGCGCCGTCGCCAATGAAGGTCGCCTTTTCCGCCAGCGGCTTGACGTTCGTGAGAACGCCCTTGTGGCCGCCTTCGGCAGGCGTGCCGACGCGTTTCTCATCCGTCCAGAAATCATATTCCGCCTGGCCGAACACATAACGCGCCTTGGAAAAAGCCGGAGCGCCCTTTTCCATCAGGCCGCCAATGTGGTCGCCATGCATATGGGTCAGCACCACCACGGTCACATCTTCCGGCGTATAACCGGCGGCCGCCATGCCTTCGATCAACCGGCCATTGCCCGCACCGCGCCCGGCCTCACCGAAACCGGTATCGAACAGCACGAGATCCGTGCCGGTATTGACGAGGACCGGCGAGAAGGAATTGACGAATTGCTCCTTCGGCAGAAAATTGTCTTCCAGCAATTTTCCGACCGTCTCGGCCGACTGGTCGGTGCCGAAGGTCTCGCCGGGATTGGGGGCCGCGCGTGCGCCATCCTTCACCACCAGCACTTCGAAATTGCCGAGCTTGAAGCGATTGGTTTCAGGCGGCATCGCGTGTTCTATCTCCATGGAGGTTTGCGGCTGGTTGGTCTGGGCCGTTGCCGTGCGCGCCATCAACAGCGGCGCACCGAGAACGCTTGCGCCCGCTGCACCGATGAGGCCGCGTCTGCTCATGCTCAAGGATTGGGTCATTATCTTTCTCCCGATATCGCCAACTGGCCGTGATCGCCAACTGAACCGTGCCAACGGACAATAGAGCGAGAAAGTTGCAAGAAAACCGGCCTCACGCAGGTTTGATCGGAACTTGAGAAATTGATAATTAACGTGTTGGCAAGCCCGCTTATCAGGCGTAGGAGGAACGGCGATATCCTTTGTCGCAGCGGAAAGCCGCAGGCAGCCTCATGAACCGCATCATTCCCCTCATCCTGGCAGTCGCTCTCTTCATGGAGCAGATGGACTCCACCGTCATCGCCACTTCGCTTCCGGCAATTGCCGCCGACCTTCATGTCGGGCCGATCACGCTCAAGCTCGCATTGACGGCCTATATGGTGGCGCTGGCGATCTTCATTCCCATCAGCGGCTGGATGGCTGACAAATACGGCGCGAAGAAAATCTTCCGGTTCGCCATCGGCGTCTTCGTGGTGGGGTCGATCTGCTGCGCGGTGTCGTCCTCGGTGTTCGAATTCGTGCTCTCGCGTTTCCTGCAGGGCATGGGCGGGGCGATGATGACGCCCGTCGGCCGCCTCGTGCTTTTGCGCACGACCAAGCGCAGCGAACTCGTCTCCGCCATGGCGCTGCTGACAATTCCGGGGCTGGTGGGGCCGCTGACCGGCCCGCCCATCGGCGGCTTCATCACCACCTATTTTTCATGGCACTGGATTTTCCTGATCAATGTGCCCATCGGCGTCATCGGCATCTGGCTCTCGACGATCTTCCTGCCGGAAATCGAAACCACCAACCCGCCGCCGATGGACGGTAAAGGCTTCGTGCTGTCAGGCATCGCCGCCTCCGGCGTGGTGTTCGGCCTCTCCGTCGTCAGCCTGCCCGCGCTGCCGCCCGCCATCGGCATTGCCTCGACGATCATCGGTTTTATCTGCGGTTTTCTTTATCTGCGCCACGCCGCGCGCCACCCCGCCCCCATTCTGGATTTCCGCATTTTCCAGAACGCGACCTTCCGGGCGGCGTCCGTCGGCGGCACCGTTTTCCGCATTTCCACGGGCGCCATACCCTTCCTGATGCCACTGATGCTGCAGATCGGTTTCGGGCTAAACCCGTTCCAGTCGGGCATGATCACCTTTGCCGGCGCAATCGGCGCGATCACCACCAAGTTCATGGCCAAGCGCGTGTTTGCGGCAACCGGATTCCGCTCGACACTGATCGGGGCCGGCATCGTCGGCGCCTTCACGACGCTCGCCAACAGCTTCTTCACCCCGGAAACGCCCTATCCGCTGATCATGATCTTCCTTGTGACAGCGGGATTTGCCCGGTCCTTCTTCTTCACCGGATCGAATGCGCTCAGCTATTCCGATATCGAGGACAGTCAGGCCAGCCAGGCGACCTCGATGGCGTCGGTGCTGCAGCAGATCAGCCTGGCGCTGGGCGTGGCTTTCGCCGCTTCCATTCTGGAAGTCAGCAGCATGATGTCGGGCACCCATCTGCAGCTCGCCGATTTCCACATCGCCTTCACCATCGTAGCGCTGGTATCGCTGTTCGCCATCGTGCCGATCATCCGCATGGACGGCAATGCGGGGGCGGCCGTCTCCGGCCACCGCGGCAAGGTCTCGCAACCGGCGGAGTGATCAGTCTTCGGAAGCCTCTTCGGCTTCGGACGCGTCGGCCGGCTCGCTCCTGCGACCCTTGAAGTGCTTGGCAAGCAGGAACATTTCCACCGATTCCGAGCGGGAGGACGCCGGCTTGATGTGCAGAACCTGCTTGAAGTTCTTCTTCAGCATGTCGAGCAATGCCTTTTCCGTGCCGCCCTGGAAGGTCTTGGCAAGGAAATGGCCGCCTTCCGCCAGCACCTGAACGGCAAAATCGGCCGCGACTTCGCACAGATGCATGGTGCGGATGTGGTCAGTCTTCTGGTGGCCGGTGGTCGGCGCGGCCATGTCCGACAGCACCAGATCGGGCGTGCCGCCAACGGCTTCCATCAGCTTTTCCGGCGCGCTCGGGTCGAGGAAGTCGAGCTGCAGGATTTTCACACCGGGAATGGGATCGATCTCAAGGAAATCGATGGCCGCGACGCGGATATCGTCCTCGGTCGAATCCGTCACCTTGGAGGCGATCTGCGACCAGCTGCCGGGTGCGGCGCCAAGGTCGATGATGCGGCGCGCGCCCTTCAGAATCTGGTGCTTGTCGTTGATTTCCAGGAGCTTGAAGGCGGCGCGGGCGCGATAGCCCTCAAGTCTGGCGCGCTGCACATAGGGGTCGTTGATATGACGTTCCAGCCAGCGGCGCGACGAGGCCTTGAGCTTGGTCTTCTTGACCTTCTGGCCGATCTTGCGGCCGGTGCGGTTGTTGCTTGTCGGCGCCTTGCTCATGTCAAACCTTCCGTCCTGTCCTGCCGTGTCATCTGCATGCGCCGAATGCGGTTGCGCCGCCATGCGCCGTCATCCGCCATCATATCCGTCAAAAGGCCTTCGCGCAGACCGCGATCCGCCACGCGCATGCGGCGTGCCGGCCAGCGGCGGCGAATGGCCTCGAGGATGGCGCAGCCGGCCAGAACCAGATCGGCCCTGTCAGGCCCGATGCAGGCATTGGCGGCGCGGCCCGCGAAATCCCAGGCCAGAAGCTTGTCCTGCATCGCCGTCACCTCGGCGTCCGACAGCCACAGGCCATCCACCTTGCGGCGATCGTATCGTGGCAGATCGAGATGGACGCCGGCAAGCGTCGTCACCGTGCCCGAGGTTCCGATCAGATGAAAATCCTCGTGATGGGTTTGCGGCGCGAGAGGCGGGCAATGGAAGGCATCGAGCAGCCCTTCGACTTCCCGCACCATGGCGGCGAAGACGTCCGGCGTCACATCGCGGCCGCCATGGCGTTCCGAGAGCGTGACGACACCAACCGGCAACGAGGTCCAGTGGGTGATGTGGTTGGCGAGCCGGTTCGAGCGGTTTTCCCCGACCTTGATGACGGCGATTTCCGACGATCCGCCGCCGATATCGAACAGCACGACCGAACGCGCCTCACGCCCGACGAGGGAGGCGCAGCCGGACACCGCAAGGCGGGCTTCCGTCTCGCGGCTGATGATTTCGAGCTTCAGGCCCGTTTCCCGCGTCACACGCGCCAGAAATTCCTCGCCATTCGACGCAGCCCGGCAGGCCTCGGTGGCGATGAGCCGCATGCGCCTGATCGGGCGACCGGAGAGTTTCGCGGAGCAGACTTTCAACGCCTCGACCGCTCGATCCATGGCGTCGTCGGAGAGCCGGCCGCTCGACACCAGCCCCTCGCCCAGCCGGACGATGCGCGAAAAGGCATCAACGACCCGGAACTGGCCGGGCCGCGTCGGCTGCGCGATCAGAAGCCGGCAATTATTGGTGCCGAGATCGAGCGCGGCATACATATCCGCCGGCGGCTCCTGGCCATGCTCATGCTGGCGGCCTGCGTGACGGGCGGGGTAGTTCGGATTGCCGGTGCGGTTCCTGCCCGGCCCCATTGGCGCGGCCATTCTGCTTGCCGACATGTTTCGGCGCATGGGTGGGAACCAGCGGACGGCCCTGTGGATCGCGGCCGCGCGGATCGCGGTGACCACGCTTGCGGTGGCGCGACTTTCGCCCTGCGCCCGGTGGCACGGAGGATGGATTGGCAGCATCTGTTGCGGCTGGAGCCTGCGCCTGCGCGCCTGAAGCTGCTGCAACCTGCTGAGACGCGCCTTTGCCGCGAGAGCGCCTGCGGCGCTTTCTCTTGCGCGGCTCGGCATCCGGCTCAAGAGCCGATACATAGGAGGAACCGGCCGGAACATCCGCGGCAACATCATGCGACAGCACAACAGCGTCACGGGGCTGACCGTCACGCTTGTGTTTCTTGCCACGACGGGATCGCTTCGCTTTCCCTTTGTTCGCCACCGACGCCCCTTGTTCCGACGGCTTTGGGCCGTTTCCGGGGTCGATCACTGTCTTGTCCATTTCGCCGCGCACAAGCGTAGACGCTATGCTGCTGGCTTTCATAAGGTTTCGTTGGGCGGACAATACCAGCGCAAGCGATTTTAGCCAAATGGTTTTTGCCGGACGGCGTGTGGCAAAGGCTCACACGTCACCAAGGTTGCGTGGGGACCACCATGGACATGACGATAATTTTGAGGATTTTCGGAAATCGGCAGCGGCCTGCGCGGATCGGGCTGGATAAAATATTCCCCTCTCCCGGAAAGTCCTTGTGACGCATAACTTACCGGGAGAGGGGAATGGTACGGTTGAGTGGGGTCGAACCACCGACCTCAGGTGCCACAAACCTGCGCTCTAACCAACTGAGCTACAACCGCACATGAAACGCCGAAGCGGCGTCACGGGGGGTGACATAAAAGGTGTTTTCCCCATTTGCAAGTGCCTCTTCGAATTTTGCGAAAAAAGGCTGAGAAAGGCAAGTGCTTTTCAATGGGCCGGGCTGACATAAAGAGGCCGCAGCGGCCTGTTGATGTTAACTCTATTTGGCGATTCATCCGGCGGATGGTGGACCGGACCGCGCTGTGAAGTTATTTAAAATTCTGTTAACGTGATGCCTCGGCGGGTTTACGTTTAGAGCTTCATGAGGAAGCTGAAAAGCCCGCAAGGTCCGGTAGTGCCAGAATAGGTTTCGACATGCCCGCCGTCCAGTATCCCTTTATCGATATCGCAGTGCATGAACGGGTGCGTGAAGGTTTCGGGCGCGGCGCGGCCATGGCGTTGTTCTCGCTCGACCTTAAAAACGCCCTTTGGGCCAATGGCCGGGGTGCGGCGCTGTTCGGCACGCCGATGGTCTACGATTTTCTGGAACAGGGCCCGAAACCGCAGGACGTGACCTTCCGGCAACTGGCGGCCACGGCGGCGCGGCTTTCCAAAGCGGGCGACAGCCTGCCGTTTACCATTCGCATCACGTCCGGCTTCCGCAGCCTTGCCGTTACGGCGCGCGCGGAAATCATCGAGGCCGAACCCGGCCAGCCCGCCATCCTGTTTTCCGCCCTTACCGATCAGGCCGCACCCGACACGGCGGAATGCGCCCGGCGCATGATCGAAGGTTTCGATGACCCCGATATCCATATGGCGGTCCTGAACGGCGAGAACGAGATTGTCGCCGCCTCACCCGGCTTTTCGTCGCTCGGCATCACGCCGCATACCGCACGGACACTGGTGAAAATGGCAGCCGGGCAGTCCGGCCATCTCGTCAAGCGGCCGGTGCCGACCGGCAAGGGTTACCTGCCCGCCGCCACCGGCCAGATTGCGGCATCGCCCGAACTGAACCTGATGTTCGTGGTCGAAACCGCGCTGGGCACACTCGATCCCGTCAATGGTTTCGCAGAAGACAGGCCGCAGGAAACGCCAGCCGCCGCCGAGCCCGCCCTGCCGGTTGCGGAGGTCGCGCCGGTTGCCGCTGCAACCTCCTTCGATTCCGTGCTCGATGCCGTCGCGGGAATCGAGGATTTGGAAGAGGTTCAGGAACTGCCGGCCGATCCCGAAGAGGAAGTGGCAGCGCAGCAGGATGAGAACAGCCTTCTCTCATTGTCGGAAAACGCAGCGGAGACCCCGGCGGCGCTTTCCGTGCAGGACGCCGACGCCGCGGCACATGTGGCGATGACCGACGACATCGCCGATCTTTTCGAACTCGATGAGGATGAAGCGGAGGCTATTCTAACCGAGCGCGCAGTCGCCGATGCCCCCGCCGAAGAGACCCGGGCCGAAGAAAACGCAGTCGCTGACGATGAAATCGTTGAAACCGCGCCCTCAGACGCTGCTCCTGCGGCGGATGAGGAGATAACGGCGGAGGCGGAGACCGAGGAAACGGACATCGGCGCTGGCGCAGAAGCGCAGCCTTTTGTTTTCAATGCCGGTGCGCGCGCTTCCCGTTTCGTCTGGAAAATCGATGCGGAAGGGCGCTTCAGTTCGATCTCGCATGAATTTGCAGAGGCTGTGGGCGCCAAGGCGGCTGCCGTGGAAGGCATGGGCTTTGCCGATGTCGCGGCCCTGTTCAATCTCGATCCCGACGGCAAAATCCGCGAGCTTCTCGGCCGTCGCGACACATGGTCGGGCAAGACGATCTACTGGCCGGTGGAAGGCACATCGCTGATGGTGCCGATCGATCTCGCCGCCCTGCCCACCTATACGCGCTCGCGCGAATTCGACGGTTTCCGCGGTTTCGGCATCGTGCGGCTTGCCGATGCCGCCGAAGATCCGCATGCCACCGGCCTGACCTTCCTCAACGGCGAAGAGGCCGATCCGGCGGAAGCCCTGCCGCAGCCCGCCATCGAGGATGAAAGCCACGAATTGCTGGCCTTTATCGATGAAGATGACGAGGCAGGCGAAGATTCCGATTCCATCGCTGAAGATGCGGTCCCGGTAACGGAGGCCGATGCGGCGGATGATGCATCGGACGTGGTTTCGGCCGAAGAACAACACCATGATTATACTCCGCCGGAATTCGAAGCGCCGGTTGCAACGCCCGCGCTGGAGCCGGCCTATTCCGACAAGGTCGTCCATCTGGAGGAGCGCCGCTCGCGCTCCCGCGAGGGGCTGACCGCAGGCGAGCAGGCTGCCTTCCGCGAAATCGGCCGGGCCCTGGCGCCGGCGGATGCTGCTTCCGAAGAAGACCGGGAAACGGAGGCGGAGGCCATTTCCGCTGAGCCGATCATGCAGGATATTCAGCAGGATATCGATGCGGATGTTTCGGAGAGCGCGCCCTCCGATACGGAAAATGACGACCAGAAAACCGAACCGGCGGAGGAAGACGATCTTTTCGCCGATTATGTTCGTGGCGAGCAGCCTGCGGCCATTCGCGCGCCGGCGGATGAAAGCGGTTCCGACGAAAAGCAGGAGCCTGCGGCTGACGAGCGGCCGGCTGCCGATATAGCCGCTGCCATGGTCAGCCCGTCCGTTCGTCCCGCGAATGCCTTGACGGCCGAGACGCTGGACCAGATGCCCGTGGCGCTTCTGGTGCATGCCGGCGACAGGCTGATCCACGCCAATCCGGATTTCCTGCGATTGACGGGCTATGGCTCTCTCGCCGAACTCGAAGAGGTGGGCGGTCTGGAAGCGCTGCTGCAGCGGCAGGAGCTGGAGGAGATGCCGGACAACGAAGGCGGCATGGTGGTCGTCAGCGCCGAAAACGACATCATTCCCGTCAAGGCGCGGTTGCAGTCCATTCGCTGGGAAGAAACCAAGGCGCTGATGCTGTCGCTGGTGCCGCTTGAGGAAAAGCAGACGCCTGTTGCGGCCGCCAACGAAAATATTGCTGCCGGCGATGCCGAAAATGCGGAAGCAGGCAGCCTCTCCCTGCTGCAGGGCGAAGTGGAGGAGCTGCATTCCATTCTGGAAACGGCCACCGACGGCGTGGTGCTTCTGGGAGACGAAGGCGAAATCCGCTCGCTCAACCGTTCCGCCAGCGCGCTGTTCAACTATGACAATGGTGAAATCGCCGGCAAGCCTTTCGTCACCCTCTTTGCCCATGAGAGCCAGCGCGCCGTGCTGGATTATCTTTCCGGCCTTGCCAATAACGGTGTCGCCAGCGTGCTGAACGACGGCCGCGAAGTGATCGGCCGCGAAGCGTCCGGCGGCTTCCTGCCGCTGTTCATGACCATCGGCCGGCTGAAATCCTCGCATGGCTATTGCGCGGTGATCCGCGACATCACCCAGTGGAAGCGCACGGAAGAAGAACTGCGCAACGCCAAGCGGGCGGCGGAAACCGCCAATGCCCACAAGACCGACTTCCTTGCGCGCGTCAGCCATGAAATCCGCACGCCGCTCAATGCCATCATCGGCTTTGCCGACATGATGGCGACCGAACGTTTCGGGCCGATAGGCCATCCGCGTTATGTGGAATATGCCAATGATATCGGCCGCTCCGGCCGGCATGTGCTCGACATCGTCAATGATCTGCTCGATATTTCCAAGATCGAGGCCGGGCAGATGGATGTGGATTTCGTCGCCGTGCCGCTCAACGAAACGGTGGCCGAGGCGGTCTCACTGGTGCAGCCGCAGGCCAACAACCAGCGCGTCATCATCCGCACCGCTCTTGCGCAATCCGTGCCGCAGATCGTCGCCGACCTGCGCTCGATCAAGCAGATCGTGCTGAACATCCTGTCGAACGCCATCCGCTTCACCCCCTCGGGCGGCCAGATCGTGGTGTCCACCGCCTATGAGGCCAATGGCAGCGTAACGCTGCGCATTCGCGACACCGGCATCGGCATGACCCGGGCGGAACTGGAACAGGCCATGAAGCCGTTCCGGCAGGTGGCCTCCTCCGGCAAACGTGTGCGTGGCGACGGCACCGGGCTCGGCCTGCCGCTGACCAAGGCGATGGTGGACGCCAACCGGGCGAATTTCTCCATCACCTCCACGCCGAATGAAGGCACGCTGGTGGAAATCACCTTTCCGTCGCAGCGGGTTCTTGCCAACTGAGGCCATGCGGGCGTAGCAATGCGGAAGCCGCCGGCACGATGGTCGCCGGTTGAGGCCTTTGCACGACAGTAGACTGGCATGTCCATGACGGTTTCCCTTCCGGCAACAAGACGCTTCTCGGTGTTGCCCATCACGGCGGTCATCGTCGCGGCCATTGCCGCCATGCCCATTCTGGCAATTTTCTGGCTGGCGCTCACCGGCAGCACGGAAGGATGGCAGCATCTTCTCGCCAATGTCCTGCCGCGCGCCGGGTTTCGCACCTTCCTGCTCTTGGGGATGACGGCCGCGACGACGGCATTCTTCGGCATCGTCTGCGCCTGGCTTGTCACCACATTCGAATTTCCGCTGCGGCGGTTATTGTCCGCGGCACTCGTCCTGCCGCTCGCCATCCCCTCCTATCTCGCCGCCTATGCCTTCGGTGAGTTCCTCGATTTCACCGGCCCGGTACAGAGCGCGTTGCGCGCCGCTTTCGGTTATCACAGCATCCGCGATTACTGGTTTCCGGACATACGCTCGCTCGGCGGTGCGGTGGTGGTTCTAAGTTCGGTCCTCTATCCTTACGTTTATCTCTCGGCCCGTGCCGCCTTTTCCATGCAGGGGCGGTTTGCGGCCGAAGCGGCCCGCACGCTTGGCGCAAAACCGCTGAATGTGTTCTTCTCCGTGCAATTGCCGATGGCCCGGCCTGCCATCGCCATCGGGCTTTCTCTGGTCCTGATGGAAACGCTGAACGATATCGGCGCGGTTGAATATCTCGGCGTCCAGACGCTGACCTTCACCATTTACGAAACCTGGCTCAATCGCGGCAATCTCGCCAATGCGACGCAGATCGCAGCCGTCATCCTCGTCATCGTCGGTGCGCTGATCGTCATCGAACGCAATGCGCGGGAAAAACAGCGCTTCGGCGCGCCGAAGGCGACAAGCATGGCGCAGCGCCACCGGCTGAAGGCGCTCAATGGCTGGCGGCGCTGGGGTGCGAGCCTTTTCTGCTTCGTTCCCGTGGCGAGCGGTTTTTTCATTCCCGTCATCGTGCTGGGCGGTTACGCCGCCAGGAGGCTCGATGCGCTGTTTGCGCCGAAGCTTCTCAAAGCACTCGGGCACAGTCTCGAAGTCTCGCTTTCCGCCGCCTTCGTGACGCTGATAGCCGCTTTCGTGTTTTCCTATGCCATCCGCACCGAGCGCTCGCGCAGCTCGAAGGTGGCCGCCCGCTTCGGTTCCATGGGCTATGGCGTGCCGGGAACCGTGCTCGCCATCGGGGTGCTCATTCCGCTGGCCAGCCTCGACAATGGCGTCGATGGCTTCATCCGCGCACATTTCGGTTTTTCCACCGGGCTGCTGCTCTCCGGCACCGCCTTCGCCATCATTTACGCCCATGCCGTGCGCTTCATGACCATGGCGGAAGGCACGCTCGATGCCGGTTTCCAGAAGCTTTCGCCGCATATCGACATGGCCTCGCGGACGCTTGGGCGCAACCGGGCGCAGACGCTGTTCAAGGTGCTGTTGCCGAACATGCGGCCCGCGGCGCTGACGGCTTTTCTGCTCGTCCTGATCGAATCCATGAAGGAACTGCCGGCCACCATCCTGCTCCGGCCTTTCGGTTTCAACACGCTGGCCACGCTGGTTTATGAGGATGCGTCGCGCTCAAGGGTGCAGGATGCGGCCGTGCCGGCGATCATCATCATCATTGCCGGGCTTATTCCCGTGCTTCTCGTCTCGAAATCGATGGATCATCCGGAAAACCGCTGAATGGCAAGGGCCTTTGCGGCAAAAAGAAAGGCGGCCTTGCGGCCGCCTGGATGAGTTGTGCTTTTCAACGAGAGAAAGGGGGACAATCTCGCCAGATGGAAATTATCAGTCCCGGCTATCAAAAATTTGACGGCCCTGCGTTGGGTTTACTTTCCGCCAACTCCTATTAACAAGCGGTTAAAACCAAAATCGATCAATTACCGACGAAAATTCCTATTCTGAGACCGTAAAGCGCCGAAACTAAATTAACAGTTTCTACTTTTCTCGCGATTTCAACAGTAACGCGTAAAAATCGACGCAGGATATTCGATCAGTTCCGCGCCGCCGCATGTTCGTCCCGCATCCGCTGCAATTCGGTGCGTTTGGAAGCGATGGAGGCAACAATCACGCCGATGGTGACAAGCCCGATCAGGATCGTGCAGATCGCGTTGATTTCCGGCGTCACGCCGAGACGAACCTGCGAATAAATCTTGATCGGCAGCGTGGTTGCGCCGGGGCCGGTGGCGAAGCTGGCGATCACCAGATCGTCCAGCGACAGGGTGAAGGCCAGCATCCAGCCGGCAATGACCGCGGGGAAGATGAGCGGCAGGGTGATGCGGAAGAAGGTCTTGACCGGCGGGCAGCCGAGATCGAGCGCGGCTTCCTCGAGACTGCGATCGAAGGTGAGGAGCCGCGACTGCACGACGATCGCCACGTAACACATGGTGAAAGTCGTATGGGCGATAACCACCGTCCAGAAACCGCGATCCACCCCGACGGCCACGAAGAGCAGCAGCAGCGACAGGCCGGTGATGACCTCCGGCATGACGAGCGGCGCGTAGATCATGCCGGAAAACAGCACCCGGCCCGGAAACCGCGCGAACCGCGTCAGCGACAGCGCCGCCAGCGTTCCGAGAATGGTGCCGATGGTGGCGCTGAGGATGCCGACACGCAGCGTCACCCAGGCTGCATCCATCAGCCCCTCATTCGACCACATGGAACGGTACCATTGCAGCGAAAAGCCGCCCCAGACGGTAACGAGCTTCGAGGCGTTGAAGGAATAAACGATCAGGATGATGATCGGGATATAAAGAAAGGCAAAACCGAGGGTGAGGACGGTGATGTCGAATTTTCCGCGCTTCATGGCCTCACCCCACCTTCTTCTGCTGGTTCTGGAAGATGGCGATGGGCACCACCAGCAACAGCAGCAGCAGCACGGCGACGGCGGACGCCAGGGGCCAGTCGCGGTTGCCGAAGAATTCCGTCCACAGCGTCTTGCCGATCATCAGCGTCTGGGCGCCGCCCAAGAGATCGGGGATGACGAATTCCCCTGTTATCGGAATGAAGCAGATCATCGAGCCGGCCACCACGCCCGGCAGCGACAGCGGGAAGGTGATCTTCCAGAAGGCCTTCCATGGCGGGCAGCCGAGATCGGCCGCCGCTTCCAGCAGCGTATTGTCGAGCTTTTCCAGCGCCGAATAGAGCGGAAGCACCATGAAGGGCAGATAGGAATAAACGATGCCGATGAAGATCGCCGTCTCGGTGCGGAAGATATTGACCTGCTGGTCCGGCCCGAGAAGTCCGAGCCATTGGAACAGCACCGTCAGCAGGCCTTCCGGCTTCAGAATGCCGATCCAGGCATAAACGCGGATCAGAAACGAGGTCCAGAACGGCAGGATCACCAGCATCACCAGCGTCGGGCGAATGGAAGACGGCGCGCGCGCCATGGCCAGCGCCATGGGATAACCGATCAGGAGCAGCAGGAAGGTGGAGATGAAGGCGATGCGCAGCGATGACAGATAGGCATCGATGTAGAGCGGGTCTTCCGTCAGGAAGAGGTAGTTCTCGAAATCCAGTTCGGAGAAGAACGCGCCGAGCTTCGAAAATCCCTCGAAGACCGGCGTATAGGGCGGCATGGAGATCGCCGTATCCGACAGCGAGATTTTGAAGATGATGAAAAACGGTGCTGCGAAGAACAGCAGCAGCCAGAAATAGGGAACCGCGACGACCAGCCAGCGCCAGGGGCTTTGCCGGTTTTCGGGAGTGGTGATCGCCATCGAAGCCTCCCTCAGCGCGTCAGGACGAGGCCGGAATCCGGCTTCCAGTTCAGCCACACCATATCGCCGAAGGTGATCGGGCGATCGACGAGACGCGAAACATTCGCCTGCGCGGCGCGAATGACGCGGCCGTCGGCAAGCTTGACGATGAAGACCGAGAAGTCGCCGAGATAACCTATATCCCAGACTTCGCCATAGGCGGAATTGACGCTGCTGTCGGCGGGCTGGTCGAGCGAGATGCGGACCTTTTCCGGGCGGATGGCGAAAGCCACCTGACTGCCGGTCGCAGCGGCGCATTCCTGCTCCACCGCCACCTTCAGCCCTTCGCAATCCAGCGTCACCAGACCGGGCTTGCCGATATCGGAAGCATTGGCGACGACAGTGGCGTCGAAAATATTGATATCGCCGATGAAGTCCGCCACGTAGCGGCTGTTCGGCGCTTCATAGATCTCGGCCGGCGTCGCCACCTGCACGACATTGCCCTTGTCCATGACAGCGATGCGGTCCGAGACCGTCATCGCTTCTTCCTGATCGTGGGTGACGATGAGGAAGGTGAGACCGAGATTGGTCTGGATGTCCATCAGTTCGAATTGCGTTTCCTCGCGCAGCTTCTTGTCGAGCGCGCCGAGCGGTTCATCCAGCAGAAGCACCTTGGGCCGCTTGGCAAGCGAGCGGGCGAGCGCCACGCGCTGCCGCTGGCCGCCGGAAAGCTGGCTGGGCTTGCGTTTGGCGAATTCACTGAGCTTGACGAGCCGCAGCATTTCCTCGACGCGCGAGGCGATTTCCGCTTTTGGCAGGCCGTCCTGTTCGAGCCCGAAGGCGATGTTCTTTTCCACCGACATATGCGGGAAAAGCGCATAGGACTGGAACATCATGTTGGTGGGGCGCTTATAGGGCGGCACGCCGGAAATATCCTTGCCCTGCAGCAGGATGCGGCCCTCGGTCGGTTCCTCGAAACCGGCCAGCATGCGCATCAGCGTGGTCTTGCCGCAGCCGGAGGGACCGAGCAGCGAGAAGAATTCGCGTTCATAGATATCGAGCGTCAGATTGTTGACGGCGACGAAATCGCCAAAACGTTTGGTGACGTTTTCAAAGCGGATGAAGGGAACCGCATCGGGGTTGTCCCACGGGCTGAATTTGCGTTTGACCGGCCCCAGAGTTTTCGCCATTCACCCTACCCTCAAATCCCGTTGGTCTTTCGATCCGATGCTTCGGGGCGGGCGACACCGGCAGGTAACGGGACCTGCCGGCAAAGGATCAGAGGAACAGGCCCGCCGGCCGTTCCTCAACCAGCGGGCGGAAGTGTCAGCTGCCGGTCTTTATCTGCGTCCAGACGCGGTTCAGGACGCGCTGTTCCTTCGGTCCGTAGGGCGAGATGGTGAAGAGCTTCTTCAGCGTCTCGGCATCGGGATAGACCGCCGGGTTCTTGGCGACGGCCTCATCCATCAGCGCCTGCGAAGCGAGGTTGCCATTCGCATACTGAACATAGTTGGAGGCCTTGGCGATGACTTCCGGCCGCATCAGATAGTTGATGAAGGCGTGGGCTTCCTCGACATTCTTGGCATCCGCCGGGATGGCAAGGTTGTCGAACCACATATAGGTGCCTTCCTTCGGGATGACGTAGTTCACCTCGACACCGTTCTTGGCTTCCTCGGCGCGGCTCTTCGCCTGCAGGATATCGCCCGACCAGCCGATGGTGATGCAGCTATCGCCATTCGCCAGTTCATCGATATAGGCGGAGGAGTTGAAGGTCTTCACATAGGGGCGGATCTTCATGTAGACGTCGCCGCCCGCCTCGAGATCGGCGGTTTCCTTGCTATCCGGATTCTTGCCGAGATAGTTCATGGCGATGGCGAAGGTCTCGTCCGACGCATCGAGAATATTGATGCCGCAGGATTTCAGCTTTTCGGCATTTTCCGGCTTGAAGAGAATATCCCAGCTATCGACCGGCACATCGCCGAGAGCAGCCTTCACCTTGGCGACGTTGTAACCGATGCCGGTGGTGCCCCACATGTAGTTCACGGCATATTCGTTGCCGGGATCGTATTTCGCCAGACGCTCGGAAACCTCGGGCCACATGTTCTTCAGATTCGGCAACTTGGACTTGTCGAGTTTCTGGAACACGCCGGCATTGATCTGGCGGGCGAGGAAGGGCCCGGTCGGCACCACGACATCATAACCGGAGCTGCCAGCCAGAAGCTTGGTTTCCACAAGCTCGTTGCTGTCGAAAACGTCATAGACGACCTTGATGCCGGTTTCCTTGGTGAAATCGGCAAGGATCGATCTGTCGATATAATCCGACCAGTTATAGACGTGGACGACCTTCTCCTGGGCCATTGCCGAGCCTGCTGCAACGAGCGCGGTGGTGAGAGCCAAGGTCAGGCGGAGAGAACGGTTTTTCATGATGTCTCCTGTTAACGCATCCTCACGACGGGAGCGTGATCCCCTTTTTGGGAGAGACTAGAAAGGAAAACAGAAGGGAGCAAGCGGGAAATGTGCAGCACAGCATTTTCAACCAAATGTGTTCCGGCCGGGAAAAAGCGAATGGAAACACCTACTGGAAGTCGAAAACACTGAGGCCGGTGACCATTTCATCGAGCCCGAGCGGCCGCGTCAGCGGCGCTTCCGCCCGCGACAGACAGCCCTGCCTTTCGCACAGCCGGCACGAAGGGCCGACGGCGACGGGCGCAGCACCCGAAGCGGCGGGGCCATAGACGGTCTCTCCGGCCTGGGCGAAATCGCAGCCGAGAAGCACCGCCGTGCGCCTCACTCTTTCCCCGAAACCCGCCTGCGGACCTTCCAGCGTGCGCGACACTGTGAGGAAAGCGTCGCCATCCGGCATCTCCACCGCTTCGACCAGCACCTGTCCCGGCTGGGCGAAAGCGGCATGGATGTTGAGACGCGGACAGAGGCCGCCAAAACGCGCCCTTGGAAAACCGCCGGCCCCCGCAAGGCGGAAACGGTTGCCGGCATTGTCGATTTCCATCAGGAAAAACGGGATCGCCGCGGCTGACGGCCGTTGCAGGCTGACGAGGCGGTTGGCTGCCTGTTCGAAAGAAACGTTGAAGCGCGACCGCAAAACCTCGAGATCGTATTTCGCCCGCTGGGCGGCGCTCAGGAATGCGCCATAGGGCATCATCAACGCATGGGCGGCGTAACGCGCCAGTTCGAAGCGGGCGATGCGCCTTGCCTCCTCCCCTTTCAGGCCGAGCCCTTCAAGCTCCGTGCCGATTTCTTCGCGAAGCGCCAGAAGACAGGTCTCCATCGCCATTTCCCGCAATTGGTCCGGCTGCGACAGGCGTTCGGATAAAAACAGCCGCATCGAATGGCGGTCATAACGCCGCCTGAGGTTCGGCATGGCATGAACCGGCAGGGTGCGAACCACGATGCCGTGGTTTTTCTGAAGCCATGCACGAAGGCCGGAGGCGAGATCGTCGCCCGCCGACAGGTGTTTGTGAAGTTCTTCCGCCGCCGCGTCGATGGCATGGAAATAGGCCGGCCGGTCTTCAAAGACGTGGCGCACCTCGTCAATCGGCAGGCGCGTGGAGGAGAGCGCCGTCTCGTGCCCTTCCCGCGCCAGAAGATCGGAAAGATCGGAAAGGCGCTGCGCCTGCTCCCTGTAGGCCCGGTAAAGCTTGAGGACACCGCTTGCCGCATTGGGCGCGGCATCGGCAACCTCGATCAGCTCCTGCGGCGACGGCACTTCACCGGCAAGCAGCGGATCGGCGAAGACCTCGCGCAGCTGCCCGGCGGAACCGGCGCTTTCGCCCTGCAGGTCGTCCAGATCGACCTTGTAGACGGAGGCAAGCTTCAAAAGCAGCTGCACCGTCAGCGGTCGCTGGTTGCGCTCGATGAGATTGAGATAGGACGGCGAAATCGCTAGCGCCTCGGCCATGGCCGTCTGCGTCAACCCAAGACCGTTGCGAATGCGGCGCACGCGCGGGCCTGCAAAAATCTTGTTTTCCGACACCGCCTCACCTCCCCGTGCCTGCGAATCATACAAACCTGTTACAAACTTTGCAGGCAAAAGACTTTTACAAAATTTACAATTTTACAGCCCCACCCTGTCATGCACCCTACAGGATAACCTCTTTCAAGTCACTGTTTTTATGTTTGTTCTGGCGCTCAAATCTCGAAAAATGTAAATGTAGTCACATCAAACGGCGCCATATGATGTTGAAGACGGCCCGTTACGGAAACCGCATTTATCATGGGAGAGAGAAGTATGACGGATTTTTACAAACTTGTTCCGGGTGCTGCGCAGGGACGTTTCGATGGCATCGAGCGCACCTACACCGCTGCCGACGTGGAGCGGCTGCGCGGCTCCGTCGAAATCCGCCATTCGCTGGCCGAAATGGGCGCGAACCGGCTGTGGAAGCTGATCAACGAGGAGAATTTCGTCAATGCGCTCGGCGCGCTCTCCGGTAACCAGGCCATGCAGATGGTTCGCGCCGGGCTGAAGGCGATCTATCTGTCCGGCTGGCAGGTTGCGGCGGATGCCAACACGGCGTCGGCCATGTATCCGGACCAGTCGCTTTATCCGGCCAATGCCGCACCGGAACTCGCAAAGCGCATCAACCGCACCCTGCAGCGCGCCGACCAGATCGAGACGGCGGAAGGCAAGGGCCTTTCGGTCGACACCTGGTTCGCGCCGATCGTCGCTGATGCGGAGGCCGGTTTCGGCGGGCCGCTCAACGCCTTCGAAATCATGAAGGCCTTTATCGAGGCAGGTGCTGCGGGTGTTCACTATGAGGACCAGCTGGCATCGGAAAAGAAATGCGGCCATCTCGGCGGCAAGGTTCTGATCCCGACGGCGGCGCATATCCGCAACCTGACGGCAGCAAGACTTGCAGCCGACGTCATGGGTGTACCGACGCTGGTTATCGCCCGCACGGATGCGGAAGCCGCCAAGCTTCTGACCTCCGACATCGACGAGCGCGACCGTCCCTTCGTGGATTACGATGCCGGCCGCACCGTCGAAGGCTTCTATCAGGTCAAGAACGGCCTTGAGCCCTGCATCGCCCGCGCCGTTGCCTATGCGCCCTATTGCGACCTGATCTGGTGCGAAACATCCAAGCCGGATCTCGAACAGGCGCGCAGGTTTGCGGAAGGCGTGCACAAGGTGCATCCGGGCAAGAAGCTCGCTTACAATTGCTCGCCGTCGTTCAACTGGAAAAAGAACCTCGACGACGCAACGATTGCCAAGTTCCAGCGGGAACTCGGCGCGATGGGCTACAAGTTCCAGTTCATTACGCTCGCCGGTTTCCACCAGCTGAATTTCGGCATGTTCGAACTGGCACGCGGTTACAAGGACCGGCAGATGGCGGCCTATTCCGAGCTTCAGGAAGCGGAATTCGCGGCCGAGGCCAATGGTTACACCGCCACCAAGCACCAGCGCGAAGTCGGCACCGGCTATTTCGACGCCGTGTCTCTGGCGATCTCGGGCGGCACATCGTCCACGACAGCCATGAAGGAATCCACCGAGCACGACCAGTTCCGCCCGGCGGCCGAATAAAATCGAAAAACTGCCCTTCCCGGTGACGGGAAGGGCTTGCAAACCGGATCAAGAACCCCAACCAATAATGAGAGGAGAAATGCCATGAATGCCCATAACCCCATCAAGACTCACGTCAAGGAACGCGCCGAGGAGCAGTCCTCCGCCATGACGCAGGATCAGCAGGCCGCCATCCGCATGCTGGCCAACGATCTGCACCGCCTCAACCAGGCCGTCATGAAAGCCGTCGAGGCCGGTGTTTCCGTCGAGCTGGTCCGCTCGGCCCGCCACCATGGCGGCGGCGGCAACTGGGGGGATCTGCTTATCCCGGTCATCGTCGCGCAGGGGCGTGACGCCGCCTGAAACGAAAGACCGGAACATCATAACGATGCTCCGGTCTTCAATGCAAAAATCCGGAGTGGCGGCCTCAGAAGCTCGCCGATACGGAAACGCCGATGCTTACATTAACGCCCATTGCCTCTGCATTGCCCTGCAATTCAGGCGCATACGGAGCGAAGGAGGCAATTTGCGTCAAGGGAATGGGATTTAGAATAGTTGGAGATTCCCAAGCCAATTGCATCGCTACGCCTCCGATGAGCTTATCCCAACCGGCGATTTTTGTATCGGAAGCCGTTGGCACATAGGCTCCCACGGCTTTGGAGAGCTGTTCAGCCACAACCAAGGCAAGTGCCTTGCTTACGCCCGCATAGAAGATTTTTACAGCCTCTTCCGGTGTTCCTGCTGCTGACATCGCATTTACATATGACGCTGAAATTATCATGGCGGCCTCAACCTAAAGGAGTTAAATTTACAAAAGCAACCTATGGCTATTCAGGTGCATATGCAACTATAAATTATTCAACAAAAATTATGCAATCAAAGGTAATTGAAGCTATGAGGGGCGGCTTTTGCGCCCGGCATATAGATCGGAATGGCTCTTGATCAGACGGGTCATCCGATCCGCCACCGTCCTGATATCGCGGCGGTGGCGATCGTCATTGTTCATGACGATCCATTGATTGTGGCGAAGACTCTCCAGTTCTTCGCCTTCCCGAGTGAGCCGCGCATCCGCATCGCCCACGAAACAGGGAAGCACCGCCACCCCCGCCCCGGCCAGCACCAGATCGAGAAGCGCCGTCGGCCGGTTCACCGTTACCACGATCCCGTTGTTACGATTTTCGTGCGGCCAGCGTAGATAGGTTGAAATGGCGTTTTCCTCCGCCACCGCCAGCCACCGATCAGCAACGGAAGTAGCGGCGTTGCGCAGCCTGTAGGGCGCATAGGCCACCTCCCCTGTCTTGATGGCGGCCAGGTTCTTTTCCTGCGGCTCGAAAGCGCGGATGCCGATATCGTTTTCGCGATGGGCCAGAGACGCCCTCTGTTCGGCAATGAAAAGGTCGATGCGGAAATCGTCGCGGTCGGTGCAGATGGCGGAGAAATTCCCGGTCAGCAGCCAGGCGTTCCAGGTGCCGACGGCAATGCGCACGACAGACGAGGCCGACGACGCCTTCTGCCATCCCTCGATGTCCCTTGCCGCATTCTCCATCGCCTGAAGCCGGTCGAACAGCGTACGGCCGTCTGCGGTCAGGGTGTATCCCGTCTGGCTGCGCTGGAACAGCGCCTTGCCGATACGCTCCTCCAGCTCGACCATGCGCCGCCCGATGGTGGCCGGGCTCAAACCCGTCAATGCGGCAGCACCCGTCAGGCCACCGCTGCGTGACACATCGAGGAAAAGCTGATAGGAATCCCAGGTGACGTTTTTCATGGATGAAAAATGTAGCGCATTTTCTTGCGCAGATAAATCAAAAAACGGCGTGCATCATGGCCCTCCGCATTGGAAGGAGAGCGACATGCACGCGATTTTTGCAGCCCGCATTATCATCGAAAACCAGCAGCCGCGCGCACGGCGCGAAGCCATTCTGCAGGAAGAGAAATTTTATGCCGATATGGCCGAGGCATCTCGGCCGTGGCGGCTTTTCAGCGCGCTTATGAGCCGGATGAGGGGGAAGAGCCGCAGATCAGTGAAAGAGAGCGATCAGGGCTGCCAGAGCACCGGCTGCGATGAGGCTCAGGCGAAAGGCCAGATGACGGCTCTCGTTGTCAGTGCGGGCGATGGCAATGGCGCGAGGGCGGCGATGTGCGGATCTGTTCATGCGCGGGTTCCTGACGAAAAACTCAACCGACCCATGCCCTGTTGAGGGGCCTCCAGCAGGACATCATGTGCAGCGGGATCATTGAGCGATCCGGCTTTGCTGGCATTTGGTCAGGATGACTCCACGCCCATTAACAAGGCATTAACGGGCGTGGTCTCACGCGAATTCACCCGCCGCTTGCCCGGAGGCCCATGCCCACTGGAAATTATAACCGCCGAGCCAACCGGTCACATCAACACATTCACCGATGAAATAGAGGCCGGGTACGGATTTCGCCGCCATGCTGCGGGAATCGAGACCGGTCGTGTCCACGCCGCCGAGCGTGACTTCCGCCGTGCGATAGCCTTCGGACCCGGCGGGCTTGATCTGCCAGTCCTGCACCTCCCCGCCAGCTTCGCCAGCGCCTTGTCGGACATATCCGCCAGATGGCCGGTGAGGCCGGATTGTTCGACGACGTGCTGGGCCAGCCGTTTTGGCAGGATTTCCGACAGAGCCGTCTGGGGCGACTGGCGGCCGTTCTTCTGCTTCGCCTGCTTCAGCAACGCGGCTATATCGCGATGCGGCTCGAGCTTCAGGCGAACCACGTCCCCCTCGCGCCAGTAGGATGAGATTTGCAGGATGGAAGGGCCGCTTAAACCTCGATGCGTGAAGAGCAGCGCTTCCTCAAACGAGGCCTTGCCATGGAAAACCTCGGCCGGAACCGCGACGCCGGCAAGCGGGCTCAGCTTTTCCAGCAAGGCGGGATCGAGCGTCAGCGGCACGAGGCCCGGACGAGTCTCGATAAGCTTGAGGCCGAATTGTTCGGCGATCTGGTAGGCGAAACCGGTCGCGCCCATTTTCGGGATAGACTTGCCGCCCGTCGCCACGATGAGGCTTTCCGCCTCGATGACGCCGCCGGATGTCGTGACGCGGAAACGGGCGCCATCATGGGTGACGGCCGAGACGGACGTTTCCAGCCGCAGCTTCGCATTCACCGCCTGCATTTCGCCAAGCAGCATGCGGATGATGTCCTTGGCGCTGTCATCGCAAAAGAGCTGGCCGAGCGTCTTTTCGTGCCAGGCGATGCGGTGTTTTTCGACAAGGGCGATGAAATCGCGCGGCGTATAACGGGCGAGCGCGGATTTGGCGAAATGCGGATTGGCGGAGAGATAATTCTTCGGCCCGGCGTGGATATTGGTGAAGTTGCAGCGGCCGCCGCCGGAGATGCGGATTTTCTCGCCCGGCGCTTTCGCATGGTCGAGAATGACGACGGAGCGGCCGCGCTGGCCGGCGCGGATGGCGCACATCATGCCGGCGGCGCCCGCCCCCAAAATCAGCACGTCACATTTCTCTGTCATCATTCCATCCGATCCGTTTCCTCTCCTCTTTTCGAAGTGCCGGCGCTTGTCAATGGCGCTTTCCCCCTCGCCAATTGCCAAACTACGGTTATGATGGCGCCAGTCGAAACACAGACCCGGTGATACATGCCCGCCAAGAAAACCATGCTCCGCCCGAAGAAACAGGCAACCATGGCAAAGAAGCCTCCCCTCGACCTTTCGTCCACCCGTGGCGTTTCCTCCTGGCGCGAAGCCGCCCAATGGCTGAGGGCGCGCGGGATCGAAGACATAGAATGCATCACGCCCGACCTTGCCGGGGTTCCGCGCGGCAAGATGATGCCGACGGCGAAGTTCACGGGCGACACCTCGCTTGCCCTGCCATCCGCGCTCTACCGCCATACGATCTCCGGCGAATATCCTGACGAGACCGCCAATTTCCGTTACGAGCCGCGCGACAGCGACCTGAAGCTGGTGCCCGATCTTTCCACCCTCTCCGTCGTGCCGTGGGAAACGGACCCGACCGCGCAGGTGATCTGCGACGTGGTGGATGCGGAAGGCAATTTCGTGCCCTACACGCCGCGCAACGTGCTGAAGAATGTACTTTCGCTCTATACCGAAAAGGGCTGGAAGCCGGTCGTCGCACCTGAGATCGAATTCTACCTCGTCGCCATGAATGATGACCCGGATTATCCGCTGCATCCGCCGAAGGGGCGCTCCGGCCGCTCCATCGTGGGCGGGCAGAGCTATTCGATTGCCGGCATTAACGAGTTCGACGAACTGATCGACGACATCTATCACTTCTCGGAAAAACAGGGTCTCGAGATCGATACGCTGATCCACGAGGAAGGCCCGGCGCAGCTGGAAATCAACCTGCGCCATGGCGATCCGATCGAGCTTGCCGACCAGGTGTTCCTGTTCAAGCGCACCATCCGCGAAGCGGCGCTGAAGCACGGCATCTACGCCACCTTCATGGCCAAGCCCATGCAGGGCCAGCCGGGTTCGGCCATGCACATCCACCAGTCGGTGGTGGAGATCGACAGCGGCCGCAATATCTTCTCCAATGCCGATGGCAGCCCTTCGAAGGAATTCTTCTCCTTCGTGGGCGGCATGCAGCGTTATGTTCCGAACGCTCTCGTCATGCTGGCGCCCTATGTGAATTCCTATCGCCGCCTGACGCCCGACATGGCTTGCCCGGTCAACAATGCCTGGGGTTACGACAACCGCACGACCGCCTTCCGCGTGCCGATTTCCGGCCCGCAGGCGCGGCGCGTCGAAAACCGCCTGCCGAGTTCGGACGCCAATCCCTATCTCGCGCTTGCCGCCTCGCTCGGCTGCGGCTGGCTCGGCATCGTCAACAATATCGAGCCGACCGAACCCACCGCCGATACGGCCAATGAAGGCTCCATCGAATTGCCGCGGGGTCTTCTGGAAGCCGTGGCGCTGCTGGAAGGCGAAGAGCAGTTCGACCGGGTGTTCGGCCATGAATTCGTGGGCCTCTATGCCGGTCTGAAACGCGGGGAGTTCGAGACCTTCATGCAGGTCATCAGCCCCTGGGAGCGGGAATTCCTGCTTCTCAACGTGTGAGGAACCCCGAGCATGACATGGCAAAGCCCGATTGCGCCCGGAATTTCCTGGTATCAGGCAACCGTTGGCGAGCGGCCGGACTATCCCGCTCTCGACGGCTCGAAAGAGGTGGACGTCGCGATTATCGGCGGCGGTTATACCGGCCTTCAGGCCGCCTGTAACCTCGCCGAAAACGGCGTCTCCGTCGCCCTCATCGAAGCGCATCGCTTCGGCGATGGCGCTTCCGGCCGCAATGGCGGGCAATTCGGCACCGGCCAGCGCTCCTTCCCCGACGAGATGGAAGAAGAGATCGGTTTCGAGCAATCGAAGCTGCTGTTCGACATTGCCGAGGACGCCAAAAACTACCTGCGCGGCTTCGCCGTCAGCCGCGGCATCGACATGGAATATCTTCCCGGGCAGCTCTATGTGGCGCATAAAGCCGCTTACGAGGACGATTATCGCCGCAGTGTCGATGCGATGAACAACCGTTATGGCTATCCGCATATTTCGTACATGGAACGCGCAGAAGCACGCAAACGCGTCGGCTCCACCCACTATTTCGGCGGCACGCGCGATACCGGCACCGGCCATATCCACCCGCTGAAGCTGCTGGTCGGGCTGGCGAAGGCGGCGAAAGCGGCGGGCGCCGGCATTTATGAAATGACGCCTGCGAAATCCATCCGGCAAGTGGGCGGCAAGACCATCATCGAAACGCCTTTCGGTACGATCACCGCGCCGCGGGTGCTGATCGCGACCAATGCCTATATCGGCAATCTGGAACCGGTGACGGCCGCCCATATCATGCCGATCCGTTCCTTCATCGGCGCAACCGTGCCGCTGGATGCGTTTCCCGACATCATTCCCGACCGAGAGGCCGTGGCGGATTCGCGGTTCGTGGTGCGCTATTTCCGCAAGACGGCCGATAACCGGCTGCTGTTCGGAGGGCGCGAAGCCTATACGGCCGATGCGCCGCGCGATATTTCCAGCCACATCCGCCGGCAGATCGCGGAAATCTATCCTGCGCTGAAAGATATAGAGATTACCCATTCCTGGGGCGGCTCCGTCGGCATTACCCTGCCGCGCAAAGTCTTCGTGCGCGAGGTCATGCCCGGTGTCACCTCCATCGGCGGTTATTCCGGCCATGGGGTGATGCTGTCAAATTATTGCGGCAAGCTCTATGCCGATCTCGTTCTCGGCAAAAAGGACATGCTGGCGCCCTTCGCCCAGCTGAAGGTGCCCTCTTTCCCCGGCGGGGCGTCGCTGCGCGCGCCGCTGCTTTTCCTCGCGCTCTCCTGGTACGCGTTGCGAGACAGGTTTTAGGCCAATGTTTACAGACCGTTGCCGGCGGCGGACGAGTTGCCGGAAGCAAAATTCATAATTTCACATAACTGAGTCTGGCATTTTTAAATCGATTAGATTATTGATGCCCCAACCTTTGAAGATCGAGAGAATCGATATGAGCAGTCAGATCATTCCTGTTGAACCTTTTGATTGTGTCGTTTTCGGCGGCACGGGCGATCTTGCCGAGCGCAAGCTTCTGCCGGCCCTTTATCACCGGCAGGTCGAAGGCCAGTTCACGGAGCCGACCCGCATCATCGGTGCGTCGCGCTCGGTCATGACCCACGAGGAATATCGCAAATTCGCGCAGGACGCGCTGAAGGAGCACCTGAAGGCCGGCGAATATGACGACGCGCAGGTCGCCATCTTCCTGAACAGGCTTTTCTACGTGCCAGTCGATGCCAAGGGCAATAATGGCTGGGATGTGCTGAAGAAGCTGCTGGACGAGGGCAAGGAGCGCGTCCGCGCCTTCTATCTGGCCGTCGCGCCCGGCATTTTCGGCGATATCGCCGACAAGATCCGCGAGCACAAGCTCATCACCCGCTCGACCCGCATCGTCGTTGAAAAGCCGATTGGCCGCGATCTGGCTTCCGCGCAGGAACTGAACGACACCATCGGCCACGTCTTCAAGGAAGAGCAGATCTTCCGCATCGACCACTATCTCGGCAAGGAGACGGTGCAGAACCTGATGGCGCTGCGTTTCGCCAACGCGCTTTATGAGCCGCTGTGGAATTCCGCCCATATCGACCATGTGCAGATCACCGTTGCCGAAGCGGTCGGCCTTGAAGGCCGCGCGGGTTATTATGACAAGGCCGGTGCGCTGCGCGACATGGTTCAGAACCATATTCTTCAGCTGCTTTGCCTTGTTGCCATGGAGCCGCCGGCATCCATGAATGCCGAGGCCGTGCGTGACGAAAAGCTCAAGGTTCTGCGCTCGCTGAAGCCGATCGACACCAGCAATGTCGAAAAGCAGACGGTTCGCGGCCAGTATCGCGCCGGCGCTTCCGCCGGTGGCCCGGTCAAGGGCTATCTGGAAGAGCTGGAAGGCGGCGTTTCCAACACCGAAACCTTCGTCGCCATCAAGGCTGAAATCGCCAACTGGCGCTGGGCCGGCGTTCCCTTCTACATCCGCACGGGAAAACGCCTCGCGACCCGCGTTTCGGAAATCGTTGTCACCTTCAAGCAGATCCCGCATTCGATCTTCGACGATGCGGCCGGCAAGATCGAAGCCAACAAGCTGGTCATTCGCCTGCAGCCGGATGAAGGCGTCAAGCAGTCTCTGCTCATCAAGGACCCCGGCCCGGGCGGCATGCGCCTGCGTCAGGTCTCGCTGGACATGAGCTTTGCCGAAGCCTTCAACGTGCGCAGCCCCGATGCCTATGAACGGCTGTTGATGGATACGATCCGCTCCAACCAGACGCTGTTCATGCGCCGCGACGAGGTCGAGGCCGCATGGGACTGGATCGACCCCATTCTCAAGAGCTGGGAAGATCTGGGACAGGGCGTGCAGGGTTATACCGCCGGCACCTGGGGTCCGAGCGGTTCCATCGCGCTGATCGAGCGCGATGGCCGCACCTGGCACGATGCCGATTGAGGGCCCGGCGATGAGCGAAACGATCCACGTCTTCGACACCGCCGCCGAACTGGCAACCGCTCTTTCGGCGGAGGTTGCCAAACGCCTTGATGCGGCAACGAAGGATCGCGGTGCGGCAAGCATTGCCGTCTCCGGCGGTTCGACGCCCAAGCTGTTCTTTCAGGCGCTTTCGAAACATGATCTCGACTGGCCCAATATCAGCGTGACGCTGGTGGACGAGCGTTTCGTGCCGCCGGAAAGCGACCGTTCGAACCACCGCCTCGTTGCCGAGAACCTTTTGCAGGACAAGGCGAAGTCGGCTTATTTCGTGCCGCTGTTCCAGCCGGCGGCCTCGCCGGAGGATGCGGCGACGCTTGCGACCGTCAAGACCGAGGCGATCTGCGATCCCTTCGATGTCGTCATTCTCGGCATGGGAACGGATGGCCACACGGCATCGTTCTTCCCCGGTGGAGACAATCTCTACGAAGCGCTGGACCTCGATGAACCGCGCGGCGTTTTGACCATGGCGGCGGAGAATGCCGGAGAGGAGCGGTTGACCTTCAACTTCTCCAGCCTGCACGATGCCGAGTTTCTGGTGCTGCATATCGAAGGTGCGGCCAAGAAGGCGACGCTGGAGAAGGCACAGTCGGGCGAGGATGAGGATGAAATGCCGATCCGCGCCGTGCTGAACCGGGCAGAAACGCCCGTGGATATATACTGGGCGCCATAAGCCAAACGCCACCGCCGCGATTGCGGCCCGGCGACAAAGCGCCCCGAAGACATGAAGACTGAAACACGACAACCGGCCGTTCACCTCCCGGAACGCCGGTTGCCGACCAACGAACAGGATGAACGCCCATGTCCGCCGATTCCCGCATTCAGGCCATTACCGCCCGCATCGTCGAACGTTCCAAGCCCTACCGCGAGACCTATCTCGAGCGGCTGCGGCTGCAGGTCTCGAAGGGCGTTCACCGTTCCGTGCTTTCCTGCGGCAATCTTGCGCATGGATTTGCCGTCTGTTCCCCCGCCGACAAGGACATCCTTGCCGGCGACCGGGTTCCCAATCTCGGCATCATCACCGCCTATAACGACATGCTCTCGGCGCACCAGCCCTATGAAACCTTTCCGGCGATCATCCGCGATGCGGCCAAGGAAGCGGGCGGCATAGCGCAGGTGGCGGGCGCGGTTCCCGCCATGTGCGACGGCGTGACGCAAGGCCAGCCCGGCATGGAGCTTTCGCTGTTTTCCCGCGACGCCATCGCCATGGCGGCCGGCATCGGCCTTTCCCACAACATGTTCGACGCCGCCGTCTATCTCGGTGTCTGCGATAAGATCGTGCCCGGCCTCGTCATCGCAGCCCTCGCCTTCGGCCATCTGCCCGCCGTCTTCGTTCCCGCCGGCCCGATGACATCCGGCCTGCCGAATGACGAGAAATCCCGCATCCGCCAGCTTTATGCCGAAGGCAAGGTCGGCCGCGCCGAGCTTCTGGAGGCGGAATCGAAATCCTATCACGGCCCCGGCACCTGCACCTTCTACGGCACCGCCAATTCCAACCAGATGCTGATGGAGATCATGGGCTTCCACATGCCCGGTTCCTCCTTCATCAATCCCGGCACGCCGCTGCGCGATGCGCTGACGCGTGAAGCTGCCAAGCGCGCGCTGGCGATTACCGCGCAGGGCAACGAGTTCACCCCGGCGGGCGAGATGATCGATGAACGGTCGGTCGTCAACGGCGTCGTCGGCCTGCATGCGACGGGCGGTTCCACCAACCACACCATGCATCTGATCGCCATGGCGCGCGCCGCCGGCATCATCCTCACCTGGCAGGATATTTCCGATCTCTCGGACATCGTGCCGCTGCTCGCCCGCGTTTATCCCAACGGTCTTGCCGATGTGAACCATTTCCACGCCGCCGGCGGCATGGGCTTCCTCATCAAACAGCTTTTGAAACAGGGCTTCGTGCATGATGATGTGCGCACCGTCTTCGGACAGGGTCTTGAGGCTTACACCGTGGATGCCAAGCTTGACGAGAAGGGCGCGGTTGTCCGCCAGCCCTCCCCCGAGCAGAGCCACGACCCGAAGGTGCTTTCCAGCATCGAGACCCCTTTCCAGCCGACCGGTGGCCTGAAGATGCTGACCGGCAATCTCGGCAAATCGGTTATCAAGATTTCCGCCGTCAAGCCGGAACGCCACATCATCGAAGCACCGGCGATCGTCTTCAACGACCAGCAGGAGCTTCAGGACGCGTTCAAGGACGGCAAGCTCAACCGTGACTTTATCGCCGTCGTCCGCTTCCAGGGGCCGAAGGCCAATGGCATGCCGGAACTGCACCGCCTGACACCGCCGCTCGGTGTGCTGCAGGATCGCGGTTTCAAGGTGGCGCTGGTGACCGACGGGCGCATGTCCGGCGCTTCCGGCAAGGTGCCTGCCGCCATCCATGTCACGCCGGAAGCCTCCGACTGCGGCCCGATCTCGCTCATCCGCGATGGCGACATCATCCGTCTCGACGCCATTTCGGGAACGCTGGAAGTGCTGGTTTCCGCCGCCGAACTGGCGAAACGCGAACCGGCGCGCGCCGATCTTTCCGGCAATGAATGGGGCATGGGCCGCGAATTGTTCGCCCCCTTCCGCCGCAATGCCGGTCCGGCCGATCAGGGCGCCAGCGTCCTGTTTCATTGATTTTTGAAAGGCGAAGGCCGGATTCGGCTTTCGCCTTTCAACCCCACTTTGCGGCGTCGCCTGAGCGCACCCCTCATAGCCGAGAGCTGGCGCAGAAACCGCTTTATTTCCCATGTCTTAAACGTCAGACTTGTCATGCGGCTGTGATGATCGCCCTTTAGGGCCTTCTCAGCCGGCCGCGGGACGGCGGCGCAGTTTCGGATGATGGGGCCTGACATGACGATATTCTCAAGCAAACGCCGCGATGTGCTGAAGCTCATGGCCGGCACCGCCCTGCTGCCGCTGATGGCGGCGGCAACGCCGGCTATGGCGCAGGACGTGGCGCTGCGTGCAATCGTCATCTCCGACCTGCATTCGGCCTATGAGCGCATCGGCCAGCTTCTCGCGGCCATCGAAACGCGCATCGCCGCCGACAGGGCGCCCCATATCATCTTGCTGAACGGCGACCTGTTCGAAATCGGCAATGCGGTGGCCGCACGTTCGGCCGGCGAGATTGAATGGACCTTCCTGGCGGCGCTCGCAAAGCTCGCCCCCACCGTCGTCAATATCGGCAATCATGAGCCTGATATCGATAACGATCTCGCCAGTTTCGTCAGTCGCGCGCAGGCGCTCGGCATCACGGTGCTTTCCAATATCATCGACAAGCGCAGCGGCAAGCCCTATGCGGCCGCCAGCGCCGAAGTAAGCGTCGGCGGGCGGAAGGTCGTTCTGGCAGGTCTCGCCACCAATGCGATCAACACCTATCCCAAGGCCACGCGCGAGATGCTCGATATTCCGCAGCCGGTCGAATGGGCGAAGGCCAATTTACCGGGGATCGTCAAACCGGATGCGATCAATATCGTTCTCAGCCATGCCGGCGTCGTCGCCGACCGCGATATACTGCCGCTCCTGCCGGATGGCACCCTCTTGGTCGGTGGCCATGACCATCTGAACTTCGTGCATGAACAGGGCGCTACCCGCTATGTCCATACCGGTTCGTGGTGCACCTCCATGACGGTGGCGACGATTACGGCTCCCGGCAAGGCTGCTGCCATCGAGACCGTCACAATCGATCGCAGCGGTCCCAGCTCACCGGCTCTCAGGACCCTGATCGAGCAGACGCTCGAAAAGCACCTCACGGCCGAAGAACGGGCCATCGTCGGCAAATCCGCCAACGCGATGACCGTCGATGAGGCGGGCCGCCGCGTGGCGCAGCTCATCGCCGCAAAAACCGGTGCGGATGTCGGCTTCATCGGCCACACCTCCTTCGGCGCGGGCCTGCCGCAGGGCGATATTCGCCGCTACGATTTCAACGCCTCGCTGCGTTTCGACGGCAAGCTGATGGTGGCGGAAGTGGATGGCGAGGTTCTCGCCCAAATCCTCAAGCGCTGCAATCAGGATGGCGACATCCCGCTCACCGCGCGCACCGGCGACTATCTTTACGCCATGCCGGAAAAGCCGGAAAACAAAGAGCGCTACAAGCTGGTCTGCAACGACTGGTCGGCCACCAACCAGAAATCCTATTTCGGCCGCAGCGACCTTGCGTTCACCGAGGTGCCGGATGTGAAGCTGAAGCAGACGGTTCTGGGTGGGCTTTCTTAAGACCGCCGCAGACGACGACAGTCGTCCTCCTCACTGTTCACAACACAAGACTAATTCATTGCCGCGCGTGGTTGGGGTGCGGCACGAATTAGGACTGCGGGAAGAGAATGGATTCGTAATCCTGAGCACCATTCAGAATGTGCAAAATCTCCACACGCGTTTGGGTGACGCGATAGAAAACAAGATAGTTTTCATAGGGACGACGGCGAATGCCCCTTTGCTCATAACGGGGTACGAGAGGATAGGCTTGCGGCATTTCCGCCAGCCTTAGACAGCGGTCCAGCAGTTCGGCGATGAATGTTTCCGCCCGCCGCGGATTATCGGCCGCGATAAAATCGCCGATACGCTCCAGGTCTGCCTTGGCTTCGTTGGTGAGAACAACGATCACAGTCCACGTTCTTCCGCCATCTTCCGGTATTTGGCCCTGAGTTGAGAGGCAACATCGTCTACTGGTGTAGTCCGTCCGGCATCTGCATCGGCGATACCGCGCGCAATCGCTAAATCGAGAGCCTCCAGCCTTTTTTCACGCTCTTCAACCAGCCGAACGCCCTCCCGCAGTACTTCACTGCGCGAGTTGTAGCGTCCCGACTTCACAAGATCGGAAACATAGCCTTCAAGGTGACGGCCGAGATTTGCACTGCTTGCCATGCCGATATCCTCTCTGCCTCCACTATACCATCCGATGATAATAGTTAGCAACGACAGGATACGGCCACGACAACGCAAACCGTTAAAACAACCGGTCAGACCATTTTCGCCAATGGTCGAGAGGACTTCAGAACGACCGGATATCGAGCTTCCGGTCCCTATGCGCCGGATGCGTGCTGAACACGAAAATGCGGTCCAGTTCCTTCTGCGTCAGCATGCGCAGGAAGCGGACGTGGATGGTGTTGTTGGCGTTGACGCGCAACATCACGCAGCCGATCTTGGTGATGCGGGCGTCGGGAATATCGAGATAGAACTGGTTGGGCAGGTTATATTTCGTCAGCAGCGCCAGCACCGCTTCAGTCTGGGAGATGCGGATGACATCGCAGCGGCGCGCCGCCATGTGCATCACGGCCTTTTCGGTATATTCGATGCGTGCGGCGTTCATGGTATCTTCCATGCGGAACCGGCTTTCGCGGTCATACATGAAGGATTCTTCCTTGCTCAGGTAATGGTTCCTGATGACACCCGTACCGCTCTGCACGCCCAGACTCCCATGCTCGATCAATGGATTGAGACTAGGTCATAGTCTTTAACAATTCATATCAGCGCAGGCTTAAACAGACCGGAAGCGGGACATTTCCGACATTTTTCCACAGCGACAAAAGCTCAGGAAAAACCCCGGAACGGGGAGGTTCCGGGGCATGGTTTCGGTATCGACGGCAATTAGCTGCGATAGGTCTTGCCCTCGGCGTCGAAGAGATGAAGCTTTTCCTGCGGTGCCGCAAAACGCAGGGTTTCGCCCTTGCCGACGGAAACGATGCCCGGCACCTTGACGATGATCGGCTCCTGCCCCTTGGGCGCTTCGAGATAAAGCAGCGTCACTTCGCCGAGCGCTTCGACGATCGCGACTTTTCCCTCGAAAAGATAATCGTCCCCGGTGACGATGCTCAGATCTTCCGGCCGGACGCCAAAGCTTGCCGCCTTGCCCTTTTCGGTTGCGGGCGTGGGAACATAAACGGCGAGCGTCTTGCCGCCGGCAAGTTCGATGGAGGTCCTCTCACCGGTTCCCGTAATTTTTGCAGCGATGATGTTCATGGCGGGCGAGCCGATGAAGCGTGCCACGAAAAGATTGGCCGGCCTTTCGTAAAGTTCGAGCGGCGCACCCACCTGTTCCACACGACCGGCATTCAAAACCACGATACGATCCGCCAGCGTCATCGCCTCCACCTGGTCGTGGGTGACGTAGATCATCGTGGTATCGGCCATCTGCTCGTTGAGCTTGGCAATCTCGATGCGGGTGGCGACACGCAGCGCTGCATCGAGGTTCGACAAGGGCTCATCGAACAGGAAGACTTTCGGATTGCGGCAAATGGCGCGGCCAATGGCGACACGCTGGCGCTGGCCGCCGGAGAGCGCCTTGGGCAGACGCTCCAGATATTGCGTCAGCTGCAGGATTTCGGCAGCGGCACGCACGCGGCGGTCGATTTCCTGCTTGTTTTCCTTGGCGATTTTCATGCCGAAGGCCATGTTGTCATAGACAGTCATATGCGGATAAAGCGCATAGGACTGGAACACCATGGCGATGCCCCGGCGCGAGGGCGGGATTTCATTGACGAGCTGGCCATCAATGAACATCTCGCCGCCGGTGATCTCCTCCAGACCAGCGATCATCCGCAGAAGTGTCGATTTTCCGCAGCCGGACGGGCCGACGAAAACGATGAATTCGCCCTGCTCGATCGAAAGATCGATGCCGTGCAGGACCTTCACCTGCCCGTATGATTTGCGGATATCCTTGAGAACGAGACTTGTCATGGGTGGTCCTCCCTATTCTGTCAGGCGTAACGGGCGAAGAATGCGCCCCATGCCGGAAGCTCTACGCTTCTGCCTTCAAGGCCGCTCGCAAAGCCGTGGCCTTCGAGAACCTCCCAGTTCCCTTCTGGCAGCGCGGCTTTTGCCGGCGTTGCGGACAAGTTGAAGAGGCAAAGCACGGTTTCGTTGCCCAGCTTGCGGGTATAGCTCAGCACCTCACCCTGCACGGGGTGGAATTCGATACCGCCCTTTGCGAAGGCCGGGTGCTGCCTGCGGAAAGCGAGGAAGCGGCGGTAATGTTCCAGCACCGAAGCTTCATTGCCCTGCTGGGCGCTGACGGCGCGCTGCTTGTGCTCGGCCGGAATGGGCAGCCATGTCTTGTCGGCTGTCGAGAAACCGGCCTGTGCGTGGCCGGCATCCCACACCATCGGCGTGCGGCAACCGTCGCGGCCCTTGAATTCCGGCCAGAACTGGATGCCGTAGGGATCCTGCAAATCCTCAAAGGCGATATCGGCTTCGGTGAGGCCGAGTTCCTCGCCTTCATAGATGCAGACGGAACCGCGCTGCGTCATCAGCAGCGCCGAGAGAACCTTGGCGAAAGCGTCCTTATCCTCGACATGCTCGCCCCAGCGGCTGACATGGCGCACGACATCGTGGTTGGAGAAAGCCCAGCAGGCCCAGCCTTCCGGTGCGGCTTTCGCAAAATCCGCCTGCACATCGGCGACGCGCTGAGGGGTCAGCGCATCGGGTGCGAGGAATTCGAAGGCGTAACACATCTGCATCTTGTCATCGCCGGAAGTATATTCACCGACGATTTCGAGGCCGCGCTGACTGTCGCCCACTTCGCCAACGGCGGCGATGTCTGGAAACTCGTCCAGCACGGCGCGGAAACGCTTCAGGAAGGCGATGTTTTCCGGGCGGTTCTTGTCGTAGAGATGTTCCTGGAAGTTATACGGATTGACCGCAGGTGCCGTGGAGGCATTGCGGCGCTCCGGCGCCAGCGCCGGGTTATCGCGCAGCTCAAGGTCGTGGAAATAGAAATTGATGGTGTCGAGGCGGAAACCGTCGACGCCGCGCTTCAGCCAGAAACGGGTGATGTTTAGCAGCTCTTCCTGAACTTCAGGGTTATGCAGGTTGAGGTCCGGCTGCGAGGTCAGGAAATTGTGCATGTAATATTGCATGCGCGTCGGGTCCCACTGCCAGCCCGGACCGCCGAAGATCGACAGCCAGTTGTTGGGCGGCGTGCCATCCGGCTTGCCATCCGACCAGACATACCAGTCCGATTTCGCATTGTTGCGGCTGGCGCGGCTTTCCACGAACCATGGGTGCTGGTCCGAGGTATGCGACATGACGAGATCGATCATGACGCGGATGCCGAGCCGGTGGGCTTCGGCGATCAGCCCGTCGAAATCGGCAAGCGTGCCGAACATCGGATCGACATCGACATAGTTCGAGACGTCGTAACCGAAATCCTTCATCGGCGAGGTGAAGAAGGGTGAAATCCAGATCGCATCTGCACCGAGGCCGGCAATATGCGCCAGCCGGTCGGTGATGCCCTTGAGGTCGCCGATGCCGTCGCCATTGGAGTCCTGATAGGAGCGCGGATAGATCTGATAGATAACAGCGCCGCGCCACCAGTCCTTGTTGGGCGTCAAAGCGGAAGTCACCGAAGCGGTCATGGAAGTGTCCTGTCTGGTATGGGCGTTCATGGAATGATCAGCCTCCCTTGACGGAGCCTGCAAGCAGGCCACGCACGAGATAACGTTGAAGAGCAAAGAAGACGCAAAGCGGCACGATGATGGTGACAAAGGCCGAAGCGGTGAGGATTTCCCAGTTGCCGCCGCGCGAGCCGAGCAACGCGTTGAGCGCACCGGTCAACACCAGTTCGTCCTTCTGCGTGCCGAGGAACACCATGGCGACGAGCAGGTCGTTCCAGGTCCACAGGAACTGGAAGATGGCGAAGGAGGCGAGTGCCGGGAAGGAGAGCGGCAGGATGATCTTGACGAAGATTTCAAAATCGCTGGCACCATCCACGCGGGCGCTTTCGATGATCTCTTTCGGCAGGCCGGAAATATAGTTGCGCAGCAGATAGATGGCGAGCGGCAGGCCGAAGGCGGTGTGCGCCAGCCAGATGCCGGCATAGGTCTTGGACGGCACGCCGAAGATGGTGCCGATTTCGTTATAGAGCCGCAGCAGCGGGATCAGCGACATCTGCAACGGCACGACGATCAGGCCCACCACCATGGCAATCAGCAGATTGCGGCCGGAAAAGCTCATCCATGACAGCGCATAGGCGGCAAAGGCGGCAATGAGGATGGGAATGACGGTTGCCGGCACGGCCACGGTGAGTGAGTTGACGAAGGACTGGCCGATGCCTTCCGAGGTCAGAACCGTGCGGTAATTATCGAGCGTGAAAACGGGTGGCGTCGCGACGGAAATATAGACGCGCTTGCCGCGCGCGCCCTCGAAGCTCGAAGCCTTGCTATATTCGTAGGTGCCGTCCGTATTGACGAGCAGGGTTTCGCCATCGCCGATATCGGCCGGTTCGCCGGCGTTGAATGCTCTCGGCTCCTGAACGCGCACGCCGAAGGCGGAGACTTTTCCGCCCGCGCCGTTTTCAAAAACATTGCCTGATATCACATAGCGGCTGCCGTCCTGCTTCTGCACGGAAGCATCGGCGAGGCGCACTGCCGAGGTCTGTTCGGAACTGGAGAAGGCCGTCCACCAGCCAGACACGGTAATCTGGTCCTTGTCGCGCAGCGAGCTGACGAGAATGCCGAGCGTCGGCAGGAGCCAGAGAAGCACGACCACCAGGACGCTGGCATGGACGATGAGGCGCGGCAGGCCGACGCGGCGCAGGCGTTTGACGATATTCATCTCAGCGGCCCTCCATCTCGCGGTTTGCCTGGCGGATATTCCAGACCATGATCGGGGTGACCGCCGCCATGATGATGAGCGCGATAACAGCGCTTCGGCCGCTGTCGCCGCCACCGCGGAACATCCAGTCGAACATGAGATTGGCGAGAACCATGGTGTTCCACTGGCCGTTGGTCATGGTCAGCACGATATCGAAGACCTTGAGCACGAGAATGGTGATCGTCGTCCAGACGACGGCGATGGTGCCCCAGATTTGCGGCACCATGATCTTCCAGAAGATCTGCCAGCCATTGGCGCCATCGATGACGGCCGCCTCGATGGTTTCTTCCGGGATGCCGCGCAGTGCTGCCGACAGGATGACCATGGCGAAACCGGTCTGGATCCAGATGAGGATGACCATCAGGAAGAAATTGTTCCAGAAGGGCATGGAAATCCACACCTCCGGGCTGCCGCCGAAAAACTCGACGATGGCGTTCAAGAGGCCGATCTGCACCTGACCTTCGGCGCGATACTCATAGATGAACTTCCAGATGACCGATGCGCCAACGAAAGAAATCGCCATCGGCATGAAGACGATGGACTTGGCGATGTTGCCCCACCAGATGCGGTCGGTCATGACGGCGATAACGAGGCCGAAGAAGGTGCAGGCGGCCGGCACGACGGCGAGCCAGAGGATATTGTTGAGGATCGACTGGCGGAAACCGGCATCGAAAAACGCCCAACGATAATTGGCAAGACCGACGAATTCGCTGCCGGTCCGGTCATAGAAAGACAGGATCAGCGTCGCGATGACAGGGTAAACCAGATAGACCAGCAGGAGGATCAAAGCAGGACCGATGAACAGCCAGGGCCGGACCGCCGCGCGGCGATTGAGGTTGCGGGATGCCTGCAATACGTCTCCCGAGCGGACCGGAAAGATCGCCTGAAGCACCTTGTCGGATAGCCAGTAATAGGCAGCGCAGGCAAAGACCCCCGCCACCATCACGCCGATGGCCGAAACGAGTTGTTGAGCCATGTTCCCTCCCTTGATCCTCTCCGCGCCGCGCTGATTTATGCGGTCGTCGGGGCAGCGCCGTTGGTAAGGGCCCGGCAGTAAACCGCCGGGCCCGATCCGATATCTTTACTTCAGGCCGTCCCAGGCCTTCTGGATATCGCTCGCGACCTGATCGGCCGACTTGCCGCCGACGAAATCGATCATGCCGGTCCAGAATGCGCCGGCACCGATCTTGCCGGGCATGAGGTCCGAACCGTCGAAGCCGAAGCTTGTCGCGGTCGTCAGGATTTCACCCTGTCGCTTCATCTGCTCATTGGCATAGGCATCGACATTCACACCCTTATAGGGCGTGAGGAAGCTGGACTGCGCCATCCAGACCTCATGGGCGATCGGGGTCTGCAGGAATTCGACGAAAGCCTTGGCGGCAGGCGCTTCCTTGGTGATGGTGACCAGCGTGCCAGCGCCGAGAACCGGCTTGCCGAGGTCAGGCTTTGACGCGTAAGTCGGCATGTAGAAGAAATCCGCATCCGTCCCCACTTTAGTGCCTTCCGGGAAGAAGGACGGAATGAACGACGCCTGATGGTGCAGGTAGCACTTCGGCGGAATGTCGAAGAGGCCCTTGGGGCTGTCGCGGAAATCGGTGGAGGCCACGGCCGCGACGCCGCCGCTGACATATTTTTCGTTCTTGGCGAATTTGCCGAATTCGTTGATCGCTTCGACCACGGCCGGATCGGTGAACTTGACCTCGTTGGTCGTCCATTTCTGGTAGACGTCGAGCGGCTGGGTGCGCAGCATAAGGTCTTCCACCCAGTCCGTTGCCGGCCAGCCGGTTGCCCCGCCGGAACCGAGACCGATGCACCAGGGCGTGCCGCCATCGGCAACGATCTGGTCCGTCAGCTTGAACAGGTCTTCCATGCTCTCGGGCACCTTGTAGCCCGCTTCCTCGAAGTTCTCAGGCACGTACCAGACGAGCGACTTCACATCCGCCTTGAAAGGGAAGGCGAAATAGGCCTTGTTGCCGTCCTTGCCCTTGTAGCTGCCGAGATCGACCCAGGACTGGCCCGCGCCGTAATTTTCCTTGACCCAGTCGGCGGTCTTGTCGCCGAGCGGCACGAGGAAGCCCTTGGCGGCCAGATCGGCCAGAAGGCCGGGCTGCGGCAGAATGGCGATATTGGGCGGCGAACCCGCCTGCGTATCGATGACGATCTGCTGCTCGTAATTTTCCGACGAGGAATAACGGACGTTCACGCCGGTCGCATCGGCGAAATAGGCAAGTACCGACTGGAACAGGGCCTCGTCTTCACCGCGCCACGGGCCGAAAATCGTCAGCGTCTGGCCTTTCAGGTCGGCATGGGCCGCTTTGAAGTCCTCGTAGCTTTTCCAGTTGAACTTGGCGTCGCCGCCGGGTGCAAACTTCAGGTCGGCGGCAAAGGCCGCACCGGACAGCAAAGCCATGACGGCGGCCGTCGCCAAAAGAGTCTTCTGCATGTGATTTACCTCCCATCACATAAAAGGCTCAAAGCGTCCTCTCCAATCAAAGCGCTTTGGCTGCCTATTCATCTCATTGTCATTAAGACGGAGTCAAGAGGCTCTTTCTGCGGAAACGTTGTAGCGCCCTATGAATAGTCATATTTAATTCGGAAGGCGGCTATCCTTTTCGATTGAGAAATACGGTGGAGACTGGTAAAAATCTAAAGCGCTTTGGGAATTGAGGAGAGGCTTTGCCGTATTCCCAGGCGCGCGCATGGAGGAATGACAGACATGAACCTGAAACAGCTGTCGCAACTGCTGGGCATTTCGCAGACGACCATCAGCAGGGCGCTCAACGGCTATCCGGAGGTCAGCGCCGAAACGCGCCGCCGCGTCATGGAGGCTGCCGAAAAGACGGGATACCGCCCGAATGCCGCGGCACAGCGGCTGGCAACAGGCAAGGTCGGCTCCATCGGGCTTGTCATGCCGATTGGCGAGCATCACCGTTCCGACGTGCATTTCGGCGAATTCCTGAGCGGTCTCGGTGAGGAGGCATCACGCAGCGGCTTTCATCTCGTGATCATGCCGACCGAGCCGGAAAAAGAGCGCGAAGCCCTGCGGGGGCTCGCCGCAAGCGGCAGCGTCGATGGCATCTATCTCGCTTATATGAAGAAGAACGACCCGCGCATCGCCATGATGCAGTCGCTCTCCCTGCCCTTCCTCGTGCATGGCCGCTCCGTTGGCGTGGAGGAGGATTATCCCTATCTCGACGTGGACAACGAGGGTGCATTCCGCGATGCGACCCAGCTTCTCCTCCAGCTTGGCCATACTCGGATCGGGCTTCTGAACGGCCCGGAGGGTTATGATTTCACCTACCGGCGCTGTCTCGGGGTCGAAAACGCGCTTTCGGCAAATGGCCTGACATTGCATGCGAACAACAAGAGACACAGCAGCATGACCGATGAGGAAGGTTATCTCGGCATGGAAGCGTTGCTGTCACGCCCGGAAAAACCGACCGCCATCCTTTGCGCCAGTACCGCGCTTGCGCTCGGCGCGATCCGTTCGCTCAACCAGCGCGGCCTGAAACCCGGCAAGGATATTTCGCTGATCGCCCATGACGACGTGCTGCCACTTTTGAAGCCGGATAATTTCTCCGTGCCGCTCACCACCACCCGCTCATCACTCCGGGCGGCGGGGGTACGCGTGGGCCAGCGCCTGATCAACCGGATCAAGCTCAACCAGACAGAACCGCATCAGGAGCTCTGGAAGGCGGAACTGGTGGTGCGCGCTTCGACGGGGCCGGCTCCGAAAACGTAGAGGCTGGCCTCCATCCCCGGCCGTCATACCGGCCTTGAGCCGGTATCCAGCCAGCCCAAGTCCTTGGGCTGAAAAGAGTCGTCTCGCCGCGCAGACGCGCGTCGGCTGGATTCCGGCTCAAGGCCGGAATGACGGCAGTGAGGGCGCAGCGCACAAAAATTGCTGTGCCGTGTAGTTCGATTGAACCCGACAGGCTTAAAACTTCGGCGCGGTCAGACCCAGCGCGCGATGGGCGGCGATGACGGTGTTGGCCATCAGCATGGCGATCGTCATCGGGCCGACGCCGCCCGGAACGGGCGTGATGGCGGCGGCAACGGCGCTCGCCTCGTCATAGGCGACATCGCCCACCAGCTTCGACTTGCCTTCGCCCTTTTCCGGCGCAGGGATACGGTTGATGCCGACATCGATGACGGTCGCGCCGGATTTCACCCAGTCGCCCTTCACCATCGCCGCGCGGCCGACCGCCGCGACCAGAATATCCGCCGTCTTGCAGATGCCGGCCAGATCCTTGGTGCGGGAATGCGCCATGGTCACCGTAGCATTGGCATTCAGGAGAAGCTGGCCCATCGGCTTGCCGAACAGGTTCGAGCGGCCGATGACCACGGCGTTGAGGCCGGAAAGGTCTTCGCCGTGAATGCCGCGCACCAGAAGCATGGCGCCGGCGGGCGTGCAGGAAATGAGACCGGTGGCGAGATCGCCGGTCGCGAGCTTACCGGCATTCAGCACGCTCAAGCCATCCACATCCTTTTCAGGCAGGATCGACTGGATGATCTCATCGGAATTGAGGTGTTTCGGAAGCGGCAGCTGCACCAGAATGCCATGAATGGAAGCGTCGGCGTTCAGTTCGCCGACCAGCTTGAGGAGTGCGGCCTGCGTGGTTTCCTCCGGCAGCGTGTGCTGGACGGAGTTGAAACCGCATTGCTTGGCCATCTTGCTCTTGGAGTTCACGTAAGCGTGGCTGGCCGGATCGTTTCCGACGATGACGACCGCGAGACCGGGCTTTACGCCCTTTTCCGCCTCAAGCGCTTCTGCCGATTTGCGGACCGCCTCCGTTACCGAAGCCGCCTTCGCCTTCCCGTCAATCACAACTGCCATGCGTCCTGCTCCTGCTGGGTTACGTAGGCTCCGTATGGTGCCCCCGTCGCAGGAATGCAAGCGAAAATGCGGCGTTTTCAGGCTGTTTTGCGGTAGTCGTCACGGCGATCGGCGTAATCGGTAAGACACTCTCTCAGGAACGCCAGTTCGCGTCGCAATTCCATCAGCTCCTCGGCTTCAGCCTGGGCATGGTCGAAATTCCCGGCAAGGGCTTCGGCCAGAAGCGGCGGAAGTCCGGAAGAGGCCGGATCAGCCGCCCTGACCGTGCGGTTGCCCATCAGGACCTGCCGCACGCGCTCGTCCAGCGGCATGTCGTCGTCGTCATTGACGGCCTCGCCGTAGTAGTCGGCAAAGCCGTCTTCCTCCGGCTCGATGTTGCCCTCTGCGGCAAGATCCTGCAGATCGTCGAACACAGCCGGCTCGATCGGTTCGAATTCGGAAATATGCAGAGACTCAACCGACGGCTCGGCGGAAGATGGAGGTTGCGCGCCCTCTTCGATGAGCAATGCACCTTCCTCTTCCTCGTCATGGCGACGATAGCTCAGGAGATAAAGACTGCCCAGCAGGCCGATCAATGCACCGCCGCCCGCCAGCAGGGCGGCCTGCGTCAGGTCGCGGGTCAACTCGCCCGGTGCGGCCTTCTTCGCCAAACGGGTTTCGACCGCGGGCGTGGCGGATGCGGAGAGGTCGCGGCGTCCGCTTGCCTCGAGATAGACATTTCGCGCCGTTTCCAGTTCACCCTGCAATCTGGAGAATTCGCCGGGGGCAACGCCGAGTTCGTTCAGGCGGTCGAGGTATTTCTTTTGTTCGCCATTGGCGGTCACGATCTCCTGAGAGATGCGCTTTTCATCCGCCCGCAGGCCTTCCAGCAATTGCCGCAATGCGGGGGCGGCAAGCGCCTGTGCGGCATCCACCGCATTCTGGGCGGCGATGCGGCGGGGGTGTTTCGGGCCGTAATCGACCGAAACCGCGGCAAGCGCCATGCTGGCGGTCGAATGCTTCTGCCTGATATCCTCAAGCGCCGAAAAACCCACGCCGGCCGGCAGAGGCTTCGCAAAGACATCATTCGGCTTCAGCGCCGAAGCCGCCGTCAGATCGGCCTGAAGGGACAGTTGCTGCCGGGTGGTTCGCGCCAGATTGTCGTTTACGTCGCGCAGCTGCTGTTCGAGTTGCTGCGCCTCGGCCATCACGGTGTCACCGTGGCGCATCTGGAAACCGTTCAGCGCGGCTTCCGCTTCATCGAGCCTTGTCCGCGCCCTCTCCGTCTCGCGCATGGCGGGCGTCATGGTGCCGGCCTTGCCATCCGCGATGACGCGCATCGAAAGATAATCGGTCAGCCGCATGGCGGTTTCCGGCGTTGCGGCCTTGCCGGTCACGATCAGCGTATTTTCATCCGGAGTGAGTTCCAGCCGGATCGCTTCGCCCACCGCACCGTTCAGCGCCTCCCGCTCGGATAGCGGACGCGCATCCGCACCGGTCAGAAGGTCGAAAAGCAGGCCAAGCTCGCCCTGATTGCGAACGCCAACCATATCGGCGGACTTCAGCTTGAGATCGGCGGTTATCCGGTCGAGCCCGGAGGGTGAAAGCAGGGTACGACGCGCCATCGCCAGAAAGCGGGCGGCATCGGGGGCGTCGTAAGCGGTCTGGGAGACCTCGATCCGGGCCTGCGAAACATAACCGCGAAAGCCCGAATCGACGAGCAGAAGCGGAAGGGCAGCCCCGGCAACGGTGGCGGCGGCGATGCAGCCGGACGTCAGCAGCCGCCGGCAATATCTGCGCCATTGCGATACGGGCGCAGCGACATCATCCTCGTCAGGGCGGATCGCCATCATGTCCGGATTGTCATCAACCATCTGAAGCCGTCTGCCGCCCTCGGTGCCGCCCGCAACGGGCGACTGTCAAAACCTTACGAGAGGTTAAAGGATCGTGGCAAACAAATGGTTAACGCAACGCCTGCGAGAACGGCCTCAGCTCTTGCCGAGCGCGATGTGCCAGGGTTCGGCGCAGAGGCTGTAGAGCCAGCTCATGTGAAGCTTGCGGAAAATTTCCGGCATGCCGGCCACTTCCGACGACAGGACCTTGAACAGCGGGCCAACCGCGATGGTGACCCGCGCATTCTCCCGGCTGACGGTGCGGTGCAGCCATGTCTCCTGGTTTTCCTTCAACATTCCCGCCAGCAGAACATCCACCTTAACGCCCGATGCATCCCGGTTCAGCATTACGAAATCGTGCCACGGCGCGTGCGCCCGCAACCTGGCGAGAACCTCACCGATCTGTGCTGCATCATCTCCCGCCACACCGATACGCTTCGGCACGGCCATATAGGTCAGAAGCGCCATGGTGAAGGCGACGCCATCGATGGGCGCAGGCAGAGGCTCACCATTCTCGTTGCGCGCGGCGGCCCTCATTGCCTTGCCCTGCGGCAGAAGCAGGCAGCTTTCCAGAATCTGTCGGTAGGCGTTGTCCTTAAGCGAAAGCTTCGCCTTCTCGATGGTGAGAAAGGACAGCATCGTGTGCCCTTCACAGGCAGACGCCCTGCCGCTGACCAATTCCAGCGCCCCATTCCAGTCGAGATCACAGACGCGCAGTCCGTGGATATTCCGTTGCGATTCCGGCCGCGCGAAACCTGACGCGAAACTCATTGCCAACCCCCAAATGCCAAACCCATCGCCACCGATCCGACACATGGCCTGCGGGATGGTGGTTCATGGGTCTCTTATACAGGTGCAGGTTGAATTTAGCTTGAAAGCAATCTCTAGAATGCCTGGGGATGCGGCAAGAGACAATTAACCAGAAGGATGCGCCACATCCCGCAGCCGGCCGACGCCCCTCGCCTCCTGGTCGTCAGTGGCTTGGCGCCGCTTCTTTCCCGACTTCGGCCTTCTCGCCCTCGACGAGCTTGACCGAACGGGGCGTGCCATTGCCGTTCTGCTCGCGGATGTCGGCTTTCGAAAGGTAATCGAGCTGTTCGATCAGCACATCCTCGACCACTTCGTCATCTAGCCTCTTGTTCAGCCCCTCGCGGATGCGCTGCTTGAAGGCTTCGGGATCGAAGGTGGAAATATTGGCGATATTGACCATGGAAGAACCCGCAAGCAGCGTGAACAGTTCGTCGGTCATCAACTGCGTTGCCGGCAGCTCGATCTTCGCCATCTTGGTCTTGTCGACGCGCAGCGAAATACGGCTGAGGAAATAGCCGTTCACCCCGCCGTCATTGATGACGGGGATAGTGATGCTTTCGCCCTTGACCAATTGCAGATTGGCCTTTTTCGCCCCCGCCTCATCCGGCGCGGGCGCCGTCGCCAACTGGACGGAGAAATACACCGCGCCGAGCGTGACGGCGCAAACCCAGACGCCGGTGAGAAGAAGCTTCAACATCAGGAGGCTGCGCCGTACATGAACTGTTCCTGCGAATAGGTGCCGTCCGTATCGGCTTCCTGGATGGCGTTCTTCAAGAGGTCCGCGACAGCGCGAACCGCATTCAGATGCGCCTCGACGCGGCTGGCATTGGTGGCGAGCTTGGACTTGATGCCCTTGACCTGCTCCATGTAACCGGCGGCGATTTCCTCGCGCGGGGTATCGCGGAACAGCATCGTCAGCTCATAAAGGCAACGGCTCTTATGGGCGTTGGAGACCTTGAAGTCGAACTTGGGGTCCTTACCGATATTCTCGTTCTCATTGTCGATGATGACTTCAAGGCGGCCGAGAACGGATTGGATACGGTGGTCGTTCGACATAAGGTCCATGCTTGTCTCCTCGTTAAGGTTTTTCATTCTCAAGCCTCGTCCGTTTTCTCATTGGAAACGCCGAGGACCTGCCGCTCGAACTCCGCCACCATCCGAATTGCAGCATTATTGTCTTTTTCATTCATCGATACGTCGGTAATGCCTTTGCTTTCAGCTTTCCGAAGCGCATCCTTGTAAGCCTGTTCCGCGATGCCGACGCCGCCATTTCTGGAAATCGTGTCGGCAAACTGTTCGGCCATCATGCTCTTCCAGATCTCGCCGGCATTGCCCTTGCCGTAAACTTCCTCGCTGTCTTTCGGCAGCATGTTGGCCACGAAGGTCTGGAGCACCGAGGCTTCATATTTACGGTATGTTTCCGGGATTTCGGTGCGGGCCGCACGAATATTGGTGTCGCCGAGACCAGCCTTCGAGGAGGCGCCATCCAGCATGTCGACCGCGGCGCCAAAGCCCTTGCCGGCATCGGCAAGGCTGGTTGCGGCAAAAGCCGCCTTGTTCGCCTTGAGTTTTTCCTGGGCGACCTGAACTTCCTGGGGGTCCGCAGCGCGAACCACATCCATCACCAGATCACTTATCACCGATATCGCCACGTCCAGATCTCCCGAGCTGACGAATGGGCGGCACAGAAAGCCGGCGCATCCGCTCAATCAAGAAACATCGCCGGAGACGTCCTCAAAAACGCCCGCGATGCAACAATGGGACAGACTATGGATCGCCAACCTTGCTGGAGGCTGGTGTCTGGGAAACATTCGTAATTTCTAACAAATCATAGATTGCATTATCGTCGGCCTCGCGGTCCTCAAGATCGCGCGCAAGATGCATCCTGTCCTCCAGCCGGTCAGCCTTGGTCTTTTCCTTCAGGACCTTGTTTTCCTGAAATTGCTGCACGCCTTCAAGCTGGCGGTCCTGGACGACGAGACGGCCGTAGCGGTCCGAATAGTGTCGGGAGAATGTCTGGTGCACCGGTTCCATGGAACTCATGGCTTCCAGCACGTTCTCCATGGATTGCGCCACTTCCGCCCGTGTGCGGGTGGTATCGGCCAGTTCCACCTCGGCCATTTTTTCCATGTGCCGCTGGACTGTTACCAGACGCTTGAGTTTGGCCGAGCGCTTGTCCGAAGCCATCGCATTTCCCCCGATCAAAAGCCGATGAAGACCGGGCCGAAACCATCCACGAATTGGCGGATGAGGGCCGCAATCGACAAATAGAGCATGAAAAGACCACCCGCGAGAACGAAGGGTGTCGAGATAAAGAAGACCGGAATCTGCGGCGCGAGCTTGTTGATGAGGCCGACCGCGACGTTGAACATCAAGCCGTAAATCACGAAGGGGCTGGCAAGCCGAAGCATGATCGAAAAGGAGGCCCTGAGCGTGTCGGTCAGCGTAATCAGCATCTTCTGGCCGCTGATCAGCGCGCCGACCGGTGTGGCGGTGTAGGAATCCACCAGCGCCTTGAGGACGATGTGGTGGAAATCGAATATGAACAGCACCAGCAGGCCGCCGAAGGTGATGAAGTTGGATATCTGGTTTTCCTGCACGTCTTCGATGACATCGGCACCGCCCGGCGCACTGAGACCGATGGAAGCGCCGATGAGCGCGCCGGTGAACTGGAAACCGAGGGTGTAGAACCGCGCGATCAGGCCATACATCGAACCGATGACGACCTCGGTGAAGATGAGGCCGACGACCGTGCCCTGGCTTGCGCCGGAAACTTTCGGATAAATCGTGTCCCACAGCACGGGCAGAAGCGCCATGGACACCGCGACGCATAGAAGCATGCGAATCTGCGGCGAAATGCGCGAGCTTGAAAAGCCCGGCATGGTCATGAAGCATGCGCCGATACGGCAGATGGCAAGGAACAATGCAATGATTGTCCCCTGCGGGTCGGTTATCATGAAATGGCGCCCAGAATCTTGATCTCGAGACCCTTGGCCAGTTCCACATGCGAAAGAACCGGCAGGGTCGCAAAGAGTCGCTCGATAATCATGCGCACATAGGACCGCGTTTCCGGCGAGGTTACAAGGACAAAGGGCAGGCCGCGATCCATGAATTCACGGATAACTTTGGATGCCTGCTCGGAAAACTCCTCGAGATGGCGCGGATCGATGTCGAATTCGACGATTTCGCCTTTCTGGTCGCGCTTCAGCGCCTGATGGAAGACCATGTCCCACTTGTTGCCGAGACGCAGGACACGCAACACGCCATTGTCAGCCAGATCGCCGCAGAGCTGCTGCGACATGCGAACGCGGACATGCTCGACGATTTGTTCCGTCTTGCGCACATGCGGCGCAAGTTCGGCGACGGCTTCGAGAATGAGATGCAGGTTGCGGATCGATACGCGTTCGGCAAGCAACAGTTTCAACACCGCCTGCAAGCCGGAATAGGACATGTGCGACGAGCAAATCTCGTCGGCCAGCTTCTTATATTCGGGATCTAGCCTGTCGATGAGGATTTTCACGTCCTTGTAGGACAGGAGCTGCGGCAGGTTGTTGCGGATGACTTCGCTCAGATGCGTCAGCACCACGGAGACGTTGTCGATCGGATGGAAGCCTTCGCGCTTCAAATCCTCGGTGAAGGTTTCGAGAATCGAGACGGCGGGCATGCCGAAAGCGGGTTCGCGAATTTCGTCGCCGGGAATGCTCGGCTTGCGCCCTGCCCCGGTCACGACAAGAACGTCGCCGACGCGCAGGTTGCTGGACGCGATGGTCGTGCCGTGAACGCGGATCTGATAGGCTTTTTCCGGGATCATGATGTCGTCGGAGACCTTGATCTCCGGCACGACGAAACCGTATTGGGTCGCGAATTTCTTGCGCATCTTGCCGACGCGGAAGGCCAGTTCCTGATGCGCGCCGAGAAGGCGGGTGGAAACCTGCTTGCCGAGCGCCAGTTCGATCTCGGCCGTCTTCAGCACCTGCTTGACCGAATCCTTTTCCGCCTCGGTGGTCTGGAGAACCTTGTTCTCCTCTTCCTGACGCCGCAGCGCGCTTTCTGCCTCCGCCTGGCGCGGAATATACCAGCTGCCGAAGGCCATGATGCCACCGAGGAAGATGAAAGGCAGGAAGGGAAGGCCCGGAATGATGGCGAGCAGTCCCATCAGCATGGCCGAAACCATCAGCGCGCGCGGGTAACCGCTGAGCTGGTTGACGACCGCCTGGTCCGTCGAGCCGGCAGTACCGCCGCGCGAGACCAGGAGGCCGGCGGCCAGCGATACGATCAGGGCCGGAATCTGCGAGACGATGCCGTCACCGACCGAAAGCTTGACGAAAACGTCGGCCGCTTCGCCAATGGGCATGCCATGGCGGAAATAACCGATGATGATGCCGCCGAAAATATTGATCGCGGTGATGATGAGGCCGGCAATGGCGTCGCCACGCACGAATTTCGAGGCGCCGTCCATCGAACCGAAGAAGGAGCTTTCCTCTTCCAGCTCGCGGCGGCGGCGCTGCGCTTCCTTCTCGTCGATGATGCCGGCGGACAGATCCGCATCGATCGACATCTGCTTGCCGGGAATGGCATCCAGGGTGAAACGGGCGCCGACTTCGGCGATACGCGTCGCACCCTTGGTGATGACGATGAAGTTGACGGTGATCAGGATCAGGAAGACGATCAGACCGATCACGAAATCGCCGGACATGACGAGGCTGGAGAAGCCCGCAATCACGCCGCCGGCCGCCGTCGGCCCTTCATTGCCGTGGGAGAGGATAACGCGCGTCGTCGCGATGTTCAGCGACAGGCGGATCATCGTCGCGATCAGCAGCACGGTCGGGAAGGACGAGAAATCCAGCGGCCGCTGAATCCAGAGCGCCACCATGAGGATGAGGACCGAAAGCGCGATCGAAAAGGCCAGACCGATATCCACCAGCATGACCGGAATGGGCAGGAAGAGAACGCAGAGGATCGCCACGATGCCCAGTGCGAAACCGATGTCACGCGTGCTCGGACTGACCTTGGGCAGGGAGATGACTGGTGGTTGCGCCATAAATTCGTCCTGTCTCTTCATGAGAAGGGCGACGGAAAAGCCGTCGCACGGTTCCGTAGCAACGGTTTTCGAAAAGCGCACGCAATTCGGCCCGATGCTTCACGCCTATCCCTAGCGGCTGAAGCTTGCGCGAAAGTGGCATCTACAGCGGACGGCGTCAGAAGCCGGACTGGATGCGGGAAAAGACGAGATTGGAAAAGAGCGATATCTGCGCGCCCACGAAGGGGGCGGCAACGCCGAGCACGAGCATGATCGTGACGATCTTGGGAACGAAGGTCAGCGTCATTTCCTGAACCTGGGTCAGGGCCTGAATGAAGGCGATGACGACACCGACGATCATGGCGGCGAGAACCGCGGGACCGGCCGCGACGAGAACCGTCCAGACAGCCGCCTGCATGATGTCAAGCGCATCGGCCTCGTTCATCGTCGCATCCTCAATCCGGAAAGGCGGCGTCATGCCGCCTCTTCAATGTCAGGAACCGGTCGCGCTATCCGAATCGGTTCCGCTATCAGATGTACTCGTAATCGGGCCGTTGGAGAAGGTCACGCCGGCCTGCAGCAGCACCTTGTCACCAGCTTCGGTGATGGCGACAACGCCGTCCGCATAGACCTCGACTTCCTTCACCACGCCGGTGACGGTGTCGTCGGCGCTCTTGACCGTCTTGCCGACCAGATCGGAGGCGCGCGTCAGGGCTTCCGCCTGCAGCATGCTTTTCAGATGGGTGTTGGTCTTGATGGTCTGCTCGACCTGCGAGAAGCTTGCGAGCTGCGACATCTGCTCGCCGGCATCCATCGGGCTGGTCGGATCCTGGTTCTTCATCTGGGCGATGAGGAGCTTCAGGAAGCTGTCGTAGTTCAGCGACGCCGCGCTGCTGTCGGAGCTGCTCGCCCCGGCATTGGCCCAGGGATTTGACGCTGCCGACGTGACTGCATCTACCGCCATGGTGCGATCTCCTTGCGAATCTGTTCGATCGTTGCGGGGGTCATTTCCTGATTGTTGAGGATTTTTTCCTCGATCGGGTAGAGACCGCGAATGGCCTTCAGCGCTTCGAAAGCCTTGCCCGAGGCAACCAGTCCGTCGATCCGCTTGAGTTCCGCCAGAACCTCGTCATGCTGGAAGCAGTTCAGCAGCATGCTGACCGACTTGCGGAACATGTTGGTGGACTGTTCGCGCCCTTCCGGGTTGATAAGGATCATCTGCGCGATGAAATAAAGCTGCCTGAGAGGCGTCGTCGCCTGATCGGGCTGCAGAACGTGGTTTTCAAGCAGGAACGTGACATCGTTCAGGAATTCGAGCGCCACCTTGCGATCCACACGCAGAACCGCGCCGTTGATAAAAATCTTTTCGCCCGATTTCAGCGAAATCCGAAGTGTACTTTTCATTTCAGTCCATCCCTGATGATGGTTGTCACGTCAATTATGCCCTGGAAATTCGTCGACTGACGTTTCCGGATCAGTTCGCACTCTTTCAATATCCAGATCGCGATGGAAATCAGATTGGCCCTGAGCTCCATGGCAAGCTGGTTGTCGGGTTGCTTGAGATCCTCAATGAAGCGGATCCAGACCCTTCGAGTGTAAAAAAGCGCTTCGATCGTGTGGCGCTGCGAAGAGGAATCCCTTGCCTCCACCAGAAGGTCGATCGATTTTGTCAACGCCTGCCGCTCGCGATCCTTCGCGTTGGCGACACCATCCTCCATGATTTCGGCGTAGGAAAACTGGTACATTCATGTATCCTTTATCTGCCGCCACCCCTGTTCATCAGAGGTAGTTCACCAGACTCATTTTTTGCAGACGCGACGTGAGGCTGTATGCGATTTCAATCTGCTGCTGCAGCAGATCGAGGCGGGTCTTCGCCTCATAGGTATCGATCCCCTCAATATCCAGCAGATGCGTTTCGATGATCTTCTTCTGGGCTGCCAGCGAATCATTGGCCTTCGAAACGCGGCTTTCGGAAAGGCCGAGCTGGCTTTGCTGCTGGTTCAGGCCGCTGATGGCGGTGCCGATATTGGTCACCGATTTGGTCGCCACCATTTCGCGAACGCCGCTATCCACCTTTTCGTCGAGGAAGGTCATCGACGTCATCGCCGTCAGTGCAAAATAACGCATGCCCTGCGAATTGCTGTTGCTGGAGGTTTCCACGACCTCGTTCTGGCTGATGCGGCTCGTCATGTTGGTGTCGCTCGCCTTGGAGCCGAAAGTCGTCCAGAAATCGTAGTTCTGGCCGGCCGTCAGGCTGCTGTGGGGCGGGTTCGTTACCGTCGTGGTGCCGTTGAACACACCTTCGATATGGGTCATGAAGGCTTCGGCCTGGGTCTTGGACAGACCGGTGATATCGCCAACCGCCGGCGTCTGCGCCGCCATGAATGCGTTCAGCTCGGTCTCATAGGCTTCCTTCAGGGTAGACCCTTCAGCGAAATAGTCATCGACGGGCTTCACATCCGTATTGATGCCGGAAAACAGAAACTCGCCATTGACCGCCGTGTTGGCGAAGCTGGTGAAATTGTTGAAGGCATTCGAAATGGTTTTGGCAACCGTCGTCAGTGTCGGCGCTTCGCTGCTGGTGTTGGGGACAAGAACCTTCTGAATTTCCTGCGCGGCCTGCGCCATGCCGTCCAGCGCCGTCTGCGAGGATTTGAGGCGCTGCGTTGCAATCGAATTGACGCTGACCAGCGAAGAGATGCGGTCGATATCGCGATTGAGATCGAGGCTGCGGGCGGTGTTGGCGCCCAGCGTCACGCCGAGATCGGCATGCTTGCCCGTCGTCAGCTCGGTATTGAGATTGGTCATCTCGAGCTGAGCCTTGAGGATGGTGCTGCGCATGCTGTTCTGCATCGCCAGCGATGAAATGAATGACGTTTTCATCGTTTACCTCACCATGTCCATCAGGGACTTGAGCATTTCGTCAACGGTCGTCACCAGTTTGGTCGCGGCCTTGTAGGATTGCTCGATATCCATGAGCAGCGACAGTTCCTCGTCCAGGCTGACCGCCGTATTGTTCGAATAGGACGTGGCGGAGCGCTCATAAAGCGCGCTTTTCGCTTCGTTCGCAGAAGTCGCGCCGGAACGTTCCTGTTCGAGCCACCCCATCGAGTTGGTGCCGTATTTCAGGATGCTGGTATTCGTATCGATACGTGTCGACGCGGCAAAATTCATGGGCGCGTCGAAAGCAGTAACATAGCTGCGGATCAGCTCGGAGAAACCGGTTCCCCCCGACGCTGCGGTATTGATCACGTAATCGGTACCGTTGATACCGCCGTCGCGCAACAATTCCGGATTGCCACCTTTGGAAATAATTAACGCCGGGTTGACGGTAATGCTGGCCGCGAGCCCGGGAGAGACAATCCCGTCTGCCGGAATGGTCGTCGCCGCCGGCGAGCCGTAGGTGAAGAGACCCGGCATATCCGGCAGGCCGCTGGTCGCGTCGGCCGGCTTTTCCGCAAACATGGTGATGAGGCCGCGGGCGATTTCGTCGAGTTGGCTCTGCATCGTCGGCGCCAGATCGTCACGAACCTGCATCAGGCCCTGAAGCGACCCCTCAGACGTCGTGTTGCTGCCGCTTCCTGCCTTCAGCGCTACGCCATCGACATAGATTGCGTTGCCCGTGGTCGTCGCATCATAGCCCGGCTGCGTCTTGAAGGTGACGCTGCGAGGTACGATTTCGAACAGCGTCGCACCATCCGTCGTATAAAGCGCCACATCGTTGTTGGGACGATTGACGACATTGATGCCGATGATGGAGGAAATATCCTTCAGAAGCGTCTCGCGCTGATCGAGAGCGTCGCTTGGATCGCCGCCGATCGCCGTCTGCGCCTTGACCTCGTTATTGGCTTCCTCGAACTTCGCAAGCAGCCCGTTCAGCTTGTCGACCTGAAGGGCGATTTCCTTGTCGGCGCGCAGACGCATCGCCTGCAATTCGTTCGAGGCCTTGTTCAGGGAACTGGCGACATCGGTGGCCGAGGTAACGGCCGTTGCGGCCAGAGCGGCATCGCTCGGCTTGGCGGCGTAAGCGTCCAGGCTCTTCAGCAGTTCCTTCATGTAGGTGGCCGGCGAACTCTCATAATCGTTGCCGCCGAAAATGCTCTTCATTTCCTCAAGACCGGTCAGAACCGTGCTCTGGCCGGAAGCAAGAGAAGAGCTGGAAATCGTCTGCCTGAGAAGACTTTCATTCTGGGCACGGCCGTTGGAGACGATACTCGCTCCAGCCATGGTCGTGCCGAGAATGGCGGTTCGCTTGACGTAGTTAGCATTGCCGACATTGGCAATGTTCTTGGAGGTAACGTCCGTCTGCTTACCTGTATTATTGAAAATCGACTGCGCAGTATTCATTGCTGACGTGAGCGACATTCATCTGTCCTCGTGAGAAGTATTATCTCTTCAGATTGATCAGGACGTCCATCAAATCCGATCCAGTCTGGAAGACTTTCGAATTCGCTGTGTAGATACGCTGGGATTCAATCATGTCGGTGAGTTCGCTGGCGATATCGACGTTCGAGCCTTCCAGCGCGCCCTTCTGGATGTAGCCGAAGCTACCCGTCTGCGCGAAGCCGATGGTGACGACACCCGACTCGTTGCTCGGCAGATAGACGTTACCGTTCTGCGGGCTGAGATTGTCGACGCTCGGCACCGTGGCCAGCGCCAGCTGGTAGATATTGCGGCGACCGCCATCCTGATAGACCGCCGTTACCAGGCCGTCCTTACCAATTTCGACGTCCTTGATCTGGCTTGGGCCGTTACCGTTCAGAACAGCGGTGCCAGGCGTGAACTTCGAGGAGAACTGGGTCATCTGCGACAGGTCGATCTCGATCGCCTGCGCCACGCCGCTGTTACTGTCGTTAATCGTGATCGAGCTATCCGATCCGCTGGTGAGCTTGTTGGTCGCAGGATCGAAGGTCAGGGTGACCGTTTCCTTGACGAGCGTAGCCGGTGCGGTTGCCGTATAGGGGAAGCCGCCATCCGTTGACTGATCCTGACGATAAACCGACACTTCCCACTGCGGATTGCCAGACGCATCGTTGTCAATGCGCGTGTAATAGAAGTCGTAAAGAACCTTGGCACCGCCGCTGTCGAACGCCGTCAGCGACGTCTTGCTGCCCACCGTCGACGTCGCGACGTTGTCACTTGGACGCGATCCCGCAGCAACGATTGCCTCATCACGATTAAGGTTGGCCGGGAAGCTGCCCTGCGTGGAAGGCGATGCCGTCAGTCCGAAGTTGTTGACGTTAATTGCCTCGAGACCCGTAAATCCGTTGACGACCGCGGCCGGCGGGTTGGCGCCGTAAGGGTAACCCATCAGCTGGAAGCCCGCCGCATTCTCCAGATATCCTTCCGCGTTCTTCACAAAGGAACCGGCGCGGGTGAGGTAAGGCGTGCCTGCACCGTCCTGAACCACGAAGAAGCCGTTGCCCTGAATGGCAAGGTCGGTGCTCGAGGTGGTGTAGGAGAGGTTGCCCTGCTCCGAAATGCTGTAGCGAACGTTGGACTGCACGCCGCCGGACGCATAGCTGCCCGACGAGGAGGGCAGAACGAGCGAGGAGAACGACGTCGAAGCGCGCTTGTAGCCGGTGGTGCTTGCGTTGGCGATGTTGTCGCCCACGGTGCCCAGCTTGTTCGCCTGCGCATTCATGCCGGACACACCGGTTCGCATAGTGCCGAAAATACTCATTCAAAAACCCTCGTGGTCATCTTTCAGGGAGAAGGTAAAGCGTTTGGCTTGCGTGAAGCTGTCGGAAATACCGCGTTTGAAAAAGACCACGCGGGTCAATGAAAATCATTGCCAATCAATGCTGTAGCCGAGGAAACGTTTGGAATCGACCGGATCGTAGCCAAGCTTCTTGCGCAGCTTCTTGCGCAGCTTGCTGATGTGGCTTTCGACGACGTTTTCTTCGACGTCGTCATCGAAGATGCCGTAGATGGCGTTGAAAATCTGCGCCTTGGAAACGCGGCGTCCGCGATTGGCGATCAAATATTCGAGGATGCGGCGCTCACGGCGCGGCAAGGGGAACACTTCACCACCCACTTCCGGGTCGCGGCCGTCGGAGAAAACCCGGATCGGCCCGGCATCGGTGAAGTTCGAGATGACCTGCAATCGGCGACGGATCGCCGCCGCACGTGCAAGGATTTCACGGGGGTGCACCGGCTTGCGCACGACATCGTCGACGCCGCTGTCGAAAAGCGCCAGCGTCGATTCCAGCGAGGGCTGGTCGCTGACCGCGATCACCGGGGCCGTCGTGCGATCCCTGATCGCCTTCGGCAAAGAAAAGCTCCGGTCGCCCTGGCCGATCAGGAAGGCTTCCACAGCCGCAAGATCGCTTTCCGCCGCCGTCGAGACCCACTCCCCGAATTCGACCGGATCGAACCCGGTCGAGGGAATGCCCTCACGCCCAAATAGAGATGTATAGCCGTCTTTAACGAGCTCGCGCTCATCAACCACTACGATCATTCGTCCGCCTCCGAATCAGTGTGGTGTTTTCCAATGAGGCATTGGTACGAATCGGGCGATTCAGGGACAACTGTAGGAAATCATCGATAGATATTAATAATTGATTAACCATTTTGTGCCGATTTGATCTATATATAGTGGGTATTAACCATATATGGCACAAAATTTTTGTGTAGAAATTTCAAAATTCCGAAAAAACCGCTTGAAGTGCCTTTTTTCGATCAATCTATCGCCACATTTCAAAATACGAGTCCCGCGGCGCCTTAAAGCAATTTCAGGTTGTTAACCGTCGCAGAAATTTTTCGCGTTGGCGGTCCATTTTCCGTAGCCCGTCGCCACCAGATTGGCGATGACACGGCAGACATATTTCTTCTGCGCCGGGTCATTGTTGGGGCCGGCATGATAACGGGCGACTGCCATGGTCCAGGTTTCATGCCTGTTGTGGAGGTTGCGCAGAAACATGGCGGCATATTCCACATTGCGGCGAGGATCGAACATTTCCCGTGCGGATGCGAAGTTTTCGCCATGGAAGTAATGATTTATCTGCATGCATCCGAGGTCGATCAGCTTGGCGCCGTTGCGCTTCGCCGCCTCAAAAGTGGTCAAAGCCTCCTCGGTGGAGGAGGCAAATACCGGTTTTCCCTCGATATTCATGGCGTTGGGGTCGAGACGCCCCTTGCGGCCCGTTTCGGTCAGCCCCACCGAATAGAGAATTCCCTCCGGCACGCCATATTTGCGTGCCGCCGACTGGATCTCTCTTTCACAGACACCTGACGTTGCCGAAGCGGACGCGTTCTCAGAGGTAGACGCCATTGTCAGCAGAAGAGCGGGCAGAGCCAGAAACGCCATCCATGCCTTCATTATGCACCCCCAAATTATCGCCATTGCCTTGCCGCTCGCCCCGTGCTCCGGACTCGTCACGGTTGCGCCCGGCGGCGGCCTGCTGACCCTGCTGCTGCGCCTGCTGATTTTGCTGATTGTTGCCTTGTGTGCCCGTTTGGTCACTCTTGTCGGAAGAAGCGATGCTGATGGTGATGTTATCGACCGTCAGACCCTGCGCCTTGAGACCATCGAGGATGCTCTTGCTGTCTTCCTGGAGCTTTTTATAGGCCGCAACACTCTCCACCGTCATGTGAACGGCAAGCTCGTCACCGGCAAGCCGCAGCGACATTGTCACCGATCCAAGCTCGATCGGCGTCATATGCAGCTTCAGCGTATGGACGACCTTGCCGGTGCTGCTCTGAGCCGCCGCATTGGAGAGCGACGAACCGGGCTGCATGGCGCTCACCCATTCCGGATCGTTGACGATCAGGCCGGTCAGGGCCGACGCGTTGGTCGAGGGCGCCAGGCCGATGAACCGCCGCGAATCGAGAACCGTTATGGTGTCGGCCGCCTTGCCGGTGCTTTCGCGTGCATCGAACTCGACACGGCCGTCACGCTGAACGGTGCTCATATCCAGAGCCCGCGCCGCGCCTGATCGCGGAGACGAAAAACGGAATGCCGAGGCATCCCCCTCGTTTTCCGAAGCAGAACCCGCCTCATTACCGGCTGGTGCGATCCCTGTCGGCATGTCCTTGACCGAATGCTCGACCTTGCCCCGGACAGGTTCAGCGCGGTCTGATTTCACCGCGTCGGCCTTGCCGGCAATCGCCTGTGCAATTTCCTCAAGCGGTGTCTTGGCCGTCGCCATATCGGCGGCATTGGCGCTCACCAGCTGCAGTTCCGCCAGCTTCGGATCGATCGTATCGTCCGTCACCTCGGCGTCCTTGTCGGCGTCGTCCTTGAGCTTCTTGCCGGTCTTGCCGTTTTCCGGCGTCGTGCGGGCCGTTTTCACGGCGTTTTGAAACTCGGCCACCGTCTCCTGGGCACGACCTTCGCCGGCATGCTCGTTGACGATCACATTGAGAAATGTTGCGGGCCGCTTGACCGGGACATCCATCTTTTCCGCCTCGCCATCGGGCTGCGCCTGCTGCTCTTCAGCCGGGTTCTCGTCCTGCTGATGCCGCGAATGCAGCGCCTGCGGCGGGCGCTCGTCCCGAACCGTGGAAAGGGCATCGCCGAAACTGCCGCCCTTGGCGTCGTCCCTGACGCTGGCGGTGCCGGCGCGCGGATCGGATGGCGGCGCATTCATTATCGCATTGATGGCTGCGTCGATCATGGGGCCCCCTCGCCTTTCTTCAACAGGCTGTCGATTTCATCGAGCTTGCTGCGACCGCTCGTCACGAGTTGCCGCACGTTGTCGCCCTCATCGTCAGCCTTCTGGGTTTCGACCCGCCATATGCTTCTTGCATCGGCAGCGTTCGCTTCGTTTTCGGGCGCATTCCGCCCGGTCTCCTTCGTGGCCGCAGTGTCAGCCTCGATGCCGGACTGCGGGGAAGGAGGACGAACCACCTGCTCGGCAATCGCCCTTGCCGCCTCCCGCAAGGCCCTGTCCCGATCCGAAAGCTGCGCTTCGGGAATCTGCCCTATTGTCTCGATTGCGCTCACCACATCGGGCGTGCCGATGTTGGAAAGGCTTTCATAGAGATTTGCCTGTACTTCCGGCTCACCCGGCAGCGCAGGAGACAGCGCCTTTGCCTTCAAAGCCGCCATGCGCGCCAGCGAATCCTTGCCGCTGATCGCCGCGAGGCGGGAAAGCCGTAGATAGGCTTCCTTCTGCCTCTCTGTATCCATCATGGCGAAGGTTTCCTGTATCGCCTCCTTCCCGATGGAATCGGCGCGCTTGACCACCAGCGAGACCAGAAGGTCCGCAAACTGGCTGGCATAGGGCGAATGCAGGAACCGCCGCGCATAACGCTGCGCATATTCGACGCCGCGTGCCGCATCGCCGTCCTCGACCGCGATGGCGAGCGAACGGCGCAATGCGGCCTCCTCGACGATGGTACCCGGCGCTTCGAGCCGGGCGATATCGTAAAAACCAAGCGCCGCCAGCGGATCGCGCGGGATCGTCACATTGCCGCCGATCAGCGCCAGATAAGCGCCAATCCGCTTGCCGCGATATTCCGGCACCATGGCCGCAATGCTCTGCGCGACAAGCGTTCCCTTGCCGGAGAGGTATTTGCGCAGGATATCGGCAACGCGGCTATCGAAATTGCCATCGACATCGCGCGCGACCAGCAGTTCCAGCGTGGCCGGATTGCCGCCGCTCATCGCATAGATGAGCGCCGCATCGACATTGCGCGGATCCTTGAAGATCGCCGAAGGCGCGCTCTTCAGCCGCTCATCGATGGTCTGGAGTAGAAACCGCTGCATTTCCGAAGCGGAATGGTCGCCCATGGCGACCGAATCCTGCACGAATTGCAGTGAGCGCAGCATGGCATAAGGCATGAGATTATCTTGCGACTGCGAAAACGCCCTGCCCGGCTCGGAGCCGAGACCGCAAAGCGTCGCCGCAAGAAGAAGCCAGCGTTTCGAGGTTTTCGTCACACTCACCCCCGATCGGCCTCAAGCAGAATTTCGATGCGGCGGTTAGCGTCCGCCAGAGGGTCCGCCGGCACCTGCAATCTGCGGTCCGCAAAACCCGAGACCTGCTTTACCCGCTCTTCCGACAGGCCGCCGCGCACCAGCATGTAATAGGCGCTATGGGCGCGATCCATGGAAAGCCGCCAGTTGTCATTGGCCTCGCCCTTGAACTGCCGTCCGTCGGTATGGCCGCGTATCACCACGCTGCCACCGCGCTCCTGAAGCAGTTTGCCGATTTTTTCCATGGCCAGAACCATTTCACGCCGGGGAACGGCCGATCCGATATTGAACATCGGCGTTTCCGTCTGGTCGGAAATGGTGAGCAGCAATCCGCCTTCGGCCGGCGTCACCACCAGACCTTCGGAAAGCTTGCCGGTAATGCCCGATATCTGCTTCTCGATCTCCTCGCGCAGCGTGTCGGCCTTTTCCCACTCGGCATCGCTGGCCTTTTGCTCTGCATCGCTCGCCTGGCGCGGCTCATCCGGCTTTGGCTGCGCAAGCGCTGCCTGCTCGGCGGCATCCGGACGCTGCTGCGGCACAACGGCGGCGACTTCCATCGGTTTGCCGTCTTCCGCCTTGTCGGCCGGTGTCTCGGACGCCTTTAGTGCGACCGCCTGGGCGTTTTCGGCCGCATCCTCCTGCTTGTTCTCGACGACTTGCTGCTGTTCAACCGGTTTCTGCGGCTGATCGGCGCGGGTGATTTTCACCTGCTGGGTCCAGAAATCGGGATCGAACGGATCGCGATAGGCTTCACCGCCGCTAGCGCCCGTCGCCGGGCCGGAATCGGCGGCGCCGCCCTCGCCCTTGGCGCTGACATTGGCCTGCTGGCCCACCTGCTGGGCGATTTCCGCCAGCACGGAATAGGGATTTTCGAAAAAGTCCGCTTCGGAGAAGTTCGACTGTTCACCGGTCTGCGAGGTCAGGTCTTCGCCCGTCGCGGCGGCCGAGCCTTTGGTGACTTTTTCCGCCTGGATGTTGGACTGGTCCTTCTTCTGGACGCCCTCTTCCTTGTCCACCGGCTTTTCCAGCCCCTTGGACGAGGGTTTCTCATCGGACAGCTTGATCGGGTTGAAATAGCTGGCGACCGAGGCCTTTGTTTCCTCGTTGGCGGCATTGACCAGCCACATGACGAGGAAGAACGCCATCATCGCCGTCATGAAGTCGGCATAGGCGATTTTCCACGCGCCGCCATGGGCGCCGTCATGCCCGCCCTTGTGGCGCTTGACGATGATGATCTCGTTTTTACCGTGGTGGTGATTTTCGCCTTCACTCATTTCATCACCTTGCGAAGACTGGACGCCCAGGCGGACATGCGCGTCACGAACACGCTTTCACCCAACTCGACGGAAAGATCGATATCGGTGGTCTCGGTAAATTTCATCGTTTCTTCTTCAAAGCCGGGCTGTATCTTCAGCCGCTCGAACAAATCTTTCGGGCCTTTCACGACAAGCGTGACCCCTTCTCCATCCGGCATGGCGCTACGCACCACATCCGCCAGCGCCGAGACCGCCTTGAGCGACAGCTTTTCCGTCAGGACCGGAGCAAGGATATTGGCGGTCTGTTCGCTGAGATTGGCCGCAATCGCGTCGATACCCTGGCGCAGACCATGGGACAGGGAAGCCGCGATTTCTTCGAGATGCCCCGAACGCAGGGCCTCCAGCTCGGCCGCATGGGCCGCGATCAGCTCTTCCCGCTCCGCCTGCATCTTCTCGGTGATCTCGCGGGTGGCATCTTCGCGGCCGCGGTCATAGGCCGCCTGTTTCTCGCTCTCCACATCGACCGGAGCAAATTCGTCGAAACCGGAAGCGCCATCGGAAAAACCGGACAGGAAATCCGTATCGGCCAACGGGTCGCCGAAGGCCTGCGCCGCCGGTTGCGGTTGCGCTTCACCGAAGTCCTTGAGAAACCGTGCAATGGACGCGCTCATGCCTGCCCCCGGCAAAACAGGAGAAAGGAGCCAGACATGTTTCGTTGCCCGCGCGAATCGCAAAAGCCTCGCCGCATTTCCGGACGGAAAACCGGGGTCCACTTTTCCTGGAAATGCTCTAAGCCGTTTGGCGGCACCACCGTCATCCTTGCTACCCTGCCCGTCTCTTCCACGTTTCCCGGCCGGATCACGCCATGCGATCCGCCCCATATTGACCCGACGTTAGGTGTTCAAACTTGTGCGAGGATGAAGGCGGGCTCGATCAGGAAGCCTGCGCCCATTCATCCCCGCGCGCCCACGCCGGCCAGACCCGTTACTTGAAGAGCTGGAGGATATTTTCCGCATTGGCGTTGGCGATGGAGAGCGCCTGGATGCCGAGCTGCTGCTGCGTCTGCAACGCTTTCAGCCTGGTCGATTCCTCGTTCATGTCGGCATCGACGAGACGGCCGATGCCCTTGTCGATCACATCCATCAGGCTGGAAACGAAGTTATCCTGCATGCTGATGCGGCTCTGCAGCGAACCCAGGCTGGAAGCCGTGCTGGTCATTGCCTCAAGCTGCCCGTCGACGAAGGACATCATCATGTCGATGGCGTCTGCGTCGGTATAGGTCGTGCCGCCGCCGGCAAAACCGCCCATGGCCGCGGCAACGACATCGAGATTGCCGAGATCGAGGGTGGATACGGAAAAACCGAGGGAACGATCGGCGGAAGCCGTTCCGCTGCCGGTATCGTAAAACCAGTCGTTACTGCTGGTGTCGCGATAGGCGGGAGAAACGGTGGTGCCGCCGCTCGACGGATTCGTCCCCGTCACCTTGACCCACACATTTTCGGCAAGGCGGAGATAGTTATCGGTGCCGTCGCTATAGACATTCGGATCCGTATTCGTATCCGTCGTCGCGGCATTCAGCGCGCCGATTTCTGCGTCGGTGAGCTTCGGTACGACGTAACCCGTCTCCGTCGCTGTGCCGGCGGTCGTCGAGGTCTGGGTGACTTCATATTCCGTCTTGCTGACGAAAACGGCGTTTTTGTCGAGAATACCGAGCTTTCCGCCACTGAGGTCGAAAAGGACGGTGCTGCTGTCGAGCGTGTAATCAACGGTCGTGACCCCGACATTGCCCGAGCCTGTGCGGGTGAAGGATGCAACAACCTTTTTGGTGATCGATTCTTCAACCGGCGGCGTGCCACCGTTGCTGATACTGGCCTGCAGCCAGTTTTCACCCGAGAAGGAGGCCGATTCGGAGATGCTCTTCAGCTGTTCCTGAAGCTGCTTGATTTCATCCTGAATCTTGCTGCGGTCAGCGCCCACGCCATAGGCGGCGACGAGCTTGGCCTTGATCTGTTTGACGACCTCGATCGTGCTTTCAAGCGCGTCATAGGCGGTATCGACTTTGGCGGCGCCCAGACCCAAAGCATCCTGCACGGCCGAAAGCGCATTATTGTCGGAGCGCATCGTCGTCGCAATGGACCAGTAGGCCGCATTGTCCGCCGCAGTCTCGACACGATAGCCGGAGGACACGCGCGCCTGCGTCGTTTCCAGATTCTTGTCGATCATCCGCAGGGTTTGCAGCGCGGCCATCGCCGCCGCATTGGTCAAAATGCTGGTCATGGGGTCCACCCAACTCAAAATTTAAGAAAAAATCCGGCGCTGTGCCGACAACGAGCAGGGGCATCATGCGCATCGGCAATGGCCTGAACCGACCACCGCGACCTGCCGTTCGTTAACAAATCGTTAATGCGATAGGTAACAAACAACGGGACTGATTTGCAAGGCGTTCCTCGCTTTCGCAGCCGGGTTTCGCATAAACCGGCAGGCTTCAGGCAAGCTCGGGTTAAAACGCACCGGAACGAGGCCGTTGCGCCCGCGATTTCGGCGCGCGCAACGGACATGACGGAAATAGGCAGCGGGTGATCCGGTTAAGCCGCTTCGCCCTGACGGGTGGGCACGAATCGGGCAGCCGACAGGCTTTTCCGAAGAAACTCGGTGTTTTCGTCCGGATTTTCGGAAGGGTTCTGAAACGAGACGTGATTGATCTCGATCGCCGCATGTTCGTTGGCGAGCGTCAATCGCGCATAGACCGTGGCGCCCTTCGGCTTCAGTTCGAGATCGAGGACGATCTCCGGCGCGCCTTCCCATTCGAGCTTGTATTCGCCGCCGGCGCCGAAATTGATCGTACCGGGATGATAATAAAGCTCCGCAGCCGAGGAAACGAGATCGGCGATACTGCCGTAGCACTCGAATCGGAGCAGCGAAATCAGGTCGGCCGGGTCTAACAATCGAAGTTCGGTGGCGATCGGGTTGATCGCCTCTGCGACGATCATTTCCCGCTGTTCGGAATAGGCGGATTTTTTCATTGGTTTTATTGAACCCGTATTTTCGATGACTTCATGGCGTAAACCCGGTGAACGAGCTCAGCCACAGCCTTGTAAAAGACTGGTGGAATCACACTATCTACCGAGACTTGCGCAAACATGGAGCGTGCAAGCGGCGGGTCTTCAAAAACGGGGATATCGTTTTCTTCCGCAATCTCGCGGATTTTCAATGCGATAAGGTCCTGACCCTTGGCGACGACAACAGGTGCGTCGCCTTCTTCGCGAACATAACGCAGCGCCACCGCAAAGTGTGTCGGGTTGGCGATGACAAGTGTGGCGCGCGGCACATTGTTGATCATGCGGCGGCGGGCACGGTCGCGGGCGATGGAGCGCTGCCGGGATTTGACCACGGGGTCGCCCTGCGACTGCTTGTATTCTTCCTTCACCTCATGCTTCGTCATTTTCAGCTGGCTGAACCAGTGGTGGCGCGTCCACAAAACGTCGACGGCGGCGAGCAGCGCGGTCGAAAGCAGAATCACGACCATCATCTTTTTGACGATCTCGACCACCCGGACGAAAATCACCTGCGGATCGGAGAACATCAGATCGATGAGACTGTAAAAATCGCCACGCAGGGCAAAGAACATGATGACCGAAACGATCATGATCTTGAATACCGATTTGCCGAATTCCACGAAACCCTGCTTGCTGTAGATGCGCGTGAAGCCCTTCGCCGGCGAGACGCGCGACCATTGCGGACGCACCCGCTCAAGCACCGGCGACGGCAGGTTCTGAAAAAACGACGAGGCGAGCCCGAAGACGATGAACATGATCATCGCCGGCATGAGCAGATAGGCCATCGAGGTGCCGAGAAAATACAACAGCGACAGGGCATCCGGCCGGGTGCTGAGGTCCCACTGTTCGGGCTGGCCGAACAGGTCCTTCAATGTGACGCCAAGCCGACCGGCGCCATCGGGCAGGAAGAAGACCAGGTAACAATAAAAGGCAAGCGACGAGGCAAAGATCGGCACTTCGCGGGAAAAGGGAAGATTGCCCTTTTCCGCCGCATCGCGGAGTTTTTTCTCCGTCGGGGCTTCTGTTTTACTGTCCTTGTCCTGATCGTCTGCCAAGGCACGTCCCCGGGATCAAAAAAAGGCCCGCCGATCCCGGCAGGCCGTCATTCCCGAAACTAGCGTCCGTGACCGGCCATCGCAATGGCCGCTTCCGCCGTAAGGGCGGGTTATCAACCGGCTTCCGCTCAAGCGGCGGCCGGTTGTTCCTCCGCGGAGGCTTCCTTCAGCTGGATCTGGCCGGAATTGGCGAGCCGGATCGCTTCCTGCGCGACGGCGCGGCGTGCGATCGCCACTTCGCGGGTGTTGATCGAGGCCTGCGGCACCGCAAGGTCCGATTCGATCATGCGGCGCTGGCGCGGGCTGATGCTGGAGAGCACGCATTCCTTGATTTCCATCGTAGCGCCGCGCAGCGCCATCGTCAGAACATCCGCCGAAACATCGTTGAGCAGCAGGACGCGGCTGCGCTGCGGCATGAACATGAGGTCGTCGAAGAGGAAGATCTTCGGCTTGACCTTGTTTGCGGCTTCCTTGCTGAGCGTCTCGAGCGAGCTGAGCAGCGTATCGACCTGCGGCTTGTCCAGTTCGTTCATCAGATCGGCAACCTTCGTGGAACCGCCGGCATTACGCTCGGCTTCGATTTCGTTGATGAGGTTGACCACACGCTTCTCGATGATCTGGGCAGCCGTGGGGCTGACTTCCTTCATGTTGACGGTGCGGTTCATGATATCGGCGCGCTGCTCTTCCGGAATGGTCAGGAGAACCTTGGCACCGAAGGACGAGGGCAGCATGGAGAGAATATAAGCGATGGTCTGCGGATGTTCGCGCAACAGGAACTTGCCGACGAATTCCGGCTCGGCTTCCTGCAGGCGGTCCCAGATGGATGCTTCATAGGCCTGGAAGGCCGCGCGGCGCCCGAGAAGGCTGTCCACCTCTTCAGGGGTCAGGCCCTCTTCGAGAATGCTTTCGATTGCCTTGGCATTGTCCATCAGACCCGTTCCTTCGGTGAACAGGTCTTCGAACTCGGCTACGATCTGGGCAAGCTCATCGGGAGGAATGACGCGCAGGGTCTGGGCCGAGGAAATGATCATCTGCAATTCGTGCTGCGTGAAAAACTTCAGCAGCTTGCCGGCGACGCCCTTGCCCATGGCAAGAAGCACCGCGGCCGCCTTGTCGGCCTGAGACAACGGTTTCCCTGCCAGGGGGTTACCGAAATCCTCGAAGTCCATCATGGTCTTTCCTCTCCGTCCCCACAGGGATCAGGCTTTTCGCGTACTCAGTACTTCAATCAATTTTACGCCGAAGCGCGTATCGTCGTCTTCCAGAACCGTTATTTCACCGCGCGCAATACGGCGGCCATTCACCATGATTTCGACCGGCTCGCCGATCTTGCGGTCGAGTGCGATCGTCGCTCCTTCTTCAAGGCTCATCAGCCCCGAAACGAGCATTCTGCTGGTGCCGAGAACGATCTGGACATCGATCGGGATGTCCATGATCATTTCCATGTTTTCGGACAATCCGCTGCCAAGCGGCGCCTTCACGCCCGCAACTTGCGGGGCGGCGGCAAAATCATCCATCCCGAAATCGGCCGTTCCGCCACCGAAAGCGGAAAGGTCGGTATCCGTCGAAACCTCGTCCGTGCTTCCGAAATCGCCGAAGTCGCCGAAATCGGAGAGCGAACCTTCCGCATCCGTCTTGAGGACGCCACGCAGATCGCCGATAGCCTGGTCGAGGTCGCCGCCGTCTTCAAACGACGGCAGCGCCGCATCATCGGTCACAGGTGTTTTCTTCGTAGCCATGCGCTGATTATTCCCTTTGAAACTTGCGTCAGCCTGCCCAAATCCCCGAAGGCCGGGCAGGATTTTAACCCATCAAATGTCGTAAGATCTCGTCGTCCGTGCTGACATTGTTCTTCACCCGAACCATGTAGCGGTCGCCGGACTTGCCGAATTCGCAATTATAGAGCTTGGAACCGTTGGCGCTGACCTCGACGCCGATGTCGTCCTGCTTCAGAGCCTGGAACGGAATGACGTCGCCGGCCACCAGCCTGGAAATTGTCCTGAGCGTCAGCGTTTCGAGCTTGATGCGCGCCTCGAGCGTGACCTGCGATCGCTTCACCTGTTCCGAAATCATCTCCATCCATTCCTCCTGCTTCTTCAGCGCCTGGGCTGAAGCCTTGGGGGCAACGATGGAGGTCTTGAGCAGGGGTCGTTGCGGCACGATCAGCGAGAATTCCGACGATACCTTGCCGATATCGATCTTCAGGCGGATGGTCACACCGTAAAGGCCGGCGATCATCTCGTCGAAGGCGCTTTTGCCGTTGGAATTGAAGGGCGGATCGATGGCCGCCTCAAAACCGCCCGGCGCGTTGACACCGGAGCGCAAAACCCCGGCGATGCGGCCAAGAACCATGGCCGCGAGGTCGAGCTCGATATGGGACAGGCTGCGCTCGTCCGGTTCGCCGATCATGTCCGGCGACGCGCCCAGCATGCGCTCCATGAGCGCGATGACAAAGCCGTTGCCGACCGTCATCATGAAATTGGGGCACCAGTTGCGCAGGGAACAATCGGCAACCGCGACATTCTTCCCGACATTGGCGATGAGATCGGTCATCAGTCCCGATTCGGAACCGACATATTCGACGTCGATCGCGATGCCGGTCTCGCTGTGGAAGATATCGGGCAGGAATTCGCTGTAGAGATGGCCGATATCGGAGCCGATCCTGGCGATCGTCTTGCGGTCGGACAACCCTCCCGTCAATTTTGCGAGCAGGGCGGTGTCGATGGCGGGTGCTTGTTGCGCTGCAGCTTTTGCCATCGTCATGCCGCCTTGTTTTCGCCGCCGGGGTTCATCATCTCCTGTTCGACGGCGTCAATCGACGGCCGCTCGTAGTTGGAGATGGTCTTGCGGCCGTATTCGAGCGCGACCTGCGGCACCGAGCCGTTCATGTAGGCGATCAGCGTCTGCTTGACGATGATGTAGAGGCGGTGCTGCTTGGTGCGGACGATCTTGACCTGCGACGCGAGCGGATTGCAGATCGAATAGGACAGGATGATGCCGAGCATGGTGCCGACGAGTGCGGCGCCGATCAGGCCGCCCAGCACTTCCGGCGATTCGTTGATCTTGCCCATGGCCTTGATGACGCCGAGAACCGCCGCGACGATACCGATGGCGGGGAAGGAATCGCCCATGGTGGTGATCGCGTGATAGGGTTTCAGCTTGTCGTTCAGGATGGTCTCGATTTCCTCATCCATCAGCGCCTCGATTTCGTGGCTGCGGGCGTTGCCGATGATGATGAGGCGGACATAGTCACAGATGAACGAGGTCAGTTCCTTGTTTTTCAGAACCGAGGGCGCGCTCTGGAAGATCGAGGATTCTTCCGGATTGTCGATATGGGCCTCGATCTCGTTGCGCGATTTCGTGCGCAGATCGCGCATCAGCGAATAAAGTACGCCGAGTACGTCGAGATAGTTTCGCTCCTTCGGGACCGAATGCTTGAAGGCCTCGCCGAGCGCCTTGCCCGAGTCCTTCACGACCTTCATGGGGTTCGCCATGATGAAGCCGCCGAGACCGGCGCCGCCGATGATCATCAATTCGAACGGCTGAATCAGCACGTCCAGATGACCGCCCATCGCCATATAGCCGCCGATGATGCAGCCGAAGGTGATTATAAGTCCAATTACAATATTCATTGATCGACCACGCCCGAACAGTGTTCCATGCCGCCATGTCTAGAAAATGTGGCTTGCGTGAACCTGTCCGCAAAGCCTCTCCCGCCCTGCTGCCTCCAGCCAGTTTCGCACAAGCAAGCCACGGCACTATGCCGGCAAAGGCGGACGTGCGCCTTGAGATCGGGATCAAACGAGAGCGGCGGTTCAGTGACTTCCACCTACACCAGCTACAGACTGATCAGTCAGGATATCGGCAAATCGCTTGAGCGGGTGTCGGAGCAGCCCGACGTGGCGCGCGAGACCGAATATTATCGCGCGAAGATCGGCGATGTGAAATCCATCGACGACTTCATGGCCGATACGCGCCTTTACAATTACGCGCTGAAGGCCCACGGGCTCGAGGACATGGCCTATGCGAAGGCCTTCATCCGCAAGGTGCTGACGGAAGGCACCTCGGACAAGGACGCCTTCGCCAACAAGCTTTCCGACAGCCGTTACGCGGATTTTGCGAAGTCGCTGGATTTTGCCGGCCTGGGGGCTGCGGCAACCTCCACCGACGCCGCCAAATCGGGCGTCATCGGCAAATACACCCGCCAGACGCTGGAACAGGAAGCGGGCGACGACAATAACGGCGTCCGGCTCGCCCTTTATTTCGAACGCAAGGCGTCAACCATCACATCCGGCCTCGACTTTCTGGCGGACGATGCGCTCGCGCAGGTGTTTCGCACGGCCTACAACCTTCCCGACGAGTTTGCCGCCGCCGATGTCGACAAACAGGCGGCGCTCATCGAAAAAACCATCGATATCAAGGATCTGCAGGATCCCGAAAAGGTCGGCAAGCTGCTCGAGCGTTTCACCATCATGTGGGAAATGCAAAACCCCTCGACGACCTATGACCCTCTCGCCGTTTTCGGCTCCTCCAGCGGCTACGGCATTTCCCCCGACCTGCTGATCTCCATCAACTCCCTGAAACTCGGAGGCAAATGATATGCAATCCGGACTATACGTCGCCCTGTCCTCGCAGATCGCGCTGGAGCGCCGTCTCACCACCATTTCCGACAATATGGCGAATGTGAACACGGTCGGCTTCCGCGGCTCCGAAGTGAAATTCGACGAAATGGTCGCCAAGAACCACAATGACATGAATGCCCGGGTGGCCTTCGTTTCGCAGGGCAACGACTACCTTTCCACCCGTCAGGGCGCTTTCGAACAGACCGGCAATTCCTTCGATTTCGCCATCAAGGGCGATGCCTGGTTCTCGCTGGATACGCCCGACGGCCAGATTCTGACCCGCGACGGCCGTTTCACCATGCGTCCGGACGGCGCGCTCATCTCCTCGAACGGTTATCCCGTTCTCGATGCCGGCGGCGGTCCGATCCAGCTCAATCCGAATGGCGGCCCGATCACCGTCGGTCTCGACGGAGCCATCCGGCAGAACGAAAACATCGTCGCTACCCTCGGCATCTTCCAGGCGGATTTCTCGCAAGGGTTCCTGCGTCATCCCAATAGCGGCGTGAAGCCGGTGGCCCAGCCGGTTCCGGTGGTCAACAATCATGAAGTCGGCGTCGTTCAGGGTTATCTCGAACAGTCTAACGTCAACGGCATTTCCCAGATGACGCAGCTCATCCAGGTCAACCGCGCCTTTGAAAGCATCTCCTCGCTGATGCGCGATACCGAATCGACCTTCGGCGAAGGCATCAAGACGCTTGGCGGCGCGCGTTGAGGAACTGAGTAATGACAATGCCGGAATCCATGCTCTCGGCTGACGCCATTTCACCGAAGCTTGCACAGCTCGCCAGCCTTGCCGGGCATTATGCCGATCCGGAGTTTTCGGTGGCGCATGGCGGCCATGTCCGCACCATCGCTGCCGGGCACTATACGGTGTCCGGCCTGTCACGGCATGTGCGACTCGGAGAATTCGTCGCCCATCGCAGCGCGACCGGTATTCATCTCGGTGAAGTGGTGCGCGTGGAACCGGATATCTGCTATGTCTGCCCCATCGAGCCCGGCGAGCCGATCGGCATTCACGACACCGTCATCCGCAAGGGCGCCTTCCGCGTCTCGCCCGACGACAGCTGGTGCGGACGCACCATCAATGCGCTCGGCGAACCTATCGACGGCCAGGGTCCGCTGGCCTCCGGCATCGAGCGCCGTTCGATTTCAAACAATGCGCCACCCTCGATGACGCGCAAAAGGGTGGAAACGCCTTTCAAGACCGGTGTACGGGCAATCGATATCTTCTCGCCGCTTTGCCTCGGCCAGCGCCTCGGCATTTTCGCCGGTTCCGGTGTGGGCAAATCCACGCTGCTGTCGATGCTCGCCAAGGCAGACGCCTTCGACAAGGTGGTGATTGCGCTTGTCGGCGAACGCGGCCGTGAAGTGCGCGAATTCATCGAAGACACGATGGGCGAGAATATGAGCAAGTCCATCGCCGTCGTTGCGACAAGCGATGAGAGCCCGATGCTGCGCAAGATGGCGCCGCTTTCCGCCGTCACCATCGCCGAACATTTTCGCGATCAGGGCGACAATGTCCTTCTCATCATCGACAGCGTGACGCGCTTTGCCCATGCCATCCGCGAAGTGGCGGTCGCTTCGGGCGAGCCGCCGGTGGCGCGCGGCTACCCGGCCTCGGTCTTCACCGAACTGCCGCGCCTTCTGGAGCGGGCGGGACCGGGCGCGGAAGGCACCGGCACCATCACCGCCATCGTCTCCATTCTGGTGGATGGCGACAATCACAACGACCCGATTGCGGATTCGACCCGCGGTATTCTCGATGGCCATATCGTGCTCGACCGCAGCCTTGCCGAAGAAGGCCGTTACCCGCCGATCAACCCGCTCGCCTCGATCTCGCGTCTCGCCAAGAAGGCCTGGACGCCGGATCAGGAAAAGCTGGTGTCGCACCTCAAGGCGCTGGTGCATCGCTTCGAGGAAACGCGCGATCTTCGCCTCATCGGCGGTTATCGGCCTGGAACCGACCCCGATCTCGACATGGCGGTGAAGCAGGTTCCAATCATCTACGAGACATTGAAGCAGCTGCCGGACGAACCGGCGGCACAGGATGCCTATGCTGATCTTGCGACCGCCTTACGGAACGGAGCGCAGAACGGTCAGCCGCAGGTAACCCCAAGAGCGAGAGGCTGACCCGTGAAGAAAAAGCGGAACAACGATAGCCACGATGAAGACGTGCTGCCCAGGCCGATTTTCTTCACGCCCGACCGTATTCTGGCATGGACAGGCATCACGCTTGCCGCTGCAGCAGCATTTTTTCCGTGGTACGTGTTCTTCAACGAGGAAAAATTCGGCATGAAGGTGGCGGGCGGCGACCGCACCCGCGATCTGCCCCATACCGGCCCGCGGGAAGTCTTCAGCGTCTCGCCGATGGCCATGACCAACCGCAACAAGGAAGACACCCCGCCGCCGGCGGATCTGCCCGACATGCTGACGACGGCGACCGTGAACGCTGGCGGCAAGGAAAAACAGAACAATCTGGCAGCCGGGATCGAGGATCAGCCCTTCCCCGGCCAGACCTCCTTCCGTCTGCTGCATGTTTCCAACGGCCGCGCCCTGATCGAGGACGGTTCGGGCATGTATATGGTGAGGGTCGGTTCGACCCTGCCGGACAATGCGTTGCTGACGAAGATCGAACAGCGCAATGGCGAATGGCTGATCGAGACCTCTTCCGGCAAGACCTACTATCCGGAAAAGTAGTCAGATCGACCTCGGGCCTGAGGTCATCATCGAATTTCGCTGAAAACTCGGCATACGAAAGTGCCCCCAAGGGCCGGATCCGGGGGCCGCAAACGTCTCAAACGACGTCAGGCGATCTACTTCTTCTGATTGCCCGCAAAAGCGGCCGTCAGACCAAGGCCGATGTAAACGAAGCCGCTAACCCAGCGTTCAGCCTTCAGATAGGCGGGACTGCGCTTCAGCCAGTTGCCGGCCGTGCCGGCAGCAAGTGCGTAGGTGCAATCCGTCAGAACACCAATCACCGTGTAGAGAATTCCGAGAAAGGCGATCTGCATTGCCATATGGCCACGATCGACCTCAACGAACTGCGGCAGGAAAGCCAGAAAGAACAATGCGGTCTTCGGATTGAGGAGATTGACGATGAAGCCCTCACGAAAGATGCGCATGCTGCTTCGCTTCGGCAAACCGCCCTCTACGTCGGGAATGTCCGACGACCCGAGGAGCTTCTTGAGGCCAAGCCAGATCAGGTAGGCCGCGCCCGCATATTTCACCACGCTGAAGGCAAGCGCGGAGGATGCCAAAAGCGCCGAGAGCCCAACGGCGGCGGCGACGACGTGAACAAGTGTGGCGGTATGAATACCAAGGATTGAAACGAGGCCGGCAGAACGGCCCTGCTCGACCGAGCGCGCAAAGATGTAAAGGACTGCCGGGCCCGGCACAAGAAGCAGCACCAGCGTGGCGCTGACGAACAGGCCGAGATTGGCTGCGCTGGGAATTACCAAATCCATGATTGCTCTCCTCCATTTCCCTCTACCGTAGCGATAGCACCGGACTATCTCCAAGGCGAGATATAAAGCTGCTTCAGCAAGCACCTCGCCCCATGCCTGTGAGTTTCCACCCTGGGCCGGCATGACCTCGGAATTTAAACATTCACCGCAGGGGCTTCGGGTGCGGTGTCGATTGAGGCTTCCCTTTCTGGGTTTCCGGCAGGCCATTTTTCCTCCCCTTCCTGCCCTTGCCATCGCCTTCTCCCCTCCCCGCAAGTCTGACGCAAGATTAGCCCCGTAGGTTCGGGCCATACGAGATGGAGAAGTCTATGCAACCGATTCAACTGTTCGATCTGGCATCCCGCCAAGCGGAATGGCTGAGCGTGCGGCAGGAAGTCGTGGCGACCAACATCGCCAACGCCAACACACCCAAGTTCCGCGCCAAGGATGTCAGCCCTTTCGAAGCGGTCATGCAGGCCACCAGCCAGCAGGTCGGCATGGCGAGGACCAACCCTGCCCACTTCGGCGAGAGCACCCTCAGCGACAATATCGCGGTGCGCGACAACCCGGTCAATAACGAGATCGGCATGCAGGAATCGGGCAATTCGGTCGCGCTTGCGGAAGAAATGACCAAGACCGGCGAGATCAAGCGGCAGTACGAGCTGAACGCCAATCTCGTCAAATCCTTCCATCGCATGATGCTGATGACGGTTAAGAGGTAAGCCATGGATCCCTTGAGTGCGGCGAGCAAGATTGCCGGCAGCGGCCTGGAAGTGCAGTCCACGCGACTGCGCATCGTCTCCGAAAACATCGCCAACGCCAGATCGACCGGCGACACCCCCGGCGCCGACCCCTATCGCCGCAAGACCATCACTTTCGGTTCCGAGCTCGACCGCGTCAGCGGCGTGGAGCGCGTAACGGTGAAGAAGCTCGGCGTCGACCGTGGCGATTTCGTCAACGAATACGATCCCGGCAATCCGGCCGCCGACAGCAACGGCATGGTGAAGATGCCGAACGTCAACATCCTGATCGAAATGGCGGACATGCGCGAAGCAAACCGCAGCTACGACGCCAATCTTCAGGTCATCCGCCAGACACGCGACCTCGTCGCCTCCACAATCGACCTTCTGAAGGCATCGCAATGATCGACGGTATCAAGCAAGTCAGTTCCCTTTCGCTCACCCGCGGCGCAAGCGGCATATCCTCGCTGACGGAAAGCGTTTTCGGCAGCGAGCAGACGACGCCCGCCCAGCAGACGGGCGCAAGCTTCGCCAGCGTTCTCGGCAACGTGTCGGTGGATGCGATGAACAATCTGAAGAAGGCGGAAGTCGCTTCCTTCGAAGGCATTCAGGGCAAGGCGAATACGCGTGAAGTGGTCGATGCCATGCTTTCGGCCGAACAGTCGCTGCAGACCGCCATCGCGCTCCGAGACAAGATCGTGTCGGCCTATCTCGACATTACCAAGATGCAGATCTAGCCCAGCAGGAATATTGACATGAGAGCTCTTGCCATCGCTGCCACCGGTATGGACGCCCAGCAGACCAATCTGGAAGTCATCGCCAACAACATCGCCAATATCAACACCACCGGTTACAAGCGCGCGCGTGCGGAGTTCACCGATCTTCTTTACCAGACCGAGCGCATGCAGGGCGTACCGAACCGGGCCAACCAGGCGATCGTGCCCGAAGGCGCCAATATCGGCCTCGGCGTGCAGACCTCGGCCGTGCGCAACATCCACACCCAGGGCAACCTGATCGAGACCGGCAACAAGCTGGACGTCGCGATCATCGGCCAGGGCTGGTTCCAGATCGAGGCGGCGGACGGTTCGACGCTCTACAGCCGCGCCGGCGCCTTCAACAAGAATGCCGACGGCAATCTGGTGACGATCGATGGCTATAACGTCATTCCAAACATCAATATCCCGACCGATGCACAGGACATCACCGTTACCCGCACGGGCCAGGTGACGGCCCGTATCGGCAATGCCACGGAATTCACCGAACTCGGCCAGCTCACCATCGCCAACTTCGCGAACGAAGCCGGCCTGAAGCCGCTCGGTGACAACCTCTTTGCCCAGACGCCGGCCTCCGGCGACGCGGTGATCGGCGTGCCTGACGATCCGAGCTACGGCTACATCAAGCAGTCCTATCTCGAAGGCTCGAACGTCGACGCCGTCAAGGAAATCACCGACCTAATCACGGCGCAGCGCGCCTACGAGATGAATTCCAAGGTCATCACCACCGCTGACGAAATGGCTTCGATTGTCAGCAAGAACCTGAAGTAAGAACGGAAAGGCAGGCGAACATGAGGTTTGGCCGGAAACATAGCAGCAGCAGAACGGCGCTCGTCCGTATATGCCTTGCGTCTGCCTTTTCACTGGGCGCCCTGACGCCCGCTCTTGCCCAGGCGCCGATGGCGCTGGTTCCCACCCGCACGATCTATCCAGGCGAGACGATCACGCCCGAACAGGTGAAGCCGGTGGAAGTGACCAATCCCAATATTTCCTCGGGTTATGCGAGCGATATCAGCGAAGTGGAAGGCATGATCTCCAAGCAGACCCTGCTTCCCGGACGCACGATCCCCGTTGCCGCCCTGCGCGAACCCTCGCTGGTGGTGCGCGGCACCAGCGTCAAACTCGTCTTCACCATCGGCAACATGACGCTGATGGCTTCGGGAACGCCGATGACCGACGGCTCGCTCGGCGAAATCGTGCGGGTGCGCAACATCGATTCCGGCGTCATCGTCAACGGCACGGTCATGAAGGACGGAACCATTCAGGTGATGGCGAAATGAGAGTGCTTCGTATCCTGGCCGCGGCCATTCTGTTTTCGGCCCAGCCCTTCCTTCCCGTTCCGGCAGCGCACGCGGATACATCCCGCATCAAGGATATCGCATCGCTGCAGGCGGGGCGTGACAACCAGCTGATCGGTTACGGTCTCGTGGTCGGCCTGCAGGGCACGGGCGACAGCCTCCGCTCCTCGCCGTTTACCGAGCAATCCATGCGCGCGATGCTGCAAAATCTCGGCATCACCACGCAGGGCGGCCAGTCGAACGCCAAGAACATCGCCGCCGTGATGGTGACGACCAATCTGCCGCCCTTCGCCAGCCCCGGCAGCCGTGTCGACGTGACGGTCAGCTCGCTGGGCGACGCCTCGTCGCTGCGCGGCGGCACGCTCATCATGACCTCGCTTTCCGGCGCGGACGGCCAGATTTACGCGGTCGCCCAGGGCGCGTTGATCGTCAACGGCTTTTCGGCGCAGGGCGATGCCGCGACGCTGACGCAGGGCGTCACCACCTCCGCCCGCGTGCCTAACGGCGCGATCATCGAACGTGAATTGCCGTCCAAATTCAAGGATTCGGTCAATCTGGTCCTTCAGCTGCGCAATCCCGATTTTTCGACGGCGGTGCGCGTCGCCGATGTCGTCAACGCCTTTGCCCGCGCCCGTTATGGCGATCCCATCGCCGAACCGCGCGATTCGCAGGAAATCGCGGTGCAGAAGCCCCGTGTCGCGGATCTCACCCGGCTGATGGCGGAAATCGAAAACCTGACCGTGGAAACGGATACGCCGGCCAAGGTCGTCATCAACGAGCGCACCGGCACGATCGTCATCGGCGCGGATGTGCGCATTTCCCGCGTCGCCGTCAGCTACGGAACGCTGACCGTGCAGGTAACGGAAACGCCGCAGGTCATCCAGCCGGCGCCATTCTCGCGCGGCCAGACGGCCGTGCAGCCGCAGACGGATATCATGGCATTGCAGGAAGGCAGCAAGGTCGCCATCGTCGAAGGGCCTGACCTTCGCACGCTGGTTGCCGGTCTCAACAGCATCGGGCTCAAGGCGGACGGTATCATCGCCATTCTGCAAGGCATCAAATCCGCCGGCGCCCTTCAGGCGGAGCTTGTGCTGCAATGATGGAAACTCGGAAGAACAACGCTTTCCCGAATGGCCTTGTCCGCTTCGCCGCCGTCGCCTCGCTGCTTTTCCTGCTTCCCGCTGCTGGCGCCGAAAGCCAGCAGAATGTGGTTTCGGAACTCAGCACGCAGGATGAAATCCAGAAATTCTGCACCAACATCGCCGATGCGGCCCGCGACCAGCGCTATCTGCTGCAAAAGCAGGAGCTGGAAAAGCTGCAGTCCGACGTCAATGAACGCATTGCCGTGCTGGAAGACCGCAAGGCGGAATATGAGGACTGGCTGGCCCGCCGCGAACACTTCCTCAATCAGGCGAAAAGCAATCTCGTCGATATCTACAAGACGATGAAGGCCGATGCCGCCGCACCCCAACTCGAAAAGATGCATGTGGAAATAGCGGCCGCCATCATCATGCAGCTGCCGCCCCGCCAGTCGGGCCTCATCCTCAGCGAGATGGATGCGCAGAAAGCCGCTGTCGTCGCCGGCATCATGTCGCAGGCAACCGATAAAAACACTTCGAAGGATCCTTCATGAGCACGCGTCGTCTTCCGGCCCTCCTCCTGCCGCTCGCCTTGCTTGCCGGCTGCCAGAACAACCAGACCCTGAAGGAAATCGGCAACGCACCCGCGATGAGCCCGATCGGCAGCGGCCTGCAATTCAGCCAGACGCCGCAAATGGGCATGTATCCAAAGCAGCCGAAGCACATGGCCAGCGGCTATTCGCTGTGGAGCGACAGCCAGGGCGCCCTGTTCAAGGATTTGCGCGCGCTCAACATCGGCGACATCCTGACCGTCAACATCCAGATCAACGACAAGGCCGACTTCGACAACGAGACCGAGCGCAACCGCACCAATTCCAGTGGGCTGAACTGGAAGGCGAAAGCTCAGATTCTGGGATGGACGCCGGATGCGGATTCCAGCATCAATTACGGTTCCGACACCGATACCCAGGCAAAGGGCAAGACCAAGCGTTCTGAAAAACTGACGCTGCTGGTGGCCGCCGTGGTGACCGGCATTCTGGAAAACGGCAACCTCATCATCAGCGGTTCGCAGGAAGTGCGCGTGAACCACGAAATCCGCATCCTCAATGTCGGCGGTATCGTCAGGCCGCAGGATGTGGATGCACAGAACATGATCTCCTACGAGCGCATCGCCGAAGCGCGCATCTCCTATGGCGGTCGCGGACGTCTGACGGAAGTGCAGCAGCCCCCGGTCGGGCAACAGGTCGTCGACCTGTTCTCGCCGCTCTGACCTCGGCACACGGGAACGGGACTGACCCATGGAAAACGAACAGGCTGAGGGCAAGAAAAAATCCTCCCCTCTGGTCATGACCATCGCAGGCGTTGCGATCCTCACCCTGCTCGGCGCGGGCGGCGGCTGGCTGGTGGGCGGCATGATCGCGCCGAAGATCGCCGGCGCGGAGGCGCATGCCCCGGCCGCCGCTGGCGGACACGGTGAGAAAAAGGAAGAGGGCATCGAGAAAATCTCGGCCGAGGCGAACGGCATCGTCCAGCTCGATCCCATCACCACCAACCTCGCCTATCCCTCGACGAACTGGGTGCGGCTGGAAGTGGCGCTGATGTTCAAGGGGCCGGTCGAGGTGGGTCTGGCGGAAGATATTCACCAGGACATCATGGCCTATGTCCGCACCGTTTCCCTTCAGCAGCTGGAAGGGCCGCGCGGCTTTCAATATCTTAAGGATGACATTCAGGAACGAGTTGACCTGCGCTCTCAAGGGCGCGTATCCAAGGTCATGTTCCGGACCTTTGTCATCGAATGATTCGATTTCTTGTAACCATCGCCGTCCTCCTTGCCTTGCCGGGTCTTGCCAGTGCCCAGCAATTTCCGTCCGATCTGTTCAACACGCAGATAGACGGCTCCGTTGCGGCATGGATCATCCGCACCTTCGGCCTGCTGACGGTTCTCTCGGTCGCGCCGGGCATCCTGATCATGGTCACGAGCTTTCCGCGCTTCGTGATCGCCTTTTCGATCCTCAGATCCGGCATGGGACTGGCTTCGACACCGTCCAACATGATCCTGCTGTCGATGGCGATGTTCATGACCTTCTATGTCATGTCGCCCACCTTCGACAAAGCCTGGACCGACGGCGTGCAACCGCTTCTGCAGAACCAGATCAACGAACAGCAGGCCGTGCAGCGCATCGCGGAACCCTTCCGCACCTTCATGAACGCCAATACGCGTGACAAGGATCTGAAGCTTTTCGTCGACATCGCCCGCGAGCGCGGCCAGGAAGTGATGACCGACAATGTCGTCGATTACCGCGTGCTCGTTCCGGCCTTCATGCTCTCGGAAATCCGGCGCGGTTTCGAGATCGGTTTTCTCATCATCCTGCCGTTTCTGGTCATCGATCTGATCGTCGCCACCATCACCATGGCGATGGGCATGATGATGCTGCCGCCGACCTCGATTTCGCTGCCGTTCAAGATCCTGTTCTTCGTGCTGATCGACGGCTGGAACCTGCTGGTCGGCAGTCTCGTCAGATCGTTCAACTGACGGCCTCTGTGCCTGATTGACACCCGTTAACCCTGTTTTTTAACCCCGCGTGTCCAGCTACGCGGGTTTTGCGCGTTTTTACGCTTTGGTTACCAGTTTTTCTGGCGACTTGGTAACTATCTTTTTAAATAAAAAAATTACCATTTAACTAAATCAAAAAGTAACCATAAGTATTTTCCAATATTTCTTGGCCCTCAAATTAATAATTGGGCAATTTTTCGCTGCGAATTTCTTTCTACACGCAGCGGGTTTGGTTTCTGAAACTAAGCATTTCCGAACCGAGTGGCATGAAGCCGAAACGTTGCGACCGGTAATACCAAACCCGGTATGTCCCCACTCCAGTATCTCGTAAAAACAAGGGACACATTTATTATGGCAAGCATTCTCACCAACACCAACGCAATGGCCGCTCTCTCGACCCTGCGTTCCATCGCTTCCGACCTGTCGACCACGCAGGACCGCATTTCTTCCGGCCTGAAGGTTGGTTCGGCTTCGGACAACGCTGCTTACTGGTCGATCGCGACCACCATGCGTTCCGACAACAAGGCTCTCGGTGCAGTATCTGACGCACTGGGCATGGGCGCCGCCAAGGTTGACACCGCATCTGCCGGTATGGAAGCCGCTATCGATGTTGTCACCCAGATCAAGGCCAAGGTCGTTGCCGCAAAGGAAGAAGGCGTCGACAAGACCAAGATTCAGGAAGAAGTTACCCAGCTTCTCGATCAGCTGAAGTCGATCGGCACCGGCGCTTCGTTCAACGGTGAAAACTGGCTCGTTTCCACCGCCAACGCCACCAAGACGGTCGTATCCGGCTTCGTTCGTGACGACAACGGCAATGTCAGCGTCAAGACGACGGACTACGCGCTGGATGCCACGTCCATGCTCTACACCGAAGCGACGCCGGGCACGATCGATGCCAACTCCGGTATCCTGAACGCTACCGGTGCAACCACCACCGTCGGCGCCAAGACCTACACCCAGATTTCCGTTCTCGACCTCAACGTCGGCACCGATGACCTGGACAACGCTCTTTACTCCGTTGAAACGGCCCTGACGAAGATGACCAGCGCCGGCGCCAAGCTCGGTTCGCTGTCTGCACGCATCGACCTGCAGACCGACTTCGCCGACAAGCTGTCCGACTCCATCGAAAAGGGTGTTGGCCGCCTCGTCGACGCCGACATGAACGAAGAGTCCACCAAGCTGAAGGCTCTGCAGACGCAGCAGCAGCTGGCAATCCAGGCTCTGTCGATCGCCAACAGCGACTCGCAGAACATCCTGTCGCTCTTCCGCTAAGAGCTGAACTTCTCATAGCCCTTCGGGGCTGGGGGACCCATTTTCTTCCCACATGCATTCGGGGGCTGACCAAATGCATATCCGGGTAGAAGGCATAAAGGTTCGATAGGCTGAATCGAACCGCATGCACCAGACAGGCCGCATCCCGAATAAGGATGCGGCCTTATCTTTTTTTTAAATATTTCGGGATACGCGCGCGCGCGCGAGAGTTGTAGTTTTGAATTTTCATAATGTTGATTTTCTTTTCCCGCTTATCAATTCATTAACCAAACTGGCGTTACCTAAGCTCATCGAAACGGCGAGCTAACGTTAAAAATCAGCCAGTTAGCAGGCATGATGCTGTGCGCCGTTCCCGGTGAAACCGGAATGTCCCTTCTTTAATCAGCCATTCAAGGGGCACACTACTATGACGAGCATTATTACCAATGTCGCAGCAATGTCTGCACTCCAGACTCTGCGCACCATCGGCCAGAACATGGAATCCACCCAGGCACGCGTTTCCTCCGGCCTCCGCGTTGGCGAAGCTGCTGACAATGCTGCCTACTGGTCGATCGCAACCACCATGCGCTCCGACAACATGGCGCTTTCCTCGGTTTCCGACGCTCTCGGCCTCGGCGCCGCCAAGGTAGACACCGCTTCTGCCGGCATGGAATCGGCAATCGAAGTCGTTAAGGAAATCAAGGCAAAGCTGGTCACGGCAACTGAAGAAGGCGTCGACCGCACCAAGGTTCAGGAAGAAATCGATCAGCTGCAGAACCAGCTCGTATCGATCGCACAGGGCGCATCCTTCTACGGCGAAAACTGGCTCGTAGGACCTTCGACCCTCGGCGCAACAACGCCCGGCACGGACCCGGACAAGTCGGTCGTCGCTGGCTTCGTTCGCTCCACCGGCGGTGCCGTTAGCGTCACGACCACGAAATACGCCCTCGACAACACGGCGACCGGCAACGTTCTTTTCGGCTCCGTCGACGCTGCAGGCGTTCCCGACACCTCCGGCATCCTCGGCACGACCGGAACGTTCACGACCGTCGCCGCCCAGTCCGTCTTTACGCTGGACATCACCCAGTATGCAGCCGCAGACCGCGCCACCAACATGGCCGAAGCCCTGACGCTGGTTGAAAACTCCCTGAAGGCGATGACGAGCGCCGCAGCCAAGCTCGGCTCGCTCTCCATGCGCATCGGCCTGCAGGAAGACTTCGCTTCCAAGCTGTCCGACTCCGTCGAACAGGGCATCGGCCGCCTCGTGGACGCCGATATGAACGAAGAGTCCACCCGCCTCAAGGCCCTGCAGACCCAGCAGCAGCTCGGCGTTCAGGCTCTCTCGATCGCCAACAGCAACTCCGAAAGCATCCTGTCGCTCTTCCGTTAATCGAAGACCGAAAGCGAAAAAATCAACCGCGCCGAAAGGCGCGGTTTTTGTTTGTGCGTTTGACTGCAAAATTCATAAATTTCCTGATTAAGACTTCATTAACCAAATCACCGCTAAATCAAGCCATCGAAACGACTCGTTAACCAAGACGAAAAAGAGGTTAACAGGCATCACGCCGCGTTGTCGTTTCCGGCGATCCCGGAATGTCCCTTCCCATTTAGCCAGCTCAGAGGGGCAATTATGACAAGTATTCTGACAAACACCGCCGCCATGTCGGCGCTTCAGACACTGCGTGCAATCAGCGGCCAGCTCGAAGACACACAATCCAGAGTTTCTTCCGGGCTGCGCGTTAAAACGGCTTCCGACAACGCTGCTTACTGGTCGATCGCGACCACCATGCGTTCGGACAACATGGCCCTTTCCGCGGTTCAGGATGCACTGGGACTGGGTGCGGCGAAGATCGATGTCGCTTATTCCGCAATGGAAAGCGCCGTCGAAGTCGTGAAAGAAATCAAATCGAAAATCGTTGCGGCAACCGAAGAGGGTGTCGACAAGACGAAGATTCAGGAAGAAATCGACCAGCTGAAAAAGCAGCTGGAATCGATTGCGCAGGGCGCATCTTTCAGCGGCGAAAACTGGTTGCTGGGCACCGGCGACAAGACCGTGGTTTCCGGCTTCGTCCGTGACGGCAGCGGTTCGGTCAGCGTGACGAAAACCGATTATACCCTTGTCGACACGACGACCGCGACGGAAACAGCCAACGTGATTTTCGGCCTGACCGGCACACCCGCTACGGTCGATACGACGAAGGGCATCATCGGACAGGTCGGGACGGCCTCGGGCATTTCCGTATGGGACATCGATCTCAAGCTTTTCGATAGCGCAACGCCCCCGACCTACACGATCGGCAATCTTCTCACCGATGTCGAAACCGCGTTTCAGTCGCTCAGCAGCGCGTCTTCCGCCCTCGGCTCCATCAAGATGCGCATCGGCCTGCAGGAAGATTTCATCTCCAAGCTCACCGACTCCATCGACAGCGGCATCGGCCGCCTGGTGGATGCGGACATGAACGAAGAATCAACACGCCTCAAGGCATTGCAGACACAGCAGCAGCTGGGCATCCAGTCGCTTTCCATCGCCAATACCAGCTCCGAAAATATCCTGTCGCTATTCCGTCAGTAAGCGGCGCCCGATGGCTACGGGCGGTTTCGTCCCGCTCTGGCAGCAACAGAATATTCGGATATGGAAACCGCGCTTCGCAAGGGGCGCGGTTTTCCATTTGCCCCAAACTGCGCGGCGCGCGCATGCATCAACCGCCGCAGGCGATCTGTTCAAAAACCACGTAAACATTTGAAATTTTAGAGAGAAATGGTGCTGCTAGAGAGATTTGAACTCTCGGCCTCTCCCTTACCAAGGGAGTGCTCTACCCCTGAGCTATAGCAGCATCCGGTGCCGAAGCGTTTGCTTCAGCATCAAGCGTGGCGGCCTATTGCCATAGGTTTTTGACGAGCGCAAGTCGCAAAACGATATTCTTCATCAAGCGGAGCAAAAAAGCGTGCCCCCTGTTGAAAAATACATTTTTCAGATATTGCTGAATCTATGAACGAACATCATGACAAACAGGCAAAGGCAGCGGTTTCCGCCGGCGCTTCCGCGGAAGCATCCGCCCCGGTGGCCGATGGCAAGCCGCAGGCGGGTCCCGGCGAAAAGGCGCGGCAGCGCGAGGCGGAGCGCAAGGCGCGGGCGGCCAAGAAGCTTCGTGAAAATCTTTTGAAGCGCAAACAGCAGGTGCGCGCGCGCCGTGCCGGCGAAGAGGACGAGACGATTGGCCTGCCTGCCGCAAAAACGGACGAATCATCCTCATAGAGAATTCACCAAGCATAAATTGAAACGCTGCGGAAATTCGTCTAAGGACGCGCCTTTCCGCAAGGCACGATAAAGAAAGGCGGGCACAGGCCCGTAGGGACGCATGGATCGCATCAGAATTACGGGTGGCAACAAGCTAAACGGCATCATTCCCATCTCCGGCGCCAAAAACGCCGCCTTGCCGCTGATGATCGCATCGCTTCTGACCAGCGACACGCTGACGCTCGAAAATGTGCCGCATCTGGCGGACGTGGAGCAGCTCATCCGCATTCTCGGCAATCACGGCGTCGATATTTCCGTCAACGGTCGCCGCGAAAGCCAGGGCGAGGCCTATTCCCGCACCGTGCACTTCACCTGCCGCACCATTGTCGATACCACCGCACCTTACGAGCTGGTCTCCAAGATGCGCGCGAGCTTCTGGGTCATCGGCCCGCTTCTGGCGCGCGAGGGCCGCGCCCGCGTTTCCCTGCCCGGCGGCTGCGCCATCGGCACGCGCCCGGTCGACCTGTTCATCGAGGGCCTTGAGGCGCTCGGCGCAACGATGGAGATCGACGGCGGCTACATCAACGCCACGGCACCCAAGGGCGGCCTGATCGGTGCGGTTTACACCTTCCCGAAAGTCTCCGTCGGCGCGACGCATGTGATGCTGATGGCCGCAAGCCTTGCCCGCGGCACTACCGTCATCCACAATGCCGCCCGCGAGCCGGAAGTGGTGGACCTGGCGCAATGCCTGATCGCCATGGGTGCGAAGATCGAAGGCGCCGGCACCTCCACCATCACCATCGAAGGCGTCACCTCGCTCTCTGGCGCGCGCCACCGCGTTCTGCCGGATCGTATCGAAACCGGCACCTATGCCATGGCAGTGGCAATGACCGGCGGTGACGTGGTGCTGGAAGGCACGCGCGCAGCGCTGCTCGACAACGCGCTCGACACGCTCAGGCTTGCAGGCGCCACGATCAGTGAGACGGAGACCGGCCTTCGCGTCGTGCGCAACGGCAACGGCATCCAGCCGGTCGATATCGTCACCGAGCCCTTCCCCGGCTTCCCCACCGACCTGCAGGCGCAGTTCATGGCGCTGATGACCCGTTCGCAGGGTGTTTCGCATATCACCGAAACCATCTTTGAAAACCGCTTCATGCATGTGCAGGAACTCGCCCGTCTCGGTGCGAAGATTTCGCTTTCGGGCCAGATGGCCCGCATCGAGGGCGTCTCCCGCCTGAAGGGCGCGCCTGTCATGGCGACTGACCTGCGCGCTTCCGTGTCGCTGGTCATTGCCGGCCTCGTGGCGGAAGGCGAGACCATTGTTTCGCGCGTCTACCACCTCGATCGCGGTTTCGAACGCCTCGAGGAAAAGCTCACCCGCTGCGGCGCACTGGTCGAACGCGTCAGCGATTGATCCTGTCTTCGCCGCTCATCCGTTTTCTACCCGTTGCAGAGTGGGCCCGGACTGCCTATTTCCAATGTAAGTCATGGAAATAGCGGTCCGCACCGCAGAAGAAGGAAGAAAAAGATGAGCGGCCTGAAATTGCTCGCGCTGGATACTGAAGATCTCTCCGTCATCTCGACGCATATGCAGGATAGTGTCTTCAAGCTGAAGGATGTTGCCTTCGAGCCGAAGCACGGCCAGTTCACGCTTTCCGCCAACCGTTTCGTCTGGGAAAGCACTGACAAAAAGAACCTGCCGCCGGAACGCTGCCGCAGCGTCGTTTTCCTGAAACGCGTCTCGGCCGTCCGCTCGCACGGCATCAACCGCGCCGACAGGGAACAGGTGCTGTCGCTTCTTGCCATCCGCTTCGTACAGAACGGCGAAGGACCTGATGGAGCCGTGGAATTGACGCTTTCGGGCGGCGGTGCCATTGCGCTCGATGTGGAATGCATCGAGGCGCAATTGACCGATGTGAGCGGCGCCTGGGAAACGGCTGCCAAACCGCATCATCCAGACAGCGAATAAGCACACCGCGCCATTGCAACGGTTGCCTTTCGTCACCGTTTCGATTTATGCCACATACCAGAGCCGCAATTTTTCTGCGGTAAGTTCGTGCACCTCGCGGGATCGCCCGCGGGGACAATGAAAGGGTAATGGCGTGGCAATCTGGCTGGAGCAGGCGTCGGCGGATTTCGAACGGAAATTCGCGGCCTTCCTGACAACCAAGAGAGAAGTTTCCGAAGACGTCAACGCAACCGTTCGCGACATCATCAACGATGTCCGACATCGCGGCGATGCGGCCCTTGCCCATTATTCCCAGAAATTCGACGGTATCGATTTCACCAAGGTCTCGATGCGTGTCACGGCGGACGAGATCGACGCGGCCTTTGCCGCCGTCGACAAGAGCGTCATCGAGGCACTTGAACTTGCTGCCCGGCGTATCGAAAAACACCATGCGCGGCAGATGCCGAAGGACGATATTTACGAGGACGATATCGGCGTGGGCCTCGGCTCGCGCTGGACCGCCATCGAGGCCGTTGGCCTTTATGTGCCCGGCGGCACGGCGAGCTATCCAAGCTCGGTGCTGATGAACGCCGTTCCTGCCAGGGTCGCCGGTGTGGAGCGCATCGTCATGGTCGTGCCGGCCAATGGCGGCGCGGTCAATCCGGCGGTGCTGGCTGCAGCGCGTATTGCGGGCGTCGAGGAGATCTATCGCATCGGCGGCGCACAGGCCGTCGCCGCACTTGCCTATGGCACGGAAACCATCGCGCCGGTCGCCAAGATCGTCGGTCCCGGCAATGCCTATGTGGCGGCCGCAAAGCGCCAGGTCTTCGGCATCGTCGGAATCGATATGATTGCCGGTCCCTCCGAAGTGCTGGTCATTGCCGACAGGGACAATGATCCGGATTGGCTTGCCGCCGATCTTCTGGCGCAGGCGGAGCATGATCGCGGTGCGCAATCCATCCTCATCACCGACAATGCCGAGCTCGGCAAGGCCGTTGAAGCCGCTGTCGAGCGGCAGTTGAAGCGCCTGTCACGCTCCGAGACGGCGGCGGCAAGCTGGGCCGATTTCGGCGCAGTCATTCTGGTCGAAAAGCTCACCGACGCCATTCCGCTCGCCAACCGTATCGCCGCCGAGCATCTGGAACTTGCCGTCGATGACCCGGATGCCCTGATGGCGCATATCCGCAATGCGGGCGCGATCTTCGTCGGACGCCATACGCCGGAGGTGATCGGCGACTATGTCGGCGGCTCCAACCACGTGCTTCCGACGGCGCGTTCTGCGCGCTTCTCCTCGGGCCTCTCGGTGCTGGATTTCGTCAAGCGCACCTCGATCCTGCGGCTTGGACCGGAGCAGTTGCGACAGCTTGCGCCCGCGGCCATCACCCTTGCCCGGTCCGAGGGGCTGGACGCGCATGCGCGTTCCGTCTCCATTCGCCTCAATCCGGAAAGTTAAGCGATGGCTTCAGGCGATTTCCGGCTTTGCGACGTGGTACTGGACGACAGCATCGGCCGGTCCACGCCCGATGTGGAGCATGAACGCGCCGTCGCCATTTTCGACCTCATCGAAGAAAACAGCTTCGAACCCTTTGGCCACGATGGCGGCCCCTATCGGCTGCATATATCGCTGGTCGATGCCAAGCTGGTTTTTTCAATCCGCACCGAAGACGAGAAGGATGTCGCGACCCATATTCTGTCGCTGACGCCGTTCCGCCGCATCATCAAGGATTATTTCCTGATCTGCGAAAGCTATTACGAGGCGATCCGCTCCTCTACGCCGAGCCAGATCGAGGCAATCGACATGGGCCGGCGCGGCATTCACAATGACGGCTCGCAGACGCTGATGGATAGGCTTTCCGGCAAGATAAAGGTGGATTTCGACACGGCGCGCCGTCTCTTCACCCTTGTCTGCGTGCTATATTGGCGGGGCTAGAGATGATCGATCCTGCCGCAGCGCCAAACGAGGGACGAGCGCCCAAATCGGTCCTCTTCATGTGCGGCATGAACTCCATCCGTTCCCCCATGGCGGAGGTCATCGCCAAACGGCTGGTGGCGCCCGGCATTTATATACAGTCCGCCGGCGTGCGGGCCGGCGAGCGCGATCCCTTCGTGGATGCGGTGCTGGAAGAACAGGGTTTTTCGCTCGGCAAGCACAAACCGCGCACTCTGGATGAGATCGAGGATGATTTTTTCGATCTGATCATTACATTGACGCCCGAAGCCCATCACGCCGCACTGGAACTGACGCGCTCGAATTCACTGGACGTGGTCTACTGGCCGACCATGGACCCAACGGTGATCACAGGCACGCGCGAGCAGATTCTCGACGCCTATCGCGAGGTGCGGGACCATCTGGCAAAGCTGATCTCGGAACGACTGCCGGGGCGGCAGCAGCCGGTGGCGGATACGCTTTCAAAAGACTGAAAACTGCCTCGGCCTGTTAAAATCAATCGCGATTTTCAAGCCGATGCTTTAGAGGTTCACAAATGTGCCGGGATTGTGTAGTTTCCGCGCAATTTTCCCGGACTCGATATGTCCGGCACTATCAACAGGAAGAAAACCCTTACATGACAAAAGAAGAAGTCCTTGAATTCCCGGGCATCGTAACCGAATTGCTGCCGAACGCAACATTCCGCGTGAAGCTTGAGAACGACCACGAAATCATCGCTCACACGGCGGGCCGCATGCGCAAGAACCGTATCCGCGTTCTGGCCGGCGACAAGGTGCTGGTCGAAATGACGCCTTACGACCTCACCAAGGGCCGCATCACCTATCGCTTCAAGTAATCCACCTTCCGCATCGGACGCCCGGGCAGCGCAATGACCAATTCAAAACAAAAGCTCGTTCTGGCATCCGGCTCGCCGCGGCGTCTGGAGCTGCTGCATCAGATCGGTATCGAACCGGCACGTCTGATGCCGATGGATATCGACGAGACGCCGGCCAAGCTCGAGCATCCACGCACGCTCTGCCGCCGTCTGTCACTGCAGAAGGCGGAAGCCGCGCAGGCGGCGCTGAAGAACGAACAGGCGTGGAAAGACGCCTATGTTCTGGGATCCGATACGGTGGTCGCCGTTGGTCGTCGCATCGTCGGCAAGGCCGAATATACGGAAGAGGCCTCGGCGGCGCTGCATCTTCTCTCGGGACGCAGCCATTGGGTCTATACCGGCATCTGCCTCGTGACCCCCGGCGGCAAGATCCGGCAGAAGGTGGCGGAGACCAAGGTGCGTTTCAAGCGCCTCTCCACGCGGGAGATCGAGGCTTACATCGCGTCGGGCCAGTGGCGCGGCAAGGCGGGAGCCTATGGCATTCAGGGCATTGCCGGCGCCTTCGTGCAGAAACTGACCGGCTCCTATACCAATGTCGTCGGCCTGCCGCTTTATGAAACCATGTCGCTTCTTTCCGGAGAAGGATTTGAGGTGACTTCGGGCTGGCTCGAAGGATAGGCCATGGCAAAGTCCCCCACCGAAGGCGCTGGAAACGTCACCCCGCTTCGCAAATCCCAGCCATGCCCGGAATGCGGGCGGCCATCGACGCGCGAAGACTACCCTTTCTGTTCGGATCGCTGCCGCTCGCTCGATCTCGCCCGCTGGCTGAACGGCTCCTACGCCATTCCGGTCGCGGACGATGAAAGCAGCGCCGGCGGACAGGACGGCGGCAAGAATAACGCCGAATGAGAACCTGCACTGCCGGAAACTTCGGCGGTGAATTGCATAAGATTTTCAGAGCAACCGCTCGCACCACATATTCACCGGGTTGCCGACAGCCCGAAAAACCATATCAGAACCGGCTGACGCCTTTTTCCGCCAGCCCCTTAAGGTCTTGCGATGGACGCAGGCTTGCAGAAGAGAGTGAGCCATGGCGCGCTGCTGTTTGCGGTGCTGGCCGTTTGCCTTGCCATAGGCGCAACCGTGCTGCTGGCCAATGACAAGAAGCACCTCAAAAGCCTGCTGGCCTATCTCAATCTGGCGCCCGCCATACAGTCCGCCACGCCACCGAAGATGAAGCCCGTCAAACGGCAGAAACTCGCCACCCCAAAAGTCTCTCTGCCGCCGCATCTGCTGAAGTTCGAGCAGGTGGGCGACAGAGCATCTTTCGCCCGCGATTTCGTTGTTTCCGGCAAGGAGCTTTGCGAGCGCTTTACCGCCGCGGGTTTCTCCAACCCGCGGGGCTGGCACGCGAGCCCGGTCAACATCCGCAGCTTCGAATGCATGGCCGATCTTGCGGCAGGAAACGCATCAGACCCGGCCGAGCGGGCATCGCTCTTTCTTGAAATCAGGGGGGAAGCCTCCGGAGAAATTCGCTCCATCAGGATGAAGGCGGTTGCGCCCAAGACGCCGGACGGGGCGGCCGTTCTGGCGAAGCTCGATGAAGCGCTCGCCATGATCATCGGACAGACACGCTGGGCCGATTTGGCGGATATGCTTGAGCCGGCACGCCGGATGCAGCCCTATCAGGCACAACATTTCGGTATTTCGGTTTCCATAAAACCGGAACCGACGGCGCCGCATCGCCTGAACGTGATTTTGCTCGCAAACGAACAATCGCCGGGGTTGAAGCTGACACGCAGCTTCTTTGACCGGGATCGCTGGCTTAGCCCAGCCGCTCCACCGGATCGGCCGGCGCTCTATGCGTCCGTCAAGAAAGACCGTGTCCGGTGAGGCGAAGGCCGCTCAGCCTATTGCAGCCAGCTTGCGCCGCACCGGCGGAATCCTGTCGCTTTGCTGGGCCTGACGTTTGGCCTCCCACTGAAGTGCTGTGCGAACAATTGTCGCCAGATCGTTGAAGCGGGGACGCCAGCCCAGTTCCGACTGGATACGCGACGAATCCGCCACCATGGTCGCAATATCGCCCGCCCGGCGCGGACAATGGATGATCGGGAAATCGCGTTCCGATTCCCGCTGCACGGCCTGCAGGACATCCAGAACCGAATAACCGACGCCATAACCGCAATTGAGTGTGCGGGTGCCGCCGCCGGCGCGCAGATGCGCCATGGCCAGCATATGGGCGTCGATCAGGTCGCTGACGTGAATATAGTCGCGGACACCGGTGCCATCGGCGGTCGGGTAATCCGTTCCGTAAACTTCCACCTGGTCGCGGCGACCGGTTGCGGCTTCGCAGGCCACTTTGATGAGGTTCGCAACGCCCGTGGGGGAAGGCCCGGCGCGGCCCTGCGGGTCGGCTCCGGCGACGTTGAAATAACGCAGCGCCACATAGTTGAAATCATGCGCCTGCACGACATCGCGCAGCATGATTTCAGAGGCGAGTTTCGACAGGCCGTAGGGGTTTTCCGGGCTGAGGATCGCGGTTTCAGGAACCGGGCCATCAAAGGGCTGGTTTCCATAGACGGCGGCTGTCGAGGAGAAGATGAAATTGCGGATGCCATGGGCGACCGCCGCAGCGACGAGGGCGCGGGTCGTGCCCGTATTGTTTTCGTAATATTCGAGCGGCTGGCTGATCGATTCAGGAACGCTGACAGAGCCCGCGAAGTGGAAAATGGTCTCGATCTGGTTTTCTTCGAAAATCTGGTCCAGCAGAGCGCGGTCCGCCGCATCGCCCAGATAAAAACGCGCCGCCGGCGCAACAGCCCAGCGCGACCCCGTCGAAAGCCGGTCGACAACAACGACCTCTTCCCCGGCATCGAGCAAAGCCCACACCATGTGGCTTCCTATATAACCGGCCCCACCCGTGACCAGAACAGCCATGACACTACTTCCCTGTTTGCTTTTCTTGAGCTCATCAAAGCCAATAATTCTTCATCATTGATTACTTGCACAGCGAATACGCGACCAATCCACCGCCCCATTTAAAAGGTGGCTTACGATTGGTTAGCGCAATGAAGTGCTTTTTATCGATTAGTGAAAATGTTCTCATAAATGGAACAAGGAGCGCATATCACAGAAAATCCCCCACGTCGATGGTTGCGCCGTGGGGTTGCAGTTTTAGGTCTTCGCTGTGATTTTGTTGTCGATTTCCCTACCGCAGCGCGATCCCGGTGCGGCAGGAGAAACCATTGCACGGAAAGCCGACGCTTACCTGCCGAGGATATAGGATGCCAGCCGGCCAGCCGCGTCTTCTATCTGCCTGGGGTTGCGCAGGAAGCAGGCCCGGAGAAACAGTTCCCCTCCCGGACCGAAGGCCGTGCCGGGCGCAAGACCAACCCCGGTCTTGTCGACGATATCGAGCGCCGTCGCCCGGCTGTCGGTTACGCCGTCAATCTTGAGAAAGGCGTAAAGGGCGCCGTCCGGCTTCAGGGTTTCCACACGGTTCGTCGCGATGAGCGCATCGCAGAGAATGTCGCGGGATGTCAAAGCGCGTTCGTAATTCTCACGGACGAAACCATCGCCGTGATCGAGGGCGGCGACCGCGCCGCGCTGCATGAATTGCGCCACGCCTGAGGTGGAATATTGAATGAGATTCTCGATCACCTGACCGATGGCCGGCGGGGCGACAAGCCAGCCGACGCGCCAGCCGGTCATGGACCAGTTCTTTGAGAAGGAATTGGCGAAGACGATCTTGTCGTCCGGCTCCATGACGTCGAGGAAGGACGGCGCACGGCTGCCGGAATAATGATAGAGCGCATAAATCTCGTCGGCGACGATCCACAGATCGTGTTTGCGGGCGAGCATCAGAACGTCGCGGAGATTGTCGAGCGTCGCCGTCCACCCGGTCGGGTTGGAGGGCGTGTTGATGAAAAGCGCCTTCGTCTTATCCGTGATCGCGCTTTCCAGCCTGTTGATATCGAGATCCCAGCGGCCATCGCGGAAATCGATACCGACCGGAACCGCCTTCGCACCCGCCACGCCGATGGCGGCGACGATATTCGGCCATGTCGGAGACAGATAGACCATTTCGTCGCCGGGCGAGGTCAGCGCCTGCACGGCAAGCACGATGGCCTGCATGCCGGAACCGGTCGCATAAAAATGTTCCGGCGGCAGCGACGCCGCGAAATGGCGCTCGTAATAACGGCTCAGCGCCTGCCGCAGTTCGGGAATGCCACGCTGCCAGGTATAGAAGGTTTCGCCATTATTCAGCCCGTCGATGGCGGCCTGATTGATGAAGTCTGGGCTCGGCAGATCGCCTTCGCCAACCCAGAGCGGCAGGAGATTGTCCCGCCCTCGGGCATAATTCACGACTTCAACAATGCCGCTCTCGGGAGCCGCCAGAGAGCGCGCACTCAGACTGTTCAAAATGGACATTAAAGACACTCCGTTTGGCGCCTTCTTATCGCATCGAACAAGCCATGTGCATGATATTCCGTGAGGCGATCATGGATTTTCTTTATGGGTCATCCCCGGCAGGAGATCGCCGGCCTCATGGGCCGGCACATCAGGCCGGGGACGATGGCGACAATCAACGTGTCTTCAGCAGATCGCGGATTTCGGTGAGGAGCTTGACGTCTTCCGGCGGCGGTGCTGCTTCCGGCTTTTCTTCGACCTTCTTGCGCTCAACGGAATCACGAAGCTTGTTGACGCCCTTGACCATCAGGAAAATGATCCAGGCCAGGATTAGGAAGTTGATGAGAACCGTCAGAAAGTTGCCGTAGGCGAAGACGGCGCCCTGATCGCGGGCGGCGGCAAGCGACGTGGCGTTGACGCTGGAGCTCAGCGGCAGGAAGTAGTTCGAAAAATCGAACCCGCCGAAGATCGCGCCGACAATCGGCATGATGAGATCGTTGACGACGGAGTCGACGATCTTGCTGAAAGCCGCACCGATAATAACACCCACGGCCAGATCCATGACATTGCCGCGGGCAATGAAGGTTTTAAATTCGTTAAGCATTCAGATTGTCCCTCTCTCCTGCTTCGCGAGCTGAAGCTATGTGACTGTCCCTACGGGTCGAACCATATAGGGTCCGGGCTTCATTTGGAATCCGCGGGATTGCATTTATTAGCTTTTTTGCACGCTCACCTTGAACTTTATGCTCAGACCGCGCTCATTCTCAACGGCGCGGAATTCGCCTATGCTTGATATCAGGGAATTCTTGCATGGGGAGGATGCGTGCTTCCTGGGTGGATCATATTCGGTTCGGCCTTCGCTTATGTCCTGCTGCTGTTTGCGGTTGCAAGCTATGGGGACAGGAAGAGCCGCAAAAGAAACGCTCCGAACAAGGGGCGTCCGTTCGTCTATGCGCTCAGCCTGGCGATCTATTGCACCTCCTGGACCTATTTCGGCGGCGTGGGGCTTGCGGCAGACAGGGGGCTGGAATTTCTCGGCATCTATACCGGTCCGATTCTTGCCTTCACCATCGGCATGCCGATCATTCGCCGCATCGTCGAACTGGCGAAAACGGAAAAGCTGACTTCCGTTGCGGATTTCATTGCCGCCCGTTACGGCAAGAACTCCACCGTGGCGATGATCGTCGCCATCATCGCGCTCGTCGGCGCCATTCCCTATATCGCTCTGCAGCTGAAAGCCGTTTCCAGCTCGGTGGCGACGATGGTCGATCCCGGCGATTACGGCATTGGCAGCGGCAATCTCTACTTCCTCGATCTGCCGCTGGTCGTCACCATCGTCATGGCGGGGTTTGCCGTCATGTTCGGCACCCGCCACACCGATGCCACCGAACATCAGGACGGGCTCATTCTGGCGATCTCGATGGAATCGCTGGTCAAGCTGGTCGCCATGTGCACCGTCGGCTTTTATGTGCTCTTCGTGCTCTTCGACGGTCCCGTGCACCTATGGCAGCTCGCCTCCGATAACGAACAGGCCATGCGGGCCATATCCTATCACACGCCCATCAGCCGCTGGATCGTGATGACGCTGCTTTCCGGCTTCGCCATCATCCTGCTGCCGCGCCAGTTCCACGTCACCGTGGTGGAAAACCGCACGCCGCAGGAGCTGCGCATGGCGGGGTTCCTGCTGCCGCTCTACCTTATCGCGATCAACATCTTCGTGCTGCCGATTGCGCTGGCCGGCATTCTGACGCTCGGCGCCAATGGCGATGCCGATCTCTATGTGCTGCAATTGCCGCTCAATCATCAGATGCCGGTCGTGTCGCTGATCACCTTCATCGGCGGATTTTCGGCGGCGACCGCGATGGTGATCGTCGCTTCGGTGGCGCTATCGATCATGATTTCCAACGATATCGTCATGCCGATCTTCCTGCGGCAGAAGCTGCTGAACCGTTCTCCGCACCGGGACGACTTCGCCAAGACGCTGCTCAACATCCGCAGAACGGCAATCTTTGCGGTGCTGCTTCTGGGTTATGGCTATTATCGCGCCGCCGACAGCGCCACGGGCCTTGCCTCCATCGGCCTTCTGGCATTCGCCGCCATCGCGCAGATGGCGCCGGCCTTGTTCGGCGGGCTGTTCTGGCGGCGCGCCAATGCGCGCGGCGCAATCGCCGGCTTAAGTTCCGGCTTTTTCGTCTGGGCCTATCTGCTGTTCCTGCCGAGCTTCGGTGGGCCGGATAATTCCGAGGTCGCGGCGAACATTCTCGGCTTCCTGTTCTCAGGCAGCACGGTGTTCAATGGGCCTGAAGCCGACCCGTTCGTGAATGCCGTCATTCTCAGCCTGCTCGTCAACAGCCTTGCCTTCGTGCTCGGCTCGCTTTCGCGCAATCCGAGGCCGGTGGAGCGCATCCAGTCCGGTATCTTCGTCAAGCGCCACTCGAAATCGCAATTCGCCACACGCGGCTGGAAAACCCGTGTCAGTGTCGGCGACCTCAAAAGCGCGGTCGCCCGCTATCTCGGCGAGGAGCGCATGCTGCGGTCACTCGCGACCTATGAAAAGACAGCGGGCAGGAAGCTCAACGACGACCAGCCGGCGGACATGGCGCTGATCCATTTCTCCGAACAGTTGCTGGGCAGCGCCATCGGCTCCTCCTCCGCCCGTCTGGTGCTTTCGATCATCCTTCAGAAGGCGGAAGACACCAGCGCGGACACGGCATGGCTGCTCGATCAGGCGAGCGAGGCCCTGCAATATAATCAGGACATGCTGCAGACCGCGCTCGCCCAGATGGACCAGGGCATTGCGGTTTTTGACAGTTCGCAGCAACTCACCATCTGGAACCGGCGCTTCCGCACGCTGCTGGATTTGCCCGAGCAATTCGGCCAGGTCGGCGTACCGCTCACGGATATCGTTTCGATGCTGCAGGAACGCGGCGACATGCCCGATGGCGACACGAATGAGCTGATTACCAGCTTCCTGACCATGGACCTGCCCTTCTCGCTGGTGCTGGCGGGCGGCGAGCGCATTATCGAAGTGCGCTCCAACACCATGCCGGACAAGGGCATCGTCGCCACCTTCACCGATATCACCCAGCGTGTGGCGAGCGATCAGGCGCTGAAACAGGCAAACGAGACGCTGGAGCAGCGCGTGGCGGAGCGAACGGTGGAGCTTACCCGCGTCAACCGGGAACTGGCGGAAGCGCGAGCATCCGCCGACGAGGCGAATATCGGCAAGACACGGTTTTTCGCCGCCGCCGGTCACGATATTCTCCAGCCGCTGAATGCCGCCCGCCTCTATTCTTCCTCGCTGGTCGAACGGCTTGGCGCATCGGGAGAAAGCGATCTCGTCCACAATATCGATTCGGCGCTGGAATCGGTCGAAACCATTCTCGGCGCGGTTCTCGATATTTCCCGTCTCGACACCGGCTCAATGAAGGCGCGCATGACATCCGTGCCGCTGAATGAGCTGCTGAAACGCATCGAAACCGATTTCGCGCCGATGGCGCAGGAGAAGAACCTCGACCTCGTGGTCATGCCGACCTCGCTCACGGTCCGCTCCGACCCCAATCTCCTGCGGCGTCTGATACAGAATCTCGTTTCCAACGCCATCAAATACACGCTGAAGGGCAAGGTGATCGTCGGTGCGCGCCGCCGGGGCGGCGAAGTGGTCATTCAGGTGACGGATTCCGGTATCGGCATTCCCTCATCCAAGTTTCGCACCGTCTTCAAGGAATTCGCCCGATTGGACGAGGGTGCAAGAACGGCATCCGGCCTCGGCCTCGGTCTTTCCATCGTCGACCGGCTGTCGCGCATGCTGCACCATCCGGTACAACTGATTTCCACCCCCGGAAAAGGCACGACCTTCCGCATCCACCTGCCGCGCGAGGCGGATCGCCTCGTACCGGCCAAAGCCGATGACGGGACAATCAGTCCGGCAGCCAGCGACCGCCTTCAGGGCGTCCGGGTGCTGTGCATCGACAACGAGCCGAAAATCCTCGAGGGCATGACGCTGCTCTTGACGGGATGGGGTTGTGAGGTTTTACCCGCAGGTTCCGTGGCGACGCTGGAGGAACCCTTCCTCACTTTGGCCGCAGCCCCCGACGTCATCGTCGCCGATTACCATCTGGACGATGGCGACGGCATCAGCGCCATCCGCCTCATCAGGACATTTTACGGAAAGACGATCCCAGCGCTGCTGGTGACGGCCGATCGCAGCCCGGAAGTGCGCAGCGACGCCGAAAAATACGGGATTTCGGTTCAGCACAAACCGGTCAAACCAGCAGCGCTGCGAGCCTATATCAACCAGATATCCAGCACGGTGCGGGCAGCGGCCGAATAAAAACTCCCGGACCTTGCGATTCGGGAGCTTCTTTGACCTTCAAAAAACAGACCTATCAGGCAGCCTGATTGTAGCGATCCCTACCAGTCGCCGAACCCTGTTCCATCTGGAACCGCTGCACCAGATCGAGCAGCGCTTCCACCTCGCCTGACAGTACCCGGCTGGCCGCGCTCGACTGTTCGGCAAGCGCCGCATTCTGCTGCGTCATCTGGTCCATCTGGTTGACGGAGCTGTTGACGTTATGGAGCGCGGAGGACTGGTCCTGCGTCGCAGTTGCGATGGTTTCGACATGCTGGCTGACGGTAACGATCTGCTGGCTGATGGCGGAAAGAACCGTGCCCGCCTCCTGCACCAGCTTCGAACCGGAGCTGACCTCATGCGTCGACTGGTTGATGAGCTGCTTGATCTCGCGGGCGGCGTCGGCGGAGCGCTGGGCGAGCTCGCGCACTTCCTGCGCCACCACGGCAAAACCCTTACCCGCCTCGCCTGCACGCGCCGCCTCGATGCCGGCATTGAGCGCAAGAAGGTTGGTTTGGAAGGCAATATCGTCGATGACCTCGATGATCTGCTCGATCTTGCGCGAGGCGTCTTCGATGCGGCCCATGGCGTCGACGGCGTTGCTGACGACCGAACCGGAACTGTCGGCGCTCTGCTTGGTGATGCGCACGGCCTCATTGGCCTCCCGCGCCCGCTCAGCCGACGATCTGACCGTGACGGTGATTTCGTCCACGGCGGCGGCGGTCTCTTCCAGCGAGGCGGCCTGATTTTCGGTGCGCTTCGACAGGTCGACCGACGATTGCTCGATTTCAAAACCGCTATGCTGGATGATCAGCGTGCGCTCGCGGATCTGCCCCAGCGCATCGCGCAGGTTAAGGAGAGATTCGTTGAAATCCGTGCGCAAGCGGTCGAGACGACCGGCGAAAGGCGTCTCGATCGTGCGGCTCAGATCGCCACGCGAAAGCCTGCCGAGACCGGAGGCGATCTCGCTGACCGCAAATTCGATCTGGCCGTCGAGCTCCTGTTTCTCGGCGTCGTTGCGGTGACGTTCGGACTCGGCTGCGGAGCGTTCCTCGGCGCTTTTGCCCTCGATCGCCAGTTTCTCGATCGCATTCTCGCGGAAAATCACCAGCGCGCGGGCGATGTTGCCAAATTCATTGGTATTGGTGGCGTAGGGGATCGGCGTGTCGAGATCACCGTCCGAAAGGGACTTAACCGCATCGGTCAGCTTGCCAAGCGGCTGGAGCGTGCGCTTGATGACGAAATAGGCGAGCAATCCGACGCCAAGCATGGCGAGCGCGCCGCAGATCAGCATCATATCGCGCAGGCTGTATATCTGCGCATCGTAGACATCCATGGGAACGCCCACGAACAGGATGCCGACGGTTGCGCCGGTCTTGTTCGTAACCGGCATATAACCGGTCATGTAGCTGGTGCCGAACAGCGTGGCCGTGCCAAAATAAGCCTCTCCCTTGGAGACTTTCGGGAAAGCGGGATGATCGGTAGCAAGCTTGGTGCCTGCCGCTCTCTCACCCTTTTCGTTCTTCAGATTGGTGGTCAGGCGAATGAACTCGCCGGCCTTGGCTTCAAAAACAGTAGAGATACCGCCGTTGCCGGCTGCCGTGCGATCGACGAGATCATTGTCACGCATCGTTCCGATGCTGGCGCGACCGACGCTCTTCAACTCGCCATCCACCATTTCGAGGGCAACGCCGCCGACCTTCATCTCATAGAGGATGGCCATGCCGCGCATTGCGCTGTGCGTATCACGCAGCGCGGTGGTGATGATGTTGTCCTTCAAGCGAATGTAGGTCGAAAAACCAACTGCCGCCACGCTGAGCGTGATCAGGCCGATCGTCAACGCGACGACCTTGCCAGCAACGGACTTAAAGAGCCGGTTGTGCATGAAACAGTTCCCCAAAGCCAAACTTATAAAAGTTCTAGTAGGCAACTGTTAAAAAAACGCGAAGTGTCGATAGCGCCTTTTAGCGGGGCATAAGCCGGTCCGGCGCCAGCCGGCTTATGAGGGACGGGAAAACCCGTCCGCCATCAGTGGATATAGCCGAGCCGGATGGCCTTGGCGATCGCCTGGATGCGGTTGACGGAATCGAGCTTGATCGTCGCCGAACCGAGATAGGCGTTGACGGTGTGCACGGAAAGCCCGAGCTTGACCGCGATTTCTTCGCTGATACGGCCGTCCCCCGCCAGTTGCAGGCAGGCGATCTCCCTCTCGCTCAGCGCCTCGGAAGGTGCCGCCTTGCGCTCGTCCAGCGCCAGCATGTCCACCATGATCTCGCAGCATTTGATGTGCTGTTCGATCACGACCTCATTGTCGAGAACGAGGTTGGTGCCGCAGAAAACGATATAACCATTGCCGATGGTGCCGAGCCGCACCGGAAGCGCCAGCCCCGCATAGGGCAAGGTATCGTTCTCGATGCGGCGCAGAAGTGCGGGCACATCGGGAAGGTCGGCAAAGCCGCCGGCATTCTTGTTGCGCCAGATGACCGGCAGGAGCGACGTCTCGATATGATCGAGAAGAATGTCGCCGACGGCGCGGATGAACTGCGCGCTCTGCTCTGCGGCATTCATGCCCCAGTTTTCCAGCTCGCAGGTCAGCTTCTTCTTGTTGGGGAAACCGGAAGCGGCAGCCTTCGTCACCACGAAATTGCGTGCGCCGACCAGCTTCTGCATGGCGACGAGCTTCGGAAAAAGATCCGACCGGCTCGTCACGACAGGGCTACGGTAAAACATGCCCGTCTGACCTGAACCCTCATTGTCTTTCGTCTGTACCATCCGTCCGACCATTATACGAGGTTGTTGCGCACGGCGTAGGCAATTGCCTCCGAGCGGGTTTTCGTCGCGGTTTTACGCATCACGCTTGTAATGTAATTATTGATCGTATTGCGCGAAATGCCAAGGATCATCGCAATTTCATCGCTCGTCTTGCCTTCCGCGATCCAGAACAGGCATTCGAGCTCGCGCTCCGTGAGATCGATATCGCGCACGGTCTTTGCTTCGCTGGCAATGCCGAAGCTGACGCAATAGCCCGTCAGCAGGGCGATTTCGCGCAGCCGTTCCGGCGAAGGCACCGCTTCTTCGGGAAACAGCAGCAGCAGCGAAAGCCGGATGCGTCCTACACAGAAAGACAGCGCCGAATATTGCCGGTCTATGCCGTAGGGAACCGAAACATCGTCGGGAAGGAAGAGCAGCCGCGGCTGCAGAAGCGAAAGGCATTTCTCCATTTCGCTCGATCTGTTCTGGCTGTTGGCCAGCTCGATACCGAGCCTGCGGACCAGATCGAAAGGCCAGTCGGAGGTGACGATGAATTTCAGTCCGGTTTCTTCGAGAAGATCATCCCGCGCCAGCAGATAATGCGAGGCGCCAGCGTAGGTTACGAGCAGATCCAGTGCGCCTGCAACGTTACCGGCAGCAGCCGTGGCTGCGACGTTTTTAGCAAGCTGATCGCGCGGCAAGGGCTTACCCATGCCCTCCATAGGCTTGGCAGACAGCCTGCGGATATCAACATCGACTTTCAATCGCCTACGCCCTCTTGCTCCCAGTGGGAGATTATACCTCGGGATGGAATCATTCCATTCGAGAAGCTTACCAAAATGGGACGGCAAGCCCCCGGAGACCGAATCACTTCATTTTATGGAACGGACTGGGATTTGCCATTACCTGACACCAGCCTTTCCACGTATTTCGCTGTTCGTCTATTGCTAAAAAAACATACTGAAAAGCTGTTCAATCCATAAACGGCATTCTCAGCCAATTCCCAGCAAACTGTATCGTTGCTGAATTTTTTGTAAACACTGTCCTGAAACGAGATTGCCACGGCTCGCCCGCCAAGCATAGCAAAAAGCCCAAAAACGGAAAAAAGGCCGGGTAAAACCGGCCTTTTCGATATTATGCAGCTTTTTCCACCGCCCATTTGCGCAGGATTTTGGCGGCTCTTTCCTCGCTGATTTCCACCATGCGGGAGAGCCTGCGCTCGGGTCCTTCGCGAACCCGGCGGTTGAATGTGCCCTCGCCATCGCCGCCCGCCAGAAGGTCGTCGGTGCTGTCGAAGCCGAAATCCGCCCCGAAACCTTCCATGAGACCGCCTGCGCCCGCATCCATGCCGGGAGAGAAATCCGGCAGTTCGAGACCGGCGGCCTCCTGGCTGAGCTGGCCTGCGGCGGCACCGTTGCCGGTCACGGTGCGAACCAGAGGGCGTACACCGAGCCAGACGACAAGGAAGGCGACAGCGACAAAGGCGAGCGAGTTGATGATGCCGGCGGAATTGCGGCTCAGCACTTCCATGATGCCGGGTCCGGTTACGGCCTCATCCAGCAATTGCGTTTCGAGGAAGTCCATCGCCGTCAGCGAGACGATGTCGCCACGGTCGGAGGAAATGCCCGCGGCCGAAGTGACGATCTTCTGCATTTCGGCAAGATAGGCGTCGATCTTCGCCTGATCGGCGGGCTCGCCGACCATTTTGGCGATCCGGCCCTTGTTGACGACGACCGCGACCGAAATCTTCTCGACGGTGTAGCCGTTCTTGACCGTGGCTACCGTCTTGGAATTGATCTCGTAATTGGTCTGCTCTTCCTTCTTGGCCGACTGGTCGGAGGACTGCGGACCGCCGCCGCCGCCCTGGGGCGCGGCCTGCGGTACGTTCTGCTCCACGGTCGCGGCCGTATCCGGCTGCGTTTCCTGGGACTTCTGGTCTTCCTTTACCGTGCGCACGGAGCGCTCGACGCGCGATTCCGGATCGTAGACGGTTTCCTGGATCTGGCGGCTGTCGGTATTGAGCTGCGCCGTGACGCTGGAGCGGAAATTGTCCATGCCGAGGAAAGGCGCCAGCGCCTTGTCGATATTGGTTTCGATTTCCTGCTGCACGTTCTGCGCCAGCGTCAGCGAGCGGTTCATGGCGGCATTGGTGACATCGTCGCCGGAAGCGAGAAGCTGGCCGGTTGAATCAAGCAGGGTCACATCGTCGACTTCAAGGCCGGGAACGGCCGAGGCGACGAGGTGACGGATGGAGGCGGACGCCTTGCGGCCGGCCGAAGCACTGGCGCGAATCATGACCGATGCGGTGGGCTTCTGTTCGCCGCGGCGGAAATTGCCGACGTCAGGCATGACGATATGGACGCGTGCGGCCGCAATGCCGTCAATCTGCTGGATGGAGCGGCCGATCTCGCCCTCAAGGGCGCGAACGCGCGTCACTTCCTGCATGAAGGAGGTCAGGCCGAGAGAGCCGACATTGTCGAAAAGCTCATAACCGGCATTGGCGCTGTCAGGCAGGCCGCGCTCGGCCAGAAGCAGCCTTGCCTTGCTGGTGAGGCCGACGGGAACCTGAAGGCTGGAACCATCGGTCCCCACCTGAAAGTCCAGACCCGATTCGGCAAGCGCAATGCTGATCTTGTTAAGGTCGCTTTTTTCAAGCCCCACATAGAGGGTCTCGTAAGCGGGACGGTTCACGTAAAGAGCTGCGGCAAGGATGATGGCCATGGACACAACGCCCACGCCGCCCAGCATCAGCAGCCGCGTCTGCCCCAGCGCCGCGACATTCTTCAAGACCTGAGGGATTTGATTTAACAGATTCATTCTGTTCCGCACCGTCATTCATAGAGTCCGAGACCTTTTGGCCCCGTCGTGACAATAGGGTGCGAAGCTTGCGCGAGCGTTGCCTTTCTCCGCATTCAGCAGGGAAAGGAACGTCGGCGGGAATATGGTCTAGAACAGGTCGAAGTCGCCGGAAGCCTTGTCCAGCGGCTGGGAATGGCCATGGCGGAAGGCAGCGCCCAGCGCCTTCTGCATTTCGGCCAGCTTGACAAGGCTAAGCGCGGTGGAAACATCCACGATCCAGTTTCCGGGGATGGAACCGGTGATGGTATCGATGAACTCCGCAAGGCCGCGGGTTTTCTGGACGGCAAGGTCGATGCCCTGCAGCAGCTTGACGCCTTCACTGGACAATTGACCGCTGGTCACTTCAAGCAATTGCGGCTCGATGCGCTCGATGAGATAGGCGACGTCGTGCAGTTCCGATACCACGCGCATCAGAACGTCCGGCAGGGCTTCTTCGAACGGAGTGGCGGCGGTGTGCTCTGCAAGCTGCATTGGAAACTCCGTGACTAGAAAAATTCGATGTCGTTGGCGACTGGCTTGGGGGCCGGCACCGGACGCGTTTCCATGGCAACCGTCTTCTGGGTTTCCGCGCCGCTGAGCGGGTGCTGACGCGCGCGCCCGGAGACCGGCCAGAACTCGATCTTTCGGCCGTGGTCCCCGCCTGTGGAGGAGCTTAAGACCGGAATACCTTCATCCTTCAGAAACTGCATGGCGAAGATGGCATTCTGCTCGCCGACGTTGGAGAAACTGGCGATCGTCTTTGCGCCGCCGAAAACCTTCGCTTCCAGCCGGTCGCGCCGCGCCCCCTGCTTCAGGAGCCCGTTGATCAGGAGCTCCATGAGATGCACGCCGTAACGCGTGGCATCTCCGCCGGTCACATTGCCCGTTCCCGGCAGCAGGAAGTGATTCATGCCTCCTAAGCCGGCAACGGGGTCTCTCAGACAGGCGGCCACGCACGAACCGAGTATCGTCGTCAGCACCACGTCGGGATCGCTGACGACCTTGTACTCGCCCTGAATGATATGTACGCGCTTGGCCGCAGCTTCAATCATTTCAGCGATCCGAAAACCGCCTCGATGGCAGCACGCATTTTGTCGATCGTGAAGGGCTTGGCCAGCACGTTGTTGGCGCCGAGCTGGGCTGCCTTCTGCACCAGCGCGCGGTCGCCCTGCGCGGTGAGGATGATGAAGGCGGCCTTCTTGGTGGTCGGGTTGGCCCTGACGGCGTGCAGGAAACCGAGACCGTCCATCTTCGGCATGTTGAAATCGGAAATGACGAGATGATGGGGCTGCTGCTCCATGATCTTCATTCCCTGCTCGCCGTCACCGGCGGCGGTGATCTGCTTGAAGCCGAGCTGTGTCAGCGCATCGCTGAGGAGCAGCCGGCTGGTCACCTGATCGTCGACGATCAGAACTTTGATCTTTTCTGCGAGAGACATTAGTCAGCACCTTCTTTGCGGGCAGTGGTTAGTTTCAGGATTTCTTCGCCGATGGAGGCCAGCGGGAGTTGCTGTTCCACGGCGCCAAGTTCATAGGCCACGCGGGGCATGCCGTAGACGACACATGTTTTTTCGTTCTGACCGACGGTGCGCGCACCGGCATGACGCATTTTCAACAGCCCGGCTGCGCCATCGCGGCCCATGCCGGTGAGAATGACGCCGACGGCGTTACGGCCGGCAAGCTCGGCCACCGAATCGAACAGCACATCGACGGAGGGCCGGTGGCCGTTGACGGGATCGCGTTCGACAAGCCGGCAGCAGGGTGCGGACCGGTTGGCGATCTGCAAATGGCGCTCGCCGCCCGGCGCAAGATAGATCTTGCCGGTCTGCAGACGCGCACCGTCCGTCGCCTCTTCCACCACGGGGGCGCAGATGCGGTTCAGCCGTTCGGCAAAACTCTTGGTGAAGGTCGGCGGCATGTGCTGGGTGATGACGGTCGGCGGGCAATTGGCCGGGAATTTCTGCAGCACGGCGATCAACGCTTCGACACCGCCGGTGGAGGAACCGATGGCCACGACCTTGCGCCCAGCGCGATATTCACTGACCGGGACCGGCTGCGGCGCGGCTGCGGCTTCCGGGCGCGCCGCACGGTAGGCGGCATGTTGCGAGCGGGCGGCGGCCTTCACCTTGTCGGCCAGATCGCCGAAGGGGCGTGCATCGCCCGGAGCCGGCTTGCCGACACAGTCGAAGGCGCCGATTTCAAGCGCGGCAAGCGAAGCATCCGCGCCGCGATGGGTCAGCGACGAGACCATGATGACCGGCATGGGCCGCAGGCGCATGATCTTTTCGAGAAATTCCAGCCCGTTCATTTCCGGCATCTCGATGTCGAGCGTCACGACATCGGGATTGAGCTGCTTGATGGCCGCGCGTGCTTCCATGGCGTTGCCGGCCTGCCCGACCACCTCGACTTCCGGATCGGCCTTGAGGACAGCCGAAATCAGGCCGCGCATGGTGGGGCTATCATCGACGACGAGTACCCGTGCGAGTGCGCTCATGCCTTCCTCCCCGAAGCGTGGCCAGTGAAGCGGTAGGTGGTGATGCCCGTATTGTCGAACAGGTTCTTGGCGTCACCGGAGACGCGTTCGGAATGCCCGATATAAAGATGACCGCCTTCCGGCAGCAGCCCGGCAAAACGCGACCAGATGCGCATCTGCGTCGGCTCGTCGAAATAGATGACGACGTTGCGGCAGAAGATCACATCGAAATTGCCCTTGAAGGGCCATTGCGTCATCAGGTTCAATTCGTTGAAGGTGATAAGGCGTTTGACCTTGTCGTCGATACGGAACTTGCGGCGACCGCCGGCATCGACTTCCGTGAACCATTGCTTGCGCATGGCGGGAGACACGGTTTCGAGCGCATTGTCGTCATAGACCCCTGCCCGGGCCTGCGCCAGAATCTTCGGGTCGATATCCGTCGCGAGAATTTTGAAATCGTAATCCGCCGCATTCGGGAACATGGCGAGCACGGTGAGCGCGATGGAATAGGGCTCCTGCCCATCCGAACAGGCGGCCGACCAGATGCGGACACGACCGCCGCTCTTCGCCCGGGCGATAAGGCCCGGCAGGACCTCGTCCCGCAGATGTTCGAAATGGTGGTTCTCGCGGAAGAAACGGGTGAAATTCGTCGTCAGATGCGACAGCATTTCACGACGCGCCTGCGCGCCATCCGGCGAGGACACCAATGCGCAATATTCGCGGAAACCCGACAGGCCGAGATTGCGGATATGCTTCGACAGTCGGGAATAGACCAGCGACGCCTTGGTGTCGTTGAGATAGATGCCCGCATCGGCATAGATCATCGCCGCGATTTCCGAAAGGTCGCGTCTCGTCAGCGGGTATTCGCCGCTGGCAAGAACCTCGTCGGGAGACTGGCGCTGGTCGCTGAAATTAAGTGCTGCCATGGATGATCCGCTTTCAACCTGTCGCCGCGAGCGACATTTCCTGCTTCAGGGGCTGTCCGCGCGAGGCGCTGACGATGGCATCAACATCCAGGATGAGCGCGACACGGCCGTCACCGAGGATGGTGGCGGCGGCAATGCCCGGAACATGGGTATAGTTCGCTTCCAACGACTTGATGACAACCTGACGCTGGCCCTGGATCGCGTCGACCATCAGGGCGCGCTGGCCACCGCCTTCCGATTCCACCAGAAGCGCGACACCTTCGACCGGATCGGCCTGGGTCGGGCGGAAGTTCAGCACGCGGCCGACATCGACCAGCGGGCAGAAGGAGTTGCGGATGGAGATCAGCCGCTGGTTCGCGCCGAAGGAATGAATGTTCTTCGCTTCCGGCTGCAGGGTCTCCACGATTGCCGTCAGCGGCACCACCAGCGTCTGGCCGGCCACCGTCACCACCATGCCGTCGAGAACGGCAAGCGTCAGCGGCAGGCTCATGGTGAAGGTCGAGCCATGGCCGGGGCGCGAGGAGATGCTGATGCGACCGCCAAGCGCCTGAATGGAGCGCTTGACCACATCCATGCCGACGCCACGGCCAGAAATGTCGGAAATCTTGTCCGCCGTGGAAAAGCCCGGTGCAAAGATCAGATTGTCGATCTCTTCATCGGTCAGGTTCGCATCGGCGGCGATGAGATCGTTGTCGATTGCCTTCTGGCGAACGCGCTCGCGGTTGATGCCCGCGCCATCGTCCTGAAGCTCGATCAGGATGCGGCCCGAACGGTGCTTGGCCGAAAGCTTGATGGTGCCTTCCGGGTTCTTGCCCGCCGCTTCGCGCTTTTCCGGCGTTTCGATGCCGTGGTCGACGGCATTGCGGATCATATGCGTCAGCGGTTCGGCCAGCTTGTCGATGACCGTCTTGTCGACTTCCGTGTTTTCACCTTCGGTGACGAGGCGGATCTGCTTGCCGATCATGTCGGCGACTTCGCGGACGATACGCGACATGCGCTGGAAGACGGGCTTCACCGGCTGGGCGCGGATCGCCATGACGCTGTCCTGAATTTCGCGCGTCAGCTGCTGTAGTTCGTCCAGACCCATATTGACGGCGGAGGTGCCGCTCGCATCGTTTTCGATGACGCTCTGCGACAGCATCGCCTGATTGATGACGAGTTCGCCGACGAGGTTGATCAGGCGGTCGACACGGTCGAGGTCGACGCGGATGGTCTGGCCGGCACTGGCATTGGCCGCTGCATTGGCATTCGCCTGGGCTGCGGCAGGCGCTGCCGCCGCTTCACGCTTTTCGATTGCCGCATTGACGCTCTGGGCGATCTGCGTTGTCGCAACGGCCGTTTCGACCGCTGCGGCAACGTAGGAGGCTTCAGCCGGGGCGATTTCAACAGCGGGCTGCTCTTCCGGTCCGCTATCGAGGGCCGAAAGATCGAACGGCACCGGGATCATCGGAAGCTCTTCCGCGTCGTCTGCGGCATCCGAAACAACCGGCACGATTTCGAGATCGCAATCCCATTCGGCAAATTCGAAGACGCTGCGGATGCCCTCTTCGCCCTTGTCGGTCGCAATCGAAACCGTCCAGGAAAGATAGGATGCTTCGGGATCGAGCTTGTCCAGAGAAGGCAGCTCCGACATGTCGCAATTGATGCTCATTTCGCCGATGCGCGAAAGATCGCGCAGGAGAAGAGCTGCCTCATTGCCTTTCGAATAAAGCGACGCATGCGGCTTGAAGGTGATCTGGAAGGACGGAGCTTCCATCAACGGCGTGGTTTCGTCGGCAAAGTCCGTGAAGGAGAACGGGATCGGCTCGAAGCCGCTCTCATCCGTCGGCTTGGGTGCGACGGGTTGCGGCGCCTTGACGGCGACCGGCGCTGCCACCGGCGCGGAAACCTGTACGGTTTCGCCGTTTGCCAGCGCTTCCAGTTCCTTGACGAGGCCACGGGTGCGGCTTTCATCGACGCTGCCGCCGTCTCTGGCCGCATTGGTCAGGTCCGCCAGCACGTCGGCGGAGCGCAGCATGACTTTCAGAACATCCTGTGTCGGCTCCAGCTTGTTGGAGCGGACGCAGTCGAGGGTCGTTTCAAAAACGTGGGCGAAGGCCACGAGATCATCGAGACCGAAGGCACCCGCCCCGCCCTTGATGGAATGAACGGCACGGAAAACGGCATTGACGGTTTCCGGGTCACGGTCGCCGTCATTCAATTTAAGAAGCCCCGATTCCAGTTCGGCGAGCTGCTCCTCGCATTCCTGGAAAAAGATTTCCTTGATTTCGTTCATATCCATCGTGAAATGTCCCGTATCAGGCGGTTACGCGTTCAATGGCATCGATGAGTTTCGCAGGGTCGAACGGCTTGACGATCCAGCCCGTCGCACCGGCCTGACGGGCGCGGTTCTTCTTCTCTGCGTCGCTTTCGGTCGTCAGGACGAGGATCGGGATCGCACGATACTTTTCGTTGCGCCGTACACCCTCGATGAAGCCGAAACCATCGAGACGGGGCATGTTGATGTCCGTCACGATAACATCGGGGTTGCTCTGCTCGAGCACTTCGAGGCCCTCGATGCCGTCTTCAGCCTGAATGGTTTCGAAACCGGCATTGTTGAGCGTGACCAGGAGCATGTTCCTGATCGTCCGGGAATCATCCACGGTAAGAACTTTTTTCTTCACTTTTGCATCTCCTTGGGGAGCAAATGGTCAATATCGACGCCTATCAGTTTCATCGTCTTGTCGAATGCATCGGACACCCTGGCAAAACCGAACCGCTTGCCATCCTCTTCCCAGGACTTCGCGCCGGCCATGAGGACCTGGGCGCAAAGCGCACCGATACGCTCCACCTCGGACGCATCTACCGACAAAGGTGCTCCCCTCAGCGTCATCAGCTTGCCGTGCAGGGCCGATGCTTCGTTGAGATCCAGCACCGGTGACAGTTTCAGCGTCGCCTCAGCTGCTTTTCTGGCTGCCATTACACGACTCCCTGACGTCTGAATTGTTGGTAATCCTGGCCGTAATCCGTGCGATTATCCGCACGGGCCATAAATGAAGTGTCCTGCCGGTCCGCACCGGACGCCGGTCTCGCCTGCCCCTGACGGGCGATGCGGAATTCGCGGATGGTGCGGCCGAGTTCGAGGATGACGGTTTGAAGCGCGTCAGCCTCGGAGGCGCTCGCGCTGATATCGACGGCGTTCCGGCCGGCCTGCCTGTGCTGCTCACTGATATCGGCGGCAACCGATTGCAGTTCGCCGGCCTGCTCGGCCGTATACCGGGAGACTTCCGCGATCATGTCGTTGATGCCCGAGACCTGCCGGACGACACCGCCGATTGCATCCTGCGTGCGGTTGACCATGCGCACGCCGCCCTCGACCTGCGTCTTCGTGGTGCCGACAAGGCTCTTGATCTCCCTTGCAGCATCGGCGGAACGCTGGGCGAGCGCCCGGACCTCCTGCGCGACGACCGCGAAACCACGTCCGCTTTCACCCGCGCGCGCCGCCTCGATGCCGGCATTGAGGGCGAGAAGGTTGGTCTGAAAAGCAATCTCGTCAATCGTGCCGATGATCCTGCCGATCTGTTCGGCGGATTGTTCGATGTCCGACATGGCGTCAATCGCCTCGCCGATAGCCTTGCCGCTTTCGACCGCCGCCTCGCGGGCGCGGGAAACAGCCGTTTCCGTGGCCGATATGCGCGCGCCGTTTTCCGCAACGTTCCCGATCATCGTCTGGATGGCGCGGGAGGTTTCGGCCAAAGCTTCGGCCTGCTGGCGGGAGCGCTCGGCCATGGAGCGGCCCATATCGGCAAAGCGCGCGCCGAGCGCCTCGGCCTCGCCTATGCTGTTTTGCGCCGCGATCAGCGATGCGCCAATCGTTTCCAAAGCCGTGTTGAAGGAAACCGCAACATCGCGATAGGCTTCCGGCACTTCTCCGCCGATGCGGGCCTGCAAATCGCCTGCGGCAAAGGCCGTCAGCGCCGTGCCCAGCAACTTCACCGCTTCCGAGCGGTCATTGTCGCGCTGTTCCGCCAGTTCGCGGCCATGGCGCAGGCGCAATTCGTTGAAGCGCAACGAGACAGCGATTTCGGTATCGACCATCACCAGACGGACGACATTCTTGACGGCTTCCGCCAGTTCACGGGTTTTCTTGCGGTTGCCGGGCAGGATGGAGCGCGGCGCGTGTTCGGCCACCAGCCCGCCGACGAGATGTTCCAGAACCACCGCGTGGCTGGCGATCTGCCAGCGCGGATCGAGCCCCATGCGGCTGGCATTGTCGGAAAGAACCTTCACCCGCTCGGCATAGAGCGCGTCGAAACGCGCATCGGTCAGAACGCTCCAATGCGAGGATTGCAGATCGTGCAGCCGGTCGAGCTGGTTTTCGCTTTCGAAAGACGGAGAACAGTCCGGCATGGACTGAAAACGGGTCATCACGTCCCGAAGGCCGGCCTTGACGTAAGGCTCCAGCATGCTGCGATAGCTGCGCAGGAAATCGGATTGCGTCTCGTCGAGGCCGGCAAAACGCAACCGTCCCGCCAGGCTTCCGCCTGCCGATCTGCGCGCTTGATCTGATGGCAAATCCTGCCCCAACCGACGTCCCCAACAACATGACGGCCGGTAAAACCCGGCCAAATTGGCCAAGGTTCAGAACGCCAGCACCCTAAGGGGATTTTTGAACGAACATACCCATCGCGGACGATGCGGCATCGACGCTTGCCAGACCTTCTTGAACCAAGAAACGAAAATACCGGATCGGCACCGGTACGGCAGTGCGGCGTCATGCCTGGAAGGGGAGAGAACCCCATTCCGCCGTGGAAATACCATCAATCTTTATGGTTAATTCCTTGCTTGAAAGTTAAGAAACACAGGCGTCGGCGTCAAACGGTAAAATTTGTAAAAGCTTTTAGCCAATGCCGCCCTCACTTTGCCGCAAACGGGCAAAAACGAAAAGGAATCGGACGCCGCGGGCGGTTTTTCCCGCATGCGCGCTGGACAAGCATGTCCGGCTTCCCCTAAAACAAATCAACAGGATATTCGCTCAACGGTGATGCTTTAAAGAGACCTTTACGATCAAGGAGATGCCAACTTGCCATGGATGGAGAAAGGCCGCAGTTCAAGGCGCCATCCACAAGTGTTGATCGGCCTCGTGGTCGCAAGCCTGCTCGTCATGATCGGCTTTCAGGCGCCGGCCAGCGTAAAGCCCCTTTCCAAAACCAGCCGTCTCGAACGATTGCAGAGCGTCGATCCGGGCCGTTCCGTTTCTCTTCGAGAAAAGGATTGCGGTAGCGGCAATGATTTTGGCTGCAGGGCCGGCGATGCCGGCTCGGGCTTTCGTCTGGACGCGTTTGCCTCACCCGCCCCCAGCCTCGGGGATAGCGCCGACGTCTCGCTCGTTGCTGTTGCCATCGTGCCACAAGCTTCCCGAGACTTTGCCAGCGTGGTTCCACGCGCGCCTCCGCATATTATGTATTAGTCATTCCGGCGGTCCTCATCATTCGGTTCATTGCGAACCTTGAGGGATCGGAGTCGTCGGAAACCCGCCGTAGGCTCCCATTCCAGAGAGAAAACCGCCGCCGCATATGACACTTGCAACCATTCTTCCATTCATTGTCGCATTGCCCTTCGTTGGCGCGCTTCTGACGGCCTTCATGCCGCGCGAGGGTGCGGCCGCCGGTCCCGCCTCCGTCGCGGGCGCAGTCGCCCTTTTCGGCCTTGTCAGCAGCATTTTTCTTTATACGAGCGTCAGCGGCGGCGCGGTTCTCAAGTATGATGTGGAATGGCTGCCCCAGCTTGGCCTGAACTTTACGCTGCGGCTGGACGGATTTGCCTGGATTTTCACGATGCTCATTACCTGCATCGGCCTGCTGGTGGTGCTCTACGCGCGTTATTATATGTCGGCCGAAGACCCGATTCCCCGTTTCTTCGCCTTCCTGCTCGCCTTCATGGGCTCGATGCTCGGCGTGGTGCTCTCCGGCAACGTCATCCTGCTGTCGATCTTCTGGGAAATGACCAGCATCTTTTCGTTCCTGCTGATCGGCTACTGGCATCAGAACGCCGGTGCGCGCGACGGCGCACGCATGGCGCTGACGGTGACCGGCATTGGCGGCTTCAGCCTGCTGGCCGGCCTGCTTATCCTCGGCCATATGGCGGGAAGCTATGACCTTGACAGGATCATCGAGGCCGGTGCGGCCATCCGCGCCCATTCCCTCTATGTACCGGCGCTCATCCTCATTCTGGGCGGCGCGCTGACCAAGAGCGCGCAGTTTCCGTTCCATTTCTGGCTGCCCAACGCCATGGCAGCGCCCACACCCGTTTCCGCCTATCTGCATTCGGCCACCATGGTGAAGGCCGGGGTTTTCCTGCTAGCGCGGTTCTGGCCGGTGCTGGCGGGCACGCCGGAATGGTTCTGGCTCGTGGGCGCGGCCGGCATCATAACCCTGCTGCTCGGCGCTTATTTCGCCATGTTCCAGCAGGACCTCAAGGGGCTGCTCGCCTATTCCACCATAAGCCATCTCGGCCTCATCACCACGCTGCTCAGCCTCGGCAGCCCGCTTGCGGCAGTGGCCGCCATTTTCCACATGGTCAACCACGCCACCTTCAAGGCCTCGCTCTTCATGGCGGCCGGCATCATCGACCATGAAACCGGCACCCGCGACATGCGGCGCTTAAGCGGGCTTTATACCTATATGCCCGCAACCGCGACGCTCGCCATGGCGGCGAGTGCGGCCATGGCGGGCGTGCCGCTGTTCAACGGCTTCCTTTCCAAGGAAATGTTCTTCGCCGAGGCCGTCGAAACCCATGCCGACTCGCTCCTGGACCGGGCGCTGCCCTATGTCGCGACGCTGTCGGGCGCGTTCGCCGTCGCCTATTCGCTGCGCTTCATCCACACGGTTTTCTTCGGCCCCAAGCCCGTCGATCTGCCAAACCCGCATCCGCACGAGCCGCCGCGCTGGATGCGTTTCCCCATCGAATTCCTCGTCTTCGCCTGCCTGATCGTCGGCATCGTTCCGAGCCTCTCCATCGGCCCGTTCCTGCATTCGGCCGTGCTTTCCGTTCTCGGCGCGCAAACGCCGGTCTACAGCCTGTCGATCTGGCACGGTTTCAACCTGCCGCTGATCATGAGTATCGCGGCGCTGATCGGTGGCGTTACGATCTATGTCCTGCTCGGCGGTTATTTCTCGCGCTGCGACGACGGCCCGCCGGTCTTCCGGCATTTGCGGGGACAGCGCATCTTCGAGCGCATTCTCGTCACCGTGTCCTGGAAATGGGCGCGGTGGCTGGAAAGCACGCTCGGCACGCGGCGTCTGCAGCCGCAGCTGAGGCTTCTTATCCTCGTGGCGCTTCTCGCCGGTTTCTCGCCTCTCTTCCTTTCGGAATTCTCCCTGTCGCTGCCGCGCGTCACGACCTTCGATCCCATCTTCGCCATTCTCTGGCTGATCGGCATGATCGCGGCCATGGGTGCGGCCTGGCAGGCGAAATATCACCGCCTCGCCGCGCTCGTCATGCTCGGCGTCTCGGGCCTTGTCACCTGCCTCACCTTCGTCTGGCTTTCCGCGCCGGATCTGGCCATCACCCAGTTGCTGGTGGAAATCGTCACCACGGTTCTCATCCTGCTCGGCCTCAGATGGTTGCCGAAACGCTTCGAGAAGGTCGACAGCAGCGATGAGCTGCCGGCGCAGCTTCGCCGCGCCCGCGACTTCCTGCTCGCCGCAGGCAGCGGTATCGGCATGTCCGTCATCGCCTATGCCGTGATGACGCTGCCGGTGCCGAATGCGATTGCGACCTATTTCCTCGAACGCGCCTATACCGAAGGCGGCGGCACCAATGTCGTCAACGTCATTCTGGTCGATTTCCGCGGCTTCGACACCTTCGGCGAAATCGCGGTGCTGGCCATCGTCGCGCTCACCGTCTTTGCGCTGCTTCGCCGTTTCCGCCCCGCCCATGAAAGCATCGGGGTGCCGGAACAGCAGCAGATGCAGAACGCCTTCGATGCCGAACGGCCGGACCGCAGCAATGGCGATACGGTTCGCGACTATCTCTATGTGCCGTCCATCGTGATGCAGTGGATGTTCCCTGTCATCATCACCTTCTCGATCTTCCTGTTCATGCGCGGGCACGACCTGCCGGGCGGCGGCTTTGCGGCCGGCATCACCATGGCCATCGGCTTCCTGCTGCAATATCTCGCCGGCGGCGCACGCTGGGCGGAGGACCGCATCCGCATCCTGCCGCTGCGCTGGATGGGTTTCGGCCTTTTGATGGCGGCGGCGACGGGTATTGGCTCCTGGTATTTCGGCTACCCGTTCCTGACCTCCTATTTCCAGTATACGGAGATACCCTATATCGGCAAAATGCCGACGGCATCCGCCCTGCTGTTTGACCTCGGCGTCTTCTCGCTGGTAGTCGGCTCCGTTGTTCTTATCCTGATAGCACTGGCACACCAATCGTTGCGTAACTACCGCGTTCGCACGCCTGAAGCCGCAAAAGCGGAGGACGTGTAATGGAACTTATTCTCGCCATCGGCATCGGCATCATGACCGGCTCCGGCGTATGGCTGGTGCTGCGCCCGCGCACCTATCAGGTCATTGTCGGGCTTTCGCTGCTGTCTTACGCCGTCAACCTCTTCATCTTCGGCGTCGGCGGCATCAAGACCAATGCGCCGCCGGTGCTGGTCAACGGCGTCGACAGTTCGACGCTCGCCGACCCCGTGCCGCAGGCGCTGGTGCTGACGGCCATCGTCATCGGCTTTGCCACCACCGCATTGTTCCTTGTCGTGCTGCTCGCCGCCCGCGGCCTCACCGGCACCGACCATGTGGACGGGAGGGAGACGAAATGATGTCGTTCCCCTTCCACATCGTCATCGCGCCCATTCTTCTGCCGCTGATTACGGCGGCCCTTCTGCTGTTCTTCGACGAGCGCCAGCGCGTGGCGAAAGCCGCCATCAGCCTCACCTCGACAGTGCTGTTGCTGGTGGTCGCCATCTTGCTGTTCCGCGAGGTGAACTCGACGGTCAATACCGAGATCGCCGCCGTGGTGTCGAGCGGCGTCTATCTGCTCGGCAACTGGCCGGCGCCCTTCGGCATCGTGCTCGTCGCCGACCGTCTTTCGGGCCTGATGGTGCTGTTAACAGCGCTGCTTGCCATCCCGTCCTTGATCTATTCGATGGCGAAGTGGCACAGGTCGGGCGCGCATTTCCATTCGCTGTTCCAGATGATGCTGATGGGCGTCAACGGCGCGTTCCTGACCGGCGACCTCTTCAATCTCTTCGTCTTCTTCGAAGTGATGCTGGCCGCGTCCTACGGTCTGTTGCTGCACGGCTCCGGCCAGCAGCGCGTCAAGGCCGGGCTGCATTATATCGCCATCAACCTCGTCGCCGCCCTGTTCTTCCTGATCGGCGTCAGCCTCATCTATGGCGTTACCGGCACGCTGAACATGGGCGATCTCGCCCATCGCATCGAGGGGCTCAACCCCGATCAGCGCATGCTCTTGGAAACCGGCTCGGCCATCCTCGGCATCGCCTTTCTGGTCAAGGCCGGCATGTGGCCACTGAATTTCTGGCTGCCCTCGGCCTATGGCGCGGCGTCGGCCCCGGTGGGCGGCCTCTTCGCCATCATGAGCAAGGTCGGCATTTATGTCATCGCCCGCCTGTCCTTCCTGCTTTTTGGGCAGACGGCCGGGGAATCGGCCGGTTTCGGCCATGATGCGCTGTTGGTCGGCGGCATCGCCACCATCATCTTCGGGGCCATCGGCGTTCTGGCGTCGCAGGCGCTGGGGCGGCTGGCGGGTTTTTCGGTTCTCGTCTCATCGGGAACGCTGCTTGCCGCCATGGGCACCGGCAATCCGACGGTGGCGGCCGGCGCGCTTTATTACATGGTCAGCTCCACCCTCACCATCAGCGCCTTCTTCATGCTGATCGAACTCGTCGAGCGCGGGCAGGATGCCGGCGCGAACGTTCTTGCCGTGACCATGGAGGCCTATGGCGAGGGCGACGAGGAAGAGGAGGAAGAGGAAGTCGGCGTGACCATGCCCGCGACCATGGCGGTGCTCGGCGCCTGTTTTGCCGCCTGCGGCATTCTTCTGGCCGGCCTGCCGCCGCTTTCGGGCTTCATCGCCAAATTCTCGATGCTGACCGCTATTCTCAACCCTTCCGGGCTCGGCGCCAATGACAGCGTTTCCACACTGTCCTGGTGGCTGGTTTTCCTGATCGTCTTTGCCGGTTTCGCCTCGCTGATCTCGATGACGCGCGCCGGCATCCGCACCTTCTGGGCTTCCATCGAAGGCACCGTGCCCCGCGTTCTCGTCATCGAAATCGCCCCCGTCATGCTGCTGCTCGGCCTGACGCTTGCCATGACCGTGCAGGCGGGGCCCGTGATGCGATACATGCAGGAGACGGCGCGTATTCTCGACCTGCCGGCAAGCTATATTCAGGGCGTCATTTCCGCACCGAGGGCGGGAAGCAACCCGGAGGCAGAGCCATGATAAGCCGCATCCTGCCCTACCCGCTGCTGACGATCTCGCTGATCTTTTTCTGGATGACGATCAACAGCTTTTCGCCGGGGCATCTGCTGCTCGGCACCGGTGTTGCGCTTGTCGCCTCCTGGGCGATGGCGTCGCTCAGGCCCGCCAAGCCGCGCATCCGCAACTGGCACAGGCTGGTGCAGCTGATCCTGATCGTGCTTTACGATATCATCAGGTCCAATCTCTCGGTCGTGAAGATCATCCTGTTTAAGCGCGAGAGGGACCGCAAATCCGGCTTCCTGGCTGTGCCGCTCGATATTCGCGACCCGATGGCGCTTGCGGTGCTGGCGACGATCCTGACCTCGACGCCGGGAAGCGCATGGCTCGAATATAATTCCAGCCAGGGCACGCTGCTGCTTCACGTTCTCGACGATGTGGATGAGGCGGCCTGGATAAGCCTCATCAAGAACCGTTATGAAAAACTGCTGATGGAGATATTCGAATGAGTTCGATTATCCTTTTCTGGTCCTTTTCGCTGGCGCAGTTCATGCTGGCCATCGCCATGGCGATCTCGGTCTATCGCATCGCCATCGGCCCGCGCGCGCAGGACCGCGTGCTGGGCGTGGATACGCTCTATGTCAACGCCATGCTGCTTCTGCTGACCTTCGGCCTGCGCACCGGCAACGACATCTATTTCGAGGCATCGCTGCTGATCGCCATCCTCGGCTTCGTCTCCACCGTCGCCCTTTCCAAATTCCTGATGCGCGGGGAGGTGATCGAATGAGCGAGGCGCACGAATTTCCCCTCTGGGCCGCCATCGCCGTGGCCTTCTTCGTGCTGCTCGGCGCCTCGCTGACGCTGATCGGCACCATCGGCTTTGCCAGGCTCAACAGCTTCTATGAGCGCCTGCACGCACCCACACTCGGCACCAGCTGGGGCACCGGCGGCATCGTCATGGCCTCGATCATCTATTTCTCCGTCTCCGGCGACCGCTTCGCCTTCCACGAAATCTTCATCGGCATATTCATGACGGTGACGACACCGGTTTCCCTGATGCTGCTGGGACGTGCTGCGCTTTATCGGGACCGGGCGGAGCAGAATACGGATAATCGGGAACATCTGTAGGCTAAGGCTCTTTACGGCGGCGAAGCTCCGCGCGCACCCGCCGCCATTTGCCCTGTTCGAAATTCCGGGAATATCGCCAGGCGCGATCTTCCTCGATGACCGCGAGTTCCTCGGCAGCATTCCCGTATGCCTTCATTAAGATATCGGCGATGCGCTTTATCTCGGCACGCGGGACAAGCATGGGTCGCACAGCTTGCTGCCAAATGACATACATAAAAGCGGATAGTCCACACGCCCCAATCACCACGATTGAAGACCAGCTCGATACGGATAGTTCCATGACTGCACTCCATGGCTATTCCGCAAGACATTATCCCATAATGGGATAATTCCAAATCAGGATTAATCCGTGAGCTCCTAAAATTTCGGGGTTCTGGAGCTCGTGACTAAGTCTACACATACACCCGAGTACCAGCTTCTTGTTGAGATACTGACCGACACGCGACGAAAAGCGGGCCTCACCCAGCAACAGGTCGCAGATAGGCTTGGGAAGCCGCAATCGTATGTCGCAAAGGCCGAGGGCTCTGAACGACGACTAGACGTCGTTGAATTTGCAAAATTGTCGGCCGCAATGGATCAAGACCCAACCGTGCTTCTTCAGCTATTGCTCGCAAGAATGGAGGAACAGGGCGTTTTTCTCTGATCAAGACTGTTTCGAAGCAATGACCTTGCGAAAAGTGAGGGAAATTCGTCTGCTTCGGGCTGTCTTAACTCCATTCACGATATCCGATTTGCGAGCCGGAATTTCATGGGTCCAGCCGTAGCGGCCAGCGTCTTTCAGCAAGACGCCGGAGCCAGGTTGAAGCAAGACGCCGCATATGGCCGGTCCACGCAATTCGCGGAAAACCATCTCGCATGTGGATAAAAGGCTTATCGACACGATCGTATCGTCAAAGCAGGGCACACAATCGATGTGCGCACTGATGCCCTGCCCCGGAAGATATTCGTTAGCGATAACCTGATCGGGCAAATCCCGACAATAACCTGTGGTAACCAACCGCTCCGCGAACACGCCAAGCCATGGCGGCAACGGCCCGATATACGCATCCGCGGTAACAGCGCGCGCTTTATAGTCGTAGCGATAACCGAAATGCTGCACGCGGCGTTTCAACTCCGTGCTCCACACACCCGCATCCAGCCTGTGGGCGACGGCGGCCTCCTCTTCTGGAGAGAGAAAACCGTCAAAATAGACAATGCCGGGCGGTAAAAGAGGTGGGCTTGTGACACGATCCATTTGCGGGCTGCTCTCCAACTGCCTGCAACAAACAGGGTTGGGCCATGGCTACACCGGGCCTGTCAAAAGCATATGATGGCGGTAGCTACTCATCGAAATTTGCCTGCAAATGGGCAAGTCGTCCATGCACGCAATTCATCAAAAATGCAATTGAGATAAATGGTGCCCGGAGGCGGATTTGAACCACCGACACGCGGATTTTCAATCCGCTGCTCTACCAACTGAGCTATCCGGGCACTTCAGGTCCTTGAAGAACCTCCGCTTTTGGCGGGCGGGGCTGTTTGGTGCCCCGAAAGTGAGCGGGGTTATAACATCTTGTTCGGACATGGCAAGCGCCATCGCGAAGTTTTTTGACAGTTTTTTCACGGCGCCTGTGGATGGCTGGAATGAGCGCCCGGCGGAGGCCGGATTGCGGCTGGGAGAACCGCTCTCCGCCATCCGCCGGGCCTGATCGGCATCCGGCAGGCGGCGGGTTCGGAAAGGGCCGTAGCCACACACACGGGGTGCAGTGCAGAGCGGCTATGCCCCTTCGCTGCGCCGTACGGCAAGGCCAAGCACGAAAGGCACCACGGCCACCAGCGCCGCCATGACGGGCGAGGAAGCGAAGATACGGCTGGCGAGTGTGGTGACGGCGACGGAGCGCACCACCGTCATCAGGCGGGAATTCTCGCGGTCGCGCACATGGTGGGGCGGTGCGAGCCTGTGGCGGGAATGCTGGGCCGCCTCCAGCCGTTTGACATCGCGGCGGATCTTGTCGACCTGTCTGCGAAGCTCGTCCAATTCGGCTCGCAGCGACGGATCGATGGCTTTGGCGGCACGCATTCTCTTGGCCGCGGGTTTTTCCGCTCTTGCCTCGGCAGCCACAGCCTCGGCCTCTTCGTCCAGTTCAGCCAGATGGTCGTCAAGGTCCGAGGGCTTGTCGAAACCATGGGATCGCAGTGGGGCTTTCATCGCTGTCTCCTGAGGCGTGCTGAATTGCGGCGGCGGGCGCTTTTGCCCGGTCAGCCTTTTCAACGCCTCAGCCGGGCAAAGGATGCACGGAAAGCGGGGAGACAGGCATAATAAAACAGGCCCCGGAGGGCCTGTTCAATGTCTTACTTAAAGCCTCAGGCCGCCTTGGCGGCGCTGGCATAAGGATCGAAGCGACCGTAGAAGGTCTCGCCCTTGGCGGCCATGTCTTTCAGCAGCGGCGTCGGCTTGAAGCGTGGGCCGTAGGTCTCGCTGAGCTTCTCGGCGAGCGCCACGAAGTTCTTCACGCCCATGCCGTCGATATAGGACAGCGCACCGCCGGTATAGGGCGCGAAACCGAAACCGAGGATGGAGCCGACATCCGCCTCACGCGGATCGGTGACGATGCCTTCTTCCACCGTGCGGGCGGCTTCCAGTGCCACGGTGACGAGGAAGCGCTGCTTCAGCACCTCCATATCCACCGCTTCAGGCTTCTGCTGCGGATAAAGGTCCTTCAGGCCGGGCCAGAGGGACTTCTTGGCGGGCTTTTCCGGATAGTCGTAAAAGCCCTTGGCGTTCTTGCGGCCAAAACGGCCCTCGCCTTCCACCAGCTTTTTCACCAGCTCCATATGGCGCGGATCGACGGCCTTTTCGCCGAGATCGGCGACGGTGGCTTTCAGGATCTTGTAGGAAAGATCGATCGCCACCTCATCGTTCAGCGCCAGCGGGCCGACAGGCATGCCGGCGAATTTCGCGGCATTTTCGATCATGGCGGCGGGTACGCCTTCGATCAGCATGTCGTAGCTTTCCGCCATGTAACGCAGCACGCACCGATTGACGAAGAAGCCGCGCGTATCGTTGACGACGATCGGCGTCTTCTTGATCTTCGCCACGTAGTCCAGCGCGACGGCGAGCGCCTTGTCGCCGGTTTCCTTGCCGAGGATGACTTCCGTCAGCATCATCTTCTCGACCGGCGAGAAGAAATGGATGCCGATGAAATCGGTCGGGCGCTTCGAGTTCTTCGCAAGTCCGGTGATCGGCAGGGTGGAGGTGTTGGAGGCGAAGATTGCACCTTCGGGAAGCACCGCTTCCACGGCCTCGATGACGGCCTTCTTGACATCGCGGTCTTCGAAGACGGCCTCGATGACGAGATTGGCATCCGCGAGTGCGGCGTAATCGGATGTCGGGGTGACGAGGTCGAGCAGGGCCTTGCCCTCCTCCTGCGTCAGCCTGCCCTTGCCGATGGCGGTCTTGACGCTTTCCTCGCAATGGCCCTTGCCCTTGTCGGCGGCTTCCTGATCGCGGTCCACCAGCGCAACGGGGATGCCGGCGGCAGCGGTGACGTAAGCGACGGCAGCTCCCATGAAGCCTGCGCCGACGACGCCAACCTTCTTGAACTCGGTCTTCGGCTGGCCGGCGGGGCGGCGTGCGCCCTTGCCCAGTTCCTGCATGGAAATGAACAGCGAGCGGATCATGCCGAAGGCTTCCTTCGAACGAAGGATTTCGGTGAAATAACGCTGCTCCACCTTCAACGCGGTATCGAAGGGCAATTGCAGGCCCTCATAAACGCATTTGAGGATGGCGAGGGCGGCCGGATAATTGCCCGCGCTTTCGCGGCGCAGGATGGCCGGTGCGGCGGGCCAGAGCTGGGCAGCGGCCGGCGTCCAGATGCCGCCGCCGGGGGCCTTGAAGCCCTTCTCATCCCAGGGCGCGACCGGTTTCAGGCCGTCCTTGATCATCTGCTTTGCGGTTGCGACCAGCTGATCCGGCTCCACCACCTGATGCACCAGACCCATGGCCTTGGCGCGCGCGCCGGTCAGCGACTGGCCGGTCGTCATCATCTGCAGTGCCGATTGCGCATCCGTCAGGCGCGGCACACGCTGGGTGCCGCCGGCGCCGGGGAAGATGCCGACCTTGACTTCCGGCAGGGCGATCTTGAGGTTCTTGGCGCTGGAGGCGACCCGACCGTGGCAGGCAAGCGACAGCTCAAACGCGCCGCCCATGCAGGTGCCGTTGATGGCGGAAACCCAGGGCTTGCCATTGGTCTCGATCTTGCGGAACAGGCCAGTCATGCGGCCGACCAGTTCGAACAGCCTTGCCGCCGCCTGATCCGGGTTCTTCGTCTTCTCATCATTGTAGAAGGAGAACATCGACTTGATCATGGAAAGATCGGCGCCGCCGGAAAAGGTGCTTTTGCCAGACGTGAAGACGACGCCCTTGACGGCGCCGTCGGCGACGGTGGCGTCAACAATCGCGTTCAGCTCGTCCATCACCTCTGACGTGAAGACGTTCATGGATTTTTCCGGCATGTCCCAGGTGACGAGGGCAATGCCGTCTGCGTCCGTCTCGATGGTGAAATTGGTGTAAGTGCTCATTTGGGATTCCTCTTCCCTCAAATTTCCCTGCGGTTACGACAGTCCGATTGCGAGGCCGACGCAACCGACCACAAGAACGAGAAACACAATCAAACCCCAACGCTCTGCCCGGAGCCGCCGGACGTGACCGGGAGAAACAGGGCGGATGGACGCCCTGTGATCCTGTGCCATATCCTTTTCCAGATTGTGCCGAGCCAGCTGCTGTTCGATCTCGTTCTTGGGCCGCTCGTAAACCTCGCGCCTCATGACCAGTCTCAAACCCGCTCGATAACCGTCGCCGTGCCCATGCCTGCGCCGATGCAGAGCGTGACGAGCGCGGTGTTCAGATCGCGCCGCTCCAGCTCATCCAGCACCGTGCCGAGGATCATCGCGCCGGTTGCCCCGAGTGGATGGCCCATGGCGATGGCGCCGCCATTGACGTTCATCCGGTCGTGGTCGATGTCGAAAGCCTGCATGTAACGCAGGACCACGGCGGCAAAGGCTTCGTTGAGTTCGAAAAGGTCGATATCGGCAAGCGACATGCCGGTCTTTTTCAGGAGCTTTTCGGTCACATCCACCGGGCCGGTCAGCATCAGCGCCGGATCGGAACCGATATTGGCGAAAGCCTTGATGCGGGCGCGCGGTTTCACGCCCAACGCCTCGCCGCCCGCCTTGGAACCAACCAGAACGGCGGCCGCGCCATCGACGATGCCGGACGAATTGCCCGCATGGTGCACGTAATTGATCCGCTCCACTTCCGGATGCGCCATGATGCCGACGGCTTCGAAACCACCCATTTCACCCGGCATCTGGAAGGACGGATTGAGCGAGGCAAGCGCCTGCATGTCCGTGCCGGGGCGCATATGCTCGTCCCGGTCGAGGATCGTCAGGCCGTTTGAGTCCTTCACCGGAATGACCGACTTGTTGAAATAGCCCTTTTCCCAGGCATGCGCCGCACGCTTCTGGCTCTCGACGGCATAGGCGTCGACATCGTCACGGGAGAAGCCGTATTTGGTGGCGATAAGATCGGCCGACACGCCCTGCGGCATGAAGAAGGCCGGGAAGTTGACCGACGGGTCCATGTACCAGGCGCCGCCAGACATGCCCATGCCGACGCGCGACATGCTTTCGACGCCGCCGGCGATGACGATGTCGTCAGACCCCGCCTTGACCTTGCCGGCCGCGAAATTGATGGCATCGAGACCCGAGGCGCAGAAGCGCGAGATCTGCATACCCGGCGCTTTGTTGGAATAACCGGCCTCGAAGGCCGCGGCCTTGGGGATCACCGCACCGGCATCCATGACAGGATCGACGCAGCCCATGATGATGTCGTCGACAGCGGAGGTGTCGAGCCCATTGCGGTCGCGGATGGCTTCCAGTGTCTTGGCGGCAAGCCGAACGGAGGGCACCTCATGCAAGCTGCCATCCTTCTTGCCGCGTCCGCGCGGGGTGCGGACATGGTCGTAGATAAAAACGTCGGTCATTGTTTCTCTCCCTGCGGCGTTAAAAACGCCAGCCTCATCAGAATGCTTCCGCAGCCAGTTCCATCATGGTGTCCGCGCCGGTTTCGATGCGGGCCTTGCGCAGCGCCGTTTCCGGAATGATGCGCTCCATATAAAACTTCGCCGTGACAAGCTTGGTCTTGAGGTAATCCTCGTCCGAAGCGCTGCCTGCCGCAAGCGCTTCGCTGGCGGCTTTCGCCATACGCGCCTGCATGTAGCCCAGCACCACGATGCCGAAGAGATGCATATAGTCGGTCGAGCCGGCACCGGCATTGTCGGGCTTGGCCATGGCGTTCTGCATGAACCACATGGTTGCGGCCTGCAGGTCGTTCAAGCCCTTCTTCAGGCCCTTGGTGTAAAGGGCGAGCTTTTCATCGGTGCGGTTTTCCTCGCAGAAATCGCCGATTTCCTTGAACAGCGCCATGACGGCGCGGCCGCCATTCATGCCGAGCTTGCGGCCGACCAGATCGAGCGCCTGAATGCCGTTCGCGCCCTCGTAGATCATGGTGATGCGCGCATCGCGGACATATTGGCTCATGCCATGTTCCTCGATGTAGCCATGGCCGCCGAAGACTTGCTGCGCCATAACGGCGTGGTCGAAGCCCTTGTCGGTCAAGACACCTTTCAGGATTGGCGTGACGAGACCGAGCAGATCGTCCGCCGCCTGCCGCTCTTTCTCATCGGTCGAACGGTGGGCGATATCGGATTGCAGCGCGGTCCAGAGCAGGAAGGCGCGGCCGGCCTCGTTATAGGCCTTGATGGTCATCAGCGTGCGGCGGATATCGGGATGCACGATGATCGGATCGGCCTTCCTGTCGGGGAATTTCGCACCGGAAAGCGAGCGGCCCTGAATGCGCTCACGGGCATATTCGACTGCGTTCTGATAGGCGATCTCGCCGACGGAAAGACCCTGCAGGCCGACGCCGAGGCGGGCTTCGTTCATCATCACGAACATGGCCGAAAGGCCCTTGTTCTCAGCGCCCAGCAGATAACCCGTCGCATCATCGTAGTTCATGACGCAGGTGGCGTTGCCGTGAATGCCCATCTTGTGCTCGATGGCACCGCAGGTAACGCCGTTGCGCTCGCCAAGCGTGCCGTCTTCCTTGACGAGGAATTTCGGCACGATGAAGAGCGAAATGCCCTTCGTGCCTTCAGGCGCACCTTCGATGCGGGCGATCACCAGATGGACGATATTGCCCGTCATGGAATGTTCGCCGGCGGAGATGAAGATCTTCTGGCCGGAAATCTTATAGCTGCCGTCGCCCTGCGGAACCGCCTTGGTGCGCAGCAGGCCGAGATCGGTGCCGCAATGGGGTTCGGTGAGGTTCATGGTGCCGGACCATGTGCCTTCCACCATCTTCGGCAGGTAGGTGTCCTTCTGCTGCTGCGTGCCATGCACCAGAATGGCGGCAATCGCACCCTGCGTCAGGCCGGGATACATCATCAGCGACAGGTTGGCCGACGACATATATTCGCCGATGGCGGCATGAAGCGTATAGGGCAGCCCCTGCCCGCCGAATTCCGGCGGAACGGCAAGACCGATCCAGCCGCCTTCGCAATAGGCGTCATAAGCATCCTTGAAACCATCCGGCACGGAGACCGAACCGTCATCAGCGCGCTTGCAGCCCTGTTGATCGCCGGAAAGGTTGAGCGGGAAAAGCCGTTCTTCGGCAAGCTTTGCGGCTTCGCCGGTAATGGCCTCGATCATGTCGGGGGTTGCATCCTCGAAGCCGGGCAGGTTGTTATACCGCTCCAGGCCGAGAACGTCGTTCAGGATAAAAAGCGTGTCTTTAACTGGGGCCTTATAAACAGGCATTACCGATGTTCCTCCGCATCGTGGGCGCCGGCGATAATCCGGCCGATATGGCATGACAATATTTGACGTGCGCGTAAACGTCAAATAAATTTCAGCGGATTATCCCTTCTCCTTTTTCGCGGAATGGACGTCCTGCCCGGCGCAGCGCTGCCGCGTGCCGCAAAAGTTAAAAAATTCCGACCATAGTTAACCACTTCTTTACCACGTTTCGTGAATTCTCCCGACAGAGGTAACTGCTTCGTACTCCGGCGCATTTTCCTCAACGGGGGCGAATACCGGCTCTAGGATTGCTGCATGTTGCGGCGACGGCGTGTCCAGGCAGGCAACGTCGCGACAGATAACCGGGCACGGCGGGCGGAAGCGAAGCGAGCGAAAAGATGAACGGACTGCGATCGAAAACCCAACAGCCAAGCGACAGATCGTCTCTTGATGCGCTCAATCGCACCATTGAAGGCCTTGAAGCCCGTATCGAGGGGCTGATGAGCCAGAAGTTCCCGCGCGACCCCCGGGCCGCGAGCGCTCAGCCCGAAGCGAAAAGCGAGGCTTATGCCGCGCGCGCCGCCGTCACGCCGCCGCAGCTCGATCCCGTCAACGAAATCCGCCAGCGCCAGCGCCTCCTAGAGGCGAGCTTCCAGCGCCCGCAGGAACCCACCGCCCGCCCGGAACGGACGATTACCAGACCGCTTGCACCGGAATACCGGCCGAGGGATGCGCAGCAGGCCGCCGCCGCTCCCGCACCGCGCGCGCGTTCCATCCCGCCCTATCAGGAACCGCAGCGCAATGACGCGGCGCTGCAGGAGATTGCCCAGGCGCTCGTCAATCTGCGGCATGAGCTGAAGCACGACATTGCCGAGGGCGTCGCCCGCGAAGCGCAGGGACTGCGCGCCGAGATCCGCAATATTCGCGCGGTGGCGGAAGACCAGCAGTTCATCGGCGATCTGCGCGACGATATCGCACGTCTGGCCGGCAGCATCGACCAGCTCGGCAATCTGGCATCTCCCGATGCCTACGGGCTGCGCAACGAATTCGAGGACCTGCGCCTGACGATCGATCAGCTTGCGCGCGAAGACAGCGTGCACCGGATCGAAAGCCGCTGGAACAATGTGGAAGACACGCTGCGCGGTTTCGACGCCGGCGCGTTGCAGGATGAGATCGTTTCGCTCGCCTATCGTCTCGATGACATCAAGACGCAGCTTGGCGGCATGAGCAACAATCCGGCCGTGCGCGTGCTCGAAGACAAGCTGATCGCCATTGCCAGCGCCGTGGAGCAGCTCGGCAAGCACATGCAGCCGAACGAAGCGGCCTTTACCGAACAGTTTTCCGGTCTCGACCAGCGGCTGGACGAAATAAGCCGCGCCATTGCCGCAACCGGCACGCGCGCCAATGCGCAGGCAACGGACAATGCGCTGGCGCAGCGTCTGGAAAACCGGCTGAACGGCCTTGCCGAACAGCTCGGCGACATCAACCGCCTTGCCGCCGCAAAACCTGAACCGGCGCTGGACCTGACCACCCGCCTTGAAGCGCTGGCCGGCAAGATCGACGAACTCAGCACCGCCCGCGACGCCGCGCAGTTGCATGAGCGGCTGGACCAGCTTTCCCTGCTTCTGGAGCGTTCGCAGCGCCCCTCGCAACAGGCGGAACTGACGTCTTTCCTCAGCGACATTTCCCGCAAGATCGACGCGCTGGATCACGGCGCCGTCAATGACGGTCTGGCCGAACGGCTCGACCTGCTCTCGCGCCGGATCGAGGACCTCGATTATCGTTACAGCCAGCCGCAGCCGGCATCGGGCCTCAGCGAAAGCGCCTTCTCGCGTCTGGAAGAGCGGCTCGGCAATATTGCCGCCCGTCTCGACGAGACCGCCCATGCCGCGCCCGCCGACAGCCACGCACTGGCAAGCCTCGAAAACCAGATCGCCCATCTCTCGACGCTGATCAGCCAGCCGGTGCAGATGCAGGCCGCAGGCATGCCGCCTGAACTCGATGCCCGCATGGCGGCCATCGAAGACTACATGGCGTCCAACGACGAATATATCATCGAGGCAGCCCGGCAGGCGGCCGAGGCCGTTCTGGACGCCTATACCCGCAACAATCTCTCGGCCGGCGCAAACCTTGCCGACATGACCATGCTGACCGATCTTGCGACCGATCTGCGCAATCTCGAAGCCTTGAGCCGCAACACCGAAGAGCGCACGCACCGCACATTCGAAGCGCTGCATGAGACGTTGGTGCAAATCGCCGGCCGGCTGGATAACCTCGACAATGCTCCCGTCTACCGCGAAGAGGCCGCGCCCCGCAGCGTCGCGAAGCCTGTATTGGCCCCTGCGCACGAAGATATATCCATGCCGGCCGCAATCTTCCCGGAAGAGGGTTATATTGCCGAAGAACAGGCCATTCTCGACGCCGACGGGAAAGATGGAGATGCCATCGTGCCTCCCGCTGCGGCGAAGCCCGCGAAGGCGGAAAAAAAGAGTCTGCTTGCCGGCCTGACGAAGCGTTTCAAGACGGGTACTGCAAAGACCGTCAAAACCGCAGAAGAACCCGTATCGGCCTCCTCCTCCGCCCGCACGCAGGTCGAGCCCGCCCCGTCGCTCGATCCGATCGACGTTCTGCCGGCGGGTCAGGAGAACGAACTTCTGGAGCCGGGTTCGGGTGCGCCCGATATCAAGAAAATCCTCGAGCGCGTGCGCGCCAGCCAGGTGGCCGCCAGCGGCAAGGCTGCAGACGCCGAAGGACGGACGGATTTCATTGCCGCCGCCCGTCGTGCGGCGCAGGCCGCCGCCATGGAAACATCGCCGGAGAAGCTCGATACCGGCAAGAAGGGCCGCAAGGCCGAGGCATCGGGGCTTTCGCGCTATCGCCGCCCGCTGCTGCTCGGCATCGGCGCCATTCTTCTGGCGATGATGGCCATGCCGCTCGTCAAGACGCTGATCGGCGGCGCGGAAGCTCCGGCGCCGGTCATCGAGCAGAAGCAGGACAATGGCCCGGTCTCCGCGCTTCCCGAAGCGGGCGACAAGGCCGTGACCATTCCGTCCGACCTCGCCATCGATCCGGAACAGGCCGCATCCGCAGACAGCATCGAAAACACCGCACCGGCGGAAAACACCATCGATCCCCGCACCGTCGGCGGCGCACCGCTGCCTGACGAGCCGCCGGTTGCCGACGTTCCCGCTGTGGATGCGGCAAATTCCGGCACCGTCGCGCAGAACGAACCTTCGGCTCCGGCACAGGTCGCCGCCACGGCTGCTCCCGCCCAGGACGCCATCACCGTTCCCGCCGGCATCGAGCCGGCATCGCTTGCCGAAGCGGCCGCCAAGGGCGACACGCAGGCGCTGTTCGAGATCGCAGCCCGCTACACCGACGGCCGCGGCGTTGCCGCCGACCGCACCGAGGCGGCAAAGTGGTACAAGCTCGCCGCTGATCGTGGCCTTGCACCCGCGCAATATCGTCTCGCCAATCTCTACGAGAAGGCGAACGGCGTCGAACGCAACCTTCCCGAAGCCAAGCGCTATTACACGCTGGCCGCGGAACAGGGCAATGCGGGCGCCATGCACAATCTGGCCGTCCTGCTCGCTTCCGATGCGGCCGGTCAGCCGGATTTCGCCGCCGCCGCGCAATGGTTCATCAAGGCTTCCGACCTCGGCGTTCGTGACAGCCAGTTCAACCTCGCCATTCTCTATGCGCGCGGCAGCGGCGTGAAGCAGGACATCGAGGAATCCTACAAGTGGTTCGCCATCGCAGCCAGGGATGGTGACGCCGATGCCGCCCAGAAACGCGACGAAGTGGCAGGGGCCTTGAACCCGCAGCAGCTTCAGAGCGCAAAGGCCAAGGTGGACGCCTGGAAGGTCAAGCCGCTTTCGGAAGATGCCAACAGCGTCAACCCGCCCGAAGAATGGGCCGGCAAGGAAGGCGTAAAAACCGCCTCCGTGGACATGGAAAAGGCGATCCGCAACATTCAGGCGATCCTGAACAAGAACGGTTTCGATGCCGGCCAGCCTGACGGCAAGCTCGGCAAGAACACCGTGACGGCCATCAAGGACTTTCAGAAGTCCGTGGGCCAGACGCCGGACGGCCGCATTACCAACGAGCTGGTGACCGCGCTTCTCGCCCGCAACAAATAAACATTCGAGAACCGGCGAAGCGGCCCCTTGGCCGCTTTCGCTCAGCCCGGCGCAGGAATGTGGCCGGCTGCCGACACACGGCCGCTATCTTTCCAAATTATCAACGTATTTACCGTTGAATGTTGACAGGTCAGGCCCTCGCGGGCATGACGGATGAAGGCCGGGCATGCCCGGTCTTTTCAGACAGAAAGTGTAAATCGCGGCGCGGCCCCCTCACCCGGACAAGCCCTGCCGCCCGGAACCATTTGCCCGAGGTCCGAGCCGTGACTGTCTATCTGCCGATCGCAGAACTGTCGGTGAATATTTTCATCATTCTCGGCATGGGCGCGGCCGTCGGTTTTCTTTCCGGCATGTTCGGCGTGGGCGGCGGCTTTCTGATTACCCCACTTCTGATTTTCTACAATATTCCGCCTGTGGTGGCCGTGGCGACGGGTGCAAACCAGGTGGTCGCCTCCTCCGTGTCAGGCTCGATCACGCATTTCCGGCGCGGAACGCTCGACGTCAAGCTCGGCAGCGTGCTGCTTGTGGGCGGTCTGGTGGGGGCGACGGTCGGCGTGTGGATATTCTCCTTCCTGCGCAGCATCGGCCAGCTCGATCTCATCGTCTCGCTGCTCTACGTCATCCTGCTCGGTACCGTCGGCGGGCTGATGCTGAAGGAAAGCATTTCGGCGCTTCGCCGCGCCGCCCGCAACGAAACCGTGACGCTGCGCCGGCCGGGCCATCACAACTGGGTGCACCGCCTGCCGCTGAAAATGCGGTTCAAGAAATCGAAGATCTATCTCAGCATCATTCCCATCGTCACGCTGGGTTTCGGCATCGGCATCCTCACCTCGATCATGGGTGTGGGCGGCGGCTTCATCATGGTGCCGGCGATGATCTATCTCTTACGCATCCCCACCAGCGTGGTTGTCGGCACCTCGCTGTTCCAGATCATTTTCGTAACCGCCTATACGACCGTGGTTCAGGCGGCGACCAACTATTCCGTCGATGTGGTTCTGGCCTTCATCCTGATGGTGGCGGGCGTCATCGGCGCGCAATATGGCGTGCGCGTCGGCCAGAAACTGCGCGGCGAACAGCTGCGCGCCCTGCTTGCGCTTCTCGTTCTCGCCGTCGCGCTTCGCCTTGCCGTATCGCTGGTGGTGCGCCCGGAAGACCTGTTTTCGGTGGCCGTCGGGGGGTTAGGTTATTGACCCGCCATTTGCTGCTTGCCGCCCTTGCGCTGGCCTCATGCCTCACCCTCGGGCAAACCGCTTCGGCCCAGACGCCGCCGCTTGCCCTGCCGCCCGGCCCGCAGCAGCGATCCCTGCTGGAAAATATCGAAATCGGCGCATCGACGACCGAAATCCCAATTGCTTCCGATTTTCGCGGCGCGGATTTCACGCTTTTCGGCGCGCTGAACAATACCGACCAGTTGCTGCTCGCCATCGGGCAATATGACATTGTCGTGACGCTCGAGGGTCCGAGCGATTACATGACAGTGCGCAAAAAGGAACGCGTGGCGGGCATCTGGATCAATACCAGCGCCATCACCTTCACACCGCTGCCGGAATCCTATTCCATGGCCAGCACGCGCAATATCAGCGATGTCGCCTCGCCCGGAACGCTCCGCGCCATGGGGCTTGGCGTCGACCATCTGTCACTGAAAAGCGCGGTCTTTTCCGGCGTGCCCGACAATGTCTTCGATTTTCAGGAAGCCTATCGGCGTCTGAAGCTTTCCAGCGGCATTTATCGCAACGACACGACCGGGGTGCGGCTGGAACGCACCGGCCTGTTCTGGGCGACTTTGCGCCTGCCTGCCAACGTGCCGAACGGTGTGCACACCGCCCGTGCCTATCTCTTCAAGAGCGGCAAATTCATCGCCCAGCGCGAACTGAAACTGCGTGTCGTCAAAACCGGCATGGAGCAGGCGATCACCGACGCCGCGCATCAGACGCCGCTTGCATATGGCGCACTTTGCGTTCTGCTTGCCGTCGTGACCGGCTGGGGCGCCAGCATCATCTTCCGCAAGGACTGATCGGTTTTCATCCCGCAAAAGAGAGCGTCTGCCGCCCCTGTCGGCAAAGATAGCATTCGCTTCCGCCATCGGTTTGCAGTAAAATTCAAGGCGTTACAATCATACATGTAGCTCAAGGCGAGCATGTGCGGTTGTGACCGGGATGAAAAGGAGAAATGTCATGTTCAAGCACATTCTCATTCCCACCGATGGCTCGCCGCTGGCGCAGATCGCAATCGACCAAGGGTTCGCTCTCGCCAGGGAGGCAGGCGCAAAGGTGACCGTCGTGACGGTATCGGAACCCTTTCACGTGATTGCCAGCGATGTCGAAGACATTGCCGCCATTGCCGAAGAAGAATTCCACCGCTGCGAGGAAGCGGAACATCTGCTGAGGGATACGCAGGCGCAGGCCACTTCCATGGGGCTGGATTGCGAAGCGCTGCTGGCGCGGGCTGGAAGGCCCGACGAGGCGATCATCGAAGCCGCCAACAGGAGCGGCTGCGACCTCATCGCCATGGCCTCGCACCGGCGCCGGAGCTTCGTGGAAATGCTGCTCGGCAGCGTCACGGCCAAGGTGCTGAAGAATTCGAAGATACCGGTGCTGGTCTACCGGCAATAGAGCATTTCCAGTAAAGCTGCATAGCGGTTTTACGTCCGGAAAATACGCTCAGCCGAGAAGATTTGAAAACCGCACCGAATAGATGCGGTCCCTCCCCATCAGATGCGCGACGAGAGCGGCATGATCGAACAGGCCGCGCATGGCCTTGTGCCGCAAATCCAGCCCGCCGCTCATGACCCCGAAAGCCGGCATCAACAGACGCGAACCGTCGGTGGCGAAACAGGGCCGCCGCACCGTCTTTTCGCGGCGGCGGACCGTGGCGGAGGGATGCAGGTGCCCGGCGATTTCGCCGGCGGCATCGCCCAACTTTGGCTCGTGGCGGAAGACGAGAGTGCCGTAAAACATTTCATCCACCGAAGAGCCCGGCAGATCGACCGTGCCGTCGGGATCGTGATTGCCGTTGATCCATATCCATTCGCGACCACGGGCCATGTCGCGGATGAGCTCGCGCAACGGCAGCGGCAGATGCTCGGAACCGACGCGATCATGGAAATTATCGCCAAGGCTGACCACGATCTTCGGATCGTAACGGCTGACGAGGGAGGAGAGGATTTTAAGCGTGGCGATGGTGTCGTATGGCGGCAGCATGCGTCCGCGCCTTGCAAAGGCCGCGCCTTTTTCCAGATGCAGATCGGAGACGACGAGCAGCGACAGGTCCGGCAGGTAAAGCCCGCCCAAAGGATCGCACCAGGCGGCGACGCCATTGATGGCGGTTTCGCTGCCGAGGCATTCGAAGCCATTGGAAAACCTGTCGCTCAATGTCAGCCGGCTCAGCACTTTTGCCTTTGTTCCTTCATTCCGCTCAGATGTTTCAGGACATGGCCTCGGCGATCAGCTCGTCTGCGGCCTCGGCCAGCACATCGTCCATCGCTTCACCCGCCACCGTCTCGCGGCCGATTTCCAGCATGACCGGAACGGCAAGCGGCGAGACGTGCTCCAGCGCGCGGTGGGTGGTGTGACCCTTGATTCGCTTCAGCATATCGCCAAGACGGCCAATGTCCAAAAGTCCCGCCGCGGCATCGCGCCGCGTCGCTTCCAGCAGGATATGATCCGGCTCATGGCTGCGAAGAACGTCATAAATAAGATCGGCGGAGACCGTGACCTGACGGCCGGTCTTTTCCTTGCCGGGATGGCGGCGTTCGATCAGCCCGGAAATGACCGCACAATTACGGAAAGTGCGCTTCAGCATGAAGGATTCGTCCAGCCACGCCTCCAGATCGTCGCCCAGCATGTCCTCGTCCAGCAGGTCTGCAAGCGACAGCCGGCGGGATTTCAGCCGCCTGCCGATATCCTCCATGGCCCAGATGGCGAGCGAATAATCGGTGGCGACAAAGCCCATGGGCTTTGCGCCCGCGCGTTCCAGTCTACGCGTCAGCAGCATGCCGAGTGTCTGGTGCGCCAAGCGTCCTTCGAAGGGATACATGACCATGAAGAAGCGCTTGCGGAAGGGGAAGGTCTCGACCAGCAGCTCGTCGCGCTTGGGGATGATCGACTTTTCCTTCTGGATCGCCAGCCAGTCGCGCACCTGATCCGGCAGGGCATGCCAGCGCGTCGGGTCTGCCAGCATGGAGCGCACCTGATCCGCGAGATAGGTGGAGAGCGGGAACTTGCCGCCGGCATAGGAGGGTATCTTCGGGTCCATCGAAAAGGCCTGCGAGACCAGGCATTCGTTCTCCCTGATGCCCTCGAAACGCAGCACCTTGCCGGCGAAGAGGAAGGTATCGCCCTGCACCAGCTGCTCAAGGAAATATTCCTCGACCTTGCCGAGCGACATGCCGCCGCGCCCGACCGTGCCCTTGGCATTGCGCTTGACCATGCGGACATTGAGTTCCGCCGCCTCGACGATGGTGCCGAGGTTGAGGCGATATTGCTGTGCGACCGCCGGATTGGAGACGCGCCAGCGACCGTCCTTCATCTGGCGGATGCGGGCGTAACGCTCATAGGTGCGCAGCGCATAACCGCCGGTGGCGGTGAAATCCACCACCCGGTCGAAGGTGGCCCGCGGCAGATCGGCATAGGGCGAGGCGCTGGTTACTTCGCGATAGAGATCGTCCGCATCGAAAGGCTCGGCGCAGGCCATGCCGAGCACATGCTGGGCGAGAACATCGAGCGCGCCCTCGGCAATCGGCGGCGTATCCTGCGCGCCGATATAATTGGCATCAAGGGCTGCCCGGCACTCCATCACCTCGAAACGGTTGGCGGGAACGAGGATGGCCTTTGACGGCTCATCCATGCGGTGATTGGCGCGGCCGATGCGCTGGGCAAGGCGGCTTGCGCCCTTCGGCGCACCGACATGCACGACGAGGTCGACATCGCCCCAGTCTATGCCGAGATCGAGCGTGGAGGTGGCGACGACGGCACGCAATTTGTTTTCCGCCATGGCCGCTTCCACCCTGCGGCGCTGGCCGGCATCCAGCGAACCGTGATGCAGCGCAATCGGCAGATTGTCGTCATTAATGGTCCAGAGTTCCTGGAAGATCAGCTCCGCCTGCGAGCGGGTGTTGACGAAGATCAGAGTCGTCTGGTGGTCTTTCAGCGCGGCATATAGATCCTTCATGGCGTAACGCGCCGAATGGCCGGACCATGGGATGCGCTCCTCCGTGCTCAGGATGGAGATATTCGGCTTTGCCCCGCCTTCGACGGTGATAAGCCCAGCGGGCGGCTCACCCTCCCCCTGCGGCGCGAGATAACGGCGCAAATCCATCGGTTCCGCCACTGTGGCCGAAAGGCCGATGAACCGCACATCGGGCGCGTGCCGGCGCACCCGGGCGAGCGCCAGCGCCAGCAGATGGCCGCGTTTGGAGGTGACGAGCGAATGCAGCTCGTCCAGCACCACATATTTCAGGTCACGGAAAAAGCGCTCGGCCTCCTTGTTGGCGAGCAGCAGCGAGACCTGCTCCGGCGTCGTCAGCAGAATATCCGGCGGCTTCACCTTCTGGCGCTGGCGTTTGCCCTGCGGCGTATCGCCCGTACGGGTCTCGATGGAAATCGGCAGGCCCATTTCGGAGACGGGTCTGGTGAGGTTGCGTTCGATATCCACCGCCAGCGCTTTCAGTGGCGAGATATAGAGCGTGTGCACGCCGACGAAGCCCGAGCCCGGCGGCACCTTGCCCCGCTCCGCCAGATCGGTGAGCGAGGCCATGAAGCCGCCCAGCGTTTTGCCCGCCCCCGTCGGCGCGATCAGCAGCATGTTCTCGCCGCCGCGCGCCCGTGCCATCAGCTCCAATTGATGGGCGCGCGGAGACCACCCCTTTTCGGCAAACCATTTCTGGAATGGAAGGGGCAAAGCGCCGACATGAGTGCCGGAAATGGGAGACTCGGTGTGTTTCACGTCTTCAAGGTAGTGAAAAACCTGCAAAAAAGAAGGGCGGAACGGGACCGCTTGACAGAAAGCCTAATCGCGGATAAATTTTATCCATGATACTGAAACGAACCGCACAGGGACAAGTCGGATGAAACTCGGCGACGGCGTGGAACAGGCCATTCACAGCGTGGGCATGCTGGCGGGACTTTCCGAAGGCGGCGTACTGTCGGCAGCGGCGCTGGCGGAATTTCACGGCGTTTCCACGAGCTATCTGCTGAAGCATCTCCAGTCGCTGTCCAATGCCGGGATTGTCGCCACCGTGCCGGGGCCGAAGGGCGGTTACCGTCTGGCTAGGGCGACCGACAGGATCACTCTGCTCGATATCGTGCTGGCTGTCGAAGGGCCGCAGCCCGCCTTCCGCTGCGCGGAAATTCGCCAGCGTGGGCCGAACCCCTTGCCGGGGCGTTATTTCACCAAGCCCTGCGGCATCAACGCCGCAATGCTGAAAGCGGAGAAGGCCTATCGGGCCGAACTCGCCAAAACCACCATCGCCGACATTCTGGGCGATCTCGCCGCCAATGACGATGGCGGGATTGCCGCGCGTGGCTGCGCCTTTCTGGAGCTGAACGAGCGCAAGACGATGACGCGCTGAGACCCGAAAACCGGCCCCAAAAAAGATCGACCTACACCGGAGAGCTTCGCCGCTTTCCGGACCGATGACGCATGACTTCAAACAGACCCAACCAACGGAGACACCGATGAAAACCCGTATCAACTATGCCAAAGCATCCCCGAAGCCTTCAAGGCCGTCATGGCTCTGGAAAATTACGTTCAGGGCAGCGGGCTCGAGCGCCGCTTCGTTCATCTCATCAAGCTGCGCGCCTCGATCATCAACGGCTGTGCCTTCTGTGTGGACATGCACGTGAAGGAAAGCCGCCATGACGGGCTTTCCGAACCATGGATCAACCTTATCAGCGTGTGGCGGGAATCCCCCGTTTATACCCAGCAGGAACGGGCGCTGCTCGGCTGGGTGGACGCGGTGACGAAGATTGCCGAAACCGGCGCCCCGGATGATGCCTTCGAGACGCTGAAGGCGCATTTTTCCGATGAGGATATCGTGAAGATCACGGTCGCCATCGGCGCCATCAACACCTGGAACCGCATCGCCGTCGGTTTCCGCTCGCAGCATCCGGTCGATGCGGCTGCGAAGGCGGCGTGACCTCTTAAACCCAAAATGGGCGGCCGCTACATGGCGATGTAGCGGTCGTTCCTGTGATTGATGGCAAGCGTGAGGTTCATGACCAGCGCGCCGAGGACGGAGCAGACGATGACGAAAGGTGTGGCCACGAAGAACGAGCAGGCCAGCACCATGCCATCAAAGGCGAGTTGCACGAGGCCTGCACGCCAGCCGAAACGATCCTGAAGATAAAGCGCGAGGATACCAAAACCGCCGAGACTGGTGCGATGACGGAACAGCGCCAGCATGCCGGCCGCGACGGTTAATCCGCCAAAGAGAGCCGCAGCAACCGGATTGATGCTCTGAAATGCGAAAAAGCCGGCCATATATTCCGACAGCAGCGCCGTTATGGCGATGGCGCAGAAGGTCTTGACCGTGAAGGCAAGGCCGAGGCGACGGAAGGCGAGATAATAAAACGGCAGATTGACGAGGAAAAACACCGCGCCGAAGCTGAAGCCGGTAGAATAATGCGCCAGAAAGGCAAGGCCGACGGTGCCACCGGTGAGCAGGCCCGCGGCAGAAAGCAGTGTCACACCGAGCGAGACGAGCATGCTGCCGGCCAGAACGCCCTGGGCATCCTCCAGCAGCGAATGACGATCGGGCGCGGAAGCCCAGATATTCAAGCGCCTGCGTGCAGTCGTATCGCCCATGCCTGTTCCCCTGATTTTCCGGCCTCTGTCGAGCTATTGCGCAAAAGCGCGATGGATTTCAAGCGTGCTTCGCTCAACGCACAACGATGTATCTGTCTGAGCGGTGATTGATGGCGAGAAACATGTTGAGCACGAAAGCGCCGACAATCGAATAGACGACGGTGGCCGGATCGATGACGAGGAAGGCGCAGAGCATCACGAAGGCATCGAAGGCCAGCTGGATGAGACCGGCGCGGACGCCGAAGCGATCCTGAATATAGATGGCGAGAATGCCGATACCGCCGAGGCTGGCACGATGCCGATAAAGCGCCAGCAAGCCGTAACCCAGCAACAGGCCGCCGAGCAGCGCCGCCCAGAGCGGATTAATGCTGTCGATCACCATCCAGCGCGCTTCCACTTCCGTCAGCACCGAAACGAGGCCGATGGCGATGAAGGTCTTGAAGGAAAAGGCAAGACCGAGGCGTCGGAAGGACAGGTAATAAAACGGCAGATTGACGAGGAAGAACAGGAGGCCGAAGCTGATGCCGAAAGCATAATGAAGCAGGAAGGCGACGCCGGCGGTGCCGCCGGTCAGAAGGCCGACCTTGTTCAGAAGATAAAAGCCGAGCGCCGAGACGATGGCACCGGTGACGATGCCCTGCACGTCTTCCACCGGCGCATGTTTGGCCGGATCGGAACTCCACATGCCGTAAACGCTTCTCGTTCTGCTCACGCTTTTTTCCTCAGCTTCAGGCATATTTTGCACTGCAAAAAACATCTGAGCAAGATGGATACGTAAGGAAGCCTGACCTATCGCGAAAATGGCAAGAAACGGAATGTTCAGGCTTTGGCGCGGGCAAGAAAAAGAATGCCGGAAAGGGGTTTTCCGGCATCCTTGCGAATGGTGGTTTTGCTAATTTCGATAAGGGAAAAGCCCGTCCGCTCAAGAAGCTCGGTCACATAGCTCTTCGAATGGGCGTAACGAAGGGATTCCCGCAGCACGAAACCGTCTTCCTCCCCCGCATCCTCCACCGAAAAGGCGAAAAAGCCTGAAGGCGCAAGCAGGGCGGAAACGAGCGGCATGAGGGTTTCGAGACTGCCGAGATACATCATCACATCGGCGGCGGCCACAAGGCCGGCGCGGTGCTGCGCAAGCGTGGGGGTGAAGAGCCCCGAGGCCTCCGGCTCCAGCGAAAGATCGGCCTGATCGAGATGATCGTAAAGCCCCTTTTCCTCCGCCTTGGCCAGCATGTTCTGGGAAATATCGAAACCTTCCAGCCGGTTTGCGAAAGCGCGGATTTCAACGCCAAGGAGACCGGTGCCGCAGCCAATATCGACAATGGTGTCGAAGACGCCGCCTTTCGCCGCCTTGCCGATCAGTTCCGCCAGCTTTTGCGGCACGCTGTAATCCAGCTTTTCCACGAGCGAGGTTTCGAAACGGTCAGCGTAGTCGTCGAAGAGCCCTTCCACATAGCGGCTCGGCGGTTGCTCCGGCGTTTCGGCGGCGCCGAGAACCGCGAGTTTCAGCTCGGCTGCAAACAGCCCTTCGGTGTCCAGCTCGGCGACTTTCCCGTAGGCCGCCACGGCTTTCTCCGTTTCGCCCGCTTTTTCGTGATATTCCCCGAAGCGAAACCAGCCCGCTGTCCACCGCGGCGCAAGCTCCAGCGCCTGTTCCATGAGTTCGGCGGCGGCGGGAAAGTCACCGCTCTCCGCCAGCATGCGGGCATAGTCCGCCCGGCGGTCGGCAATGACGTCACCGGAAGAAAACTGGTTTGGGGCCATTCAAGATTCCTGAGAAGATGTCGGCTGTCATTTATCAAGCCATAAAAAAACTCAAGTCCTATTTCATGGCGGCCTCGTGGAATTGGCGAATTTGACGCGATATAGTGCGGCGAAACTTGCATCGAAGCGTCGTGCTTCATATGTCAGGACAAAACAGGAGACGTGCTGATGGCCGGTGAGGTCAACAAAATGCTGGGTGACACGGTGGCCCGTACCGTGGTGAAGCTGCTGGTGGTTTCATTGCTCGTCGGCTTTCTGATGGCGATCTTCGGATTGACGCCATGGAACATCATCTACGGCGCGCGCGATTTCGTGGTCGACCTGTGGCGCAGCGGTTTCCATGCGCTGGGCGCAATCGGCGACTATCTGATCCTCGGGGCAACGATCGTCATTCCGGTTTTCATCATCCTGCGCCTCCTGAGCTACCGCCGCTGACATGACCCACTCCACGTTTCAAACGCTTTCACGGCGCGGCTTCGTGCTGCTTTCCGCCAGCTCCGTTCTTTCCGCCTGCGTTTCCATGCCCACCAACAAGGGCATGCCCTCCGGCACCCGCGACGAGACGGCGGCGGCCCTTCCCATGGTCAATGATCTGCGCCGCTCCAAGGGGCTTTCGCCGCTTGCCATCAATGGCGCGGCAAGCGGTGCTGCCGCCTATCAGGCCGGCCGCATGGTCAAGGCGCAGAAGATGGCGCATCTGATCGGCCTGACCGACAGTTTCCTGATCCGCATGAAAGACGGCAATGTGCCGCTTCCGGCAGCGGAAAACGTGGCCGCCGGGCAGGACAGCGTCGAGCGGGTGGTCAAGGCCTGGATCGGCTCACAACACCATCTCGAAAACATGCTCGGACCCTATAACGGCCTCGGCGTCGCGGTCGCCTATGACGCGGCCAGCCGCAACCGGCCCTATTGGGCGATGGTGCTCTGCGCCTGAGGTTAAGCGGCGGGAACCACCCTCTTCCCTCATTCCTGTGCTTGTCACAGGAATCCAGCCGACGCGCGTCTGCGCGGCGGGGAGAGTCCTTTCAGCCCAAGGACTTGGGCTGGCTGGATCCCTGTGACAAGCACAGGGATGAGGAAGGAGAGCCCCTGAGGACGGGTTGCACCGTCCAGGCCCGCTCTCAGCCGAGCTTGCGATCCGCCCAGCGGTCCACCGCGCTGTCGCGCAGGTCGCGAATGGACTGTACGCCCTCGCGGGCGACCAGCTTCGACAAGCCCTTGACGATGGCCGAGGGCAGGCCGGGGCCTTCATAGACCATGCAAGAATAGAGCTGCACGAGATCGGCCCCTGCCCTCACCTTTTCCAAAGCCGTCTCTGCGGATGATACACCGCCGACGCCGATGATCGGCAGGTTGCCGCCGACGCGGCGGCGCATCTTGGCGAGAACCGTGGTGGAGAGCTCGAAGAGCGGCTTGCCCGAGAGACCGCCGGTCTCGCCCTTGTGCGGGCCCGGCCTCAGGCCTTCGCGGGAAAGCGTGGTGTTCGAGACGATCAGGCCATCGAGATCATGGGCGAGCGCCTCCTCGGCAACGTCATCCAGCCCCTCTTCGGTCAGATCGGGCGCGATCTTGAGGAAGACCGGGATGCGTTTGCCGAAACGTTCGGCTTCCGCCTTGCGGCGCTCCAGCACAGCGGCGAGAAGTGCTGCAAGGCTTTCGCGCGCCTGAAGATCGCGCAGGCCGGGCGTGTTGGGCGAGGAAATATTGACGGTGAAATAGGATGCGACCGAATAAAACGCCTCGATGCCCTGTACATAATCGGCGATGCGGTCTTCGCTATCCTTGTTGGCGCCGATATTGACACCGACGATGCCGCGCAGCTTTGCCTGCTTCAGACGTTCCAGCGCAGCGGCATGGCCTTCATTGTTGAAGCCGAGGCGATTGATGACGCCTTCATCCTCAACCAGACGGAAGATACGGGGTTTGGGATTGCCGGATTGCGCTTTCGGCGTGACGGTGCCGATTTCGGTAAAGCCGAAACCGAGCCGCAGAAGCGGCCCCGGCACTTCCGCATTCTTGTCGTAACCCGCCGCCATGCCGAGCGGATTGGGGAAGACGAGCCCCGCCACCGTCTGCTGCAGACGCGGATCGTGCGGCACCATGCAGGTGGGCAGGAAGCCGCTTTTCAGCGCCGCAATGGACAGGCCATGCGCCTTTTCCGGATCGACCAGAAACAGGCCCTTGCGGCCGATCGAGGAAAATAATCCGCTCATCACAAAATCTCCGGGAACTGGTGCTGGCCGTCGTGACCGAGCGAAAGCGGCGTTTCCCAAAGCACGGCGGTCAAGGGAAGAGGCGCATAAAGATGCGGGAAAAGATCGCCGCCTCTGGAGGGTTCATAAACCAGCTTGTCGCCGAGGGCCGCGCCGTCGACCGCGATCAGAAGCAGATCGACCTGGCCGGAAAAATGCCGCGCGGCGGTCTCTGCCGCCTGTTTTGCCGTTGAAAAATGAATGAAGCCGTCGGTCAGGTCGATGGCCGCACCTTCGAAGACGCCCTTCGCCTTTGCCGCGCTCCATAACGTCTCCGGCACGATTTTATAGATGATCGCGGGCGTTTCCTGCATAGGGCTCTCCAAGGCTTTCCACTCAGCGGGATTTGCCGCAAAGCTCGAAGATTGTCCACAGTTTCCACGGCATTTTTATTGCGGAGAGCCTGAAAGACCGCCTGTCCACAAGCTTTTCCTTGTAATGCGGAACCGATTGGCGCAACCTTTCGCGGAGGAGCCGGACGTGTTTCGACCACCGGCAAATGGGAGTGAGCCAGTATCAGAAAAAGAACCGCATAACGCCCTTGGGAGGGGGCCAGAATGTCGGAACTTGTCATTATCATAGCAGACGACCACCCGCTTTTTCGCGGCGCCCTGAAACAGGCCGTATCCGGCCTCGACGGGCAACAGAGCATTATTGAAGCCGGGGATTTCGAGGCCGCCCGAAGTGCCGCCGCAGCGCGCAACGACGCCGATCTCATGCTTCTCGATCTCGCCATGCCGGGGGTCAGCGGATTTTCAGGCCTGATGGCGCTCCGGGCGGAATTCTCCAGCCTGCCGATCGTCATCGTTTCGGCAACGGACGATGCGACCACCGTGCGCCGCTCCATCGAACTCGGTGCTTCCGGTTTCATTTCCAAATCCTCGGGTATCGATGATATCAGGGACGGCATCCGTGCGGTTCTGGAAGGCGATGTCTGGATACCGGCAGGCCATCAGGGCGACAAGGAACAGGATCCTGACGTGGCCGATCTCATCGGCAGGCTCAGAACGCTGACGCCGCAGCAAAGCCGGGTTCTGGGCATGCTGGCCGAAGGGCTGCTGAACAAGCAGATCGCCTATGAGCTCAATGTTTCCGAAGCCACCATCAAGGCGCATGTCTCCGCGATCCTGCTGAAGCTCAAGGTCGACAGCCGCACCCAGGCGGTGATCCAGCTCGCCAAGATAAATACATCGGCCATGGTGGCATAGAAAAGGATTTTATTCCTTTCCTTGCTTTACTCCTGACCGGATATGGTCTAGATTCCGGTCAGTAAACGACAGGAGCTTTTCCGCTATCGGCTCCACTTGCGGGCTTTCTATCATGCTGTCACACGAGACGATCTGGAGCGCCATCGATACGCTTGCCGAACGCCACCAGCTAACGCCTTCGGCATTGGCGAAGCGCGCCGGCCTCGATCCCACCTCGTTCAATAAATCGAAACGTTTCGGGCCGGATGGCCGCAAACGCTGGCCTTCGACGGAATCCGTCTCCAAGGTGCTGGAGGCGACGGGGGCAAGCGTCGACCAGTTTTTCGGTTATGCTTTCGGCAGGGCGCAGACCATGCAGCCTTCCGGCGCCGGCAACGCCATTCCCCTGCTCGGTTTCGCACAGGCGGGCTCCGGCGGCTTTTTCGACGATGGCGGTTTTCCGGCGGGTCAGGGCTGGGATGTGGTGGAATTCCCCTCCTCTCCCGAGCGCAGGCAGGGCGTCTATGCGCTGGAGGTGCAGGGCGAGAGCATGATGCCGCTCTACCGTGACGGCGACATCCTCATCGTGGAGCCCGGCGCACAGGTGCGGCGCGGCGACCGCGTGGTGCTGAAAAGCCGCGACGGCGAAGTGATGGCCAAGGTGCTGGCGCGGCAAAGCCCCAAAAACATCGAGCTTCTTTCGCTCAACCCGGAACATCCGAACCGCAGCTTCGACATGGCCGATGTGGAATGGATCGCCCGCATCATCTGGGCCAGCCAATAACCCGCAACTGCGTTTTCCGCGGTATCGACCGGGCACGCGCGCTGAATATTCCTTTACAGACCGAGTGCCCTTGCGGCGGCATCGACCGTCATGATCTTCGCACCACCCGACACCGCCCTGCGGACGAGACCCTGAAATCTGCCTTCCGGACAACCGTAAAAACTCGGCGCCTGAGAAACATCATGGGTGAAGATGATGAGCCAGCCGCCTTTTTGCAGAACATCCTCCAGCCAGCCATCGGCGGCGTCGAGGTAATTTTGATCCGAACGCAACTCGACCGCGGCAAGATTATGCGGGTCGACACTGCCCCGGTTGATCCCCGGCATGATGCCGCGCGCCGTCCTGAACCGGCGTCGCAGCAGCGGCTGCATGACCGGTGAGGCCATGCCGAAGGGAACGGAGAAATTGCGCCCGTGGCGGCTTGCATCGAACGAGCCGAGCACGCGGTCATTGCGATCGAGATCCTCCTCGAGCCCCCGCCGGGAAAAGCTCAAGAGTTTGCGATGGGAAAAGGTGTGGCAGGCAAGCTCATGGCCGGCCGCCGCCAGTTCCGCGCAGCCTTTCGCGGAAATCATCTGCTGCTGTTCATCGTATTGGTCGATAAACACGCCGGCGATGTAAAACGTGCCGCAAACGCCCTCGTTTTCCAGAATGCGCGCACCCGCCGTCCAGGCGCTTGCCGGCACATCGTCGAATGTGAAGGACACGATCGGTTCGGACGTTTCGATCCGCACCGCCGGTCCCGGGAAATAGCGCACCAGCCGGTTATTGATCCGGTCTGTAAAAGTCCCGATTTTTTGCGTCATACAAAGCCCCCCGGCCTGTCTGCAAATTACTGTCCCTCTTCGAGAATGTCGTAAGCCTGATGCCTCAAACAATAGATTGCGATTAGAAGAGAAGACCAGATAGGCCCGGTTCCGGTAAAGAAATTACTCTCTAAACACGAAGAAAGTAGCGCATACACCCAGATTCTTGCAAAAAGTCGGGTCAGGCCGGGATCCGTGCCCTTATCCACCGCCGTGCGGAAATCGTTCGCGGGTATGATGACCAGCCAGATGACGGTGAGAATGAAGGCCGGCAGGCCGCCGTTCAGCAGGCTTTCAATGTAGCCATTATGGGCATGGAAGGCTGTGACCGCCCAGGTGCCGGCAATATCGGCCTGCGACAGAAGCCGGTCGCTCGCCCAGAATGCCTGAAACCCCTGACCGAAGATCGGCGATTGCGCGAAAGTGTCGAAGGATAGCCGCCATATATCCGTCCGCCCGGTGAAGGTCGAATCGATGCCCAGGCTTTCGACAAAATTCTGTATGCTCGGGAAATAGGTGGAGCCGACCGCGGATATGTTGATGAAGGCCAGAAGACCGCCGATCATCAGCAGAGTGCGGTTGGCGTGCCTTTCCATGATCCAGATCAGCGCCACCGTGACGGGCAGCAGCATGGCCGCGGTTTTTCCGTTGGTCTTCCACAGAAAGAACCCTGCCAGCAGCGTGATGGCGATGCCGCCCAGCGTCGACCAGGCGTTGCGCAGGTAAAGCCCGATCATGAAGAGAATGATCATGGCCGGAGCGGCGGCATTCTTGTGATTGAAGATACCGCGCCAGTCACCCGCCAGCGCTTTTTCATCGAGATCATAGGGCTGATGGATCGAGCGCGAGCTGAGGAAGATCACCCCCAGATAACACAGCACCAGGAGAATGATGGCGAAGATGGCCATCATCCGGTCGAACTGCCGCCGGTCGCGCGGCATGACGACAAGGACGCTGGTGATGAAGCACAGGAGCGCCGTGAAGATCAGACGTTGCAGCGACGTGCCGGGCTGGGTTCCAACCACCGAGCATATCGCCAGCCAGAAGAACAGCAGCAGAATGGGCAGCCGCGGCCGCAGCAGAAGCCCCGTCAGCCGGTGACGCAGCGCAAAAACGCCGAGGATCAATGCGATCACGAGGCCGGTCAGCTGGTTTGCGGCGGCGTGCGGCACGGGCGGTGCTGCAAGATTTTCGAAAGGCGCGACGGAAATCCAGATATAGAGCATGGTGGCGACGAAAAAAACGCGTCGCGCCGGCTGCCGGCAAGGGAAATGGCGCTGCCCTGCGCAGAGACGGGCTGCGTATCAGCCAAACGCGGCATGGTCGCCTGCATCGAAAATGGATAGTCGGATCATTGGCCTGCCTTGTGACGAACAACGAAACCCTTCTGAAACAGGGCCATGTCCAAATAACCATAAACAGTCATTATCATCATTATTATGCAATTGCTTTAACCCTCTCTTACCTCAAGAGGGATAAGACAGGATAAACTGCCATTCATACGGGTCGCGGACTTTCACTTTATTGGCCGGTTGCGGCTTTTTCAGTTCGCCAGATTTTAAAAAGCAGCGCAGTCATTTTTGAATTCGCCCGGCAATGCCGGAAAACATGGAGAATGAGGTGTCGTTCAATACGCCGCGGCTCGGCCATCTAGTCAGACTGGGATTGACCTACATGGCATCCGGCGGAGCGCTCCTCATGTCCAGCGCCGCCCAGCTTCTGACCTTCGCGCTGCTTGCCCGCCATCTCGGTGTCGAACAATTCGCGCTTTACGCCTCCATCACGGCCGTCACCAATCTCGGCGTCCAGATCTGCGGCATCGGTTCGCAGGAATCGCTGATCCGCCGTGTCGCGCAGGATCGCAGCATGTTTCCCGTCATGCTCGGCCACAGCTATCTTTTGAGCGCCGCGACAGGCGTGGTGCTGACCATCATCGGCATGGTGACGATCCCGGTATTTTTCCCGACCTCGGAAACCTTGCTGCACACGCTGATCACCACCTTCCTGATCCTGTTCACGAACCTCGTCCTCCTGAAAGTCATCTCGCTTTCCACGCAGAGCTTCATCGCCCATTCCGACTTCGCCTCCGCCAACAAGCTGGAAGTGATGTTTGCCGTCGCCCGCACCATTGCCGCGGTCGTCGCCTGCCTCATCTTCAAGGTTGAAACGGTGGAGGCCTGGGCGTTGTGGAACCTTGCGGCCCACACCATTGCGGCCATGATCTCGGTCAAGGCTATAGCGAGACTCGGCAGCCCGGTGTTCCGCATCGTGCGTGAGGAAATCCGCATCGGCGTCCTGTTTTCCACCCAGTTCCTGTTCAAGGCCGTGCGCGGCAATGCCGATATTCTCGTTCTCGGCGCCATTGCCAGCGCCGAGGTGCTGGGCAGCTATTCCATCGCACGGCGCATTCTCGACAGTTCCTATCTCTCCGTCGAGGCCCTCAACCGGCTGATCTATCCGGGTTCGGCTTCCGCGGCCCTGCAGGGCATCAGCAAGACCATAGAGCGCGCCTATAACGTGCTGAAGGCCGCACTTTTCATCGCGACCGGCAGTGCGCTCGTCATTTTCATCATCGCGCCCTTCCTGCCGCTTTTGTTCGGCGATGAATATGTTTCGCTGCCCATCATCACCCGCGTGCTTTGCTGGGCGGTTCTTCCCATGGCCGTTGCCGCCACCGCGCTCGAGGCGCTCGGCGCATCCGGACGGCAGGATATTCGCGCGAAGATCTGGAACAGCGGCAATCTCATCGGCTCCGTCGTCGTCGCCTTCTTCACCTGGTCATTCAGCATTTCGGGAACGATCGGCAGCTATTTCATGGTGGAAACCGCCATCGCCGCCGCCGTATGGATCGCACTGCTGCGCCTGCGCCGCAATGAAGAGGTTTTCGCGCCAGCCAAATAGGAGCTGGCGTAAGAACCGATCCGGTGGCCGGCTCTCCCTAATAGAGCCCATAAGGGAAATAACGCCGGTAGATTTCTTCCAGCCGGCCGTTACGGGAAAGGGCCGCCAGCGCCTGATCGAAAGCCGGGACAAGCACGTTATCGGGATCGACGGTCATGATGGAAAGGCCTTCACCGAGAAATCTGTCGGACATATAGGGACCGCCGAAGAGCGCGCAGCAGCCCTCGGAAGCGCTTCCTGAAACCCAGAAAGGCAGGCGCAGACCGTCAGCGAAGATGGCGTCCACCTTGCCTTTCTTCAGCGCGTCATACATCGGCTCGTAGCCATCGAAACCCTCGGCCGCAGCCTTTGGGAAGAATGCCTTCAGCATCTGTTCGTGCCGCGAGCCGGCAACCACACCCACCTTCTTTCCCGAAAGCGCATCGGCGCCGGAGCCGGTGAATTTCGCCGCCTTGTTCACCGCAAGACGGGCGGGCATCAAGAGATATGGCCGCGAGAAGGTAAAACTCTTGCGCAGGTCGGCAGTGGTGGCGAGGCCGGAAATCACCGCTTCCCCCTCACCCATTTCCAAAGCCGCCTCCAGCTCGTCAAACGGCAGCGCCTGTACCTGGCATTTGCTTTCGACCTTCAACTGAGCGCAGATTTCACGCACCAGATCGACATGGAAACCCGCAAGCCGGCCCTCCTGATCGGTAAAATTGAAGGGCGGGAAATCGACCGACATCAGAAATCTGATGCGGGGAACGGAAGAAAGATCGCCGCCCGGAAATCGCTCCTGCGCATCGAACAGCACCGGCATCCGGTTCCCGTCCGACAGGCCCTCCGCACGTACATCGCTAAAAAAACCAGTAAATTGTAAAGCGAAAGCTAAAGTAAATCCGAGACTTATATTCCGCGTTACATTCGTCATTCTCATCTATACTATCCGTGACAGGAAGTGGGGCGTTACCATGACGGCGGCGGCGATGCATGGATTATTTTAGGCAATATACACGAGATTCGTTTCGCACGACGCCGACGACACGAAAAATTGCATTTTCCCACGCCAGTGAAAATCCGCTTTCAACCGTTTCCGAACAGGACCAGGCCGGACAGGCCCGCTTTCTCTCTTCGCTGGGATTGGGCAGGCCCTATATCGAGGCATTCGAACAACGGGCTCTGGAAAATGGCTCGACTTTGGAGGACGAATTGCTGGCAAGCGGTCTCGTCACGACGGATGCCTATTTCGGCGCTTTCGCCACATTCCTCCAGTTGCCGTTTCTCCCGGAAATCGGGCCGGACCGGGTGATGGACTTGAATAAGCTGGACACTCAGCTCTCCGAGCCGAGGTTCCTGCGGCTGACACCGCTGAACGGCACGCCAACGCTGCTGATCGTGCCGGAACTGGCGCGGATGACGTCGCTGAAAAACATGCTGGATCAACGTCCACGTCTTCTCGACGAATTTGCCGTGACAACCCCGCAGGCCATGCGCAGCGCAATCTGGAAAGCGGGTGAGGCCCGCCGCTCGGCTGAAACCCGCCAGCGGCTTTTCAATACGGCGCCGCACCATTCCGCCAGGATCACGCTTCACGGCCAGCAGGGTTTTTGCAGCGGCGTTCTCCTTACCCTGCTCATTCTGTCGCTGCTGTTTTACACGGAAGCGGCATTTACGTATCTGCATGTCACCCTGACGATGCTTTACCTCTTGACCCTGCTTTTCAGGCTGTTCGCGCTCCTCCATGCACCCCGGGAAAACGACACCGTCTTGCCTCTTCGGCAGGAAAACGAATTGCCTGTCTATACCGTTCTGGTGGCGCTTTACCGGGAAGAGGCCGTCGTCGGGCAGCTCATCGGTGCATTGGAGCGTCTGGACTGGCCCAAATCCCGACTGGACATCAAGCTTGTCTGCGAGGCCGACGATAGCGCGACCATCGAGGCGATCCGGCGGGTAAATCCCGGCCCGCATATGGAGGTCGTCAGGGTGCCGCCCTCCCTGCCACGCACCAAACCCAAGGCTCTGACCTACGCGCTTTCCGGCGCGCGCGGTGCATTCGTTGTCGTCTATGATGCCGAGGACCGGCCCCACCCGCAGCAATTGCGCGAAGCCCATGCTGCCTTTCGCAACGAGCCGGACGAGGTGGCCTGCCTGCAGGCGCCGCTTATCATCAGCAACGCCTCTTCCTCCTGGCTCAGCGCCTGTTTCGCATTGGAATATTCCGGCCTCTTCCGCTGCATGTTACCTGCCCTTGCCACACACGGCTTGCCGCTGCCGCTTGGCGGCACCTCCAATCATTTCCGGACCGCCGTGCTGCGGAAGGCCGGCGCCTGGGACCCCTATAATGTAACGGAAGATGCCGATCTCGGCCTCCGGCTGCATCGGCTGGGTTATCGTTGCGGCGTCATCCGGCGACAGACGCTGGAGGATGCGCCGACCTCACTAACCGTGTGGCTGAACCAGCGAACACGCTGGTACAAGGGTTGGCTGCAAAGCTGGCTGGTGATGACCCGTGCGCCCTTTGCGACAGCGCGCGACATGGGATGGTTTGCCTATGTGGTTTTTCAGCTGCTGATCGGCGGCATGCTTCTTTCGTCGCTGGCGCATCCCCTGCTCTTCGTTTCGCTCGCATTCATGACCATTGCCATCCGGGAAAATGGCGTCGACCTGCTGCTCACCTGGCAGGGTCTTCTGTTTTTTATCGATGTGCTGAATATCGTCGGAAGCTACACGATCTTCGTGCTGATGGGCCGCAGCAGAATGATTGCCTATGAAAGAACGCATGTCGGAAGGCGATGGCTGGCAATGCCCGCATATTGGCTGATGCTGTCCATCGCGGCCTGGCGGGCCGTGGTGGAACTCAAAACCAAACCCTTCGCATGGAACAAGACTCCACATGCACCGGTTGTCAAAAATACCTCATGATCCGGCATCTTCGGCAGAGCCAGAACAGTCCTGATACTTCTTTCGACCAGCTGCGGCAGCGACTCACGGCTTCAGTTAGCGGCTTCCGGCAAAGCCGCTTCAGGCCTTACGTTACCGCCGTCATCGATAACAGAAACAGCGCCTTGCCGAACGAAGCTCCTCCGGCAAGGTCCGTCATTTCATCCTGAAGGCGACCGAACCGCTCTACTTGGTAACGAGCTTGTTCTTGATCAGGCCGACGATGATCTGCACGATCAGACCGCCGACACCGCCGCCAACGAGCTGGCCGGCGAGAGCGCCGATATCCACGCCGCCGGCTGCCGCATCTCCCGCCGCGCCGAGCAGCGAACCGAGCACGGTTCCGCCGCCGAGACCGCCGATGGCGCCGGCAATCAGATTGCCGAGCGAACCAAGATCGGAGTCCTTCACTATCTTTCCGCCTGCCGTGCCGCCTACCGCACCGCCGACGATCTGGGCCAATATCGAAGCAAGATCCATCTCATCCTCCTCAGTTGTTTCCCCGACCATTCGAGGAAACAAAGCCTCTTATTCATGTCTGCGCAGGTTGAACCGAACCGGCATGGCCGGCCTTCTCTTCCTCGCCGAAGATTTTCCAGATCACGGCCCCGATGGCGCCGCCGAGGATCGGAGCGAGCCAGAACAGCCAGAGCTGCTGCAGCGCCCATCCGCCAACGAACAATGCCTGTCCCGTGGAGCGGGCCGGATTGACGGAGGTGTTGGTGACCGGAATGGAAATCAGATGAATAAGGGTGAGGGCAAGGCCGATGGCGATCGGCGCGAAGCCGGCAGGAACCCTGCCATGCGTTGAGCCCAGAATGACGATCAGGAAAAACGCCGTCAGGATGACTTCGATCAGCAGCGCCGATACGAGAGAATATCCGCCCGGCGAATGTTCACCATAACCATTGGCGGCAAAACCGCCAATGTCAGCCCCCGCCTTGCCGGTGAGGATGACATAAAGCGCAGCAGCCGCGACGATCGCCCCCAGAACCTGCGCCACTATGTAAGGCACGAGGCTCGCCGCCGGGAATTTACCGGCAACGGTGAGGCCGACTGAAACGGCCGGATTGAAATGACCGCCCGAAATGCCGCCAACCGCATAGGCCATGGTCAAAACCGTCAGACCAAAAGCGAAAGCGACACCAAGGAAGCCAATGCCGAGTTCAGGAAAGCCGGCGGCAAAAACCGCACTGCCGCACCCTCCGAACACGAGCCAAAAGGTTCCCAGAAATTCCGAAAGAAGTTTGCGACTCATAACACTTCCCCTATGTTACGACTGTATCAACTATTACGTGCAATTTAATCGTAGTCAAGCTAAATTGTGTACTACTCTCACACGGTAACCGCCCGAAGACCCGACGCAGGCATGAACTGATCTGCACGCGACTCGATCGCCTCGACCGTCACATCTCAGCATTGCATAGCGCGCACGTTGCCGTCCTTGACCCACGATCCACCAAGGCGAAATGGATAAGCTACTATTCTACTGGTCGTTGGCATGGTGGCGCAGACGAAATGGCGATTCATCAAAGTGCGGCAGCGCAACGGTATCGGACGCGCGATTTGACAGGCCTCCCTTTGGCCGTGAACAGCCCAGCAGGGATAAGCGCATTTTCCTCGGACTGCTGCACGCCGTTTAGAGGGCACGCAAGTAAATCGCCGCAGGCAAACATGCTGACTTACGCCATTGGGCTGAACGCAGCGTGTTCGATTGGAGGCCCAATCCGATTACCCGGTGCAAACCCACGCCTAATTGGCCGCGCATTTTATGAAGTAAGATCACTTAGTCACATCGCAGAGCTCCCTACTTCGGCGAGCCTAACCACTCCTCGTCATCAATAAATGTTTCATAGACGTCACCAGAGTCGCTCAAGCCAAGCCGCGTGAGATAATTTGATAGATCTACAAAAGTGGCGTATTCAATAGAATCATCACAAAACCATGTCGCTTCGCATTCATAGCACAAATATACTGTTCTATGGGCCGCTCCTATGTGGACCTTCTTCACCCAGTCTTGGTGGCAGCGTGGGCATTCTATCTTCATAATCAGTTACCTTCTGTTGTTCACTGGGGGTAGGCTGAGATTATTTTGTTAGTCGCCACATTGTTTTCCACGGCCACGATAATCCGCAAATTTCTCTCACCGTTCGTACCGATATCCCGCCCCATTGGAACAACAAAAGCTCCCGGATCGCCCGGTACCGAGACACCTCTTTTGGCCCACGCCTCATCGACCAAGGCCAGCACGTTATCGCCCCGGGCGTTAAATACCGTATGGGTGGGTTTTGTAATATCCGGCTGCGTATGTGCCAAGACGTGATCAATCCGATTAACAAAAGTTTTGTCGTATCCATAGATGAGTCCCGCCGGTGAAACATGAACAATATCACCGTGCGAAGTCACGTAGGAGGCGAAACCTTTCGGCGTGTTAATTGTCGCTCCAGCTCCACTGACTCGCTTCCAGTCGCCCGGAATTTCGTTGACTGAACCACCGACGGTGGATCCACCTGCACCCGATCCGAATAACTTCAAGCGGGTTGCGAGCGTGACCACTTGCACCATCGCCGCCGGGTCACCGCCGCTGGCTTTCTGAATTATCTCCGGTAATCCAAGGATCATGAGAGGATCGGTTACTAAGAGATTGATCGTCCCAGCAAGTTGTTCCGCTTGTTCATTGCTTAGACCACTCGTGCCATTCGGTGCCAAAATCTTTAGAATTTGGCTCAGTCCGCCCGAAGCATTGAGACGATCGAAATTCGCTTGTTGCTCACTTGATGAGGACCAATAAGACACGACACCAGCGTAGCTGGAGAGTGCGGCTACGGCATCCGCTAGAACAGCTGAGCAACCTGCGCCGCTGTATCCATTACTTCGGCAATCGAGGTATTCCCTCTGCTGCTGTTCGTCTTTTGCCTCAAGTCGTGCTTTCTCCGCGCACGCTGACTGATCCCCCTCCGGCACACGAAACCTTGGCCTCATTCAACTTTTCATTATCTGCATGATTGAGGTAATTATAATTAACGTTGTCTAGCCCGGCGGCTGCGGCGGTTTCGCCTCCGACCGCCGCACCAACGATTGCCGCCACCCACTGAGTGATGGCGCTTTTCTGGTCGTCGGTCAGGTTCGGATTAGCGCTCAACACCTGCTGCAAGACGCCATTGACGACTTCACTCAATCCACCTGCCAACGCCCCAGATCCGGCATTGCCGCCCGCAAGCTGTGCGACCAACCCTCCAACTGCCGCATGAAGAGCAATCTTCGCCGGACTGCCTTCGGCAAAACCGAGTTTAGCGGAGATGTCACCAACGGCGATGTTGGCAAGCGCCGAGAGGGCAGCTGCACTCTCCTGTTTCGCCTTCAGCCGCTCTATGTCGAACGGGTCGACTGTTGTGTTGGCTTTAGAGAGGTCCTTGTTAAGTGAGGCCAGATCCTGTGTCTGATTGGTGAGCGTAAGTTGACCTGGTGTCAGTGTGGCACGGGCAACACCTTGATCCTCCTCCTTGGCTGGCTGGCCGACTACAGGAACGGGAATGCCGCCAGGTGTCAGAGATACTCCAAGACTGGAACTCGACGCCTCGGAGCGGTTGGCTATGTCCGACCAGGTCAATGAATCGGCGGAAAGCGTATTTTTGGTAGGATCGGCTGTTGAACCTATGACGCCACCGGCGAGGTCGACATTGCCGCCGACCTTGACATTGTATCCGCCGGAGCCCGCGATTAGTCCGCTCTGTTCGGAAACGTTGGCGTAATTACCTTCAACATCGGTTTTCTGAACTCCACCACCGACCTTACCCGCTGGTGACAAATTGAGGCCACCGCCAACCGTTTTTTCGTTGTAAACCATCGTGTCCTGGCGGCTGACGATGTTGAGATCGCCGCCGACAGCAGCCGTGACCTTGTCGCCGGACACAACTGCGCCCGCAAGCGTGGTGTCGTTGCCAGAAGCCAGTGTGACATTACCGGTGCCTGTGACATGGGTGTTGAGATGAGTGACGCTGTTGGCGTCCTGCTTACCGCTGCCCGCTGCAAAACCACCGCTCAGACCGCCGTTCGTGAGATTGACTCCAATTGAAGCATTTGCAGACTGGCTGCGGCTCGAAGACGATGAAGCAGACTGGGCACTTTCCAACAGAATGGAGCCACCAGCCATGAGAAGCACATTTCCTGATGTCGGATCGTTTTGGGAGCCTGCTGCAATCTGAACACCACGACCGGTCAAATCACCAGAATTCGCGACTATGCTGACTGAATCCCCTGCCTCAATCGTTGTGACAACCGGCGTTAATGTCGAAAGCGTTGCGCTACTCTTTTGGTAGGTAAACCCGACGGATAGGCTTGCAGAGGCCAGCGGCTGCGAACCGCCGTCGATCTGCTTGAGGATGTCTTTTACTCGATACGCCGCAAGGGCAGCCGGTGCGAGAGCATAGGCACCGTTCGGACCGCCAAGTTTTCCAGCAGCGTTAGCGAGACTGCCCGCAGCACTCGCAAGCCCAGAGGACACCGACAGGCTGACGCCGGCAAACATCTCCTCATGCATGTGTTCGTAGTTCGACTTGTCCTGCGCCGAGAGCAGATTGACGTTACGTTCTGCGAGGATAGCAACATCGCGCTCAGCGGACACCTCAGCCGCCTGCACGTTGGCGTCGCGGCCCGCAGATATTGTCAGGTCACGACCGGCAGAAAGGGTGGATTTGGCGTTGGTCTCGGCAGACTGGCTCGTTTGATCGACAGACTTGCCATAGCCAATGCCCACAGAGGCGCTGCCGCTGCCTGAACTGAAAGAGAGACCGAAACCGGAACGCTGCTCCTTCTCCGCCGATGCGGCACTTTCTGCCCCTGGCGTGATGTTGACATCACGGGCAGCCTCCAGCGCGAGGTCACGCCCCGCCATGATGGACGAGCCGATGACATTGACGTCGTTTTCGCGTGCCGCGAGGGTTACGTCGGTCCCAGCAGTCAGCGCGGAGCCAACGTTGAGGGTGGACGACTGGCTTTTTCTTTCTGTTCCTTGCCCCAGAGTGAAAGGAAGCCGCCGCCGGAACCGGCAAACAGGCCGGATTTTTTGCTGCTGCTCTCCAGCGCATGCTGTTCCTCGGCCCCGATGATGGCGACGCTGTCGCCCGTGACGCTGATCGCATCGCCTGCCGTTATGTTCGAGCCGGCGATGACAGCGTTGCCGCCAGCATCCAGCTTGATGTTGCCGGATGCGGAAAGCTCGGAGCCGACTGTGGCTTCATCATAGTTGTACTGCGTCGAGCTTTTTTTCGAGAGGAAGCCCTTGGATGAGGAGCTCTGCTCGAACTCAGCAGTATTCTTGCCCGACGCGATCAGCAGATCGCCCCCTGCGCTGACGTTGATATCCGCTTTGTTGGTATCATCGCCGGCTATCACCCTCGAGGCGGAGACGACGGTATCACCATCCGAGGTAATGGACACGCCCTTCCCGCCACTGACCGATGATCCGACGGCAGTCTCGGTTTGCGTGTGGCTCGTCGTCTGTTTGCTTCCGCCGAACAGGCCGCCCTTTTTCCTGTAGGTGTAATCGATCGTGGTGGTGTCGACAGCTCCGGCAATTGTCACGTCACCGGTCGCTTTCAGACCGACCGTCCCATCAGCGGCAATCGTGCTGCCGATGAGGTTGAGGCTGCCACCCGCATTGGCGGTGATCGATCCGCCCGCGGTGATCTCGGAACCCTGACTTGTGGTTCTCACAACCGTCGTCGTGCTGCGCTTGTCACGTAAGGTGCTGGTTGTCGACCTCTCGGTAACGGAGATATTGATGTCTCCATTCGACGTCAGTCCGAGATTGCCGCCGGCCGTCACCTTTGCGTTGGCGAGCAGAATGCCCTCGTCGCCCTTGATTGAAGCATTACCGCCTGCGCTGAAGGAGCCGCCGATTGCCGCAATCGATGAACCGGAAACGGTAAGATCGCCAGTCGATGCGATCATCCCTGATGTTGCAAGCAAGCCAGTGTCGATCGTTACCTGATTGCCCGCGATCAGCGCGCCAGCGGAGTTCAATCTTTCCCTGTCGTCAGCGGCAAGATGCAGCACCGGCGCAAGAACGGTCGTGCCGTTCACCGTCTGCCACTCATAAACAACGACGGATTCGGTGAGGCTGGCGATCTCTTCAGCCGTCAGCGGTTGGCCGAGCTGGCGCTGGTTCGCTCCCAGATAGGCGGCTCCGTTGTCAAGCAGCTGTTTTATCTGGGTAATCGAATCCTGCCCGGTAAAACCGGAGCCTGTCGCCAGTCTGAGCTGCTGCTCAATATATTGGTTCTCGAAATAGGCGTCACCAAGGAACTGGATTTGGCGATCCGGCTGGTAGCCGATGCGGCCAAGGAAATAGCTGGAGCCATAGAATTTCGAGACGTCGAGGAAGGCGGCACGGGTCTCATAGAGGAATGTCTGGCCGGGAACGGTGCCGCCAAAGCCGCCGGACTGCGGGGTAGCAACGGCGCCAAGCGTGAATAGCGCTCCGCTCGCTGTTAAGCCGGCCAGCAACGCCGTCGGATCGCTAGAAGGCTGAGGTGTAGCAACGGTGGCATGGTCGGCGATTGTTCCGGCCGAAGCAGTATTGTTGACGGCGGCAAAACCGGTGATACCAAGCGCCCCGCCAGAGCGGATCGTCGCGGTAACGCCACCGATCGCCTCAACGCTTTCCACGGTTCGTCCAGGCCCGATATCCTTTGACGCATCCCGCGTTCCGAAGGGGCTGGGGCCAGGCACGGCGACCTGCCATGAACCTTCATGGCCACCTGTGTCGCCGGTCGTTTTCGTTTCCGTCCATTCGTAAATGACATCCGGATAATACTGGCAGCCGCCGTGCTGGTTGCAATTGAGCGAAGTCGTGCGCTGCAATTGCAGCCCGAGATTGGTCAGCGTGCCCGAGCCATTCAGCGTCATGCCGGAGCCGGCTTCGATTGCACTATAGGCATTGGTAAGATCGACCGTGTCGACAGAAAGTGTGTTGCCCGCCTTGATCAGCGCTGCGGGACTACCTGAGGATATGAGCTGATCCTCGACGACGTCCCGGTAAACGCGATGGATGGGGCTACCGATGACGAATGACCGGTTATAAAATTCGATGGGCGACGAACAATCCCCGCACTCTCTCGCATAATATATGTCATACGCGGAAACGAGCGCGTTAGAGAGGAACTGTGTTGTGTAGGTAGGTGCAATTGTTCTTTCGTTGCGCAGATTTGCAGTAATGATCGACATGTTGTGACCGGCTGAGATGAAGCCGGAACTGTTGACAATGGCCGCATTACGCCCGCCATGAGCGTTTCCCGCAATCGTGAGATCATGACCGGCGACAATCGCCCCCTGCTCGTTGGCAAGCACGCCGCCCACGAAAAGCGCCGCGTCATTGCCGGCATATATCAGGCCAGTGGCAGTGTTGGTGAGATTGCCGGTGACATTGAACGTCAGATCGTTACCAGCGGCAAGCTGGCCGGCATTGACAAGCTGGGGGAGTGTTAGCGTCAGATCACGTGCGGCCAGAAGATTGGTAGCACCGTTGGCGACGAGGCTATCTGCTGTGATCGCAATATCGCCCGGCACTTGAGCGGAACGAGATGTGCTGCTCGAAGCGACGGCATTGAGCCGCGTCCCCGTCAGATCAGTCACTCCGGATGAGGTAAGACCGATACCGCCGAACGTCAGCGTGCTATTGGCCAGATTGATATTACTAGCATCAATGTAGAGTGTACCCGATGTTGCAAGTCCGCTCCTGTTATTGGAAAGGTCGGCATGTTGCTGCCTGATCCTGATGTCGCCACCGGCGGCTGTGCGTTTATCGAGGCTGATTACACCGCCGGCTGAAGATAGCGAGACGTTGCCATTGGCTTCCAGACTTCCATAGCGGATGTTGCCACCAGCCGAAGCCTGCAAATTCTGTTCGGCAAGCACGAGCCCGGAAATCCCAAGATCAAGACCGGAAAGCAGCGCCAGATCACCTTTCGAAAGAAGCGCGCCCGCTGCAATTGAGCCTGAAGCAGCCGAAATCGACATCGCTGCGCCGGACTGGGCTGCACCGCTAATGCCGATGGACCCTGCCCCCGACCATAGTGAAACGGGTCCTGTAGCGGAGACGTCGGCCACCGCAACACGTCCATCTCCCAGGACAGTGATCGCGCTACCAGCGCCAAGGGTGCCGACGACATCAACGAAGCCGGCCCCGCTATTGATTAGGATGGCCTCTTCTGCGCCGATCGAAGCGATGTTGACGTCTTTCCCCGCCTTGACCGACACTGATTTTTTCGAGGTCAGACGACCGGTCGAGACACTCCCCTTCGAGGAGACGCTGACACCTTTATTGCCGGACGCATTGCCGATCGAAATCTTGCCGTCTGCCGATAGCGAAAGCTCGCCTGTGTTGGCAGCCATGTCGCCGCGCATGCGAACGCCAGCGCCCTTCTCCGTGACGACCATCTTGATGCGGCCGGCCTGCATGGCCCCAAGTGCTGAGCCATCGATTGCGTATTCAGGTGTCCCGGAGGTGGCATCGAGCGCTGTTGCCTCACCCGTGGCATAATCGAATTTGCTCTTCCCGGCTGTCAGGCGCAGGTCCTCGCCATAGATCGTTCCGTCGATCTGGATGGTACGGGACACGACATCGAACAGACTGACTGCACCATCACCAAGCGCAAAATTCCCACCGCTAGGACCGAAGGTGACATCCCCTGCGTTGACCGTGAATCCATTGAGACGTCCATCGGTGCCGATGTCAGGTACACCCGTCGTCAGCGTGGCGCGTGGCGTGTTGATGAAACCGCAGCCGTCGCAGGTGATCCCGTTCGGATTGGCAATGATGACATCGGCCCTGCCACCGAACACTTCGGTTGGACCGAGAAGCGAACTGCGGTTTTGCGACGTGACCTCATTGAGGATGACCGTGGCGGAACCTTTGCCTTGAAGGTTTGGATTACCGGGTGTAACACCACCCAGTTTCGACGTACCGATCTCACCATTGAAGTTGTTGAGAATGACCCCCGGTGTGCCGACGTTGAAATTGTTGTATTTGTTGTGCGACAGACCTTGGCTGTTGGGTCCGACGATATCAATGAGCGGCACTCCGTTCGGAGCAGCCCCTATCCCGGGGCGATTTGCAAAAGATCCTCCAACTTCCGGCGATATGTCCTGTGCGTGAAGAAGCACTGGCTGAAGCAGGAGCGTAAAACTGACAACGGTAGCAATGATTTTTTGAGCCAGCGTCCCGGCATTAGCGAACAACGCGAGGTCGGTTGTCTTGCGTGGAAGACGCTTAAACTGTGATGTCATTGTTGCTCGCCTCTCGTGGCAGACGGAATTTGGGGCTTAGCGGTCTTTTCTGCTCGTGTCGGCCGGGGATGGCTTGCTGTCGAGTTTCTTGTAGACATCTGCCAGCTTCGATTGCGGAGCTGGGCATTTTTTGCTTTTGGCAATCTCGGCAAGGACCTGATTGCGGTTACGTAAGGCGTCGATCTCCAGTTTTTCCGGCGATTTCGGATCCATGAAAAAAAGGGCCGGCCAGAACAGAAGGACACCTGTCGCACCGAGGATCACGTTTTTACCCTGCGCGTCGGATCGTTCTTTCACCGTCGCCAGCACCTGCCGCTCATTGGCCTCGAACTCGCGCTTTATGCCGGCGCAGTCGAAAGCACTGTCGGCCGGGTTGGTCGACGACACCGGATGTGCAGCCCGGCCACCGCAACCGGATACGACAATGGCTGTCGCCAGCAGGGCGGAGATGAAAGATAATTTGGGGGTGTGAAAAGAAGAGCTGATCATAATATTCTCTTTTGAAGCCTACCAGCGTGCCGTCACGCTGGCGAAAATGAGATTTCCGCGCCCGCCATTGACGCTGCTGGAAAATGCCTGGGAGTAGCCAAAATCGGCGCTGATGTTTCCCCCCACGAGTTTCGCACCAACGGTCCAACTCGCGAGATAGCCGCCGGGAATGTCGAATCGATCCTGCGAGAACACGCGGCCGTAATCGAGACCGAGGTAAGGGCGTAGCTCGCCCAGAACGGGCGCCAGACTTGTGCCTTCCCATGGCATTGTCCGCCATGCAAATTCGTTGTGGCTGAAGAACCCGTTATTACCGAATATGACGCTTTCCCTCAGGCCGCGTACGTTGCTGGAGCCACCAAGTCCGATCTGCTCCGCGCCAAACATGTTATTCGGCGAATATTGGGCATTGAGGAGCGTCGTTAACTCGAACCGCTGGCCAGCCGCCTCGAACGGCCGCGTCGCGCTGACGGTCGTGTTGAATTTCAAAAACCGGGGATCGGCCGTGCCGGCCCCGGGCTCTCCGGCCTCCGCAGCGTCAAAAGATCGAGACCCTTATCAAGGGCAAAATCGAGGGCGATGACGCCACCCAGTATTCTTTGCGAACGCGACAAACCGAGAGTGCCTATCGTGTATCGGCGGCTTCCAACCTCAATCCGGTTGCCGAGAAGAAAATTGTTGGTTTGCTTGTAGGTGAGGCCGCCCCTGAGCGTCGTGATCGAGTCCTTGTCTCGCCGGATAACGCGATCGATGCCAAATCCAATCTGACCGGAATCACCCGAAGTTTCGATCGGCCCGAAATTGCCGGGAATAGTGCTGTCATATTCGTACCAGGAACCGTTCGCCGAAAATGTCCAGTAGCCATAGGGTATACTTGTATTGACCGAATAACTGTTACTGCGCCCGCGACCCTCATCATCCCAGGGGTAGTCCGGGCCGCTACGCCCATAAGATAGCCCCAACTGATCATTGAGACCCAAGAGGTCATCGAAACCCAAGGAAATATTGCTTTGGGAGTAGCCGGTGCTTTGCTGGCCGAGACTATTATTGGAAATGCTCACGTACCAAGGTTTGCCCGGCTTGTTCTCGACGTTGAGAATGGATGTACCATCCGTTTTTCCCGGCAACATCGAAGTCTTGGCGTTATTGGACGACAGACGGTTGATCTGGTCCAGCCCCTGCTCAACATCGCGAATATTAGCAACCTTTCCTTTCATGCCGGGAAAGGCCGTAGCGAATGAACCGTTCTGCTCGGCCGGTTGACCATTGAAGTAGATATCCTCGATCGTGCCTTCGACAACGACCAATCTCAGCAATCCTGTTCCGGCAATATCCTGCGGCGGAACATAGGCGCGTGACGTCACGAATCCCTTGTCTAGATAGATGTCGGTGATGGCCTTGAGGAGAGACGTGATATCGGCAACGCCGACGCAACGATCGTTAAAAGGCCGCGTCAGTGTTCCAAGCGTAGCGGCAGAAAGGTTCGCCGCACCTTCGATCTCCACACGGGAGATATCGAAGCATAAATCATCGGGCTTCGCGTCGCCTCGCGGTGCCCCGCCCTCACGGCCAGTGACACTATCAGGGGTTATCTGTTTCAGGTTTTCAAGCCGCTGCAACTGCTGTTGCTGATCCTGTTGGCGCGAAAAATCATCGGCGGGCGACTGAGCACTTGCCGGCTCTGCCGCGAGCAGGCCCGCCAAAAGCAGGGTGGTGACGGCCCATTTGGAACTGTTAGGCGCGGCCCTCGAATTACCCAAGGTATTCCGCTCTGCCTGGATAGCGATCGGGGAATAAGCGGAAACTCGAACCGCCGTCACAATTGCGAGACAAAAATCAGGAGGAAGTGGCGATCGGAAACCAGGAATGAAAGCAGCGAGGGACATGTTTAGGAGGCCTGCATTTGAAGCGAAGTTGGTCGCGGCAATGCCGCTCATGCTTCACTCTGCAGCTGTCCTTGCTGTCGATCCCTACCGGGTTAATAGATCAGATCATCCGATCCAAGAAGCGTTAAAGTAGTATATTTTATTACGAAACGATAGTCGCAAGTCATTTACTCAAAAGAACGCGGTAGCTAAAAAATCACGTAACACCCAATCTTACCAATGCCATGGCGAGATTATTATTTTTCATCCGTGAGTTTTAAGCGTGACCCCGCCTATTTCTAGCCCTTCGGCTCTTCGAATAAAACAACAACTAGAAGTTACCGCAATACGCATATCCCCGCAAGACCTTGATGAGGACCAAAGTTAAGAACAAACTAAAATTGTTTCTCGGATTAGGCATAGTCAGGCGACCAAGATCATCCAATCTTGTCTCACGGATTTCCAAATTCGTCGGTGATCGGATACGAAACTACGCGAGTTTCCAGGCTGACAACGCCCCTTGACGCCAAATCTCGTTGGAAAGGTCGCTGGAGCGGGTGAAGGGAATCGAAATAATCATTTAATTATTTGATTAAATAACATTATTTAAAAACTCTTTCATAAAATACCGTTCATTATACCGGAACGGCCATTGGATCTGTGCGGATTTCTTGAGATGAATATCTTCGCCGTTACATAAAAAAATATCCCGCCCAGCGTCGAAAGCAGTTTCAACCTCGAATATCGTCGTTCCGAAGCAACAGGAGCTATCGGAATGGACGTAGTCGAAATTCTTGATTCTGAAGAACTAAATGCAGCCGTTAAGGCAGTCGAGATTCTGCTGGAAAAACATCAGCTCCCCAGGAAAAGCCCCACTCAGAAAACGTTTAAAGAAATCGTGCTGGGCCGGGAGTTTAGAGCCAGAGACGCACTTAATGTGATTTTGAGCAGCGAACCCGCCTATCCGGGATTTAGAGAGGTTCTTTCATCTGGCTTTGTTGGTTGGGCGTTATTTCCTGATGCCCAACCAGTACGTCACGCCTTGATGACGCATGCTGTACTCGATCACATGGATGATCACGATCTGTCCGTTGGCTTGATTGACCATCCACTCGATTTACACCGCGATATGGTCTCTCGCTACGTTCTGACTGGCGTTGATTTTTTGTCAGACATCTATGATCCCCTTGGGGGATATCAAGCATTCGCTCGAATTTTCAGCCTGGACAGCCTTTCCATGCACGCCAACTCGGAAGACAAGTCCATCAAGACGGTTGTTCGAGCACTGCTATACTTGCACCATGGCGCTGATCGCTACCAGCAGCCCGAGTTCGATTTTGCTCCCAGTCTAAACCGCGCGACTAAAATACTCGCCGATATAAAAAAGTCCCTAGGGGCAGAAGCCTACCGCACTCAATTTGTGGCCAGATCATTGCTCCACGACAGATGGAGCAGTTCGAAACAAACATTGGCGCTGCTCTACGCAGCGTCAACAATCCGCGTCAAAAGAAAGTCTCTCCTGACTGTGATGCTGGAAGGGGCCTTTTCATACAAGTCGCACAAACAATACCTAGACGAATGGGTGGGGCGTGGTCGTTTTGTCGCTGAGCATATTTTTCAGAAAATGGAGAACAATGACCTCTACCAGACCACGATACGGTTGCTCGACGGAGTGGAAGCACGCCCCTTCAAAGCTGCGGCATTATCTCCTCTAGAAGAAACAAGATTGACTTCTCAATTCAGAAAAAGATTCAGACAAAAAGTGAATTAACTATCTGTTTTTAAATGTTTTTTTATATCCAAAAAAACTGGTATTGTTTATGGACGGGTGGAGAATAGTAAACAAACAGATTTTTGCTCATCTTCTAGCCGTGTTCAACACAAACTACGGAGAGCGAAGATGACCCAAGGCCGAAATGACAAAGCCGCCGCTGAGCAAGCGACTGTCTATATTAAAGAATTTCCAGTGAGCGGATATGTGCGCCTGAACCAGATACTTGGGCCCTACGGTCCATTGCCCATTAGTAAATCAAGTTTTTGGGCTGGAGTAAAAAGTGGCAGGTATCCACAGCCCCGTAAAATATCAGCGAGGGTGACTGTTTGGCGCGCGGAAGATATCCGCTCTCTTATTGCCACAATCGAGAAAACTAGCAGGTAATTACCACTACTGCTTTTAAGAAGTTTCCTCGTGCGAGGCCACAGCGAAATCTAGCTGAGGCTTCCTCACCTTAATTCTGGATCCCTCTCAACCCCTCAACGCCAAACCATCGGAGAGCCTCTGCTTCTTCGAATGCGAACCTGTGCGCCTATGGAGGCACCCTTGGTTAAACCAATAGACCTTTGGAAAAAAAAGAAACATCGATCTCTTGCAAAGGCGGTCAAAGCGCGACTGCCAAAATCCGAATTCAACTCTGCTGCTATACCTCGCAAGCAGATCACTCGATTTAGCTCTTTGGGAGATCGCACGCCGACACTTCATCCGACTTGGAAAAGTTTGGATAGCTCGCGTCTAAGCGCTGCCTGTCTTTTGAACGGGCCCGACTTCAGCTTTTTATGGCTGGAGTAATCCATCCGCTCCTGACGCGATCCAAACTAGATTTTTATCACGTCATCGTCGCCGACAAGAGGTGGCGCGTTTCACCGCCCTCAGCAACCAATAAGAGTTTTGATCCACCTCGCCGAAAGGTTAGGTCAGCAATCGAAAAGCTTCGGAGCGATGGATACAAGCCGATATTCTTGGCTGCATACGAGATGTCCGGAAATCACAGCCTTGAAGAGCCCTACGTTTTTGAACCCCACGTCCATTTGATCGTGGGCGGCGCGCCAGTCGAAGCCTTGAAAGCCGCATTTCAGGTCCGGTTACCACGTGGAGCACGGGGGCGCGACAAACCCGTCAGAGTGTCATTCATCCAGAATTCCGAGCTCGGAAACCTCCTAGGTTACCTCACCAAAATGAAAGCCCAGGACAGGGTTGAATATCTTGGATCAAACGGGCGAACCAATCGCGCCTCCAACCGCATGCGCACCGTGGAGGCCAATCTGTGGCTGCGATGCATGGCCACATTGCCAATCACTCATGCGATCCAGTTTGGCGGTTTCGCCACTTCAGTCACAGCACTTTTTATCAACGCCGAAATGGCAACCATCGTGAGGGCACTCAAATGAAAGATACCAAGAAACCCCTTCTTGAGGCTTCCGCCAAGCTCAAAGAGGCTCACAAAAAGCGGTTTGGCGTTGAGGGGTTGACAACTGCACCTGCTAACACAGCCCACCCCGCCCCCAATCATGAAAAAAATGGGCCTGAGCACAGATTCTACACTTTCGGCGACCATATCCTCGCCAGCAGAACTGAGTGTTTCAATCCTCAACGGAGACGACGAAAACCTGTACTATTTATTTGAGGCTCGTGGTCGACAGCTGATCCGGCCAAGCAAACTGGTTGTCGAAAAAAGGCAGCAGGTTTTGGGTGATCTCGGGCGCATTGGTATTCTGGCAGTCTCAGCCATCGACAAAAAAAGGGTCACCGAGTGTATCGAAGTTGCCAAGATCGACGACAACGCCATCGTCGCTACCCGCGTCGGTTATGAGCGTCGTTCCATACCTCGCTACTTTGTCTACGGTGACGGCACAGTGATTAATTCTGAAGCCAAGCTTCGCGTGTTTTCTACGGTTGAGCATCAGGATCGAATTGCCAAGGCCGGAGATTTGAAGGCATACGAAGCAGGAATAGCCAAAGTCATACGCGACCAGTCCGTGCCCATCACCCTGTTTTTCTACGGCTTAACTCCGCTAGTGAAACCATTTGCTATGGGCAGCGGGTACAAAGCTGAAAATATGATGTTTGAGCTGGTTGGGCGGACAAGCACATATAAGTCCGCACTTACTTGCACGCTCGCTGCATCAGCTTGGGGCAAAGGGCATTCCAGTAATGGTTACGCCCGGGACTGGAATATGTCGGAACAAAAAATCGAGGAGCTTTTTTTAGATTTTAATGACCATTTGCTCATTCTCGACGAAGCGACTCTGGCCCATTCCAATGAGAAAACGCGCGCTGACAAGATTCTCAATACGGTGCATCGTCTATCTTCCGGCCAAGGTCGAGCTCGATCTGGAGTGGAGCATCGTGATCACTCTATAGCTATGCTTTCCACCTCAAACCAGCCGATGCACCTGATTCTCCCAGCCAGTGATGACGTTAAGCGTGCATTGGAAGTCCGCCTGATTTCGTTTCAATTACCCACGGCGTCCTCGAGCTTTTTCGAGACCACACCAGCGGGCTTCGAAACAGTCGACGACGCGATGAGCCATATCTTTAAAATCACAGAACATAATTACGGATTGCTGGCCCGTGCCTACATACAAGATATCTTGCAGGCCTTGAGTCAGGACTCGGAGAAGGTAAGAAGTGTACTTCGTGGCGCACTTGAAATATTTCTAAAAAAGATTTGTTTAGAAAGCGCCGGAACGGATGCAGTTTTGTATCGTCGGTCTCAATCCTTCGCACTCTCCTATGCAACAGCGTCTCTGGCCTTTCACCTAGGGACGCTTGAAAAGAAAAAAATGGGGCCACGTCAAACGGGGCATCGTCCGTGCTTGGCGGCAATACGGCAATGTTTCCAAACCAAATGGCAGCGATCCTCGTCTAGTTGCCTACATGACCGACACTTCGAACTGTTTCGCTGATGCGCGCGGAAAGAAGCCGCTACTCAAGGAGAAGAAATTTAAGAACATAGCAGGGTTTATCCACACCGGAAGAGATAAGGCATTGCTTCTAGCTGTTCCTAAAGCTCGCCTTGCCAGCACAGGTATCTCTACTGCTGGCCTCAAATTGCTAAAGAAAGAGGGCGTGCTCCGTTGCGGAGAGAATAACCTTCAGACAAAGCTGGCTCTGCGACACGACGGAAATAAAGATCAGCGCGACGTCTTCTATGTCTTTAAAATTTCGGAAGTTCCGAAGGTGATTTGCTTCCACGAAGAAAAGAAGGGAGCATAGTGGGATCACCAGCGGAAGTTGTTGTCGGCACGAGGGGTCATCTCAGCCCCTCGTATCGTCACATGTCTATCCCGTCGCTATTGGCGCGTCTTTTTGGCCAAATTCACTGTAGCCTCGCCGGCGAAATTGGGACGCATGTTTCATGCGGTACGACGCAATCTTTCTCCGCACAGAAATGATTTCAGTCAAACATCCCTTTAATCCTGTCGCTGATTGCCGCACCAGAAATCAGTCGATTGCGGTTAGATCCCCATGCGGCCACCATTTCCCTCCGTACCGCGTCAGGAAAAGCTGTCCCAGTTAACTCAGTCACGCGCGGAGCTCCGGTGGCAAGAGCAAACTCTGCTCGAGTAGTTGAGGCTACCCGTGCGTACGTGAAAGCCCTCGTGATCTCGTCGTTTTCCGCGGCCTGCGGAGCACATGTTTGCCATTCTGTGGTGGGCGCGAGGTTACCTTCCCCGTCCTTACTGTTACCCCGTCACGAAAAAGAAAGCAGTAAGGTTTGTTCGAGGCGCCGCCGATTACCGAATGCGGCTCAATTACATAGCCGTTGACGGGAAACTGACCGTTCGATGCCTGCCAAATACGCTTTTCGATATGCCGGGAGCAGGCCTTAATGTTCTTAGCGCCGGCGTCTAAGCAAGCATAAATAGTCCAACGTGCGAGCTGCGTTGCTGTCGGTAGAGCAAGCGTTACCGTCGCCTCAGCACCTAATTCCCGATAGGTGCAACGTAAAAGATCAACGCCGGTCCAGTCTTTATCTCTAATCGGCTCGCATGAAGACTTCATATACTGTCCACTGGCTAGGCGATCCTCAAACCGGCGTTTTGTTTCATCTATTTGAGAGCTAATATTACTTTCTGCAGCGTGAACTTGATACAAGCTGGATGCGATAAAGATAACAACAAGCGCGGTTTTTTTGATTTCATCGAGAATAGTTTTCTCCATCTCTGCTCTCCACCGGAAATTATCGTGAATTTTTGCTCAACCTGAAGAGACACGTCTATTGCTATTATCGGTAAGATTGCACAATCTAAGTGAAATTAAAAGAACGCCGTTTGGGGAAGACAGTTCTTCAAAGGCAGACGATGGAGACTGGCAATGTCGTCATTTATGCCCATGAGAATGCATATGTTCGCCTCTCTGTTGGGCGTTCTACTAGCTATTCAAGCCAATGCTACTGAGCCACCAACACAATCTGCAGGACTGCTAAATGCTATTGATTTTTCATTGGGCGTACCGCTTGATGAAACCTACAGATTGGCCTTCCAAAAATGCGATGGAACAACGGCTGAGCGCAGACAGAAAGACCACTTCCTAGGGTTTGACTTGAAGCTTCCCAATGTTCCCGATGCCAAACAATACTATTTGTGCAGTCGTGATCCCAGCAATGTACGGGCCTTATTGCATCTTGGAGACGGGGCAATCTACTGGCGAAGTAAAATGGCACTTGACGTGGACGGCTCTTGGGCAGCGTGGAATGGTTTGCCGGGCGCTACGGACTTAAAGGAAACAGCATACAAGTGGCCGGGCTCAAGCGATCCTTCCGCGCGATCGGCTCAGATCAACCCTGATCGGATCCCTTACATCGTGATACCTACTGCCGGCCTCTCCAAAATTACTGGCAGCAGGAGCAGTGAGATGGGTCGCATGTTCGCAGATAAAACGGGTTTGAGTTTAGGTGACATGGGCGTCGTTGTTTACAAGGATCAATGGACCCCTGTGTTAATTGGGGATGGCGGTCCTTTCATGAGGCTGGGGGAAGGTTCAAGTAGGGTTTTCGAGGCGATTGGCGAAAGCCGTTGCAAGAAGTGGAGTAATGACGGGCAGACGTGTGTTGGTTCCGGCAACGTTTATCCCTACAAGAACCACGGACTTGGCGGAGATGTAGTTTTCATAGCATATCCGGGCAGTAGAAGCGCGGATATCAACCCGCAAAACGCCATTTCAAAACTGTGCGCTTTCGCTAAGGAAAAGCTCAAACTGACTGGGGGCAGAACATGCCCATAATCTCAGACAGTTTCGCGGTCCGTTACCTTGCTTCACTGAGCATTATTATAATCGCCATCACGCCGGCTCAAACCATTGCTGCGACTTTTGGGAAATGCAAATTCGACACCGAAACCATGGCCTTTGCCGGTAATCCCATGGAGCAGGCGTCTTGCCTACTCCGCAAAGTAAGAATTCATGGAAATGTAGAGGCTACTCCCGCTGCTGTACCGCCGAATCTTGCGGGTTTTATCGGGCAACCACTAACCATCTCCAAGGCACAGATTAGAGGCGCTATCGGGCGCCTTGGCCTAACGGAAGAGGGGCTAGGCGGTAGTCTCGACACGCCCCTCTCTCGCGGAAATTCAAACAGCTCGCATGCACCGACAGCACGTTACTTTGTGATTCACGACACAAGTTGGCCCAACTTCGGCAGTGCCAATTTTCCTGAAGACATTGATCGCAGCAATCAAGTTAATCGGCTGGACGGCTTTGTCAGCCAGTCCGATGCGAAGGCCCATATCTTTATAAACCGTAGAGGCGAAATTTACGTCGGCCATGATTTCAAGGTGCCTTGGCGCGCAACCAAGCTGGAACTCAAGATTGGCACCTTGTCTCGCGGCATGTTTCTTCACATTGAAAATGTCCAGCCACGCCGGGGCCATCCCAGCCAAGCCGATGGAAATGCGCCGACACCCGGCTTCTCTCAAGTACAATACGAACGTCTCGCACTCCTATATCTCGTAGCGAGCGCCCGTGCAGGTGTCGGCTTGATTCCTGCGTTTCATGCGGCGATCGATGAGGGGTTGAGTGACGGGCACGATGACCCGCAAAACTTTCGCTTGGACAATTTCGACGCTGCATTGGGACGGCTGCTAGATTCTATCCGACACTAATTTCGGTTTGAAATCCGCTATGCAGTTCTGGGCTCGGTAACTAGCGACCCTTGGGTTGCGCTCGCATATTTGACAATCTTTAGTTGTAATGCTATACCATAACACGCCGGCGCTGCTGCCGGTACGAGGGCCGTTCGGCCCCTCTTCTTGTTTTGGAGAGCTACAATCATGAACGTTTCAACCGCTGCACCCACTACCACCGCCTTACCCGCCACCCCTGCCGTCACCCTGCCCTGCCCCGTCATCATTCTCGGCCGTGACGACAACGGCAGGCCCCACGCCTCATTCTTCCCTGCCACCGATACCCGCGCAGCTGAGAAGGCTGCCGAACTGATGGGCATGGTGGCGCTCAAGGTGGAAGGCGACGAACTCAGGGCGTTTCTTGGCCGGTTGCCGCAGGGCAAGCTGTTCGATAGCGGCAAGGCCTTCGTGCCGTTTGTTAAGCAAGACCTCTATCAGGCCATCGCCGCCCACCTGTCCGATGAGGAGCGCCAACGGCTGGAGCAGCCGCGTGTGGTACCGGATAACCCCGCGCCCGAAACGGGCTACCCTGTTCCGCCCAAAAATATGCCCGAAAGCTGGGACCAGTTGACGGTGGGCAGCCTCGTGCTGGCGACTGAAGGCCCTTTGGAGGGGTGGTATGAAGCCACCGTCATCAAGATCGAGGGCGACACGGGGCTTCGCCTCAAGTGGCGCGATTATCTCGACATGCTGCCTTTCACCCGCCGCGTCGATCAGGTGGCCCTCATTCACCCTGCCTATGTCGAGAAGTGATCGTCATGGGCTGCGCTTTGAAACAGAACATCAGCGAGGATGCGGCCAATCGGGCCGCAGCCATCCGCGATAAAAACGACGCCTTTCGAAAAAGCTTCTCCGGCGGACGAGTGCTGCTGACGCCGGGAGTCACGAACCTCAGCGCCGATCATCAGCAAACAGTCCTATTGGCGGTGCAGGCGTTCGATGATTTCTCGCCGAATAACGACCCCTACGGCGAGCATGACTTCGGTGCCGTCACGCTCGAAGACGCCGTGTTCTTTTGGAAGATCGACTATTACGACCTGGACCTGCAATTCGGATCATCCGATCCAGCAGATGACGATGTAACCTGCCGGGTGCTCACCGTCATGCGGGCAGATGAGTATTGAGCCGTGGCGGCTGTATCCGTGGGTGCTCACCCAGCCTTCGGCTTTCGCCCTGCTCTCAATGGCTTGGGCGAAGCCAACTTGTCGTCAACGGCCGCAAAGAGCTCCGATACGTGGACATCAAGGGTGAGCGATATCGCTTCAAGCGTGGAAACAGTCACGTTTTCCATACCGCGTTCGACTCGCCCAACATACGACCTGTCAATACCAGCCTCTAAAGCCAGCCGTTCTTGCGAGAGGCCTTTGTCGACGCGCAGGCGTCGTAAGTTCCAACCGATTGTTTTGCGAACATCCATGAGCGCAGAAAGCCATATTCACGGCTTGACAATCGACGGACCAACAGTCCCATATTAAATCTTAAACGAGCATTGACTCGATCACTTCACTTAAGGGGTATTTATGAAAATCGCAGTTGGAATTATCGGACTCTTCCTCGGCTTGTTGGTGCTGCTGCAATCATGCGCGGTGACGGCGGGAAGCGGCCTGCTGAACGATCAAGCTACAGGCAGCGCCGGTGCGGTGGGAATGCTGACGGGCGTGCTGTTGGTGATCGGTGGCGCTTTCTCTTTCGGCCTGCCGCTAGTGGGTGCCATCATCTTCCTCGTATCGGGGCTGATGGCCTTTATCGCGTCCTCGCAAGGCACCTTTGGGGATATGTCGGTATGGGGCGTCATTGCCCTCGTGCTTGCCGTCATGGGCTTCTTCACGTGGCGCTCGGCCAAGCGGAAGAAAAACCAGTCAGCGGCGTGAAAGCCTTACAGCCTAAATCCCACGACAACAGCCATACACCGGGGAGTATTCATGAGCGCCTACCTCGACGCCATGCGCCGCTACGCCACCTTTTCAGGCCGATCCACACGAAAGGAGTTTTGGTACTACCACCTCGCGTTGCTGGGTTTAGCCATCGGTGGATTGATTGTCGATGTCGCCATTGCCGGGCCACATGAGCCGCAGCCCCTCGTCTCGGCATTGATCATCATGGGGCACTATGTCCCTTCACTCGCTGTGATCGTCAGGCGTCTGCATGACCTTGAGAAAAGCGGCTGGTTTGTGCTGACCTGCCTAATACCGCTTGTCGGGGTCGTTGCATTCATCGTGATCGGCAGCACCCCGGCAAAGCGTGGGTCAACGGACTTCCCCAAAGCCTTGATCAGCACCGTGCCCCGCCTTTGCCCCCTTCAGGCCCGGACCAACAGATTGAGCGCATCGAAAAATTGGCTGCCCTGCGCTCTTCAGGTGCGATCACCGCCGAGGAATTTGAAACGATGAAGGCGGGTATCATCGGCAGCAACCTTCTAGGGGGAAGCACCGGACTGCCCCATCTCACATGGAAAAATCATCATGACCAGGAATGCTGGAATACTTCTAGCCGTACTTAGCCTCAGCGCTGCTATCGCGGGTTCAATCTCAACACCTGCCATCGCCGGAGAACACTCCTACCACAAAGGTAATAGCTGGCAGGTTGTGTTAAAGACGCCAGATCCTTTTGGCGATGAAGCATTTTGTGGTTTCCGCAGCACGGCGTGGTCAGGGAAGTCGGTCGCGATCGAATATACGCTGATCGGCATCGACAAAATCGTCCCACGGCTGCGCGTTACCAAGCAGAACTGGAATCTTCCCGCTGGCCAGACAACCAATGTCAGCATCGGAACCGAATGGGCCGGTAACATTCAGTTCGTTTCGAAGGTGGTCAACGGCGATGAGCTATATGGCGAAATTCCCGAGACCGTTGCGGACGACGGGGGTGGTTTCAAGGTCACCACCATTCTGGGAACAGCGATCTCGGCGAACAAGCCAGCGCCATTAGCAATCACCTTCCAAGGAAATGAGCCGCCGTGGCTCGTGCCGGTGATGAGCTATAAAGAGGCAATAGCGCTAGGAACTGGCTTCGATACCTGCATATCCACTTTAACCGGGCTTGGCCCATCACTGTTCAAGGCCCTCTCAAGCTTCGTCCACGTCGCCGTTTGCCCAGCCATCAGGCGAAGGTGCCGGAACAGCCGGGCAAGCGCCTGCAAACCGCAGTGTAATGCTTCAAAACCCGCCGCCGAAGTCAGCCGCAGCCACCGCCGCCTCAACATCACCGTGGAAGTTCGAACAACGCGAGGAGGATTGGGGCGATACGTGTTTTGTGGAAACGAAACAGGGCGACGTAACGGTCGGCTTTATGGGCGCGCCGGGCAAGGATTTCGTCGCGTTTGTTGAGAACGGAAACTTTGACGGCACTGTTCGCGCGTCCTGGCGGGTCGATGATAAGGCGGTTCAAATGTCCAACGGCCATCCAGAAGACTATTTCGGCTGGCACGGCTTCTACGAACTCTCACCGCAAATCCTCGATGACGGCAAGAAAGGCAAAAAACTAGAAATCGCCGACCTTGATGGCAAAACGATTGCCATCAGCCTTGCCGATGCCGCGGCGCCTTTCTCTCAGTTTCAGGCATGTTTCAACAAACCTGCTTCAAAGACGGAAAAGGCGAGCAACTATCCTGCGGCGAAACAAACACCTCCAAATCGGAAGGGCTGCGTTCTGGAAGTCGACGGAAGAAAAGCGATAGATGGTGCATGCTATTGGGGGCCATACGGGAGCATGGACGGCAGCTTCGTCATGGAGGCAAACGGTTACTTCGCTATAGTCGAGATCGACAAAAAAACTGCCGACGGCTGGTGGAATGAAACGGCGGGATCAACGCACGCCCACACGCGACTGGGAGAAATGGAGCGTGATGGAAAATGCTGGAAGAGCAGAAGCGTACGCGTTTGTGCCGGTGAAAAATGAGCGCACGTTAAATTTCGGCGGCAAGGTCAGCACAATTTAGGGAATCTCGGCCAAAACCGGACTGAGGCTCGCCCAGGGGGTGACTGCTTTGAAAGCGCTACCGGAATTATGACTTTTTATTGAACTTAGTTTGTTCCGGGCTCAAGCGCGATATTGATACGATCGGAAAGGAGTTGATGATCACCAATTTCACATTCCCAGATCACCACAGTTCGCCAACCGAGCTTGCCCAGCGCTGCCATCGCCCGTGCATCGCGATCTACGTTAGCTGATAGCTTGGCCTCCCAGAACGTGGTGCGCGTCTTTGGCATCGTAGCTCGCTTGCAATTATGGCGATGCCAAAAGCATCCGTGGACGAAGACAGCCAACCGGTGGCGCGGCAAGACAATATCCGGCTTCCCAGGAAGATCCGACCGTTGAAGCCGAAACCTATAACCAAGGCGATGAAGTAATTTTCGGACGGCTATTTCAGGCTTCGTGTCGCGGCTCCTGACAGCCTGCATGTTACGGCGTCGTTGCTGCGAGACGTTTTGCTCCTCCTCGTCCATTCTTCCGCTTAACCATCTAAAAAGGGCGTTGCCAGCACTAACCGCATCAAGACGGCGAAACGTAGTCCAGTCCTACCCTAGTCATCTCCACGCCAAGTTTTTGTATGAGATTGAGCGCATACTCATACCTCAGTTGCGCAATGACATGAGCGCGACGTGTCCTCAAGGTGAGCTTACCTGTAGACCCGCACAAGTAGCGAACCTTCAAAGGGGCCGTCTTAGTGACTGGATCGATCTCGAAGACTCCGAATTGTTCGGCATTGAAAAGTCGCCAAACGGGTGAAGGGTTCTCTCCACCATCGTAGATACTATAGGCATTCACTTTTCCGTCTTGGCCCTTGAGAAAAACGAACGTATTGGAGTTGACCTCCTCTTTACCGAGTGGTTTCGATCGGCGCTGAAGTTGCACCGCCATAAATGGCTTTATCTTGGCCACGATTGACTCATTTATAGCAGCCTTACCCTTTTGATTCGGGACAAGGTCGCATGCTGGCGATACGCATACCCAAAAACTACCATCCACTTTAATAATGTGCCCAGGATGAAGATGCCAACCGGATACGGGTTTGGTCGAAATGTGCGAGTTATAGCGATAGAGCGCTTCCCTCTTCTCCTCATCGCTTCTGACGCGAAGGTTGTAGTGACTGCTGAACCCTTCGACCTTCGCATCCATTGAAACGGGGTCACAATCAACGAGTTTAATGCCGAACTTAATTGCCTCTCCGCCCACAACGTCGAGCAATCGCTCAACGTGTCGGGCGGCGTGCGCCTCAAGTAGCGATTTGCGGTGGCTGTGCCCTGCGTCGCCCTTTGGGCGACTTCGAAAGCTCATCGTAATATTGCCAGTAAACATGCTTGTCGCTAAGGGCAGATTCCTCGGCGTAAGAGCCTTCCGCACTGATAGCGGCACGGATCTTCGATGAGATCATCCGAGATGGCGAAGGCTTCCAATCCTCGATGGCCTCCGCCAAAGCGGTGAGGAGTTGTGGGTCTTTTTTGCCCGCGAATGCAACGAAACCGCCGGGTGTTCAAATCCATGGGCGACGACCCTGATCAGGGGCGCTCCAACGGATGTCCAAAGGGCGATCATCCGATTCGTCGTAGGTTTGTTCGTACGTCTGGAGTATCCGGCAGAAGACCTTTACCTGCTTGTCGCGGTCCAGCTTCGCTTTTGTACACAGTTCGCGGAAGGCAATCAGTCTTCCCTCCGAACTTACGAACCCTGTCGCTTTCTTCCCTTTCTGAACCTGTTGCCGGTATAAAAAGTGTATGTCGCGCCCGACGGTCGCCTTCAACCTGTTCCAAATGTCTTTCAGTTCTGGATCACTGTCGGCATCTTCCTCCAAACCATCGATCACCGCCTGTCCCGCGGGCCCCAGGTCTTTGACCTCCGCCGATGGACGCAGGAGGGCATCAAGGACCGTTTGGAAGGGCTCGAGCAAAGGTTCAGCTGCGGTGTGCATAACGATGAGATTGAAATGGCGGTTCTTAAAGAGGGACTTCATTATCCCGATGGCACGCGCACCATCCTTTCCACCCTTTTCGAGTTGGTAGTCAAGCACAAGGAGATCCGACTGATGGAGATAGGTGCCGATGTCGGAGTTATCCTCGCCATCGTGGATATCGATGGTCATCGCCTTGGACTTCTGCCGGAACTGACCAATCAACGCAGTAATGTCCTCTTTGTCCTTCCATCGCCCCTTCTCCGAGTGGTCGAAGCCAGCACCGAAGACATGTTCCCAAGTAGGATACTCGTCATCGATGATCAGAACCGATCGGATGGGATCGATGAAAGCTTCCTTAACCAAACTAGATAGATTGATGGTTTGGTCAGCCGTAGATACTCCGTCAGCCATTGTTGTTGCCACCCCGAAACGCGATTGCGAAGTTTGCTCCAGGCAGGACCATTTTGTCGTTGTCCTGCACGTAGGTGATTTGGTGACCTCCCGCGGCCAAATTGGCCTGACAAAGATAAAGGCCGACTCCCCGGCCACCCTCCAGCTTGCGGGTGAAGAACAAAGTGAAAAGCCTCTTAATATCAATGTCGTCAATGCCGGGCCCATTATCGGCGACGATGACTTCGCCGTCTCGGAAATCGAGGACAATCCGGGGAGAGGACGTCCTTGAATTGATGAGCCAATAGATGCTGTTGTTGATTAGGTTGATGAATACCGGAAGCAGACGCGACTGCTGCTCGTATATAGAAAATGCTAGGAATGACTCAGTCGCTGTAAAATCTATTCCGTTGTCTCGAATTACTCTGTCGAAAAAATCTGCAACGTAGTCGTAGATCCTAGCTCCTGGGATGACTTCGGTACGGACCCGACCGGCCATCCTAAGTGGACCCAGAAAATCGATGATTTGTTTGAGGCCGGAATAGCCCAAGTCGACCCGCTGCAGCGCTTGGCCATCCGTTGGATCGGACTTGAGCTTTGCGAGACCATTCACGATCGCGGCATCGTGAGCATGGAACTCGTGATCGAGAAATTCGACGGTGATGCCTAATTGGGCGAGGCCATTCAGACGGTCAACCTGGCTCCTAAGCTCCGAGTTCTCATCTCCGCCCAGCACCGCTACGGCTTGAACGTCGATGCTGTCTCGCATATTCTCAAGTGCGAAAATGTAGTTTTGGAAAAGCAGTTCGTTCTCAGTCTCGATCCGAGCCTTGGCCGCAGAAACCGCTTTGGCGGCGGCCGACAGGCTCAATCGCTCGTCTTCGACTTGCCCGACAAGCGGCGAAGTTTCCAATCTAAGTAGCTTGTTTCTTTCGCTGATCAAGCTGGCGATACGTTCGCGCTCTCCGTCCTGTAGACCCCTTATTTCTTTCGCCCATCTCGTAACGCGAGATGATAATTGCGCCTCATTGCGCTGGATCTGCTTCGCGAGAATCTCTTGAGGAGACTTGGGCGAGATCCTCTCCACGGCCTCGGCCAAACGCTCGGAAAAGCCGTTCACTAACTGGCTAATATCGAACACGGATTTGCGATAAGCGCGATAATCGTCCTCAAGCGAGCCCAGTGGGCTCGGGGCGCCTGGAAGACGCAGCTCGGAAACACTATCCTGCGCCTTCTCAAGTACTTCTTGAGCTGAGGTTATATCCTCCGCCGTCTCGATGCGAACGGATTCCAGATCGTGCTTAATCTGTTCGCTTACCGAGGGGATGGAGGCAAGATGCGCCCTCAATCTCGTGCGAAATTTCGTCCTATGAGACTTTCGCAGCTTTGCCTGATGATCCCTCGCTCTTTGCTCCGCAAAGTTGCGTTGCGTCACCTCCGTCTCCGCTTTGCGGTCCTCGGAGTTAGATCCAAAGTAGTCATACGCAGCGGCACGCAGGATGTTGGTGACCAGAATCTTCAGGGTCTTTGCCGCCCTGTTTACGATGAAGCCTTCTCTGCCAGCCTTATCTTTAAGATTTGGGTTTTCGTTTCGTGTTATCGCTATTCGACCGAATATCCGCCTCGCATTCCAGTACTCGCGACCCGCATTTATGCTTCTGCGTTTTTCGATTTCGAAAAAATCGTTGTCTTCTCTACCGTAAGGCAACACTCGCAACGAATCACGATAGATCATCAGACCCGCGTGGTTCTCGGTGAGATCCCTCATACGTTTCATCTCAGCGGGCGTGTGGGTCGAATTCTTAGGCTCCTGCTCGTAGGTGGCAATGTAGATATCCATGGGCCCCAATCGAGAGCCAGTGCCGACCGGCAGTGTAAAGTCCTTCGGCGGCGCCACGACGTAGTCGCTGCCGGTCTTGCGCCATTTCCCAAATGACTTGATCTGGCCGCGGAACACGCCATCCTCCCCTATTCGGCCATCAACGATATGCTCCATCTGATCGGTCAAAGTGCGATTGAAGTCATCGCTCGACGAGATGACTGGAGTCCGGTGCCCGTTAGAATACACATCGACGCAATAGTCGAAATCTGGCCTCACGGCTTCGATATCGGGCCGCATCGGATCGAAAAGCGGATCAACGAACCCACCAAGGGTAGAAAGAAATCTCCTGCGATCATCGTCCGCGGCCTGCAAATCTTTGTTGGCGGGCAGGAAGACGGAGAACTCATCCGTTGCCCTCGACACAACCATAGCCGTGCCGTGATCGCGCAGGCCGGTCCACACTGGCCAAAGAGCCAAATGCTGGTCCAGAACTTGAAATTCACTGCATCCCTCAAGAACAAGCTGAGATGGCCGTACGGCCGAAGGGTCGGTGGTATTGGCTACGACAACGTGGTCGTAGTTCGCCCATGCCGAAACCACGCGTTTTTCTCGCTCGCTGCCTGTCCCGTCGCCGTGCACGTTTTGCAGTAGCGCCGAGATCATCTCCGGCAGCCGTTGCGTAATATCTTCCGGCGAAGCGAGACTAACGACGGGTATCTCTATGTCAGATAAGATGAGAAAGGGATTCTCGAATAGTCGCCAGTCGATCAGAGCCGCAGCGGCTTGCTGGTCACGCCTTTTGCTGATTAGTAGCATTATGGGTCCCAGATGCGCCGAGGACAACCGACCAATACCCTTCTGGCCCTGGCGGGATCGCATCTTTAGGCCATCCATGTCGATTTCAGAGCGCGTATCTTCAAAAAGCTTGGATTCGGTGCCAACGACGAGCCAGCGATCGATGAGCTCTTCGTAGTTCATGCCGTGCCCGTCGTCGGTAATGGACACTACCAATTGAGTCTCATCGAAGATTGTCAGCGAAACGCTGCGAGCATAGGCGTCGTACGAATTCTTCCAGAGTTCTGAGATCGCCGTGGGGACGTCTGCAATCTGCTCTCGACCAAGATGGTCAACAGTTCGGGCTCTCGTCTTGAAGCTCACCGTATGCATTCAGATGACCCTAACACGGGGTATAGTGTTTTCAGTATTCGCGTCGGAAGTAAGGAGCGACTTGATATGGCGGACCAACATTTTGGCCAACACCACCGGAACGGCGTTACCGATCTGCTGACCCGCCGCCGTCAGGCCGCCTTCAAACTCGAAATCGTCCGGGAAGGTCTGGATTCGCGCCGCATGGCGCGCGGTGATCCCATGGTTAAGTGTCGGGTGCACGAAACGTCCCTTTGACGGATTTATGCACGCCGTGGTCATAGTCGGTGCCGGCTTGTTAGGGTTTATCCGACCATAGACGTCCTTATGGCCGTCGTGGTCCTTGTGGCAGTCGAGGGTTCGGTTAGATTGATGCCGGCTACCACCATTATGTGGCGTGCTCGCAAACGCTTCTATCAGTGTCTGACCGTGTTGCATATGAACGTCGTTCATATCGCCTTCGGTAGCTGGTAGGAACGCCGAGCTGCACTCCTTCCACGGCTCTAGACCTTCGGGCATCGGGTCGCGTCGTTCGCAATGGGTTGGCGGGGGTGGCCAATCAAAACCTTTCACGACAACGTCCTGACGAAGACCGAGGATGAAAACTCGCTGGCGAGCCTGAGGAGTACCGTAGTCCCGGGCGTCTATCTTGACGGGATCGTAGATCATGTAACCGCCAGCATGGGCTTGGGCATAGAACTCGTCGACATAGTCCTTGTGCCGCGGCCACAGCATACCAGGAACGTTCTCCATCAGGAATGCGCGCGGACGAAGCGTCCTGACGAATCCGAAGTACTCATGGATAAGGGCATTGCGAGGATCAGCGACGCCAGCATTCTTGATTCGATGCCGTGAGAAGCCCTGACAGGGCGGGCCTCCGAGCAACAAGTCGCATTCAGCGTTAGGAAAATGCTTGCGAGCAATGACCGCTGGGTCGAGCTTCGTGATGTCGTCGTTATACACAACGACATTCTTGGAGCGCGACGGTTTTCCAATATTGCGTTTGTAAGTCGACGCGGCATAAGGATTAAACTCTACCGCGAAGACCACGTCACAGCCAGCATCGATGGCCCCAAGCGAAAATCCGCCGGCTCCCGCAAAGAGATCCGCCACCTTGAGCTTCGTATCGTGCTCCAACCGCCCACCCCGCGCCAGAAGACTTAAGGTCTGCCAGCTGTCGCTTCATTAAATGCAATCTGCTTAGGCCCGATTATTAAACACGGACGGGCCGTTGTGAAGATATTCGTTCTGTTTATGGTCGACAACCGTTAATTGTTTATGCTTTTGATGCGAATTGGCCACGATTTCCGTTGCGATCGCTGTGCTCTTGGAGCCTCCATTAGTCCTGCGACGCATGCACAACAGGTGGGGCTTAACGATTAGCCTTGATGAAGCTGATCTCCGCAACGCATACAAGAAGGGGACGATGATCAGGATGCTCCTACCAATTCCTCTTCGAGAAATGGATTTTTGCAGATGACGGAAGCTATTGACCGTATAGAGGGCATTCGCCGCGAACATTTGGATCAGAATGCAAAAAGTTGGGCCGGCCTGGAAAGGCTTCTCATAATGGAGCTGGTCCGCTCGCTCGATGAGGCCGCCTTCGCTTTCAAGATCGCTCCCAACGGGTCTGAGTTGCTTGAGAAAGATAGCGTCCGCAACTTGATGATGCTCGGGGCCAGCACCGCATTAGCAGCTTCATTATCTCTTATTAGAAATGCCCCAGGCAATGTTCCCTGGGTACGGTCCGATCCCAGTCTAGCCGCTCTGGCGGACAGGCACCTTCTCGAATGCGGAAAACTCTCGGTTATACATCGACTGGCGACGCTTGAGCGATATGGCTTGGCCAAAACCAGCTTTCCTTCCCCCGACAAACTCGTCATCGAGGTCGAAGACGATGGAGCTGAATCTACAGAACGGGCTGAAGGCCGATGGTTGAGCAACCAGCAACGATTGCGGCTCCAGGCGATCGAACAAAGCATGGTGGCGAGGAAGAACGACATTGGGGAGCGTATAGGACGATACGTGACTGCTGTGGAGGGTTGGTCCATTGCATACGATGCTGATCCTGACACTGTAGGCTACCATCGCGATTTAGCGGAAATGTATAGCGCTGGCACTGCGGAACTGGATAGCCTGCCTCCCATGTCCCAGATCAGCGGGCGAGCTTTCGACGAATGGAACAGGGTGTCTATGGATGCGTATGGCAAAGTTCTTCATCACATCGCTTGCGGGACTAAACTAATGTCACAATTCCCTCACCTCGACCTTAGAAATCTACTTACCGCCTTCGCACGGAGAGACGATATTGAGGAGAGTTGGGGCGGCGGGGACCAAGGGCGCCAGATACTAAATTTGCTCACACTTGATGCAGAGGGGGCACAAAGGCTGGATGCTCATCATGAGATCCCCATCCCATATTACATCGACTTCGGACGCGACTTCGTTCTATTGCCCATTTTCGGCGCGTTGATGAACCCGGTCGCTGGACTCACCAATCAACTCCGTCATTTGCATCGGCGAGACTGGGACCGAGCGTTAAACGCGAGAGAGGCTGTGTTCAGGTCGGACCTCGCAAAACTGCTGGAAGCCGACCGCTACGTCGTCCTCGATCGCGGATGCAACTTAAGAAAGAGCGATGGCTCCATTCTAACGGACGTGGACACGGCAGTCATCGACAGGGAAACGGGTGAGCTCTGCCTCGTTCAGCTGAAGTGGCCTGACATCTATGGTCGATCATTGGCCGAACGCGAAAGCCGACGTTCTAATTTGGCCAAGGCCAATGACTGGGTGGGGCGAGTTCACGACTGGATCGCGGGCAGGACGTCGGATGAAGTCTGCAAGGCGCTCCATCTCCCGCAGTGCGGCGACCGGCCCGTATCCCTGCTGGTGCTCAGCCGCCACGTGGCTGACTTCGTTGACGCAAAGGACTTCGATCGGCGCGCGATCTGGACCAGTTGGCCACGGCTAGCCAAAACAGTGTCGGAGAGTAGCGGCGAAGGTTTCCTTAAAGCATTGGCGTTAAGGACGGCTACCATTATTCCCAGGCGCCCCAATATAGCATTAAACATGTACCGCCTTCCTGGATTAACTGTGGAAGTGAGAGTGAATTGAGAACACAAAGTCTAGCTTCATTTCTATCGCGAGTGACCGCCCACCCTTCAACCTATTCATTGCTTGCAGTCCTCGGAGCCTTCGACGGAAATCTCCCAGTGGCGAGCTTGGGGCCGTTGGGCCCGGGGCGCTAGTTGATTTTTGCAAGGCTGATTGTACCGACAGCAACCCCTCACGTGATCGATGGTGAGGACAGGAAAAGGAGACCTAAAGCTTTCTTGCGATAGGCAATCAGTCGCATCACGGTATACCTCAGAGTTACGAACCCAACGTTACAAGCCATGACGTAACATCTGGGTTGACGGCGCCTATTTGTGACAGGGTAGCATCGGGCCTAAAGCTTGAGGTTACACTATGGCCCGCATCGGTTACGCACGCGTCAGCACCATCGATCAAGATCTGCAGGTTCAGCTTGACCGCCTGCAACATGAAGGTTGCGAAATAATCCGCTCGGAAAAGGTATCGGGCGGCAGTCGTGAAGGGCGCACCGAATTGGCAACTATCATCGAGTTCTTGCGCCAAGGTGACGAGCTCGTTGTTACGCGGCTTGATCGACTAGGGCGCGACACTCGCGACGTGCTCAACATCGTACACGATTGCGAACAGCGCGGCGCTTATTTAACAATTCTTGACCCCTTCGTTTCGACACAGGGCGAGATGGGCCAGCTCATTCTGACCGTGTTGGGAATGGTGGCACAGATGGAGCGGAGCTTCATCAAAACGCGACAGCGAGAAGGAATTGAGCGCGCGAAAACTATGGGCGCATACAGAGGAGGAAAACAACGCTTAGATCGCCTTTTGATCAAAAAAATGCGCGACGACGGGCTATCCATTTTGTCAATCGCGAAACAGATGGGCTGTTCGCGGACACAGGTATATCGCATTCTTATGTTGAATGACACCACGGGAAGGCCCAACAAATAACAGCAAATTCCGCTGCATTCAGAAAAATTTTATTATAAATACAATCGAAATACAACCGGCATATACTCACACGAATTAAGTGAAATATAATATTTATTGGACATATTCATAGGACATTTTAATAAAATTTGTATTTTAATAGTTACCGAACCATCGAATCCCATACTGCCAGCGGCTTTACAGCGCGACCTGAAGTTGTTAGAAGACAATGCTCTTTACGCGTTGTGCTTACTGGCACGGTCCGGTGTATAGCCAGACCCAAACTTATTGATCGCTTTTTGGCGCGATAGGAAGAATCCTTCCTTATCAAGCCTGCGAGCACTCACCTTGATAAGGAAGGATTCTTCCTATCGCTTCTTCAAAGGTATTGAGCGATTTCGAATGCACACAGAAGCGAGCGACCCTAGACTAAAATTTATTAAATATATTGATATTGACGAGGCTCGTGTCTTACTGGAGCCTAGATTGTTATTCATTTGCGGCGGACCGGTGGATGTGAAATCCATTTCTAACCACTCAGTCCGAAACATGTTTATGAATTCTGCCGGTGAAGAACTGGAAGATATCGAAGGCTTTGTCCTAGCGGAAAACTACAAAGACTGGTCTACCGGCTATCATAATTTGTCTGAGTTCGAGAACGATATAGCATATATATCCTCTCTCGTTGTCATTTTTCTTGAGAGTGAAGGCGCTCTCGCAGAATTCGGGCTTTTTTTCGCTAATGAGAGACTGCGCCCAAAACTCGTAGCTGTAGTTCACGATGAATTTCACAGGGCTGATTCATTTATAAAATTTGGCCTCCTCGACCCTATGGAAAAAGATGACGAAGAATCGGTAAGAGTCTACTCGATAGATCATAGAGATATAAATTCCGTAACAAAGAAAGAAGTTAAAGATATACTCATAGACGTGACAGATCACGCCTCAAGAAAAATAAAAAGTGAAAAATTCGATAGAAAGAATCGTGGTCATTATATATTTCTTATATTCCAAATTGTTGATTTATTCGCATCCCTGACGAAAGGGGAGATTGTAAAGTTTTTAGATATTTTACAATTCTCTAGCTTAAAAAAAGATATTGATTCAGCGTTATATATACTCAAAAAATTTAACCTTATTGATATAAAAAGAAATCTTCACAATATTTCTATTATATTCCTGGCGACAGATCGAAAAGGATCGATTTCCATATTAAAGATGGCGAAAAACGGTATGACTATTACTCTGTGAAATTAGAAGTTAATCAGTACTATCATGACGCAGCAAAACGGGAACGATCCGAACATAACCGCGTAAAGGTGATCGAAGAACGCCTCGCAGGAAATCAGTCATGAGCATCACCTCTCTTCTTCTGAAGCGTTTTCCGCTCTCCAAGGGCGAGTTGTTGACCTACATCAATACTTGCCCTTTTAGGTACAAGACCTTTCCTATCGAGAAACGTGGCGGAGGCTCGCCCAGATTAATATCCCAGCCGTCCAAGGATCTCAAAGTTGTTCAAAGATATATCCTTGAAAGCTACCTCGAAGACAAACTGAAAATTCACGATGTGGCCACTGCTTATAGGTCTGGGCGGAGCATCATGGATAACGTTAGGCCCCATCTTAAAAATCCCTATTTGCTAAAAATGGATTTTCGCGATTTCTTCCCATCAATCACAGGTGAAGATTTCGTGGCCTACCTGAATGACAACCAAATTCTCGTAGATGACATAGAGAGAGAATATCTCACAAAAATATTCTTTAAGAACGAGTCAGGCAATCTTGTTCTAAGCGTTGGGTCGCCAGGATCACCACTTATATCGAATGCGATTATGTATCAATTTGATAGAATCATAGACGAGTACTGCAAAAGTATGTCTATATCATATACACGATACTCAGATGATCTAACTTTTTCAACAGAAAGGAAGGGAGTTTTATTTAAATTTCCAGAAACAGTAAATAGATTTATCGCCGACCTTCCCTATCCGAATTTAAAAATACACTCCGAGAAGACAGTATTTTCGTCAAAGAAATTTAATAGACACGTGACGGGAATAACCGTCAGCAACGACGGAAACCCATCTATAGGCCACAACGAAAAACGGTCGATAAGATCTAGAATATACAATTCACATCAACTTGATAGCAAAGGCATGCTTAGCTTGAGGGGATATCTTTCGTTTATCGGTCAGGTTGAGCCGGAGACGCTCCGCAGACTGTGGGAAAAATACCCGAACCAGATGCACAGAATTGCGCATTTCAGAGATGAACTCCAGCAAGACTAATCTCAAGCAATATCCATTCCAGCACGGACTTGATCTCTCGATAACTCTCATTCTCATCTGTGTATTTCATCAATATTATTTGTCATTCGGAATCGCGATAGAGGTCTTCCGGACGAGTGTTTTTTCTCTCACGCTCCAGAATGTCAGCCCACCACTGCATCATCCTCACTCGCTCGTCCCAATATGTGGCCCGATTGTAGATACGTCTGACGGCCCGCGTATCGAGATGCGCAAGCTGAGCTTCGATAGAATCGATGCTGAACTCTCCAGACTCGTTCAATATGCTGCTGGCGGAAGAACGAAAGCCGTGCGCGGTATGCTGGGCCTCAGTTACCCCCATGCGCCGCAGAGCTGAATTCATCGAGTTCTCGGACAGAATTTTCTTGCCAGACATCATTGAAGGAAAGACATAGGGCTTATCGCCAAACAGCTCCTTCATCTCAGTGAGAACTTCCACTGCTTGTGTTGAAAGCGGCACATGATGCTCTCTGCGCATTTTGGTTTTCTGTGCGGGTATGGTCCAAACCAACTTATCAAAATCTAACTCCGTCCACTCCATCGACCGCGTCTCCCCGGGGCGAGCAAAGCACAACGCTTGGATTTTCAAGGCAGCCACCAACGAGGGCCAACCCTCGTAGCCGTAGATGGCCCGCATCAGGCCGCCCATCTCAGCCTTCGTCGTTAAGGCGGCATGGTTAACCGGTACATGGCGCTGCAGAGCCCCCGTAGTGCCGACGTCGGGTCATTCTCCGCCCTTGCCGTGGCAATGGCATATCGAAAGACACGACCGATGGCAGCACGTGTCGCCAGCGCGCTCTCCACACGGCCGCTCTTTTCAATGCTGGTCAGCACAAGAAGAATGTCACGCGCCGTAATCTGCGTAACCGGGTAAGACCCTAGCTTTTCGGCGAGGTCTTTCAACATCCATATGTTCTTCGTGATGGTGGGCTCTGCGCGCTTGTCGCGTTTCAGCTTCTCAATGAATTCATCCGCTATGACACCGAAGGTGTTTCCGGCAGCGGCTTTTGCGGCAAGCTGATCGAGTTTTTTGGCCAGCGATGGGTCCAAACCTTCGGCCAGCTTCTTCTTGGCCTCGTCGCGCAATCGACGGGCGTCAGCCAACCCCACTGTCGGGTACGGCCCAATCGTCAGTGTTTTTCGCTTTCCAAAAAAATCGTAATCGAACCGCCAAGACTTTCCGCCCGCAACCGATATGTAGAGGTAAAGCCCCTTTTCATCAGATAGCTTGCGCGGTTTGCTGTCGGCTTTGGCGTTCTTAACCTGAATGTCTGTCAGTGCCATTTTACGGTATCGGCTTTCCACCACGATGACGAATACCGTGATTTTTACCGACAAAAGTGCTGGATGTCACTGCATACCGTTGCACGACCTTACGCGCGCGCGAGGCAAAAACGCTGAAAAACCAACGCTTGTTGGACGTCATTGATCTTGTTGGAAATGTCGCTGGAGCGGGTGAAGGGAATCGAACCCTCGTATTCAGCTTGGGAAGCTGCTGCTCTACCATTGAGCTACACCCGCGCCGCGCATAAGACATCGGATAGTTCGCAGCGGGTGTCAAGCACCCGCCGGGGTCGTTATTCGGCGCGAAAATGCTTGGAGAGCTTCAGCCCCTGCGCCTGATAATTGGAGCCGAGGCCGGTGCCATAAAGGCCTTCCGGTTTCTGCAGCATATGCTCGTAAACCAGCCGGCCGACGATCTGGCCGTGTTCCAGGATGAATGGAACCTCATGGCTGCGGACTTCGAGCACGGCGCGGCTGCCTGTGCCGCCGGCCTGCGCATGGCCGAAGCCGGGATCGAAGAAGCCGGCGTAGTGCACGCGGAATTCGCCCACCAGCGGGTCGAAGGGGGTCATTTCAGCCGCATAGAGCGGTGGAACGTGGACGGCTTCGCGCGAGACGAGAATATAGAATTCATCCGGGTCGAGGATCAGTTCGGCACGGCCGCGCGCGTAGAGCGGCTCCCAGAAATCGAGAACGTCGTGCTGGGCCTTCTTGTCGACATCCACCACCGCCGTATGATGTTTGCCGCGATAACCGATCAGTCCGTTTTCGCCGAAACCCTTGAGGTCGATCGAGAGCGCGATGCCGCCGCCGGTCACGTTGGGCGTGTCGCTGGCAACCAGCGTTTCCGTCTCGTGCAGCTTCAGCAGTTCACTTTCGTTGAGCAGCGAATGGCCGATGCGGAAGCGAATCTGCGACAGGCGCGAGCCGCGTCGCACCACGATGGGAAAGGTGCGCGGGCTGATTTCCAGATAGAGCGGGCCGGCATAACCCGCCGGTATCTTGTCGAATTCCTGCGCGCTGTCAGTCATGACGCGGGTGAAGATATCGAGACGGCCGGTCGAGCTTTTCGGATTGGCCGAGGCCGACATGTCCACCGGCAGCGCAAGGCTTTCCATCAAGGGAACGATATAGACACAACCGGTTTCCAGCACCGCGCCCTGGGTAAGGTCGATCTCGTGCAGGCTGAGACGATTGAGCTTGTCGATGACGCGGTTTCCCGGGCCGGGCATGAAGCTGGCGCGCACGCGATAGGCCTTCGAGCCGAGCCTGAGATCAAGGCTGGCGGGCTGCACCTGGTCAGCATCGAGGTCGGCCTCGCTCTTCAGCTTGCCGCCCGCAAACAGCGCCTTGATCGCGCCATCCGCCAAAATGCCCGTGGTTCTGGTCATGGTCATCATTCCTTTTTACGGCGACAAAACCAAAAGGAAAGCATTGACGCAAGCCGGTAACGGCAGTATGGCAAGCTTATCCCGTGGTGATTTGGCCGGTCGGCTTGCAGCCACGTTAAACAAGTGGCTAAAAAGACCGGGTGCTAGGAACCGGTCTGCTTTTGCGGCCGGTTTTTTTGTTTTGAAGGTGATCACATGAGCAATAAATGGCGCCCGGCAACCCAGCTCGTTCACGGCGGTACGCTACGCTCCCCTTACGGTGAAACGTCGGAAGCGATCTATCTGACCCAGGGTTTCGTCTACGAAAACTCCGAAGCCGCCGAAGCGCGCTTCAAGGGCGAAACGGATGGGTTCATCTACGCCCGCTATGCGAGCCCCACCAATGACATGTTCGAAAAGCGCATGTGCCTGCTGGAAGGCGCCGAAGACGCCCGCGCACTTGCGTCGGGCATGGCCGCCGTCACCGCCGCCATCATGTGCCAGCTGCGCGCCGGCGACCACATCGTTGCTGCCCGCGCCCTCTTCGGCTCCTGCCGCTGGGTGGTCGAAACGCTTGCGCCAAAATACGGCATCGAATGCACGCTGATCGACGGACGCGATCTCGGCAACTGGGAAAAGGCGATCCAGCCGAACACCAGGCTGTTCTTCCTCGAAAGCCCGACCAATCCGACGCTCGAAGTGGTGGATATTGCCGGCGTGGCGAAGCTCGCCAACCAGATCGGTGCGAAGGTGGTGGTCGACAACGTCTTTGCCACACCGCTTTTCCAGAAGCCGCTCGAACTCGGCGCGCATATCGTCGTTTATTCGGCCACCAAACATATTGACGGCCAGGGCCGCTGCCTTGGCGGCGTGATCCTTTCCGACAAGAAGTGGATCGAGGAAGAGCTGCAGGACTATTTCCGCCATACCGGCCCTGCCATGTCGCCTTTCAATGCCTGGACGCTTCTGAAAGGCATCGAGACCCTGCCGCTGCGTGTCAAACAGCAGACGGCCAATGCCGGCAAAATCGCCGATTTTCTCGCCGATAACGGCAAGGTCGCCAAGGTCATCTATCCCGGCCGCGCCGACCACCCGCAGGCGGACATTATCGCGCGGCAGATGTCCGGCGGCTCGACGCTTGTGGCTTTCGAACTGAAGGGTGGCAAGGAAGCAGCCTTCAAGCTGCAGAACGCGCTGGAAATCGTGAAGATTTCCAACAATCTCGGCGACGCCAAGAGCCTCATCACCCACCCCGGCACGACGACGCACAAGAACCTCACCGACGAGGCGCGTGCCGAACTCGGTATTTCCGGCGGCACCCTGCGCCTTTCCTGCGGCATCGAGGATACCGACGATCTGCTGGAAGATCTGGCAAAGGGTCTGGCGGCCGTTTCGGCCTGAAAATTCAATCGGCAAATTGCCATGGCCTGACCGCGTGTCGGGCCATGGTTCGCCTGCACGGTTCGAAAAGACCGCTTCAGGCAACCAATATTTACCTTTCCCGTTATCCCTAACGGTGGAAAACAGCGCAACAGGAGACGCCTCCTGCCCGTCAAGTCATTCATTTTCTTGACGATAGCCAGAGCCTATAGTGTAGGATGCGACGGCAGGCATAATATCGAGGTGTGGCGCGTATGTATCGTGCTCTGACAAGGGATATCGAGGTAACGGTCGATCCGTATTATCTCGAGGAACAATCCGACCCGGATGACGATCGTTACGTCTGGGGCTACAAAGTCGTGATCGCGAACAATTCAGATATTCCGGTTACCCTCGTCAATCGCTATTGGCACATCACCGATCAGAACGGACAGGTGGATGAGGTCTATGGGCCAGGCGTCGTGGGTGAGAAGCCGCATCTGAAACCCGGCGACAGCTACGAATATTCCTCCGGCTGCCCGCTGGATACACCTTCCGGCCTGATGTTTGGCCATTATGAAATGGAAACGGAAAATGGCGAGGTGTTCAACGTCACCATCCCCGCTTTTTCGCTGGATTCACCCGGCCTGATGCGGGTCCTGAACTGACACTCATCCTGCAAGGAAAAAGCCGCGCCCTTCAGGACGCGGCTTTCATTCAGGCATTTTCAAATTCGCTGACATCGTAGCGATAGGTCGTGGAGCAGAACTCGCAGGTCACGGCAATGGCGCCGTCTTCCTCGCTCGCCTCGATCTCCTCGGCGGTGAAACCGGACAGCACGCCCTTGATCTTGTCCCGCGAGCAGCTGCAACGGTCGAAAACCGCCTGCGGCTCATAGATGCGCACACCGCTCTCATGGAAAAGCCGGAAGAGAAGACGTTCCACCGGCACCTGCGGATCGGTCAGCTCGTCGGTATCAACCGTGTTCAGCAGCGTGACGGCTTCGGTCCAGGCATCGTCTTCCTGCACCTCGTGACCGCCCTCATCGCCATCGCCGCCATGCAGGTCGCGCATGCGCAGCCGCTCGGGCGCCTGCGGCAGGAACTGCGCAATAACGCCGCCCGCACGCCAGCCATGGCGCGGCTTGCCTTCGCCATCACGGTCGAAGAATTCGGCAACGCCCAGCCGCACGCGGGTGGGAAGCTGTTCCGACTGGCGGAAATAAACCCCGGCAATGTCTTCCAGCGAGGAGCCATCGAGCGGCACGATACCCTGATAAGGCTGCATGCCCGCACCCTGATCGATCGTGAAGGCCAGAATGCCGTTGCCGAGCAATTGCTCCGGCGAGGTCGCCCCGGCCGCAATCGCCTCCGCCAGCCGCTCCTCATCGAAACGGGCATAGGCGCGCATGCTTTCCGGCGCGGTGAAATCCGCAACCAGAAGGTCGACCGGGCCGTCACCCTTGGTCTGGACGGTCAGCTTGCCGGAAAACTTGAGCGACGTGCCGATCAGCGCCGTCAGAACGGTCGCTTCCGCCAGCAGGCGGGCGACCGCCGGGGGATAGTCATGCCGCTCGAGAATGGCATTCAGCAGCGGACCCACCTGCACGGCGCGGCCGCGCACATCCAGACCTTCGACCTGAAAGGGCACAACCTTGTCGTCGCCAGCAAAATCGAGATCGTCCAGTTCAACCGTTACATCTGCCATGTCATACTCCCTGGCGCAGCCGTGGCGCCGCTACCGTCCAAAAGTCCGGCTTTTAAAATGTGCTTTTTTCGCTTGTCGCACAGAGACCCGGGAAGAGAAACCGCTTCCGGGGAAAAACGTGCAAATCGTGACAATGGCCCGCCAGCAAAACCGACGAGCCTCTTCGAAGTCCCACAGATGGTAATCTATGCGGTCAAGTTCAAGCACCCGGCGTGACGCGTGTCAGGCCGGGCGATTGCTCAGATGACGCCCATGCACCATGCGATGATCGACTTCTGCGCGTGGAGGCGGTTTTCCGCCTCGTCGAAGACGACGGATTGCGGGCCGTCGATCACGGCATCCGTCACTTCCTCACCGCGGTGGGCCGGCAGGCAATGCATGAACAGCGCGTCTTTTTCCGCCTTGGCCATCAGGGCTTCATTCACCTGATAGGGCTGGAAGATGTTGTGGCCGCGCGCCTTGTGTTCCTGGTTCATGGACACCCAGGTATCGGTGACGACACAGTCCGCACCCGCAACGGCCTTGTCGGCGTCGTGGCACAGCATGATTTCGCCGCCATTGTTGCGCGCCCAGTTCAGGAACTTGTCATGCGGTTCGGAGCCCATGGGCACTGCCATCGTCATGCGGTAACCGAAGCGCGCCGAGCCTTCGACGAAGGAATGCAGGACGTTATTGCCGTCACCCGTCCAGGCAATGGTCTTGCCTTTGACCGGACCGCGATGTTCCTCAAAGGTCATGATATCCGCCATGATCTGGCAGGGATGCGTGTCATCCGTCAGGGCGTTGATGACCGGCACCGTCGCGTGTTCGGCAAGCTCCAGCAGGCGCGAATGATCCGTCGTGCGGATCATGATGGCGTCGACGTAACGCGACAGCACCTTGGCCGTATCGCCGATCGTTTCGGCGCGACCGAGCTGCATTTCCGTACCGGAGAGAAAAAGCGTCTCGCCACCGAGCTGGCGCATGCCGACATCGAAGGAGACGCGGGTGCGGGTGGAAGGCTTTTCGAAGATCATAGCCAGCATCTTGCCGGCAAGCGGCTTTTCCGCCGTTCCGGCCTTGGTGGCGGCCTTGCGTGCGCGGGCATCGTCGAGAATTGCCCGCAGGTCCTGCGAGCTGACGGCCGACAGGTCGAGAAAATGTTTAGGTGAAGCCATTTCAAACTGTCCCATGCTCGCGAGCCTCGGGGAAGAGGCCCGCCCTTTATTGTTTCCTCAGGCGATTTTTGCCTGTTTCGCTGTCAGCGAAGCGGCAGCCGCTTCCACGCGTGCCAGGCCCTCGCGGGCCTCTTCCGCCGTGGTGACGAGCGGCGGCAGGAGACGGATGACGTTGTCGCCCGCCGGCACGCCAAGCAGATGCTCGGCGCGCATGGCCTGCAGCAGCTCGCCCGATGGAACCTTGGCCTTGATGCCGAGAAGCAGGCCTTCGCCACGGATTTCCTCGATAACGTCAGGATAACGATCCTTCAGCGAAGCAAGGCCCTGGCGGAAGACCAGCGCGACATCACGGACCTTTTCCAAGAAGCCCTCGGAGAGGACGACATCGAGCACCGCATTGCCAACAGCCATGGCCAGCGGGTTGCCGCCATAGGTGGTGCCATGCACGCCCGCCGTCATGCCGGAAGCGGCATCCGCCGTCGCAAGGCAGGCGCCGAGCGGGAAACCGCCGCCGATACCCTTGGCAACCGCCATGATATCCGGTGCAACGCCCGTCTGCTCATATGCAAAGAGCTTGCCCGTACGGCCAACGCCGGTCTGGACCTCATCAAAAATCAGCAGCATGCCATGCTCATCGCAAAGCGACCGCAGCAGCTGCAGGAATTCCTTGGCTGGTGCGCGAATGCCACCCTCGCCCTGAATGGGCTCGATCAGAAGCGCGGCCGTCTCGGCCGTGATGGCGGCTTTCAGCGCATCGACGTCACCGAAGGGCACCTGATCGAAACCTTCGACCTTGGGGCCGAAACCTTCGAGATATTTCTGCTGGCCGCCGGCGGCAATCGTCGCCAGCGTGCGGCCATGGAAGGCGCCTTCGAAAGTGATAATCCGGAACTTTTCCGGATGCCCCTTGGAATAATGATAACGGCGCGCGGTCTTGATCGCGCATTCCAGCGCTTCCGCGCCGGAATTGGTGAAGAAGACCTTGTCTGCGAATGTCGCTTCCGTCAGGCGCTTTGCAAGCTTTTCCTGGCCCGGCACTTCATAAAGGTTCGAGACGTGCCAGACCTTCTCGGCCTGGGTCTTGATCGCCTCCACGAGGTGCGGATGGGCGTGGCCCAGCGAGTTGACCGCGACGCCGGCTGCAAAATCCAGATATCGTTCGCCGCTTTCCGTGAACAGCCAGACGCCCTCGCCTCGCTCGAAGCGCAGGGGGGCTCTTGCAAACGTATCGAACAATGGCGCGGCGGCTTCGGCCATGGCTGTATCACTCCTTGCGCGGATGCGCTGTCAGACGGTTGTCAATAGGCTTTCGGGGTTATCCCTTGCCTGAAAATCAAAAATGCCGCCTCGCGGCGGCAGGGGCACTATTGTCACTTCGCCTGCCGATGTCAACAAAAGTCCGCGTTTCCCGGGCTTCTCAAGCCCTAGTAGGTAGCGACGGACGAGGCCCAAGGTGTTGCCTTTCAGACTCAACTCGCCAGCAAGTTGGGGAAAACCGGAAAATCGATTCGAGATGATTCCCGCGACTCTTGCCACGGAGTCTGCGTGGCACTAGGTTAATCGCTAATTACTAGACTGCATTGCGGCGGAACTAGTCACCAAAAATCAGGCAGAAACCACGCTCGCGGCACGCCCGCGAGGCGGAGAGGGATTCTGCCGACATTATACGCGACGAGCGGAGAAGCGGCATGAACTGGACAGACGAACGGGTCGAAAAACTCAAGAAATTGTGGTCCGAAGGGCTTAGCGCCAGCCAGATAGCAGCACAGCTGGGCGGCGTCAGCCGCAATGCCGTCATCGGCAAGGTCCATCGCCTCAACCTGCCGGGACGCGTGAAGGCCGGCGGCCCGGTTACTTCGGCGCGTTCCGCGCCCAAGCGCACTGCCGCCCCTGCCCCGCGCGCGACGAATTTCGCAGCCCGCGTCAGCGCAGCACCTGCACGCGCCCTGAACCGCTCGAGCGCGGCAACGGCGCTGCACGAGGAGATCGATATCGATACCGCCGAAGTTCTCGATTACGTTCCCTCCAAAAATGTCGTGACACCGATTTCCCGCCGCCTGACGCTGACGGAACTGACGGAGCGCACCTGCAAGTGGCCGGTCGGCGATCCGCTCAAGGATGATTTCCATTTCTGCGGTTGTGAAGCACTGGAATCTTCGCCCTATTGCAAGTTCCATGCAAAGCTTGCCTACCAGCCGGTAAGCGAGCGTCGCAAGGCTTGAGTGTTGCGGCACGCATTCGACACTCAAAAACTACGGGCCTTCGGGCCCGTTTTTTTATGGCAAAATCCAAAGTGGTTCTGGAATAGAGCGCACGCTGTCCAAGAGGCGCTCCCAATCCCTGTTCTTGGGCATTCTCCGGATGTAAAACCGCGATGCGCCCCTCGTGGCAAATGCTCTGAATTCGTCGGCGACGTGCCGCGCCCTTCCTACTGTCAGGTTTCACCGCGCAATCCGGCTTTCAGCAGACCGTCTGTCACCTTCAAAAGAACGAGGATACGCGTTTGCGGAAGGTTCAAAATCGAAAGGCCCTACACCGTTCCGGTCTCGGGCCTTCTGATTTTGGGGAACTTATCCCAAGCGAAACCATCGGTTTCGGTTTTCTCAGGCTTCCATTGAATATCCTGCGCCGCGCACGGTGCGGATGACATCCTGCATATGCGAAAAATTGAGCGCCTTGCGCAGGCGTCCGACATGCACGTCGACGGTGCGCTCATCCACATAGATATCGTGACCCCAGACGCCATCCAGCAATTGCGAGCGGGAAAACACCCGGCCGGGAGAGGTCATCAGGAATTCCAGCAGGCGGAACTCCGTCGGGCCGAGGCGCACTTCGCGGCTCTTGCGGTGAACGCGATGGGTCTCGCGATCCAGTTCGATATCGCCGCATTTCAGCACCGAAGACAGAACCTCGGGGCGGGCGCGGCGCAGCATGGCCTTGACGCGGGCCATGAGTTCCGGTGTCGAGAACGGCTTGACGACATAATCGTCGGCGCCGGTGGCAAGACCGCGAACCCTTTCGCTTTCCTCGCCGCGCGCCGTCAGCATGATGATGGGCAGGCGTTCGGTTTCCGGCCGCATTCTCAGCCGACGGCACAGTTCGATACCGGAAACGCCGGGAAGCATCCAATCCAGGATAAGAAGGTCCGGAATACGTTCCTGCAGCCTGATTTCTGCCTCGTCTCCACGGGGTATCGTGTCGACGTCATATCCCTCAGCCTCGAGATTGTAACGAAGCAGGACGCTCAGCGCTTCCTCGTCTTCCACAACTGCAATCTTGGGCACCATATACTAACTCCGCAAGCCGCTGCCTGTCTGTTACTCGGTCACCGAACCGAGGGTGTTGGAACTGTCGTCCTTCGGACGCTCGCCTTCCGGCTGGCTGCCGGTGGTCATGTAATAGATCGTCTCGGCGATATTGGTGGCGTGGTCGCCGATACGCTCGATGTTCTTGGCGCAGAACAGAAGATGCGTGCAGGTGGTGATGTTGCGCGGATCTTCCATCATGTAGGTCAGAAGCTCACGGAAGAGCGACGTGTACATGGCGTCGATTTCCTCGTCGCGCTCGCGAATGGCATTGGCCTTCTCGGCGGAACGCGTGGAATAGACGTCCAGCACTTCCTTGAGCTGTACCAGCGCCAGTTCGGACAGGTGCTCGATGCCACGGGCAAGCTTGCGCGGCACGCCGGTGCCGGCAACCGCAATCACACGCTTGGCGGTGTTCTTGCCAAGGTCGCCGACGCGCTCAAGGTCAGCTGCAATTCGCAGGGTGCCGATGATCTCGCGAAGGTCTGCCGCCATCGGCTGGCGTTTGGCAATGGTGACGATGGCCTTGTCGCCGATCTCGCGCTCGGCGTGGTCGAGGATCGCATCGTCGGAAATGACCTTCTGAGCGAGCGCGGCATCGGAATTGACGAGCGCACGCACGGCGTCGGCGCACATCTGCTCCGCAAGACCGCCCATTTCGGCGATGCGGCGCGTCAGAAACTTCAATTCATCGTCGTAAACGGAAACGATGTGCGAATGGGTCGTTGTCTGTGTCATGGTCTAGTCCTCCGGCTTGGCCTGCATGCGCGTGCCCGGAAGCGGGCACGGCAGAAGCACCAGTCTTGTTCGGTTTCGATAAAGCGCCGGCCGGGATCAGCCGAAGCGGCCCATGATGTAATCCTGCGTGCGCTGGTCGTCCGGATTGGTGAACATCTTGTCGGTTTCGTTTTCCTCGACAAGATGACCAAGATGGAACATGGCCGTGCGCTGGGAAACACGCGCCGCCTGCTGCATGGAGTGCGTGACGATGACGATGGTGTAATTGGTGCGCAGCTCGTGGATCAGTTCCTCGACCTTTGCGGTCGCGATCGGGTCAAGCGCCGAGCAAGGCTCGTCCATCAGGATCACTTCCGGGCTGACGGCAACTGCGCGTGCGATGCAAAGGCGCTGCTGCTGACCGCCGGAAAGACCGGTGCCAGATTCGTGCAGACGATCCTTCACCTCGTTCCAGAGACCCGCCTTCTGCAGGCTCTGCTCGACGATCTGGTCCATATCCGCCTTGTTGCGGGCGAGACCATGGATGCGCGGACCGTAGGAAATGTTTTCGTAGATCGACTTCGGGAAGGGGTTCGGCTTCTGGAACACCATGCCGACGCGAGCGCGCAATTCCACGACGTCAATCGCCTGATCGTAGATATCGTCGGTGTCGAGCGTGATCTTGCCGGTGACCCGGCAACCGTCGATCGTGTCGTTCATACGATTCAGGGTACGCAGGAAGGTGGATTTGCCGCAGCCGGACGGGCCGATAAGCGCGGTCACCGTATTTTCGCGAACGTTGAGGTTCACGTCGTAAAGCGCCCGCTTTTCGCCGTAATAAACCGAAACGTCCTTGCCGATCATCTTGTATGAGACTTCATTCATTTTCTTGTCCAGCGCCTTTTCAACTGCTGCTTCCGACAACATGTTCATTGCTCAAGCTCCCTCTACCAGCGCCGTTCGAAGCGGCGACGCAACAGGATTGCGCCAACATTCATGACGATGAGGAACAGAAGCAGGATGATGATAGCGCCGGATGTCCTTTCGACAAAGGCGCGCTCGGCTTCGTTCGCCCACATGTAAATCTGCACCGGCAGGGCCGTGGACGGATCCATCGGCGTTGTCGGGTAATTCGCAACGAATGCCACCATGCCGATCAGGAGCAGCGGCGCCGTTTCGCCCAGCGCGTGGGCGAGACCGATGATGGTGCCGGTCAGAATGCCGGGCATGGCGAGCGGCAGCACATGGTGGAAGATCGTCTGCATCTTGGAAGCGCCGAGGCCGAGGGCTGCGGCGCGGATAGACGGCGGCACGGCTTTCAGGGCAGCGCGCGTCGCGATGATGATCGTCGGCAGGGTCATCAGCGTCAGGACGAGGCCGCCGACCAGCGAGGCCGAGCGCGGAAAGCCCATGAAGTTGATGAAGACCGAGAGGCCGAGCAGGCCGTAAACAATCGAAGGAACGGCCGCGAGATTGTTGATATTCACCTCGATAAGATCCGTCAGACGGTTCTTCGGGGCGAATTCCTCGAGATAGATGGAGGCCGCAACGCCAATCGGCAATGACAGCACCAGCACGATCAGCATCATATAGAACGAGCCGATCAGCGCCACACCCACACCCGCCGCTTCCGGACGGCTCGACGCGCCGTTGACGAAGATGCCGGTATTGAAATGTTTGCCGAGCTGGCCGCTTTCGGCGAGCTGGTTCATCCAGCCGAGTTGCTGGTTCGAGATACGGCGATTGGCTTCATCCGCCGTCAGGTCGACCTGGCCCTTGAAGGCGCTGTCGACGTCGCCAGACGCCAGCAGCGTGACAGTGCGCGTGGTGCCGATGACGGCGGGATCGGCGACGACGATATCGCGAAGCTGCGTGCGCACGCTGTCCGAGATCAAGAGGTTGACGGCGCGTAGACCGGCGCGGTCCGTCGGCGCAACGCCAAGGACCTTGGCGACAGCATCGCGGGCGATGACGGGATAATTGGCCGTCATCAGCTTTGTGGGATTGGTGGCCCGCTCATTTTTCGGATCGATGATCTGTTCGGAAAACTCGACCGGAACGGTGATCATCGTCTGCTGGAAAGCGGTGTAACCCTTGGAAACCACCGAGAAAAGCAGCAGGAAGAGAAAGATGAGGCCGAAGGAAATCGCTGCCATGCCGTAGGCACGGAAGCGGCGTTCGGCGGCATAGCGGCGCTTGATGCCGATATCACGGCGCGTGGCCTTGTTGACGGCGCTCGCGCTGGCTGCGGGAGAAACGATGTCGGTCATTCATATTGCTCCCGGTATTTGCGCACGATGTAAAGCGCGTAGATATTCAGGCAAAGCGTGATGGCGAAAAGCGTGATGCCGAGCGCAAAGGCAACCAGCGTCTGCGGCGAGGTGAATTCAAGGTCGCCGGTGAGCTGGCTGACGATCTTGACCGTCACCGTGGTCATGGGTTCGAAGGGATTGAGCTGCAGGCGGGCAGCAACACCGGCCGCAAGAACCACGATCATGGTTTCGCCGATGGCGCGCGAAGCCGTCATCAGTACGGCGCCGACGATGCCGGGAAGAGCGGCCGGAATAATGACTCTCTTGATCGTCTCGGAACGCGTGGCGCCAAGGCCGAGCGAACCGTCACGCAGCGAGCGCGGCACGGCGGTGATGATGTCGTCCGACAGCGACGACACATAGGGGATCAGCATGATGCCCATGACGAAGCCGGCGGTGATGACGCTCTGCGCCTGGATGAAGTTGGCGTAGTTGCCCGTCGCCAGACCGTTGATCTGCGTGGAAATGTCTCTGAGGAAAGGACCGACCGTCGTGAGCGCGAAGAAGCCGTAGACGATGGTGGGAATGCCGGCGAGCACTTCAAGCAGCGGCTTTGCCATGGAGCGGAAGCGCGGCGAGGCATATTCCGCCATGTAGATCGCCGAGAAGAGACCGACCGGAACCGCAACCAGCATGGCGACGAAGCCGATATAAAGCGTGCCGGCGAGCAGCGGGATCAGGCCGAACTGGCCGGAGGAGTCGGTAGCACCGGCCGCAGCAAAACGCGGATCCCAGACCGTTCCGAAGAAGAACTGGTGCGCCGGAACCATGGTGAAGAACTGGATCGCCTCCGTCAGCATCGACAGGACGATGCCGATGGTCGTGAGGATGGCGATGGACGAGGCGACGAGCAGGGCCGCGAGAATGACTTTCTCGACTTGGTTGCGCGCCCGGAAACGCGGCGCGATCGCGCGCAGCGCATAGGCGCCGCCGCCGAGCGCGGCCAGCAGCACGACGGCGATCATCGCGATGCGGCTGGTGGAGGTCATGCTGTTGAGCGTGTGGGCGGCATCGACCATGAAGCGTTCGGGATCGCCGGCGATTGCGACACCCTTCGATGCCAGAAGCGGCCGGACCGCAGCCGTGTCGGCCTCAACCTGCGCGGTTTCCTCCGGCGTCAGCCGCTGGAGGCCACGGGCGATGGAGGTCACCATGCCGTAGGTCAAGCTCTGCTGCGCTTCGGATTGCGCCCGGACGTCCTCGGGGAAACTACCGCGCACCGCCGAGGTGACGAGCAATGGGCTGACAATGAGCCAGGCACAGAGAATGAACGCCGCGGGCAGCACCGCCCAGACGACCGCGTAGGAACCGTGATAACCGGCACGGGAATGCATGCTGGAGGGGCGACCACCAGACAGGGCAACGGCACGGCGGCTGCCGAGCAGATAGCTGCCGATGCCGATTAGGACCAGTATCAGCAAAAGGATCGATGTGTTCATTAGAGTTCCCTCGGCGTGCCTCAAGAGCACGGTGCGATATCGGGCAAATCAAAAAGTCATCAAAACGAGACCGCTGGACCATCCCATGATGCCTGCCGCCTGACTGTATCATAGTCTGGCAAGCGTCAAGGTTGATACATCCTATCCATCTGTAATCCATCGACAATCATGTGGATGGCGATGGTTAGGAACTGTCAACCGCGGACGACGGCCCAAGCGAAGCCGAATGAGGGGTACGGCAAAGCCGCACCCCTCCTTCTTCATTACATCGTGGAGCCGGCCGAGAACTTCGAGCGGATCTCTTCGCGCTCTGCGTCCGGAGCGGCAACCAGGCCGTAGTTGGCGAGCGGGGAATCCGGGCCGATCATCTCGTCGGAAACGAAGAACTCGACATATTCCTTAAGGCCCGGGATAACGCCCAGGTGAGCCTTCTTCACGTAGAAGAAAAGCGGGCGGGAAACCGGGTACTTGCCGCTGGCAACGGTTTCGGTGGACGGAACGACGCCCGAAACGGTGGCGACCTTCAGACGGTCAGCGTTGTTTTCATAGAAAGCAAGGCCGAAAACGCCGAGGCCGGTCTTGTTGGCGTCGATGCGAGCAAGCGTTTCGGTGTAGTCGCCGTCGATGTCGACTGCAGCGCCGTCCTTACGGACTGCAACGCACTTGGCAGCAGCCTGCTTGGCGTCGGTGATGAGCGTCTTGATGGCATCGGTCGCCTTAGCTTCCTTGCAGCCGTCAGCCATGATCTTCTCTTCGAAGACTTCACGCGTGCCGTGCTTGGAGCCCGGGATGTAAGCGGCGATAGCGACGTCCGGCAGTTCCTTGTTGATTTCCGACCACTTCTTGTAGGGGTTGGCAACGAGCTTGCCGTCCTTGACGATTTCAGCGGCGAGAGCGAGGTAAAGGTCCTTCGGCTCGAGCTTGATGTCCTTGTTGGACGAGTCCATCGCGAAGACGATACCGTCGTAACCGATCTTCACTTCCTGAACGTCGGCAACGCCAGCAGCCTTACAGGCGGCCAGTTCGTCGCTCTTGATCTTGCGCGAAGCGTTGGCAATGTCGATGGTGCCTTCGCCAACGCCCGAGCAGAACGCCTTCAGACCGCCGCCCGTGCCGCCGGACTCAACAACCGGAGCCTTGAAGTTCGGGAAGGTTTCGGCAAAGGTCTCGGCAACGATCTTGGCGTAGGGCAGAACCGTGGAGGAACCGGCAACCTGGATCTGGTCGCGAGCAGCGGCGGCGCCAGCGAAGGCGACAGAAGCCACCAGAGCTGCTGCGGAAAATTTAACGATGTTCATTTGTCTCTCCCGTCGTGGGCTTTGTTGTGGACGCAGCCGATAGCGACACTCGCTCTTAGCTTGCGCTCGGCGACCTTTTCTTAACCACCGTAGCCCCATCCTTTTATGTCACTTTGACGAAAGATTTGTGACACTCTAAATTATTGATTTTCTTTATAAATATCCACGACATTAAAAGCAGATGCATATTTTATGTCAGAATCTCACGGTGAAGTCCGTGCCGCTGCCCAATTCCGATTTAATGATGAGGCGGGCGCGGTGGCGGGTGAGGATGTGCTTGACGATGGCAAGCCCGAGACCCGTGCCCTTTTTCGAGCGGCTGTCGGCGACGCTGACACGATAAAAACGCTCCGTCAGACGCGGCACGTGTTCGGCGGGAATGCCCGGCCCCTTGTCGATGACGCTCACCTCCACCGGCTTGCCGGGTTCGGCCCGCAGCCAGACATCCACGACCTTGCCTTCCTGGCCGTATTTGCAAGCATTTTCAACGAGGTTCTGAAATACCTGCACCAGTTCGTCGCGGTCTCCCTGCACCTCTGCCGGCCGGTCGGGCAGGTGCAGCGTGATGGTCACATCCAGCTCATCGGCAAGCGGCAGCAGGGTATCGCGCACGTGGCCGATGACGGGAACGAGATCGACCTTCTGGTCGGGTGCAATGTTTGCGCGCAATTCCAGCCGCGAAAGGGACATGAGATCGTCCACCAGCCTGCTCATGCGGGTTGCCTGATCCAGCATGATGGCAAGGAACCGTTCCTGCGCCTTCGGGTCGTTGCGTGCCGGCCCCTGCATGGTTTCGATGAAACCGCGCAGCGAGGCGAGCGGCGTGCGCAATTCGTGGCTGGCATTGGCGACGAAGTCGCTGCGCATGCGGTCGATGCGGCGAAGCTCCGAAACGTCGCGGAACGACAGGATGTAGAATGGGGGACCTGCCCCCTCTCCCACATCCGCACGGGCGATGCGGACGATGAAGACCCGTTCGGAAGGGAAGCGCTCCGAATGTTCGACCTGGTTGGGCTGGCCGGTGGTGATTGTTTCGCGAATGACGTCCAGGAGGCCGGGAGAGCGCAGCCGGGCGGATATATGCGCTCCGGCGGGCAACTGGCCGAAGGCGCGCTCGGCTGCGCCGTTCTGAAACAGCACGCTGGCGTTCCTGTCCAGAATGAAAACGGGGGTATCCAGAACCGCGAGTCCCGCCCTTACGCCTGAAATGACGTTTTCACCGGGCACTTCCGGCTCTTCCGTTTCCGGAGCAGGGTTCCCCCATCTTTTGCCGAAGCCACCGCCGGCCCATCCCGAACGGCAAGAATGGCAATGACGGCGCAAAGCCACAGGGCGACGGGCATGTAGGGCGTGTTGAGTTCGACAACGGCCACGATGGCGAGCATGCTGACGATGAGAATGGGCAACCAGTTCCGGCCGAGCTTCCTTCCCAAACGTCTTAATCCACCATCGCCTTCCTTGACTGCCATTTCAGCCTGCTCTTTCCATTCTCATCTTACAGCGCATCGAAATCTCATAGGCCAGCTTCATGACAGAGATTCATCATCGCGCATTTTCCACAACGTATATGCGCAAAATCGACGCCGCAATCGCTCCCGCCGCCGCACCCCGGTCAACCGGTCCTGTTTCACTTGAAATCTGGCAATGGATGTGAACTCATTGGCGGCGAGTTGCCTTTACACAACAACAGCCGGAGGAAAACATGGACGAAGAAACGAAGAAGCGGACGGTCGATATCACCATTGGCGGCAAGCTGCGCAGCTTCGACATCGACGATCCGGTTCTTCCTGACTGGGTCGAGGAAAAGGAACTTTCCGCCGGCAATTTTCCCTACGACAAGAAGATGAAGCGGGAGGATTATGACGCCACTCTCGAGGCGCTTCAGGTGGAACTGGTCAAGGTGCAGTTCTGGCTGCAGGCCACCGGCAAAAGGGTCATGGCGGTTTTCGAGGGCCGCGATGCGGCGGGCAAGGGCGGCGCAATCTTCGCGGCCCGGGCCTATCTCAACCCCCGTTATGCCCGCGTGGTGGCGCTGACCAAACCGACGGAAACCGAGCGTGGCCAATGGTATTTCCAGCGCTACATCTCGCATTTTCCGACCGCCGGCGAATTCGTTCTCTTCGACCGCTCGTGGTATAACCGCGCCGGGGTCGAGCCGGTCATGGGTTTCTGCACGCCGGAAGAACACAAGCTCTTCCTTAAGGAGACGCCGCGTCTGGAAAAGATGCTTGCCCATGAAGACATCCATCTTTTCAAATTCTGGCTCGACATCGGCCGCGAAACGCAGATCGGGCGCTTTCACGACCGCCGCCACAGCCCGCTGAAATGCTGGAAGCTTTCGGATATGGACATAGCCGCGCTGACGAAATGGGACGACTACACGCAAAAGCGCGACGAAATGCTGGAAAAGACCCACACCGATGCCGCCCCCTGGACGGTGGTTCGCGCCAACGACAAGCGCCGCGCGCGGGTAAATCTCATCCGCCACATTCTTCTTGCGCTCGACTATGAGGGCAAGGACAAAAAGGCAATCGGCGAGATCGACGACAAGATTTTGGGATCGGGGCCGGATTTTCTCAAATAGGACCGTAAGATGCTGACAGGCGCCTCCATTCGAGACGCCTGTCTTTCCCTTACTGGCCCGGCAGAATGCGCACGGAATAAAGATTGACCGGGCGGCCGCTGCCATCGATATCGCTGTTGATGAAGATCCTGCCCGGCGCATTGGGGGCGAGAGATCGTTCGAATGTCGTGTTCAGCAGCATGTCCGCGCGCTCGGCCGTGGCGGTGAAGCGGTGGCGGGAGCAATCGCCCAACGTCGCGAAATCGCAGGCGACGGACACCTGGGTCTGCCGGTCGCTGGAGGATTGCAGCGTGATGGAAATGGTCGAGGACTTGCCCGCCATATCCCGCATCACCTCCACCGGAACCTCGACGCTGACCGCGCCATCCTGCGAGACACTTCTCGAGGTCACCTTTATAGCCTTGCCAGCGGGTGTGGCGATGTTTTCGACACTGGCGCGCGGGCCGGCCGAAACACCGGAACTGCCACGCTCCGCATTGAAGACTTCCACCCAGTCATCGGAAAAACCACGGCCGGCGGAAAGGCTCGGCGCGGGCTCCGTCCCGTTGAAATCCTCCGCCTGCACCTGCGCCGGCGGATTGGGCACGCTGGTATCGCGCTGCTCCGGCGAGAGCAGGAGACCTGAGGAATAGACCCACCAGGCGCCGAAACCGATAAAGGCCAGAAGCGTCACGTAGATGAAAAGCCGGGCGAAAAGACCCCGGCGCTTGCGGCGGCCAACCGCGCCCTCCGGACGGAAGGCAAGCGAGGAGTCGCCCGCGCGGGAGCTTCTCTTCGGCGGCTTGCCATTGCGCTGCCCCGCACTCAGCGGCTCCGGAGCAGCGGCGGCCCCCGGCCGCACATCGCGCGTTTCACCACGCAGCTCCGGCTCAACACCCATATCACCGCGGTGGGGCGTCTGTGAAACGGGATCGACCGAGTGATCATCCTGCGTCGGACTTTCCGGCGCTACTGGGCGCAATTGCTGCTCCACCCTGTCCAGAAGACTGTTGCGCTCCTCATTCTCGATCTGGTGGATCAGGCCTTCAAGCCGCTGGCGCTGCTGGGAGACAACCTGCGGATCGTCTATGCCCTGCTTGCGCAGGCCCGCTTCCAGTGCCTGACGGGAGGATTGATAAATCCGTGCACGAACTTCGGCGTTCGATCTGTCCGATTTTTCCAGAGCATTTCTGATTGCCGTTTCCAGTCCGCTCACGACCGATCCTTGTTCTATTGCGCTTTGCAAAAAATATGCGGCGCTGCGCCATGGGTTCACGATTCGGTAACGGCTATACCGCCCCTCCGCAAGCATCGTTTACGATAAAGACCGGATTGCCTTGGGGAAAATCAATTCATTGTGGCACTACGAACGCAGATTCGAGAGGCGAATGCCACGCTGTTTTCGCTTTCAATCTGCTGCTGAACGCGATATTAACTTACGTGCGCGTAAACGTAATTCGTGGGAGGAGACATGCTACCGTCCGTGCTGAAAGACAATCTGCGTCTTCCGGTCATAGCATCACCGCTATTCATCATTTCACATCCGCAGCTGACGCTGGCGCAATGCAAGGCCGGCATCATCGGCGCTTTCCCGGCACTCAATGCGCGGCCCGAAAGCCAGCTCGACGAGTGGCTGGCAATGATCACCGAGGAGCTTGACGCTCACAACCGGGCCAATCCCGAGCGCCCGGCGGCGCCCTTCGCAGTCAACCAGATCGTGCACATGTCCAACCGGCGGCTGGAGCACGATCTCGGCCTTTGCGTGAAATACAAGGTGCCGGTGGTGATCTCCTCGCTTGGCGCGGTGCCGGAGGTCAATGCGGCCGTGCATTCCTATGGCGGCATCGTGCTGCATGACGTCATCAACGACCGCCATGCCCGCTCCGCCATCCGCAAGGGCGCGGATGGGCTCATCGCGGTGGCGACGGGTGCCGGCGGACATGCGGGCACGCTTTCGCCCTTCGCCCTCGTTCAGGAAATCCGCGAATGGTTCGACGGCCCGCTGCTGCTGGCCGGCGCCATCGCCAATGGCGGCTCCATTCTCGCGGCGCAGGCCATGGGCGCGGATATGGCCTATATCGGCTCCCCTTTCATCGCCACCGAGGAAGCGCGCGCTTCCGAAGGCTACAAGCAGGCTATTGTCGAGGCGCAGGCCAAGGACATCGTCTATTCGAACTATTTCACGGGCGTACACGGAAACTACCTGAAAAGCTCGATCGTCGCCTCCGGCATGGACCCCGACAATCTGCCCGAAGCCGATCCTTCGAAAATGGACTTCGAAACGGTCTCCGGCGGCGCCAAGGCCTGGAAAGACATATGGGGCGCGGGGCAAGGCATCGGCGCCGTCAAGTCGGTGGAACCGGTGGCAGCGCTCGTCGATCGTCTGACAAATGAATATGAAACGGCCAAAAAGCGCATCTGCGGGAAAGGCTGAAGTCTGCGGCAAACAATGGACAGGCAAAGCTTTTTACGGAAATTTCAAAACCAGCACATTCAAGGCTTGAAATCCGTCAGCATTGCCTGTATCAGCCCGCCATGAAGCTGATCCGCAACAAACGGGTCATAATCGGGCCGCTTTAGCTCAGTTGGTAGAGCACGTCATTCGTAATGACGGGGTCACGTGTTCGAGTCACGTAAGCGGCACCATTTTCCAAATCCCAATCAACTTCAAAATTGCCAATCATTGCCTTGGGCGGCCTTGCTCTGCGCTGCATGGAGCGCCGTCGCAACGTGATGGCCCTCGATATGACATCTCTATCTTGCCGCTGAATTGAACCGCCGGTTGCCTGTTCAGGTCCGGTTAAGAGCGCTTGCCTCAGGGTATTCGCCAATGGAACCGCGGACTTCATCACGCGTTTGAATCCGTTATTGGGAGCAGAAATCATGAAAATATTGAGCGCAGCAATTTGTCTGGTATCGCTGGGCGTTCTGACCGGATGCGTCGATGATCCCGGTTATCGCAGCGGGGGCTACTATACGACCGGTGTGTACTATCGATCCTATGATCGCGACCGCTACTACCGGGACTACGACCGCCGTTACTGGGGAGAACGAAGAGAGTGGCGGGATCGCCGCGACAGGGACCGGGGTCAGGACCGGAGCGCAAGCGAATGGCGCAATCGGCCACAGCCCCGGACGGAGCCTAGCAGCGGAGGTCGCCGCGATGTACGCAACGCGCCGGTCATATTGCCGAATGGTCGGGCAATTTATCCGGACTGACCAAAGCGATCAGCTTTCTCAGCCCTATCACAGATTTCAATAGTCTGTGTCTTCCCTTGTATTATCAAGGCGGCGGTGTTTTTGCGGCTATGGCAAACTCACCGCCCAGGCTTTTGTGGCTTCCGAAAATTAAACCCGACGCCTGTTAATCGCCGTAAAAGGCGGTCACTTGAAACCAAACCGTCCACCACACGTTCTCCGGCAGGTCATAAACAACTGGAAAGCCTGTCATCGTGGACGTCATTCGTATCCTGATCGCCATCATCCTTCCGCCCGTCGGTGTGTTTCTTCAGGTCGGGCTCGGCCTGCATTTCTGGCTGAATATTCTCCTGACGCTGTGCGGTTATGTTCCCGGCATCGTCCACGCCATCTGGGTGATCCTGCGCAGGTGACATTCGCCTTTTATCGACGATGAAACGTCCGCAACATTTTAGTACGTGATTAAATTCTCATGGGCTGCTGGAACCTCATCTTCTCCCTCACGTTATGGTGATGACATCAGCCAAGGAGAAAATCATGAATCAGATCATCTACATCGTCGGCCTCGTCGTCATCGTTCTGGCGATCCTGTCGTTTTTCGGCTTCCGCTGATCCCCGTTGTCAATTCGATCGCTTGCGCATATCCTAAGCAGCAGTGACACACGACTGCGTTCATGGGTTGCTTCGCTGTCGGGTGTATTTCGGGATCGCGTTGCTCTGGGAGGTGCACGATGAAGAACGAGAGATGGACAGAACCTGTCGAGGTCAATCTCGAGGCGAATGGCAAGAGTGTCATCGCCGGCCCCTTCGAAGCCTTGACATTATTGACCGAAGGCTGGCCCCAAATTGGCGGATTGAGCTTCGTGAGAGCGAGAAGCGCCTGCCGCGCCGCCCTTGACGGACGTAAATCGCCCGAGGAAGCACGAAAGTGCTTCACAGACGCGGTTTCCGAGATGCAGAAAAACCCGCATTGACGCCCCCAAAAGAAAACGGCTCCTGAAAAGGAGCCGTTCTTTTATTTGCCACGCTTTCGGTGATCAAACAGCCGGAAGCGCTTTTTCCCTGGGCCTTACATCCAATAGGGTGCGACGCCGTAATAATCATAGACCTTGCGGTCCTTGGCGTTCAGCAGGTCGTTATCATCCAGATTGGCGAAGTGCGGCGCGTTTTCGATCTCTTCCTTGGTGAGATCAATGCGGTAGCCGTCGAGTTCTTCGTCGTAATGCAGCTTTTCCCAAGGCAGCGGATAATAGTCGTCACCGATGCCGAGGAAGCCGCCAAAGCTCAACACCGCATAGGCCACGCGCCCGCCGCGCTTTTCCAGAATGATGCGCTGGATCGAGCCGATATGCTTGCTGTCGGCACCGTAAACACGGGTGCCTTCCACCTTGTCGCTGGCGATCAGGCTCGGCGTATCCTTGACATAGGGGTCCTGTCCGGCGCGGGGTTCCTGATGCATCATGTGCCTTTCCTCCTTGATTTTCCTCGTTTGTGTCACGTCTGGTAAACCCCTCGACGGACAATTCGTTCCGCGGCGTTTCAGGCGCCGCGGCGGGAATTTTTTTGAAGGAGAATGGAACGAAAAGGCGCCTTTATTGGCGGATTTTCTGCCAGACAGAGGGAGAAACACCGACCATCTTGCGAAAGACGCGGGAGAAATGCGCCTGATCCGAAAAACCGGCGGCAATGGCGATGTCGGTCAGCGCCATGTCGGTCCGCATCATCAGTTCCTTGACGCGATCGATGCGCGCCTGCATCTGCCATTGGTGTGGCGGCACGCCGGTGGAGGCCTTGAAGGCGTGGCTGAAATGCGATTGCGACAGGTTGGTGAGTTCCGCCAGTTCCTCCAGCCGGATCGATCGCAGGCAATGTTCGCGAATGTAATCCGTGGCCGCCCTCAACTGCCAGGCGGCGAGCTTGCTGCGTTTTTTGACCGGCTCCCGTTTCACTTTCAGGAAATCCGTCAATAGCGCCAGCACGAGGCTTTCGCCATAAAGGTCATGCAGCGGATCGGGGTTATCGCATTCGGCGGCAATCAGTCGCGCCAGCGCCAGCAGGCGCTCATCCTCGAACATCAGATGCGGATCGAGCAGGCTGTGCGGGTCGAAGCCCTGTACCAGTCGAGCACCCAGCAATCCCGCATCGAAATGCAGATCGAGGTGGCGCACGAAGGAGACGTTGCTCAGTTCGGCATGCACGTCCAGATCGGCGGGCACGAAGGAAATACGGTTCGCCTTGGACGACCCGTAATTGTCGCGACGGCAGCGGTTCATCATGAACCGGCCGTCATCCGTCCCGTCCATATCCAGCAGGAAAACGAAACGCGGATCCTTGCCGACATAACGGCCGCCGGCCTTCGGGGCGCAACGCACATCCCAGAGATCGGCGACGATGCCGTTCCAGACCCGCGAGCGTGGGCCGCCAATGACGGCAAAACCCTCGATCTCATTTTCCATCCGCACGCGGAAAGCCATGGCCTCTCGATCCCGCAGGGCGCCATGGCGCCACTATAAACATGATAAATCTATTCATGTTTATAGTGGCAAACTGCTTTCCCCGCAACTGCCGGCCTTCAGCCAAGCCTTACCACTTCTTGGAAAGCTTGAAGGTGATCGTGCGGCTATCGCCCCAGCCGCACACGGAGACGCCGGCGCAGCTCTTCACATATTCCTTGTCGAAGACATTGGCGACGTTGATCGATGCGGTCCAGTCGTTCTTCTCATAGCGGATTGCGGCGTCGAAGACGGCGGCATCCGGAACGCGCAACGTATTTGCCTCATCCGCCCAGGACTTGCCCTGATACCGCACGCCGCCGCCGAGGCTGAGGCCTTCCAGCGCGTCTGTGGTGAAGGCATAGTCCAGCCACAGCGAGGCGGTGTGGGCGGGCACGATCCATGGCGATTTGCCGATAAGGTTAGGATTGGCATCGCGGGTAATCTCCAGATCCGTATAGGAATAGGAGGCGAGCGCCTTCCAGTTCTCGCTGAGATTGGCCTTGGCCTCCAGCTCGAAGCCGGTGGATTCCACCTGCCCGAACTGACCGCTCGTGGTCACACCACCGGCCGTATAGGAAACAACGGCATTGTCCTTGACCAGCTTGAAGACGGAGGCCGTGATGCTGCCGTCGAAGAAGGTCGGCTCATATTTGATGCCGGCCTCGAACTGGTGTCCCTCTTCCGGCGAAGCGGGAGTGCCATCCGCAAGCGTATCGATGAGCGGATTGAAGAAAGTGGCGGCCGAGACATAGGGTGTCAGGCCATTGTCGAATTCATAAGCGAGACCGGCGCGGCCGCTCAGCGCATCGTCATTCGAGCGGCGGGAGAGGCCGGCAGGGAGCCTATTGTTCAGTTCCGTATCCACATAGTCGTAACGGCCATTCAGCGTGACCAGCCAGCCATCGCCGAAACGCAGCTGGTCCTGCGCGTAGATGCCGATCTGCTGCTGGGTCACGATATTGTCGGCATAAACGAAATTCGTTCCCTGCGTCGAGCCATAGACCGGGTTGAGCGCACCGATTGCATTCGATCCGCAGCAGGCCTGCACCTGGTCCAGCCGGTAATATTTATAGTCGAGACCGAAGAGCAGCGAATGATTGACCGCGCCTGTATCGAACTGGCCTTCAACCCGGTTATCGACGCCGAAACTGTCGACTTTCGACACGCCATCGTAACCGAAGCGGGTCAGCATATAGTCGTTGGTGGTGGCATCGAGGATCGGCTGGCCGTTTGCATCGGTATTGGCCCAACCGCCGGCATAGGGTCCGGTCTCGTGCTTGTAGAGGTGACCATAACGGGCGTTCTGGCTAATCTTCCAGCCATTGTCGAATTCATGACTGACCTCGTAACCCACCATGGACTGGTAGACGCGGCCATTGTCGATATCCGGCTCGCCATAAAAGGCCTTGCGGTCAAGCTTGCCGAAGGGCGCGTCGACCACCGTGCCGACATAGGGCAGGAAGCCGTTGCCGATATGAACCTGATCGAGCGCCGAGAAATAGCCGTAGAGCGTGGCGCTTGTCTGCGCGTCCGGCTCGAAGGTGATCTGCGGCATGATGAAGCCGCGCAAATCCTCGGAATAATCGGTGTAATTGTCGCCGCCGGAGACCTTGCCGGTGACGCGATATTTCCATACGCCCTCACCATCGACCTTGTCGCCGAGATCGAAGCCGAAGAAGGCATTGCCGAAATTATTGATGCCGATTTCCGTTTCGCGCACCGGCTCATCCTGCGTGCGCTTGCGGACCATCTGCACGATACCGCCGGGATTGGCGCCGCCATAAAGCACCGAGGCCGGACCTTTCAGAATTTCCACGCGCTCCAGACCGTCGGCATCCATCTGGAAACCGCCGAAACCGTAACTGAACAGGTTCAGACCATCCAGAAACACGCCGGTCTGGGTGGCCTGAAAACCGCGAATATAAATCCAGTCCGTATCCGGGTCCGTGCCGAAGGGCTCTGCCGTCACACCGGGGGTGTAACGCAGTACCTCGTCGATTTTCGTCACCGCGCCGCGGTCATCCATTTCCTGGCGGCCGACGACCGACACGGATTGCGGAATATCCTTCGTTTCCGTCTCGGTTTTCGAACCCGTCGCGCTTTTCTTCGCGACATAACCCCGGACCGGACCCGTTGCGTTTTCCGCGCCCTGCCCTTCGACGGTAATCTGCTGCAGAACGGTCGTGTCCTGCGCGTGGCCCATCGCTGGCGCCAGCAAAACAGCGGCGGCCGTGCCCAAAGCCAGACGGCTCAAAAACATCCCATGCAAATTTTTCAAGATATGCCCCGAAACAGATCGCGGCCGATGTCCAAATCCGACAGGCCGCGGCACCTCAATTAAGCTGAGTATTTACATCAGGATTAAGGCAGGATGCTTGTCGTTTTCGGGGCGGATTTGAAGCTTATTGGCCTCTCGTACAGTTTTGCGCCCGTCATTTATGGGACAGGACTCCGATATCAGCCCTTGCGCCGGCCGATCCTTGCAAGCTGCATGACCGGAAGCATGCCGATAACGACGATTGCCAGCGCTGCGATTGCCGCCTCCTCATAGGTGCCGCGCGCCGCTTCGCCATAAAGATGGGTAGCGAAGGTTTCGAAATTCAGCGGCCTCAACAGAAGCGTGGCGGGAAGCTCCTTGACGCAATCGACAAAGATCAGCAGCGCCGCTGCCGCGAGCGACGCCTTGGATAGCGGCAGATGAATCTGGCGGAATGTCTGCGTCGCGGATCGCCCGAGCGTTCGCGAGGCGTGATCGAAGGATTGCGGTATGCGGCTGAGGCCGGCATCCACACCGCCCGCCGCAATGGTGAGGAAACGCGCCGAATAGGCGTAGATCAGCGCGGCACCGCTGCCGATGAAGATGAGGCCGGTAGAGATGCCGAACCAGTCACGCATGGTCTGGTCGACAAACCGGTCGAAGCCGCCAAGCGCGATCAGCACGCCGATGGCGATGACCGTGCCGGGGGCCGCATATCCAACCGTCGAAAGCCGGTAGGACCAGAGCGAGAGACGCCCCGGTGCAAGGCGCATGGCGTAAGCAACCGCAAGACCGAGGATAAGGGTGATAACCGTCGCCAGGCCGGCAAAGACGATGGTGTTCAGAGCCTCATCGGCAAAGCGGGCGGAGAGGCCGCTGAAACGGAACCGTTTCCATGCCTCGATGACGAGATAGCTGGCCGGCGCCACAAAGCCGATCAGGACCGGCAGGCCGCCGAGTACGAAAGCGGCCCAGCCCTTCAGGCCGTTGAGCCGCAGCGGCTCCAGTTCCCTGCTTTTCTGTGCCGAAACCGCATAACGTTGCTTGCGCCGCGCCCAGCGCTCGAGCGCCACGAGGGCGACAACGATGAACAGCATGGAGAGCGCGATCTGCGCCGCACCCGGCAGGTCGGATTTCGTGACCCAGGTGGTGTAGACGGAAACGGTGAGCGTGCGGACGCCGAGGAATTCCGATGCGCCTATATCGTTCAGCGCTTCCATCAGGGCAAGACTGATGCCGACCGCAATCGCCGGGCGCGCCAGCGGCACTGCCACCTTGAAGAAAGCTGCGCGTCTGGAAACGCCGAGCGTTCGTGCCGCTTCCAGCAGGTTGCCCGCCTGCGTCAGGAACATGGCGCGCACGGGAATATAGACATAAGGAAACAGCACGAAGCCGAGAAGGACGATGCAGCCCATCATGGACCTTATGTCCGGCAGGCGAAATTCGCGCGGGCTGGAATAACCGAGCAGCCAGCGGATCGCGCCCTGCACCGGTCCGATGGGATGCAGAATATCCAGATAGGCGTAAGCCACGATATAGGTGGGCATGGCCAGCGGCAGCAGCAGCGCCCATTCCAATATTTTGCGGCCGGGAAAATCATAGGCAGTGACCAGCCAGGCGGCATAGGTTCCGACGACGCCGGCCAGCAGCCCGACCCCGGCGAGAAGGATCGCCGTGTCCGGAAGCGCCGTCCAGAGCACGGTCGAGCCGAGATGCGCCCACAGGCCTTCAGAACCCTGCAACGCCTGCGATACAAGCGCCAGAACCGGCACCATGGCGCCGCAGACCGCCAGCACGGAAAGGCACAGCCACCAGAAGGAGGATGAAAACCTGCCTCGGGCACGAGGTGTCAATGGCTGGATGGCGTCTGGATTCATGTGCTTTTAGAAAATACGCGGAAAGGCGCCCGCGAATGCGAACGCCTTCCACCATGTTATCGCTGATTGGCCCTTACTTGTCGAAACCGACCTTGTCGACCAGCTCGCTCGCCTGTTTGCGGTGCGAGACGATTTCCGTCAGCGGCTTGTTATCGATCTTCAGCGTGCCGAAGGAAGCGATGATCTCGTTGAGAGCCGCACCCTGCTTGACCGGATATTCGTAGTTGGCTTCAGCGTAGATTTTCTGGGCTTCGTCGGAGACGAGATATTCCAGCAGCTTGACGGCTTCCGCCTTGTTGGGTGCGTTCTTGGCCACGGCTGCGCCGCTGATATTGACCTGCGTGCCGCCATTCTTGAAGGTCGGCAGAACCACCTTGATGGCGTCGCCCCACTTTACCTGCTCCTCGCCGCCCTTGCCCGAGCGCATCAGGCCGACATAATAGGAGTTGGCAATGCCGATATCGCAAATGCCGCCGAGGATATCCTTGGCAACGTCACGGTCGCCGCCGCCTGCCTTGCGGGCCAGGTTTTCCTTGACGCCGGCAAGCCACTTTTCGGTGTCCGCAGCGCCGTAATGGGCGATGTAGTCGGCAAAAAGCGCCGTGTTATAGGGGTGCTGGCCGGCACGGATGCAGACCTTGCCCTTCCACTTCGCATCCGCCAGATCTTCATAGTTGAAGGAGGCGAGATCGACATCCTTCGCCACATAAAGAACGCGGGCGCGCATGGAGAGCGCGAACCAATGGCCCTTGGCGTCGCGAAGTTCAGCCGGGATAGCCTTCGTGAGAGTCTCGGATTCGACCGCCTGGGTGACGCCCTTTTCAGCGAGATCGACGAGGTTGCCGGCATCCACCGTCATCAGAACGTCGGCAGGCGAGCTTGCGCCCTCGCTCAGAACGCGCTCGGCAAGACCGTCCTTCAGGAACACGGTATTGACCTTGACGCCGCTCGAGGCGGTGAAGGAGTCCAGCAGCGGCTGGATCAGGCCCGGTTCGCGGGTGGTGTAGATGTTGAGCTCCGCGGCGCCGGCCGTTCCGGCCGCAAAGGCAACCGTGCTGGCAAGCAGGGCAAATCTGGTAAATTTCGTCATGTTTTGTCTCCCTCTCCGATAGCGGCAATATAGAGGGAGCAGACATCATACATGATGACCCAAATCAAGTTTTATTTCTCTGTTTTTCAGGCGGATTCGATCACCAAGAGTTGAAAATGGAGCGGAAATAAACATGCAAATCCGCTCACTCAACTTGCAGTAAATATCAGCACTCCCTTGGGATCGATACCGAAGCGCACCGCCGTCGTCAGGGCAGGTGTGCGCTGCATAGTCCTGACACGCAGATCGGCCGACAATCCGGGCACGGCTATGCCCAGCTGCTCGATCTCCCCGAGGAAGACACGGCTCGATATTTCGCCGGCAATTCCTTCTTTCGCGGCGCCGTCCTCGATGATCGAAATCGCATTTGGGCGAACATAGGCAACGGCGGCGAGGCCGTCAGGCAGATCGGACGCATCGCCCAGAAGCCCGAGCGGCGTTTCGACGCGGCCCTGTCTCACCCGGCCTTCGATCTTGTTGAAGGCGCAGAAAAAATCGGCGGCATAACGGGTTTTGGGATGATCGTGGATTTCGTAACCCGTGCCGCTCTGCACGATGCGCCCGCGCTGCATCAGAACCACACGGTCGCCTGCCGAAAGCGCCTCTTCCGGATCATGGGTGACCATGATCGCCGTCGTGCCCAGTTGCCGCAACAGCCCGAGCGTTTCCTCACGCACGCTGTCGCGCAATCCCCTGTCCAGATTGGAAAAGGGTTCGTCCATCAGGAGCAGGCCGGGCTGCGGGGCAAGCGCGCGGGCAAGCGCCACACGCTGCTGCTCGCCGCCCGAAAGCGTATGCGGATAACGTTTCGCCAGTTCCTGCAGGTGAACATGTTCGATCATCTCGGCGGCGCGGCGGCGGGCTTCCACCTTCGGCAAAGACCGAAGACCGAACATGACATTCTGCTCGACGGTCAGATGCGGAAACAGTGCATAATCCTGAAAGACAAAACCGATATTGCGCTTTTCCGGCTCGACGAAAACAGCGGGACCGGCAACGACAGCGCCGTTCAGGGAAACGCTGCCATGGTCCGGTGTCTCCACGCCCGCCACGATGCGCAGCAAGGTCGATTTTCCACAGCCGGAGCGTCCCACCAGACAAATGATTTCGCCGCGTTCGACGGAAAGATCGATATCGGACAGCACTTCCGTATCGCCGAATCTCTTCCCGACCGATTTCAGTTCAAGCGCTGCCCTGCCTGCCATTTCCAATCCTGCCCTGCTTTGCGAATTATGTTGATCGCTCAAATCAGGATTAAAGTCAAAAAAGCCGGGAAAAATGCTTTTGCCTTCACGAGTTGGCGAGATGTGCGGCAGCAATATTGACGTTTACGTTAGAGTTAAATAGGTTTCGCCGACGAGATGGACGTCAAGGGATTACGCGTCTATCATTCGTCACCGGGGAGCGAGAGGAGCGGTCGATCCGGTGACGCCACATGGGGTTCCCTCAAACCGGCCGATTGGGCCGGCTGAATGCGGGAGCTTCGTGAACATCAGGCAGCCGAAAGCGCCCTTCACGCGTTTCAAAAAATGCGCGGCGCGACAAAGACTCTGGGAGGAGAAGCATGAGTGAACTGTCCCTGGGACACCCGGAAAACGTCAGCGCAGAGAAGCGCTGGCTGGCATCCTATCCGCCGGGCGTACCTTCCGAAATCCCCGCATCCGCCCATGCCTCCCTTGTCGAACTTCTCGAAAAGAGCTGTGCGCAATTTGCCGACCGCAAGGCCTTTTCCAGCATGGGAAAGTCCCTGACCTATCGGGAACTGGACGCTGAAACCCGCGCAGTCGCTGCCTGGCTGCAATCCAGAGGGCTGGAAAAAGGCGACCGGGTTGCCGTGATGATGCCGAATATCCTGCAAAATCCCGTCGCCGTATACGGGATCCTGCGGGCAGGCATGATCGTGGTCAACGTCAATCCGCTCTATACCCCGCGCGAACTGGAACATCAGCTCAAGGATTCCGGCGCAAAGGCGATCTTCGTTCTGGAAAACTTCGCTCATGTGGCCCAGCAGGCGGTGCCGAAAACCGCGGTGCGGCATGTGGTCGTCGCGGCGATGGGCGATCTCCTCGGCCTGAAGGGACATATAGTCAATCTGGTGGTTCGCAAGGTCAAGAAACTGGTGCCCGCCTACACCATCCCCGGCTCCATCAGCTTCAAGGCGATGCTGAAGGAAGGTCAGGGATTTTCGCTGAAGCCGGTCAGCCTCACGGCGCAGGACATCGCCTTCCTGCAATATACCGGCGGCACGACGGGCGTATCCAAGGGTGCGGTTCTCACCCACGCCAATCTTCTGGCCAACAAGCTTCAGATCAGCCTGTGGCTGGACGCGGCCTTCAATGGCAAAAAAGACCGCCCGGAGGTTCTCAACTTCATCTGCGCGCTGCCGCTTTGCCACATCTTCGCCTTGACGGTGAATTCGCTGATGGGCATTGCGCTCGGCGGTCATAATCTGCTGATTGCCAATCCGCGCGACATTCCCGGCTTCGTGAAGGAGCTGGCGCATTATCAGCCGCATGTCTTCCCCGGTATCAACACGCTGTTCAACGCGATGATGAACAACGAGGATTTCCGCAAGCTCGATCTGTCGTCGCTCATTCTGGTTCTCGGCGGCGGCATGGCGGTGCAAAGGCCCGTTGCGGAGCGCTGGCTTTCCATCGTCGGTTGCCCGATTGCCGAAGGCTACGGTCTCTCCGAGACATCCCCGGTCGCCACCGTCAACCGCCTCGATTCCACGGAATTCAGCGGCACCATCGGCCTGCCCATCTCCTCGACGGAAATCGATATTCGCGACGAGGACGGCAATAGCCTGCCGACAGGCGAAGTCGGCGAGATATGCATTCGCGGGCCGCAGGTCATGGCCGGCTATTGGCAGCGGCCGGATGAAACCGCAAAAGCCATGACCGCCGACGGCTTCTTCCGTTCCGGCGACATGGGTTTCATGGACGAACGCGGTTACACCAAGATCGTCGACCGCAAGAAGGACATGATCCTCGTTTCCGGTTTCAACGTCTATCCGAACGAGGTGGAAGAAGTGGCCGCCAGCCATCCGGGCGTGCTGGAATGCGCCGCCATCGGTGTTCCGGATGAACATTCCGGCGAAACCGTCAAACTTTTCGTCGTCAAGAAAGACCAATCGCTCACGGAAGCGGAGCTCAAGGCCTTCTGCGCCAAGAACCTGACGAACTACAAAAGGCCGAAAATCATCGAGTTCCGCACCGAGTTGCCGAAATCGAATGTCGGCAAAATCTTGCGGCGCGAATTGCGCAATCTGAACTGATTGTCTCGCGCAATGGGGAGAGCCGGGCGACCGGCTCTTTCTTTCATCCCGGCCCTTTTCTTTTATCAAAGTCGCCTTGATTTGGCCGCCTGAAAAAGAATAGTTTCCTCATCCTTCCACGGAAGCCGAGGAGCACAAGATGCAGGCCACCATCGAAAAACTGAAAGCAACGGCGAGCAGCACAGCCGCAACCGATCTTCGCGCCGCCTTTGCGGCAGACGACAAGAGATTCAGCCGTTTCAGCGCCAAATTCGATGACCTGCTGATGGACTATTCCAAATGCGCCGTGAACGAAGAGATCGTCACGCTTCTCGAACAGCTCGCACGCGAAGGCGGCGTCGAGGCCAAGCGCGAGGAGATGTTCTCCGGCAAGGCGATCAACTTCACCGAAGACCGCGCCGTGCTGCATACCGCGCTGCGCAATCGCTCCAGCACGCCGGTTCTGGTTGACGGCAAGGACGTGATGCCCGATGTGAACGCCGTTCTGGCGGCCATGGGCAAGTTCGCCGATGCGATCCGTTCCGGCTCGCTGAAGGGCGCGACTGGCAAGAAGATCACCGATGTCATCAATATCGGCATCGGCGGTTCCGATCTCGGCCCGGTCATGGCGACGCTGGCGCTCGCGCCTTTCCATGACGGCCCGCGCGCGCATTTCGTTTCCAACATCGATGGCGCGCATATTGCCGATACGCTGAAGCTGGTTGACCCCGAGACCTCGCTTTTCATCGTCGCCTCCAAGACTTTCACCACCATCGAGACGATGACGAACGCCGCGACCGCGCGCCGTTTCATCGCCGAGAAGCTGGGTGAGGCTGCCGTCAAGCATCACTTCGCCGCCGTTTCGACCGCACTGGAAAAGGTGGCTGCCTTCGGTATCGAAAGCGACCGCATCTTCGGTTTCTGGGACTGGGTGGGCGGACGTTATTCGATCTGGTCGGCCATCGGCCTGCCGCTGATGATCGCCATCGGGCCGGATAATTTCGGCAAGTTCCTGGATGGCGCACATGCCATGGACAGGCACTTCCGCGAGGCGCCGATCCGTGAAAACCTGCCGATGCTGCTCGGCCTCATCGGTTTTTATAACCGCAACGTGCTGAATTATCCGACCCGTGCAATCCTGCCCTATGACCAGCGGCTCTCGCGTTTCCCCGCCTATCTGCAGCAGCTCGACATGGAATCGAACGGCAAGGGTGTGACCATCGACGGCACGCCCGTCGAAGGCCAGTCCGGCCCGGTCGTCTGGGGCGAGCCCGGCACCAATGGCCAGCACGCCTTCTACCAGCTGATCCACCAGGGCACGAGCGTCATTCCGGCGGAATTCATGATCGCCGCCAACGGTTTCGAGCCCGAACTGCGCCACCAGCACCAGCTTCTCATCGCCAATTGCCTGGCGCAATCGGAAGCGCTGATGAAGGGCCGCACGCTCGCCGAAGCGAAAGCACAGCTCACCTCCAAGGGCATGGAAGACAGCCAAGCCGATTTCATCGCGCCGCATCGCGTCTTCACCGGCAACCGCCCCTCCATCACCTTCGTCTACGACAAGCTGACACCCTTTGCGCTTGGCCGCCTGATCGCGCTCTACGAGCACCGCGTTTTCGTCGAAGGCGTGTTGTTCCGCATCAACTCCTTCGACCAGTGGGGCGTGGAGCTTGGCAAGGAACTGGCGACCGGGCTGCTTCCCGTGGTTGAAGGCAAGGAAAGTGCGGCCGGCCATGACAGCTCGACCCAGGGGCTGGTGAAAGCGCTGGCGGGACTGGCGGGCTGAGGGTCGTTACGCCCTCGATCTAAAAAGCCGGAGACGCCTCCGGCTTTTTTAATGTGGCCGCTCAAATATAAAGCGCCGCCATCTTGCGCCACGCGCCCGCCCGGTGGGCGCGGCCATCCCAGACATGCATCCGATGCCCCACCTGCTTCTCCGACAGAACCCGGCTGAGGTGATGGTTGTTGTCCAGAAACGGATCGGCATCGCCGATGGTGAAGACCATGTCGATACGCCGCAGGCTATCGAGCCGCCATGGGCAGGCAAGGCCCGGCAGGAAATGGCTCGGCATGTGGAAATAGACATCGTCGTCGTAATAGCCATCGAACAGGTCGCCGAAGGATTCCACCTTCATCGTCAGGTCATAACGGCCGGAAAAGGCGACGAGCTTGCGAAAAAGATGCGGGTGGCGAAAAACGAGGCTGGCGGCCTGAAACGCACCCAGGCTGCAGCCCTGCACGATCGTATCACTATTCGGATTTTTCTCGGCCATTAGCGGCAGCACTTCGTTCAGAATATACTCTTCGAAGGCTGCATGGCGGCGAATACGATCGGCGGGATGATGCCCGGCCGCATAGAAGGTCTCTCTGGCCAGCCCCTCTATACAATAGAGCTGAAGGTGGCCCGCCTCCAGCTTGTCGGCCAGACTGCCGACCAGACCAAGTTCCTCATATTCGAAGAAACGCCCGTCGCGGGTGGGAAACATCAGCACCTTGGCGCCGGAATGTCCGAATATTAACAACTCCATGTCGCGATGGAGTCTTTGACTATACCAGCGGAGATATTCGCGTTTCATGGCACCTTGAAAAACCGTCTGACCTTGTCCTTATGGACCGCATCTTGCGATGCGCTGTCAGGGTAATCGAAATGCCCGGCGTCGAGGATGAATATTTCATTAAATTTTGATTGTGGCAGCGCATTGGCCACCGCGAACTGGCAGGGCGGCGCGACCGCAGGGTCGAAAAGTGCGGGCGCGACCAGCATCGGCACTTTTATGCGGGTGGCGGCACAGGCGGCATCGAACAGGCGCAGCGTCTCAAGCAGGTTGGCATGGGTTTTCTGATAGGTCTGAACCGCATCCGCGCTGCCGACGGTCGGCAGCGTCAGCCAGAACGGCCGGTGTCCGAATGTAGGCACGACAAGATGACCACGGTCTATGCGCTCGTCGAAAGGGATGGCCAGTGCACCGATGCCGCCGCCGAAACTGATGCCGCTATAACCCACCTGCCCTTCCAGCCAGGGATAAAGGCTGATGAGCGTGGAAACGGCAACCCACAGATCGTCGACGCAGCCGCCGATGATGTAATCGTCTTTCCTGTCGATATTATAGAGAACATGAAGGGCGGGGTCGGATGAGATCGGCGGACAGGCGCTCAGCGAAAGCCCGCGAAAACAGGGAAACAGCACGGCCGTTTCTTCCACCGGCACGTCGAAATCGGGCTCCCCTCGACCACCATAACCATGGCCGACAACGAGGCCACGGCGCACCTGCCCTTCGCGCGGCAAAAGCAGCCACCCGCCGATGCGAAAACCGCCGGTGGAGGTGTAGGTCATATCGAGGACATGCCAGCGGGGGTCGCTGAGCCTGCTCTTGCGCAGCACCGGTCGGGGATCCGTGGCGAGCGCGCGGCGATAGCGCTTTTTCCAGAAATCATCGAAGCCCGGCGGCGCTTCGGGCGGGGTGATGGCCAGCAGCTGCTCGCGCTGCATGCCATAGGTCGGGTCGAAATCGAAAGGATGGGACTTGGGAACGCTCATGCGATGCTTGTTTCGTGAAAAAACAGCGGATACAAGCTTCATAATATCGAAATAACGGTTTTTTACGGCTTTAGCACCGGGAAGAGTGTTGAACCACCTTTTCAAAATGGTTCAACCGCGCTCATCACAAACCGATTTCATGCGCAAAGGGCGGATTCGCGCCAGCCCGCGAAACGGTGACAGCGGCCGCTTTCGCACCCAGCGCCAAAGCCTTCCTGATCTGGTCTTCCGTCAGCGAGGCAACCTGCGCCTTGGTCAGAAGGCCCTGCATTTTCAGCGAAGCAAGAATGCCGGCATCGAAGGTATCACCCGCGCCGACAGTGTCGACCACTTCCACCCGCTCAGAAGGCACTTCAACCTTGAGATTGGCGCTATACCCCACCGCGCCCTTGGCGCCACGGGTGACGACGACGAGTTTCGCACCATGATGCAGCCAGTGGCGGGCAAGCGTGTCCTCATCGCCTTCCAGACCGAACCAGGCAAGGTCTTCATCCGAGAATTTCACGATATCCGACATGGCCGCCATGCGGCGAATGCGGGCCATATGGGACTGCTTGTCCTTGATGAAGCCGGGGCGGATATTCGGATCGAGCGAGATGACGCGGCTTTTGTGCTCGCGCGTCATCAACGCCTCATAGGTGCTGCCGCAGGGCTCCGGGATGAGGCTGATCGCACCGAAATGCAGCGCCTCGCAATCCGCGCCCAGTGCCGGAAGCTCCGCCTCGGTAATCATGCGGCCGGCGGTGTTTTCGTCGTAGAAGGCATAGGTCGCATGGCCATCCACCAGCTTCACGAAGGCGATGGTGGTCGGGCGCGAAAGGGTGGCGCAATAGCTGAAGTCGACATTGCTGGCGCGCAGGGTTTCCCGCAGGATATCGCCCATCATGTCATCGGAAAGACCGGTGAAGAAGGCGGATGGAACGCCAAGACGCCCCAGCGCAATCGCCGTGTTGAAGACCGCTCCGCCTGCATAGGGGGCAAAACCCGCCTCACCCAGCGTCGTCTGCCGGGGCAGCATGTCGATCAGGGCTTCACCACAACACAGGATCATTACGGTCCTCCTCAAAACAGCAAATCAAATGGACTTAAATCGATTTAGACGAAGATCGATCGGAAGGCCAGCCGCAAAACCGGGCTGGCCGCATCCGAAATTAAGATTGCGGCAATTCGCTGACACCGCCGCGTTTTGCCGACCATGGCAGCGGGTTATCGAGGAAGGCTTCGACCTCCGACAGGGTCTTCTCGTCGAACAGTTTTTCAGCCCGGGCAACGGCCAGAACATCGCGCCAGGTGGTCAGGTAATGCAGCTTGACATTGCCATTGGCGAAGCGCGCTTCGGCCTCTTCGAAGATGCCGTAATAGAACAGCGCGATGCCGTGATCGACAATGCCGCCCGCCGCTCGGATGGCGTCGATGAAGGTGAACATCGAGCCGCCGGCCGTCGTCAGATCCTCGATGACAAGAACGCGGGCTCCCTCCGGCATATGGCCTTCGATCTGAGCGTTGCGGCCATGGCCTTTCGGCTTCTTGCGGCAATAGATCATCGGCAGGCCGAGGCGCTCGGCAAGGAAAGCGGCAAAGGGAATGCCCGCCGTTTCACCACCTGCCACACAGTCAAACTTCTCGAAACCGGCCTCGCGCATCACCGCCGCCGCCGCAAAATCCATCGCCGCCGAGCGGATGCGCGGGAAGGAGATGAGCTTGCGCATGTCGATGTAAACCGGGCTCTTCATGCCCGAAGCGAAGGTGTAGGGGCTTTCCGAATTAAAATGGACCGCCTTGATTTCCCACAACATCTTCGCAACCAGTTCCGCAACGACGGCGCGGTCAGTGAATGTGAAATGGTTCATAGGCGTTCTCCTTTTTCGGCCTTGGTTTATCGCTCCGAAAACCCGGATCGGTTTTCGGAAAGCACAATGTCTCGGTTCAGCATTGCAGGCATCCGCAGGCGGCGCCGAAGGGCGAATGCCTGGGGACCATAACAAAACCGCCGGCAGTGCCGGCGGTTACTAAAAATCAACTTACATCCCAATGGACCGGGAACATCGGATCGAACACGGTGACCGGCCCGGCGCCCGTCTCGATTTTTTCAGGAAAGGCCACCGCTTCCTCGCGCTTGACCAGCGTGATCGTCTCCTCGTTCGGGGCCAGCCCGTACCAGGCCGGGCCGTTAAGCGAAGCGAAGGCTTCCAGCTTATCGAGGGCGTTTTCATCCTCGAAGACGTGGGCGAGACAGCTCATGGTGTTGATCGAGGTATAGATGCCGGCGCAGCCGCAGGCGCATTCCTTCAGCGGGTCCACATGCGGAGCGGAATCCGTGCCGAGGAAGAAGCGTGCATCGCCCGAAGTCGCGGCAGCCCGTAGCGCCAGCCGGTGTTCTTCGCGCTTGGCGACGGGTAGGCAATAATAATGCGGCTTGATACCGCCGACCAAGATGGCATTGCGGTTGATGATGAGGTGATGGGTGGTGATGGAGCCAGCGATGTTGGCCTTGGACGACTTGATATAGTCCACGCCGTCGCGGGTGGTGATGTGCTCCATCGTCACCTTGAGTTCCGGCAGTCGCTGGCGCAGCGGCTCCAGAACCGTATCGATGAACACCTTCTCGCGGTCGAAAATATCGACTTCCGGCGTCGTTACCTCGCCATGCACGCAAAGCGGCAGGCCAATCTTCGCCATACGCTCCAGAACCGGCATGGCCTTGTTGAAATCGCGCACACCGCCGTGGGAATTGGTCGTCGCACCAGCCGGATAGAGCTTTACGGCAGTGATGAGGCCGCTTTTTTTGCCCTCATCCACATCGTCGGCCTGCGTGTCCTCGGTCAGATAGAGGGTCATCAGCGGCTCGAAACGGTCACCCGCGGGAATGGCCTTGACGATGCGTTCGCGATAGGCGCGGGCATCGGCCGTGGTGACGACCGGCGGCACCAGGTTCGGCATGATGATGGCGCGGGCGAAATGGCGGCTCGTATCCCCGATCACCCCTTCCAGCATTGCTCCATCACGCAGGTGCAGGTGCCAGTCATCAGGGCGGCGCAGGGTGAGCGACTTCATCGGGATACCTCGGAGCATGACGGAATTGGCGCCCGCTTAGCATCTTTTGCCGCGGGAAAACAGCCGCCAAAGTCCATCGGGCGGCTGTAAATGTCATTTTTTTAAAGCCTGCCTCAGATGTTGCCCGCTTCCGGGCCCCAGACATCGGTCATGGCGAAACCATCAGCCAGCGGATCAAACGGATCGAGACCGACCTGATGCAGCCCGAAGGTGAAGCCGCGCCCTGCAATGGTGGGAATGACGGCCGGGCGACCCGCCACCTCGGTAACGGCGGAAAGGCCGACATCGAATTCCGAACCGATGATCGAGCGGGATTTATACTCGTCTCCCACCTTCACCTTGCCGCGCGCATAAAGCGTGGCGAGATTGGCGGAGTTGCCGGTTCCGCAGGGCGAGCGATCCGCCCGGCCCGGCCACATGGTGGTGCAGGTGCGGATGGAGCCATCCGCATCCACATCGCGGAACATGACATAGGCAACGCCGGAAATGGCCGGAATTTCCGGATGAACGACGGTCATTTCGCGGTTGACCAGATCTTTCAGGATCATGCCGGCCGCAACCAGCTTCGCAGCATTGGCCTTTTCGATGGTGAGGCCGATCTGGCGGACATCGACCAGCGCATAAAAGATGCCGCCATAGGAGATATCCATCGTCACCCTGCCCCATTCGGGCGTGTCGATGCTGACATCCAGCTCATGCACGAAGGATGGCACCATGGTCAGCTTGACCTTTTCGCAACGGCCATCGCGGCAGGTGGCCGTGGCCTTGACCAGACCGGCGGCCGTTTCGAGGATGATGACGGTTTCCGGCTCCTGCATTTCCACCATGCCGCTTTCCAGAAGCGCCGTCGTCGCGCAGATGGAATTCGAGCCCGAGCTGGCATGCGCCTGATCCGGCTGGAGAATGACGAAGGCGGCGTGCGCATCCGGGTGCTTTGGCGGCAGGAGAAGATTGACCGACCCCATCGGTGTGCCGCGCGGCTCCAGCGTCAGAAAGCGACGAAGCGCCTCACCCTGCGGATCGGTATTCATCCAGTGAAGCTGTTCGGCCACCGTGTCGCCGGGAATTTTCGGCGCGCCGCCGGTGACGACACGGCCGATTTCGCCTTCGCAATGAACATCGAGAAGCTGGAGGGTGCGTTTCCAACGCATGGGGGTCTACTCCGGAAGTTGGCTTGTTGACCCGACCATACAGATAAAAATACAAGCTGTATACAAATCTGCGAGGGCGAGATGGTGAAAATCGCTTACGGTTTCACCATCTCGCTCTTGATCTTTGATCTATCGGTTACGGCACTCTGCCCGGTTTCGATTGGCGGCCGCCTCGCAATTCACTCTCGACGACTGAACAGCCTGATCGTCCACCACGGAACCGGCCGTATCGCCCACCGATCCAACGGTATTTTCCACGGAGCGGCCGAGCCGTTCCACCTGCCTGCCGTAATTTTCACGCGTGCGCGGATCGAAGACCGCAATCGGCGCGCTGACCACGACGCTCGCCGCCGTTCCGACGGTTTGCGCAGCCCCGATGCTGACTGCACCCAGCGCCTCACCCAGACCGACATCTGAATCCGTCACCGTCTGACCGGCGATAAGGCGGTCGCCGATAAGCCGGACAACCTCGGGGCTTTCGGCAAATTTGCCATGGTTCAGGCGGTCGCCGGATTGCAGCTTGGTCAAATCCAGAACGGTGATGCCGGCCTTTTCAAGCTCGCTGCGATAGGGTTCGACCGATGGGTCGATCTGGCCGAGACGGTCGACATTGCCGGAAATGCGGCGTGACAGGCTGAGCGCCCTATCATCCTGCGAAACGAACAGAGTGAATTTCGGCGGGGTTTTGCCGAGGCTTGCGAATTGCCGGCTGAACACGTCCACATCCAGATCCGGCGCGGCGAGAATGACATTGCCGATCTTCGGATCGACCCGGCCATTGCGGATGGCCATCTGGCGCAGCGCCTCCACCGCAAGCCAGGTGCCCATGGAATGGGCCATGACCGTGACTTCGCCGATGGACCTGTCCTTGGCGAGGCGCGTCAGCATCTCCTCCAGCGCATCGCGCGAGTAGTTGGTGCTTTCCTTGTCGTAATTATAGTCGAAAATGCTCGCCCGCGACGGCCAGGTGAAGACCACCGGCACGACATCCGTGCCGGAATCATGGACGATCTGGGCGAAACGATAAACGGATTCTTCGTAACGGTTATTGAAACCGTGCACGAAGACCAGCACGCGGCGGTCTTTCTGGATATGCTTGCTGATCCAGCTTCGTGTCTCCGCTTCGGAGCGAATGGGCTCCACCGCAACCGTGGTAAAATCCTTGAGCGGGTTCGGCGGCAGTTTCTTCGGCCATTGCACCTGCCCGACCTTGCGGTTGGCATTGGGTGGAATGGAAACCGTCACCGCATCCACCTTCAGACCGGTTCCACGCTCGCCGCCAAAAAGCACGGCGGCGTTTTCCGATGGCGCGCGGGTAGTGGCGACAAGAAGGTTGACCGGTGTGGTTCCCGCCACGGTCTGCCCCGTTGGCGTCATGACCTCGATCGGACGCCCCCCGCAGCCGGCGAGCAGGGCGACAATGGCGATCATGGCCACGAAGCGAATGGGCATCACGTTACTCTCCTACAACCCAGAGGCAGCCGGACAGCAGCCGGGGGAGAGGATTTTCTACCGGAGGCGGAACAGACGCGCCAGCAACCACGGCACAGAAGCGGACAATTTCCGCGCTTGTGTGTCCAAACGGACCCAATTGCGCGGCTTTCACACCGGCAACGGGGCACCTCGTAAAAAGCAGGCCTATTTCTGCGGCAGCATCGTGCCCCTTTCGCGCAGAGCCGCATGCCAGGATAGAGCTTCTTCGATGAGATGCGGCGTGTGCCCGCCCCGCGCTGCCGCCCTCTGGTAATAATCCATCAGCGCATCACGATAATCAGGATGCACGCAGTTCGCGATGATGACCGCCGCGCGCTCACGAGGCGCCAGCCCACGCAGATCGGCAAGCCCGATTTCGGTGACGAGAATATCGACATCATGTTCGGTATGATCGACATGGCTGACCATCGGCACGACGCTTGAAATGGCCCCGCCCTTGGCGATCGATTTGGTGACGAAGATGGACATATAGGCGTTGCGGGCGAAATCCCCCGAGCCGCCGATGCCGTTCATCATATGCGTTCCGCCGACATGGGTGGAATTGACGTTTCCGTAGATATCGAATTCCAGTGCCGTGTTGATGCCGATAATGCCGAGGCGGCGGATAACTTCCGGATGGTTGCTGACTTCCTGCGGCCGCAGGATAAGCCTGCTCTTATATTCCGCCAGTCGTGGCATCACCTGCTCGTTCATGGCGGAAGACAGCGTGATCGACGAGCCGGAGGCGAAAGTCAGCTTGCCCGCATCAAACAGTTCGAAAGTCGAGTCCTGCAGGACCTCCGAATACATTTTGAGATCGTGAAACGGCGTATCGATGAAACCGTGCATCACGGCATTGGCAATGGTGCCGATGCCGGCCTGGAGCGGCTGGAGCTCATGGGTCATGCGGCCATGACGCACCTCGTTCAACAGGAATTCGGTGAGATGGCCGGCAATGGCCTTGGTCTCGTCATCCGGCGGCAGCACGGTTGAAAAACTGTCGCTCTTGTCACTCAGCACGATGGCGGCGATCTTTTCCGGCGGCACCGGAATGAACGGCAGGCCGACACGGCTATCCGTCGCCACCACCGGAATGGGCATGCGGGTCGGGCGCCTGGCGGGAATGAAGATGTCGTGCAACCCCTCCAGCACCTCGGGCTGGGACAGGTTGATTTCAACGATGACCTTGTCGGCCAGAATGGCGAAGCTTGCGGAATTGCCGACGGAGGTGGTGGGCACGATGCCGCCTTCCGCAGTGATCGCTACCGCCTCGACAATGGCGATATCGACCCCGTGGATCTGGCCGCCGCGCAATTGCTCGACCGTTTCGGAAAGGTGCTGATCGATGAACATCACCTTGCCGTCATTGATCGCCCTGCGCAAAGCCGGATCGGACTGGAACGGCATGCGGCGCGCCAGCATGCCCGCCTCCACCATGGTCTTGTCGAGATCGTTGCCGAGTGAGGCGCCGGTCATCAGAGTGATTTTCATCGGGTTCGTCTTGGCGCGCTCGGCCAGCGCCAGCGGCACCGCCTTCGCTTCGCCGGCGCGCGTAAAACCGCTCATGCCCACCGTCATGCCGTCCTGAATGAGACTGGCGGCCTCTTCGGCGCTGACGATCCTGTTCAAGAGGGACGCGTTGCGGATACGCTTTTCAAGCATGCAATTCTCCATGATCTGTCATCACGATGGCACGGCATTCGGCTGGCCACCTTTCGGCGACTATGGCGTGCAGTTTCATCGATGAAACTGACATAGATCAAGGGTGCGCACGGAACCATGGTTTCGACGCATCACATCCCGTTCAACAAACCTCAAGTGACGCATCGGCGCGACAGGCCACGGAGGTCTTCTCACCACCGCAGCCCTGCAATCGCCAAAACCCCTCCCTCACCACCGGCAACAGGCGACGAGGCGAAGGTCATCTCCGTGCAACACGGAAACGTCCGGTGTCAGGGGCCTTCGCAAACAGGCGCCTGACCGAGCACGACCTGCCCCACTTCCGCATCATAGGCGCGCAGGCCAAATGTACCGAGGCTTATGACCCGGTAACAGGGATTGCCGCCCGCCCACAGCGGATCGACAACATCGATATCGGTGATGAAACGGTGCGCGCAGGCCTGACCGGAACTGTAGGCGATGCCTTCGGCGGTCGTGCCTGCCATCGGCACATGGATATGGCCAAAAATGATATGACGTATACCGGCCGGATGAGCGGCGAGACGGCGCATGACAGCTCCGTCATCATGCATGCCGATATGTTCGAAATGGCGGATGCCGCAATCCATCGGCGGGTGATGAATGAATACCGTCACCGGCAATTCGCCCGCGCTTTCCAGCGCACTCTCCAGCCAAGCCAGACGATCCGCGCCATATATGCCGCCGATCACATCGGCCTCATGGCTGTCGAGAAACAGCAGCCGACCGAATTCGGTATCGATGAAGGACTGGATATAGCCGTTATCGTCGCGCGGCTGTTCCGGAAAGGCGGTCACGAATTCCGGGCGGCGGTCGTGATTGCCGAGCATCAACCGCACGGGGATCGAGACGGGCGCGAGGATATCGCGAAGCAGCTCATAGGCTTCCGGCTCGCCGTAATTGCAGAGATCACCCGTCATCACAAGAAGATCGGCGTCGGCATGTTTTTCGACAATATCGGCCACCGCCGCGCGTAGCTGCTTTTCCGGGTCGACGCCGTTTACAGCAATGCCGGGGGGTACGAGATGGGTGTCGGTGATCTGAATGATCTTCATAACAGGTCTTTCTGCGCAAAATGGCTGCGGGAACGGATTTCCCCGCAGCCTTTTCGATGGTTTTGCTTATTTCAGCAGGGCGTTGGTCTGCTCGACGATCTGCTTGAGACCGGCCTCCGGCGTCACCTCACCGCGCATGACGGTGCCGATGATGTCGCGCTGGGTGCGCCAGATGCGGACGGAATCGCCACCCGGATAACCGGCCCAGGGCAGAGAGCGGTCAGCCTGAAGCGAAGCGGTCTTCACATTCGGGTTCTCTACATAATAAGGAGCGAGGAAGTCCGGGCCGGTGGCCAGCTTGTTGGTCGGCAGGTAACCGGTGATGCGAACGATGGTGTTCTGCGCTTCCGGACCGGTGATCCACTTCAGGTACTTCCAGGCGGCGTCCTGCTTGGCCTTTTCCTGTGTCAGGATAACAGCCGAGTTGCCGCCGGTCGGAACGCCGCCCTTTTCCTTATTGTCGAGCGGGAAGGTCGCGGTCTTCAGCTTGAAGCGGTCGCCGACCAGGCCCTGGATCGTCTGAACATGGGCAGGCGTCGAGAAGATGAAGCCGGTGAGGCCTGCACCGAACTGCTGGCGCGACTGATCCCAGTCGAGCAGGTTCTGGCCGCCTTCGGTGACGAACTGACGGGTCATCTTCAGGGCGTTGAGGCCGATCTCGTTATCGAAGCCAACGGTCTTGGCCTTCTCGTCAACGAGCTTGCCGCCCTGTTCGACGATGAGCGCCTGCCACAACCAGTCATCCGGCCAACCATTGATGTCGTAGCTCATGCCGGCGAACTTCGGGTCGAGAGCCTTGATCTTCTTTGCGAGAGCAATGAGTTCCGCAAAGGTCGTCGGCATCTTGTCCGGATCGCCGCCAGCCTTGGTGACGAGGTCGGAGTTGATGTAGATGATCGGCGAGGACGCATTGACCGGCAGGCCATACTGCTTGCCGTCGATCTGGCCGAGGGCGGCCATCTTCGGGCTGTAGTTCTTGTCGAGGAAGGCCTGACCGCCTTCAGCCTGAATGAACGGGCCGAGATCGGTGATCTGGTTGCGCGGTGCGAGCGTGTGAACGAGTTCCGCCGTCAGATTGTAACCCGAGAAATAAACATCCGGCAGATTGCCCGTTACGGCGGAGCGCAGAACCTGCTGCTGGCCTTCATTATAACCGGCGGCCGGAGCGAAGAAGTTGATCTTCACGTCCGGGTTCTTCTTCATGAATTCATCGGCCAGCGGCTGATGGAACTTGGTGAAGCCCGGCAGGTTGTAAAGAACGTTGAGCGTGATTTCATTGGCCAGAACCGGCTGGGCGAGGCCCGCAAAAGCCATGCCGAGAGCCAGACCGCCCATCACAGCGCGTCGGTTGAGTTTCATGTCAGTCTCCAGAGAGGTTGGGAGGAGGAAATCTGAACGGCGTCACTTGACGCCGGTCATGGTAATACCGGCGATGAAGTGCCGCCGTGCGAGGAGGAAGCACAGCACCATCGGCGCGGTAATCAGTGTGGCGCCCGCCATCAGCGCACCGTAATTCGCGCCGGATTCGACATCGGCGAAGAGCATCATGCCAAGCGGCGGCGGGGCGAGATTGGTGTCAGAGACCACGATCATCGGCCAATAAAGGTCGTTCCAGTGGGCAACGAGCGAAAAGATCGAAAAAGCGGCGAGCGAAGGCAGCGACCCGCGAAGGACCAGTCCCCAACAAATTTCCATTTCCGAGAACCCGTCCATGCGGGCAGCCTCGATAATCTCATTCGGATAGCTGCGGAAGGACTGGTTGAACAGGAAGATGGCGAAGACCGAAAGGAAGAACGGCATCATCATCGCGAAATAGGTATTCAGGAGTTCCGTCTTGGCGAGACCGACAAAAAGCGGCAATGCGAGCGCCTGAATAGGGACGCAAAGCGCCGCAATGACGAGGCCCAGCAGCAGCTTGCGGCCCGGGAACCGGAGTTTCGCCAGCGCATAGGCAGCCGGAACCGACGTCAGGATCTGCACGACGAGAATGCCCACGCAGACGATGACGCCGTTCAGCATGAAACGCGCCATCGGCACCTGACCCGCCGCCCGGGCGTAATTATCGGCCGCGTCGAATTTCTGCGGGATCGGCCAGAGCGAGACATCGAAAATCTCTGCCGGTGAACGGATCGAGGTCAACACCATCCAGTAGAACGGCAGGAGCATCACGAAAGCGCCAAGGGCAAGCACGAGATGCGGGAGATATTTGCGGAGTGCGGCCATCAGTAATGCACCTTCCGGTCCATGTGCAGCGTCTGGCCGATAGACAGGACCAGCACGATCGCGAGGAAGATAATCGTCAGCGCGGCGGCATAACCGGTGTTCGAATATTCGAAACCTTCCAGATAGAGATCGAACAGCAGGGTTTCCGATCCGAAGCGGCCCTTGGTGAGCACAGCCACCGTCTCGAACACCTTGAAGGCCGAGATGGAGGTGGTGACCACCACGAACATGGTCGTCGGCCCAAGCATCGGCCAGGTCACGGTCAGGAAGCGGTCGATCGGGTTCTTGGCGCCATCCAGCCGCGCCGCCTCGTGCAGATCCTTCGAAATGGCGGTGAGGCCGGCGAGGAACAGCACCATGTTGAAACCCAGGATCTGCCAGACGCCCATCAGAGCCATGGTGGGAATGAGGAGGACGGGATTGGAGAGGAAGGCGACCGGCTCGAAGCCCAGCCATTTGATCGCCGCATTGACCGGACCGAGCGAGGGATGCAGCAGGAACTGCCACACGGTCGCCATGGCGACGAGGGTTGCGGTGACGGGGAGGAAATAAGCCACCTCCCAGAAAGCCCGGCTGCGCTTGCGGTTATAAACGAGCAAAGCCACGCCGAGCGCCAGAAACACACCGAAAGGAATGACGATGAGCGCATAGATGGCGGTATTGGCCAGAGAGCGCAGGAAGACCGGATCCTGAAATGCCTTGACGAAGTTTCCAAGGCCGACAAAGCGGGTGGAGAGCGAACCGAGCTGGTAATCGGTGACGGAAAAACCGGCCAGAACGAGCATCGGAACGATATAGATCGCCAGAAGCAGCAGGCTTGCGGGGGCAGCGAACATCAGGCCGCGCCAGATCATCCGCCGGTCCGCCTTCGACAGCCGCGGGCGAGCCTTCGCGCGCGCGGCCGTGGAAAAATCGACCGCCGTCATGCCGGCACCCGTTCGCGCACCGTCACCTTGCGACGCAGGCCATCGGCCGCGAAAAGATGCGCGCGTTCCGGCGCGAAGCCGAGATTCATCACGCCATTCATATCCGCGCCCAGGGCATCGCCGGCGCCCTGACGCAGGGTGACGGCGACCGTCTCGTCGCTCAGCAGGCGGCAGCTCACGAAGCGGTCGGCCCCGTGGGTTTCGCTGCGCACCACGCGCACGGCAAAACCTTCTTCGCCCGGGCGCAAATCTTCGGCGCGAAGGCCGAGCGTCGCCGGGCCGGCATCGCGGCCCACACCCTCGATGCCAAGATCGCGTCCAAAGGCCGTGACTTTACCCTGCGCGTCGATTTCGACCGGCAGCAGGTTGATGGATGGCGTGCCGATGAAACGCGCGACTGTCAGCGTCGCGGGCTTGCGGTAAAGCTCGTCCGGCGTGCCCAGCTGCTCGATGCGGCCTTCCGACATCAAGGCGATGCGGTCGGACATGGTCATGGCTTCGATCTGGTCGTGGGTGACATAGATGAAGGTCGCCCCCAGCCGACGGTGCAGTCCGGCCAGTTCCTCACGCATATGGGCGCGAAGCTTTGCATCGAGGTTGGAGAGCGGTTCGTCCATCAGGAAGGCGGCAGGCGAACGCACCAGCGCCCGGGCAAGCGCCACACGCTGACGCTGGCCGCCGGAGAGCTGCGCCGGCTTGCGATCCAGCAGATGCGCGATCTGTAGCGTCTCGGCCGCCTGTTCGACGGCGGCGTCGATCTGGCTTAGCGTTTCTGCCGGGGCCGCAAACCGTCCGACCAGCGGAAGGCGGGCGGCAAAGGGCAAACGCCGCATCCTGAGCGGTGTGGCAATGTTCTGGCGCACGCTCATATGCGGATAAAGGGCGTAGGACTGGAAAACCATTGCCAGATTGCGATCGCTCGGATCAACCTCAGTCACATCCTGATCGCCGATGGAGACCGAACCGCGATCCGGTGTTTCCAGCCCCGCAATGATACGCAGAAGCGTGGACTTGCCGCAGCCCGACATGCCGACGAGAGACAAAAACTCTCCGGGACGAATGGAGAGATCGATCTCTTTCAGAACATCGTCAGCCCCGAAGCCTTTACCGATGCCCGAAAGTTCAAGTGATTGTGGCGTCATTCTGCGCTCCTTTTCTGGAGCGCATATGCTTATATTGTATGACAATATGACGAAGGTTTGCGGAAAGTTCGATGACACTCGAAAGCCCGATAATCTCGGACTATCGGAAAACCCGGTGGTACAGGCCTCCACCCAAAACCACTAATATTTAGGGGGGTATTGCTCAAATATTCCCCGTTCGCATTTATAGGCTGAGAACCGGGTCGGCAGCGCCGGTTTAAACGGCGGCGAGAATCACATGCGCCTGAATTTTGGCGGCAACCGCGCCACCGCCATGCCGCGCTTCAATCGCCGCGGCTGCGCAATCTGTCGCGGTGTCGAGCCCTCCCGGTGCTCTCGCCTCAATTTCCGTCCGAAGCACGGTTCCCTGACAATAAGCCATGGCCGGAATGCGTGGCGAAGAGGCGCGGCTCTGCGCGGTCACCGTCTCAATCGTCACGCGGGAAAAGCCGGCCTCCTCCAGCTCGCGGCGAATGAGTGCCGTGTCATGATAACCGTGCGGGGTACGGGCCATGAAGCGCGGCGGATCATCGGGGAACAGGCGCGCCAGGGCGTTCGTCACATCATCCGCGAAGTGATTTTCCTCAATGCGGTCCCATACATTGAATAAATAATGTCCGCCGGGCTTCAATACCCGCTTCGCCTCGCGATAGGCCGACAAGCGGTCATTAAAGAACATCGCGCCGAACTGGCAGAAAACGAGATCGAACACAGCGTTTTCAAAAGGCAATGTCTGGGCATCCACCTGCTGCCATTTTATGCGGCGATCCGACGCCTGTTGCGACGCCGCAAAATCGAGCATCGGCTGGTTGAGGTCGGTTACCACATAGTTTGCCGCGGGCAATAATCGGGGAGCCAATTCGCGCGTGACGGCGCCGGTGCCTGCGGCGATTTCCAGAATATCAATCGGCATCAAGGCCGCCGCCCGACGCGCCAGATCGGCGGCGAATGGCGCAAAAATCAGCGGCACCATATAGCGGTCGTAATTTTCCGGAATCGAACCCGCAAACACCTTGTCCGCTTCCAACATGGCTTTCACCCCGGGAACAGCTGATGACGGGGTGACTTTAGCACATATTCGGGACGTTCGGAATTCACGCGGTCCTGCGGAGCGTCGAAGCATCCGCCTGAACGGACTTGCCGATATCAGCCATATCGCGCGTGACGGCGATTGTCTCGGGACTTAATTTTATGGGAAGAGAAATGGCGCACCCGAAGAGATTCGAACTCCTGACCCCCAGATTCGTAGTCTGGTGCTCTATCCAGCTGAGCTACGGGTGCGTGCCGTTCCGGTCGTTTCCGGTGGCGTGGCGATCCTCTAAAACGTCCTCATTCCGAATGCAAGCGATTTCGCTTCGAAATTGTCATTTTTCCGCAGCAATTCATGTATCACATTGATTTTATTGGAAATTCCATGAGGATCATTTTCCACGGGCCAGATACCCTGTCCGTTTGGGCGGGAAGAATGATTGCGCGAGCCGGCTGCAAAGCAGCTTTTTCAGGCGGTTCTGGCCGCCTGTACGGAGGCGGCGCGGTCGGCGATCTCGATACGGAACTGCGTGCCGGGACCGGGCTTTTCGACGAGCGCGATCGTGCCTCCATGGGCAAGCACAAGTTCGCGGGCAATGACCAGCCCGAGGCCCGTGCCGCCGGAGCGAGCCGAACCCCTGAAAGCGGAAAACAGGTTCTCCTTGGCCTTGCGCGGCATGCCCGGCCCATTGTCGTCGATGACGATGCTGACGACGCTGCCGGACCTCTGGGCCGAGATGGAGAGATGCCGAAGCGCGGCATTCGCGGTATCCGATTGCAGGGCCTGAACGGCATTGCGACAGAGATTGTGGATGACCCGGAAAAGCTGCTCGGAATCCGCATCGACCGTGAGGTCGGATGGCACGCTGTCCTGAAACTCGATGCCGCTATCCGGATCGAGCGCCAGAATATCGCGCACATCCCGCACCAGGAGGCTCAACTGCACCATCTTGCGTTTCGGCGCGCCTTCAGTCGCCTGGCCATAGGCCAAAACCTCGCCGGTATAGGCCACGGCGCGGTCGATGGTGCGCAGCAGTTTCGGCGCAAAGCTCCTAACCATCGGATCCTTGGCATCCACCAGACGGTCCGACATGAGTTGCGCGGAAGACAGGATGTTGCGCATGTCGTGATTGATCTTCGAGACCGCGAGGCCGAGATCCACGAGGTTCTTCTGCTGGCGCAGGGTTTTCTGCAGTTCGGTCTGCATGTCGGCGAGGTGGCGGCCCGCAACCGCGAGTTCGTCTGCCCCCTGCTCGGGAACGAAAATCCGCTCGGGATTGCCCGGATCCTCCGAGAAGTTCTGCATGCCGAGCGTCAGCCGGCGTATCGGCCGGATCATGATGCGGTTGATGGAAATGAAGATCAGGCCTGCGGTGATCAGCGACAGGACGATGGAAATCAGGAAAACGTTGCGGGCATAGGCAAGCATTGCCGCCCGCAGCTTGTTTTCGCCGAGCACCAGTTCGATGATCGTGTCGCTGTCGCCGACGACATCGAAAACGCGGATGACGCGGTTGCCGCCGAACAGCAGGGTCGAAAAGGCGTCCCGCACCGCCGCCACCTGCGAAACGTCGGAAAGATCATATTGCTCATCGACACCCGGCGGCGTTTCCGCCACGGCGAGCAGGCGTGAGGTGCCGTCCTTGCGCAGCGCGATAAGCTTCGCCCCGGTTGCCATCAGCGTGTCGTTCTGCACGCTTCGCGGCAGTTCGGCCTGCAGGCCGTCGATAACAGCGCCGGCGGCCGCAGCCGTGTTCAGACGGTCGCGCAACCATGAAAGACGCATATTGGCGACGGAAGGCACGAAGATCAGCACTTCGGCGATCATCACGAAGATGACCGTGAGCAGCAGCAGCCGTCCCGAAAGACCGGCGGTCAATCCCGGCATGCAATGCACCGGATCGTCTTGCGTGCGGTCCAAGCTGTCTACGCCTTTAGAAAACACCGGGCCATGATCCTGTATGCGCGCCGCTGCTTGCGTGGAACGGCTCGGTTTATATGCAGCGATGATAATAGGACCTAATGGATATTTTTCCAATGCGCTGCAAAATAAAGGTTTTCATCGCCGGAAAAACAAACGCCGCCCAGCAGGGGCGACGTTCGAAGATGATTCGGTTTGAAGCGGACCGCTGGTCGCCTAGAATTCCTGCCAGTCGCCATGCGCGGGTGCTGCCGCAGGCTGGGCGTTAAGCGCGCGGCTAACACTGTTCATCAATTTGCGGGCCGGAGACGCCACCGCCGGCGTCCTGCCGGAGACTGCCACCGGTCCGGCGGAGACCGTCATCGGCCTCGCGGGCTGCTCGATGCGGGGGCTGCGCTGCACATTCTCCGCGCCGACGTTGAAGCGCGCCACGAGCGTCACGAGATGGTCTGCCTCGCTGCTCAGCTTATGGGTTGCGGCCGAGGTCTCCTCCACCATGGCGGCGTTGCGCTGCGTTACCTGGTCCATCTGGTTGATGGCGGTATTCACCTCGTGCAGTCCGGTGGACTGTTCCCTGGCGGCCGTGGCGATCGAATGGATGTGCTCGTTGATTGCCAGAACGCGGGTCTCGATCTCGCTCAGTGCGCCGCCGGTTCTCTGCACCAGCGATACGCCACGCCCGACCTCCTCGCCGGATTTGGTGATCAGCGCCTTGATGTCCTTCGCGGCCGTTGCGGATCGTTGCGCAAGTTCTCGCACTTCCTGAGCGACGACGGCAAAGCCCTTGCCCGCTTCACCCGCACGGGCGGCTTCCACGCCGGCATTCAGCGCCAGCAGGTTCGTCTGGAAGGCGATTTCGTCGATGACATTGATGATCTGGCTGATTTCGCGCGAGGCGTGCTCGATGCGATCCATGGCGGACACGGCATCGCGCACGACATTGGCGGACTCTTCCGTCTTCTGCTTCGTTTCGGCGACCATGGCGCTGGCTTCCTGCGCACGGTCGGTCGAGTTGCGAACAACGGCGGTAATCTCATCCAGAGCGGCGGAGGTTTCCTCCAGCGCCGCCGCCTGCTGTTCCGTCCGCTTCGACAGATCATCGGCCGCCGAGCGCAATTCGTTCGCGTTGCCGCTGATGCCTTCCGTGCTGCCACGCACTTCCCGCATTGTCTCGCGCAGCTTCGTCAGCGTCTGGTTGACGTTCCCCTGGAGTTCGGCGAAGACGCCGCGGAACTCGCCATCCATTCTCTCCGTCAGATCGCCCCGCGCAAGACCTTCGATGACGCGGCTGGTCTCGGATACGCCATTATGGACGCCGGTGAGGAGCGAATTGATCGTCGCGGCGAAACGATTGAGGTTGTCGTCGCCATAATCCTTGTTGATGCGGCGGCTGAAGTCGCCCTGGGCCGCAGCGTCGACGACGATGGCCATGCCGGCCTGCAGATCGTCGCTCTTGGCGCGCATGGCGGCTTCCTGCGCATTCATGCGGCGCACTTCGCTGCCGTTTTTCTTGAAGACCTCGACGGCCGCAGCCATTTCGCCGATTTCGTCGTTGCGGCCGAGATAGGGGATGTCCGCGTCGAGATTTCCATCGGCCACGGCATTCATCACCTGCGAAACCCTGCGGATGGGTGCGCTAAGCTGCCGTGTTCCGATGTAGAGACCGAAAGCGGCTCCCGCGCCGACACCGGCAACCGTCACCGCGACGATCACCCAGAATATGGCGGTGCTGAAAGAATCGACTCCCGCCTTCACGACTTCAAGTTCGGCAAGGTCGTTTTTCACGACACCATCGATCTCCGCCTGATAGGCCTTGCGGTTGGCGCGGTTCGCCTCGTTATTGCCCTGCTGGCTGGCCGCCTGCGGCCCGTTTTCCTTCGCCAGTCGCACGGTCTCCAGACGGAAAGTGCGGAATTCCTTGGACCGGCCGACAAGCTTGTCGAAACTCGCCTGCTGTTCCGCCGGCACGAGCGGCGCCCAGCTGGCAATGAGCTTTTCCATGGCGTCGAGGTTTTTGACCATGCCGTCGGCAAAGGGGGTGGCTGCCGCCACATCGGCTGCCGCGTAGACACCGCGTGCCTCCATGACGACTGCCGTTACCAGACGGTTGAGCGCCTCGCCCTTGTAAGCCCTCTCGGCGGTTTCCTCGAAATGATGCGACCGAACCCGGAATTCGTTGATCGCATAGATGGACAGCCCGCCAATGGTACAGGCCACAAGGCTCATCAGCCCGACAAGAAGATTGATACGACCGCGAATTCTCAACTTCGTTCCCCCAACAAAAACCAGCCGCGCGATGAAAATGGGAAGCTGGCATAACTTTTCGCGTCACAAGATTTATCAATGCTGCGTTAAGAAAGAATTTCAGATTTTATCGATTGCGCGCCGGAATCGGCCTCTATCGGCAGTCGGCGAAGGAGATGACGGTGCGTTTTCCGTAAAAGGTGAAGCGCGAAAACCCCTTCGGCAATTGACTTTGCTCGGCCTATGCCCTTATAAGCCGCGCACGCTCGGCCATTGAAAGCTCGCCCAGGCGGGGTTAGCCGTGCAAAAAACGAAACGCTCTTGCAAATTATTGCAAATTCAAGAAGGGCCGCACACCGCGGTATTAAATAAATGTCGAAGCGTACTTACCAACCGTCCAAGCTTGTCCGCAAGCGTCGCCATGGCTTCCGCGCCCGTATGGCTACCGCAGGCGGCCGCAAGGTTCTCGCAGCCCGCCGTGCGCGCGGCCGCGCTCGTCTTTCGGCTTAATTGCCGCCTCTGTGACCCGGTGAAAGTCGCGGGCACATGAGTAAGACAGGAAAACTGCCCGGCCGGCTTAAAAACCGGTCGGATTTCCTTGCCGTTCAGGCAGGAGAAAAACGGCGGGGAGGCACCTTTCTTCTGGAAGTGCTTGACCGGAAAGCCCCGGAAACCGAGCCTCGCGTCGGTTTTACCGTAACGAAAAGACAAGGCAACGCGGTCGAGCGAAATCGCATGCGCCGCCGTCTCAAGGAAGCCGTCAGGCTTTCTGCCGGATTCGCAATGAAGCCCGGTCATGACTATGTGATTGTCGCCCGCAGGGACGTGCTCGATACGGCCTTCCCGAAACTTCAGTCTCTCCTTAACGAGCGAATTGAAGGAACGGCGAAACCGAAACGGTCCCAGGAGACCCGCTCCAGGAAAGAATGATGGAAAAGAACCGTAATTACTTCATCGCGATAGCCCTTTCGGTTGTCATCGTCCTCGCCTGGCAATTCCTTTACATGAATCCGCGTATCGAGCAGCAGCGCCGCGCCGAAGAGGCCCGCCAGGCGCAGCAGCAGACGACGCAGCAACAGCAGCCGGCGCCGGGCGCCGCACCAGGTGCTGCCGTTGAAGGCGCACCGCCCGCCTCCTCACCGCAGACTGCCGCCACGGCGACCCGCGAAGAGTCGATTGCAAGAACCCAGCGCGTGGCCATCGACACCAACGCCATCGCCGGCTCGATCAACCTGACCGGCGCGCGTTTCGATGACATCCGGCTCAAGGGCTACCATGAGACCGTCGATGACTCGAGCCCGATCATCACGCTGTTTTCGCCCTCCGACACCAAGGACGGCTACTTTACCGAACTCGGTTACGTTGCGGCACAGGAAGTCGGCGGCGTTCCCGGCCCGACCACCGTGTGGACGCTGGCAAGCGGCGACAAGCTGACGGAAGCCAGCCCGGTCACCCTCACCTATACCAATTCCAAGGGCGTGATTTTCTCCCGCACGGTTTCGATCGATGAGCATTACATGATCTCGGTCGCCGACAAGGTGGAAAACCCCGGACAGGCGGCGATCTCCTTTGCCACCTATGGCCGTGTGACGCGCAACAACAAGCCCGCAATTCCCCCGGTCTTCGTCATCCATGAAGGTTTCCTCGGCGTTTCGGGCAAAGACGGCAGCCTGACGGAAGAAAAGTACAAGGACGTCGAAGAAGCACCGGTAACGGTTGCCAAGGCGACCGGCGGCTGGCTCGGCATCACCGACAAATATTGGGCCGCGGCCATCGTTCCGCCGCAGACGACGCCGTTCGAAACCCGTTATTCGCACATCACCGGCAATCAGCCGAGCTATCAGGCCGATTTCAAGAGCGACCCGCTGACGGTCGAGCCCGGCCAGTCGATCGAGCTGAAGAGCCTCGTTTTCGCTGGCGCCAAGGAAGTGCCGCTGGTCGATCGTTACGAGACGACTTACGCCATTCCGAAGTTCGACCTTCTGATCGACTGGGGCTGGTTCTACTTCATCACCAAGCCGATGTTCAAACTGATGGATTTCTTCTTCCGTTATTTTGGTAATTTCGGTGTGGCGATCCTGCTCACCACCATCGTCGTCAAGGCGCTCTTCTTCCCGCTCGCCAGCAAGCAATATGCTTCCATGGCGAACATGAAGCGCGTGCAGCCGAAGATGGAAGAGTTGAAGGCCAAGCATGGCGATGACCGCATGGCCATGCAGCAGGCGATGATGCAGCTCTACAAGGAAGAGAAGATCAATCCTGTTGCCGGCTGCTGGCCGATGCTTTTGCAGATCCCGGTCTTCTTCGCGCTCTACAAGGTCATCTACGTCACCATCGAAATGCGGCATGCACCGTTCTTCGGCTGGATTCACGACCTTTCCGCGCCGGATCCGACGTCGCTGTTCAATCTCTTCGGCCTTCTGCCCTATGATGTTCCGCACTTCCTGATGATCGGTGTCTGGCCGCTTGTCATGGGCATCACCATGTTCCTGCAGATGCGCATGAACCCGACGCCGCCCGATCCGACGCAGGCGATGATCTTCAACTGGATGCCGCTGATCTTCACCTTCATGCTGGCCTCCTTCCCGGCCGGTCTGGTCATCTACTGGGCATGGAACAATACGCTCTCCATCACCCAGCAGGCCGTCATCATGAAGCGCCAGGGCGCCAAGATCGAGCTGTTCGATAACATCAAAGGACTGTTCAAGCGAAAGCCGGTGCAATCGAAATGAGTGAGACCGGCACGGCAACCGAAAAGCCCCTGTTCGGGCGACCCTGGATTTTCATTCGCGGCGTTCCCGCGATGAAATTCCTGCCGCCCGAAGGCCCGCCGGAGATTGCCTTCGCCGGTCGTTCGAATGTCGGCAAGTCCTCGCTCATCAATGCGCTGGTGGGCCATAAAGGGCTCGCCCGCACATCCAATACGCCCGGACGCACGCAGGAACTCAACTATTTCGTTCCGGATGGTTATTCCGGCGAAGCGGGCGATCTGCCTCCGATGGCGCTGGTCGACATGCCCGGTTATGGTTATGCGCAGGCCCCCAAGGATCAGGTCGACGCCTGGACCAAGCTCGTCTTCGATTATCTGCGCGGCCGTGCGACCCTGAAGCGCGTTTACGTGCTGATCGATTCCCGTCACGGCGTGAAAAAGAACGACGAGGAGGTTCTGACCCTGCTCGACAAGGCGGCCGTTTCCTATCAGATCGTGCTGACGAAGACGGACAAGATCAAGGATGCCGGCGTTCCGCGTCTGATCGGCGAAACGCTGGAGAAAATCCGCAAGCGTCCCGCCGCCTATCCGGAAGTTCTCGCCACATCCTCGGAAAAATCACTCGGGCTGGATAGCCTGCGGGCCGAGATCGTCAGAACGATCTCTCTTTGAGAGGCACGCCTCTCAGGCGATGGTGAAAAGCAGAACGGCGGTCCAGAGCGTCGCCGTCAACGCCAGTAGGCGCCAGAAGCGCACGGAATGCCAGACCTCCGAAAGCATGGCTGCGAACATGCTGCCACCCCGCAGCGGCTGGCCCCTGAAAGGCAGGCCGGAGCGGCTTGGGTCCCGCTCCAGCAGCGCGGCGACGGTCGCGTTTTCGCGATATTCGGTTTCCGCCAGATTGTCCCGCCAGCGCCTGACCATGGCCGCGAACTGGCGGTCGCGTTTGACGCGCTTGGCAAGCTCCGCCATGCTTTCCGGCGGCAGGGCACCCAGCACATATTCGCCCGCAAGGACTTCATCCCGCAAACCGCTTTGCTTGTCTCGATCGGGTGCCGTCATGTGGTCTCTCGCTCCTCGGTCGTTCAGGTCAGCATCGCTCCCGCGGCGCGCGACATCCCATATCGCCCTGAATTAACCCCTCCCCTTTCCCCTGCAAGGCTGGTCCCATTGGGCCTTTATGTCAATCGCATTACAGCGTTGGGACAGCCAAAAAAAAGAAATTTGACCGCTGCCGACACAATAAGGCCAGGAGGTTATTTCATCCGTCAAAGACTTGCTTTAGAGCGGTGACAGGCTTTCAACGGCCGCAACCACAGACCGAGGTTTTTAGATGACGTCTTCCGAAAGCGAAACTCAGGCGCGGCTGCTCGCACAGGCTCTGCCTTTCATGCAGAAATACGAGAACAAGACCATCGTGGTGAAATATGGCGGCCACGCCATGGGGGATTCCACGCTCGGCAAGGCTTTCGCGGAAGACATCGCCCTTTTGAAGCAATCGGGCATTAACCCCATCGTCGTGCATGGCGGCGGCCCGCAGATCGGCGCGATGCTGACCAAGATGGGCATCGAATCGAAATTCGAGGGCGGCCTGCGCGTCACCGACGCCAAGACGGTCGAGATCGTCGAAATGGTTCTGGCCGGCTCGATCAACAAGGAAATCGTCGCCCTCATCAACCAGACGGGCGAATGGGCCATCGGCCTGTGCGGCAAGGACGGCAACATGGTCTTCGCCGAAAAGGCGAAAAAGACCGTCATCGATCCCGACAGCAATATCGAACGTGTGCTCGATCTCGGCTTCGTCGGCGAAGTCACCGAAGTCGACCGCACCCTGCTCGACCTGCTCGCCAAGTCGGAAATGATCCCGGTCATCGCTCCGGTCGCGCCTGGCCGCGATGGCGCCACCTACAATATCAACGCCGATACCTTCGCCGGCGCGATTGCGGGTGCGCTTCACGCCTCGCGTCTGCTGTTTCTCACCGACGTTCCCGGCGTTCTCGACAAGAACAAGGAACTCATCAAGGAACTCACCGTCTCGCAGGCGCGTGCGCTCATCAAGGACGGCACGATTTCCGGCGGTATGATCCCGAAGGTCGAGACCTGCATCGACGCCATCAAGGCCGGTGTTCAGGGCGTGGTGATCCTCAACGGCAAGACGCCCCACTCCGTCCTTCTGGAAATCTTCACGGAAGGCGCCGGCACGCTCATCGTGCCCTGATAGGCTTCATGTGGCGGACGGCAAGCCTGTCCGCCACGACAGGCATTCAGCCGAATGCCAGCAGCGACAGCACGCCCACGACAATCAGCAGGCAGCCGGAAAGTTCGAGCCGGTTGATCTTCTCCTTGAAGAAAAGCACGGTCGAGGCGAAGGCGAAAAGCATCTCCACCTGCGCCAATGCCTTCACCACGGCGGCCTGCTGCAGGGTCATCGCCGTGAACCAGCCAAACGAGGCCGTAGCGCCAACGAAACCGACCGCAAGCGACGGTTTCCACACCCTGGCGATCCGCCGCAACTCTTCCCGCTCGCGCCAGACGATCCACAGGAACATCGAAACCGTCTGCATGACGATGACGACAACGAGGGTAAAGCCCGCCTGCATCATCGCGTCCGGAGCGGGAAGGCTCGGCGCAAGCGCAAGCGACGCCGATCGATAGGCGACCGACGACAGGCCGAAGAAAGCGCCCGAGGCAAGGCCGATACCCGCCGTCCGGCTGAAGATCGAGGTGAAGAAGGAAGCGGGCGTGACTTCCGTGCGCGCCACCGAAATCAGCATGACGCCGGCGACCGAGATGGCGATGGCCGCCAATGTGCCGCCATTGACGCTTTCCCCGATGAAGATAAGCGCGAACAGTGCCGCCTGCGCCGGTTCTGTGCGGGAATAGGCCGTTCCAACCGCGAAGTTGCGAAACGAGAACAGGTGCACCAGCAGGAAGGTGGCGGCAATCTGCGCCATGGCGCCGACCGTCGCCCACACGGCAAAGGACGTGTTGGGCACCGGCAGAGGGCGACCGAGCCCGAAATGCAGGAAAGCAAGATAGGCGAGAGCGAAAGGCATGCCGAACACGAAGCGCACGAAGGTTGCGCCCGTGGTGCCCATCATGCCCTTGAGGTGCTTCTGCAGGGTCGAGCGCAGGTTCTGCAAGAACGCGCTTGCGAAAGTGATGCCTATCCAGAGTTCCATGGCTTTGGCGGTATCATGGGCCGGAGGCCGCAGCCAAGCCCGATTTTCTGATCAATCGTCGTCTTTTCGATTTTCTTCGGCCTTCGAAACGGGCATAAAGCAGGCCATGGACACAAAGCCGAAAAACCTGCCCGAAGCCGCCGATTTCGACCATGTGAGCGAATGGGTCTTCGATCTCGACAACACGCTCTATCCGCATCACATCAATCTGTTTTCGCAGATCGACCGTAACATGACGGCCTATGTGGCGGAGCTTCTGAAGCTCGATCCCGACGAGGCCCGGGCACTGCAGAAGCGCTATTATCATGACCATGGCACGACGCTTCAGGGGCTGATGATCCATTACGGCATCAGCCCGGACGAGTTTCTGGAACGCGCCCATGCCATCGATTATTCGGCGCTGAAACCGCATCCGGAACTCGGTGAGGCAATCAAGGCTTTGCCGGGCCGCAAATTCATCCTTACCAACGGCAGCGTCAAACATGCGCAGGCCGCCGCCGGTGCGCTCGGCATTCTCGATCATTTCGAGGATATTTTCGATATCGTCGCCGCGGGCTATCTGCCGAAACCGGCCAGCGCGACCTATGAGAAGTTCGCGGCGCTTGCGAAACTCGACACGCAAAAAGCCGCCATGTTCGAGGATTTGCCGCGCAATCTCGCGGCGCCCAAGGCACTTGGCATGAAGACCGTTCTGCTCGTCCCCGCCAATCTCGAGGGCATCATCATGGAACGCTGGGAAATCCCCGCCGCCACGGATGCGCATATCGACTACATCACCGACGACCTGACCGGTTTCCTGACGAAAACCATCGCAGGCTGAGCAGCGAACATTACCGAAGCTTCATCCACCTTACTGATGTTTAAGTGGTGAGGCGAATTGGACGTCACTATCTTCTCTTCAGGGACACCAAAGAAAGGTAATGACGATGACCACACGAAAAATCGCCCTGTCTGCTCTTGGCGCAGCCCTTTTGATCGGCACGGCCGCGACGGCAAGCTTTGCCGCCCCGCCCGCTCCGGGCAAAGGCCATGGCGAGCGCATGCCGATCCGCCAGGAAGCGGCCTTCGTTCACCTGCTGAAGGTGGCTGACACCAACAAGGACGGCAAGATTTCCAAGGAGGAATTCGCCGCCCGTCAGGACACGCTCTTCACAGAGATCGACAAGGACAAGGACGGCTCGATCACGCCGAAGGAAATGCGTGAGTATCGCCAGGCGAAGATGGAAGCTTTCCGCGCCGCCAATCCCCGTCCCGAGCGTGAGGACGCCAAAGCCGAAGACGGCAAAGGCCCCGAGGGCAAACGCGCCGAAAGACATGCCGAGCGCGAACATGGCGGCCGTTTCGGCCATCAGGGCTGGGGCAAGCATGGCGGCAAGGGCGCAGGTTTCGCGCTGATCCGCTGGGCCGATACCGACGAGAACGGTCAGGTCAGCAAGGCCGAGTTCACCGCCGCCGGCGAAAAGATGTTCGAACGGCTGGACAAGAACAAGGACGGCGTCATCTCCATCGACGACATGCCGGACCGCCCGTTCCTTTAACCCGCTCAAGAAAAAGCCCGCTCAAAAGCGGGCTTTTTTCTTCAATGCAGGCTGACGGTCTGGAGATCGTCTTCGGCAGCCTTGAAAAACGTACTGGACCGGTTGTCCGTCAGGAGGATCGGCGTACCATCTGCACCGAACAGCGCCCAAAGGTCCAATTGCGGATCGAGATCGGGCGCTTCCGGGAAACAGCGGCTGACGTCTTCCGCGCGGATCTTGCGGATATATCCCACCTCTCCTTCGCCGATATGGGCGAGCTGGGATTGGGTGAGACGCGCATGCGCTTCTTTCAACAGCATATTTCAGCCTCCTTCTTCACGCCGAGCGATTCGTGTCGGATTCCGGCGTTCACGTTCTACTCTGAGACGGAAATATTAATTTTCTTCACCACGTTTGAAATTTCCGGCCGCACCAGGTCGATGGAAAGAAGGCCGTTGCGCAGGCGCGCTTCCCTGACCTGCATGCCATCGGCAAGCACGAAAACCCGCTGGAACTGGCGCGCCGCGATGCCGCGATAGAGAAAATCGCGTTTCTCCTGTTCCTGCTGGCGTCCGCGAATGACGAGCTGATTATCGGCCGTCGTCACATCCAGATCGTCCTGCGAAAAACCGGCAACCGCGATGGTGATGCGCAGGCGTTCCGGCACGTCTTCCCCACCGGGCAGGCGCTCAATGTTGTAGGGAGGATAGCCGTCATTGGCCTTCGCCATGCGCTCCAGCGTTTTTTCCATGGCATCAAAACCCAGCAGAAGCGGGTGGGTGAATGGCGTCATGCGGCTCATGTCTCTTTTGTCCTTGCAACCAAGCGACGTTTCGCGGTCCCGCTTCCGGCAACCTCGCCGGTTAATCGCACCGGCCCCTGCAATATGGGAAGCACAACCGCAATACGCAAGACGCGGCGACGAGCAAAGGGGACACCGGGGAATGAGGCTTGACAAGTGAGCATCCGCAGCTCGAAAAAAGCGCTCATCTCAACGGCGGGCAAGACATGGCAGAACGCAGAAAAATCATTATCGACACCGATCCTGGCCAGGACGACGCGGCGGCAATCATGCTCGCCTTCGCAAGCCCGGAGGAAATCGACATTCTCGGATTGTGCGCCGTCGCCGGCAACGTTCCGCTGAAGCTGACCAGCCGCAACATCCGCATCATCAGCGAATTGTGCGGCCGCACCGATATTCCCGTCTATGAGGGCGCCGAGAAGCCGCTGGTGCGCAAGCCCATCACCGCCGAGCACGTTCACGGCAGCACCGGCCTCGACGGCCCGGTTCTCGATGAGCCGACCATGGAAGCGCAAAAGCAGCACGCGGTCGATTTCATCATCGAAACGCTGATGCGGGAACCCTCAGGCACCGTAACGCTCTGCACGCTCGGCGCGCTGACCAATGTGGCGCTGGCGCTCCTGAAGGCGCCTGAGATCGCCGACCGCGTCAAGGAACTGGTGATGATGGGCGGCGGCTTCTTCGAGGGCGGCAACATCACGCCCGCGGCGGAATTCAACATCTATGTCGATCCGCAGGCCGCCGATATCGTCTTCCGCTCCGGCATGCCGATCGTCATGATGCCGCTCGACGTCACCCATCAGTTGCTGACGACCAAGGCTCGGGTCAGCCGCATTCGCGACATTGGCACACGGCCGGCCATCGCCATGGCGGAAATGCTGGAATTCTTCGAACGTTTCGACATCGAAAAATATGGCTCGGATGGCGGCCCGCTGCATGATCCGACCGTCATTGCCTATCTCGTCAAACCCGAACTGTTTCAGGGTCGCGAGTGCAATGTCGAAATCGAGGTCCATTCGGAACTCACCATGGGCATGACCGTGGTGGACTGGTGGAATGTTACCGAACGGCCCGCCAATGCCCGCGTGATGCGCAATGTGGATGCCGACGGTTTCTTCGAATTGCTGACGGAACGTTTCGCCCGTCTGTGACGGAAGCGGACATGAAAAAGGGCCGCTGGCGATACCAGCGGCCCTTTTCATTTGAGGCGGAAATGGCGCGTCAGAACTCCGTCCAGTCATCCTGCGCCAAAGCGTTTGCACCGTTGGTTCTCGGGCGGGCGCGGGGGTTAGCGGCACGTGCAGGTGCGTGCGCCTGCGCCGGAGCGGCGGGTGCGCGCATTGCCGCCGCCGTGGCGCGCAACTGCTGGCTGGAATGGTCGCCGGAGACGGAGAAGCCGGCAACGAGCGATTTCAGCGTTTCAGCTTCGCTGTTCAGCGTTACGCTGGCCGCCGTGGTTTCCTCCACCATCGCCGCATTCTGCTGGGTAACCTGGTCCATCTGCGTGACGGCGGAATTGATCTCCTTGAGGCCGACCGCCTGTTCGCTGGCGGAAGCGGAAATCTGCCGTATCAGCTGGTTGATCTGCAGGACCTGATCGGCGATCTTTTTCATCGTCTCACCGGCCTTGCCGACCAGCTGGACGCCCTCGCCCACCTGCATGGCCGAGGTGTTGATGAGGCCCTTGATCTCCTTGGCGGCGGTGGCGGACCGCTGCGCCAGTTCGCGGACTTCCTGGGCGACGACGGCAAAGCCCTTGCCGGCATCACCGGCACGCGCGGCTTCCACGCCCGCATTCAGCGCCAGAAGGTTGGTCTGGAAGGCGATCTCGTCGATAACCCCGATGATGCGCGAGATTTCGGCCGAGGATTGCGCGATGCCTTCCATGGAGCTCACGGCCTGCTGCACGACCTCACCCGACTTGCCCGCGTCGTCGCAGGCATGGCTGACGGCTCCGGCCGCCTCTGCGGCGTTTTCCGCGCTGGAATTGACCTGCGCGGTCAGCTCATTGAGGGCGGCGGCGGTTTCTTCCAGGCTTGCGGCCTGCTGTTCCGTGCGGTGCGAAAGATCGCTGGCGGCGCGGGTGATCTCACCTGTGCCGTTGCCGATGCTGACGACGGTTGCGTTGACGGTGGAAACCGTTTCCTCGAGGCTCGCAAGCGCCGAGTTGAAGTCCTCGCGCAGCTTCGCATATTCGCCGGGGAACTCGTCCTCGATACGGTAGGTGAGATTGCCCTGCGAAAGCGCATTGAGGCCAGCACCCAGCACGCCGACAATGTGCTGCTGCATGCGGCTGTTTTCAGTACGCTCGGATTCCGAGCGCTGGCGCGCCGTTTCCGCATGGCCACGCTGGGCCTCGGCTTCGGCCTCCATCTCGCGGATGCCGGCAAGCTTTGCGCGGAAACCTTCAAGCGCGGTAGCAACGGCGCCCGTCTCATCCCGGCGCTCCTGTCCGGAAACCGGCACATCATAGCGACCGTCGCTCAGCGTTCTGACGTCGGAAACCAGCGAGGCGAGCGGATTGCGGACGAAATGACGCACGGCGAAATAAAGCGCGGTGATGACGGCGGCGAGAATGACGATCGCGCCGATGATCATCATGTAGGTCTGCTCCTGAACCGGTGCGTTCAGGGCCTGATGGGGAATATCCACCAGCACCACCCAGGTCGCGTTGAGGCCCGGAACGGCGAAGGGATAGACGAGACGGTTATAGGGCGCGTCCGTATCGAGGCCGAGATTTTCGATGAGGCCCTGCTTGCCGGAGGTGATCGCCGCCTGAACGGTGCTTGCACCGTCTCCGTCATAGGCTTTCATGTTCTGCGCGGGCGTCGGCGGCACCAGCCACTGGCCGCCCTGCGAAACGAGCGTCACGCGGCCGGTCTCGAAAGGATGCAGCGCCTGCAGCTTCTGCGACAGCGAGGCCAGCGAGATATCGACACCCGCCACGCCGATCATCTTGCCGTCCGACATGACCGGATAGGCAAGCGAGGTCATGGTTGTGGGTACTTCCGTGCCTTCTGCGAGATAGGGCTGGGTGATAGCGCCCTTGCCGGATTTGGAAGCGAGCGCATACCATTCCGCCGCATAGTCATTCTTGAAGGTCGAGAACTGGATGTCGCCCTTCTGGGTCTTCGACCAATAAGGCGCAAACGCACCGTTTTCATTGGTGCCGAGATCGAGCCTGCCCGCAATCTCCTTGCTCTGCCCGTCAAAGAGGCCGAGCTGCTCGCAGAACCAGCTTCCGAAAGCAAAGGCATTCTGCTCGACATTGGCCTTGAGGATGTTGACGATGCCGGGGCGATCCATCGATTTCGCCTGATGCGCACGGCCGATGACGCCGGCCATGGAGCGCGCGGCGCTGCCGAGCTCACCAACATCGGCGGCGATGACATTGGCGATGGCGCGCGCTTCGGTATTGGCCTGATCCATGGTCAGCGCATGCACGCGCTCACTCGTCTGGGAAATGAGGAAGGAATTCGATGCAACGAGAACCGTGGTGATGGCGCAGCCGGTTACGAGGATCAGCTTGGTCGCAAGCGACTTCACTTGGAAATTGAACATTTTGGCCTCGATCAAATCGCCCGCCCGAAAAGGCTGACGTCAACGGATGATAAATCTCCGTCATGGAGGCCCGTCCGCAGGGGACAGTGCGCTGCAGCGCGACGGGGCAAAATTAGAAGAAGATTGCTAATTAAGCCCTAAAATTACTTCGTCGCGCCAAGCATAATCAGTGTTCGTAGTGGGCCGAGATGATTTTCCATGCATCGTCGGCCGTTTCGGCGAAATGCAGAAGATTCATATCTTCAGGCGCGATGGTGCCGAAATCCGCCAGGAATTCGAAATTGATCACCGATCGCCAGAATTTCTCTCCGAACAGGATGAGTGGAATGGGCTCCATGCGCTTCGTCTGGATGAGCGTCAAGGCCTCGAAAAGTTCGTCCAGCGTGCCGAAACCGCCGGGGAAGATCACCACCGCTTTCGCCCGCATCAGGAAATGCATCTTGCGAATGGCGAAATAGTGGAAGTTGAAGCTCAGCTCCGGCGTCACATAGGGGTTCGGCGCCTGCTCGTGCGGCAGGACGATGTTGAGGCCGATGGACGGGCCGCCGGCATCGGCAGCGCCGCGATTGCCCGCTTCCATGACACCGGGACCGCCGCCGGTGACCACGACATATTCGAGGTGATCGGACTTCGCGGCATATTCGGTGCAAAGCCGCGCGAACTTGCGCGCCTCGTCATAATAAACCGAGGATTGCTCCAGATTGCGCTTCTGCGTCTCGTTGCGCGCCGCCCAGGCTTCGCCGCCGGGTTCGGGAATGCGGGCGCCGCCGAACATGACGACGGTGGATTTGATACCGCGCTCGGCCAGCGCCATCTCCGTCTTCAGCAGTTCCAGTTGAAGCCTGACGGGGCGCAATTCCTCGCGGCAGAGAAAATCCATGTCCACATAGGCGAGGCGATAGGACGGGGAATCCGACTGCGGTGTTTTTTGAACGACCTCGGCCTGCTGCTTGTCCACGGCACTGCGCTTCAACGGGTCCCATACCCCGTCCTTGCGCCGCAACTTGCCGTTTTTCAGTCGTGTCATTTCCATGCCTTTCGTCTGACGCGCCAAATCACCCAAATCACATTGACGCCTTTCCAACACTCCCTTAGATCAAATGACCAAAGCCTTCCAGCGGCGCGGGACCATCCGTGACCACGAACACCACGCGACTTTAAGGAATTTTCCATGAGCCTTACGGATCTCACCTCTCTCGAAACCATCATCGAAACCGCCTTCGACAACCGCGATGGTGTGAACGTATCGACGAAGGGCGAGGTTCGCGACGCCGTGGACACATCTCTTCAACTTCTCGATAGCGGCAAGGCACGCGTGGCCGAAAAGCAGGCGGACGGCAGCTGGAAGGTGAACCAATGGCTGAAAAAGGCCGTGCTGCTCTCCTTCCGCCTGAACGACATGGAAATCGTCACCGGCGGACCGGGCGAATCCACCTGGTGGGACAAGGTGCCGTCGAAGTTCGAAAACTGGGGTGAAAACCAGTTCCGCGCCGCCGGTTTCCGCGCCGTGCCGAACGCCGTGGTGCGCCGCTCCGCCTATGTCGCCAAGAACGTCGTGTTGATGCCCTCCTTCGTCAATCTCGGCGCCTATGTCGATGAAGGCACGATGGTCGACACCTGGGCGACTGTCGGCTCCTGCGCACAGATCGGCAAGAATGTGCACCTCTCCGGCGGCGTCGGCATCGGCGGCGTTCTGGAGCCCTTGCAGGCGGGCCCGACGATCATCGAGGACAATTGCTTCATCGGCGCCCGTTCGGAAGTCGTGGAAGGCTGCATCGTGCGTGAAGGCGCGGTTCTCGGCATGGGCGTCTTCATCGGCAAGTCCACCAAGATCGTCGACCGCGCCACCGGCGAGATCACCTATGGCGAAGTGCCGCCCTATTCCGTCGTCGTTGCCGGCACCATGCCGGGCAAGCCTTTCCCGAATGGCGAACCGGGCCCGAGCCTCTATTGCGCCGTCATCGTCAAGCGCGTCGATGAAAAGACCCGCTCCAAGACCGGCATCAATGAGCTTCTGCGCGACTGATATAAAGCGACTGCCATGACCACGACCGATCCCGTTGCCAATCTCGCCGCCCTCATCCGTTGCCCTTCGGTGACGCCTGCGGAAGGCGGCGCGCTTTCCCTGCTCGACACCCTGCTTTCGCCGCTTGGTTTCCAGGTGGACAGGATGGTGGCGAGCGAGGCGGGAACGCCTGACGTGGAGAACCTTTACGCCCGTCTCGGCACCGAGGGTCCGCATCTGATGTTTGCGGGCCATACGGATGTCGTTCCGGTGGGCGATGAGGCCGCATGGAGCCATCCGCCCTTTGCGGCCGAAATCGCCGGCGGCGAAATGTTCGGTCGCGGTGCAGTGGACATGAAGGGCGGCATCGCCTGTTTCGTTGCCGCCATTGCCCGCCATATCGAAAAACACGGCAAGCCGCAGGGCTCCGTCTCTTTCCTGATTACAGGCGATGAGGAAGGCCCGTCGATCAACGGCACCTCCAAGCTGCTGGAATGGGCGGCCGCCAAGGGCGAGACATGGGACGCCTGCGTGGTTGGCGAGCCGACCAATCCCGACCAGCTTGGCGACATGATCAAGATCGGCCGCCGGGGATCGCTTTCCGGCCGCATCACGGTCCATGGCGTGCAGGGACATGCCGCCTATCCGCATCTCGCCGACAATCCCATTCGCGGTCTGCTGCAATTGACCCATGCGCTGATGCATCCGCCCTTCGATCATGGCACCGACAATTTCCAGCCCTCCAATCTGGAAGTAACGACCGTCGATACCGGCAACGCCGCCACCAATGTGATCCCGGCGCGGGCAACGGCCTCCTTCAACATCCGTTTCAACGATACGTGGACTGCAGAGAGCCTGCGCGCGGAAATCATCCGCCGCCTCGATGCCGCCGCGGCGGAAGGCGAACTTCGCCCCGACCGTGCACCGGTGAAGTACGATATCGTCTGGGCCGACCGCCCGGCCCATGTCTTTCTTACCCGGAACAATGCCCTCATCTCGTCGCTTTCCGGCGCGGTGGAGGCCGTGACGGGTAAGGAACCGAAGCTTTCGACCACCGGCGGCACCTCGGATGCGCGTTTCATCAAGGATTATTGCCCGGTGGTGGAATTCGGCCTCGTCGGACAGACCATGCATATGGTCGATGAGCGTGTGGCCGTTGCCGATCTCGAGACGCTGACGCGCATTTACGAGACCTTTATCGAACGCTGGTTCGCCCATGCCGACGGCAAGTGAAATAAGGCTTTATCTGACGGGCCTTTGGCTTCTGCTGCTCGGCGACCATAATGGCGCGCGTTATCTGGACCTCTCCGAACGCGGCATGTGGCGGTCCTTCTATTCCGCCCTCTGGTGCCTGCCGGCCATGCTGGTTTCATGGCTGTGGCTGCGCGCCGCCTTCCTCGCCAGCTATCCGCCCGGCACCGGAACGGGCTTCATCTTCTTCTTCCGTCTGGCGATGGTCGAGGCCATCTGCTGGATCGTGCCGCTGCTGTTGATCGGCATGCTGCTGTTTGCCTTCGGCGCACGGGAAAAATTCGCGCCGCTCGTCACCACCATGAACTGGCTGTCGCTGCCATTTTCCTATGCCTATGCGGTTCTGATCCTGATCGCATTCTTCCTGCCGCCCTTGCAGGGGCTGATCGCCATTCTCTGGCTGGCGCTGCTTCTGTCGCTGGTCTTTGCCTTCTCGCGAATTGTGCGGTTCTTCATCCGCGACCAGTCGCTGCTCGTCTCGGCCATCGTCATGACGCTGCTGGTGCCCGGCATGCTTCTGTCGGAAGCGCTGCAGCGTTTTCTCGGCGTTTATCCGGCCTGAGAAGCGGCGTGGGTTTTCACGGTCAGTCCGCGTCCTCAGCCATATCGGCTTCAGGGTACCTGCGACTCGGCGGAATGACGTCGGGATAATCGACCTGCATGAAATAGAGACCGTCCGGCGGTGCGACCGGGCCGCAGGCCTTGCGATCGCGCGCCTCCAGCGCGGCGCGCACATCCCCCGGCGTCATCGTGCCTTCGCCCGCCAGTTTCAGCGTGCCCGCGAAAGAACGGATCTGGTTATGCAGGAAGCTCTGCGCCGTCGCACGTATCTCGATGAGATCGCCGGTGCGCGTCACATCCAGCCGGTCGAGCGTGCGCACGGGGCTGTTCGCCTGACAATGCACGGAGCGGAAGGTGGTGAAATCATGCCGGCCGACGAGCATCTGGGCCGCTTCATGCATGCGCTCATGGTCCATGTCCTTCGACACCCACCATGCCCGCTTGTGCTCCAGCGCCAGCCGGGCCTTGCGGCAGATGATGCGGTAAAGGTAGTGCCGACGAAGGGCGGAAAACCGGGCGTCGAAATCCTCGGTCACGGAAGCGGTATCGAGGACGGCCACCGCTTCGCCCGCCATGGCGAGATGCGCATTGAGCGCGTTGCGCAGCTTGTAGGGCTCCCAGTCTCGGGAAAGATCAACGTGGACGACCTGCCCGACGGCATGCACGCCGGAATCAGTACGGCCCGCACCGCGAATGGAGACGCTCTCTCCCGTCAGTGAACAAACCGCAGCCTCCAGCGCACCCTGAACCGAGGGGCCGTTATCCTGTCTCTGCCAGCCATAATAGGGCGTGCCGTCATATTCGACGGTCATGCGGAAACGTGGCATCAGCCGAGCCTCGTTGTGGTCGGAACCGGTGTGCCGCGCACGAAATCGGCCGCCGACATCGGCTTGCCGCCCGCCTTTTGCAGACGGGTGAGCCGCACGGCGCCGCTGCCGCAGGCAATGGTAAGGGCGTCATCGAGCGCCGCGCCCGCCTCTCCCATGCCGCTAGCCAGTTCGGAGGCCAGAACCTTCACGCGTTCCGCCTTGCCGCCGATGTCCATTTCCAGCCATGCGCCGGGAAATGGCGAAAGGCCGCGAATGTGATTATGCACGTCCTGCGCCGGCCTCGAAAAATCGATGCGGGTCTCGCCCTTGTCGATCTTCGCGGCGTAGAGAACGCCTTCTTCCGCCTGCGTGACGAGCGGCAGGTCGCCGGATTCCAGCTTGTCCATAGCCTGCCGCATCAGCCGCGCGCTGGCCAGCATCAGGCTGTCGTGCAATTCTCCGGCGGTCATGTTCTCATCGATCGCGACCTTTGCGGTCAGCGCGACGGGGCCGGTATCTAACCCCTTCTCCATTTTCATGACCATCATGCCCGTTTCGGCATCGCCGGCCATGATCGCGCGCTGGATGGGGGCAGCGCCGCGCCAGCGCGGCAGCAGCGAGGCGTGACCATTATAACAGCCAAGGCGCGTGCCGCTGAGGATCGCTTCCGGCAGCAGCAGCCCGTAAGCCACGACAACCGCCACATCGGCATTGAAATCCCGAAACTTCTGGCGATCTTCCTCTGCCTTGAAGTTCACCGGCGTCAGTACGGGCAGGCCCAGCAGTTCGGCGGCCTGATGCACCGGGGACTTCTGTAGATCGAGGCCACGACGGCCGCCGGGACGCGGCGGCTGGGTGTAGACCGCAACGATCTCGTGGCCGGCCTCCACCAGTGCACGCAGGGTGGGAACGGAAAATTCCGGCGTACCCATAAAAATGATGCGAAGAGCCATCGTCGCCCCCTGCCCTGTCGTCCATTCCGGTCCAGAGAGGACGGATCAGATCTTTGCGCGGGCCGCTTTCGTGAATTTCTTGATGACCATGTCGCGCTTCAGCCGCGAAATATGGTCGATGAAGAGAACGCCGTTCAGGTGATCGATCTCGTGCTGCAGGCAGGTGGCGAGCAGGCCATCCGCCTCCACCGTCTGCTGCTTGCCGTCACGGCCGACATATTGCACCGTGAGCGACGCGGGACGCTCGACCTCGGCGTAATAATCAGGGATGGAGAGGCAGCCTTCCTCATAGGTCGAGACATCGTCCGACACCTTGAGGATTTCCGGATTGATGAAGACGATCGGGGTCTTTTCCTCGCCCTCGCGCGCAACGTCGATCACCAGCATGCGGCGCGCCACGCCGATCTGAATGGCGGCGAGGCCGATACCCGGCGCATCATACATGGTTTCCAGCATGTCGTCGGCAAGACGCAGCACCTCGGCATCCACCTTTTCGATGGGTTTCGATTGCTGGCGCAGCACGGGATCGGGCAAAATGATAAGCGGTTTGATGGTCATGGCTTCCCATAACGTATCTCTTGCGCGGAGGAAATAAAAAACACGAGGTTCAAACCGCCTCCGGTATCCGTCCCGCCCGACTCATTTCCGCCGCAGGAATGTTCTTGTTTTGATCTTCCGAATCACAAGAAACCTGCTAGATTTAATCATGAGCATAGATTTCTCCGTTCTCCTCGATCCCGCGCTGCGGGCCGGCTCCGTCGACATCAGCTTCGGCGCGCTGCTCGCGGCTCTGGTTTTCGGTCTGGTCGCCACCTGGCTGGTGACGGCGAGCCGTGGGAAAAAAGCGGGAGCCGATGGCGAAATCTCCGACCTCCTGAAAACACAGTCCGAACTGCATGGCCGCATCGCCGCCATGGCGGAAACGCTCGGCACCCGCCAGACCGAGATGAGCCAGACGCTGAACCAGCGCCTCGACGGCATGTCGCAGCGCCTTGGCGAAACACTGACGGAGCAGACCCGGTCGACGCATGAGAATCTGAGCCGCCTGCAGGAGCGCCTCGCGGTCATCGACGCCGCGCAGGGCAATATTCAGGATCTGGCCAAGGACGTCGTCGGGCTGCAGGCCATTCTTTCCAACAAGCAGACGCGCGGCGCCTTCGGACAGGCGCGCATGGAGACGCTGATTGCCGATGCGCTTCCGGCCGGGGCCTTCCAGTTGCAGCCGACGCTTTCGAACGGTTATCGGCCGGACTGCACCATCAAGATGCCCAACAATGCCCCGCCGCTCGTCATCGACGCCAAGTTTCCGCTGGAGGCATGGAACGCCATCAAGGCGGACGAGACGCCCGAAACCAAACGCGCCGCCGTGCAGCAGTTCCGCCGCGATATGGAAGTGCATATTCGCGATGTGGCCGAGAAATACCTCATCCGCGGCGAGACGCAGGATACGGCCTTCATCTTCGTGCCGTCCGAATCGATCTTCGCCGATATCCACCAGCATTTCGAATATCTGGTGCAGCGCGCCCACCGCGCCCGCGTCGTCATCGTTTCGCCATCGCTCTTGATGCTGTCGGTACAGGTCATCCAGTCCGTGCTCAAGGATCAGCGCATGCGCGAGCAGGCACATCTCATTCAGGGCGAAGTCGCCCTTCTCATGGACGATGTGCGGCGGCTGGACGACCGGACGCGCAAGCTGCAGGCCCATTTTGGGTTGGCCCAAAAAGATATCGACATGATGCTGATCTCTTCCGACAAGGTGTTGGCGCGCGGCCAGAAAATCGAGGGTCTCGATTTTTCACCGACGGAAAAAGAGACTTCGCATGGGGAAATCGAGCAGGCTCGACGCTTTGCCGAGAACAGGGCGGGAACGGCAAAGTTGCGGGTGGTTGACGACGAGTGATCCGCTCGGGCAAAGTCGCCGCCTTGCTTGAATTCTATACGGATACGCCCTCCATGATTACTGTTTTCGGCTCCATCAACATGGACCTCGTCGCCACCGCCAAACGCCTGCCCAAGCCGGGTGAGACCGTGACGGGCGACACCTTCTCCACGGCCGCCGGCGGCAAGGGAGCCAACCAGGCGCTGGCCGCACGGCGTGCGGGCGCCACCGTCAAGATGGCAGGAGCTGCGGGCGATGACACCTTTGCCGCGCCGGCGCTGACATTGCTGCGCGACGCCGGCACCGATCTCTCACTGGTGAAGACCACGCCCGGCCCTACGGGGACGGCAGTGATCCTTATCGGCGAAGGCGGGGAAAACATGATCTCGGTCATTCCCGCCGCCAACGGTGAAGTCTCCGCATCCGACGCCGCGAAAGCCCTGGCGGAAATGTCGGCGGGCGATATTTTGATGCTGCAGTTCGAGATACCCGCGTCCGCTATCGAAGCGGCGCTGACGGCTGCGAAGGCAAAGCGCGTCACCACCGTCATCAATACCGCGCCACTGACCGCCGATGGCCCCCGCCTTGCGGGCCTTGCCGATATCGTCATAGCCAACGAAACCGAGTTCGAATTGTTGCTCGGAAAGAACGGACTTTCCGGTTCTGAGCGGGAAAACGAACTGAAAGCCCTGCATGACAGGACCGGCCAGACATTGATCGTGACGCTTGGCGCCGATGGTGTGATCGCGATGCGCAACGGCAAGGTTTTCCGGGCTTCCGGCCTCAAGATCGAACCGGTCGATACGGTCGGTGCGGGCGACACCTTCTGCGGTTATCTCGCCGCGAGCCTCGATCAGGGGATGGATTTCGAGAAGGCGCTGAAGCGCGCCGCCGTCGCAGGTTCGCTCGCCTGCACCCGCGCCGGCGCCCAGCCTTCCATTCCGCTTGCAGCGGAAGTGGATGCGGCCCTCTGAGGGATCAGCCGCTCAACGGCGAATGAAGGTGAGATAGGCCGAGCTGCGGCCTTCTCTTTTCGCCTTGTTCTCATAACGCGTGCCCGGCCAGTTGGCGTAGGGCGTGCGCCAGTCATCGGCGCTCGTCGCCGTCCATTCGAAGCCGCCATGGCGGGCGCAATGCTGCAGCGTCCAGTTGACGTAGGTATCGATATCGGAAGCGAAGCAGAACTTTCCACCGGGTTTCAGCACGCGATGGAAGCGGGCAAGGTTGACGTCTGAAACGAAACGACGCTTCCAGTGCTTCTTCTTCGGCCACGGATCAGGATAGAGAAGATCGATATGATCGATCGATCCCTCGGGCAGCCAGTCCAGCAATTGCGTCGCATCGTCGTCGTAAAGGCGGATATTCATCAACTCGCGTTCGCGCACGGCGGCCAGCAGCTTGGCCATGGAATTGACGAAGGGCTCCACGCCGATGAAACCCGTCTCCGGGTTTTCAACCGCGCGGTGGGCGAGATGCTCGCCCCCGCCAAAACCGATCTCCAGACGGATCGACCGCACATCCGCGGGAAAAAGAGCGGCGAGATTTTGCGGCGGGGCGCTTTCCAGATCGATTTTCAGCAAAGGCAACAGGTTCTCGATTGTATCGACCTGCTGATTGCGCAGGGGCTTGCCCTTGCGTCTGCCAAAAAACGCTTCCGTCGCGCGCGAACGCCGTTCTTCCGTCATCTCATACTCTCAAGAACAAATAGACTTAACCCGCACAGCGCCACATGAGGCGCTGTGCGGGTTACAAAAGTTGGTGACGGTATCTCTCAATCGCCGTCAAATAACAAGCGCGATATCTGGTTGACGCATTTTCCGGACGTAAAACCGCTACGCAATTTTACTGGAAATGCTTCAAGCGCTCAAAGCTTCCTTGAGCGGCTTCACCAGATCGAGCTTCTCCCAGGAGAAGGAGCCGTCACGGCCAGCCTTGCGGCCGAAATGGCCGTAGGAAGACGTCTTGGCGTAGATCGGCTTGTTGAGATCGAGATGACGGCGAATGCCCGACGGCGAAAGGTCCATGACCTTACGGATCGCGGCCTCGACCTGATCTTCGCTGACCTTGCCGGTGCCATGCAGATCGACATAGATCGACAGCGGCTGGGCGATGCCGATTGCGTAGGAAATCTGGATCGTGCAGCGCTCGGCAAGGCCGGCAGCCACGACGTTCTTGGCGAGATAACGGGCGGCATAGGCGGCGGAACGGTCGACCTTGGTCGTGTCCTTGCCGGAGAATGCACCGCCGCCATGGGGCGCAGCGCCGCCATAGGTGTCGACGATGATCTTGCGACCCGTCAGGCCGGCATCACCATCGGGACCGCCGATGACGAACTTGCCGGTCGGGTTGATATACCACTGGCAATCGTCGGCGATCTTCAGGTCGCCCAGAGCTTCGCGGATATAGGGCTCGACAACGGCGCGAACCTTCTTCGAATCCCAGCTTGCATCGAGATGCTGCGTGGACAGAACGATGGATACGGCTTCCGCCGCCTTGCCGTCGACGTAACGAACCGTGACCTGGCTCTTGGCGTCGGGGCCGAGCTTTGCCGCTTCGCCTTCGCCGCTTTTACGGGCGGTGGCAAGCAGCTGCAGGATACGGTGGGAATAATAGATCGGAGCCGGCATGAGGTCCGGCGTTTCCTTGCAGGCGTAACCGAACATGATGCCCTGGTCGCCGGCGCCCTCGTCGCCCTGCTTGTCGGAGGCGTTGTCCACGCCCTGCGCGATATCAGCCGACTGCGGATGCAGGAGAACGTCGATCTTGGCGGTCTTCCAGTGGAAACCATCCTGCTCGTAGCCGATGTCGCGGATCGCCTTGCGGGCGGCGGACTTGAACTTCGAGGGGTTGATGACCGGATGGCCAGCGGCGTCCTTGAGAACCTTGCCGTCCTTGTCCTTCTTCAGAAGCGTATCGGGAACCCGAACCTCACCGGCGATAACGACGCGGTTGGTCGTCGCAAGCGTTTCGCATGCGATGCGCACGGTCCAGGGATCAACGCCCGTCTTGGACGCTTCACGATAGATGAGATCCACGATTTCATCGGAAATACGGTCACAAACCTTGTCCGGATGACCCTCGGCCACGGACTCGCTGGTGAACAGATAATTGGCACGCATGCGGGATTCCCCTCAAAGAACGGTCTTGGAGTTTGTTAGTCATTTCGGCCGCGAAAAACAAGGACACAACCACATAAATATATCTTTATGTGAGAATTCCTTTCTAATCGCGCACAAAAAAACGGTCCTTGCGGACCGTTGAGTGCCCGGCATCCCGTGCCGGAAATTTTCTGCGTCGCGCGGGTTGCGCTTACTCAGCGTCACCCTCGGCGGCGAGCGCCTTGACGAGATCGACGAGGCGGCGGCGAACCTTCGGGTCGGCGATCTTCACGAAGGCGCGGTTCAGTTGCAGACCTTCAGCCGAGGACAGAAAGTCGACCACGTAATTGGAGCTCGACGCTTCCGCCATGCCGGTCGTACCGCCGACCTGATCGCCGGGTGCATCTTCGAAGAAAAAGGAAACGGGCACATTGAGGATCGCGGAAATATTCTGGAGGCGGCTGGCGCCAACGCGGTTCGTGCCTTTTTCATATTTCTGGATTTGCTGAAAGGTAATTCCGAGACTTTCACCCAGCTTCTCCTGGCTCATTCCGAGCATGGTTCTGCGAAGGCGAATTCGGCTTCCGACATGAATGTCGATGGGGTTAGGCTTTTTCTTATTCTCGGTCATCATGCGGTCCTGACACTCGGAAAGGGTTGATATCTCGCTTCATTACTATTCGAAGAAATGAGTCGGCAATTCGACAGCGTCTAAACTTGTTTTACGACTGACGTATTCACTATGCAATTACAGGGGTTCCCGGTCAATTCTGGCGCCGAGCGAAACTCAAGGCGGGAAATACCGCAACGATCATCAAGATAGAAAAAATCAACCAGAAATACGTCCGATGTGTGTCGTAAGTAAATGCGTCGTTTGACCCACCACTCAAAGTGGCGTCAACAATTCCCACCCGACCGTAATCGAGCCCCGCAATAATGCGGCCATAGGGATCTATGACGGCGGAAATTCCGGTATTGGCACCGCGAATCACCGGCACGCCCGTCTCAACGGCCCGGACCCTCGCCTGCAGAAAATGCTGATAGGGGCCGGGCGTGTCGCCGAACCAGCCATCATTGGTCACATTCAGGATAGCGGCCGAGCCGGCCAGCCCCGGCGTCATCTCACCCGGAAAAATGATCTCGTAACAGATGAGAGGATAAAAGGTCTTGCCCGAAGGGAGCGTGAGCGGCGTGCGCGAGGAAGCGGCGGAAAAGCCCCCGGCAGGGCGATGACATTGTCGATGCCGAATTCCCGCAGGATACCTTCAAAGGGAACATATTCACCAAAGGGGGTCAGATGCACCTTGTCGGTCGCGCCAATGATCTCGCCCTGGCTGTCGATCGCATAGACCGAATTGTAATAACGCGGCGGGCGGCCTGCTCCCTGATCTTCCATTCTGACGGCGCCGGTGAACAGCACCTGCCCATCCTCCAGGGTTTTGGCGATTTCCGCCAGAGCATCCGGATTTTGCGTCAGAATGAACGGCACGGAGGTTTCGGGCCAGACGATGATATCGGGGCGCTTTTTCCCTTCGCCGGGCGGCAGAGCAGAGAGCCGCAGATGCTCGCCAAAAATCTCCGCCCTGTCCGTGTTCAGCATCTTGCGTGACTGATCGATGGAAGGCTGCACGATCCGAACGGTCAGTGCGTCCGCTGGCACCTCCGCCGGCGTCTGGAGACGGTAAAAGCCATAGCCGAAATGGCCGGCCAGCAGCAGCCCCGCCACGGCGAGACCCGGCCACATGCCTTTTTTCGTGCCTGTCAGCGCGGGCGAGGCGAAGATGAAAACCGCAAGCGTCGTTATGCTGAAAAGGCCAAGCAGATGTGCCGATTGCATCATGATCGGGATGGGCATGATGCCGTAGCCGATAGCGTTCCACGGAAAGCCGGTGGCCGGGAAGCTGCGCAGCCATTCCGAAAAGCCGAAGGCGGCAGCAAGTGCAGCGATACGGCCGAGGCCCTCCGACCAGAGGAGATTGGCTGCGGCAACCGCAAAACCGTAGAACAACGCCAAGAAAGCGGGAAGGCCAAGAATGGCGAGCGGCAGCGCCCAGGCGAATTCATCGGCCTCCAGCAGGAGAGCATTGCCGAGCCACCACAGGCCCGCGACGAAGTAACCAAGCCCGAAACACCAGCCGATGCCGAAAGCCGGCAGGATGCGGCTGAAGAGGCCGCCGCCCGGCTTGCCGGTGCAGCCATCCACGAGCCAGACAAGCAGGGTGAAAGACAAAAAAAGCGCCGCGAAAAAGCCGAATGGAGGCAAAGCGAGCGCCCCGACCGCACCTGCGGCAATCGCCATAACTGCGCGGCTCATGCCACCGGCCAGCATTACCCTGCCTGCAAGACGCTCCATGCCATCTCCGTTTATGCGCGTCCGGAAAAGCCCGCAGCCGACAAGGCCGCGCCACGGAATTTCCCCTCAGACCCGACGTAAAGGAAAAAAGATTCGCAGTCCACAGGAGGCATGGCGACCGAAGCGCCACTTGTTCTTTTCGACGCCGAACACGGGCATTCATACCTGTCGGATTGATATATCGAAAGGTGGAAGCGACGGGGAAAAAACCCGTCGACCTTTCTTAATCGGCGTTCTGCTGGTGCGTGATAAGTCGAACATCCGGCGCAGGCAACGCAATCACCTCATTGGCGCCCGCTTCGCCCGGGGCGCGATCATCCTCACCTTCGGAGCCATGATCCCGGACGATACGAACGCCCTTGATACGCCTGCTATCCGCATCGAGAATCTGGAACTCGAAACCGGGCACGGCCCGGACCACCTCGCCCTTGGCCGGAATGCGGCCGAGCGCGAAGAAGATGAGACCGCCGAGCGTATCGATTTCCTCCAGATGTTCGCGAACATCGAATTCCGGCCCGATCACCTCGGCAAGTTCGGTGAGTTCCGCGCGTGCATCCGCGACAAGCACATCGGCGGAAAGACGCGAAAACATCGCCTCGTCCTTGTCATGCTCGTCATCGATGTCACCCACGACCATCTCGACGATATCCTCGTGGCTGACGAGACCGTCGGTGCCGCCATATTCATCGATCACCAGCGCAAGCTGAGTTCTCTGGGCCTGCATCGTCTTCAAAAGGTCGGACGCGAGCATCGAGGGCGGTGCGAAAAGAATTTTGCGCACCAGCCCGGCAGCGGCGACCGTCTGCTCCAGATCGACACGTGCCAGGTCGAAATTCGGCCGCGGTGAACGAGGCGCCTTCACCTCACCGTAGGCGACGCTTCGCGAACCGGCCCGGCGTTTATTGCGGGCCTGCTTGGCGACATAGGCCAGCAGATCGCGAATGTGGATCATGCCCTTCGGATTATCCAACGTCTCGTCATAAACCGGCATGCGGGAACGCCCGGTTTCCTCGAAGAGGATCAGCGCATCGCCAATCGTCATATTCTCATCGAGACCGTCGATGTCCACACGCGGGATCATGATATCTTCGACCCGAACCTCGCGGAAACGCAGGATATTGTTCAGCATCGCCCGTTCTTCGGGCGAAAAGGCCGCACCGATTTCGGTGTCGTCCATCAGCGCGTCGGTCAAATCCTCGCGCAGGCGCTCGCCCTGGGATGGTTTCAGCAACCGTGCGATGCGTGACCAGATGGTCGATTTCGGCTTGGCGTTGTAGTCGTGACGTAAGTGACTACTGCCCTCCTCCGAAGAGGACTGCTCGCCGTTTTCTCTGCCCTCATTGGCAGGTCGTGCAGAATGTTCGTTCATGGCTCCAGACAATATTCAAAGCGGTTCCTGACCCGCGTATGGATCAGATAGGCCAAGCACCGCCAAAATGCGAGTCTCAAGCGACTCCATTTCTTCCGCTTCTTCCTCGTCCATGTGGTCATAACCAAATAAATGCAGGAACCCATGAACGAGCAGATGGGTCAGATGATCCCCGAAACTCTTCTCAAGTTCAAGGGCCTCGCGTTCAACCGTCTCGCGCGCGATGACGATATCGCCCAGCATGGGGCCTGGCATTCCGCCCGGTTCCAGCGGAAAAGCGGGGAAAGACAGGACATTGGTCGCCTTGTCCTTGTCGCGCCACTCGGCATTGATTTCCCGAATATTTTCATCGTCGGTAAAGACCAGCGACAGCTCCACCGGCATTTTCGGGAAGGGTTGCTCCTCTTCCCGCTTCAGAAAATCGACCGCCGCGTCCAGCACCCTGGTAGCAAAGGCCAGCAAATCCTCTTCCGAGGACCAGCCTTCGGCCTCGACGCTGATTTGAATATCCAGAGCTGTCATTGTCTTTACGTCAGTTGCCCTTCACAAGGCTTTCATCCGGCACCGCCGTGTGGGATTCATACGCCCGGACAATGCGCGCCACCATCGGATGACGCACGACGTCGACATCCTTGAAGCGCACGACCGACACGCCTTCCACATCGCCAAGGATTTGCAGTGCCTCGACAAGACCGGATTTCACGCCGCGCGGCAAATCCACCTGGCTCGGGTCACCCGTCACGATCATGCGGCCGTTCTCGCCTAGGCGGGTCAGGAACATCTTCATCTGCATGGTCGTGGTGTTCTGGGCTTCGTCCAGAATGACGGCGGCGTTGGCCAGCGTGCGACCGCGCATGAAGGCCAGCGGCGCGATTTCGATGACGCCCGCCTGAATGGCGCGCTCCACCTTGTCGCCCGGCATCATGTCATAAAGCGCGTCATAAAGCGGACGCAGATAAGGATCGACCTTTTCCTTCATGTCGCCCGGCAGAAAGCCCAGACGTTCGCCCGCTTCGACCGCGGGGCGCGACAGGATGATGCGGTCAACCGCGCCGCGCTCCAGAAGCTGCGCCGCATGAGCGACGGCCAGATAGGTCTTGCCGGTGCCGGCGGGGCCGACGCCGAAAACCAGTTCGGATTGTTCCAGTGCCCGCATGTAGACGTCCTGTGTCGGCGTGCGGGCAGCGATGGTCTTCTTGCGGGTGGAAATCTGCGCCATGGAAATCTTCGCCTTGCGTTCCATCGTCGGCAAGGTCAGCTGGTCGTCTGCGGCCATGGCCATGCGGATCGCGCCTTCCACGTCGGAAACCTCGGCGGTTCCGCCCTTGAGCAGCCGTTCATAAAGGAAATCCAGCGCCCGACGAGCCTGATTGGTGGCAACGACATCGCCGGTGATGGCGACGGAATTGCCGCGCGGGCGAGCGTCGATATTGAGGCGCTGTTCCAGAAGCTTCAGGTTCTGATCGAACTGACCGAATAGCTCTCCCGCTATCCTGTTATTCTCGAACGTGAGGACGAAGTGATTGGCGTCGGTCGCGGCTTGGCGTGGCTGGCGCGATGAATTTGATACCAATTCGTGTGCGTTCAAGCGGTCAGGCTCCTGTCCCAATCAGTGTCGGCTCCTCACTCTAACTCCCTGCCACCTCGGCAAACAAGCTGTTTGGACCCGTTGCGGTGATTCGTACATTAACAATGTCACCGATTTTCAAAGTCTTTGCATCAAGATTCACGGATTGCAGCCACGGAGAGCGACCTATCAACTGCTCAGGCATGCGGCCGGGCTTTTCCAGCAGCACATCCATGGTTTTTCCGACCAGCGATTCCGCAAATTCCTTCTGTTGCCGCAGCAACAGGGCCTGCAATCTTTCCAGCCGCTCGGCCTTCACCTCTTCCGCAACCTGATCGGTGAGATCGGCTCCCGGCGTGCCGGGGCGGGTGGAATATTTGAACGAGAAGGCCTGCGCATATTTCACCGTCTCGACCATCGCCATCGTATCTTCGAAATCGCGATCCGTCTCACCGGGGAAACCGACAATAAAGTCTCCCGACATGGCAATATCAGGGCGGGCGGCGCGGATTTTTTCGATAAGCTGGATATATTCCTCACCCGTATGGCGACGGTTCATCGCTTTCAGAATGCGATCCGACCCGGACTGCACCGGCAGATGCAGATAGGGCATGAGAATACGCAGATCGCGATGCGCGCCGATCAGGCGTTCGTCCATGTCGCGCGGATGGCTGGTGGTGTAGCGAAGCCGTGCAAGGCCCGGAATTTCCGCCAGCCGGTAAAGCAGTTCGGCAAGGCCCCATTTTTCGCCCTTCGGACCTTCGCCCTGCCAGGCATTGACGTTCTGGCCAAGCAGCGTGATCTCGCGCACGCCGGCATCGACGAGCTTCATCGCCTCATCGACGATCTGGCGCACGGGGCGGGAGACTTCCGAACCGCGCGTATAGGGCACGACACAGAAGGTACAGAACTTGTCGCAACCTTCCTGCACCGTCAGAAACGCTGTTACGCCGCGCGTGCGCAGCGTCGCCTTTTCGGCCACCGGCAGATGCTCGAACTTATCCTCGACCGCATATTCGGTCTCGATGACGCGCTCGCCGCCGCGCACCCGCTTCAGGGCGTCCGGCAGGCGATGATAGGTCTGCGGGCCGATGACGACATCGACGGCGGGCGCACGGCGAAGGATTTCCTCGCCTTCCGCCTGCGCCACGCAGCCGGCAACGCCGATCATGAATTCGCGGCCCTGCTCTTCGCGCGATTTTTTCATGTCGCGCAGGCGGCCGAGCGCTGAATAGACCTTTTCAGCCGCCTTTTCGCGGATATGACAGGTGTTCAGCAGCACCAGATCCGCCTCGCCCATATCTTCTGTCTGAACGTAACCGTCCTTCGCCAGCGCATCGCTCATACGGACGGAATCGTAGACGTTCATCTGACAGCCGTAGGTCTTGATGAAGACCTTTCTGCTGTTTGCCCCATCGCGCGCGATGGATGCGGGCTGGCTGTTCGAACCCTCGCGGGCGATCATGGGTGGGGCCTCAAGGCCAAGCGTTTCCTGGGTCATGGCGGCTATCTAGTGTTTTTCACGGCCAGATTAAACAGAAAAATGCCGGAAAAGCTACGATCTCGCTATTTCCGCCAGCCGCCGCGCAGGCTGAAGGCCAGCATGGAGCGGATGGAGGCGGCGATATCGGTCGCCAGGCGCTTGCGGTTATCCGTGCTGTGAAACGGAACGCTGTCACCGAATGTCACGTCGACATCGATGGCGCCGGCCCTGATGATGCCGAGCAGATGCGGCACCAGCGTGATGCTGCCCGGCCAGGCGGCGATGACGCGATGGTAACGCCCCATGGCCATGCCCTGCACCCTTGTATAGGCGATGGCGACCGGCTGCACATAAACCAGCTTGCCCGGAACCTGTTCAGCGGCGGTGGAGGCCGCACCGAACAGCGAGGATTTGACGGCAAGCATGCGGTTGCCGTCCGAGGTGGTGCCTTCAGGAAACAAAACGACGATCTCGCCATCGGCCATGCGGCTGGCGATCTCGCTCACCTGCGCGCCGGTGCTGCGTTTCTGCTCACGCTGAACAAAGATGCTTTTCTGCAAGCGGGCAAGCCAGCCGAATACCGGCCAGTCCCGCACCTCCGTCTTGGCGATGAACACCACGTCGGCAATGCTGCCCAAAACGAGAATGTCCTTCCACGAGGCGTGATTGACCGCCAGCATCAGCGGTTTCGCCCGCTCCACATCGCCGTGCACATGCACACGGATGCCGAGAACATGGCAGGCGATACGGTGCCAGAGGCGCGGAATGCGACGGCGAAGCCGCCAGTCGAAGGCAAGGCCCAGCAGTTGAAGCGGCAGCAAGACGAGCGTGACGATCAGGAGAGCGACCGCAATATAGGCTGTCCGCAGCCACATCATGATGGGAAAGACCGCTTGTTCACCGGCGTCTCAGTGTTCGCCGGGCTTCAACGGCACGCCGTAAAGTTCCAGGCGGTGATCCACGAGCTTGAAGCCGTGTTCCCGGGCGATCTTTTCCTGAAGGGCCTCGATCTCGGCCGAATGAAATTCGATGACCACGCCGTTCTTCAGGTCGATCAGGTGATCGTGATGTTCCTCGGGCACGGTCTCGTAGCGCGAACGGCCGTCGCGAAAATCGTGACGCTCGATGATGCCGGCATCCTCGAACAGCTTCACCGTTCTGTAGACGGTGGAAATCGAGATACGCGGATCCACGGCGGAGGAACGGCGGTAAAGCTCCTCGACATCGGGATGGTCGGCTGACTCCTGAAGGACGCGGGCGATGACACGGCGTTGGTCGGTCATCCGCATGCCGCGTTCGGCACAAAGCTCCTCCAGCGTTTTCGAAAGGTCTGTCACGTCTTCTGGCCTTTTGAGAATTCCGGTTTGCGGCTTTCGCCGAAAAAATGCCTGTCGCAGGGAACTAGCGAAGATCGCGGCGCATGACAAGCGCCGTCGACTTCGTTCCATCCTTTGCGGTGTAATAGGCCTTGCGTTCCGCGACGGTTTTGAAGCCGAGCTTCCTGTAAAGCCCCAGCGCAGAGGCATTATTGTTATCCACCTCAAGGAACATGGTTTCGGCGCCGCGCATCATCGCTTCGCGGATGGCCGACTGCATCAGACGCCAGCCGAGACCGACGCGTGCGAATTTGTCGGCCACGGCAACGGTCAGAATTTCCGCCTCGCCCGCCACTTCCCGCGCCAGCACGAAACCACCGAGCGGCTTGCTGAAAAAGGCGTTGGTCTGGCGTGCGACAGCACCGAAAACCGACCCTTGCGTCAACAGCCCGGAAAACTCCCCGTCGTTCCAAGGGCGCGGAAAGCGTAGCGCATGCAGCTCCGCCACCGCGGCGCAATCCTCATGCTGCATCGGCACGATCTCGAAATAGGGTTTCCAGGTCAGATAGTCGTCAAACATAACAGGAATCGGGCATCACAGGAATCATTCGCACATGTCGAGGAATGCCCTATCAGGCAACGACCTGACGTGCCAGCGCAAAACCGGTCTGCGGCCGGGCATCCGGCCCGCGCAGATAAAGCGGCGCGGGTTTCGGCTGACCAGCCGGCTTGCGCGCTCCGGCACGCGCGACCGAGGCGATCGGGAAGTGATCCGGTCCCGAACCCGCCTCCAACCCCGCCAAAAGCGGCGCGGCTGAACCGATAACGACGCCATCGAAACCGGTAGTAATCGTTTTGGCGTCGTCCAGAGACAGAAGCGCGGCATCGCGCAGCGGCGATCCATCTGCACCGAATGTCTGGAGATAGGCTTCGCCGCGTTTGGCATCCAGCCCGACGGCCACGGGCCGGCCGGGATTTGCAAGCAGATGATGAAGCGCCAGCGTTTCAAGCGTGGTGACGCCCACGGCCTCGACGCCGAGCGACAGGGCAAAGCCGCGCGCGGCGGCAACCCCGACACGGATACCGGTGAAAGACCCCGGCCCGATGGTCACGGCGATGCGCCCGACATTCTGGAGCGACAGTTGTGCCTGCCCCAGAGCACCGTCGATCACCGCCATCAACCTTTCGGCATGGCCCTTGCCGATGGTTTCGCATACCTCGCCGAGCACCCTGTCGGAGGCGCTGTCATAAACGCAGGCGGAACAATCCACACCTGAGGTGTCGAGTGCGAGAACAATCATGATGACCTGGCTTGCGCTTTTATACCGCTTCGACTTCGCGCACTTCCGGCACGAAATGGCGAAGCAGATTCTGAACGCCATGCTTCAGCGTGGCGGTGGAGGACGGGCAACCCGAGCAGGCGCCCTTCATGTTCAGGAACACCGTGCCATCGCGGAAACCGCGGAAGGTGATGTCGCCGCCATCCTGCGCCACGGCGGGGCGGACGCGGGTTTCCAGCAGTTCCTTGATGGTGGCGACGATGGTTTCGTCACCCTCTTCGAAGAACTCGCCTTCCTCATCCGAGACTTCGGCAGCGATTGCCGTGCCCATGATCGGGCGACCGGACATGAAATGCTCCATGATGGAGCCCAGAATGGCGGGCTTCAGATGCTGCCATTCCGCGCCGTCCTTGGTGACGGTGATGAAATCGAAACCGAAATAAACGCCGGTCACGCCGGGAATGGTGAAGAGGCGTTCCGCCAGCGGCGAAGCCTGCGCCTGCGACGGGTTGAGAAACTCAACTGTCCCGCTTTCCAGAACCACCTTGCCCGGCAGGAACTTCAGCGTCGTCGGGTTCGGCGTGGCTTCCGTCTGAATGAACATCGTCTGTCTCCTTCGAGGTCGCCATTCACGCCCCGCAATTTAGAATTCTTCCAAAAAATACGCCCGGCGAAGCTGCACTTCAAGCCCTGACATGATAATTACATTCAAGAAATCGTCAGCCCCCTAAATCTTGTCCGGGACCCGGATCAGCAGAGCGCGTCGATTTCCTCGTCCGACAGCGTATCCGGCAGCACGGTGACGGGAATGGGAAAGGCTGCCCCACGTCCGGCGATGGAAGAAACAAGCGGTCCCGGCCCTTCCTTCGTCGAGCCTGCTGCCAGAACGAGAATCGCGATATCGCGGTCTTCCTCGATCAGCCCGTGAATCTGCTCGGTGGCGCTGCCTTCGCGGATCACCGCTTCCGGCTCGATGCCGATGGTCTCGCGCACCTTCTGGGCGATTTTGGCAAGCGTGGCTTCCGCCTCCTCACGCGCCTCGGCTCGCATGATCTGTTCGACACCCAGCCATTGCTGGAAATCGCCTTCCGGGATCATGTAGAGCAGCACCAGCCCGCCGTTGGAGTTCTTGGCGCGACGACCGGCATAGTGCACGGCCCTCTCGCATTCCGGTGTGTCATCGATAACTGCAAGAAATTTGCGACGATGCCCTTCCAGACGCGACAGCCGTTTTGAAACCATTCTGCACTCCCTAGGTCCGCCGTGATCCGTAAAACCGCCCGACGGTTCGGGCGGAGATTATATCAAATCACGGCAGGCGCAAACCGCCCGCCGCATTCGCGCAGCAGCGACCTGTCAGCGCAGGAAGCCGATGATGTCGCGCACCTCGTTCATCGTCTTTTCGGCGATGGCACGCGCCCGCTCGCCACCCTGTTTGAGGATGGCGTCGATATGGGTCGGGTCATCGAGAAGACGGCGCATCTCGTTGTTGACGGGGGCCAGAACATTGACCGCAAGCTCGACGAGGGCCGGCTTGAAGGCCGAGAACTGCTGTCCGCCGAATTCGGAAAGAACGTCCGCCTTGGTCCTGTCGGACAGCGCGGCATAGATGCCGACCAGGTTTTCGGCCTCGGGACGGCCCTTCAGGCCTTCCACTTCGCTCGGCAGCGCATCCGGATCGGTCTTCGCCTTCTTGATCTTCTTCGAGATCGCGTCGACATCGTCCATGAGGTTGATGCGCGACAGATCGGAGGGATCGGACTTCGACATCTTCTTGGTGCCGTCCTTGAGCGACATCACGCGCGGTGCAGGACCGCCGATCAGCGGCTCCACCATCGGGAAATAGGCGTGCACCGGCTCATCGCCAACCGTAATGTCGAGGCCGAGGCCCGCCTTGCGGATATGATCGCCGAAATCGATATTGAATTTCTGGGCGATATCGCGGGCAAGTTCCAGGTGCTGCTTCTGGTCGTCACCGACGGGAACATGCGTGGCGCGATAGACGAGAATGTCGGCGGCCATCAGGCTCGGATAAGCGAGCAGGCCGAGCGAGACCTGCTCGGCATTCTTGCCGGACTTGTCCTTGAACTGCGTCATGCGTTCCATCCAGCCGATGCGCGCCACGCAGTTGAACACCCATGCGAGTTCCGCATGCTGCGGCACGGCCGACTGGTTGAAGACGATATGTTTTACGGGATCGATGCCCGAGGCGATGAAGGCGGCCGCAATCGAACGGGTCTGCGCCTTCAGGTCCGAGTGAACGAGCTGGGCGGTGATGGCATGCATGTCGACGACGCAATAGATGCAGTCGTTATCTTCCTGCAGCGCCACGAATTTGCGGATGGCGCCGAGATAATTACCGAGATGCAGATTGCCGGTCGGCTGGACGCCCGAGAAAACCAGCGGCTTGAATGCGTTCATTGTCGTCCTCGAAAAGGCTTGTGGAGGGCCCCGCCCCATGGTTGGAATTGCACGCGCGCTTATGCACCCGCAGCCCCCGGCAATCAAGCGGTTTCAGGGCCTGTCAGCCGCGCGGTTCCAGAAGATCCCAACGATTTCCATAAGGATCGGCAAAGACCGCAACGGAGCCGTAAACCTCGTGGCGCGGTTCTTCCAGAAAGCGCACGCCGCGGGCGAGCATGGTCTCATAATCGCGCTGGAAATTATCGGTATGCAGGAAAAACCCGACACGCCCGCCGGTCTGGTTACCGATGGCAAGCCTCTGCTGTTCACCGTCCGCCTCGGCAAGCAGCAGGCCGCCGCCCTCGGTGCCTTGCGGCTTCACCACCAGCCACCGCTTGCCGTCGCCAAGCGGCTGATCGGAAAGGCATTCGAACCCGAGAATGTCACAATAAAACGCCTTCGCCCGATCGTAGTTATCCACGACAAGCGTGACGAGCGCGATGCGGCGGTTCTCGGCGAAGGACATCAGCCCGCCTCCGTCTCGATGTTCTTCTTGCCGCGCTTGCGGATGGCTCGTTTGACCATGCCGATATCGGCACCGCCCGAAACGAAAGCAAGCACGAAATAAACCAGCATGGCCGCAAAGACGAGAGCCATGATGGTGCCGGCCCGCACGAGAATGGACGAGGCGGAAGACAGTTCGAAAGTCAGCCATGTCAGCGCATAGTGCACGAAACCGGCCATCAAGGCGGCTGCCAGCAGCAAACGCGGAATGCGGGTGAGCAGCGGAATATCCACATGCCAGTGTCCGCGCCACAAAAGCATGCCGAACAGCAGGGCGGCATTGACCCAGCCGGCAGTGATTTCGGCAATGGCGATGCCCGGACCGCCAAGGCGCGGGAAGAGCGTCAGCGCCAGGGAGACGTTCACGACGACGGAAATCGCCGCGAAGATCATCGGTGTGCGCGTATCCTCACGGGCGAAGAAGCCGGGAATAAAGGCCTTGATCAGCACGAAAGCGGGCAGACCAAGACCATAGATGCCGAGGATTTGCGCGACGGTGATCGTGGCCGAAGGCGAGAAATTGCCGCGCTCGTAAAGAAAACGAACGATGGGTTCCGCCATGACGAGAAGTGCTGCGGCAGCGGGCAATGTCAGGAACAGTACGAATTCCACCGAGCGGTTCTGCAGGCTTCCCGCCTCCACCATATGCCCGCCGCGCAACGCCCGCGCCAGCTCCGGCAAAAGCACGGTGGCCACCGCGATGCCGACGACGCCGAGCGGCAGCTGGTAGATCCGGTCCGCATAGGCAAGCGAGGAGATTACGCCTTCGCCGGCAGATGCGATATTGGTGTTGATCAAAAGATTGATCTGGGTGATGCCGCCGGTGATGGCCGCCGGCAGGGCAAGGACCAGAAGGCGCTGCACATTCTTCGTCAGCCGGGGCCTGCGGAAACCGATGCGCATGCCGGCATTGCGCACGGCGATCCAGACGATGGCAAGCTGCACCAGGCCTGCCACCATCACGCCCCAGGAGAGCGCATAACCTACCTGAAGCGGATCGTAATTCTTCCACCATGCCAAAGCGAGCACGCCGATGAGGATGATGTTGAGGAATACGGGCGCGATTGCCGCTGCGAAATAACGATGCAGCGAGTTCAGCATGCCGCCCATCATCGCCGCCAGAGACATGCAGGCGAGATAGGGAAACATGATGGTGGCGAGATGGACGGTGTTTTCGAACTTCACCGGGTCTTCCAGAAAGCCCGGCGCGATCACCGTGCGCACGATGAACGGCATCGACAGTTCCATCAGGATCGTCAGGGCCAGAAGCACGGTGAAGAGAACGCCGAAGACCTCTTCGGAAAAGCGTCTGGCGCCCTCCATGCCATTCGCCTCGATTTCCTTGGCGAAAAGCGGCACGAAAGCCGAGTTGAACGCGCCTTCGGCAAACAGGCGCCGGAAGGTGTTCGGAAAACGGAAAGCAGCATTGAAGGCATCCGCCACCGGGCCAGTGCCCACGGCGGCTGCCATCAGGGTTTCTCGCAGAAAGCCGAAGATGCGGCTGCCGAGCGTGGCGGTGCCGACGGTGGCGAACTTGCCGATCAGGCTCATGATCGCTTCAAGCCTTTGCCGTGCGCGCGGCCGGCAGGGCCGCCACGTCTGGGTGGGCGATGATGCCGTTCGGCATACGGTCTCGCAATTCGTCTTCCTGCTCGCTCATCACCGCCTTCAAGCGCGTGGCGATGCTGGCCTGCCGGTTGTCGTTCGTCACCTTCTGGCCGAAGAGATCAGTCACATAGAAGGTATCGATGACCTTTTCACCGAAGGTGGTGATGCGGGCGGAGTGAATGTCGAGCGACAGATCGGCGATCACAGCCGTCATGTCAGCCAGAAGACCCGGCCGGTCGAGGCATTCCACTTCGATGACGGTGAACTTGTTCGACAGCCCGTTGGAGATGATGACCGAAGGTGGAATGGTGAAGGCGCTCTTCTTCTTGCGGCTCTTGGTGCGGGTAGCAATCATTTCCGGCAGGCGCTGCTTGCCGGAGAGAACCTCCTCGATGAGCTTGCCGACATTGTTGCCGCGCCGCGTCTCGTCCTCATCGATCGGAAATTCGCGGTTGATGAGGATCGTATCCAGCGCCCGCCCGTCGGACGTCGTGAAAATCTGCGCATCGGCGATATTGGCGCCGGCGGCGGCACAGGCGCCGGTGATGATGGACAGCAGGCGCGGATGGTCCGGCGCCAGCACGGTAATTTCCGTGATGGCATGGAAGGAATGGGTGCGCACCATGGTCGACAGCGCTTTTTCCTGCTTGTCGGCCTCACGCATGAAGCGGGTGTGGCGCACCTGGTCTTCCAGCGCCACCGTCAACAGATAGGGCTCATAGTGCAGCTTGGTATATTTGCGCCGCGCCTTCTGGCCCCAGTCTTCGAGGGCGTCGTAGAGCGCCTGCCGGGCGATCTGCGCACGCTCCTTGCGGGAGACCTCCGAAAAGCCGCCCGAGAGCAGCAGTTCGGTCTCGTAATAGAGCGAACGCAGCAGCTGCCCCTTCCAGCCGTTCCAGACGCCCGGACCAACGGCGCGGATATCGCAGACTGTCAGGATGAGCAGCATCTTCAGCCGCTCCATGGACTGCACTTTGTCGGCGAAATCGGTGATCGTCTTGCGGTCGTGCAGGTCGCGCGTCTGGGCGACCATGGACATCAGGAGATGTTGCTCGATCAGCCAGACGACGGTTTCGGTCTGCTTGCCGGTGAGGCGAAAACGCTGGCAGAGCTTGCGGGCGACACGCGCGCCGGCAATCGAGTGGTCTTCCTGCCGACCCTTCGCCACATCGTGCAACAGAACGGCGACATAAAGCGCCTCACGTTCCTCGACGCTCGGCATCAGCTGGTTGGCGAGCGGGTGGGCATCGACAGCCGTTCCCTTGTCCACTTCCGAGAGCACGCCAACGGAGCGGATCAGATGCTCATCCACCGTATAGTGATGATACATGTTGAACTGCATCATCGCGACGATCTTGCCAAATTCGGGGATGAACTTGCCGAGCACGCCTGCCTCGTTCATGCGGCGCAGGGTCAGCGCCGGATCGCGCCGAGACGTCAGAATCGACAGGAAAAGCCGGTTTGCCTCTTCGTTCTCCCGCAGCTCGTCATTGATGAGCGAAAGCGAACGCGTGACGACACGCAGCGCATCGGGATGCAGTTCCAGATTGTTGATATCGGCAATGTGGAACAGCCGGATCAGATTGACCGGGTCGTTCTTGAAGACATCCGGCTTGGCGAGCGCGATGCGGCCGCGATCCTCGACGAATTCCACCGAGCCGGGAATCTTGCGCACGCGGTGGGCGAAGCGGCTGAGGACGCCGGAAAGGCCAGGCACGTCCTTCGCCTGCCGGTCTTCAAGTGCTGCGCAAACGATGCGGGTCAGGTCACCCACATCTTTCGCCACGAGGAAATAATGCTTCATGAAACGCTCGACGGCGGAAAGGCCGGGGCGCGGCTGGTAGTTCAACGCATCGGCGATCTCGCGCTGAATGTCGAAGGAAAGGCGCTCTTCCGCCTTGCCGGTGATGAAATGCATCTGGCAGCGGACGGCCCAGAGAAAATCATCGGCCTTTTCGAACAGCCGGAGTTCAGGCCGTGACAGGACACCAAGCTTCACCAGATCGGCCGTATCGCGGACATGGTAATAATATTTGGCGATCCAGAACAGCGTGTGCAGGTCGCGCAACCCGCCCTTGCCTTCCTTGACGTTCGGCTCCACCAGATAACGCGTGTCGCCCGCCTTGCGGTGGCGCTGGTCGCGTTCGGCCAGCTTTGCGGCGATGAATTCCGGGCCGGTGCCGGTGACGACTTCCGACTCGAAACGTTTTTCGAGATCGTCGGTCAGGGATTTTTTACCGCAGATCGCCCGCACTTCCAGAATGGCGGTGCGGATCGTCATATCGGATTTGGACAGGCGGATGCATTCATCCACCGTGCGGGTGGCGTGGCCGACCTTGAAACCGAGATCCCAGAGCAGGTAGAGCACGAACTCCACGGCCTTGTGCATGTCCGGCGTATTCTTGGCCGGCAACAGGAACAGGAGGTCGATATCCGATCCCGGCGCGAGCGTGCCGCGACCGTAGCCGCCGACGGCAGCAACCGCTATCTGCGGTGTATCTTTCGGATAGACATATTGGCAGGCGAGATCATAGAGGATTTCGATCAGCCGATCCTGAAGCCAGGAGATGCGTCTGGCGCAATCGATGCCGCTGCCATCGGCTTTCAGCAGTTCCCTGGCCTTTTCCCGGCCTTCCGTGCTGGCCTTGCGAAAGATCGGCAGCAGATCGGAGCGAATATCGGCAATGCGTTTGCCGTCTTCCTTGAAGATGATGTCGCATTCGCGCTTCAGCGCCGATACATCGAGAATGTCGGAAAAATCCAGGTCCTTGATGGCCATCTATGCCGGTATCCATGTCCTGTGGGAAATCCCACCACTTGCGATGGGAGTGTCCTATAGCGAGTTTTAAAGGCGATGGACAGGCAATCTATCCCCTCAAGCCTTGCCAAGTTCTTTCTTCAACGCATAGAGCGCGTCCAATGCCTCACGCGGCGTCATTTCGTCGGGGTTGAAGCCTTTCAGAGCTTCCTCCAGCTTCGACGGTCCGGCCTTGCGGGTTTCCTCGCGGCGAACCGCTATCTGGAACAGCGGCAGGTCGTCGATCAGCTGGCTCGCCGGGTTCTTGCGGTCGGCATCTTCGAGCTTCGTCAGCACCTCGCGGGCGCGCTCCACCACCGAGGCAGGCAGGCCCGCAAGCCGTGCGACCTGAATACCGTAGGAACGATCCGCAGCGCCCGGTCCGACTTCGTGCAGGAAGATGACGTCACCTTCCCACTCCTTCACCCGCATCGTGGCATTGGAAAGGCGGCCGAGTTTTTCCGACAGCACGGTCAATTCGTGGAAATGGGTGGCGAAGAGACCACGGCAACGATTGACCTCGTGCAGATGCTCCACCGCCGCCCAGGCGATGGAAAGGCCGTCAAAGGTTGCGGTGCCCCGGCCGATCTCGTCCAGAATGACCAGCGAACGATCCGTCGCCTGATTGAGAATGGCGGCGGTTTCCACCATTTCCACCATGAAGGTCGAGCGGCCGCGCGCCAGATCGTCCGATGCGCCGACACGGGAAAACAGCCGGTCGACGGTGCCGATATGGGCGGCTTCCGCCGGAACGAAGGAGCCGATCTGCGCGAGGATGGCGATCAGCGCATTCTGGCGCAGGAAGGTCGATTTACCGCCCATATTGGGGCCGGTGAGCAACCAGATCGCGCCGTTCTTGCCGCCATTGACGGCCGACAGGTCGCAATTATTAGCAATGAAAGGTCCAGCCGACTGCCGCCGCAGCGCCTGCTCCACCACCGGATGCCGCCCGCCTTTGATCGCGAAGGTCATGGAGGCATCAACGATCGGTCGGCAATAGGCCTGTTCGGTTGCGAGATAGGCGAGGCTCGAGGCGACATCGATCACCGCCAGCGCCAGCGCGCCGGCCTTGATCGCTTCCGCCTGCTGCACCACAGCCTTGACCATGCGCTCGAAGGCTTCCAGTTCCATGGTCAAAGCCTGCGCAGCGGCATTGGCGATGCGGCTTTCGAGATCGGCAAGCTCGGTGGTGGTGAAACGCATGGCGCCTGCCATGGTCTGACGGTGGATAAAGCGCGCCTTGGCCTCGTCCGTCGCCGTCATCACATCGGCATTGCCAGCTGTCACCTCGATGAAATAACCCAGCACATTGTTGTGCTTGATCTTGAGCGACTTGATGCCGGTCTCATCGGCATATTTCAGTTGCAGCCCGGCAATCACCCGGCGTGACTGGTCGCGCAGCGCCCGCACCTCGTCGAGTTCGGGATTGGCGCCTTCTCGCAGGAAACCGCCATCACGCTTCAGAAGCGGCAGATCGTCGGCAAGCATCGAGCCGAGCATGGCTTCGAGACCGCCGGGCAAGGCTTTCAAATCCGCGAGCGCCGCCGCGAGTTCATCCGGCAACAATCCCTGATCCAGAATCGCGGCGATGCTTTCGGCCGAAGCCAGCCCCTGCCTGATGGCACCGAGATCGCGCGGGCCGCCGCGCTCCAGCGCAAGGCGGGAGAGCGCACGCGGCATATCCGCAACCTGTTTCAGCGCATCACGCAGGCCATCACACAGCGAGACGTCATCGATGAGATAGGCCACGGCATCAAGGCGGGCGTTGATCCTTTCCGGATCGGTCAAGGGCGACATCAGTCGCTCCGCCAGAAGCCGCGCGCCACCGCCTGTTACCGTGCGGTTCAGGGCATGCAGCAGCGATCCGTCTCTTTCACCGGACAGCGTCTTCACCAGTTCCAGATTGGCGCGGGTGGCCGGATCGATGAAAAGCGTGGAGGCGGCACTTTCGCGCTCCGGTGCACCGAGCGGCGGGCGCTCGGCGATCTGGGTCTTTTCGACATAGGCGACAGCAGCGGCGGCGGCCGCCATTTCCACGCGCGAAAAGGCGCCGAAACCATCCAGTGTCGAGACGTTGAAATAACGGGCAATGCGCCCTTCCGCCGTAGCGCTGTCGAAGAGGATCGCCGGCTGCGGCACCGCCACGCGGCCAAGCACATCGAAGACCGGCCGCAGTTCCTCGTCATGGAACAGGCTGTCGGCGACGATCAGTTCGCGCGGATCGATGCGCCAGATATCGGCGAGCAGCCGCGTCAGCGTGGTTTCCGCCAGACGGAAGACGCCGGTGGAAATATCGATCCAGGCGAGCGCAAACTGCGCCTCGGCACTGCCGCGAATGCGGGCAAGCGCCATCAGATAGTTGGATTCCGTCGGCGACAGCAGTTTTTCCTCGGTCAGCGTGCCGGGCGTGACAAGCCGCACCACATCACGCTTGACCACGGATTTCGATCCGCGTTTCTTGGCTTCCGCTGGATCTTCCACCTGTTCGCAGACGGCGACGCGATAACCGCGCAGGATGAGTTTCTGGAGATAATCATCTGCCGCATGGACGGGAACGCCGCACATGGGGATATCGTGCCCCATATGCTGGCCGCGTTTCGTCAGCGTGATGCCGAGAGCGCGGGAGGCTTCGACCGCATCGTCGAAGAACAATTCGTAAAAATCGCCCATGCGGTAGAACAGCAGCGAACCGGGATTGTTCGCCTTGATCTCGATATATTGCTCCATCATCGGAGTGGCCGTCGCGCGGCTCTCTTCCGAGATCAGGGAAGCGGTTGTCAGAACGTCCGTCAATGGCCTGCCGATGTCATATCGTGTTGCGGAAAAGGAGCGCCGACACTAGCGGCAATCTCCACCTCAACACAACACGCGCAGGGACGCTGCCCACAGGAACATCCCGCGCGGCTGCGCCAAAACCCGGTCAGCCGTTGATGCGCTCGGCCTCGCCGCCATAATAGCTGATATAGCGACCGGCGATGGACGAAACCGGCAGGACCACGAGGACGTCTGTGGTGTTGAAGGCATGGTCCACGACCGCGCCGGAGCCGAACATGGCGCCAAGGCGCATATAGCCCTTGATCAGCGGCGGCATGGCGTTCAGCGCCTTGCGGGCGTTCAGCGCTTCGGCCGGAACGAGGTCCATCTCATGATAAAGCTCAGGAAGGGCGGAAGCTTCCCACTCGCCCTTGGCCACGCAATTATGGTGCAGGAAAGACAAAGCAAGAGCGTGGGCTTCCGGCTGCACGCCGGGGAAGGAGGCGCAGCCGATCATCGCGTCCATGCGGTGTTTCACGGCATAGGCCCAGTTGCCCTGCCACAGAAGCTCGACGGTGCGCTTGGTGCGATATTCGGGCAGCACGCAGGAACGGCCAAGCTCCATGAAGCGCTTGCCGGGATGGCGCGCAACGAGACCGGCGATGTCGAATTCGCTGGCGGAATAAAAACCGTTATTGGCAAGCGCGATTTCCTGCCGCAGCAGGCGATAGGTGCCGACGATCTGGTCTTCGCTGTCGCCTTCGATCGCCTTGTCGAGCACGAGCAGATGGTCGCAGACGCTGTCCCAGGCATCGATGTCGCGCTTGCGGCGCATGGCTTCCGCGGGAAGCCTCGCCTTCATTTCCTCGACGAAAACCCGGTAACGCACGGATTGCGCGGCATCGATCTCGCGTTCATTTCTGGCGAGCCGTGTTTCCAGCGTGCCGATACGGCCGAAAAGACCCTCATTGTCCTGAGCTGCCTCGGGACGAGGATTAATGACAACATTGTTTTCACAAATGTCGTGATTGAGGATTTCGGCAACCATGGGGAATCGCTCCGCCACCAAAGAATTTTCCTGTCATAAATCACTAATTGACGACAGAATAGTGACAAAATGCCGCCAGCGCGAGTCTGTCAAGTTATGATAGCGACAGGCGTTTCGCCTCCAGCAGACGGCGAATTTCCTCAACCAGACGTCGCGGGTCGGCAGGCTTGGTCAAAACCGCACCGACACCGGCCCCAAGCAGGATTTCGGCGGTCGCGTCACTCGCATCTGCGCTGAGCACGATGACGGGAATATTTCTTTCGCCCTTCAGCGTATGGAGAAGGTCGGGAAGCACATCGAGCCCCTCGCCGCCCGGCATGTTGAGATCGGAGACGATGAGGTCAGGCGGGCGGGATGCGCCCGGCTCCACAGATTGCCGCAACGCCTCAAAGTCCTCGACAGCGCGGACGATGTAGCCGCTTTTTTCCAGAACGGCGCGGATGATGCGCTGATTGACGGCATCGTCCTCGGCCACGAGTATCTCGATACCGCTCGCCCCTTCCGCCACCCGCGAGGAAAATCCCACATCCGGGTGGTTGTCGTTGATGGCGTCGCGCCGCTCAATGCCGCGCAGACGGCCGCACAGGACGTCGATCAGGGATTTTTCCCGCAGCGGCCGGATCAACCAGGCGTCGAAGGCCACATGCATGGTCGACGGCCGCTCTTCGGGGCTGACCAGCAGCGTGCGGCGGACATTCTGTTGCGGCCAATCCTTCAGGGCGTCCCTGAAAAGCGGCGAAATGCGCCGGTCGACGATGATATCGGTAAGGTCGGCCGCTCGCGTGGCAGAACCCCTCCTCAGCTTTTCCAGATCTTCAGGCTGATGGATGAGAGTGCATTGACCGCCGAAAGCCTCGATCGCCTCCATCGCCACCGCCGCCGCCACGCCCTTCGGTGCGATGAGCAGGACATTTGTATGCCGCAGACAATGACGCCTTGCCGGATCCGCCATTTCGGCCGGGGCGCCCGCCGGGCGAAATGCCAGTTTGAAAGTGCTGCCCTTGCCCTTGCGGCTCGAAACCGTGAGGCGGCCGCCGAATTCCCGCACGATACGGGCGGAAATCGCAAGCCCAAGGCCGGTGCCGGCGCTTCGCTGCGACAACGGGCCCGCCTGCTCGAATTCCCCGAAAATACGGGCCTGCTCCGCCCGGCTCATGCCCGGGCCGGTATCCTCGACGGCAATGTGCAATTCGTCGTCGGTCATGCGCGCCCGGATGACGACGCCGCCTTCCTGCGTGAATTTGACGGCATTGCCGAGGAGATTGAAGAGGACCTGACGTAGCCTCGCCGGGTCGAAATCGAGATGATCAGGCACATTCGGCGCAACGAAGGAGGTAATTTCTATGCCTTTTTCATGGGCGCGATGGGCCAGCATCTCGACGATGCTCTCGATCAGCCGGCGCAGGTTTTCCGCCCGCGGGTTGAGCCTGAAGCGGCCGGCCTCCATGGTCGAATAATCCAGCAGATCCTCGACAAGCTGCACCAGCGACTGGCCGGATTGCCGCATGCCATCGAGATAATTTCGCTGCTCCTCGTTGAGCCTCGTCTGCGACAGAAGATGGTTCATGCCCAGCATACCGGAAAGCGGCAGGCGGATTTCATGGCTTACCGTGGCAAGCAGCCGCGCCTTTTCGGCATCGGCCTTTTCGGCGCGCTGCCGGGCGTCTTCCCTTTCGGCCAGCGCAAGCCGCTCCTCGGTCACATCCCGGGCAATGCTGCTGATGAGAAGACGGCTGCTTGCCAGATCGCGGGTCACGACATCATGCCAGGAAAAGATGCGCTGACCGAACGGGGTCGCGATCTCCACATCATAGGCATGGACCTTGTCGCCCGGACGGAAAGCGATGCCGATTTCCTCGCAGCTCAGCCCTTCGGGCGCCGCACAGCCGGTCATCTCACGAAAGACCCGGTTCGCCTCGACAATGCGCCGGTTCATGTCGCGGATCACGACGATATCGCCCATGGATTCCTGCATTTCGGCAATCAGCGAGCGGTTTTGCGTTTGCCGCAGCCGAAGATCGGAATCTGCAGCCCGCACGGTGGGCTGATGGAAAGATTCATCAAAGAGCGCATAGAGCAGGACACCGACGAGCGCGGCGCCAAAGAAGGTCGCCAGCGCAACGGTAACCGCATAGGGCACAGCAAGCGCGATCAGGGCTGCGGAAAAAGCCCCGACCGATAACGACGCGGCGACATAGAGCGCAATTGACCTGGTATCGGTCGCATGTTCTTCATCCGCATGGTGCGTTGTTGTCTCGACACGATCCGCCGGCTGCGCCGCCGTGGCGGCCAGGCCCAGCTCATCTGAAACTTTTTGCCGAAGTCTTGCCAGTTCGCTCATAGGCAACCGCTACCACGGCAGCGGTTTTGATATGTTTGGCTGAAACCCTAAAATTTTACTTTTTAGCCGTCCGGGCGTGCAAAAACTCGTCGAGAATGACGCAGGCTGCGCCGATGGTTATGAAACTGTCAGCCAGATTGAAGACCGCGAAAGACCATGTCTGCGTATGAAACAGGATATAGTCGATGACATGTCCATAAAAAAAACGGTCGAGCAGATTGCCGGCTGCACCCGCGATGATGAAGGCAAAGCCGAGATGGGCAAAGGTGCGGTCCGCCGCCGTCTTGCGCCACAGCCACAAGACGAAGACGACGATGACGAGCCGCATGCTGACGATGAACCAGCCATGCATGTCCTCCAGCATCGAAAAGGCCACGCCGAGATTATAGGTGCGATAAAGCGCCAGGAACGGGGCAACGGGAACCATCTCCTGCAACGGCAGATAGGCTTCGACCAGCTGCTTGACGATCTGGTCCAGCACCAGTGCGGCGACGATCAGCGCGAAAGCCGGGCCGAATTTCGAGAACAAAGCCGCTTTGGCCATTACGTCACCGGTGCGAGTTCGAGGAGATGTCGCCGTGCTTCAAACAGCATGACGGCAGTTGCGATGGCGAGATTGAGGCTGTCGGCGCGGCCCTGCTGGGGAATGCGCGCCAGCTGGTCGGCCTTGCCGGCGAGTTCCGGCGGCAGGCCGGATTGTTCATTGCCCATCAGGAGCACGACCGGCTTTCCGGCATAGTCGATCTTCCGATAATCCACCGAGCCGGCCAGATGGGTGGCGACAACACTGACCTGCGCCGATTTTTTCCAGGACAGGAATTCCTCGACCGAAGCGCGGGCGACGGGGGTGGCGAAGACCGAACCCATGGTGGCGCGCACTGTTTCCAGCGAAAACGGATCGGTGCAATCCCCGACAAGAATGACGCCCGAAGCACCCGCCGCATCCGCTGTCCGGATAATGGTGCCCAGATTGCCGGGATCGCGAACCCGGTCGAGCGCGATATAGGTCTCGCCCTTTTCCGGGCGGATATCCTTCAGCGGCTTCCATTTCTGCTCGAAAATGCCGACGACCATCTGCGGATTGTCGCGGCGGGTGATCGAGGCGATAACCTTTTCGCTGACTTCGAGCACCAGTCCGCCCGATGCGACCGTCTTCACCGCCGCCTGCTCCACCAGCGGTTTGCCCTTCGCGGCCTTGGCGTAAACCAGTGTCTTGATCGTCCAGCCGAGCTCAAGCGCGTCGATGACCAGCTTCAGGCCTTCCGCCATGAAGGTGCCGGTCTCTTCCCTGCCCTTTTTCTGGGTGAGCGCCTTGATATCCTTGATGATGGGATTGGCAAGGCTGGTCACTTCCTTGACCTGGCCAACCCGGCGCGTGGTATTTTCGCGCATATCTTTCATCATTTCGGCTCCCAGCGGCTGAACAGCGATGTGGAAAGCACACGGCCCGGCGTCTTGCCATCAAGCCCGGCCTCGCGAATGACGAGTTCGCCGGACGCGACGACGCCACCGGCGCCGCGCATGGTTTCACGCATCAGCTCATGCATCGAATAGAAGCTGGCCCTGATCGAATAGGCCGTCAGCACAAGGCCAAGCGCCTTGGGCGACAGGATTTCCCGGCAGATATCCAGCATCAGCGGCAGATGGTCGAATAATTGCCAGACTTCGCCATGGGTGCCTCGGCCGAATTTCGGCGGATCGGTGAGGATGATATCGTAGGTGCTGCCGCGGCGTTCCTCACGCTGAATGAACTTCATCGCGTCTTCGCAGATCCAGCGGATGGGCGCCTGCTCGAGCCCGGCGAGCGCCTGATTTTCCTTGGCCCAGCCAATCGCCTTCTTGGAGGCATCGACATGGGTGACTTCAGCGCCTGCGGCCGCCGCGACCAGCGACGCGACGCCGGTGTACCCGAAGAGGTTCAGCACTTTCAGCGGACGGTCGGCCGTTTCGATGGCATGTTTCAGCCATTCCCAATGCACGATCTGTTCCGGAAAGACGCCGACGTGACGGAAGGCCGTGAAGCGGCCGAGAAATTCGATGCCGAGCAGGGAAAGGGGCCAGGTTTCGCCGAGCGCCGCCTTCGGAAAGCGCCAGCGGCCCATGCCATCCTCATCCGTATCGCCGGTAAAGACGGCGTCGGCATTTTGCCATACGCGGTCCGGGATCGAAGGCTTCCAGAGAGCCTGCGCCTCGGGGCGAACGATGCGGTAATCGCCATATTGTTCGAGTTTCAGGCCGTTACCGCTGTCGATCAGGTGAAAATCACCGGCGCCGCTCGATTCCAGAATGACGGGAACCTGTTCCGCAGGCAGCGCACCGGTGCGCTGCATCAGGGCGCGCGCGGGGACCTGTTCTGCGGCGGCGGCGACGACCGGTTTTTCCTTCGGCGCGGCTTTCTGCACGCTGCGCACGGCATCCGGCTCGCGCTTTTTCGGCGCGGCATCCGCGCGGCGCGCCGGCTTTGCGGCATGAACCTGTTTTTTCTCGCTCCCGGCACGTGCACGATTGCCCGGCCGACTGTCTTTTTTCTTCAATGGAAATCTTTCCGCTTCTGCCCGCGTCTTATGGCGCAGCAAATAGCATTCCATGCGCCGCTCGCCTAGAGCCGGAACGAATGTCGGCTACATCACTTTGCCGGGAGTTGTCCGGCATTTGGAAGATGGCCTGTCGCAGCGGCTTTCTGCCGGTTCGCTTCGTCATGCCAGCGAACGGCTTCCTTCGCCTCGATACGGGCGCGTTTGCGATGTTTGCCCTGGGCGAACCATGTGGCCGCCGATCCCAGCAGAACACCGAAAATGACCGCCAGAAACAGGAATACGAAAAACGGCGCGGTGAAGGACAGAACGCCATCTTCCGGTCGGAACGGATTGAGCGCCAGCGTCACGGACTGGCGGTTGGCCACGCACAGGATGACGAGGATAATCGCCAGCGGAAGCAGGATGATGAGGTTGATGATTTTTTTCGACATCCGAGAATACTCCATCGCTGCGGGGCTCCGCTAGCTCCGTTTCCGGCGCGGGCAGTGAGGACGATCAATCGTCCTCTTCGTCACCCATGCCGGGGTTCAGGCGCTCGCGCAGTTCCTTGCCAGTCTTGAAGAAAGGCACCCATTTTTCCTCGACGAAAACCGATTCACCCGTGCGCGGGTTCCTACCGGAACGCGACGGACGGTTTTTCACCGAAAATGCGCCGAAACCACGAAGCTCGACACGATTTCCTGCCGCCAGGGCGTCGGTGATTTCATCCAGCACAGCATTGACGATGTTTTCCACGTCACGGTGATAAAGGTGCGGGTTACGCGCAGCAACGATCTGCACCAGTTCAGACTTGATCACGGTTGCCCCCTGAAAGAATTGGATTTTTAACGCGGCTCAACCTGCCAAACGGAAACAAGACCGTCAAGAAACAACTTGTCCGTACCGAGCTGGCCGGGGCCTGCGAAGGGAATTAAATCGTCATATCCCAGAAACTTCGCTATTTGCGCAACACTGAAAAGCGCAAAAGGCGAACGGGATGACGGCGCGCGCCACTCGACGATCGGCAGATCCTTGGCAACACCGCGTGTTTCGAAATAGCTGCGAATTTCCTTTTCGCCGCCCAGCGTATCGACCAGCTTGTTGGCGAGCGCCTGCCTGCCGGTGAAAATCGATCCATCCGCCAGTTTCAGCACGTCTTCGCGCGGCAGCTTGCGGCGATCGGCCACAAGGTCGACGAACCAGCCATAGCTGTCCATCACCATGGCGCGGATCATCGTCTTCGCTTCCTCCGGTGCCTCGTGGAACGGCGAAGGCTCCGCCTTCATCGGCGACGACTTGATTTCCTGCAGCGAAACGCCGAGCTTTTCCATCAACGGGCCAAGCTGGGGATACTGGAAGATCACGCCGATCGAGCCGGTGATCGAGGTCTCGCCGGCAACGATGACATCGCCCGCCGATGCGATCATATAACCTGCGGAAGCGGCGAGCGTGCGCACATCCGAAACAACCGGCTTCTTTTCCGCGACGCCTCGAATGGCCTTGAAGATGCGCTCACCGCCATAGGTGGTGCCACCTGGCGAGGAAATCGACACGATCAGCCCTTTGACATTCTCGCTCTTGGCGATCTTGTCGAGCCGCTCGAGAAGTTCGGTATTGTCGGTGATCAGGCCGGAGACCTCGACGCGGGCAATATGGGGCTTCGCACTTTGTTGCGGTCCATCCCATAAAAACCGGTAAAGACCGAAAGCGCCGGCGACAAGCAGGAGAACGGCGGCAATCCGCCAGAAAGTCAGCTTGCGGCGCAACCGCCTGCGATCCGCTATCGCCATATTGTCCATAAAAACCTCTGTCATCCGGTTTTGCGCTTCAGGCTATATGGTTCTTCTAACGCGAAGCCGCAAGGAAACAATAAGGAAACCAGAATTACGATAAAATTCGCATTTCCCTTGCACCTCTCCAGACAAAAACCATATTGGCAGGACAAAGCACTCATGCCAAAGACATTTAGATAGAGACACAAGCTTCGATTGTGCGCCAGAATGGCGCCCTAGAAGCATTCCGGACCCACTCTTATGCTCGAAAGACTCCGCGAACCCGCGCCAGCATTTTCGCTGCCCAATGACCAGAACGGCGCTTATGACACCGCGCTGCGGCATTCTGCGCGCGTGAAGCGGCTGAAAATCATTCTGCCGCTCGGCGCGGCAATCATTTCGCTCGCCTTCATCGCTGTTTCGGTTATCCGCACCTGGGCGCCCGACGAGGTTTCTCTTGAGAGCGCACGAATTGAAGACGGCAAGATCGTGATGGAAAAACCCGCTGTTGCCGGCCGCAACGAGAAGGGGATCGATTATTCCATGAACGCCGACCGTGCGTTGCAGGACATCGCCAACCCCAATCTCATGACGCTTGAGAAGGTTCTGGCGGCAGTGCCGGTAAACGACAGCGTCGCGCAGGTGATCGCCCAGGAAGGCATTTTCGACCGGGCGACCAACAAGCTGAAGATGACCGCCCCTTTTGACATCAATCTCAGCAATGGCATACAAGCGAAGTTCCAGTCTGCGGATGTCGATCTGAAGGCCGGGAAAATGAGCAGCCAGGAGCCGGTTTCGATCAAAACAAACGACGGCTCGATTGTTGCGCAATCGATTGACATCGCCGATAATGGCAAGACAATTACATTTTCGGGGCAGGTACGGGCACGTATCGCTGCATCCAATATCAAGAATGAAGGCAAGTGAGAGCCCGGTCCAGATGATGCAAATTTCCCGTCCCGTTTCCCTTGGCAAATCCGCCGGCCTTGCAGCCGCAGGCCTTGTCTTTTCGTGTCTTGCAACTGTGGCTTTCGCCCAGAACACCACCAGCAACATGCAGGGCGTCAAGCTCTCCGGCGACCAGCCGATCGCGATTGAAAGCGATCAGCTCGAGATTCGCGATCAGGAGCGCAAGGCCTATTTCACCGGCAATGTGAAAGTGGTGCAGGGAACGACCACCCTTCAGGCCGGCAAGATGACCGTGAATTACAAGGGCGAGGGTTCTTCGCTCACCAGCGGTGACGCCAATATCGAAAAAATCTTCGTCGACAATAATGTCTATCTGACGTCCGAGACCCAGAAGGCGACGGCTGATCACGGCGAATTCGACATGGCGGCGCAGACCTTCATTCTGACCGGCAAGCAGGTCGTGCTGTCCGAAGGCACGAATGTCTTCACCGGCTGCAAGCTCACCGTCCTGATGAATACGGGACAGGCCAAGCTCGAAAGCTGCGGCGGCCCTGTGCGGATCATGCTCGATCCGAAATCGCAGAAAAAACAGTAGTCTTTCCTCGTGAAGATACCCTCGATCTCAAAGATATTCGGCGGTGGGCGCAGCCGATCCGCGGACGCGGCCTCGCCGGCGGACAAGACCCCCTATCAGGGCACGCTGATCGCGCATGGCCTGACGAAGACCTATAATACGCGCCGTGTCGTCAACGGGGTTTCGCTAGTCGTGCGCCGTGGCGAGGCCGTGGGACTGCTCGGCCCGAACGGTGCGGGCAAAACCACCTGTTTTTACATGATCACGGGCCTGGTGCCCGTGGATACCGGCAAGATCGCCATCAACGGCAATGATGTCACCACCATGCCGATGTATCGACGCGCGCGTCTCGGCGTCGGTTATCTGCCGCAGGAAGCATCGATCTTCCGGGGCTTGACGGTCGAGGAAAACATCCGCGCCGTGCTGGAAGTGCATGAGCCGGACGCTGCCAAGCGCAACCGCAAGCTCGATGAGCTGCTGGAAGAGTTTCATATCGCGCAACTGCGAAAGTCTCCTGCCGTGGCGCTTTCGGGTGGTGAGCGGCGGCGTCTGGAAATTGCGCGCGCACTCGCGACCGATCCAACCTTCATGCTGCTCGACGAACCTTTCGCGGGCGTCGATCCGATATCGGTCAGCGATATCCAAAATCTGGTGAGACACCTGACTGCGCGTGGCATCGGCGTTCTCGTGACCGACCACAATGTCCGTGAAACGCTCGGTCTCATCGACCGCGCGTACATCATCCATGCCGGCGAGGTTCTGACGCATGGACGTCCGGACGATATCGTCAACAATCCGGATGTACGCCGTCTCTATCTCGGCAATAATTTTAGCCTTTGAACGCCTAGAGCGGGATAGCGAAAAGTGTGTGCGGTTTTCGCTTGAAATCCCGCTCTAATTATATGATCTAGATCATGATTTAAGATTTTAGGTCGTTTCGACCTAAAATCATCATGATCGGCGCGCGAAAGATTCTTCATCGCGCCCCGCCCTGACGCTTGACCAAACAAGATAAAAAAGCAATTTTTGGGCCAAGTTCCGTCGTCTCAGTAAAATTTCTGGAAAATCAGGCGACGGAGAAGGTGTAAGGGGAGTTTCGCGTCCGCCATGGCATTGTCTGCCAGCCTTTTGCTGCGTCAAAACCAGTCTCTCGTGATGACACCGCAACTGATGCAGTCCATCCAGCTGCTTCAGATGACGCATTTCGAGCTGACGCAGTTCATCGCGCAGGAGGTGGAGCGCAATCCGCTGCTGGAAATTGCGGCAAACGATGGCGATTTGAGCAGCGATGCCCCGGCAGAGACCGAGAGTTTCGGTGACGCGGACGGCGAAGGCTCGGAGAGATCCGCCACGGTGACGCCCGACAGCGACGACTGGTATGGTGATCGCGCCGCAAATCTCGGCGAGCAACTGGACACCAGCTTCGAAAACGTCTTTCCCGACGATGCCGAGCCCCGAAAGGCCGATGCGCCCGAACTGGCCGGCCAATGGAAATCCATGCCCGGCCAGGAGTCGGGGGAAAGTTATGATCTCGACGATTTCGTCGCGGCCAGACAGAGCCTCGGCGACCATCTCAATCAGCAACTGCCGCTCGCCATATCCGCCGCCGAGGACCGGATGATCGCCGATGCGCTGATCGGCCAGCTTGACGAGACCGGCTATATTGCGGCGGATGCCGTCGATGATGTCGCCGAACGGCTGGGAGCGGCCCCATCAGTGGTCGAGCACGTTCTGAAGACACTTCAGGGCTTCGACCCACCGGGTGTATTTTCCCGTTCTTTAAGCGAATGTCTGTCGATCCAGCTTGCCCAGAAGGACCGGCTCGACCCGGCCATGCGGGCTTTCGTCGACAATCTGGAACTTCTTGCGAAACGCGACTTCGCCTCCTTGAAAAAAATCTGCGGCGTCGATGAGGAAGACCTCCTCGACATGCTGGCGGAAATCCGCACGCTCAATCCCCGCCCGGGCGCAGGCTACGATTCGATGGTGTCCGAAACCATCGTTCCCGATATTATCGTTCGCCCCTCCTCCACCGGCGGCTGGCTGGTGGAAATCAATCCCGAGACGCTGCCGCGCGTGCTCATCAACCAGAGTTATTTCGCAGAGGTGTCGAAACACAAGGCGCGTGCAGGCGAGGATCAGGATTTTCTGACTGAGTGCATGCAGACGGCGCATTGGTTGACCCGCAGCCTCGACCAGCGCGCCCGGACGATCATGAAGGTGGCGACGGAAATCGTGCGCCAGCAGGACGCCTTTCTCGTCAATGGCGTGGATCATCTGCGCCCGCTCAACCTCAAGACGGTGGCCGACGCCATCAAGATGCACGAATCCACCGTCAGCCGGGTGACGTCGAAAAAATACATGCTGACGCCGCGCGGTCTGTTCGAGCTGAAATATTTCTTCAGCGTGTCGATCAGCGCCGTGGAAGGCGGCGACAGCCATTCGGCGGAAGCGGTGCGCCACCGCATCAAGGCCATGATCGCGCAGGAGGCCGCCGAGGCGGTTCTTTCAGACGATGATATCGTCGACAATCTGAAAAAGAGCGGTATCGATATCGCCCGCCGCACCGTCGCCAAATATCGCGAAGCGATGAACATCCCCTCCTCCGTGCAGCGGCGTAGGGAAAAGAAGGCGCTGGCCAAGCTATCCGCCTTCTGAGCGGCGACCGCGATCACGTTTATGGCGGTTTTTTGCCGCACCATTGACTCTTGCCACGGCAAGGGCTAGAAGCCCGCCGCACACGTAAGCAAGGTCATTTGTAACGGATTCATCTCCACCGTCCATGGGCGTAAAATTCGAATGAGGGCTTTTTAAGGTCTTCGAAACGCTTGGATGCGCGCGCGGCTTGACGTAAGCTGGTACTCGCAAATCACTACAAAAAGGAAAATTTCCATGAGTGTGCGTGTATCTGGTAAACATATGGAGATCGGTGAATCTTTCCGTCAGCGGATCGAGGACAATATAGGTCTGGCGGTTACCAAATACTTCGATGGGGGGTATTCAGGCCAGGTGACCGTGGAGAAGTCCGGATCGCGTTTTGCCGCGGACTGCAAGCTGCATCTCGATACCGGCGTTGTATTGCATGCCGCGGGTCAGGCAAACGATCCGCAGGCGAGCTTCGATGCCGCCGCAGAGCGGATCGAGAAGCGCCTGCGCCGCTACAAGCGCAAGCTTAAGGACCACCACAATGGTGCGAATGGCGTGTCGCAGGAAATCGCCTATACGGTGATGGATGCTATTCCCGATGAGGACCACGAGGTTCCTGAAGATTACGCACCCACCATCGTAGCGGAGAGTTCGAAACAGATTAAGACAATGTCCGTCGCCAGCGCCGTGATGGCGCTCGACATGACGGACGAACCGGTTCTGCTGTTCCGCAGCCCGGGCAAGGAATATCTCAACATCGTTTACCGGCGTCATGACGGCAATATTGGCTGGATCGACGCGGAAACGATCAAGAGCTGAACAGTCTGACAAGACGTGGGAGGCAGAGCGCGAAAGCGTAGCTGCCTCCTGCATCGTCTCGATGGCATGAAGGAAAAAGAGAATGGCGTTGGCAGATTTGCTGCAACAAGATGCGATTATTCCCGCCCTCAAGGTGAATTCCAAAAAGCAGTTGCTTCAGGAGCTGGCCGCAAAGGCAGCCAGAATTACCGGAGTCTCGGAACGGGAAGTTTTCGACGTCATCCTCCAGCGTGAGAAACTCGGCTCCACCGGTGTGGGCCACGGCATCGCCATTCCGCATGGCAAGCTCAACAGCATCCATCAGATCACCGGCGTCTTCGCACGTCTTGAAACACCGGTCGATTTCGAAGCGCTGGACGACCAGCCGGTCGATCTGGTTTTCCTGCTGCTCGCGCCCGAGGGCGCCGGCGCGGATCACCTGAAGGCCTTGTCCAGAATTGCACGCGCCCTGCGCGACCCTGAACTGGTCGCCAAACTGCGCGCCACCGATTCCGACACCGCAATCTACGCTTTCCTCAATCAGGAGCAGGCGACGGCGGCCTGATCGCGGGCTAACTCCCTCAGTTTAACGGCAATAAAAAACGCGCCCTGAAGGCGCGTTTTTTATGACGTAAGAACAGATGCCTTACGCGTCCTTTTCATTGAGAGACGAGGTGCCCGGCTCGGCCGATGCGGCAACTTCCGCCTTCGGGCCGCCCTTGGCGACGCCGACCATTGCCGGGCGCAGAACGCGGTCGCCAATGGTGAAACCGGCCTGAACCACCTGCAGCACGGTATTGTTAGGAACCGCCGGATTCGGAATTTCAAACATGGCCTGATGGAAATTCGGGTCGAACTTCTGGCCTTCGGCATCGATCTTCTTCACGCCGTGGCGTTCCAGCGTCGACAGCATCGAACGTTCCGTCATCTCGACGCCCTCGATCAAACCATTGAGACCGGCTTCGCCATTGGTCTTGAGTTCATCGGGAATGGCTTCAAGCGCGCGGCGAAGATTATCGGAAACGGCGAGCATATCGCGCGCGAAACCCGCGAGCGAATAGGCTTTCGCATCCTTGACATCGCGCTCCGTGCGACGACGAAGATTGTCCATTTCGGCCGCAAGGCGCAGGAACTTGTCACGCAGGTCGGCATTTTCAGCCTTCAGCAGCTCGACCGGATCGGGTTCGGCAGCGTCAATCGGCTCTTCCCCGGCGAGCGCGGGTTCGACAAACTCTTCGGCGACGTCCGCGTCAGGTCCGGGCTTTTTTGTATCGTCGGTCATGACGTTCTCCAGATTTGAATATGTTGGTTGCGCCCGATATCGAGCTTTGACGGGCAAAAATCAAGGCTTGCGGCGAAAAGCTTGCCGCATTCCCTGACCCTGCGAGTTTGTCCTATCTCTGCTTGCGGGAAAGGCGGGCCATGATCTGCGCCGTGTAGTCCACCATCGGCACGATACGGGCGTAGTTCAGCCGGGTCGGGCCAATGACGCCGACCGCACCCACGACACGATTGTCCTCATCACGATAGGGCGCGACGATCAGCGACGAACCGGACAGCGAAAACAGCTTGTTTTCCGAGCCGATGAAAATCCTGACCCCCGAGCCGCTTTCCGCGAGATTGAGGATTTCAATGAGGTTTTCCTTGCGCTCCAGGTCATCGAACAGCAGGCGCACCCGATCGATATCTTCCTCACCGGCGAGACCTTCGAGCAGGTTGGAGCGACCGCGAACGATGAGACGGCCGAGCTTGCCCTCCTCATTGTCTCCCGCCCATACCGCAAGACCACGCTCCACGAGGTCCTGCGCCAATATACCAAGTTCCGATTGCAGCTCCGCCCGCTGCGTCTGGAACTGACCGCGCAACTCATGCAGCGTCTGACCGGAGAGATGAGCATTGATGAAATTCGCCGCTTCGGTCAATTGCGACGAGGAAATGCCGGCCGGCAGCTCGATGATGCGGTTTTCGACCTGATTGTGGTCGCCCACCAGCACGGCGAGCGCCTTGGTGGGCTCCAGCCTTATGAATTCGACATGCTTGAGGATGACGTCGTTCTTCGCCGTCAATACGAGGCCGGCACCGCGCGACATGCCGGACAGCATGCGGCTCGCCTCCGTCAGCAGCCCTTCCAGCGACTGTTCGTGACCGGCGACCGGCCCGATCTGGCGATCGATAGTCGCCCTTTCCTCGGCGGGCAGGTCACCCACCTGCATGAAGGCGTCAACAAAGAAGCGCAGCCCCGTTTGGGTCGGCAGGCGACCGGCGCTGATATGCGGCGAATAGATGAGGCCGAGCTCTTCGAGATCGCTCATGACATTGCGGACGGAAGCGGGTGAAAGCGACATCGGCAACAGCCGCGACAGGCTGCGCGATCCGAGCGGCTCGCCCGTATCGAGATAGCCTTCGACGATGCGCCGGAAAATTTCCCGAGACCGTTCATCCAGCAGCGATGCCTGATCTTTTGATAGCGGTGCGGAAAAACCCATTTCGTCCGTTCTTTGTCGTTCAAACCAGCTTGCATCAATATAATGCGTTGCAACGCCGGGGCAAAATGGAAATTGGCTTTGCAAAAGCCCGGACCTCGCCTTAGAAGGCAGGAACCAACATGGAGAGTGGATCATATGCGGCCTTCAGGCAGAAAAACCGACCAGATGCGCAAGGTTTCCTTCGAGCGCAATTTCTCGAAACATGCCGAAGGTTCCTGTCTCGTGAAATTTGGCGACACGCATGTGCTCGTCACCGCAAGCCTTGAAGAAAAGACGCCACCGTGGCTGCGCAACAGCGGCAAGGGCTGGGTCACCGCCGAATACGGCATGCTGCCGCGCTCCACCCATGAGCGCATGAAGCGCGAGGCCGCTTCCGGCAAGCAGGGCGGTCGCACGCAGGAAATTCAGCGCCTCATCGGCCGTTCGCTGCGCGCCGTCGTCGATCTGCAGGCGCTCGGTGAGCGCCAGATCAGCATCGACTGCGACGTGATCCAGGCCGATGGCGGCACCCGCACCGCCTCCATCACCGGCGCATGGATTGCGCTCCACGATTGCCTGAAATGGATGGAAACCCGCAACATGATCAAGGTCGAGAAGGTTCTGAAGGACCATATCGCCGCGATCTCCTGCGGCATCTTCGCCAACCAGCCGGTGATCGATCTCGATTACCTCGAGGATTCGTCGGCCGAGACCGATGCAAATTTCGTCATCACCGGCTCCGGCGGCATCGTCGAGGTTCAGGGCACGGCGGAAGGCGCGCCCTTCTCCGAGGAAGAATTCCTGACGCTGCTCGGTCTTGCCAAGGCCGGTTGCGGCGAACTGGTCGCCCTTCAGAAACAGGCAATCGCCTGAGCCGACAGGAAAGCACCATGCGCAAGCTCGATACCAGAACGATCGTCGTCGCCAGCCACAACAAGGGCAAGATCGCCGAAATCGCCGATCTGATCGGGCCTTTCGGCTTCTCCGCCAAATCGGCGGCAGAGCTGAATTTCGAAGAGCCGGATGAGACGGGTACGACCTTCGAGGAAAATGCCGCCATCAAGGCGCTTGCCTCCGCAAAGGCATCCGGTCTTCCGGCTTTGTCGGACGATTCCGGTCTGGTCATCGATGCGCTGGATGGCGCGCCGGGTGTCTATACCGCCAATTGGGCGGAAACGGCGGACGGCACGCGTGATTTCGCCATGGCGATGCAGAAGGTCGAGGATGCGCTGGCCGAGCGCGGCGCATCGAAACCCGAAGATCGCACCGGTCGTTTCGTCAGCGTGCTGTGCCTCGCCTGGCCGGACGGGCATCTCGAATATTTCCGTGGCGAGGTGGAAGGCACGGTGGTGTGGCCGCCGCGCGGAACGAGCGGTTTCGGTTACGATCCGGTCTTCAAACCGGAGGGATACGACACCACATTCGGCGAGATGAGCGCGGATGAAAAACACGGCTGGAAACATGGCGACGCCTTCGCGCTTTCGCACCGTGCCCGGGCGTTTAAAAAATTCGTAGAAACCTGCCTGGAGGCATGAACCCGATGGTCGGGGAGCATCAACTTTCTGCCCCCGGCGCATCGCTTCTGCCGGATACGGGCGATCCCGGTTTCGGGATCTATCTGCATTGGCCCTTCTGTGCGGCCAAATGTCCCTATTGCGATTTCAACAGCCATGTCCGCCACCGGCCGGTGGATCAGGAACGGTTTACGGCTGCCTTTCTCCGTGAAATGGAACATATGCGGACGCTGAGCGGCCCGCGGGTCGTCACCAGCATCTTCATGGGCGGCGGCACGCCATCGCTGATGGACCCGCAGACGGTCGCAGCACTTCTCGATGGCGTCTCGCGCTTCTGGCATGTGCCCGATGGTATCGAGATCACCATGGAAGCCAATCCTTCCAGCGTCGAGGCGGAACGGTTTCGCGGTTACCGCGCGGCGGGCGTCAACCGTGTCTCGCTCGGCGTGCAGGCGCTGAACGACCGGGACCTGAAGTTCCTCGGCCGCCTGCATGATGTTGCCGATGCGTTGAAAGCCATCCGGCTGGCGCGGGAGATTTTTCCGCGCATGTCCTTCGATCTCATCTATGCCCGTCCGAACCAGACGGTGGCCGAATGGGACGCCGAGCTGAAAGAGGCTGTCTCCTACGCGGTCGACCATCTGTCGCTCTATCAGCTGACCATCGAGGAAGGCACGCCCTTCTACGGGCTGCACAAGGCCGGTAAGCTGATCGTGCCGGATGGCGAACATTCGGCCGTGCTTTATGAAGCGACGCAGGAAATCACCGAGCGTTACGGCATGCCTGCCTATGAGGTTTCCAACCATGCCCGGCCGGGCGCTGAAAGCCGCCACAACCTGACCTACTGGCGTTATGGCGATTATGCCGGCATCGGCCCCGGCGCGCATGGACGCCTGACGAGAGGCGCTTCCAAGCTCGCAACCGCCACCGAGCGCCACCCGGAAAACTGGCTCGAAACCGTTGAGCGGGAAGGCCACGGCATGGTCGATCAGGAGTTGCTTGGCGTCGACGAGCAGGCCGATGAATTGCTGCTGATGGGCCTTCGCCTGCGCGAAGGTATCGACCTCGCCCGCTGGAGCGATCTTTCCGGCCGCGATCTCGACCCGGAAAAGGAGGAATTCCTCCTTCAGCACGGTTTCGTGGAGAGGCTCGGCAATTCCCGCCTGCGCTGCACGCCGTCCGGCATGCTCATTCTGGACGCGGTGGTGGCCGATCTCGCCTGCTGACGCCAGCCTCCACCCCAGCTTTAGCCCAATAAACAAGACGACAATAAAAAAGCGGCCCGAAGGCCGCTTTTTTCATGCGTTGTTTTCGTTGATCAGGCGTTTTAACAGCTCAACCTCGTGGCCGAGCTTGGTGTCGCCGGAAATCAGTTCCTCGATCTTGCGCACGGCATGCAGAACCGTGGTGTGATCGCGACCACCGAAACGGCGACCGATCTCGGGGAAAGACCGCGGCGTCAGCATCTTTGCCAGATACATGGCGATCTGGCGCGGCTTGACGATGACGCGGGTACGGCGGTTGGACACCAGCTCCTGTCGCGACACATTATAGTGCTTGGCGACGATCCGCTGAATATCCTCGATGCGTACACGCTTGGCCTCACCCGTCCCGACGAGATGCGACAGCAGCTCATCGACACGATCAACCGAGAGGTTCGGCTCGAAGGAGCGACGGAACATCAGCTGGTTGAAGGCGCCTTCCAGTTCGCGTCCGCTTGCCGTCACGCTCTTGGCCACATGAGTCAGGATTTCATCCGAAATCTCGAAGGACGGATCGTCCTGACGTGCCGAGCCGAGGCGGCGGTTGAGCATTTCATAGCGCATATCGTAGTCGGGACCTTCGATCTCGATGGCCATGCCGCCCTGAAGACGGGAACGGACACGCGGATCGAGCGATTCCAGCTCCCATGGCGCACGGTCAGCCGCAACCACGACCTGCTTGGCGCTGTCGAGCAGCATGTTCAGCAGATGGCAGAATTCGTGCTGGATCATCTTGCCCTGCAGGAACTGCATGTCATCGATGACGAGCAGGTCGATATTGCGCAGCGTGTCCTTCAGCGTCAGCGCATCATTGTCGCGGATCGCAGTGGCGAAACGCCACATGAAATATTCGGCCGTCAGATAGACCACGCGCGGATTGCGCGGGCTGTCGATGGCGGCATTGGCGATTGCCTGCAGAAGATGCGTCTTGCCGAGGCCGACACCCGCATGGATGAACAGCGGATTGAAGCGTACTGCGCCGGCACCGGCTTCGGCGATCGTCTTTGCCGCCGCAAGCGCGACGCGGTTGGACGAGCCTTCGACAAAGGTATCGAAGGTGAAACGTGTGTCGAGCGGCGAGCCGAACAACGGCCCGGAACCGCCCTGACGCAGGGTCGCCTGCGAAGCTGCGGGCTGCGCGGCAGGCGTCGCGGGCTGCGACGGAATGAAGGACTTGTTACGCTGAACCGCGCCGACTTCCGGAACGGGCTGCGCCCTTTCCTCGGTCTGAGCCGGACGGACCGGGCGGCTGGCCGAGCGGACCAGAATCTCCACCTTCAGCACATCCGGATCCTCGCTCTGGACGAGGTTCGTGATCAGATCCATGTAACGGTTGTTGATCCAGGACTTCAGAAAGGTCGTCGGAACGGTAAAACGGACGACGCTTTTCGAAACGGAATGGAGTTTGAGCCGTGCAAACCAGCTTGCATAGACCTCCGGACCAACCTGTGCCTTGAGCCGCGCGCTAAAACGTTCAAACAGCGCATCGTGCGTCATTGCCGATTTGTCCCCTGCCGCATCTGAGCAAGTTGCATCACGCGTCTTTGGTGCGCGGTCCCCATCAGCCACCGCACCCATCGCCAAATTCAGTTGCATATTGCCGCCTTTCAAATTGCCAATCATAGCCTGACGATCAAAGATCGATCGCCAGAGATCCCCCTCGTATATTTTTGCCTTCAGCGTTCCCCTCGAAAGAACGTCAAAGGCGACTACTCGTTTGCGAGCCGGTTATCCCATTTCCCTCCCCCTCATGGAGAGGCCTGCGACACGCTAAAACGCTCCTTTCGTTACAACCTAAAGGCGCATTCTTGAGGACAAAAAACTCCCGCCCGTTCCGGAGACCGAAACGGCACAAAAAGCTCCATGACCTGAAAAAACGGACCCCGAAAGACCCGCCAGCAAGAAGGTGAATATCGTCGATACGATCATCGAGATAATCTGTGGACTGAGATCCGCACCCCTTGTTGAAATGCATTTAGGCAGGATCGTGGGGAGAGATCAATGGCGTTTTTTCTGCAAAAACTCAGATCGGCCATTGACTCGCAAAGGCCGTTTTGCATCACCGACAAGGTGCGAAGCAGAATCGCTTATGAATCAATGAGATTCAATTTTGGCGATTTTTGAGAGCTGATTTTGGCAAAAAAATAAAAATCTTCTTGACTCAAAACTAGCCGCGACTTCCGTAGAGAAAGCCCCCGAGTTTTCCAGAGACCTCCAGCAAGCTGTTGTTTTTATTGCAAATTTCCTGTCGTCCATCTGACACGCGTTTGTCACGTTACGGCAGCAATGGTTAACGGGCAGTTAGAATCACAAAAAGCCCGGTCAAAAGACCAGGCTTTTTGAATAATTATTTGTGATTAGCCGGATTAGGCGGAAAGAGCCTTAACGCGCTGTGCGAGACGCGACACCTTGCGGGATGCGGTGTTGCCGTGCAGAACGCCCCGGGTGGCGGCGCGCTGGATCTCGGGCTGAGCTGCCTTCAGAGCTTCGGTAGCGACTGCGAGATCACCGGAAGCGATGGCTTCTTCGACCTTGCGGATGAAGCCGCGAACGCGCGAACGGCGAGCCTTGTTGACTGCGGTACGGCGAGCGATCTTGCGGGTCGCCTTTTTCGCCGAAGTTGTATTGGCCATGTATGCCTCTCTTCGAATTCAAACCAAATTCCGCAACCATAGGATCGGGTCGTTCGAAGACCTCACGTAACCCAAGAATGCGGGAGTAATTTCGGACAAGCCGGATGGCTTTCCTTAACCGTGGGCGGGCATATACCGCTAAAGCTTACGCCCGTCAACGCGCAAAACGCTTAAAAGCGCCGATATTCCGAATCCTTAGCGATTCCGGAAAGCGGGCTTGCGCTTTTCCACGAAGGCGGCCATGCCCTCCTTCTGATCCACTGTCGCAAAGAGCGACTGGAAGGATCGTCTTTCATATCTCAGTCCTTCCGCAAGCGGCACCTCGAAGGAGCGATTGACGCTTTCCTTGGCCATCAGAACGGAAGCACGCGACAGGGAAGCGATGCGGGTTGCCGCCTCCACCGCCTCGTCCATGAGATTTGCAGCCGGCACGACACGCGACACGAGACCGGCCCGCTCAGCCTCCGCGGCATCCATCATACGGCCGGTCAGAACCAGATCCATGGCCTTCGCCTTGCCGACTGCCCGTGTCAGCCGCTGCGAGCCGCCCATGCCAGGGATGACGCCGAGGGTGATTTCCGGCTGGCCGAATTTTGCCGTGTCCGAAGCGATGATGAAATCGCACATCATCGCCAGTTCGCAGCCGCCGCCCAACGCAAAGCCGGATACGGCAGCGATGACCGGCTTGCGGGTGGCCGCAACCTCGTCCCAGCCGCCGAGAAAATCGCCGACATAGGCATCGACGAAATCCAGCCCCTGCATTTCCTTGATATCGGCGCCTGCTGCAAATGCCTTTTCCGAACCGGTGATAATGATCGCACCGATGGAATCATCGGCGGAAAACGAAGACAGAATGTGCCGCAGCTCTTTCAGAAGCACCGAATTGAGAGCGTTGAGCGCCTTGGGGCGGTTGAGGGTGATGACACCCACCTCATCGCGTTTCTCGACCAGTATCGTTTCATAGTCCACGGCAATCTCCCCTTCCGGCACTCCGGCTCCGTTACTTCTGGCAGGCGGCGCAATAAAAGGTCGAACGACCGGCCTGCACCACCCTCTCAACCGTACCCCCGCAGCCGGGTGTCCGGCAAGGCTGGCCTTCCTGATCGTAGACCGAAAAGGAATGCTGGAAATAACCGAGCGTTCCGTCCGTCTGTATATGGTCTCGCAATGAGGAACCGCCTGCCGCGATCGCATCCGCGATCACGTCGCGGATTTTCTCCGTCAGATCGACGAGCTGCGCTTTGGGCTTGCCACCTTTCGTCACCAGCGTTCCCGCCGCCCGCAAAGGCGAAAGATGCGCGCGCCACAGCGCCTCGCAGACATAGATATTGCCGAGACCGGCAATGACCTTCTGGTCCAGCAGCGTGCTTTTCAGGGGCTGGCTTTTACCTTCAAACCGGCTCGCCAGATAATCCGCGCTCAGCGCATTGCCTGTCGGCTCCGGGCCGAGCTCGGCAAAGGCGGGGTAAAGGTCGAGCCTGTTGCGCTCCACCAGATGCATGAAGCCGAAGCGGCGCGGATCATTATAGATGACGCAGACGCGCTCTTCTCCTTTATCCAGATGAAAGACGACATGGTCATGTTTGCCGTCCTTGGAACGGGCATGGTGAAACACGCCGGGAGCATCGCCGGCCTCGCCCGCTTCCGCCTCGATACGGAACGAGCCTGACATGCCGAGGTGGGAAACGATGGTCAGCCCATCCTCCAGTTCGATCAGAAGATATTTCGCCCTGCGCCCGAGCGACAGGATCGTCTTGCCTTCGATAAGCGCTGCGAAATCCTGCGGGAATGGAAAGCGCAAATCGGGGCGGCCCAGATGGAGCCTGCGGACCCTTGCGCCTTCCATGGCGGGCGCAAGACCGCGTCTGACGGTTTCGACTTCTGGCAATTCTGGCATCTGGCTTATCCGACAGTTTATCGTTAGGACCATGTGGTCTATACAGTGCACGCGAAATGTCGCGCCCAGGCGATGCGGCAACAGATAGCGTTGCCATGGCGTTTCCGCTATGGTCCGCCACGCAATAAATATGGAGACAGACAATGACCGACGCCCGTACCACTGCCCAAGGCGGCATGGAAACGTCCTATGGCTTCCACAAGGTGGACGAAGGCAAAAAGCAGGGGCTGGTCAACGAGGTCTTCCACAAGGTGGCCAAACGCTACGACATCATGAACGATGTGATGTCGGCTGGCCTGCACCGGCTGTGGAAAGACGCCATGGTCTCTTCGCTTTCGCCGCGCAAGGACGCGTCCTACAAGGTTCTGGACGTTGCCGGCGGCACTGGCGATATCGCCTTCCGCATCATCGAAGCCTCCAACCGTCTGGCGCATGCCACCGTTCTCGACATCAACGGCTCGATGCTGGCCGTCGGCGAAGAGCGCGCGGCAAAAAAGAAGCTTTCCGACAATCTGACCTTCGTGGAAGCCAATGCTGAGGAACTGCCTTTCGAGGCAAACAGTTTCGACGCCTATACGATCGCGTTCGGCATTCGCAACGTGCCGCGCATTGACGTCGCGTTGAAAGAGGCACACCGCGTGCTGAAACGCGGCGGGCGGCTGCTGGTGCTGGAATTTTCCGAGGTCGAAATGCCGTTGCTCGACCGCGTTTATGACGCCTGGTCGTTCAACGCCATCCCGCAATTCGGCAAGATGATCACGGGTGACGCCGAGCCTTATCAATATCTGGTCGAATCGATCCGCAAATTCCCCAATCAGGAGGATTTCGCGACGATGATCCGCACCGCCGGCTTCTCCCGTGTCTCCTATACCAACTACACCGGCGGCATCGCCGCCCTGCATTCCGGCTGGAAGCTTTAAGACCATGGCCGGCAGACGCAGGAGACAAGCATAAGCATGAGTACTTTGGGCGCATATTTCCGCCTCGCAAGGGTTGGCTGGGTTCTCGTGCGCGAAGGCGTCGTGCTGGCCCTGCCTTCCGATGACCTGCCTGCTCCCGCCCAATTGTTGAAAGCGCTGCTGAAGCCATTCGCCCGCAGCAAGGCAAAAAGGGCGCAGCGCAGCGACCGTCTGGCGGTGGCTGTCGAACGGCTTGGTCCTTCCTATGTGAAGATGGGTCAGTTTCTCGCCACCCGGCCGGATGTGGTGGGCGCCGACTTCGCCGACGATCTCGCGAGCCTCCAAGACCGCATGGCCTTTTTTCCGGCGGCCGCGGCGAAAGCCAATATCGAAGGCTCGCTCGGACGTTCGGTGTCCGATCTCTACAGGGAATTCGGCGATCCTATCGCCGCCGCCTCCATTGCCCAGGTTCATCCGGCAATGGTGGATACGCCGAAGGGGCCGCGCAAGGTGGCCGTCAAGGTCATCCGCCCCGGCGTGCGCCAGCGTTTCCAGAACGATCTCGAAGCGATGTATCTGATCGCCGATCTGCAGCAGCGTTTCGTCCGCTCCGCGCGTCGCCTGCGCCCCGTCGAGGTGACACGCACGCTGGAGCAGACCACCAAGATCGAGATGGATCTGCGGCTCGAGGCCGCCGCCCTTTCCGAACTTGCGGAAAACACCAGGGACGATCCCGGGTTCCGGGTTCCCGAGGTCGATTGGGAACGCACCGGGCGCGATGTCGTCACCATGGAGTGGATCGACGGCGTCAAGATGTCGGATATCGAAGGGTTGAAGGCCGCCGGTCACGACCTGAACAAACTCGCCGACACGCTGATCCAGTCCTTCCTGCGGCACACGCTGCGCGATGGCTTCTTCCATGCCGACATGCATCCCGGCAATCTCTTCGTCGATGCTGAGGGCGAGATCGTCGCCGTCGACATGGGCATTGCCGGGCGTCTCGGCAAAAAGGAACGCCGCTTCCTTGCCGAAATTCTCTACGGCTTCATTACCCGCGATTACATGCGGGTGGCGGAAGTGCATTTCGAGGCCGGATACGTGCCGGGCCATCACGATATAGCAAGCTTCGCCCAGGCGATCCGCGCCATTGGTGAGCCGATCCACGGCCAGCCGGCCGAAACGATCTCCATGGGCAAGCTTTTGACGCTGCTATTCGAAGTGACCGAGCTTTTCGACATGGAAACGCGGCCGGAACTGGTGATGCTGCAAAAGACCATGGTGGTGGTGGAAGGCGTGTCGCGCATGCTTAATCCGCGCTTCAACATGTGGAAGGCGGCAGATCCGGTTGTCGGCGGCTGGATCAGGGACAATCTCGGCCCGAAACGCATCGTCACCGATCTGAAGGACGGCGTGAAGGCGGCTCTCAAACTTGCCGAGGCAGCGCCGGAGATCGCCGCCAAGACCGAAAAGCTGCATTCCGAGTTGATGTATATGAGCGAGAACGGCTTGCGTTTCGACGCGCAGACGGCGGAAGCCATCGGCAAGGCGGAAGCGCGCCACACCAAATGGGGACGGGCGGCACTCTGGGTCATAGCGCTGACGCTTCTTTACATCGCCATCAGGATAAGCTGAGCATCTCGGCACCGGTGAGTGCCATGTTTGTGTAATGCATTGGAGCGATAAGGGCCTGATCTCTAATCGAGACAGGTGATCGATGCGGGGTAAGGGCTGCTTTGATGCCTGCGCGGAATTGCGCCGGCGGTATAAACGGACGATGCCGGACGGGATTTGATTTTGATGGCAAAAGCGCAGGTACTGAAAGAGGCCCTTTCCTATTCTTCGTGGCCGCTGGTGTTCGTCGGCGGCCTGGTGGGGTCCTATTTCGCTTTTACGAGCAGCCATCCGATCGCGGCCTTTTTGACCGTCTATGCGGGCGCGGTTTTGAGCCTGTTTCTTCTCGAACGCTATATTCCTTACGAAATCCAATGGCTTGAGGGTGATGGCGAGACCGTGAACAGCATCGGCCACACGCTTTTGACGAAAGGGCTGGTCCAGCTAGCAGCCGCCGCAGCGGCAATCTTCCCGATGGTGACCGCCAATGTGCTGCAGCCGCTCGCCGCCATGCGGTTCGATTTGTGGCCGGATCATCTGCCGATGATCATTCAGGTCGCCCTTGCGGTGACGATTGCCGAATTCGGCCTCTACTGGTCCCATCGTATTGCGCATGAAACCGTATTCTTCTGGCGTTTCCATGCGCTGCATCACAGCGTCGTGCGGCTCTGGGTCGTCAATACGGGACGGTTCCATGTGGCCGACTCCCTGTTCAAGATCGCGCTCAGCCAGATTCCGCTCTATTTCATGGGTGCGCCGCTACAGGTTTTCTGGTGGCTCGGTGCCGTTACCGCATTCATCGGCATCTTGACCCATTGCAACGTCGATATGAAAACGGGGCCGCTCGATTACGTGTTCAGCACCCCGCGCCTACACCGCTGGCACCATTCAAAGCAGCTTCCGGAAGGAAACACCAATTACGGCGAGAATCTCGTCTTCTTCGATTTGATCTTCGGCTCCTATCATAACCCCGACAGGCCCTCTTCCACCGATATCGGTATCAAGGGTAAGATTGCGAAAGGATTCCTGCCGCAGCTCCTGCAGCCCTTCACCAAGGAAGGCGTCCGTCAGATAATCGGCAAGGACACCAAGCTCGACTGAACCGAAAAACTACAGGGCACGCGCAGTATCGATCACGATACCCAGTTCGCCCCGCAGTTTTTTGGTCAGACCGGCTGCGACAAGCTCATAGGAGCGGCGCACATAATGCTCCAGTTCTTCCTGCTCGAGCGGGGCATGATCGCCAATCGATATCCATTTGCGTTTGGCGAAATAGGGCGCCTGCCCTATGCCTTCCAGCGAGGTCAATATTTCGAAACTCTCTTCCGAGCATTTCACGACCAGCCGCCAGTCCTCCCGCTCGCCAAGCACGGCAAAAACCTTGTCGCCAACCTTGGCAACGTGGGAATCCCATTGGTCGACAAAACGCACGCCCGGCCATTTACCGAGCACCCTGTCGAAAGTCTTGCGATCGAACAGGCTCATGCGAGTTTCTCCGCGATCAGGGCCGCCAGACGTTTTGCAACTTCGACCTTGTCCAGATCCGGCCAAACGTCGATGCCATCTGCGGAAATGATCTTCACGCTGTTGCGGTCTCCGCCCATGATGCCGGTTTCCACCGAAACATCATTCGCGACGATATAATCCGCGCCTTTGCGCTCCAGCTTCGCCCGGCCGTTCTTCTCGACATCCTGCGTTTCGGCGGCGAAGCCGACCACAATCTTCGGGCGCTTTTCATGATGGCCGACGGTTTTGAGAATATCGGGATTTTCCGTCAGTTGCAGCGCTGGCGGCGCATCGCCCGGCTGCTTCTTGATCTTCTGCTCCGACGAGCCCGTCACCCGCCAGTCGGCGACGGCGGCGACCATGACGGCGATATCCGCCGGCAGTCTCGATATCACCGCATCGCGCATCTCCTCGGCGCGCTCGACATGGATCGTCGTGACCCCGGCAGGATCGGCGATGGTGACCGGGCCGGAAACCAGCGTAACCTCTGCCCCCAGCTCGGCCAGAGCCGCCGCAATGGCATGGCCCTGCTTGCCCGAGGAGCGGTTGGCGATGTAGCGCACCGGGTCAATCGGTTCATGCGTGGGACCGGAGGTCACGATGGCCGTTCTGCCCTTCAGTGGCTTTGGCCCCTCATCCAGCAGTGCGGCGACGGCTTCGACGATCTGCAGCGGCTCGGCCATACGGCCAAAACCAGCCTCGCCCTTCTCTGCCATCTCGCCGGCCATGGGTCCGATGAAAAACACGCCGTCTTTTTTCAGCGTTTCGACATTACGCAGCGTGGGCTTTGCCGCCCACATTTTTGGGTTCATCGCCGGTGCCACCAGCACCTTGCGATCCGTCGCGAGAAGAATGGTGGAAGCAAGATCGTCTGCCAGGCCATGCGCCATCTTCGCCATCAGATCGGCGGTAGTGGGCGCCACCAGCACGAGGTCGCAGTCACGCGCCAGCCTGATATGGCCGACATCCTGTTCATCCTGCCGGGAAAAGAGCTCGGTGAAGACATGGGTGGCGGACAGCGCGCCGACCGCAAGCGGCGTGACGAATTCCTGCGCACCTTTCGTCATCACAGGTGTCACCTTGGCGCCGCGCTCTTTCAGCCGACGGATGAGATCGAGGCTCTTATAGGCCGCGATGCCGCCGGAGATGATGAGGAGAATATGTTTGCCTGAAAGCGTCATGATGCCGGACCAGTTTCCCGTTTCACCGGGAAACTAAGCCCTTGGCATACAAAGTGCAATCCGGCTGATATCACGCCGCCTTGGCGACGTGATATTCCTTGATCGCGACCATCTTGATCGCCGGAAAACGCTCGGACTCATAGCGGAGCGAGAAGGCGTCCTGCGCCAGAAACACCGGATCGCCATCCAGATCGCGGGCGATATCGCCCCGCTTGACGTTGAGGAACTTGTCCATTTCAGCCGGCTGATCGGAAGAAATCCAGCGGCAGACGGAAAAGCGCGACATTTCGAAGGAGACCGGCAGGCCATATTCGCCCATCAGGCGCTCCTTCAACACGTCGAGCTGCAGCGCGCCGACAACGCCGACGATGGCCGGCGAACCGTCTTCCGGCGAGAAGAGCTGCACGACGCCTTCTTCCGCCATCTGCTGCAGGGCTTCCTTCAGCTTCTTGGCCTTCATGGCGTCTTCCAGACGCACGCGGCGGAGAATTTCCGGTGAAAAGTTCGGCACGCCCTGGAAAACCAGGTTTTCACCCTCGGTCAGCGTATCGCCGATGCGCAGCGTACCATGGTTCGGGATGCCCACCACGTCACCCGCAAAGGCCGTATCGGCAAGCTGACGCTGCGAGGCGAAGAAGAACTGCGGCGCAGTGAGGCCCATCTGTTTGCCGGTGCGAGCAAGCCGCGCCTTCATGCCGCGCTCCAGCTTGCCGGAGCAGATGCGGGCAAAGGCGATACGGTCACGATGGTTCGGGTCCATATTGGCCTGAATCTTGAAGACAAAGGCCGTCATTTTCTCTTCAGCCGCATGGACGGTGCGGGTATCGGCCACCTGATCGCGCGGCGGCGGTGCGAAATCGCCAAGCGCATTGATGAGGTCACGCACACCGAAATTGCGCAACGCCGAACCGAAGAACACCGGCGTCATATGACCTTCGAGAAATGCCTGACGATCGAAAGGACGGCAGGCCTCCAGCGCCAGTTCCGTTTCTTCGACAAAAAGATGGCGCTCATTTTCCGGCAGCCGATCGGCAACCGCCTGCGGGCCGTTGACCGGCATGGCTTCCACCTGGGTATCGACGCCACGGAAGGTGCTGTCGGCGAGATTATAGGCGCCGCAGAAGGTCTTTGCCCGACCGACCGGCCAGGTGATGGGCGCGGTATCGAGCGCGAGCTTCTCTTCCACCTCATCCAGAATCTCGAAGGGGTCGCGGCTTTCGCGGTCCATCTTGTTGATGAAGGTGATGATCGGAATATCGCGCATGCGGCAGACTTCGAAGAGCTTCAGCGTGCGCGGCTCGATACCCTTGGCGGCGTCGATGACCATGATTGCCGCATCCACCGCCGTCAGCGTGCGGTAGGTGTCGTCAGCAAAGTCCTCGTGGCCGGGCGTATCGAGAATGTTGAAGACACGATCGTTATATTCGAAGGTCATGACCGAAGTGACGACCGAAATGCCGCGCTCGCGCTCGATCTTCATCCAGTCCGAACGGGTCTGGATGCGATCCTTCTTCGCCTTCACCTCACCGGCAAGCTGGATCGCTCCGCCGAACAGCAGCAGTTTTTCGGTAAGCGTGGTCTTACCCGCGTCCGGGTGCGCAATAATAGCAAAGGTGCGGCGGCGGGAGACCGCCTCGGCAAGTGTTTCGGCCATCTGACAAATCCTGTGGAATTGCGGGCTATCTAGCGTTTCAGGCCCACATTTGCAATTGACCTTGCCCCGATCTCGGCAAACTAATGCCGCATGACCCTTCAAAACGACAATCGCCCCCCTCTCCGGCTCGTCCGCCTCGCCAACGGCGCTGACCTCGAATTGCCGTCCTATGAGACCCGTGGCGCCGCCGGCATGGACCTGCGCGCTGCCGTACCTGCCGGTGAACCGCTGGCCCTGCGACCCGGCGAACGCGCGCTGGTCCCGACCGGTTTCATCTTCGAGGTTCCGCAGGGTTATGAGGCGCAAATCCGCCCCCGCTCGGGCCTCGCAATCAAGAACGGCATCACCTGCCTCAACTCTCCCGGCACGGTGGACAGCGATTATCGCGGCGAGGTGAAAGTCATCCTCGCCAATCTGGGCCAGGAGGCTTTTATCATCGAGCGCGGCATGCGCATTGCGCAGATGGTGATTGCGCCGGTAACCCAGGTTGTTGTGAGCGAGGTGACGGAGACCTCGCAGACGGCACGGGGTACCGGCGGTTTTGGCTCCACCGGGGTTTAGCGACGCCGCTGGAACAGACGCGCGGACTGATTGTCTTTATCTGGCAATTTCGTTATGGATTTAGCGGATTTTCCGGGAAACACGATCATGACGCTGACGACCCTTTTCGCCTATGCCACTGCCCTCTTCATCGCCGCCGCCATTCCAGGCCCCGGCATGACGGCGATCGTGGCGCGGGCGCTGGGTTCGGGCTTTCGCGAAACCTTCTTCATGGGTCTCGGGCTGGTGCTGGGCGACATGATTTACCTGACCGCTGTGATCCTGGGCCTGGCCTTCGTGGCGCAGACCTTTCAGGAAGCCTTCATGGTGCTGAAATTCGCGGGCGCGGCCTATCTCCTTTATATTGCCTGGAAGCTTTGGACCGCCGGCCTGCTGCCACAGGAGCTGAAGGCAAAGAAAAGCACCAGCATGCCCATGTCCTTCCTGTCCGGTCTGCTGATCACGCTCGGCAACCCGAAAACCATGCTGTTTTATGTGGCGCTGGTGCCGACGCTGATCGATATCCGCATGATCGGCCCTTCGGAATATGCGACACTTCTCGCCATCACCTTCGTCGTGCTGATGACGGTTCTCCTGCCTTATATCCTGCTTGCGGCCAAGGCGCGTAACCTCCTGAAAAGGCCGAGCGCCTTGACGATCCTCAACCGCACGGCGGCGGGTATTCTGGCCGGAACCGCGACCATGATCGCGATCCGCAGCACGTAAAACAAATTCGTGCATTTATGCGATTTATCGTGAAATTATTCCTGCAATCTAGGGATATTAGGACGAACGTTCGCTAGCTTGCGAAAGCTATTGCTCCTATTCTGCCGCTCAAATCTTGCGGTCTTTACACAGGAGAGCATCATGCCCGAAGCCAGAAAGCCCGGACGCGGACGCGTCTATTCCTCGATTACGGAAACAATCGGCGACACGCCGATCGTGCGGCTCGACAAGCTGGCGAAAGAGAAGGGCGTGAAGGCCAACCTTCTCGCCAAACTCGAATTTTTCAATCCCATCGCCTCCGTGAAGGACCGCATCGGCGTCGCCATGATCGAAGCTCTGGAAGCTCAGGGCAAGATCACCCCTGGCAAGACCACGCTGGTGGAGCCGACCTCCGGCAACACGGGCATTGCGCTTGCCTTCGCGGCCGCTGCGAAGGGCTATAAGCTGATCCTGACCATGCCTGAAACCATGTCGGTTGAGCGCCGGAAAATGCTGGCCCTGCTCGGCGCCGAACTGGTGTTGACCGAAGGTCCCAAGGGCATGAAGGGCGCCATCGCCAAGGCGCAGGAACTGGCCGAAACGCTGCCCGACGCCATCATTCCGCAGCAGTTCGAAAACCCTGCTAATCCCGATATTCACCGCAAGACGACGGCTGAAGAAATCTGGAACGACACCGAAGGCACGGTCGATATTCTCGTCTCGGGTATCGGCACCGGCGGCACCATCACTGGCACAGGTCAGGTGCTGAAATCCCGCAAGCCCGAGGTGAAGGTCATTGCGGTCGAACCTGCCGACAGCCCGGTTCTTTCCGGCGGCAACCCCGGCCCGCACAAGATTCAGGGCATCGGCGCCGGTTTTGCACCCGCCATCCTCGATACCGGCATTTATGACGAGATCGTCACCGTGACCAATGACGAGGCTTTCGAAACCGCGCGTCTGGCGGCAAGGCTGGAAGGCGTGCCGGTCGGCATCTCCTCGGGTGCGGCGCTGGCGGCGGCAATCAAGGTCGGCGCGCGGGAAGAAAATGCCGGCAAGAACATCGTCGTCATCATTCCTTCCTTTGCGGAACGTTACCTTTCGACGGCGCTTTTCGAGGGCCTTGGACTTTAAGCCACGCTTTCAAGCGCGGTACGATCGCGCGCCAGATTAGCGAATATTCTTATGTGCCGCCGGCTCCGCTGGCGGCACAATGTTTTTTAGGCAAGGCAAAAGGGCAACCTTCCAGAGCATATCCGGTTTAAACGGAATCGGTGGATGTGCTCTATCTCCCTGTTTTTACGGATTTCCGGACGCACAACCGCTTCGCACTTTACTGGATGCTCTAGGCTGCCGCCGTCAGCCTTTCGCCTGAGATACGATAGGACACGGCTTCCGCCACATGGATGCGGCCGACCGTCTGTTTGCCATCCAGATCGGCCAGGGTGCGGGCAACCTTGAGAATGCGATGATAACCGCGCGCGGAGAACTTCAGCCGCTCGGCTGCATCGCGCAACAATTGCAGCCCGGACGCATTCGGCTCGGCATATTTTTCTATCAGGGTCGTCGTGCAGCGGGCATTGGTGCGAATGGCGCCAAATCCCGCTGCAGCGTAACGTTCCTGCTGCGCAAGGCGCGCCCGGGCAACACGGGCGGCGACCGCCGCACTCGGCTCTGACGCGACTGGGCGGATGAGATCGGCGGCGGAGACAGCGGGAACGTCGATGCGGATATCGATACGATCCAGCAGCGGGCCGGAAATGCGGGCCTGATAATCCGTCACACAGCGCGGGCCTCGGGCACAGGTGAAACCCGGCTCTCCCGCCATGCCGCAGCGGCAGGGGTTCATCGCCGCAACGAGCTGAATTTCCGCCGGATAGCTGACGCGATGATTGGCCCGAGCAATAATGCATTCGCCCGTTTCCAGCGGCTGGCGCAGTGCATCCAGAACCTGCGGCGAAAATTCCGGGAACTCATCCAGAAAAAGAACGCCGTGATGGGCGAGCGAAGCCTCACCCGGCTTGGCGCGAAGCCCTCCGCCGATCAGCGCCGCCATGGTAGCGGAATGGTGCGGGGTGCGGAACGGCCTGCGGTCCGAGAGCTTGCCGCCGGACAATTGGCCGGCGATGGAATGAACCATCGAAACTTCCAGCAATTCCGCCGCCTCCAGTGGCGGCAGGATGGATGGCAGGCGGGCTGCGAGCATGGATTTGCCGGAGCCGGGCGGCCCGACCATAAGCAGGTTGTGACCCCCGGCGGCCGCCACCTCCAGGGCGCGCCGGGCGCTCTCCTGTCCTTTGATATCCGCTAAATCCGGCAGATTGACCGGGTTGGCGCGAATGGCGGGCGTCGGGCGCGAGAGAAGCTGGGTGCCGCGAAAATGGTTGGCCAGCGCAATCAGACTGCGCGGGGCGAGAATATCGATACCGGCGCCGGCCCAGGCCGCTTCCGGCCCGCTTTCAGCCGGGCAGATCAGCCCCTTGCCAAGCGCATTGGCGCCGATCGCCGCCGGCAGGGCGCCCGAAACCATACCGATGGTGCCATCAAGATTGAGTTCGCCGAGAACCACATAACGTGCCAGCATTTCCGCCGGTATCGCGCCCAAAGCGGCCATGAGGCCAAGCGCAATGGGAAGATCGAAATGCGATCCTTCCTTGGGCAGATCGGCAGGCGCGAGATTGACGGTGACTTTTTTGGCCGGCAGCGCCAGACCCGAGGCATGCAGGGCGGCCTGCACCCGCTCGCGGCTTTCGGCCACCGCCTTGTCGGGCAGGCCGACAATCTGGATGCCCACCTTTCCCGGCGCGACCATGACCTGCACCTCGACGGGCACACCCTCTATGCCCTGAAATGCGACCGTATTGACCCTTGCCACCATGGCCTGCCCCCGCAAACCGGCCGCGCTAGTCAGAGCTTCATGCCCTATCGCGGCCACCCGCAAGCAACCTGCCACAAGGCAAAGAATAAAACAAGAACATCCAGCGAACAATTTCTCGCTGGCGATGTATTTTAGTTGTGTCTAGTTGTACTCGCGGAACAAAGCTGGACCGGCGAAAGGTCGCCTCAGAAATCCTGCGCTTCGCGCTTTTTCTCGATCGCATCCCACAACAGGCTTGCGACATCCGCACCACCGAATTTCCGCACTTCGCGAATGCCGGTCGGCGAGGTGACGTTGATTTCCGTCATGTAGTCGCCAATCACATCGATGCCGACGAAAAGGAAACCACGTTCCCGCAAGGCAGGGCCGATGCGGCGGCAGATTTCCTTCTCGCGCGCCGTCAGTTCCGTCGGTTCCGGCCGGCCGCCGGCATGCATGTTGGAGCGGGCGTCGTTTTCCGCCGGCACTCGGTTGATTGCGCCAACCGGCTCGCCATCTACCAGGAGGATGCGCTTGTCGCCCTTGCGGACGTCAGGAAGATATTGCTGGGCGATATAAGGCTCGCGGAACATCTGACCGAACATCTCCAGCAGCGAGGAGAAATTGCGGTCGTCGCGCGCGGAATGGAAGACGCCGGCGCCACCATTGCCATAAAGCGGCTTGAGGATGATATCGCCCATTTCATTGCGGAAGCGGGCGATTTCCTCCACGTCCTTGGTGATCAGCGTCTTCGGCATCAGATCGGCGAATTCGGTGACGAAAATCTTTTCCGGCGAGTTGCGGACCCAGGCGGGATCGTTGACCACCAGCGTTTTCGGATGAATGCGTTCCAGCAGATGGGTCGAGGTGATGTAAGCCATATCGAATGGCGGATCCTGACGCAGATGGATGACATCCATGGTCGACAGATCGACGCGCTCCGGTTCGGAGAGCGAGAAATGATCGCCCTTGATGTCACGCAGTTCCATCTGCTCGACAGTGGCGTAAATCTTGCCATCGCGCATGGAAAGGCGCTCGGGGGTATAATGGAACAGCCGGTATCCGCGCGCCTGCGCCTCAAGGCTCATGGCGAAGGTGGAGTCACCGGCGATATTGATGCCGGAGACATGATCCATCTGGATCGCGACGTTCTTGATCTTCGCCATGCGCATGTTCCTCTTGCAGCATGCGGACGCTTTGCCGGCCCGCGGTGCCCATTGCCTCGCCTTTTCAAGCTTCCCTGCAGGACCGGTAGAAACCCGGAAATGCTTCAGAAAACCCTGAAGATGTAGGGCAGCGACCATTCAAAGGCAACTGCTGCAAGCGGTGGTTCGTGTGAGTTTTATTGAACCTTCACAATTCCGTCGGCGGAGCCATGCAGGCCCCGCCGACTGGAATGTTTAATGGGTTCAGGCCGCCAGCTTATAGGAACGGCCGGCAAACAGCTTGTTCTTGACGCGATAGGCAAGCGCCAGCGCCTTGGGGAACGGACGGCGCATGAAGGCAACCTTTCGGACATAATCATCCACCCGCCAGGTGGCCCATGTTCCCGCAGGGAAATAGGCGACATCGCCGACCCGCAGGATGCTGATGGAACCGTCTTCCGCGGTCACATGCACTTCGCCTTCGAGAATATACACGGTTTCATCCCAGCCGAAGAACCAGCGGAATTCGCCCGCCGTGCAATCCCACATGGCGGTGCTTGAAGCACGGTCGCCGCTTCTGGAATGATCCGCCGCGCGCGCCTGGGGGTTGCCGGAAATGATCCATTCCGGATTGATGGGGGCCGGCTGAAGCCGCAGATCGGTGCAGGATGCACTGACAACGGCCTCGTCTTTTGACCGGCGCAAATAGGCCGGCAAAATCGGCACCGTGCGGATCGCCATGGTTGCCGCGGCAGCGAACATCATTTTGAAGGACATATTAGAAAACCCCCGTGAAATATTGGAGGTCTTCTATCATCGGGATCGTAACGAAGCGGTTTTGACAATCGGCGCAATTTTAGTCATCGCGCCGATTTCTGCGAAGCACTCAGGCCGTCGCCATTTGCGTGGGCTGCGTCGCCAGCTGCTCCGCTTTGCCGGCAATGCGCTTGCCGGTTTCACTGGAGAAGAAATGCAGTTTTTCCGGCGCTATCGTGACGGAGAGCGCAGACGGAACCTCGACATCCGGCGGGAAAGCAACTGTCAGGCTCTGGTCGCCGATCATGCCGTGGATAAGGCGCTGTGACCCCAGTTCCTCGATGTAGTCGACCCGAAGCGGGAAGCCCTGCTCACCTGCCGTAGCGAGGCGGAAATCTTCCGCCCGCATGCCCACCGTCACGGGGCCGGAGGCAGGTGCGAAACCGTTGAGCGCAAAGAGCGACGGACCGATGGCGAGGCTATCGCCATGCAATTCGGCGTTCAGCAGGTTCATGGCGGGAGAGCCGATGAAACTCGCAACGAAGGTCGAGGCAGGGGTGTGATAGACATCGAGCGGCGCGCCGATCTGTTCGATACGGCCGCCATTCAACACCACAAGGCGATCGGCCAGCGTCATGGCTTCCAGCTGATCGTGGGTGACGTAGATCGAGGTGGTGCCGAGGCGCTTTTGCAGGCGCTTGATTTCGCCGCGCATGGAAACGCGCAGCTTGGCATCGAGATTGGACAAAGGCTCGTCGAACAGGAAGGCCGCCGGCTTGCGCACGATGGCGCGACCCATGGCGACGCGCTGCCGCTGGCCGCCGGAAAGGGCGCGCGGCTTGCGATCCAGATAGGGTTCGAGCTGCAGCATACGCGCGGCTTCGGCCACACGCGCATCGATCTCAGTCTTCGGCGTCTTGCGGTTCTTCAACCCGTATTCCAGGTTCTGGCGCACCGACATATGCGGATAAAGCGCATAGTTCTGAAACACCATGGCGATATCCCGGTCCGCCGGATCGGCCTGATTGACCACCCGGTCACCGATCTTCACCGTGCCTTCGGAAATATCCTCAAGCCCTGCGACCATGCGCAGAAGCGTGGATTTGCCGCATCCGGAAGGGCCGACCAGAACGATGAACTCGCCGTCCCTGATGTCGATATCGACGTGGTGCACGGCGCGCACGCCGCCATGATAATCCTTGCAGACCTGACTGATTTCTATCGCGGCCATTTCGGTCTCCTTATTTATCGCTTTCGGTCAGGCCCTTGATGAACCAGCGCTGGAAAATGACGACGATCAGCACCGGCGGCAGCATGGCCAGCACGGCGAGCGCGAAAGCTTCGTTGTAATCGGGAATTTGCGAACCGACCCAGACCTGCAGGATCGACTTGATGCCGCGCATCAGCGTGAAGAAGCCCTCATCCGTCGTCATCAGCATGGGCCAGAGATACTGGTTCCAGCCGTAAACGAACATGATGATGAAGATCGCCGCCATCATGGTGCGGGACAGGGGGATGAGAACGTCGATGAAGAACTTCACCGGCCCTGCGCCGTCAATGCGGGCAGCCTCCAGCAACTCCTCCGGCACGGATTTGAAAAACTGCCGGAAATAGAAGGTGCCTGTCGCCGAAGCGAGAAGCGGCACGATGAGGCCGGTATAGGAGTTCAGAAGGCCAAGTTTGCTCATCACCTCGTAGGAGGGCATGATACGCACTTCGAGCGGCAGAAGCAGCGTGGTGAAAATGATCCAGAAGGCGAGCGTCGCAAAACGAAAGCGGAAATAGACGATCGCATAGGCCGCCGTCATCGACAGGACGATCTTGCCGACGGCAAAACCGATGCCGAGGATCAGCGAATTCAACACCATGTTGAGACCCGTGATCTGCCCGGTGAAGCCGCCCTTCTGGGTCAGGACCTTTTCATAAGTCTCGATGAAATTGTCACCGGGAACCATCGTCAGACCGCTGCGGTGGATTTCCGCAGCGGTGTGGGTGGAGGTCATGAAGGCCACGATGACCGGTAATATCAGGAACAGCGCGCCGATGATCAGCACCAGATGATCGAGGGGTTTTGTCTTGTACATGGTCTTTTCCCTCAATTGTAATGGATGCGCTTTTCGATGAAGCGGAACTGGATGATGGTGAGAACGAAGACGACCAGCATCAGGATGACGGACTGGGCAGAAGAGCCACCGATGTCATTGCCGCGGAAACCGTCGAGAAACACCTTGTAGACCAGCGTGATCGGATTGTTGGCCGCCTTGTCCTTCACCATCACGTCGATGACGCCGAATGTGTCGAAGAGCGCATAGGTGATGTTGATGATCAGCAGGAAGAAGGCCGTGGGCGCCAGAAGCGGCATGATCACCGTCCAGAACCGGCGAAAGCCCGAGCGGCAGTCGATGGCGGCGGCTTCCCGCACCGAGACCGGCACGCCCTGAAGACCCGAAAGGAAGAAGATGAAGTTGTAAGGGATCTGCTTCCAGACCGCGACGACGATCATGGCGAAGGCCGTATCGAAATAATTGAGGCCGACCTTCATGTCCCAGCCGAGGAATGCGGCCATCTTGACGAAGGGGCCGATATGCTGGTCGAAAAACATCATTCCGATGAGACCGGCGACCGGCGGCGCGATGGCATAGACGGAAATCAACAGCGTCTTGTATGTCGAGCTGCCACGAATGACCGCGTCGGCCTTGACGGCGAGCAGCAGGCCGAGCGCCAGCGAAAAGAAGGTGACCATCACGGTGAAGACAACCGTGAATTTGGCGATGCTGAGATATTCGGGGCTGAAGATCGCATCCGAATAGTTGGCAAGTCCGACGAAGGAAGCGCCGAAGCCGAACGGGTCTTCGATATAGAAGGACGAATGTATGGCCTGAACCGATGGCCAGTAGAAGAAGATGAAAATCACCGCAAGCTGCGGCGCCAGAAACAGGTACGGTACGTAGGACGAGGAGAACTGCACGCGCTTCATGCCGGCGTCGGCAGGTTTGGCTGGCTTTCCAGCCTTTGCGGACCAGCCGGACAAAAACCGGCGCGGTTGAGACGATGTATAGGCCACGCTTGCGCTTCCTTATCCGAGAGCGAGCCTCCCTTCCGTGGGAAAGGAGGCTCGGCAATGGTCATTGGTTTCGAAACAGACGATCAGCCGGCCGTCTTGGCGAAACGGGCGAGCAGGTCGTTGCCTTCCTTCTCGATGATCTCGAAAGCAGCCTTCGGCGTAACTTCGCCGGAGAAGATGCGGTTATATTCGCGTTCCATGACGGCGCGGATCTGCGGGTAGAAGCCGAGGCGGTAGCCCTTCGACCATTCGCCGCCCGGCAGCGAGAGCTGCTGGATACCGACTTCCGCGACCGGCTTTTCCTTGTAGTAGCCTTCAGCCTTGGCCTTTTCGTAAGCCGCCTTGGTGATGGCGACGTAACCGGTTGCCTTGTGGTAGAAGACCTGGATTTCCGGCGAGGTCAGGAACTGGAAGAAGTCGGCCACGCACTTGTTTTCGGCTTCAGACTTGCCAGACATTGCAAAGAGCGCAGCGCCGCCGATGAAGGAGTTGGTGCCGGCACCCTTGATGGAGCCCCAGTAAGGAAGGAAGGTTGCCGAGAACGGCATGGTCGCCGTCTTCTGCAGGCCGCCGAAGGAGCCCGAGGAACCGATCCAGAAGGCGACCTTGCCTTCTTCAAACGGCTTCTGGTTGTCGTTCCAGCCGGCGCCGTAATAGGCGAACAGGCCCTTGTCTTTCCAGTCCTTCAGCTTGTCGAACATCACGACGAGGTTCGGGTCGGTGACCTTGAGCTTGGTGTCGGTGACGCTGTCGTAACCGTTGTTGTTGGTGGCGAACTGGATGTTGTTGCGGGAGAAGAAGTTCTCCGTGAACTGCCAGGTCAGCTGCGACTGAACGAGCGGAATGTAGCCGGCTTCCTTCAGCTTCGGCGCAACCTGCTCGAACTCTTCCCAGGTCTTCGGGGCTTCGACGCCGGCCTTCTTCAGGGCTTCGTCATTGACGTACATGATGGGAGCGGAGGAGTTGAACGGCATGCCGACAAACTTGCCGTCAGCGGCAGCGTAGAAATAACGCACGCCGTTGATGAAGGCGTCGCGGTCGAACTTGTAACCGGCCTTGTTGATGAGGTCTTCGGCGGGAATGACAGCGCCCTTGGCGTTGATGATGGTGGCGGCGCCAGCATCGAAAACCTGGAGGATGTTCGGCTGTTCGCCGGAGCGGAAAGCAGCGATGCCGCTGGCCAGGGCTTCTTCGTAGGAGCCCTTGGAAACCGGCGTCAGAGCGCATTCTTTCTGGGCTTCGTTGAACTTCTGGGCGACTTCGTTGATGACTTCGCCATTGCGGCCGCCCATGCCGTGCCACCAGGTGATGTTGGTAGCAGCCATGGAAGACGTCGCCGAAATGCTGACGGCCACTGCGGCCATGGAAATCTTCTTCAACATTACTAAATCCTCTCCACCATTTATTGGGATGAGGATGCGAATAGAGACGTTCCATGACGCCTCTTTGACAGTTCCATGTCAGATTTATTACAGCGACTGACGAAAATCTCAGTCGGCCATGCGCTTTATGGGCCGAGCCGGATTTCCGACCACCGTAACCCCCGGCGGCACATTGCGCGTCACCACCGAACCGGCGCCGACAATCGCTCCGTCACCGATGGTGATGCCAGCCAGAAGGATCGCTCCGCCGCCGATCCAGACATCACGGCCGATCGTGACGGGCTTTGCGATTTCAATGCCTTGCGCGCGCGGCACCGGGTCCAGATGGTGTTCCGCACAATAGATCTGCACCGCAGGCCCCAGCATCGCGCCGTCGCCTATCGTAACTTTCGCGGAATCGAGAATGGTGCAGCCGGCATTGAGATAAACATTTTTGCCCAGCGTGATGTTGAAACCGTAAGCGCAATGAAACGGCGCTTCGATAAATGCCCCTTCTCCAACAGAAGCGAAAAGAGCCCGTAGCAAGGGGGCCATTGCCCCGCGCCCATCCGGCGGCATCGTATTGTGCTGGTGGACTGCCCCTCGTGCCCGCCAGCGCAATATATCCAGCTCAGCATCCATGCAGCTGTACCACTCGCCCGCAGCCATTTTTTCCCGCTCGGTGGACATTTTTTCCCTCCCCTCAAAAGGCATCGATAAAATGCTGCGGCAGGCGTCGCGGCAAAACGGCGATGATATCGAAACGCAGCGAAAACCGCGCGGCATCCTTGCGGCGGGCGAGCCATAGATCGGCAGCGGCCCGAATACGCTGCTGCGAATGGAAACCGACCGCATCCACGGCACCTTCGCCGGACGTTCGCGCCTTGACCTCGACGATGGCGACGAGGTCCTTCTTGCGGGCGATGAGATCGATTTCGCCCAGCCGGGTGCGATAACGAATGGCGAGGATGCGATATCCCTTCAGCAGCAGATAAAGAGCCGCCCAATATTCCGCGGCATGGCCGCGTCGCTCGGCCTTGCGCCTTTTATTGCTTCGCCCGTCAGCGGCCATCCGTTTCCTTCATGTCCAGCAGCCTTTGATAAAGCTCCTTGCGCGGCAGGCCCGTCAGCTTTGCGGCTTCGCCTGCCGCCTTGGCGGCGGGCATGGTGGCGACGAGATCCTTCAGCAGTTTCTCGACATCCTCGATATCGGGAATCTCGTCATAGGAGGGCGGCTCCACCAGAAGCACGATCTCACCCTTCACCACACGGTCGCCATCGTAATAATCCGCAAGCTCGCCCAGCGTGCCGCGCCGGAACTCCTCGAAGGTCTTGGTCAGTTCGCGGCAGACCACGGCGCGGCGGTCGCGGCCGAGCACTTCGGACGCGACCTTGACGGAAGCGCCGATGCGATGCGGCGATTCAAAGAAGATCAAGGTGGCCGGGATTTTTGCGAGTTCGGCAAAACGGTCGCGCTTGCCCCGATCCTTCACCGGCAGGAAGCCGGCAAACAGGAAAGCGTCGCTCGGCATTCCCGAACCCACGAGGGCAGCGAGCGGCGCGGATGCTCCCGGCACCGGTACGACACGATGCCCGGCCTCGAGCGCGAGCTGGCCGAGGCGGTAACCGGGATCGGAAACGAGCGGCGTTCCGGCATCCGAGACCAGCGCCACGGATTTTCCCGCCTCAAGCGCTGCAATGAGCTTCGGCCCCGCTTCGTTTGCATTGTGCTCATGATAAGAGAGCGGGCGGGTGCGAATACCGTAACGTTCGAGCAGGATGCGGGTGACGCGGGTATCCTCGCAGGCGAGAACATCGGCCGAGGCCAGCGTTTCCAGCGCGCGGATGGTGATATCGCCAAGATTGCCGATGGGCGTGGCCACGAGATAAAGCGCAGGCTCCAGCGGCCGGGCCGGAATGGTGGCCGTGCCGATCCTGAAGCTCTTTGTTGCATCTCTCAAGTCGCTGTTCGATATTTCTTCCGTCACACGGCTTCCAATCATTCTGGCCGATTATTCGCGGCCGGTCGCTCTGGTTTCCTCTCTTTATGGGCAATAGAAAACCGGCGAACAAGGTCCACGGACGCCCCCAGCCTGTGGATCATGCTGTATAGCAGCAAAATGACCCGCGGCAGATGCACTCGGCTCTTGCATTTCCTGCAATAACTCTGCCATTTTGCCCGTCCACATTGTCCGGCTTTCTGGCCGGTGAAGACTCTTCTTGCCGATCCGGCGGTGGCCGGTTCGCAACGGTTGAAAGCGGTAGCGTCCATGCGTATTACTCTTGAGCGGTCGAACCTTCTGAAATCGCTGAACCACGTCCACCGGGTCGTCGAGCGTCGCAACACGATCCCGATCCTGTCCAACGTCCTGCTGCGCGCATCCGGCGCCAATCTGGACATGAAGGCGACCGACCTCGATCTCGAAATCACCGAAGCGACACCGGCCATGGTGGAGCAGGCAGGCGCCACCACCGTGCCGGCGCATCTGCTTTATGAAATCGTGCGCAAGCTGCCGGACGGTTCGGAAGTGCTTCTGGCCACCAATCCGGACGGCTCCTCGATGACGGTTGCCTCCGGCCGTTCGAAATTCTCGCTGCAATGCCTGTCGGAAGGGGACTTCCCCGACCTCACGGCCGGCACCTTCAGCCACACCTTCAAACTGAAGGCGACCGATCTGAAGATGCTGATCGACCGGACGCAATTTGCGATCTCGACCGAAGAAACGCGTTATTACCTGAACGGCATTTTCTTCCATACCATCGAAAGCAATGGCGACCTGAAGCTGCGCGCCGTCGCGACCGATGGTCACCGCCTGGCGCGCGCCGATGTGGATGCGCCTTCCGGCTCCGAAGGCATGCCGGGCATCATCATTCCGCGCAAGACCGTCGGCGAGTTGCAGAAGCTGATGGACAACCCGGAACTGGAAGTCACGGTTGAAGTTTCGGATGCGAAAATCCGCCTGACCATCGGTTCGGTCGTCCTGACCTCGAAGCTGATCGACGGCACATTCCCGGATTATCAGCGCGTGATCCCGACCGGCAACGACAAGGAAATGCGGGTCGATTGCCAGACCTTCGCGCAGGCTGTCGACCGCGTCTCGACCATTTCCTCCGAGCGCGGCCGCGCCGTGAAGCTCGCGCTCACCAACGGCCAGCTGACGCTGACCGTCAACAACCCGGATTCGGGAAGTGCGACGGAAGAAGTGGCTGTCGGTTACGACAATGATTCGATGGAAATCGGCTTCAACGCCAAATATCTCCTCGACATCACCTCGCAGCTTTCCGGCGACGACGCGATTTTCCTGCTGGCCGACGCCGGCTCGCCGACGCTCGTTCGCGACACCGCTGGCGATGATGCGTTATATGTTTTGATGCCGATGCGCGTTTGAAAACGCGAATTTCTCATCGGTTTCATCCAAAACGCCGGGGAACTGCTTCACCGGCGTTTTTTGATTCGGCCGAAGAAGGTTTCACGTCGGAAGTGAATTTTTCCAGTTACGACATTTTGCCTTGTTTTTGCGCCAAATGGGATCAACATTGCGTAACAGTTTTTTGACAATGACCAAAAGCATCTGAGGGAACTATGGCACTTAACCTGAAGCAACGGCTTGAACAGAAATTTGAAGAAGAAATCCGCTTTTTCAAGGGCATGGTCAGCCAGCCGAAAAAAGTCGGGGCCATTGTGCCGACATCGTCGATCACGGCGAAAAAAATGGCGAGTGTCATCAATCCCCATTCCGGCCTGCCGGTTCTCGAACTCGGCCCCGGCACGGGTGTCATCACCAAGGCCATTCTGGCGCGTGGCATCAAGCCGGAGAACCTGACCGCCATCGAATATTCGACCGATTTCTACAATCAGCTGCTCAGGAGTTATCCGGGCGTCAATTTCGTCAATGGCGACGCCTTCGATCTCGATGCGACGCTTGGCGAACACAAGGGCCAGATGTTCGACAGCGTCGTTTCCGCCGTGCCGATGCTGAATTTCCCCATGGCCGCCCGTATCAAGCTTCTCGACGAATTGCTGAAGCGCGTGCCCCATGGCCGGCCCGTCGTGCAGATATCCTACGGCCCGATTTCCCCCATCGTCGCGCAGCCGCATCTCTACCACATCCGCCATTTCGATTTCATCGTGCGCAATATTCCGCCGGCGCAATTGTGGACCTATATGCGGGCCTGATATTCGACAGAGTGCCGGAACCCGTCATTTCCCGGTCGTGACGAATGGTTAGGGTGTCGATTTGCCCTTTCCATCGCCCTTGAGGACCGATTGCCATGCATGCGCTCTACATCACCCACCCCCAGGTCAAGATCGATCCGGCTGTTCCCGTTCCCGAATGGGGGCTTTCGGACAGGGGTGCCGAGCGGACGCGTGAGGCAAGCCGCCTGCCCTGGGCACGGTCATTGCGCCGCATCGTTTCCAGCGCCGAGACCAAGGCGATCGAAACCGCCCGCATCCTGGCTGAAACCTCCGGGGCGGAAATGGACATCGTCGAGGCGATGCACGAAAATGATCGGTCCGCCACCGGTTTCCTGCCGCCGCCGGAATTCGAAAAGGCGGCGGACTGGTTCTTCGCCCATCCCGAGGAGAGTTTTCACGGCTGGGAGCGTGCAATCGACGCTCAGACAAGGATCGTCGGGGTGGTCAAAGCCATTCTTGACCGGCACGACCCGCAGCAGCCGATCGCCTTTGTCGGCCATGGTGGCGTGGGTACGCTTCTGAAATGCCATATCGAAGGCCGCGGCATCAGCCGCAGCAAGGACCAGCCGCCCGGCGGCGGCAATCTCTTTCGCTTCTCCATCGCCGACTTTTCACTTGCAGCCGCGTCCCCCACATGCGACTGGACGGCAATGGAAACATGGCAGGGATAAGACAATGACCGCGCGCGAAAAACTCATCGTCGGGCTGGATGTTCCGACTGTGCAGCAGGCCGAAGACATCGTGTCGAAAATCGGCGACGAGGTTCTGTTCTACAAGATCGGTTATCAGCTGGTCTTTGCCGGCGGTCTCGAATTCGCGCGCGACCTTGTCCAGAGCGGCAAGAAGGTCTTTCTCGACATGAAACTGCTCGACATCGACAACACCGTCGCCTCCGGCGTCGAAAACATCGCCCGCATGGGCATGTCGATGCTGACGCTGCATGCCTATCCCAAGGCGATGCGCGCTGCCGTCAAGGCCGCCGAAGGCTCCGGTCTCTGCCTGCTGGGCGTCACCGTGCTGACCTCGATGGACGACGTCGATCTCGCCGAGGCGGGTTATGCCTCTGACGCCCGTTCGCTGGTGCTGCGCCGGGCGGAGCAGGCACGCGAGGCGCGCATGGGCGGCATCGTCTGTTCGGCGGAAGAATCGACCGCCGTGCGCGAAATCCTCGGTCCGGACCTTGCCGTCGTCACCCCTGGCATCCGCCCGGCCGGCGCGGATCTCGGCGATCAGAAGCGGGTGATGACACCCTACGACGCCATCAAGGCCGGATCGAGCCATCTGGTCGTCGCCCGCCCGATCGTCAGGGCGGAAGACCCGAAAGCGGCGGCCCGCGCCATTCTTGACGACATGCTGCGCGCCAGCTTTCCGGCCAATCAGTAACGACAATCGGAGGAGATGAAATGGCAAAGGGATACTGGATCGCCCGCGTCGATGTGCGCGATAGTGAGCGTTACAAGGACTATGTCACGACGGCTAAGCCCGCTTTCGAGCGGTTCGGCGCCAATTTCCTGGCCCGTGGCGGCGCGCTGACCGAGCTGGAGGGCAAGGCGCGTGCGCGCAACGTCATCATCGAGTTCCCGTCGGTGCAGCACGCCATCGACTGTTATAATTCTCCCGAATATCAGGCCGCGGCCAAAATCCGCCAGGAAGTCGCGGATGCGGAGATGATGATCGTCGAAGGAATTTGACGTCCGTCAACCGCATTTCCCAAACCGTCTTCCAGCCTCGCGACAACATCTCTTCACGCGCGCGCGGCTTTGGGCTAAGAGACTGAAAAACGCTTTATCGACAGCTTCTGAGGAGCCTCCCATGACCTTGGCCAACCTTCCACCCCTCGTCACCGTTTTCGGCGGTTCGGGTTTTGTCGGGCGGCATGTCGTGCGGATACTTGCGAAGCGCGGTTACCGCATCCGCGTCGCCGTTCGCCGCCCGGATCTCGCCGGTTTCCTGCAGCCGCTCGGCAATGTCGGCCAGATTTCCTTCGCCCAGGCGAACCTGCGTTATCGCGATTCCATCGTCAAAGCCGTGGAAGACGCCGACCATGTGGTCAATTGCGTCGGCATTCTGACCGAAAGCGGCCGCAACACCTTTGACGCCGTACAGGAATTCGGTGCGAAAGCCATTGCCGAGGCGGCCCGCGATGCCGGCGCCACGCTGACGCATATCTCCGCCATCGGCTCGGATGCCGGTTCGCCGACCGGTTATGGCCGCACCAAGGGCCGCGCCGAGGCCGCCATCCATTCCATTCTGCCTGGCGCCGTGATCCTGCGCCCGTCGATCATTTTTGGACCGGAAGACGATTTCTTCAACAAGTTCGCAAAGATGGCCCGCAGCATGCCGTTCCTGCCGCTGATCGGTGGCGGGAAAACCAGGTTCCAGCCGGTCTATGTAGAGGATGTCGCGGAAGCCGTCGCCCTTGGCGTCGATGGCAAGCTGAAGCCCGGCGCGATCTATGAACTCGGCGGTCAGGATGTCATGACATTCCGTGACTGTCTCGAGGCGGTTCTTGCCGCGACCTACAGGGAGCGTCCCTTCGTCAACCTGCCCTTCGGCGTCGCGTCCATGATTGGCAAGATCGCTTCAATGGTGCCGCTGATTGCGCCGCCGCTGACGCCCGATCAGGTGACCATGCTGAAAAAGGACAATGTCGTTTCCACTGACGCGGAAAAGAACGGCCTGACGCTGGAAGGCATCGGCATCACTCCCGTTCGCGTTGCGTCCATTCTGCCTTCCTATATGGTGCAATACCGCCCGCACGGCCAGTTCTCCAATGCCGGAAAAGCGGCCTGAAGCCCACCTTCAGCCTCATCGAACACAAACAAAGCGGGAGCCATTCCCGCTTTTTGTTTTTGCGCAATTCAATCGCAACCAAACCGCTATTCGTGCATTTTCCCCTCAACTGCAGGGGAGGTGTTGAATGAACCAGGGCTGTTTTGCAAAGCCGGGTAAAAGTTAACGGTGGTCCGGCCTCCACAGGCAAGCGTGGCACAAGCGCAACTGTGGAAAAGACTTCGTATTAACCCGGTATTCAACAAGCTGCTTTATTGATATTCGCCACATTCCAAACATATCCCGACCACTCAATTCACACACGGCGGCATGATCCGCGCGAACGAACGTCTGAAAGGCAATCATAAAATGGGCAGATCTATCGCACTCTTTTTTGCGTGTGCGGCTTTGGTGGTTCTGGCGGGTTCTTTCATGGCGCCGGGAACGGTTGCAGCGGGTAAGAGCGGTTGCGCTCCCGCCTATGGCGTCGACCCCTGCGCAACGGCTTCGATCAGCACCAACTGATCGGCCTTTAAAAGTTTCAAAGAAAAAGCGCCGCCGGTTCTCCGGGGGCGCTTTTTCTTTTTCTGTTCGTTCGTCGCGAACGGAGATTATTCCCGCCCCTGGTTCAACCCAGAACCAGAAGTGCCACCAGTCCCAGCGAACCGATGGCGATGCGCCACCAGGCGAAGGGTGCAAAGCCCCGCCGCGATACGAAATCCAGCAGGGAGCGAACGACGAAGAGGCCCGAGACAAAAGCGGCGATGAAACCCACGGCGATCAGTGCACCGTCATCGAAGCTCAGCGCATCGCGGTTCTTGTAAAGATCGAGCGTGAAAGCACCCAGCATTGTCGGCATCGCCAGGAAGAACGAAAATTCAGCGGCGGAGCGCTTGTCCGTTCCCATCAGCAACGACCCGACGATTGTGGCGCCGGACCGCGACGTGCCGGGAATCATCGCAAGGCATTGGAACAGGCCGATCTTGAAGGCAAGCGACGGCGGATAGTCCATGATGTCGGTATATTTCGGCTTCAGCGGCATGCGGTCGACGCCGAGCAGAATGACGCCGCCGATGATCAGCACCACACAGATGAGCATCGGCGTTTCAAACAGCACGGTCTTGATGAAGTCATGCGCCAAAGCTCCGATTATCGCCGCCGGCAGGAAAGCGAGAGCGACGGCCAGCACGAAGCGGCGCGCTTTCGCGCTTGTCGGCAGAGCGAGCGCAATCGACACAAGCTTTTGAAAATAAACAAGAAGGATCGCAAGGATCGCACCAAGCTGAATAAGAACGGCAAAGGTGTTGCCGGGTGATTTGAAGCCGAGGAAATGCCCGGCCAGCAGCACGTGCGCCGTTGAGGAGACGGGAATGAACTCCGTCAGACCCTCGATAATGCCCAGCAGAAGCGCGCTGATGATCGATTGGTCACCCATGAGGTATCCTTCTTTTCAGGGGGAAAGTGGCAATGGAAGGCAATTGCGTTAAACTTGTTTTAAAGTAGCCAAGCTCTTATAGCGTCTTGATGAAGCGAAACTGAAAAAGTTTTTCGGCAAATGCCGATCATGACAACCAATCGTAAAAATTGAGTACCGATGCCAACTCTCTATCACTCTCCGATGTCGACCGCATCCCGGTTCGTTCGTCTGATCCTCGCGGAATACGGGTTCCAGACCGATCTCGTGGAGGAGCAGCCGTGGGAAAGACGGCGGGAGTTTCTGGCGCTCAATCCGGCCGGCACCCTGCCGGTCTATCTGGACGACAATATGCGCTCGCTGAGCGGGCCCTATGTGCTTGCGGAATTTCTTGACGAAACGCACGGGGTTCTGAAGCGCGACCGTCGGCTTCTTGCCGAAGACCCGTTTCAGCGTGCGGAAATTCGCCGCCTGACGGAATGGTTTCTGCAGAAGATGGAAAACGACGTGACCCGGCCGCTGGTGCGGGAACGGGTCTATAAATTGCAGATGACGGCAGCGCAGGGTGGCGGACCGCCGGATTCCAAGCTGCTGCGCACCGCGCGCAACAATATTCGCCAGCACATCAAATATCTGGAATGGCTGGCCGGTTCACGCACCTGGCTCGCCGGTGACCGGTTGAGTTATGCCGATCTTGCCGCGGCTGCCGCGGTCTCGGTGCTGGATTATCTCGGTGAGATCAACTGGCTCGAAGCGCCGATTGCCAAGGAATGGTATCAGCGGGTGAAATCCCGGCCTTCCTTCCGGCCGTTCCTCAGCGAACGCATTCCGCGCCTTGCCCCTTCCTCCCACTACGCCGATCTGGACTTTTAAGGTCTGGCCTCCCGGTTATTTGCTGTGGCGTGCGGCTGTATCTAAAGCATGTCGTTGTCCGGAAATCGCTGCGCACTTTCGGGCGACATGCATTATATATGCCGCAGAATAACCCGCAGGAGAGACGACCATCGACGTCGCGAGCGAAAAGCAGCGAATACGCGCGCGTAAACTGACGGACTTCGTTCGTCAGGAAGCGCTTTCGCTTGGCTTCGATCTCTGCCGCATCACGGCGCCGGACAGCATTCCGCTCGCACCCGAACGGCTGAGACAGTTTCTCGACAATGGCTATCACGGCACGATGGCGTGGATGGAAGAAACGGAAGCCCGCCGGGCAGAGCCGAAAACGCTGTGGGGAGACGTGCGCTCCATCGTCATGTTCGGGCTGAACTACGGCCCCGAGGAAGACCCACGCGGCCTGCTTTCCAAACCCGACAAGGCCGCCATTTCGGTCTATGCCCGCAATCGCGATTATCACGACATCATCAAGGGGCGGCTGAAGGAAATCGCCACCCGTTTTGCCGCGCGCGCCGGCGAGGATGTAAAGGTCTTTGTCGATACCGCACCCGTAATGGAAAAACCGCTTGCCGCCGCCGCCGGTCTCGGCTGGCAGGGCAAGCACACCAACCTCGTCAGCCGCACCCACGGTTCGTGGCTGTTTCTCGGCAGCATGTTCACCACGGCCGAACTCTGTCTTGACGAGGCTGAGAGGGACCATTGCGGCTCCTGCCGCGCCTGTCTCGATGCCTGTCCGACGGCCGCCTTCCCCGCTCCCTATCAACTGGATGCGCGCCGCTGCATTTCCTATCTCACCATCGAGCACAAGGGGCCGATCCCGCACGAATTCCGGCCGATGATCGGCAATCGTATCTATGGCTGCGACGACTGCCTTGCCGCCTGTCCATGGAACAAGTTCGCGGCCAGCGCCTCCGAGATGAAATTGCAGGCGCGCGAGGATCTGAAGGAACCTTCCATCGCCTTCCTGCTCACGCTCGATGACGCCGCCTTTCGCGGTTTTTTCAGCGGCTCGCCCGTCAAGCGCATCGGCCGCAATCGCTTCATCCGCAACGTGCTGATCGCGGCGGGCAACTCCGCAGACCGGCAATTCGTGGAACAATGCAAAGCACTTGCCGAAACCGACCCTTCGCCCGAAGTACGCGGCATGGCCGCATGGGCTTTGTCACGGCTTATGGACAGGGACGAATTCCGTACATACTCTGCCGGTCGCGCGCCGGAGCCTGATCCGGAGGCGGAAATGGAATGGCAACTGGCAGAGGCGTGACGCATGCATGTGATGATTTTCGGCGCGGGATATTCGGGAAAAGCCATCGCTAACGCGCTGAGAACCGAAGCGGCAAGCGTTTCCGGCACCACACGCAGCCAGGACAAGTTTCCAAACCTCATCGCCGCAGGCATGACGCCGTTGCTCTTCGACGGCGTTCAGCTCAATGACGCGCTCGTCGCCGCAATGGGCAATGTCACGCATCTTGTACAATCCGTCGCACCGGGCAAGGATGGCGATCCGCTGCTTGCGCTTCTGGGTGGCGATCTGAAAAAGCTCATGCCCAATCTGAAATGGGTCGCTTATCTTTCCACCGTCGGCGTTTATGGCGACCATGGCGGCGCCTGGGTGGACGAGACAACGCCCTGCCGCCCGGTCTCCGCGCGATCCGTGGAACGGGTGGCTGCGGAAACCGCCTGGACTGCGGCAGCGGAAAAGGCGGATGCGCCGCTTTCCATCCTGCGCCTTTCCGGAATTTACGGCCCCGGACGCAATGCCTTCATGAATTTCGAGAAGGGAACGGCGCGGCGGCTGGTGAAGAAAGACCAGGTGTTCAATCGCATCCGGGTCGAGGATATCGGTGCCGCACTTGCCTTTCTGGCACGGAAAAACGAACGCGGCATCTTCAACGTGACCGACAACGAGCCCTGCCCGCCGCAGGATGTGGTGAGCTTCGCAGCAGCGCTGATGGGGGTGGAACCGCCACCCGAGCAGGCCTTCGAGACCGCCGATCTGACGCCGATGGCGCGCTCTTTTTATGGCGAGAACAAGCGCGTTTCCAACGCCAGAATACGCGATCTCGGCTTCGATTTCCGCTTTCCGGAGTACAGGTTCTCCCTCAGACAATTGTGGCAAAACGGCCTCTGGCGAGGCTGAAAAATCCCACCCTGAAAAGCGATGAAAAATCCTTCCAATCCCGCTTTTGCGGATGGTTTTCGTCTTATTTCAGCCAATTAGGATTTTATTAACCATCCAGAAATCACTAAAATCGTAGTCATTAGAAAAATATTTCACTCACATTTCGTGAACTGGATTCACGAAGCCGTGACCCGCAACAGCATTTCCGTTATCCATTGATTCTGCGTTATTTTTTCCAGCTTCTGGCCGGGATGCCCTGCCGACAGCTTTCCGGCTAACGATCACGAATATTACAGACTGTAACAGTTCGTGATTTGAGGTCAGCTTTTTTCGCCATTTTTCCCTCGCCCTACAATCTCGCATCAAAAGGCGTTCAGGCCAGTTCATGGCCGTTTAGCAAGGGCACAATCAATCGGCGCGGGGCCGATTTTCAGGGAAGCACAGTTTGTTGAATATCCGTCGTATAACTTTCACCGCTGCAACTATCGCCGCCTGTTCCATCATTGCGCCTCTTCAGGCGAGTGCGGCAAATGGTTGTGGAGGCGCATCGTGGTATGCGTTGACCTCCAAGACTGCTTCGGGCGAGCGCATGAACGCCGCCAACCTGACCGCCGCCCACCGCTCGCTGCGGTTCGGCACCAAGGTCAAGGTGACCAATGCGCGCAATGGCAAGGCCGTTGTGGTGCGCATCAATGACCGTGGGCCGTTCATCAAGGGCCGCGTTCTCGATCTTTCCAAGGCAGCCGCCAAGAACATCGGCATGATCAACTCCGGCACCGCCAAGGTCTGCTACGAGGTCGTCAAGGCCGATTGAGCCTTGCCCTCGCCGCCATTCGCGTCTACCAACCGGGCTTAGCACAAGAACGAGGTAGACAATGCGTTTAGGCGGGCGTTTGGCCGGAGCAATCGAAGTATTGGCGGATATTGAGGGACGCAGGCGTCCCGTCGCCGATGCTCTGAAAGATTGGGGCCTTGCCCATCGTTTCGCCGGTTCCGGCGACAGGGCCGCAATCGGCAACATTGTCTATGACGCGCTGCGCATGAAACTGTCGCACGCCTGGCTGATGGATGACGACAGCGCCGCCTCGCTTGGTTATGCCGTGCTGCTGCGTCAATGGGGCAAGAGCTTTTCGGATCTTTCGGCGGAATTCGACGGCGACAAATTCGCCCCCGCCGCACCGGATGAACAAAGGCAGCAGGCCTTTCTGTCCCGTTCCCTCGGTGAGGCACCGGCCCATATTCAGGGCGACATACCCGAATGGGTGCAATCCTCCTTCGAAACCGCCTTTGGAGAGCGCTGGCTTGCCGAGGCGCAGGCGCTGAACGAGCGGCCCACGCTTGATCTGCGAGCCAACACCTTGAAAGCGACGCGTGACAAGGTGCTGAAGGCTCTGGAGGAGAGCGGTGCGGAAGCCACGCATATCGCCCGGCAGGGCGTGCGCATTCCCGCCGGCGAAGGCCCTTCCCGCCTGCCGAACGTCACCGCCGAACTGTCCTTCCAGAAGGGCTGGTTTGAAGTACAGGACGAGGGCTCGCAGATCGTTGCCGATCTTGCCGGTGCGCATGAAGGCGAACAGATCCTCGATTATTGCGCGGGCGGCGGCGGCAAGACGCTGGCCATGGCGGCCAGCATGAACAATAAGGGCCAGGTCCACGCCTTTGACGCTGACCGCAAGCGCCTTGCGCCGATCATCGAACGGCTGAAGCGGGCCGGCACGCGCAATGTGCAGGTACACGACCGCGCCTCCGGCCTGACGCCGTTCCAGGAAAAATTCGACCGCGTTCTGGTGGACGCGCCCTGCACCGGCACCGGGACATGGCGTCGCCGGCCCGACACCAAATGGCGGCTGACGGCCCGCAATCTGGAAGAGCGCGTGCAGCAGCAGGGCGAGGCGCTTTCGCAGGCCAAGGGGTTCGTACGCCCGGGCGGAGAGCTGCTTTATGTCACCTGTTCGGTTTTGCCTGAAGAAAACGAACAGCAGGTAAGGCGTTTCTGCGCGGAAAATCCGGAATTTTCCATCGGCTCCGCACTGGAACGCTGGCAGACGACTTTCGGCGGCAACGCAAATAAACCGCATTCTTCCGACGGCAAGACAGTGACGCTGACGCCTGCAACCACAGATACGGATGGCTTCTTCTTCTGCTTGATGAAACGCAAAGCATAACACCGTCTTTGCAAGCACTGATTTTACTTGGAAAACAACACCAGGTCTTGTTTCAAAGAATTCTAAACTAGAATGTTTGACACAAGTTTGTGATTGGGTCAGAACTCGCTTGCCGCGGCGCGAAGTCATTTCGCGCCTGCCGAAGGAGAGGGATCATGATCCGCAAAACCATTCTCAGCGCTTCTTTTGCGCTTCTTGCCGCTTCTGCGGCTTTCACCGCGCTTCCCGCCCGGGCCGCCACCGACGCGGCCGCCGTCGTCAAGCATTATGCCGATGTCGCGCATGCGAAATATGAGGATTCGCTGACCACGGCGAAGGCGCTGGACAAGGCCATCGATGCGCTGATCGCAACGCCGAGCGAAGAAACCCTGAAGGCCGCCCGGGAAGCATGGATCAAGGCCCGCGTTCCCTATCAGCAGTCGGAAGTCTATCGTTTCGGCAACCCGATCGTCGACGATTGGGAAGGCAAGGTGAATGCCTGGCCGCTGGATGAAGGCCTGATCGACTATGTCGACGGTTCTTATGGCACGGAAAGCGACGAGAACGAGCTTTACGTTGCCAACATCATCGCCAATCCGAAGATCAAGATCAGCGGTGAAGAGGTCGACGCCTCCAAGATCACCCCCGAGCTGATCGAAAGCCTGCACGAGGCGGGCGATGTCGAAGCCAATGTGACGACCGGTTACCACGCCATCGAATTCCTGCTCTGGGGTCAGGATCTGAACGGCACCGGACCGGGCGCCGGCAACCGCCCCTACACCGATTACGACAAGGCGAAATGCACGAACGGCAATTGCGACCGCCGCGCCGACTACCTGAAATCCGCCTCGACCCTGCTGATCAAGGATCTTCAGGAGATGGTGGATGCCTGGGCGCCGGAAGGCGAAGCCACGAAAACGGTGGAAGCCGATCCGAAAGCGGGCCTGACCGCCATTCTCACCGGCATGGGTTCGCTCTCCTATGGCGAGCTGGCGGGCGAACGCATGAAGCTCGGCCTTCTGCTGCACGATCCGGAAGAGGAGCATGATTGCTTCTCCGACAACACCTACAATTCGCATCTTTACGACGCGATCGGCATCGCCTCGGCCTATACCGGCGACTATACCCGTGTGGACGGAACGAAGATGACGGGCGCCTCGCTGTCGGAACTGGTCGGCGCCAAGGACAAGGCGCTGAACGACGAGATGCTGGCGAAGCTGAACAAGACGCTCGACGCCATGCATGCCATGGAAAAGCGCGCGCAGACCGTCGAGGCCTATGACCAGATGATCGGCGAAGGCAACAAGGAAGGAAACGCCGTGGTTCAGACGGCCATCGACGGCCTTCTCGACCAGACGAAGACCGTCGAACGCGTCATCGCGGCGCTCGATCTCGGCAAGATCGAGCTTGAAGGCTCCGACAGCCTCGACAATCCCAACGCCGTCTTCAAATAAGCGGTAAAACGGGCCGCAGATCGCTGCGGCCCGTCACTTTCGCCCGCCCTTATTGTCATGCAATTTTTGCTGCCGCCGATCCGCAAGCCATTTTTCTTCGCCGGGGCAGCCTGCCTTGTGGCGTCGATGGCGCTTGCCGAACCGCTGCGCAACGATCTGACGGAAAAAGATCGAAGCCGCGTGCTGGCCGTGACTGCGCCAACGACGGATTTTACCAGGCCGGAACCCTTCGAGGCCATGGCCGGTGGAGCGACGACCAGCGCCAGCAAGGCCGACAGCGGCGCGTTTTCGCATCCTTCCGCCACCATGCCGCTCGAGCGGAAGCAGGATTTCAAGCTCGGCAATGCACTGTTCCAGAAGCTCTGGGTCTCCTCCCCCTCTTCCACACAGGCCTCGGACGGGCTCGGGCCGCTGTTTAACGCTCGATCCTGCCAGACCTGCCATGTGAAGGATGGCAGGGGTCGACCGCCTCTTGCCGGAGAAGACGCCGTCTCGCTGTTTCTGCGGCTGGCGCGACCGGCGCGCAATGAGGCCGAACGACAGGCCATTGCCAGCCACCAGACCTTAAATTTTCCCGATGAGACCTATGGCCGGCAGCTTCAGAACCTGGCCATTCCCGGCCTCGCCGCCGAAGGCAAGCCGGTCATCGCCTATACGGAAGAACCGGTTCAGCTGGCGGATGGCGAGGTGGTGATGCTGCGCAAACCCGACTATGCCGTGGCGAACCTGCAATATGGTCCGCTTGGCGCCGACACGACGCTTTCGGCGCGCATTGCCATACCCACCCTCGGTCTTGGCCTGATCGAGGCCATTGTCGAGGCCGATATTCTAGCCAGGGCCGACCCGGACGACAATGATGGCGACGGCATTGCCGGGCGTCCCGCATGGGTCAAAGACCATCGGACCGGCGAGGTGAAACTCGGGCGGTTTGGCTGGAAAGCGCAGAATGCGAGCGTGCGAGACCAGAGCGCCAGCGCCTTCTCCCACGATATCGGCATTTCCACACCGGATGCGCCGAATGCCTATGGCGACTGCACGGAGGTCCAGAAAGACTGTCTTGCCATGCCGACCGGCGTGCAGCTGAGGCTCGGGCCGGTGGAGGCGCCCGATCCGGTTCTCGATCTCGTGACCTTCTACACCGAAAATCTCGCCGTGCCGCGCCGCCGCAATGTCGATGATCCGACGGTCCTGCAGGGAAAGCAGCTTTTCTACGCCTCCGGCTGTACGGCCTGCCACACCCCGAAATTCGTCACACGCCGCGACGTTGCCGACCCCATGCATTCTTTTCAGCTGATCTGGCCCTATTCCGATTTTCTGCTGCATGACATGGGCGAAGGACTTGCCGATGGCCAGCAGGTAGGAGAAGCAAATGGCAGACAGTGGCGAACCCAGCCGCTCTGGGGCATAGGCCTGACGCAAAAGGTCAATGGCAACGGTTTTTACCTGCATGACGGCCGGGCGCGCAGCCTGCAGGAAGCGATATTGTGGCACGGCGGCGAAGGGCAAAAAGCGCGCGACGCCTTTGCCGCCTTGCAAAAATCCGACCGGCAGGCTTTGCTGGCCTTTCTGGAGTCCCTTTGATGAAAAATGCCATGCGAAAAATTTCCGGCGTCATGTCCGTGCTGCTGCTTCTGACCACGCCGCCGGCAAGGGCGCAGGATGTGGAGCTGATGCCGCCGCCGCCGCTCGACCCGGTTCAGGTGCGGGGCGTGATGGAAAAGGCGGTGAACGGTTTCATCCGCCCCGGTTATGACCGCTTCCGGCAGTCGGCGGAGACGCTGGAAGGCCGCATGAAAGCTTTCTGCACCGCTCCCTCCGAAACGACGGCAGCGGCGGCCAAGGCTGCCTTTGTCGATACGGTATCAAGCTGGTCGACCATCGAGATCGTGCGTGTCGGCCCCGTCATCGAGAAGAACCGTTTCGAACGTGTGCTTTATTATCCCGACAAGAAGGGTCTCGGGCTGAAACAGGTGCAGCGTTATCTCACCGAAAAGGATGAAAGCGTCACGAGTGCGGATGGTCTGAGCGGCAAGAGCGTTGCGGCGCAGGGGCTCGGCGCTCTTGAGTTCGTGCTTTACGGAACCGGGGCGGAAGAACTGCTAGACAGGAAGGGTGATTTCCGCTGCCGTTACGGTGCGGCCATCGCCGGTAATATCGCCAATGTGGCGGCAGAACTTTCCGACAGCTGGAATGCGCCTGACGGTGCCTTGAAAAACTGGACGCAGCCCGGAGCGGACAACCCCGTCTTTCGTGACGAGCGCGAGGCGCTTGTTGCCCTGCTCGGCATTCTCGTCCATGGCTCCGAAGCCATTCGCGACCAGCGGATCGAAACCTTCTACAAGGGGCCGGACAAGGCAAGATTTCCCCGCACCGCCATTTATTGGCGCTCCGGCCTGACATGGCAGAGCATTTCTACCAATATCAAGGCGGTTCAGACGCTGCTGCACACGGCAGATATGGTGGAACTCGTACCGCCCGATCAGCGCTCCATCGTCAACTCCATCGATTTCATCGCCAAATCGATGATCCGCGTTGCCGGGACAATCGATACGGATGTGCAAAAGGCGCTGGATCAGGGCGATCAGCGCGCCAAGGTGGATTATCTGCTGCTCAACGGCAAAGACCTGATCTACCGCTTGAACGATCAATATGGCGGCGCCATCGGCCTCAGCTCCGGCTTCTCCTTCGCCGATGGGGACTGAGCCGATGATCTCCGGCGCCAAACGGATGCTGATAGATCGGCGCAGCTTCATCAAAGCGGCGGGAACTCCCTTCCTCGCCGGGCTGGCTCCCCGCTCACTTTATGCGCTGGAGCGGACAGACGCGGTCTTTGCTTCCGCCTTCCGCGCCCGTGACGGGTCCTACGGCATTGCGACGGTGAGCGAACGCGGCGAGATCATCGACCGCGTCGCGCTTCCTGCCCGCGCGCATGGAATGGCGACGAGCCACGCGACCGGCATGACCGTGGCCTTTGCGCGCCGGCCCGGCACCTTCTTCATGGCCTTCGACCCCGCGCGGCGCGGCGAACCCATCGTGATGCACACGCCGGAAAACCGCCACTTCTACGGCCATGGGCAATTTTCCCCTGACGGGGCAATCCTCTATGCCAGCGAAAACGACTTCGACGGCAATCGCGGCGTTATCGGGCTCTATGACGCCCGTAACGGCTTTGCCCGCATCGGCGAATATGATGCGCATGGCATCGGCACACATGACATGACGGTGAGCGATGACGGCCGGCTGATCGTGATCGCCAATGGCGGCATCGAGACCCATCCGGATTTCGGCCGAACCAAGCTCAATGTCGACAATATGCAGCCGTCGCTCGTGCTTCTGGACGCCTCGACCGGGCAAGTGATCCAGAAACACGCCATGCCGGCGCATCTGCGGCAGCTTTCCACCCGCCATGTCGATCTCGGCGATGACGGGCGTATCTGGTTCGCCTGCCAATATGAGGGACCGCGCAACGATCTCCCGCCGCTTGTCGGCCATTTCTCCAGGGGCGAGGCTCTCACCTTCGTCGATCTGCCGGAAGAAACGACGGTGCGCCTTGCCAATTATGTCGGTGCCATTGCCGTCAACCGGCGCGATGGGCTGGTGGGCCTGACATCGCCCAACGGCAACGCCGCCGTGACGCTGGATGCAAAAACCGGCCGCGTCGTTTCCGAGACGACCGTGCGGGAAGCGGCAGGCGTCGCGCCCGCCGCGAGAGGCATTGCGGTTTCTTCCTATGACGGATTTTTTGAGACCCGGCGCAGCGACGTGGCGTGGGACCAGCACATCGTGCGTCTGTCCAGCTAAAATACTGAAAAGACAGGGGAACAAAAGCCCGGCCGGCGCATTGGACGGATCATGAGAAACCTTGCCGTCTATGTCGTTTTTGTGGTTGCTGTTGTTGCCGTGGGGGCGCTGATCGGCGTCAACAATGTGCCCGGCGAATGGTATCAATCGCTGCAGAAGCCCTTCTTCAATCCGCCCAACTGGATTTTCGGGCCTGTCTGGACCGCGCTTTACGTGCTGATCGGCATTGCCGGCGCACGGACATGGATCCGCAAGCCGATGGGAACGCGCATGCGGCTCTGGTTCACGCAGATGGTGCTGAACTTCCTGTGGTCTCCGATTTTTTTCGGAATGCAGAGCCCGGCGGGCGCACTCATCGTCATCATTCCGATGCTGATCTGCATCGTGGCCTTCGTGGCGCTCGCCTACCGCCGTGACCGCATATCCATGTGGCTTTTCGTACCCTATGCCGTATGGGTCGCCTTTGCCACGGTGCTGAATGCAAGCATCGGCATGTTGAACTAAATCCCCGCACCGCACTTGCCTTGTCTGCCGCCACGCGCCATGTCAGTTTGCGATGAGGCAGAAGCAGGCAGGTAGGCCATGGAGATCACGGATCCCGGCGATTTTCGTCAGCGGATAGAAAGAAGCTTTGCGCGGCAGGGCGTGGTGCAGGCGATTAACGCCGAGATCAGCCGTATCGAACACCGGCTGGTGGAAATCGAACTCCCTTTTCATGAAAAGCTGACGCAGCAGCACGGCATATTGCATGCGGGCGTCATCGCCGCCGGTCTGGATACGGCCTGCACCTACGCCGCTTATACGATCATCGAGCCGGAAGCCTCGCTGCTGACCATCGAGTTCAAGGTCAACCTCATGTCGCCCGGGCGCGGCGAGCGGTTCCTGTTTCGCGGCGAAATCATCAAGCCGGGGAACAACCTGATCGTCGCCGATGGCCGCGCCTATGCGCTATCCGACGGACCGGCGAAGCTGATCGCCTCCATGACGGGCACGATGATGGTGGTGAAGGGGCGCGAGGATATTACCGGATGAGCTACCGGCTTTTGCATGTTGCGGATAAATCCGTCCTCTTCGTCATGGCGGCTTCCCCCGAATACGGTCCCCATCTTCAGGCACGCATTGCGCCGCTGATGACCGGTATCGGCCCGGTCGAGGCGGCGATTGCCGTCACGGCCGTTCTTGCCGGTCTCGATGCGGCCGATCACCTGCCCGACCTCATCGTTTCGCTTGGGTCCGCCGGTTCGCGGACGCTGGAGCAAACCGGCATCTATCAGGCGATTTCGGTTTCCTATCGTGACATGGACGCCTCCGCCTTCGGTTTCGAAAAGGGCTGCACGCCGCTGCTCGATCTGCCCGCCGAAGTGGCCTTGCCTTTGCGAATACCCGAAATTGCCGAGGCGCGGCTTTCCACGGGCGCCAATGTCGTATCGGGCGAGGCCTACGGGCTGATCGACGCCGATATGGTGGAAATGGAAACCTTTGCGGTTTTGAGAGCCTGCCAGCGCTTCGGCGTACCGCTCGTCAGTCTGCGCGGCATTTCCGATGGCAAGGTGGATGTGAACCATGTGGACGACTGGACGGAGTACCTGCACATCATCGATGAAAAGCTGGCGGATGCCGTCCATCGGCTTTGCCGCGCCATCGAGGACGGCGTGATTGCCCTTTAGAACCTTGCGATTTTCGCAAATTTCCGCTGTTTGACGCCCGCTTCCGGGTTGCCTAAAGCCGCCATTTTCTTTAAAGGCTCGCCATGACCCAGATAGCCCATCCCGACAGCATTCTCATCATCGATTTCGGCAGCCAGGTGACGCAGCTGATTGCGCGCCGCATCCGCGAAGCCGGGGTCTATTGCGAAATCCATCCGTTCCAGAATGCCGCAGAGGCGTTCGAGAAGCTTCAGCCCAAGGGCGTGATCTTCTCCGGCGGCCCCGCATCTGTCACGGCGGAAGGAAGCCCGCGCGCACCGCAGGCGGTGTTCGACAGCAAGGTTCCGATCCTCGGCATCTGCTACGGCCAACAGACGCTCTGCACGCAGCTCGGCGGTGTGGTCGAGGGTGGCCATGCGGCGGAATTCGGCCGCGCCGATATCGACATCAAGAAGGCGAGCCCGCTTTTCGAAGGCTTCTGGGAACAGGGCAAGAGCTATCCCGTCTGGATGAGCCATGGCGACCGCGTAACGAAGCTGCCGGAAGGTTTCGAGGTCATCGCGACCTCCGAGAACGCACCTTTCGCCATCGCCGCGGACGAGAAGCGTCACTACTACTCCACCATGTTCCACCCGGAAGTGGTGCATACGCCCGACGGCGGCAAGCTGCTCTCCAACTTCGTGCACAAGATCGTGGGGCTCAAATCCGATTGGACGATGGCGGCCTATCGCGCCGAAATGATCCGCAAGATCCGCGAACAGGTCGGCACCGGCCGCGTGCTCTGCGCGCTTTCCGGCGGCGTCGATTCCTCGGTTGCGGCCATCCTTATCCATGAGGCGATCGGCGACCAGCTCACCTGCGTTTACGTCGACCACGGCCTGATGCGGCTTGGCGAAAGCGAGCAGGTCGTCGGCATGTTCCGCGACCACTACAATATTCCGCTGGTGCATGTGGATGCCGCCGACCTGTTCCTCGGCGAACTGTCGGGCGTTTCCGATCCGGAAGTGAAGCGCAAGACCATCGGACGCCTGTTCATTGAGGTCTTCGAGGCCGAAGCGGCCAAGATTGCCGCCGATGGCAAGGGCGCACCGAATTTCCTGGCGCAGGGCACGCTTTACCCTGACGTCATCGAAAGCGTCTCCTTCTCCGGCGGCCCCTCGGTCACCATCAAGAGCCACCACAATGTCGGCGGTCTTCCCGAGCGGATGAACATGCAGCTCGTCGAGCCGCTGCGCGAACTCTTCAAGGATGAAGTACGCGCGCTCGGCCGTGAACTCGGCCTGCCGGACAGCTTCATCGGCCGCCACCCCTTCCCCGGTCCGGGCCTGGCAATCCGCTGCCCCGGTGCGATTACCCGTGAGAAGCTCGATATTCTGCGCAAGGCGGATGCGATCTATCTCGATGAAATCCGCAAGGCCGGTCTCTACGACACCATCTGGCAGGCTTTCGCCGTGCTGCTGCCGGTGCAGACCGTCGGCGTCATGGGCGATTACCGTACCTATGACTTCGTCTGCGCGCTTCGCGCCGTGACCTCGGTGGATGGCATGACGGCGGATTTCTATCCCTATGACATGAATTTCCTTGGCCGCGCGGCAACCCGCATCATCAACGAGGTGCGCGGCATCAATCGCGTCGTCTATGACGTGACGAGCAAGCCGCCCGGCACGATCGAGTGGGAATAAGGACTATACTCGAAACGATCCTGTAAAGATGACGCCGCGACTAGTTCGCGGCGCTTCTGTTTTGTCGTGCGAGATAGATGATCTGGGCGGTCAGGCCGACCACAAGGATCGCCAGCAACCCTGCCTGAGCGCCGAGAAGCAGCGGCGATTTCAGGTCCGTAACCAGAGGGTGACCGTCTGGAACACGGCGCAGGATTTCGCTCACCGTCGGAACCATCAAAAGAAATGCACTGATGCTGAGACAGATGGTTTCAATATATCTGGCCGTGCGCGTTGAACCCAGAACGCCTTCGATGCCGTAACCTGCGAGCAGGAAAAGGATGGTCAGGACGCCAACGCCGTAACTGACCGGCTGATGCGCCACGAGGAAGACCGTCGCAGCGCCGATCAGCATGGAGACAAGATAGAGGGCGCCCGGCGCTGATCGGGGAACGATTCGACCATGGCGGGCAAACATGTAAATGGCGGCGGGAATGGCCGGCAGGCTTCCAAGCGTATGGATCCAGCCGAGCGGAGAAATTCCGAACATGGGAGATTGCCTTTCTCGTCCAGAAGGACGTGGTGGTCCGGGAAGCAGACTGTCATCGACAAATCTGCCAGCTTAATGCGGTCTATTTTTTCGGTGGCGTGCCGCTCAGGTCATGCGCTCCAGCATGGGGCGGGTTATTGCGCCAAAAGTCGTCGCATCACCATGGGCACGGGCGGAAAGCATCGCGCCGTGCACGGTGGCCATGAAGATTTCAGCATTGGCTTTGGCGGTTCCCTTCAGCGCGAGGCGCCCCTGGGCAACGCCACGTTCCAGAACGGCGGTGAGCCAGTCGGAGAGATTTCGAAAATGCGCGCGCACTTCAAGAGCGACCGTTTCAGGGAGAACCGGAATTTCACTGGCAAGCAGAGCGCAGACGCAGAAGGGATGAGTAGCCTCGGCGATACAGCCCTCCCAATAGCCGATATAGGCGCGGAGCTGTTCGAGCGGGTCGGAAATGTTTCGCTCCAGTTCGGCGATACCGACTTCCGCCTCCTGCCTGTATTGGGCAACAAGCCTTTGGACCAGATCGGACTTGCTGGGAAAATGGTGGTGAATGCTCGCATTGCGAATGCCGACCACGGCGGAAATGTCGGCGTAGCTGAAACTGTTATAGCCGCCCTTTATGATCAGGGAGCGTGCGCAACGGAGGATTTCATCAGCTTTGGTCTGTGGATTTTTCATGGAAGTTACCTACCAACTAGTAGATAGAATGTCAACGCCAAGCGGTTTTAACCTATGACCGCTGCCAAGAGCTTGCCGGAGACCGAGTGCGCGTGACGGATATGACGGGACTCCTCCAAAGCCGGTGGCAGCTGATCCACTCCCCCAACCGAGGCCGCATCGTTCCGGGTCGAGAAGCTCGTGTCATGCGGCTGACGAGCCACGACGCCGCTTGCACGTTTGACTTTGTGCCCTTTTTCGCCAGTATTTCGACTGTCCTTCGCAGAGTACTCTCGGTCCGGCACGGCTTTAGCCAGTGTCATGCAGTCCGCTAGGAGAAGCTACATTCGCCTGCGAAGGGCAAGGGGAGGAGCCCATCGATGACACACGATGTCGATCCGAAGCCAATGTCACGCGCCGCCGCGATCCTCTACGCCATTATTTCGCCGCTCAGCCTGCTGGCCCTGATCTTTCTGCCTGCGGGCCGGATCGACTGGTGTCCGGGCTGGGTTTTCCTCGCGGTCGTCGTCGCCGCTTTTGGCCTTTCCGCGCTGGTATTGGCGCGTGTGAACCCGGCCATTTTCCGCGCGCGCAGCCGGTTCCAGCCGGGCACCAAGACATGGGACCTGTTCCTCGTCACCGGCATCCTTCTCGCTTTTGCCGCTGAAATCCCGGTTGCGGCACTCGATGCCGGCCGGATGGGATGGTCCACCGTGCCGCTTTGGGCCATTCTGCTCGGGTATATCCTGCTTGTCGGCGGCATTGCGGTTACGGCGTGGGCTCAGGCTGTCAATCCGTTCTTCGAGCCGGGTGTCCGCATCCAAAGCGAGCGCGGACAGCGGGTGATCACGTCGGGCCCATACGCTATCGTGCGCCACCCCGGTTACACGGCAGCAATCGCCATGTTCACTGGCATACCGCCCGCATTGGGTTCCTGGGTGGCTCTGCTCCCCGCCGCCTTGGCCATCGCCCTGCTGATCCTGCGCACCGGCTGGGAAGATCGTCTGCTCCAGGCCGAGTTGCTCGGTTATGCTGATTATGCCCGTGAAAGGCGCTACCGCCTATTTCCCGGTATCTGGTAAGCGCCGCAAGACAATCGTTCTCTTTTTGTTCTTTAAATTATTGCCATTGGTGATAATATCCCGGCCCGGGCAAAGGCCGTGGAGCATCGCTATGGGTTTCGGGTTGGCAGATGAAGGAGGTTTAAGGCAGCTTTTCTTCGAAGGATGGGAGCCGGAGAAAATACGGCGTTTCAATCCGCGATTTAGCAGCAAGCTCTTGATTACGGTGAAACCGCCGGCGGCCCTGGCGGAACGAATTTTTGCCGATGCGTCGCGCCATGCCGCAGGGCGGACGAAGCGTGAGGCTTATCCGCCGGAGCTTCTGCATATAAGCCTGCTCTGTATCGGAGGTTTCGAGACCGTGCCTCAAGGGCTGGTAAAGAGGCTGAAGGCAGCACTGGGGGAGATCAAGGCGCGGCCCGTGCCGATCACATTCGATGGAACATCGCTTTTCGGCAATCGCAACAGTCTGGCGCTACGCAGCAGCCGCGAGATGCAGGAACTTAAGGCTCTGGCGAAAATCGTGCAGCGCGCCCTGCGGCGGGCAAACCTGCCCTATGTCGCCGCATCGTCGTTTACGCCACATCTCACAGTGATCTACGGCTGCGGGAAAATTGAGCTGATGCCGGCTGATAAACCCTATAGCTGGCTGGCGGGGAGCTTCGAACTCGTTTTCAGCCACAATGGCGAAACACGGCATGAGCTGCTCGGGCGCTTCGCACTCTCGCCGAAAGCGGAGCGTTATGAACGGCCTGAAAGCCAGCTACATTTGCCGGAAAAAGTGATCGGACCTTTGAAACGGCCGACACAAAGGGCATCGGTGCGATAACATGCACCTGAAGCGGCATAGCGCTCTGATACCGACAATTTTTCCGCATTCTCCATTGAGAACTATACGGAACCTTGTTGTGCGAATCCGACGCGTTTCGCGCCAGCCGCACATCCACCGCGCCGGCCGAAAACCGATCCGGTTATCGATCCTGAGCGCAAGCGAGGCGATATCGCCTCGCAACGGATAATGACCAGCTTAGAGCTGTACCTTGTCGAAAGCCTTGCCGTCGATGCCGAGGGCTTCGAGATCGGCGCGGGCGGGCTTGCGATGTGCGCGAACAGCGGCCGAAACCGAGAGCGCTGCACCGAGAACGGCGAAAGTTTCACCGAAGAAGTTACGCGATGTCTTTGCAACCTGACGCATTTTTCTCTCCATCTTTGATGCCCAGATAATGGGCATTTCCGGCCCGCTCTACAACTCATGATGTAGCAGGGAAGCCATGCAGCTTTGCTCGCGCTCGTTTGGATATCAGCCATTGCGATTTTGCATGGCTTAAGCGTCAGGACCGGATATATCCGCAGGGCACTTCAGCAGGCGGGTTGAATAAGACGGATATTTTGTTATGCCGGAAGTGCTTTTAGAGACAAAGAGGCAGAAGGCATGACGGTCACGATTTACGGCATCAAGAACTGCGACACGATGAAGAAGGCCAGAAGCTGGCTGGAAGCCAACGGCGTCGACTATTCTTTCCATGACTATAAGGCGGCCGGCATCGACCGTGCCCATCTGGAAACATGGTGCGATGCCGCGGGCTGGGAAACGGTTCTCAACCGGGCCGGCACGACCTTCAAAAAACTCGACGACGGCCAGAAGGCCGATCTCACCCGTGAGAAGGCCATCGAGCTGATGCTGGAACAGCCCTCCATGATCAAGCGTCCCGTGCTGGAAGCGAAGGACAGGATAACCGTCGGTTTCAAGCCTGAAACCTACCAGACCCTTTTTGCGTGAACGCAGCCCGCCATGTCCAAAACAACCCGTGCCACCCAGATGCTGACCAAGGCCGGTGTTGCCTTCACCACCGTCACCTATGACTATGATCCGAATGCCGACCGCATCGGCCTGCAGGCGGCCGAGGCGATCGGTGAGCCACCGCATCTCGTCCTAAAAACGCTGATGGCGGAACTCGATGGCAAACCGGTCTGCGTCGTCGTCCCTTCGGATCGCGAGGTTAGCATGAAGAAGCTGGCCGCCGCCTTCGGTGGCAAATCCGCCAGCATGATGAAGCCTGCCGATGCGGAACGGGCCACCGGTTATCATGTCGGCGGCATCAGCCCTTTCGGGCAGAAGAAACAGGTGCCGACGGCCATCGAGGCCGGGGCCATGGCGCATGATTATGTCTACATGAATGGCGGGCAACGCGGCCTGCAGGTGAGGCTTTCGCCCCGCGATGCCCAAAGCGCGCTGAAGGCCATTGCCGCGCCGCTGGTCGCCGATTGAAGCGTAAGGGACGCGCCTGAAAACATTTGGCTTTCGGAAGGAATGGGCTATGGTCGGCGCCTCCTATTGAAATAGACGAAGGCAGATCATGACCGTTTCCCCCATCGATCCCGTCAAACTCGAAAAACTGGCCGAAGTCGCCGTTAAGGTCGGCCTGCAATTGCAGAAGGATCAGGATCTGGTGATTACCGCACCGCTGGCGGCGCTGCCGCTGGTGCGATTTTTGACCAAACACGCCTATATGGCGGGTGGCGGGCTGGTCACCACCTTCTATTCCGACGAAGAAACCACGCTTGCCCGCTATCGCCACGCCAGCGACGCCAATTTCGACCGGGCTTCCGGCTGGCTTTATGAAGGCATGGCGAAGGCCTATGCCAATGGCGCGGCACGGCTGGCGATTGCCGGCGACAACCCCATGCTGCTGGCTGAACAGGACCCCGCCAAGGTGGCCCGCGCCAACAAGGCAAACTCCACGGCCTACAAGCCGGCGCTGGAGAAGATTTCCAATTTCGACATCAACTGGAACATCATCTCCTATCCGAATCCCTCCTGGGCAAAGCAGGTCTTTCCGGATGTGACGGAAGACGAAGCTGTTCGCAAGCTCGCGGACGCCATCTTCGCCGCATCGCGGGTGGATCTGGCCGATCCGGTGGCAGCCTGGGTGCAGCACAATGCCAATCTCGCCAAACGTTCGGCATGGCTGAACGGCGAGCGCTTCTCCTCCTTGCATTTCACCGGCCCCGGTACGGATGTGAAGATCGGCCTCGCCGACGGCCATGAATGGCATGGCGGCGCCTCCACCGCCAAGAATGGCGTGACCTGCAACCCGAATATCCCGACGGAAGAAGTCTTCACCACCCCGCATGCGCTGCGTGTCGACGGTTACGTCTCCAGCACCAAGCCGCTGTCGCATCAGGGAACGCTGATCGACGACATACAGGTGAAGTTCGAAGCCGGCCGTATCGTCCAAGCCAAGGCTTCGAAGGGCGAAGCGGTGCTGAACAAGGTACTCGACACCGACGAGGGCGCGCGGCGTCTCGGCGAAGTGGCGCTGGTGCCGCATTCCTCGCCGATCTCGGCAAGCGGCATCCTGTTCTACAATACGCTTTTCGATGAAAACGCCTCCTGCCACATCGCGCTTGGCCAATGCTATTCGAAATGCTTCCTCGACGGCGCTTCGCTGTCGCAGGATGAGATCAAGGCGCAGGGCGGCAACTCAAGCCTGATCCATATCGACTGGATGATCGGCTCCGACAAGGTGGATATTGACGGTGTGAAGCCGGACGGCTCCACGGTTCCGGTGATGCGCAAGGGCGAATGGGCCTGACGACGCCTATCTCGGCAACTGGCTGCGCTGACTGAGCCAGATGCTGAAAAGCACCGCAACGAAACCGACGATCTGCGCTGGCGTGAGGCTTTGGCCGAGCGCCAGCCAGCCAAGCAGGGTTGCAACGACCGGGCTTAGAAAACCGAGCGATGCGGCGGCGGAAGGTTCGATGCGGGCAAGCCCGCGAAACCATAGAAAATAGGTCAGGGCGGCACCGATAAGTCCCAGATAGGCCATGCCGAGAATATTGGCCGCTGTCGGCGTCGGCAGGGCCGGTTCCAGGAAATAGGCGACGGGCAGCAACAGAAGACCGCCCGCCGTCAATTGCCAGGCGGTAAACGTGAGGTTCGACACCGGCGGCCGCCATTTACGGGTCAGCACCGTTCCAAAAGCCATGGAGACGGCGCCGGCAAGACCTGCCGCCACACCGATACCATCCAGCGCAGCGCCCGGCGCCAGAACCAGAAGCGCAACCCCGACAATGCCGAGAAAACCGGCCGCGATGGCCAGCGGCCGGACGGGCGCCGCGAGAAACAGGCGGGAAAGGCCAATTACGATCAGTGGCTGGACTGCGCCCACCGTTGCCGCGACGCCGCCCGGCAGCCGATAGGCCGACACGAAAAGCATCGCCCAGAAGAACGAGAAATTCAGCGCTCCGAGAATGAAGCTGCGCGGCCACCAGATGCCGTGCGGCAGCTTTCTCACGAAAAGCAGCAAAAGCACGCCGGCGGGCAATGCGCGCAGCATCGCGACATGAAAGGGATAACCGTGCGGCAAAAATTCGGTCGTCACGAAATAGGTGGTTCCCCAGATGGCCGGGGCAAGGGCGGTCACCAGCACATCGGCGGCGTAGGTCGTATTTTTCTTCATTTCAAGAATCTCTACATCAAGATAAATACAGTCTAGTCGATTTTATCTTGACGTCAAGACATCAATTGTTATGCCTTGGTGATGAGCAAAGAACCGCTGGACCACGTCGATCACATTCTGGCGCAATGGCGCAGGGAGCGACCCGATCTCGATGTCGGCCCCATGGGGCTGCTCGGGCGCCTGAACCGTCTCGCTACCCATCTCGGCCGGGAGGTGGAGGCGGTGCTGCTGAAGCACGGGCTTTCCTCTTCCGCTTTCGATGTGCTGGCGACATTGCGGCGCTCCGGCTCACCATACCGGCTTTCCCCCGGCGATCTTTTAGCCATGACGATGGTGAGTTCCGGCACCATGACCAACCGCATCGACCAGCTCGAGAAAGCCGGGCTGGTGGAGCGCATCCATAACCCGAACGACCGGCGCAGCGTCCTGATATCGTTGACGGAACGGGGGTTTGCCATTGTCGAGGAAGCGGCAGGCGCTCACGTCGAAAACCAGCACCGCCTGGTCGCCGGCCTCAGCGAAGAAGAGCGTGCGACGCTGAACCGGCTGCTGAAACGGTTTTTGCGGGATTTTGAAGAATAGGCTTTTCGGCCCGACAAACACGCAATGGTTCCATGATGGCGCTTGTTTCGCTCCAAAAAATCCTGTAAGCAATTTTCCGTAAACCTGTACTACAGGTTGGAGGAAAAATGTTAACTGCCATTTCGCATGAATCCGGTCTCGTCAGCAGCACGATCGGAGCGATCACCCGCCATATCAGGGAAAACGAACTTGCACCCGGGGCGAAACTCCCCAGCGAGCTCTCGCTCTCACAGCAGCTCGGTGTTTCGCGCACCGTCGTTCGTGAGGCCTTCCGGTCCCTCTCGGCCATGCGGCTGATCGATGTCAACGCCGGCAAGCGCGCCACGGTGGCGACGCTGGATCATGGTGCGATGTCATTGATGTTCGAACATGGCATTCACACCGAACAGATCAACATCCAGCAGATCTACGATGTGCGCCGCACAATCGAAGTCAGAACCGTGACGCTCGCGGCGCTAAGGCGCACGGATGCGGAAGCGCTCACCATTCTCGACCATGCCAACAACATGGAGCGGGATTTCGGTGACAATGACAAGGTCATGGAACACGACCTTGCCTTTCACCTCGCCGTCGCCCGGGCCTCCAAGAACCCGGTTTTCGAGCTCATTCTCGGCGCTTTCCAGAATGTGACGCGCCAGACATGGCCAATCGGCTGGAAAAGCCGCACATCCGATGCGCAGCGCCATGCAGCCGGCGAACTTCACATCGCCATCGGGCAGGCCATTGCCGCCGGCGATCCGCAAACGGCCTCAACGCTGATGGCGCGGCATTTCGATGAAAGCGTGCATGCGCTCCTGGCCGCCGGCATCGCCTGATTTTTTTCAACGCAATCCCAGACGAAAATCTCTGGAGGAGACACTTTCATGAAAATCACGAAACTCGAGACCGTCCGTGTGGCGGAACGGGCAAACCTGCTCTGGGTTCTGGTCCATACCGATGAGGGCATTACCGGGCTTGGCGAAACCTTTTATGGCGCCGAAACGGTGGAAACCTATGTGCACGAATATATCGCGCCCCGGGTGATCGGCCGCGATCCGCTGCAGATCGACCTTCTGGCGCAGGATCTCGTCGGTTATCTCGGCTTCCGTTCATCGGGCGCGGAAGTGCGCGGCAACTCCGCTTTCGATATCGCGCTGTGGGATATTTTCGGCAAGGCCACAAACCAGCCCATCGCCCAGCTTCTCGGCGGTTTCAGCCGCAAGGAAATCCGCACCTACAATACCTGCGCGGGCACCGAATATATCAAGAAGGCCACCGGGCAGCAGACGGCCAATTACGGCCTTTCCGGCGGCAAGGACTATGACGATCTGAACGGCTTCCTGCACCGGGCGGACGAGCTTGCCCATTCGCTGCTGGAAGACGGCATCACCGCCATGAAGATCTGGCCCTTCGATGCGGCGGCGGAAAAGACGCGCGGGCAATACATCTCGATGCCGGACCTGAAAAGCGCGCTCGAGCCCTTCGAAAAAATCCGCAAGGCGGTGGGTGACAAGATGGATATCATGGTGGAGTTTCACTCCATGTGGCAGCTTCTGCCCGCCATGCAGATCGCCAAGGCGCTCACCCCCTACCAGACCTTCTGGCATGAAGACCCGATCAAGATGGACAGCCTTTCCAGCCTGACGCGTTATGCCGCCGTGTCGCCCGCGCCGATTTCCGCCTCCGAAACGCTCGGCTCCCGCTGGGCCTTCCGCGACCTGCTGGAAACGGGTGCAGCTGGCGTGGTGATGCTTGATATCAGCTGGTGCGGCGGGCTTTCGGAGGCGCGCAAGATCGCTTCGATGGCGGAAGCCTGGCATCTGCCCGTCGCCCCGCATGATTGCACCGGGCCGGTGGTGCTCTGCGCCTCCACCCATCTGTCGCTCAACGCGCCGAACGCGCTGGTGCAGGAAAGCGTACGCGCCTTCTACAAGACCTGGTATCGCGATCTCGTCACCGCATTGCCTGAGGTGAAGAACGGCATGATCACCGTGCCGCCGGGCGCCGGCCTTGGCATGGAACTGCATCCCGATATCGAAAAGACCTTCACCGTCAGCCGCCGTTTTTCGGATGCGGCGTCGATCTGATCAGAACAGGCTGCCCTGATTGCCCGGATCGGAAGAAGCCGGTTTCGCCGGCTTCTTTTTGGGCACTACAGGGTTATCAGGGGACGGCGCGCCCTCCCCCGTCGTGATGGCCGAGACGCGGCCATCGGCAAATTCCATCGAGATCACAGTACCTGAAGCGACAGCGGCAGCGCGGGTCAGCGGCCGGTTCTCCTCATCGCGGATCACGGCATAACCGCGTTTCAGCACGTTTTTATAAGAGAGCGATTGCAGGATGCGGTCATGGGCGGCAAGGCCCGCACGGTTCTGCGCCATGCGGTGCAACACTGCGGTATCGGCCCGGCGCGCGCCGGTGACGACCCGCTCCTTCTGCCGCTCCAGCTGGCCGAGCAGGCGGGCGGGAAGCGAACGCAGCGCGGAATCGAAGGCATCGACACGGCCTTTTCCCTGCAGCAGACGGCGCTCCACCAGGGTCTCGGCCCGGTGCATGCGCTCGGTAATCCGTTGCCTGTGCTGTTTGAGACCGTTCAGCAGAGTTTCCGGCCTGAGACCGGAGGCGGACCGCTCAAAAGCACGGCGCTTGTTGAGCGTTGTCACTTCCAATCCTCGACCGAGACCGCTCGCGGCCTCATCAAACCGGCGGCGCGGCAGGGCCAGAAGCTGATCGAGCGACGGCAGCGCGCGCACCAGCGCCCGCACGCCCTGACGGCGATTGTCCATCTGCCGCGATACCGAGCCGGAAAGTCGCGCGGCAAGGCCGGAGAGCTGCGCTTCCAGTTCCGCACGCACCGGCACGGCCATTTCGGCGGCCCCCGTCGGGGTCGGCGCACGCACATCGGCAGCGTAGTCGATCAAGGTCGTATCGGTTTCATGCCCGACGGCGGAAATCAGCGGGATTTCGCTTTCGGCTGCGGCGCGTACGACGATTTCGTCGTTGAAGCTCCAGAGGTCCTCCAGACTGCCGCCGCCGCGCGCGACAATCAGCACATCCGGCCGCGCAATCTCACCACCGGGCTGAAACGCGTTGAAACCGCGAATGGCGTTCGCCACTTCTTCGCCCGAACCTTCGCCCTGCACCTTGACCGGCCAGACGATCACATGGACCGGAAAGCGATCCGAAATGCGGTGAAGAATATCGCGAATAACCGCGCCGGTGGGCGAAGTGACGACGCCGATGACATGCGGCATGAAGGGCAGCCGGCGCTTGCGGGTCGCATCGAACAGCCCTTCCGCCGCCAGACGCCGGCGGCGATCTTCGAGAAGCGCCATCAGTGCACCCGCACCGGCAGGCTCAAGGCTTTCTATGACGATCTGGTATTTCGACGAGCCGGGAAAGGTTGTGACCTTGCCGGTGGCGATGACTTCCATGCCCTCTTCCGGGCGGAACTTCAGCCGTGAAAAGGTGCCTTTCCAGATCACCGCATCGATACGGGCGCGGTCGTCCTTCAACGAGAAATAGGCGTGTCCTGACGAATGCGGCCCACGATAGCCGGAAATTTCGCCGCGCACCCGCACCTGCTCGAAAGCCGTCTCCACCGTGCGCTTGATGGAACCCGACAGTTCGGAAACCGAGAACTCGGCAAGATTGCTCAATGCTGCGTGGGAGAAGATATCGCTCATGCCCGTTTGTAACCAAAACCCGTCGATTCGGAAATGCCGGCGCCGGCCAGCCTCATTTTAACGGCGATGAAACCATATCCTCAACTAACGAGTTAGGAAAATGGGGATTGGAGGAGGAAACAAGGGTTCGTTAGGGAAAACGGCGGTACGTCTTGCCCCAGGCCCGACAACCAAAGAGGAGGCGGCATCATGATTTTTCTTACCGCCACGGCGCTCGGCGTAACCGCAGTTGCGCTCCGTTCGGTTTTCAGCATCGTTTTCATCTGCATGATGATTATCGGTGCCTATGGCGTGGCGATTGCACTTTCTTCCACGGCCGTGCCCTTGATGTCGCTGCTTCTGGCACTCGCCGGTTATAATTTCGGTGTCGTGGGTGTCGTCCTCGGCCTTCTGGTGCTGCAGCGCCCGCGTTCCACCCAGCCAACCCTCTAAAAGCCCACGATCTTGAGGCTTCCGCACTTTGCGTTGACCGAGACATGCGGACTGGCCGCCGACCTTGCCGTTACCTGTCTGCTTATTTTCTATCTCGGCGTCGATCCGCTGGCCGCCCGTTTGCCGGGCGCAGCAACGGGGCTTGCAACAAGCTGGCGGCTGAACCGTGAAAATGGTGAGGCATCAGCCAGGCTGAGCAGCTTTCTGATGAATGCCGTCACGCTCACCTCACGTATCGTGAGTGTCGGCCTGTTTGCCCTCCTGCAATGGCGCAACCCGCTTGTACAGCCGCTCGTCCCGCTTGCCTTTTCAATAATCGCAGCACTGGCGCTGGCGCTTTACGGCTACTGGCGGCTTCAAAAGCAACGGCAAGATCAGGACTAAACCGTCTCCCAGCCATCCTTTTCCGCCGCCCGGTAGATAGCGTCGATGAAAACCTGGTTCTTTCTCGAGCTTTCCAGCGTCACAACGTCGCCCTCGCCCTTCGCCGCACGGGCAAAGGCCTCCGCCTCCAGCTTATATTGGCGGCTATCCTGAAACCGGAAGATTTGCGACTGGTTATGGGCCTGATTGGTCAGTTCGATCTCTTCCGCACCCCAGCGATTGGCATTGAAGGGAGATTTGACCTCAATGTAGCCCTCAGTGCCATGGAAAACCATGAGCTGACGGGCGGCAAGCTGTGTGGCCAGATAAAAACTCAGTTCGAAATCGCCGAAATCGGCCCTGACGCTGGAATAGATATCCGTGCCGAATTCCTTGTCGCGCTCGACGGTGGCCTGTACGCGCCGGGGCTCCGCACCCGTAGCGAAGCGGGTAACGATGGTTGGGTAAACACCGATATCCGGCAAGGCGCCGCCTCCCAGTTCGGGAATATTGCGCATATTGCCGGGATCGCGGTTGAAATAGCTGAAAGCGCCCTGAACATGCTTCAGTGTGCCGATCGCGCCGGATGCCAGCAATTCCTTCACCTTCGCCCAGACGGGCGCATAGGTGACCATGAAAGCTTCCGAAATGACAACACGGTTGCGGTCACGCGCGGCGATGAGGGTGTCGATCTCCTCTGCCTTCAATGCAATCGGCTTTTCGCACAGAACATGCTTGCCGGCATCGGCGGCCTTGATGGTCCATTCTACATGCTGCGAGGTCGGAAGCGGAATATAGACGGCGTCGATCACATCCGAGGCCAGCATCTCCTCATAGGAGCCGAAGGCGTATGGCACGGAAAAACGATCCGCCACCGCGCGGGCCCTGGCATGGTCACGGCTGGCGATGGCGCCGACCACGCAGTTTTGCGCATCCTGTATCGCCGGAATGACGTGATCCTGAGCGATTTTCGCCGTTGAGATTATTCCGAAGCGCAGCATTCCATTCTCCCGCTCTGCCATCCGTCGAAAACTTACCATCGTCACACGGTCTGGCAAGCCGCAGATGCATGACAGAGCAAGGTATGGCTGAATTTGTCCTGTCTTTGTCGGAATGCCTGCTTTTCTCCGAGTTTGCTTAGAGGAATTATGCTATGCATGAACCCAATGGAGAAACATGAAATGTCCTCTTCCCACACAGCACTGCTTGTTATCGACGTTCAGGAATCCTTTCGGCACGCCCCTTACTTCGAAGAAAGCGAGCTTGCCGCCTATCTGGAAAAGCAGCAGGCACTGATCGACGGTGCAAGGGCTGCGGGCATTCCCGTCGTGCAAATCTTCCATGTCGATGGCGACAGGGCCTTCTCAAAAGACAGCGGCTATATCCGGGCGCTGGAGGGTGTGCGGATTGCCCCAGATGTCACCTTTCACAAGAACCGCCATTCGGCTTTTGCCGGCACCGGCCTCGAAATCTGGCTGACGCAGAAGGGCATCAACCGGCTGATCGTCTCCGGTATCCGCACCGAACAATGCTGTGAAACCACCACCCGGCATGCTTCCGATCTTGGCTATAGCGTCGATTACGTCACCGAAGCGACGCTGACTTTCCCGATGACACATGCTTCCGGCACCGTCTTCAGCCCGGACGATATCCGCAAGCGGACCGAACTGGTGCTGGCCGGCCGCTTCGCGCGCATCGTGACCGTCGACGACGCACTTGCCGCCGTCAAAGAGGCCGCCTGATGGATAAAGGCGGCACACGCTTCATTCCCTTTTATACGCTTGTGCCGCCACATGCGCTGTTGCTCGATATTGCCGGTCCGCTCGAAGTGATCCGCTATGCCAACGGGGAACAGCGGGACATTCATTTCGACTGCCGCTACATTGCCGCGACTGACAAACAACAATCTTCCATCGGCCTTGCGCTTTCAGGGCTGGAGAGCTTGCCTGAGACCCTGCCGGAAAATGCTTTCCTGCTGATCTCGGGCAGCACATCGCGCCTCGACAACGATCCGGAGACACGGCGAGAGCGGCAGGCGCTGGCGGCATGGCTGCGCCGCGCGGTGCGCCTCGATACGACAGTCATTTCCATCTGCTCAGGCGCGCTGCTGGCGGGCGAAGCCGGGCTTTTCGACGGCCGCAACTGCACGACCCATGCCGACTGCGTTGAGGGGCTGCGCCGCATCGCGCCGCTGTCCCAGGTGGCCGAAAACCGCCTTTTCGTCGAGGATGGCAACCGCTTCTCAAGCGCCGGTATTTCCACCGGCATCGACCTGATGCTACATGTGGTTTCCCGGCTGACATCGCCTGCGGTCGCGGCGCGTATTGCCAAAACCATGGTGGTTTATCTCAGGCGCAGCGGCAGCGATCCGCAAATCTCTCCCTGGATGACCGGCCGCAACCACATCCACCCCGCCATTCACCGGGTTCAGGACCGTGTGATGGCCGAGCCGGCGCAAGACTGGTCGCTGGAGCGGCTGGCCGATATCGCCGCGCTCAGCGAAAGGCACCTTTCGCGTCTGTTTCGCGAGCATACCGGCATCAGCGTCATCGACTACGTCAACCTGATGCGGGTCAATCTTGCCCGCGACATTCTCGCCAACAGCCGCCTGGATATGGAAGCCATTGCCGAACGGGCGGGTTTTGCCTCCGCCCGGCACCTGCGGCGCGTCTGGCAGCAGCATAATCGTCACCCGCCCAGCCATTATCGCGGTTTTCAGGCCTGATAATCTCAGATCCTGCCGCTGCCTGATGAATGCCATCAAAGGAATTGAATGGTTATGCGGATGAGCAGTTGCTACCTTGCTACCAAGACAGCAACAGGAGCATTCCCCGTGGAAAAACGAAGCCTCGGCCGCACCGGCCTCTCCATCGCCCCAATCGTCTTCGGCGGAAACGTGTTCGGCTGGACAGCGGATGAGAAAACTTCCTTTGCCCTGCTCGACGCCTTTTTCGACGCCGGGTTCAACGCCATCGACACGGCGGATGTCTATTCCGCCTGGGTGGACGGGCATGTGGGCGGCGAGTCCGAGACGATCATCGGCAAATGGCTGAAGCAATCGAGCGTGAAGCGTGAAGATGCGGTAATCGTCACCAAGGTCGGTTTTGACAATCGCGGCCAGAAGACAGGCCTCAGCGCCAAATGGATCGCGGAAGCTGTCGACGCCTCGCTGAAGCGGCTGCAAACCGACTATATCGACCTTTACCTCGCCCATAAGCCAGACGCGGATGTGCCGCTGGAGGAAACGCTCGCCGCTTTCGGCAAGCTGAAGGAGCAGGGAAAAATCCGCGCCATCGGCTGCTCCAATTATTCCGCCAGCCAGCTTCAGGACGCGCTGGACACGGCTGAGAAAAACAATCTTCCCCGTTATGACGTGCTGCAGCCGGAGTACAATCTCTATAACCGCGCGGATTTCGAAGGTCCGCTTGCCGAGCTTTGCCAGAAGGAAGAGATCGGCGTCATTAATTATTACAGCCTCGCCGCCGGTTTCCTGACCGGGAAATATCGCGCCAAGGCCGATACGGAAGGCGTCGCCCGCAGCTACCGTGTAGGCGAATATGTCAATACGCGCGGTCTTGCCATTCTGGGCGCGATGGATGCGGTGGCAGTGGAAACCGGGGCCAAGCTCGCCGATATTGCCCTGGCCTGGCTGTTGCGAAAGAAGGCGATAACCGCGCCAATCGCCAGCGCCACCAGCCTGTCCCAGCTCGAAAGTTTCAAACGCGCCGTCGAATTAAAGCTGACGGATGAGATGATGACACTTCTCGACAAAGCGGGTGCGTAACATGGAGCTTAGAATTCGCGACGCGCAGCCCGCTGACCGGGCGGAATGGCTGCGCCTATGGAACGACTACCTCGCCTTTTATGATGTTAATCTTGCCGATGAGGTAACCGAGCATACCTGGGCACGCATTCTCGACCCCGCATCCCGCGTCTCCATGCGCGTGGCCATGCTCGGCGACCGCATGGCCGGTTTCGCCATTCACCACTTCCATGATTCCACCTGGGTGAAGACGCCAGACTGCTATCTGGAAGACCTGTTCGTCGATGGCGAAATCCGTGGCAAGGGGACAGGTCGGGCGCTGATGGACGATCTTATCGCCATCTGCAAGGAAAAGGGCTGGTCACGGCTTTACTGGAACACCGGCGAGGATAACCACCGCGCCCAGAAGCTCTACGACAGCTACGTGAAAAGCGACGGCCATATCCGCTATCGCATCACCCTCTGATCATCCCCGGAAACGGAAGAAATCCACAAAGGCTCTCAGCGCCGGCCGCATCTGCCGGCGCGAGGGATAATAAATGTAAAAACCGTCAAAGGGCGCGCACCAGTCCTCCAGCACCCGGATCAGCCTTCCCTCCCTGATATCGTCCTCGACACGCTGTTCGAACACGAAGGCAAGCCCTGCGCCGTCAATCGCTGCCCTTCGAATGAGGCTCTGGTCCGACAGGATCAGCGGCCCCTGCACATCGACCACCAATGGCTTGCCATTCTTCTCCAGTTCCCAGCGATAGATAAGGCCGCTGGCGAAACGCCGGCGAATGCAGCGATGCCGGATGAGATCCCTTGGATCCTGCGGTGGTGGATTTTCTAAGAAATAAGGGGGCGCGCCAACAATCGCGCCGCGCCATGCGCCGCTCGCTTTCACCGCAATCATATCCGCATCGAGGTGCTCGCCAAGCCGCAGACCCGCATCGAAACCTTTCGCGACAATATCCTCGAAGCGGTCGTCGGTTGAGATTTCGAGTGAAATATCGGGGTAGAGCTGCAGGAATTCACCCAGCCGGGGCACGATGAGGTCCTCAGCGGCAAGTCGCGGCAGGGTGATGCGCAGGGGGCCAGCGGGTCTTCCGCCCTGCTCGGCAAGCGTCTCGATGACCGCATCTATATCGGCAAGTGCAGGACCAAGCGTCTCGAGAAGCCGCTTGCCCTCCTCTGTCGGAGAAACGCTGCGGGTGGTACGATGAAGCAGGCGCAGCCCAAGGCTCGCCTCCAGCGATGACACCGCATGGCTGACGGCGGAAGGGGCAATGGCAAGTTCGGCGGCGGCCTTGCGAAAGCTGCGGCCTTCGGCAACGGCCGCGAGAACAGCCAGCTGGGAGAGTTGCACACGGTTCATTGTTCTAAATAATAGAACAACCCAAGCGGATTTGCAGCGATTATTTTTACCGCCGTGAGACGCTATTTTCTCATCACGCCCTTAGCGATGGGCGATTCCTTATGGAAGGACGAACAGATGAAACAAAGAACCCTTGGAAACAACCTTTCCGTTTCGGCGCTTGGCCTCGGCTGCATGGGAATGACCCATGCCTACAGCCCGACCGGCGATGAGAGCAGCGCAATTGCAACGCTGGAACGCGCCGTCGAACTCGGCGTCACCTTTTTCGATACGGCGGAGGTTTACGGGCCTTACAATAACGAGATTCTTGTCGGCAAGGGTTTGAAGCCCTATCGCGACAAGGTGGTCATCGCCACCAAATTCGGCTTCAAAATCGACACCAGCAAACCCGCTGGCCAGATGATGGTGGGCACCGACAGCCGCCCGGAAAATGTGCGCGCCGTCGCCGAAGCCTCTCTCAAACGCCTTGGCGTCGATGAGATCGACCTGTTCTACCAGCATCGCGTCGATCCGAATGTTCCGATCGAGGATACGGTGGGCGCCATGGCCGAGCTGGTAAAGCAGGGCAAGGTGAAGCATCTCGGCCTGTCGGAAGCAAGCGCCGAAACACTTCGCAAAGCGCACGCCGTTCATCCGATTGCGGCAATTCAGAGCGAATATTCGCTGTGGACCCGCGATGTGGAGGAGAACGGCGTGCTGGAAACCTGCCGTGAACTGGGCATCGGTTTCGTCCCCTTCAGCCCACTTGGACGCGGCGCTCTGACGGGTGCACTGAAGTCACTCGACGGCCTTGCATCCGACGACTTCCGCCGCGGCCTGCCACGGTTCCAGAGCGAAAACTTCGACGCCAATCTGGCGCTCATCAAGCTTCTGGAGGACATGGCGACCGAGAAGGGCGTAACCGCCGGGCAACTGGCGCTGGCCTGGGTTCTGGCACAGGGCGACTTCATCGTTCCGATTCCCGGCACGACAAAAATCGCCAATCTGGAGAAGAACGTTGCCGCAGCGGAGGTGTCGCTGACAGCGGAAGAAGCCGCCAGCCTCGGCGCGCTGCTTTCGCCCGCAAAAGTCGCCGGCGCGCGTTACCCGGAACAGATGTCACGGATGGCCAATCGCTAAAAACAAAAAGCCGCGGCAGTTGCCGCGGCTTTTTTCATTCCGACAGATACCTTCAGCCTCAGGCGCGCAGGACGCCGCCCGTCGTTTTCTCGACATTACCGACGATCTTGGCCGTCAGGGCCTCGAAATCCTCATCGGTCAGCGTCTTGTCGACCGGCTGGATCTGTACTTCGATGGCGACTGACTTGCGGTTTTCACCGAGCGACGCGCCTTCGAAAATATCGAAGACATTGACGCCGGTGATCAGCTTCCGGTCGGCGCTCGTTGCAGCCTTGATGATGGCCCCCGCCTCGACCGACTTGTCGACCACGAAGGCGAAGTCGCGCTTCACCGCCTGGAAGGGCGAAAGCTCGAGCGCAGGCTTGGTGCGGGTCGCCTTCTTCTTCGGCTCCTGCATGGCGTCGAGATAAATCTCGAAACCGCAATAGGCGCCGGAGACATCCAGTTCGGACAGCGTCTTTGGATGGAACTCGCCGAAATAACCGAGCACGACCTTCGGCCCCATCTTGATGGTGCCGGAGCGGCCGGGGTGATACCAGCCGGGGCCGCCGGCTTCGATCTGCACATTGGCCATGGGCAGGCCGCAGGCTTCCAGCACCGCCAGCGCATCGGCCTTGGCGTCATAGACATCCACCGGCTTGCCGCCACCCTTCAAAGCATTGGACCACATGCGGCCGCTGCCTGCGAGCGAGGCCGTGCCGCGGCGGACACCGCCGGCAACGCGGCGCTGCTTCTCAGGCGTATCGCCCTCATAGGTGCCGGAGACCTCGAAGATCGCGACATCACTATGCCCTTTATCGGCATTGCGCTGCGCGGCGGTCAGAAGACCGGGCAGCAGCGAAGGCCGCATGTCCGACATATCCGCTGCGATGGGGTTGGCGAGTTTCAGCGCGGGTGAACCGCCGCCGAAAAGCTTTGCCTGCGCTGCCGGGATGAAGGACCAGGTGACGGCCTCGAGCATGCCGCGGCTTGCCAGCGCGCGGCGCGCGGTGCGGGTACGGATCTGCAGCGTGGTCAGGATACGGCCGTTGACGGCCCCGAAACTTTCCAGCGGCTCCGGCTTGATATTGTCGACGCCATGGATGCGCATGACCTCTTCCACCAGATCGGCCTTGCCGTCGACATCAGGACGCCAGGACGGGACGGTGACGGAAACGCGCTCGCCCGTTCCCTCGACACTGAAACCAAGGCCTTTGAGAATGGCGAGGCTCTCTTCCGCCGAGACTTCCAGACCTGTCAGGCGCTTCACTTCCGCGAGCGGAAAATCCACGACCTTTGGCTGATGGCCCTTATAGCCCACGACCCGGGCTTCGCCAGCGACGCCGCCGCAGAGTTCCAGAACCAGTTCGGTGGTGCGCTCCAGACCCGGAACCATGTATTCCGGATCAACGCCGCGCTCGAAACGATAACGCGCATCGGTGATGATGCCGAGCGAACGGCCGGTCTTGGCGATGTTGATCGGATCCCAGAGTGCGGACTCGATCAGCACGTCGACAGTGTTTTCGTCGCAGCCGGAATGTTCGCCGCCCATCACGCCGCCGATGGACTCTAGGCCCTTTTCGTCGGCGATGACGACATTGTTCGGGCCGAGCTTATATTCCCGCTGGTCGAGTGCGAGGATGGTCTCACCCTCTTTCGCACGACGAACCGTAAGATCGCCCTTGACCTTGGCGGCGTCGAAGACGTGCATCGGCCGACCCTGATCGAAGGTCATGTAGTTGGTGATGTCGACAAGCGCGTTGATGGGGCGCAGGCCGATTGCCATCAGGCGCTGCTGCATCCATTTCGGGCTGGGGCCGTTCTTCACGCCACGCACGATGCGCAGCGAAAAGCCGGGGCAGAGCGCCGCATCGTCCAGTTCCAGCTTCACATCGACGGGCGTTGCGCCTTCCACCCTGAAGGACGGCGCAGGCCTCATCTTCAGCTTGCCGAGACCGGAAGCCGCAAGATCACGGGCAATGCCGTAGATCGAGGTGCAATCCGGGCGGTTCGGCGTCAGGTTGATTTCGATCATCGGATCGTCCAGGCCGGCATAGGTGGCGAAGGACGTGCCGATAGGGGCATCCTGCGGCAGATCGATGATACCGTCATGATCGTCGGAAATGTTGAGCTCCTTTTCGGAGCACATCATGCCGTGGCTTTCGACGCCGCGAATTTTGCCGACAGCAAGGGTGACATCGATACCCGGGACATACACGCCCGGACGCGCCAGCGCACCGACAAGGCCGGCGCGTGCATTCGGCGCACCGCAGACGATCTGCACCGGCTTGCCATCACCGGCATCGACCATCAGCACCTTGAGGCGGTCGGCCTCAGGATGTTTTTCAGCGGAAACCACCTTGGCAATGACGAAAGGCTTGTAGGCCGCCTTGTCGTCAACGTCCTCGACTTCGAGGCCAATTGCCGTCAGCCGCTCGCAAATCTCGTCCAGCGTCGCATCGGTATCCAGATGCTCTTTCAGCCAGGAAAGAGTGAATTTCATGTCTTTGCTCCTTGGCTAACCGGATTAAACGCTCAAACCGCCGAACAGCGTCGGCATGTCGAGCGGGCGGAAGCCGTAATGGTTCATCCAGCGAACATCGGCGTTGAAGAAATCGCGCAGGTCCGGCATGCCGTATTTCAGCATGGCGATGCGGTCGAGGCCCATGCCCCAGGCAAAGCCCTGATATTCGTCCGGGTCCAGCCCACCAGCACGCAGCACGTTCGGGTGCACCATGCCGCAGCCGAGGATCTCCATCCAGTCCTTGCCTTCACCGAACTTGACGATGGGGCCGGAACGGTCGCACTGGATATCCACTTCGAAGCTCGGCTCCGTGAAGGGGAAGAAGGACGGGCGGAAGCGCATGACGACGCTGTCGACCTCGAAGAAGGTCTTGCAGAATTCTTCCAGAATCCAGCGCAGATTGCCGACATGCGCCTTCTTGTCGATGACAAGGCCTTCGACCTGATGGAACATCGGCGAATGGGTGGCGTCGGAATCCTGGCGATAGGTCTTGCCGGGAATGACGATGCGGATCGGCGGCTTCTGGCTTTCCATGGTGCGGATCTGCACCGGCGAGGTGTGAGTGCGCAGCACCTTGCGCTCACCGTTTTCATCCGGCTGGAAGAAGAAGGTGTCGTGCATTTCGCGGGCCGGATGGCCTTCGGGGAAATTCAGCGCCGTGAAGTTGTAGTAGTCGGTTTCGATATCCGGACCTTCGGCGATCGAGAAACCCATATCCGCGAAGATGGCGGTGATTTCATCGACGATCTGGCTGATCGGATGAATGCGGCCGCGCTCGGCCGGAGACTGGCGGACCGGCAGGCTGACATCCACCGTTTCCGCTTTCAGCCGGGCAGTAATGGCGGCGTCCTTCAGCGCGTTCTTGCGCTCACCGATGAGGTCGGTGATTTCGGTCTTGAGCTGGTTGATGGCGGCGCCGCGGGTCTGGCGCTCTTCCGGCGTCATGCTGCCAAGCGTCTTCAGAAGCTCCGAAACCGAGCCCTTCTTGCCCAGCGCGGAAACGCGCACGGCTTCGATGGCCGGCTCATCGGCAGCCGTGGCGATCTCCGACATCAATTGCGATTTCAAGGTATCAAGTTCAGTCATCTTTTCCTGCCTTGCCGGTCTTTTTAACAGCGGCTTCGGGGTTCACAGCATTCATCAGATAGTCGGTCGCCATGATAAAGCGTCGCAGATCACTACCCATCCGCACGCGCCCGATCAACCGGGCAACCGGTAAAAAACGCCCCAGAATGCCGGTCAGACGGCACAATTCTTCCAGCGCCCGGGGCGGGGCGTTTTCGCACCAGCGGGCGAAGGCGGCATCGCAGGTTTTCCGCGCATCGCAGGCGCGTGTCGCGACCTGCAGAAACAGCAGCCAGATATCGCGGGCCTGCGCCGTCTCGAGCGGCATGACTTCCTGCGGGCGCTCCTCGAAATCCATGAAACCGACGCGGCCGTGTTCGAGAAAAAAGTCGCGCACATGCGGGCGCCCGTGGCAAAGGCCTGCCGCATGCAATTCGCCGAGTGCCTCGGCAGATTTTACCAGCAGGGCATCATGTTCCGCCGGCCTCGCGGACTTAATCGCGTCCATACGCTCCATGATGGTGGGGCCGACATCCCCCAGGACAACGGCCGTCAACGAAGAATAGATGATGGGCGGAACGGGAAACCCGCGGGCCTTGAAGACCTGCAATGTTTCGAGTTCACGGCGCATCAGGCCTGCGCCATCGAGCGGCGGCGATGGGCGCATGAAAGTGTAGGGAAGCAGCTTTGCGAGAAAGGTCTGCAGCTTTATCCACCAGGATGGCGTTTCCGTGCCCTGGCGCTTGATCCAGACGGTTGTCGTGGAAAGCTCGAGTTTCTGCACGCGGCGCTCGCTCTTAAGCAAAGCCCGCATCAAGGCTGCGATATCGCCATCTTCGAGATGGACGTGGAAACCCTTCGCCTTTTCCGCCTCGCTTGCGGCAACCAGCATTTTCCGCCCCCAATGGAACCTGCCGACCGAGAGCCGGATGCCCCACCCTTTTGGCAACCTCGGCGCAAAAGCGTTCCACGCCTTTGCCGAAACTGCCGTGAATTCCAAAAAGCGAAAACCCGCGCCGGAGAACCGGCGCGGGTTTCAAATGAACAACAGATTGTCCGCGCCGTAATTACTTTACAGCGGTTTCAAACTCGTTGGCCGTACCAGCATCCTTGAGGTACTCAAGAGCCTTCTTCGCTGCTTCGACGAGCGCGCCGAATGCTGCCGGCTCATGGATAGCCATGTCGGACAGAACCTTGCGGTCGACTTCGATGCCAGCCTTGTTCAGGCCGTCGATGAAGCGGCCGTAGGTCAGGCCGAATTCGCGAACAGCAGCGTTGATACGCTGGATCCACAGAGCGCGGAAGTTGCGCTTGTTGACCTTGCGGTCGCGGTAAGCGTACTGCTTGGAACGATCCACGGCAGCCTTTGCTGCGCGGATGGTGTTCTTGCGGCGGCCGTAGAAGCCCTTGGCTGCCTTGAGTGTCTTGGTGTGCTTGGCGCGGGAAGTTACGCCACGTTTTACGCGTGCCATGTCATGATCTCCTTAAAGTGTCCAAAAGTGCGGAAAAGTCTCAGAGACCGTTCGGCAGGTAGTTCTTGACGACCTTCTTGCCGTCAGCTTCGGCGAGAACCATGGTTCCACGCGCGTCGCGAATGAACTTGTTGGTACGCTTGATCATGCCGTGGCGCTTGCCGGCGGCGGCTGCAACAACCTTGCCGGTTGCGGTGATCTTGAACCGCTTCTTTGCAGCGGACTTCGTCTTCATCTTGGGCATTTTGCTACTCCGTTTTTGTATCGAAACAGGCAGACGAGGCCTATTTCAAGCTATTCAGGAACGGCCTCGGCATGCCCTGCCGGACCGTTCGGACGCGCGCTTATAACCGCAGTCGGCTAAAAGCGCAACGGGGAATGAAAATTTCCCCTTGCGGTGGGATACGCGCCGGTGATGTGAACGCGTAAAAAGATTATTTCGGGGCGAGAACCATCATCATCTGACGGCCTTCCAGCTTCGGCTCGGCTTCCACCTTGGCAATCGCCTGGGTGTCTTCCTTCACCTGGAGGAGAAGCTTCATGCCGAGTTCCTGGTGGGCCATTTCGCGGCCGCGGAACTTCAGCGTTACCTTCACCTTGTCGCCATCATCAAAGAAACGTCCCATCGCCTTCATCTTCACGTCATAGTCATGCGTGTCGATGTTGGGGCGCATCTTGATTTCTTTAACTTCGACGATCTTCTGTTTCTTGCGCGCTTCAGCGGCCTTTTTCTGGGTCGAGTACTTCAGCTTGCCGAGATCGAGGATCTTGCATACCGGCGGTTCCGCGTTCGGCGAAATCTCAACGAGATCGAGACCGGCCTCCTCCGCCAGTTTCAAAGCCTGATCCGTCGGCATGCTACCGAGGTTCTGGCCCTCTTCATCAATAAGCTGAACTCTGGGAACCCGAATTTCCCGGTTGGAGCGCGGCCCCTCCTTGACGGGGGCATCGGCTTTGAAAGGTCTGCGAATGGTCGTATTCTCCTGATCTGTTTCTGGATCACGTCAGCAAAAAACAGCTTGTTTGGTACAAGCGGCGGAAATGTCGTTATTGCCGTGGCGAAGTCAATAGCATATCTGCCCGAAAAGATCACCTGTTGTCACGGTTTTTGCAAATACGCCGCCGTTGTTGCACCAAAATCAGGAGAATTGCATATACATGACCGAACAAGCCGCTGAATTCCTGCGTGTAGGCCCCGACAACGACACGCGCGACATCGCTTTCCTTCATCGCCCGGCGGCTTCGGGCGAGAATATGCCGATGCTGGTATGGCTCGGCGGCTATCGTTCCGACATGACCGGAACCAAGGCGGTTGAACTCGATCGCTTCGCCGCTGAAAACGGTCTTGCCTGCCTGCGGCTCGACTATTCCGGCCATGGCGCTTCCGGCGGCGACTTCAGGAAGGGCACGATTTCCCGCTGGCTGGAAGAGGCGCTTGCCGTGGTGCGCGCAAAGGCGCCGTCGCGCGTCGTTCTCATCGGCTCCTCCATGGGCGGATGGATTGCGCTGCGCATGGTCGAGGAGCTGCGCAAGGCCGGTGGCGCACCATCGGTCGCCGGTCTCGTCCTCATTGCGCCAGCGCCGGATTTCACGCAGGAGCTGATAGAGCCCAGCCTTTCGGATGCGGAAAAAACCTCTCTGGCGGAAAAGGGCTATTTCGAGGAACATTCGGAATATAGCCCCGAGCCCAACATCTTCACCCGCGCGCTGATGGAGGACGGGAAGCAGAACCGCGTGCTGCAGGGTATCATCACCACCGGCTGCCCCGTTCACATCCTGCAGGGCATGCGCGATCCCGATGTTCCCTATCAGCATGCGCTGAAGCTTCTCGAACATCTTCCGTCCGACGACGTCGTGCTGACGCTGATCCGCGACGGCGACCATCGGCTTTCCCGGACGCAGGATATCGAGCGGATGCTCGCCGCGGTCAAAGCCCTTGCAATATAGGCATTTGCGCAACGCTCTTAACCATATTCGACGAGTCTTGCGCGCCGCCGATTGCTAGCGATTGACTCAAGCCCCCTATCCCTCTTAACTTTTCGTTAAGAATTAAGGGACGGGTTTCATGATGAACGCACCGCTGGCGCGTGCGCTGCTGTTTGCAGTTGCCGCCGGGCTAATGACTGCTGCCTCCGCCACGGCGGAAACCAAGGGAAGCCCTTCCATGGTGACGGGCGGTATTACGTCCCAGCCGATCGGCCATTATGAGTTCTGTCAGAAATATGCCGACGAATGCAATATTCGCAGCAAGGCGACGCCGCCGCCGCGCGTCACGGATTATGGCTGGGATGTCATTCGCGAGGTCAATACGTCCGTCAACACCACCATCGTGGCGATGACCGACCAGGAAATCTACGGCAAGGACGAAGTCTGGGAATATCCGACGACCGCCGGCGACTGCGAAGATTTCGTGCTGCTGAAGCGCAAGAAGCTGGTTGAGCGCGGTTTTTCCGTGGCTGATCTTCTGATCACCGTCGTGCGCAAGCCGGATGGCGAGGGCCATGCCGTGCTGACCCTTCGCACCACCGACGGCGATTATATTCTCGATAATCTCACCGACGACGTGAAGCTGTGGACCGATACCAACTACACCTACCTGAAGCGGCAGGCGTCCTTCAATACGGGCCGCTGGGTCTCGATCGAAGACGGCCGCGACGTGCTTGTCGGCGCATTGCGCTAACGCCTGGTTCCACGTTTGATGGAATTAAGAGCCCGCTGTTGCGGGCTCTTTCTTTTTCACCCATTGCCGATAATAATGCCGGCCGCCAGCACCAGTGAGCCGCCGAGGACCACCTGAAACACCGCCCGCAGGAACGGCGTTTCCATGAAGCGGTTCTGAATGAAGGCGATGGCCCAGAGTTCCACGAAAACGACGACGGCGGCAATCGCGGTTGCCGTCCAGAAATGCGGAATGAGATAAGGCAATGCGTGGCCGAGACCGCCTATGGCCGTCATGATGCCCGAGGCCAGACCGCGCTTTACCGGAGAGCCGCGGCCCGAAAGCTTGCCGTCATCGTGGGCGGCCTCGGTGAAACCCATGGAAATACCCGCACCGACGGAGGCCGAGAGGCCGATGAGGAAGGTCTGCCAGGTATCCTGAGTGGCAAAGGCGGCCGCGAAAATTGGCGCGAGCGTCGAGACGGAACCATCCATCAATCCCGCAAGACCCGGCTGCACATAGGTCAGAAGAAATTGCCGCCTTGCGGTTTCCGCCTCTTCGGTCTTGTCATCTTCATCGAGGTGTTTTTCTTCCAGCATCTGCGCGATGTCTTCGTGACCCCGCTCCGCCTCGGCCAGATCGCCGAGCAGCTTGCGCGTCGAGGCATCGCTGGTGCGCTTGACGGCCTCGTCGTAAAAACGGATCGCCTGGGCTTCCATCAATTCGGCCTGGGCGCGGATTTTTTCGAGCGACAGGTTCTTCACCAGCCAGTCCGGGGTGCGCTCGTAAAAACCACGCACATGTTCGCGGCGGATCAGCGGGATGGTTTCTCCGAAACGACGGCGATGCATGTCGATCAGGATATTTCGATGCTGCTGCTCGACCTCCGCCATATCGTCGAAGACTTTCGCCGATTGCGGATATTGCGCACGCAGATGGTCGGCATAAGAGCGATAGATGCGGGAATCGTCTTCTTCAGACGAAATGGCGAGCGCGAGGATTTCCTGTTCGCCGAGGGAGGAAAAGGGACGTTTGGACAGGGAAAAAAGACTACGAAACATGGCTGAAACCTTTTTAGAATAATTCTAAATACATCCATGCTTCAGCAGGATCAAGCCATATTAGAATAATTCTAATAAGGCAAAGGGTCGCATTGCAGGCCGCATCGCAGCGGGGTAAATTCGCAGAAAAGGAACCACCATGCAGGACGACATTGCGGCCAGAGCCGCCCACAGCGCGGAAATTCAGGACACGGCGGAAAAAGCCATGGCGGAGATCGGCGTCGATGCCGGTTTCATCAACCTGCTGGTGGAAACATTTTACGGCCGCGTTCTTGAACACCCCACGCTTGGCCCGGTTTTCGATGCGCGGCTCGCCGGGCGCTGGCCGGAGCATATGGCCAGGATGAAACAGTTCTGGGCGGCTGTCGCCTTCAAGAATGGCGGTTATGGCGGCAAGCCCGTGCAGGCCCATCTCGGGGTAAAAGGCATGTCGGCGGAGCTTTTTCCGCAGTGGCTCACGCTGTTTTCCGCTACGCTTGATGATATTGCGCCAAGCAAAGAGGCCCACGACTGGTTCATGGAAACGGCACAACGCATCGCCAGAAGCCTGACGCTTTCGCTGTTTTACAATCCTGCGCTGGATGACCCGGCATTAAAGCGCAGCGCGCCTTAGCGACAGCCGCACCGAACAGCGAAAGGCCGATACAAGCAACAATTGCCAAGCCGTGCGTCAGATCACGCAAGTTTCAAACATTCCCTCTTGATGGCCGGAGGGATAAATGTTTAGTAGCCGGCGGGAGGCGTACCGTGCGGTTCGCCTATAATGTGCAGACATAGCAGGGCTTATCGACATGGATCGCAGATCATTTATCCGCAAGGCGGGCGCTCTCGGCGCCGGTGTTACCGCAACGGCGCTTGCCGCTCCGGCCATCGCACAGGAAAACCCCAAGATCACCTGGCGCATGACATCGTCCTTCACCAAGGGCCTCGACATTCTTTTCGGCGCGGGCCAGATCGTCGCCGACCATGTCAAGGAAGCCTCTGGCGGCAACTTCGTCATTCAGCATTTTGCCGGCGGCGAAATCGTGCCGGCGCTGCAGGCGGCGGATGCGGTGACGGCCGGCACCGTCGAAATGGCGCATACCTGCTCCTATTATTACGTCGGCAAGGATCCGACCTTCGCGCTCGGAACGTCGGTTCCCTTCGGCCTCAATGCCCGCCAGACCAATGCCTGGTTCAATCAGGCCGGTGGCAATGAGCTGCTCAATGAATTCCTTGCCCAGCACAATATCTACTCGATCCTGCTCGGCAATACCGGCGCCCAGATGGGCGGCTGGTTCCGCAAGGAAATCAACACCATCGATGACCTGAAAGGCCTGAAGATGCGCATCGCCGGCCTGACCGGCCAGGTGATGCAGAAGGTCGGCGTCACGCCGCAGCAGATCGCCGGCGGCGATGTCTATGCGGCTCTGGAAAAGGGTACCATCGACGCCACCGAATTCGTCGGCCCCTATGACGACCAGAAGCTCGGCTTCTACAAGGTCGCGAAATATTACTACTACCCCGCATGGTGGGAAGGCGGCCCGGCCGTGCATGCCTTCGTGAACCTGCAGAAGTTCAACGAGCTGCCTGAAAACTACAAGCGCATCCTGAAGGATGCCTGCGCCGCCGGCAGCGCCAGCATGCTGGAACGTTACGATGCGCGCAATCCGAAGGCGCTGAAGGAACTCGTGGCGCAGGGCGCCATCCTGCGCCCCTTCAGCCAGGAAATCCTCGATGTCTGCCACAAGGCGGCGCAGGACACCTATGCGGAGATTTCGGCCAAGAACGAAAGCTTCAAGAAGATTTACGAGAGCCAGCAGGCCTTCAAGAAGGACGCCTATCTCTGGGCGCAGATCGCCGAATATACCTATGACACCTACATGATGATCCAGCAGCGCAACGGCACGCTCTGATCCCCATCATTTCCCGACGATCTTCAAACGGTCATCCGGCATCTGCCGGGTGGCCGTTTTGTTTGGCGAGACCAGCTTCCACACTTCACGCTCCCGCCAGTCCACCGGGCTCATGCCGGTGACACGACGAAATTCGCGGTTGAAGTTGGACTTGGTCTGAAAGCCGGAGGACAGCATGATCGCGGTCACCGATTGCTCCGTCTCCTCCAGCAGCCGGCAGGCTTCGCGGATGCGCAGCTGGTTGACATATTGCGAGACATTGACGCCGAGCGAGCGGTTGATCGCGCCCGATATCTGCCGGCTCGGCAAGCCGAGGCGTCTTGCAAGCCGCGACAGGTTGAGGTTCTCGTCGCGGTAAAGCGCCTGTGTCTCCATCAGTCGATCAACCCTTGCAACGATATCCCGGTCCTGTTCCGATGGTTCCGCCGACGCTGACAATTCCACGACAGGTTCTGTGCCTGTTTGCGGTGCCTTGCTCCTGCCGGCCAGCGCGGCCATGAGGCCAATCAACAGCAGGCCGAAAAGATTGGCGTTACTGACCAGCACTGCAACATTCTGCCCATGCGCCCATTCGAAATCGAAAAACACCAGAAGATCGAACAGGGCAGAAACGCACAGGGCAATGGCGGCGATAATAAGCGCCCGGTGCGCCGAGGCGACGCTGGCAAATTGCGCCTCGTCCAGCCCGTCCGGCCCCTTTCTGCCAAGAAGAAGCAGGGCAATCGCGTGGCCGACGAAGATGACAATCAGCGCAAGATCGATCGCCATCGGCCAGGTGAATTCCATGATGACGATGAGCAAAGGCGACAAAGCGAGGTTGGCGAGCATCGCCATCCTGCTCTCGGCCGCCACTCTCATCAGCCCACGAAAAGCAATGTAGACGAGCGGCGGCAGGCAGGCGGCGAGGATCGGCAAAACATAACGCGCTTCGCTGACGCCATACCCCCAGCGCAGGCCGACAAGGACGGATTGCAGGGCACAAAGCGCGATCAGCGTCAGAAAGGCCCGATTTGTTCGCACATCGTCTCCGCCTTGAAAGAAAACGATGAACATGACGCCCAGCAGAAGCGCCACGACGAAAGGCAGCGGAATGAACAGCACGAATGAATATCCCCGGAACAACGGCTTATATCGCCAATTCATGGACCAGATCGCGTTTCGGGACGACCTTTAACACGATCGAGGACGCAAAAAACATGTCGCGGCGCAGATTGAACCCCGTTCTTTCCAACTGCACGAGGTTTTCATGCGCCCTGTCACTACCATCACAACCATCCTGTTTTCCGCTCTCGTCACCCAGCCGGTTTTTGCAGGCGAGGCTGTCGGCGTCAGCGAAACAACTATCCATTCGCCGGCACGCGGCAAGGACCTTGCCGTCACCATCTGGTATCCATCCGACGGAAAGGGCACGCAGACGCTTTCCGGCGATGACAGGATTTTTCAGGGCACGCCCGTGTTCAAGGATGGCGCGGTGAGGCCGGGTCGCCTGCCGCTTGTGCTTCTGTCCCACGGCTCGGGTTCACGAGTGTCCGGCATGGCATGGATCGCCGCGAAACTTGCGAGCGAAGGTTTCATTGTTGCCGGCGCCAACCACCCCGGTACCACCAGCGGCGATTCCACACCCGCCGATACGCCGAAAATCTGGGAGCGAACGGACGATCTCTCCACGATTGTCACTGTTCTAACGGCAAAGGGCAAATGGTCGAGTGCTATCGACGCACAAAGGATCGGCGTGCTGGGCTTTTCGCTCGGCGGCAGTGCGGCGATGGAGATTTCGGGTGCGCGCGCCGATCTCGATGCCTATGTGCGCTATTGCGAAGATTATGCCACGATGATGGATTGCCAATGGTTCGCCGGCGGCCGCGGTTATCTCGATGGCGAGCCGGTGAGCGTGCCGAAGCTCGATCTCAGAACCCTCGACAAGGCCCGTTTCGAGCAGCAGAACCGCGATCCCCGCATTCGGTCCGCCGTGCTGGTCGATCCCGGTCTGGCGCTGGCCTTCAAACCGGAGAGCCTGAAAGAGATCGATATTCCGCTAACCTTCGTCAATCTCGGCAGCAAGGGCAAAATTCCGCCCGCCGTGCTTGCGGATAAACTCGCGGACGAAGTGCCCGGCGCAAGCTATCGGCAGGTGGACGAGGCCAATCATTTCAGCTTCCTGCCGCTTTGCAAACCGGATGCTGACGCGTTTCTCAAATCCGTCGGCGAGCGCGATCCCATCTGCGAACCGGCGGGGCTGCGGGACCGTGCGGATATTCACGCACAATTGGAAACGATGATCGTTGCCGCCTTCAATCGTACGCTGAAGCCGGGTCAATAAGGCGGCAGTCTGAAAGGCCTAGCCGATTCGCTTGTAAAACAGGGTCGTGCCGCAAAAGCGTCCATCCGGAAACAGGGCGTAATCGGGGATGACGCCAACCCGCTCCCAGCCGAGACGAGGATAAATCGCCTCAGCATCGCTGCCCGTGGCCGTATCCAGCACCAAAAGGGTACGGCCGCGTTTTGCCGCCTCCTCTTCCCCTTTTTGCATGAGCATGCGGGCAAGCCCGAGGCCTCGCGCGGACGGATGCACGAGGAGCTTCATGAGGTCGCCGCGATGCGGCTGGTTGGGTTTGGAGGCAAGGCCGACCTGAACGGTGCCCACTACTTTCCCATCCACTTCCGCCACCACGTGAATGGTGCTGCCCTCGCCCGCCGCTTCTGCAACGGCCTGCCAGAAAAGCTGCGCATCCTGCGGTGAAAAGGGTAACATGAAGCCGACGGATGCGCCGCCGTTCACGCAGGCAGCCAGAACCTCACAGAGTTCGGGCAAGACATCGATAGTCTCTTGCCCGTTCAGCACGCGGATGGTGGTCATGATAACTCCTGTCGGGAAAATCAGCGCTGTCTTCGATCCAGCACGACAGCGTAGCGGGCAGGTTTTTCGGAAGGATTGTGGAAAACATGTCCTTCGCCGACCGGCATGAAAAGGCAATCGCCGGGCTCGAGCCGGTGAACGTCTCCACCGCTCGTCATTTCCAGCACACCTTCGAAAAGCCAGACATATTGCGTCATTCCCCGGCTTGCCGCATGCGGCGGAAAACCGACCCGCGCGCCAGCGGGAAATTCGACTTCGACGATATCGACATCGGATCCCACACGCGGCGGGGAAATGGCGCGGCGCACATAACCGGTCTCCGGATCTTTCCAGAGCTGCTGGTCGCGTTTTCTCACCAGCGGGGAAACAGCTTCTTCGTTTTCGGCGAAGAAACCGGAGAGCGATAGGCCAAGAGCTGCGCAGATACGGGCCAGCAGCGAGGCCGTGGGGCTCGCCTCGCCGCGCTCGATGCGGGAGATCATGGCGCGGCTGACGCCGGATTCGGAAGCGAGCCGGTCCAGCGTCAGGCCGTTTTCAGCCCGTAATGTTTTGATCCGCTCGCCGATAGAGCGTTCGAGGATATGATCTTCGTTTTCCATCATATGAGAATTGCACTCTCATATGATGGAGTCAATATCCACGATAATGGAAATTATCATCTTCTTTGCCGCTGGTCGCTTTGCGGCTAAAGGGCGTCTCAGGCGCCGACCTGCGCAATCCAGTCGTTCAGATTATAGTAGTTCGTTACTCGGCTAACTTTTCCGTCCTTCAGGTCGAAAAAGGCACCGGCCGGCAGTACGTATTTCTGGCCATTCGCCTCGGGCAATCCCTCATCGGTCTTGAGATATTCGCCATTGACGATGAATTCCGCGGAAGCACGCTTGCCGTCGTCGCTCGCCATGATCACCATATCGGTGAGGTTTTCCTTATAGCAGCGGTTCATGTGGTCCATGAAGGAGGCGAAGGCGGCCTTGCCGGTCTGGCGCTCGCCCTGATTGATGTCGTGCACCACCTCATCGTGAAGAAGCGCCAGAAAGGCATCCATGTCCTGACGGTTGAAGGCTTCGTAATAGGCGCGGATGGTCTCGGCAGCGGTCATCGTCTTCTCCGTTCAATGCTTGCGCGGGTTTTCCATGACGGTATAACCAGTGCAACCGAAAGTGAAAATGCCCATGACCGTCGAAATCAAGTCTCTTTCCGGCATTGACGCCACGCCCTATTTCGATGACCTCGCGCGCCTGCGGATCGAGGTGTTTCGCGCCTTTCCCTATCTCTATGACGGCTCGCTGGACTATGAGCGCAAATATCTCGCGACCTATGCCGATACGGACGGCGCCGTCTTCGTGCTGGCGTTGGACGACAGCAAAGTGATCGGCATGTCCACGGGCATGCCGATGGCGGCAGAGACCGACGAGGTCAAGACGCCCTTCGTCAAAGCGGGTTACGATCCGGACCGCATATTTTACTTCGGTGAAAGCGTGCTGCTGCCCGGCTATCGCGGCCACGGCATCGGCGTGCGCTTCTTCGAGGAGCGGGAAGCGCATGCAAAGCGGCACGGTTTCGACAGGTGCACTTTCTGTGCTGTGGAGCGACCCGCAGATCATCCACGACGCCCGGCGGACTACGTGCCGCTGAACGCGTTCTGGGAAAAGCGCGGGTACCGACATCACCCTGAACTGCACACCAGCTTCACCTGGCAGGACCTCGACGAGAGCACCGAGAGCCCGAAACCCCTGTCTTTCTGGATGAAGACCATTCTTGCCGGAGACGGAGACAAATGACGCGCCTGGCCGCCAGCCAATATGCCATCGAGCTGATCGAAACATGGGAGGCTTATGCCGCGCATCTCTCCGCCATCGTTCGCGAGGCGAAGGAAAAAGGCGCTGAATTGCTGCTGCTTCCTGAATATTCGGCCATGGCGCTGACCGGGCAATTGCCGCCCGACATGCGCTCCGATCTGCACCGTTCCATCGAAGAAATACAGCCGCTGATCCCCTCCTGGGTGGAGCTTTGCGAGGAGCTGGCGCGGCAACATCAAATCCTCTTCCAGCCGGGCAGCGCGCCGGTGAAGGATTCGGACGGCAAGTTCCGCAACCGCGCATGGCTGTTCGGCCCGGATGGGCTGATCGGTTATCAGGACAAGCAGATCATGACCCGCTTCGAGCGGGAGCAATGGAACATTCATGCCGGCGTCGAGGGCCTGAAAGCCTTCGAGACGCCGATAGGCAGGCTGGGCATCCTGATCTGTTACGACAACGAGTTCCCGATGCTGGGCCGCAGGCTGGCGGAGCTCGGCGTCGAACTCGTGCTCGCGCCGAGTTGCACCGATACGCTGGCGGGTGCTTACCGCGTACGCATCGGCGCGCAGGCGAGAGCATTGGAAAACCAATATGCCATCCTCTCCTCCCCACCGCGGGCGAGGCTCCCTGGTCTCCCGCCGTCGATGAAAATCGCGGCCGCGCCGCCCTTTACGTGCCTTCGGACTACGGCATGCCGGCATCCGGCATCATCGCGGAAAGCGAGCGTGATGCGGTCACGCAAAGCTCGCTGCTCATCGCCGATATCGATCTTGCCGCCGTCGCAAGGCTCCGCACCGAAGGACAGGTTGCCACCCGCCGCGACTGGCCGGAGCAATTTGCGATCTGAAAAGCCCATTTTAAAGGGCTTTTAACCAAATTCCCGCTTTGCGGTGTGACAAGCCCCTGCTATAGCGCGGGACATGAGCACAAATTCGACCCGCACGCCCCTGGACCATATCCGCAACTTCTCGATCGTTGCCCACATCGATCACGGCAAATCGACGCTGGCCGACCGGTTGATCCAGTCGACGGGCGGCCTTGCCGAACGCGACATGTCGGAGCAGGTTCTCGATTCGATGGATATCGAGCGCGAGCGCGGCATCACCATCAAGGCCCAGACCGTGCGCCTGCACTACAAGGCGAATAACGGCGAGACCTATGTGCTGAACCTCATCGACACGCCCGGTCACGTCGACTTCGCCTACGAAGTGTCCCGCTCGCTTTCGGCCTGCGAAGGTTCGCTGCTGGTGGTCGATGCATCGCAGGGCGTGGAAGCCCAGACGCTCGCCAACGTCTATCAGGCCATCGACAACAATCACGAGCTGGTGACGGTGCTCAACAAGATCGACCTGCCGGCGGCCGAACCCGACCGCATCAAGGAACAGATCGAGGAAGTGATCGGCATCGACGCCTCCGACGCCGTGATGATTTCGGCCAAGACCGGTCTTGGCATTCCCGATGTGCTGGAGGCCATCGTCCACCGTCTGCCGCCGCCGAAGAGCGAAGTCGGCGAAAACGGACCGCTGAAGGCGCTGCTGGTCGATAGCTGGTATGACACCTATCTCGGCGTCATGGTTCTGGTGCGCGTCATCGATGGCGTGCTGAGCAAGGGCCAGCAGATCCGCATGATGGGCTCGGGCGCGAAATACGGCATCGAGCGCGTCGGCGTGCTGACCCCGAAGATGGTCAATGTCGACAGCCTCGGCCCCGGCGAGATCGGCTTCATCACCGCCTCGATCAAGGAAGTCGCCGATACCCGTGTTGGCGATACCATCACCGACGACAAGCGCCCGACGGCGCAGGCCCTGCCCGGTTTCAAGCCCGCGCAGCCGGTGGTTTTCTGCGGCCTGTTCCCGGTCGATGCGGCCGACTTCGAAGACCTGCGCGCGGCGGTGGGCAAGCTTCGTCTCAACGACGCTTCCTTCTCCTTTGAAATGGAATCTTCCGCTGCTCTCGGCTTCGGTTTCCGCTGCGGCTTCCTCGGCCTGCTGCATCTCGAAATCATTCAGGAACGCCTCGAGCGCGAGTTCAATCTCGATCTCGTCGCCACCGCACCTTCGGTCGTTTATGAAATGACGCTGACGGATGGCACGGAGAAGGAACTGCACAACCCGGCCGACATGCCCGACGTTGTGAAGATCAAGGAAATCCGCGAGCCGTGGATCAAGGCGACGATCATGACGCCGGACGAATATCTCGGCGGCATTCTGAAACTCTGTCAGGACCGGCGCGGCCTGCAGACGGAGCTGACCTATGTCGGCAACCGTGCGATGATCACCTATGAGTTGCCGCTCAACGAAGTGGTGTTCGATTTCTACGACCGCCTGAAATCCATCTCCAAGGGTTACGCCTCCTTCGATTACAACATCATCGATTACCGCGAAGGCGATCTCGTCAAGATGTCGATCCTCGTTAATGGTGATCCGGTGGATGCGCTCTCCATGCTGGTGCACCGCTCGGCGGCCGACCGACGCGGGCGCGGCATGTGCGAAAAGCTGAAGGAACTCATTCCGCCGCACATGTTCCAGATCCCGATTCAGGCGGCCATTGGCGGCAAGGTCATCGCCCGCGAAACCGTGCGCGCGCTGCGCAAGGACGTGACGGCGAAGTGCTACGGCGGCGACGCGACGCGCAAACGCAAGCTTCTGGACAAGCAGAAGGAAGGCAAGAAGCGCATGCGCCAGTTCGGCAAGGTGGAAATTCCGCAGGAAGCCTTCATCGCTGCGCTGAAGATGAACGACGAATAAGCGGCAAAATCATATTGCCATCGCTATCGAAGGGAGGCCCCTAGCCTCCCTTTTGCGTTTAGGCTTCTGTCACGCGTGCAGCTTCGCGCCCTTGGTGATCTTGTCGACGATCTTCCTGTCGGCCCTCAGCGCCATGCCGACCACCTTGGCATTCTCCGGTGAAAACTCCGAAAATACCTGGCGATTGGCGACATCGTGCCCGGTGGCGAACATTTCCTCGATATAAAGCGATGTCGTGACGTCGCGCTCGAGGGATCGCTGGTGGATTTTGCGCAACGCCTCCTGATCCGTGGCCATGACGACAATCGGCTGGATGGACAGGGGATTATAGACGTTGCCCGCCCCGTCGCGGTATGGTTCTCCAATGATCTCCTTGGTCTGGGCGACGATCCCGGACATGAGAAATGCGGTAACGTTCAGTTTTTGCCACACGGCAAGGTCATCACGAAGGATGACGGCGATCTTGGTATCAAACATGCGAACTCAATCTGGCTGTGGTTACGAAAGAGAAGCGATCCTAGCGCCTCGGGGCGTCGGCGATCTTGAACGTTCGTGCAAATTCGAAGGGATCGTGCAGGCGCCCTCCAGTGAAGGCATAGAACGCATCGAAGCGCGCTTTCATGGCAACGCCTATGCGCCGCACCGCCATGATACTTATGCGCTGGGTGTCACGCTTTCCGGCGTCCAGACCTTTTCCTATCGGGGGAAATCGCATTTCAGCACGCCCGGGAAGGTAATCGTGCTGCATCCGGACGAAGTTCACGATGGCGGCGCAGGCACCGATGAAGGCCTGCGCTACCGTATGCTTTATCTTCCGCCCGAAAAAACGACTGAGGCGGGATATAATGCGCTGCCCTTCGCCCAGAATCCCGTCATAGAAGATGAGGAATTCCGGCAATGCCTCATCGAGGCGCTTGGCAATCTGGAAGGCGAGCCGGACAATCTGCTTCTCACCGACTGGCAGTCGAGACTGGCGGATTTGCTCTGGAAACATTCAAACGGAAGCGCCAGAAGCATCAAACGGATCGACCGTATCGCCGTTTTACGGTGCCGGGACTATCTGCTGGAGAATAGCGCCGACACCGTCGGCTCTGAAGAGCTGGAACGGATAAGCGGGCTCGACCGCTTCACGCTCTTTCGGCACTTTCGCTTCCTGTTCGGCACCAGCCCGCACCGTTATCTCATTATGCGCCGACTGCAAAAATGCAAGGACATGATGCGTGCGGGTGCGGGCCTTGCGGAAACGGCATTTGCCTGCGGTTTTGCGGATCAGGCGCATTTTACCCGACATTTCAAAAATGCCTTCGGCATGCCGCCGGGCCGCTGGCTCAACCTTGTTTCGCATTGATCATTCCGGAAACAGGATCGACCGGTGAGCCGCAGCACCCGCCATGGCGCCGTCTCCCACCGAAAGGGCGACCGAGCCGGCAGGCCTTGCCGCATCGCCGCAGGCGAAGATGCCGCGGGCGGTGGTCTGTTTCATGGGATCTGTCGCGATGGTCGATCCCATCGGCCCCTCCTCCACGGCGCAGCCAAGTTTTTCCAGCCAGTTCGAGGCGATACGCAACTTCGGCTGGGTGAAAAGGCCGGCCAATGCGATGCTGCGTCCATCCGCCAGAACGACATCCGCATGCCCCGTAATTTCCCGGATGCGGGTTGTTTCCACCCGCACACCCCGGTCCGACAACAATGCTTGCTGATCCCCATCCGGCTCGAATACGCCATTGGTGAAAAAGGTCGTCTCGCCCCAGTCGGGCAGCATCAATGCGTGATGAATGGCCAAAGGTGAAGCGGCGATGACGCCTATCTTTCCCTGATTGAGCTCGTAACCATGGCAATAGGGGCAATGGAAGACCGAAGAGCCCCAACGCTCTTTCAGCCCGGCAATAGCAGGCAATTCATCGGCGACGCCCATGGCGAGGATCAGCCGGTTCGCTGTCTCACGGCGTTTGCCATCGATCTCGATTACAAAATCGCCGAAAGAGCCTTCGGCATCGGTCACCCTGCCCTCAGCCCAATCTATGGTCGGATAACGTTCGATCTGGCGGCGCGCCTCGGCGATAATTTCACCCGGCGCCTTGCCATCCTGGCCGAGAAAACCGTGGGAGTGGCTGGCGAAACGGTTTCTCCGTTCACCGGCGTCCACCACCAGAATGTTTTTTCTGGCGCGTCCAAGCTGCAGGGCGGCCGAGAGGCCGGCGTAGCTGCCGCCGATAATGATGACGTCGAATTTCATGATGCACCCATCGTTTCAGGAAAGAGGCGGAAGTGCCCGTTCATTTCACGATACTTATATTGTTACGTGATTTTCGGAGTCAATAGTCACGCAACTTATATTGTTACATCACCTCAAAAGTGATAGCGTCGGTGTAAACGGACGGGTTTGGACAATGAGACACGACACGCGCCTTTCACGGGTGCTGCATATTTTGATCCATATGGAAAATCATAAGGCTGCGGCGACATCGGAGAGCATCGCGGCGATGCTTCAGACCAACCCGGTGGTGGTGCGCAGGACAATGGCCGGCTTGCGCGAGCATGGTTATGTCTCGTCGGAAAAAGGCCATGGCGGCGGGTGGGTGCTGGCGCGGCCGCTCAACGAGATCACGCTGCTCGATATTTACCGGGCGCTTGGCGCGCCGGAACTGTTCTCGATCGGGCTGGCGGGCGACAACCCGAACTGTGTCATCGAACAGGCCGTCAATGCAGCCCTTTTCGACGCCATGAAAGAGGCGGAAAACATTCTGCTGTCCCGCTTCGGAAGCATTGCCCTTTCGCAGCTGGCACAGGAGTCCATCAGCCGCTGGTCCAGCGTTTCCAACCACCCTTCCGCGATGGAGCAGCTTTAGGGCGCGGATAAGGGCCGCAAAGAAAAACCGCCTGCCCGGAGGCAGGCGGTTTTATCATATCAGTAAGCCAGTTACGGCTGGGTCTGCGTGCCGCCCGTATTCGGGCTTGCCGGTGCGGTGTTGTTCGCAGGCGGTGTTGCCGGAGCGGTCGGAGCCATGGGCGCCGGTGCCTGATCCGTTGCCGCAGGCGGCGTGGTGGAGGATGTCGTGGCCGGATCGGTGGTGGGGCCGCTCATCTGCGACCAGGCGAAAACGCCCACCAATACGACGACGATGATCGCCAACCACGGCACCCAGGACGACGACGTGCGGGCACGCGGTTCATTACTGATATTCACTTCCGGACGAAGATCGCGGTCCGGACGCGGGTTGTTGGGATCGAAAGTCATGGTGTTTCCTCCTCTTCATTCTGCGGAGAAAACGACGTTCACGGGATTTTGTTCCGATTCCTTCCAGAACGCTTATAACCGACGAGGTTCGGGCGTTTTCTGAAGCGCCTCCGCCAGCACCGTCATGACCTGCGGACCTGCCATTTGCGACACATTGAAACGCATGAAACCGGAGGCGTTCTGCGAGGAACTGAACACATTGCCGGGGGCCAGCACCACCTGCCGCGAAAGCGCGCGACGCGCTACATCGGCGGCATCAACCCCATCCGGCAGGCGGCACCATAAAAACATGCCCGCCTGCGGTTCGATCCACGGCGCACATCCGACCGACCTCAGACGCGCCGCGACCTCTGGCATCGTTGCCGCAAGACGCTGCCTCAGCGCCTCGACATGCTTGCGGTAACTGCCATCGGTCAAAAGCGAGAGGATCAGCGCTGCCGAAAAATGCGTTCCGCCAAAAGTGGTGGCGATCTTGAGATCGGTCAGGGCCTCCACCCAAGCCATGGGTGCTGCGATGAAACCGCACCGCACGGAGGCCGACAGTGTTTTTGAAAAACTTCCTATCTGGACGACGCGGTTCAGACCATCGAAGGCCGCCAGCCGGGGCGCGGCCTGGGTTTCGAAATCGGCAAAAATATCATCCTCGATGATGGTCAGTCCCACCTGCTCGGCGAGTATCAGCAGGCGATGGGCGGAAACGGCGGAAAGCCTTGCACCTGTCGGATTATGGATTGCGGAATTGGTGATATAAAGCCGGGGCTGATGATCTTTCAGCGCCTGCTCGAAAAGTGCCAGATCCGGTCCGGTCGGCGTATAGGGAACACCGATGATCTTCACCCGATGCGCCCGCAAGAGGGCGTGGAAATTGAAATAACAGGGATCATCGACAATCACCGTATCGCCCGGCTGCAGCAGGAAACGGCACAGAAGATCGATCGCCTGCGTACCGGAATCGGTGAGCATGATCTGGCTGGCGCCCGCCTGCACCCCATGTTCGGCCAGCCGGCGCGACAGAAGCTGGCGCAGCGGCAGCAGCCCCATCGGGCTGCCATAATCCGTCAGCAGAGCGGCGTCGGCGCGGGCAAGCCCGCGCATCGCCCGCCTCAACACCTCCTGCGGCATCCACGATGCGGGAAGCCAGCCGCAGCCGGGTTTGGCGAGAACGGAACCTTCATCCAGCGCCTGCCGCGAGACCCATAAGGGATCCACCGCCCTATCGAGCTGCGGCTCGATATCGGCGAGCGACAGGGGCGCAAGCGGGCCCGAAACGAAAAACCCGGAGCCGGGCCGCGAGCTTATCGTACCATCCGCCACGAGCCGATCGTAGGCCTCGACGACGGTGGAGGTGGAAACCTGCATGGTCTTCGCCAGCGCCCTGACCGACGGCAGGCGCGCGCCCGGCACGAGGCTGCGCGATGCGATGCGTTGCCGCACACTTGCCATCACCTTTTCTATGCGCGTGCCCGCAGCGACCTGTCCGTCCACATTTTCCTCCAACTGTACCCGCTTATGACACCATAACAGTTTGTCGAAATTGTATATGATTGTCGCTGTTCCTGCCAGCCATTCGGGATCAAGAAAGGCAAAACGCAGGAGTTGACGATGGACAAGACGGCGAGCGGCTGGCTGAGCGGCCTGACAGGTGTGGTGATATTCAGCGGTTCGCTGCCCGCGACACGCATTGCGGTAACGGGTTTCGATCCGGTGTTCCTGACCGTCGCCCGAGCCAGCATTGCCGGCCTGCTGGCGCTGGCGCTGCTGCTTCTGTTCAGGCAAAGGCGCCCGGCGCGCCATGACCTGACATCGCTTTTCATCGTCTCGCTCGGTGTCGTGGTGGGCTTCCCGCTATTGACCGCGCTCGCCCTGCGGCATGTCACCTCGGCGCATTCCATCGTTTTCGTGGGGCTCTTACCGCTCGCAACAGCAATCTTCGCCGTGCTGCGCGGCGGGGAACGCCCGCGCCCGGTGTTCTGGTTCTTTTCCTGTCTTGGAAGCGCGCTTGTGGCAGGGTTTTCCCTGTCGAATTCGTTTGCCGCCGGGATCGAGGCCTCGCTTGCCGGCGATCTTCTGATGCTCGGCGCAATCATCGTCTGCGGGCTCGGCTATGCGGAGGGTGCCGCCCTTTCCCGCAAGCTGGGTGGCTGGCAGGTCATTTCCTGGGCGCTGGTTCTTTCCCTGCCGGTCATGCTGCCGCTTGCTTTCTTCACTGGGCCGGAAACGCTTGCCGGCATCGACCCGCGGGCCTGGGCCGGCCTTGCTTATGTTTCCCTGTTCAGCATGCTGATCGGCTTCATATTCTGGTATCGCGGACTGGCGCTTGGCGGCATCGCAGCCGTTGGCCAGCTGCAACTGCTTCAGCCCTTCTTCGGGCTGGCACTTGCCGCGACCCTGCTGCATGAGGAGGTGAGCCGGGCCATGATCGCCGTTACGCTTATCGTAGTGCTCTGTGTTGCAGGCGCGCGAAAATTCGCGCGCTGACGGCCGCCATCGTCAGCTCGAACGGCGGTCCACCCAGCGATGCCATGCATCCTCGCTGCCGTTGAAGACATTGAGATCGATGCGGCCATCGACGCCGTGTGACAGGCCGGAACCGGAATATTGCCAGAACAGCCACTTGCGGCCGGGATAAACCACCGACGGATGCTGGGCGACCGCACGCAGCCAGAAGGGATAATCCTGGAATTCGCCCTGGAGGTTGTCCTTGTAAAAATCGGGCGCCGTATAAATGATCGGCCGCTGGCCATAATGGCGTTCGAGCTTGTCCATGAAGACGCGCATCTTTTCCAGAACGCGTTCACGGGAATGGCGCATCTTGCAGCTCGATTCGCCGTTATATTCCACGTCGATCACCGGCGGCAGCGCGTCAGGATCGCGCGGTACATTGCGAATGAACCAGTCCGCCTGTTCGCTGGCGTTGCGGCACCAGTAGAAGAAGTGGTAAGCGCCGCGGCGAATGCCCGCTTCCTTGGCGCGCTGCCAGTTGGTACGGAACATCGGATCGAGATGATCGCCGCCATCCGTCGCCTTGATGAAGGCGAAATTGGCGCCGCGCGTGCGCAGCTGCGGCCAGTTTATATTGGCCTGCCAGCGGGATACATCCACCCCGTGGACCTGGAAATGACGCGGCTGAACCCTGCCGAAATTGATTGGCTTGGCATCGCTGAAGCTGGAGCGGAAAATGCGCGAGCGAATCTGCGCACCGGCGCTCGCCGCCGGGGCCGCAGCCATGGCCAACTGTACCGGACGCTCCATCTGGTTGATCGTCGGGCGCTCCGCCGGCCGCACCATTCCCGCCGCCTGTGACGGAACCGGCAAACGGATTTCAGGTGCATTCTGCGTTAACGACGCCCTGGGGGTGACGGCGGAAAAGGCCTTGGGTTCGTCAGGCACCGGCCCGCCCCATGCCAGAACTTCCTGCCGTGGCTGGGCGGCGATGGCCTGGGTGCCGACGCCTGCCTGCGGCACCGGTGCGGATGGCGTGACCGAACTCGTCGTTTCCTTCGAGGGCAAACCGGCCATCAGGCTTTCCGGCCCGGAACTGGACGTGCAGCCTCCAAGCAGGAAGCAACCGAAGAAAAGTGCTGGCACAGCCGATGAACGCATGAGAACCCGTACGCAAAACAAATCGGGGGCACTCTGATGCCGCCCGGAGACCTCGAAATACAAATGCTAACGGAAGATTATCAAAAAAGACTGAATCTTATCTTTACGTCGGCACCCGCCGATGCGCCCGTCATTTCTGGCAGGCGAAACGGTTCGAGTTCTCGCGCGGCGGCGCGGCTCAGGCCGTCATGGCGGTCAGATCGACAGTGTCGGCACCGGGGGCATTTCTCTTGATCGATTCGATCGCATGAATAGCCGACGCCTTCTGCTGGTATCCTTCCGACGAGAACATTGTTTCCCCGTTGGATGCCTTGAAGCGGAAACGGTATTCGCCAGCCTTGTCCTGATAGATTTCGAATTTGTACATGATCTTTGCGCCTCCTTTCGCGCGGTCGTCTTTCAGCCGCAACTCTGTTCGGCCTCGATCACTTTCGCAACGGAAAATCGCCGATCTGGATGAGCCGTACCCAGGCTCGAGCGATTTCCAGCCCGGCTGCATCGGCCATTTCTGCACGCAAGCCACGATGGTCACGATAATTCTCCAGCCAGCCCGGCGACATTCTTTCGACGGAAGCAGGAAACGCCTGACACCAGCCGTCAACCACGGCGGTGGAGGCCTCGAAATGGAATTGCGTGCCATAGACCGCACGGCCGATGCGAAAGGCCTGATTTCGTGTCGCGCCATTGGTCGCAAGGCGCGTGGCGTCCGGCGGAAGCGTAAATGTATCGCAATGCCACTGAAAAATCGGGAATGTCTTTTCCAGCCCGGCCAATAGCGGATCGGACACGCCCTCTTCCGTCAGGGATACATCCTGCCAGCCGAATTCCGGCGGCCCCGAGAGAATATTCTCTCCCCCATAGGCGCGCGCCAGCAACTGGCTGCCGAGGCACACACCCATGACCGCTTTACCAGCATCGCCAAAGGCTTTCATGAGAAGGGCGAGATCGGCAAGATAGGGATAAAACGCATCGTCGAGCGCGTTCTGTTCGCCGCCCAGAACGATGAGCGCATCATGGTCGGCGGCATCGGTGGGGAGAGGCTCACCCGCATAGGCGCGGATGACATGGATTTCCGCCGCCGCTTCTTCCAGCGCTACGCCGAGCTGCCCGTGCGGCGTACCCGCCATGTTTTCTATGATTGCGACGCGCATAGGACCTCGTGGAGACGACAATGGATTCAACCGGCCAAGAGTGCCGATCGAATCCAGCTTCACCACGAGAAAAATCGATTTTCAAGAGCCACGGCGTCGTCAGTGCGACAACGGGCGGATGACCTGATCTGATGCGCCTTAGAATTCACGCGCCAGCTTGGCGTCTGCGGAATGCCGGTTGCCGCCGCGAACGGCGAAGAACAGGAAAATCGCGGCCCACAGAATCGATTTTTCCGCGCCGCCCAGACCTTCCGCCTTTACGATGCCGTGAAAATAAACAGTTACCAAAAGAACGATCATGGCCGCGAAGGATGCCGGCCGTGTGAACAGGCCGATGGCGACCAGAATGCCGCCGAAAAATTCCGTGGCGGCAAGCAGCGGCGACCAGAAGACGCCGGGATAAAAGCCGAGGCTCTCCACCATGCCGACTGCACCGAAAGGATTGACGATCTTGCCGAACCCATGGGTGACGAGAAGAAGCCCGGCCGTGACGCGCAGGATCGTCTCCACCAGATCGTGTGTCGCATTATAAAGCGGGGCGACCGCGGGAACGAAAAGACGCTGACGATTATTCTCGAACTGGGCCATAGGATCTCCACGTTTCAGCCTTCGACAGCTTCTCTGTTCGCAAAGCCGCATGATAAGAACAAGCGTACGCCCGGTAAAAACATGAGTATCATAGTTGACATTATCGTGAACATTATTGCCGCCGGGCGGTGAAGGAGACCTGAAGATGACCGAGGCCAAACCCCGCATAACCATCTGCTACTGCACGCAATGCAACTGGCTGCTTCGGGCAGGCTGGATGGCGCAGGAAATCCTGCAGACCTTCGCTTCCGATGTCGGCGAAGTCAGCCTCGTTCCCTCAACCGGCGGTCTGTTCGAGATCACCGTGGACGGCACGACCATATGGGAACGCAAACGCGATGGCGGTTTTCCCGGCCCCAAAGAACTCAAACAGAGAATCCGTGACATCATCGACCCGGAGCGCGACCTCGGTCATGTGGACAGAACGAAGCATGAAGGGCTCGACACCTGACCCGGCGACATGTTTCAACAGCCCCAACCAAGTTTTTTCCCTTTAAAATCAATGATCGTCATAAAAGTTCAAAAAGTCTGTTGACACCGGGCGGCTGCCCTCGTACATCGCTCTCCGTCGCCCAGATGGCGGAATTGGTAGACGCGCCAGCTTCAGGTGCTGGTACTCGCAAGGGTGTGGAGGTTCGAGTCCTCTTCTGGGCACCATTCCATTTTTGATCTTAGCCAGATCAAGAACTTAGACGAAAAAACAGCAACATATAGCCGACCGGTAAACGCCGGGAAGCGTGTTGCTTTTTCGGCTTTTCCACTTACAGAAAAGCTGCGAACAGGCCGCTTCCGTTTTTGCCGGAAGGCCTGTTGTCCTGTCTGGAATACAATTGACCTTGCCTGTTATGGCTGAGCGTCTTTGTCGCCACTATTTTGCGAATGCTGTTCGCAATTCGGCGTACAGGACAGAACGGTCCGCTCCGTCTGGCGGAAAACACGCACCGTATTGCCCTCGTCGATGGAGACGAGAATGCGTTCATCCACGATTGGATTGCCATCGGCATCCAGAAGCACGAGATTGGTCGTGCCGAAACTGCGACCTGTCAGAACAATCGTGGTGGCATCGGCAACCGTGGCATCGGCGACTTTGGAGTTGCCGACGATAACCTTGCTGACGGCGCGGTCGAGACGAAGGACACGGGCGTGATTCATCGAAACGCGCAATATGTCATCCTCAGCAAAAGCGGGCTGCAGCGAACCCGATAGAAAGACGGACAAGCCGACCACAATTTTCGCCAGTTTTCCGGATGACACGCGTTTGGCCCTTGCTCACTACCCGCACTTTATTGTTCCACAGAATGCGCGGTTTTAGTGAATGAAGCGTTAAATGGCGGAAATCCGCAACGAGGATGGTAACCATTCGTAATGTATTAATATTTTCACGTGTCTTCGCCCCGCGCCAAAACTGAACAGCTGCGCCTCTTTCAAAGGAAGCTTTGTCGAAAGAGAGAAATGGTCAGCGCCTGAATATATTTGTTTATCAGCAAATATAAAAATGCAGACAATACTTTTTGCTTTTATTTACCAAGAGAAACTCATCCTGCCGTTTACTTTGAGTTAATCGTTTTTTTTAAGCGCTTGGAAATCGCTCGGCTGTAGTTTGAACCCAACCGAACAACGGAGAACAGTTGTCGGCGTGCTGAACCAACACAAGTTAGGAGAGACCCTATGACCAAGATTTTCGCTCGTTTCCTCAAGGATGAATCCGGTGCCACGGCAATTGAATATGGCCTGATTGCGGCCCTTATTTCTGTCGCCATCATCGGCGGCGCCAAGACCCTGGGCACCAGCCTCAGCACCCAGTTCACGAACCTGGGCAGCTACATGAACGTTGCGAAAAGCCCGTAACTTTAGGCTGCGACTGGATTTGATTGTGTTGCGCCGGCTTCCGTCGGCGCAACACAATCCGTAACCATAGGTAGATCTAAAAATCATGACAGTAGCGGCGATATTCCTTATTCTTCCATTGTGCCTCAGCTTCGCCGCGCTGAACGACCTCTTCACCATGACGATTCCCAACAGGATACCGCTCATCCTGTTATTTTCCTTTATAATCGTTGCACCAGTTTCAGGCATGGACTGGCAAACTTTTGCCCTTAGTTTTGCCGCTGGCACCGCAGTTTTTGCCGCCTGTTTTGCGCTCTTTGCAGCCAATGTCATGGGCGGGGGAGATGCGAAACTCTTGACCGCCGCGGCGATCTGGTATGGCTTCGACATCTCCGTCATCGAGTTTCTACTTGCGGTGACCTTTATCGGCGGTGCTTTGACGGTCGGCATCCTTCTTTTGCGAACACGCTCAAGAGAAATCATGGCGGCCGGCATTCCCGTGCCCGATTCCCTGCTGGTGGCAAAAAAATCCCTTACGGTATCGGCATAGCGATAGCCGGTCTTCTAACCTATGGGGAAACACCGCTCGTCAAGGCCGCCATTGCAAGCCTTTCTTGAGTAACCTTGAGCGTTAAGCATCGGTTAACTACAAATCCAAGCATAATATTAACCATAATTATACCAATCGCGCGCCATCCTGACGGGAGAAGAATCTGATTCCCTCAAGGATCGAGCATGAAACCGTCGCGTATCGTCATTCTGTCCGTTGCTCTGGTGGCCGCTGGTCTTGCAGGCGTTGTCGCCATGCAAATTTCCGGCGCAAAACAGGTCATCGAAAAAGCAGAAACGATCATCCAGAAAGAGCCGACGGTCAACGTTCTCGTTTCCTCGGTCAATCTGCCTGTCGGCAGCCGCTTGAACGATAGCTCAGTACGCTGGACACCCTGGCCGCAGGGCAATGTGGTCGACAGTTTCATAACGGAAGCGAAAAGGCCCGACGCCATCACCGAACTCACCGGCGCGGTCGTGCGTCTGCCTCTCTTTGAAGGTGAACCGATCCGGCCGGAAAAAGTGGTCGATTCCAGCACCCGCATCATGTCTTCCCTTTTGCCGGCCGGAAAACGTGCGGTCGCCACCGAGATTTCCGTCTCGACAGGCGCAGGCGGTTTCGTGCTGCCGAACGACCGGGTCGATGTGATCATGGTCCGCAAGGGCGACAACAATAACTTTTTGACCGAAAATGTTTTGAACAATGTTCGTGTCCTGGCGATCGATCAGCAGATCAAGGAAGGCGAGGACGGAACGTCGGCGGTGGTTGGCGCAACCGCTACCCTCGAACTGACCCCTGAACAGGCAAAGATCATTACAGTGGCGCAACAGATGGCGGATCGTCTCACACTCGCCTTGCGCTCCGTCGCCGACGCACAGGAAAACGACACGCTTTCGGCCGGCTATCTTCTGAATGGAGGTTCCGGACAACCGGAAATTCAGGTGATCAAATCCGGCTCGATCGTGAAAAGCGGTCAAGGAGCATCACAATGACCGGGGAGCTCATGACGAACCGTCTAAAACAACGCCTGCGTTCATCGATGGCGGGTGGGCTCGCATTCTGCCTGACCTTTTCAGGTGTTCCCGGCCAGCATTCCCCCGGGTTTCTGCGCGTCAGCGAAGCAGAGGCGCAAAGCGCGAGCGTCGTGCGGATCACGGAAAGCGGTGCAGGCATTCGCAAGCGCTTGAATCTCGGCTTGAACAAGGCGCTCGTCATCGACCTGCCGGAAGATGCCCACGACATTCTTGTTGCTGATCCGGGCCTTGCCGATGCCGTGACCCGCACATCAAGACGTATCTATCTCTTCGGCAAAACGGTGGGACAGACCAATATCTTCATTTTTGGTGAAGGTGGCCGGGAAATCGTCAGCATCGATCTGGAGGTAGAGCGCGACATCTCCGGGCTTGAAGCCAATATCCGCCGTTTCATTCCAGAGTCGGATATCAAGGTGGAAATCGTTTCGGACAACATCGTTCTTACGGGATCGGTACGCACACCGCAGGACTCCGCACGCGCCGTTCAACTTGCCGACGCCTTTCTAAAAGGCGGCGAGGCCACCACCCGCAATATATCACTGACGGGCGGCGACAATGGTGGCGATGCGGCGATTTTTGCCGAGCGTCGGCAGGTATCGCAAATCGTCAACATGCTGACGATCGAAGGTGAAGATCAGGTGACGCTGAAGGTCACCGTCGCCGAAGTCAGCAGGCAGGTGCTGAAGCAACTCGGCTTCAACGGCTCCATCAGTAGTTCAACAAGCAACAATGGTTTCGAATTCGCAAATCCTTCCAATCTCGGAAATACAATCGACACCGCATCCAGGATCGCCAGTGGTGCAATAGGCTCCGGCTCACTCAGGTTCGCCTCCTATCTCAATGCCATGGAGCAGGCAGGTGTCATGCGCACTTTGGCGGAACCGAGCCTGACGGCGATTTCTGGCGAACAGGCGAAATTTTACGTCGGGGGAGATTTCCGGATTGCTGCGGAACAGGACGTTTCGCTCGACAAGGATACGAATACCACGGTTGTCAAACGCGAGGTTGAAACGGTCGACTACGGAATCACATTGAACTTCAAGCCTGTAGTCCTTTCACCCGGGAGAATAAGTCTCAAGATCGAAACCAACGTGTCCGAACCGACTTATGAAGGCAATGTCGTCACCGGAAACTACGGGCGAGGCATCCCAGGTTCGACCTACATGTCGGTCAGAAAGCGCGAAACCTCTACAACGGTCGAGCTTCCTTCGGGGGATCGATCGTGATCGCAGGTCTCGTTCAGGACAATGTTCGCCAGGCCATGTCCGGCCTTCCGGGCATGTCGAAAATTCCGATTTTCGGCACGCTTTTCCGCAGCAAGGACTTCCTGCGCAACGAAACGGAACTGGTCATCATCGCAACGCCCTATCTGGTGCGGCCCGTTGCCCGCAATCAGATCGCCCGGCCAGACGATAACTTCAATCCGGAAAACGACGCCGCCATGTATTTCATGAACCGCGTCAACAAGGTCTATGGCCGCAAGGATCAGGTTCAGGCCGCGCCCTATCAGGGGTCAGTGGGGTTCATCTACAAATGACGACACGCACACAAAATCCCCTCTTCACAGCAAGCCCGGTCAGGGCAGGAAACGTCATGAAGGAACCCTATTCCTCCTTTTCCCACTACCTTTCCGGAAGACGGACCGGCCTCGTCGTCGTTGCCGCGCTTGCCGCCGGCCTGTTGCAGGGCTGCGCACGCGATCCGATGACCACCAACGCCATTCCCGACGATTATCGCACACGCCACCCGATTACCCTGTCGGAAGCGGAGCATTCGCTGGATATTCCGGTCTCGGCCAGCGACAGCCGGCTGACCACAGCAATGGCGGATAATGTCCGCGGTTTTGCCCAGAATTATGCGTCGATGTCGACCGGGATCATCAATATTCAGACCCCGTCGGGATCGGCCAACGCGGCGGCCGCATCGCGAATGGCGAAACAGATCCGCTCGACGCTTTCCGGTGCTGGTGTGGCGCCCGGCAAGATCATGGAGACGCGTTATGCCGCTTCCCCGAATGGCGACGCCTCCCCCATCCGTCTGAGCTATGTCGCCGTTACCGCCATGACTGGCCAGTGCGGCCAGTGGCCCGAGGATCTCTCGGATAATACCTTCGCCAACAAGAACTGGTACAATTTCGGGTGCGCTTCCCAAAGCAATCTCGCGGCGCAGATCGCCAATCCCATGGATCTGGTCGGCCCGCGCGGCATGAGCCCGATCGATGCCGAGCGCCGCGCGGTCGTCATCGACACCTATCGCGGTAAGACTTCGACCGCGGCAACAGATTGATGCGAATCCAACATTTGTCACGGCAGGAAAGACGATGAGCGCTGTAGAATACGATATCAAGCCTAGCGACGGCGCAGAAGCCGAACCGTCGGTGCGCGCTTCGGATATGGATCGCCTGCGGCCCCTGCCCCGTATTTCCGTTCACGCTTTCTGCGTCAGCGACAACATGCAAGGCGTCATGGACGCATTGTCCAGCGACCGGCGCATGAGCAAGGTTACCCTGCGGGTAACGAAGGGCGATACCAATGCGGCAGCCACGATGTTTTCCACGTCGCCCACGCCCAATCTCATCGTTCTCGAAACAGCAAGCTCACCCGCCTCGCTGCTGGACGATCTCGCGCCTTTGGCGGAGGTTTGTGATCCTTCCACCCGTGTCATCATCGTCGGCCGGCACAACGATATAACGCTCTATCGCGATCTCATCCGCAACGGCATTTCCGAATATCTCGTCGCCCCGGTCAATATGGCCGATCTCCTGGCTTCGATCGCCGCGATCTTCGTCGATCCGGAAGCGGAGCCGCTGGGCCGCAACATCGCCTTCATTGGCGCCAAGGGTGGCGTAGGCTCGTCCACCATCGCGCATAATTGCGCCTTCGGCATCTCTAGCCTTTTCTCCACGGAAACCATTCTGGCGGATATGGACCTTGCCTATGGAACGGCGAATATCGATTTCGATCAGGACCCTGCCCAGGGCATGGCTGAAGCGGTCTTTTCGCCGGAGCGGCTGGACGAGGTATTTCTCGACCGTCTTTTGACAAAATGTTCCGATCATCTGTCGCTTTTGGCAGCGCCGTCTCTTCTCGACAGAACCTATGATCTCGATCGTCAGGCCTTTCTGCCGATCCTCGAGGTTTTGCAGCGCAGTGCCCCGGTTGCGGTTCTCGATCTTCCCCACCAATGGTGCGACTGGACGCGGGCAGTCCTTTCGGAAGCCGATGAGGTGGTCATAACGGCGGTTCCCGATCTCGCAAACCTGCGCAATACGAAGAACCTCTTCGATGCACTGATCAAGCTGAGACCCAACGACAAGTTGCCGCATCTCGTTCTCAATCAGGTCGGCATGCCCAAACGTCCGGAAATCGCGCCGGCGGATTTCCTTGAGCCGCTGGAAATCGAGCCGATCGCGATCATTCCGTTCGACGCACAATTGTTCGGAAATGCCGCCAATAGCGGACGCATGATCAGCGAGATGGATGAAAAATCCCAGACGGCGGAAACTTTTTCGCAAATCGCGCATACCATCACAGGTCGCTCCGTGCTGCGCAAAAGCAGGCGCGGCGGTCTGGAAAAACTGAAAAATATTCTCAAGCGCAAGTAGGTCTTTTGCCTGCGTCCTTAGACGGAAACGCCGATGTTCGGAAAACGCGGGCCCGAAGGCCCAGCCAGAAGCACGAAGCCGGATCTTGTTGCACCTGCGCCCATGCAGGTGACGACAGCGCCTGAGCCTCGTTCTGCTGCAATTGACACTCTTGAACCCGGCCAATCACCGGCAATGCGTCAGGCAACAGCAAGCGCATCGCCCGCGCAGAGAAAACGCGCACGCACGGAAGATTACTACAATACCAAGAGCCAGGTATTTTCCGCACTTATCGATACGATCGACCTTTCGCAGCTCGCCAAGCTCGACGCGGAAAGCGCGCGCGAGGAAATTCGCGATATCGTCAACGACATTATCACGATCAAGAATTTCGCCATGTCGATTGCCGAGCAGGAAGAGCTGCTCGAAGATATCTGCAACGACGTTCTTGGCTACGGTCCGCTGGAGCCGCTTCTCGCACGCGACGACATTGCCGATATCATGGTCAACGGTTCCGGCCAGACCTTCATCGAAGTCGGCGGTAAAACCATCGAATCCGATATCCGCTTTCGTGACAATGCGCAGTTGCTTTCCATCTGCCAGCGCATCGTCAGCCAGGTCGGCCGACGCGTGGATGAGTCGAGCCCGATATGCGACGCACGCCTGCCGGATGGATCGCGCGTCAACGTCATCGCTCCGCCGCTTGCCATCGACGGCCCGGCGCTGACGATCCGAAAATTCAAGAAGGACAAACTGACACTCGATCAGCTCGTGCGTTTCGGAGCGATCACGCCCGAAGGCGCGACATTGCTCAAGATTATCGGTCGCGTCCGCTGCAATGTCGTCATATCGGGCGGCACCGGCTCGGGCAAGACGACGCTTCTTAACTGCCTGACGAGCTTCATTGACAGGGATGAACGCGTCATCACCTGCGAAGACACCGCCGAACTGCAGCTGCAGCAACCGCATGTGGTGAGGCTCGAAACGCGTCCGCCGAATATCGAAGGCGAAGGCGAGATCACCATGCGCGATCTCGTCAAGAACTGCCTTCGCATGCGGCCCGAACGCATCATCGTCGGCGAAGTGCGCGGACCGGAAGTTTTCGACCTTCTCCAGGCCATGAACACCGGTCACGACGGTTCGATGGGAACGCTGCACGCCAATACGCCACGCGAATGCCTCAGCCGTATCGAATCGATGATCGCCATGGGCGGCTTCACCCTGCCGGCCAAGACCGTGCGCGAGATCATATCAGGCTCGATCGATGTCGTCATTCAGGCAGCGCGTCTGCGTGACGGCTCGCGCCGGATAACGCAGATTACGGAGGTGGTCGGCATGGAAGGCGATGTCATCGTCACCCAGGATCTGATGCGATACGAAATCGAAGGCGAAGATGCGAACGGCAAGCTGATCGGCAGACACGTATCGACCGGCATCAGCAAGCCCAATTTCTGGGATCGTGCACGCTATTACGGCGAAGAGAAACGCCTGGCGGCCGCGCTCGATGAAATGGAAAAGACATCCTAAGGGAAAGCGACTGCCATGGACCCGACAATAGTGTTACTGGCCGTACTTGTCGCCATCTCGGCGGGAGCGCTCGCCTACGCCTTTCTTTTCCAGCAGATAGAGGTCGAAAAAAAGACCACAAGCCGTTTCAAGCGGGTGCAGGCCGCAGAGACGGATCGCGTAAATATCAAAGCTGCACGCGATCGGGTCCAGGAACTCAGCAAGCGCCGCAAATCCATGCAGGACAGCCTGCGGGATATGGAAAAAAAACAAAATGAAAAGGCGAAAAAAGCAAAAAATGTTAGCCTGCGCGATAAACTCGTACAGGCTGGGCTGGCAATTTCCGTTCGACAATTCCACCTTTTAAGCGTCGGCGCGGCGGCTTGCGCCGCTTTTATTGCACTTATCTATGGTCTGTCGTTGCTGACCGCACTCCTCATAGCAGCCGTTGCGGCTTTGGGATTGCCGCGCTGGGTATTGGCATTTCTCCTCAAGCGCCGGCAAAAAAAATTCCTCGAGGAGTTCCCCAATGCGCTTGATGTCATGTGCCGCTCGATCAAGTCGGGTTTGCCGCTGAACGACGCGGTACGACTGATCGCCTCGGACGGTCAGGAACCTGTGAAAACGGAGTTTCAGCGGGTTGTCGATGCGCAGCAGGTGGGTATCGGAATCCCACAGGGTATCGAGCGCATGATGCTGACCATGCCCCTTTTTGAAGTCAGCTTCTTCAGCACCGTCATCAATATCCAGGCTCAGGCCGGTGGTAATCTTTCGGAGGCATTGTCCAACCTTTCAAGGGTATTACGCGACCGAAGAAAAATGCGCGCCAAAGTGAATGCCCTGTCCATGGAAGCGAAAGCATCTGCCGTGATTATCGGCGCATTGCCTTTTATTGTTATGGTGCTGGTGCACTTCACGTCGCCGGACTATCTCTCGGTGCTTTTCACCGACGTGCGGGGCCACATCATTCTGGGAGCATCCGGACTGTGGATGCTCATCGGGATTTTCATCATGCGCCAAATGATCAATTTCGATATTTGAGGGGCGGCCATGACAGCAAATCTGCTTTCTCGTCTGACAGACCCGCAGACGATTATCGCCATCCTCGTCACACTGGCAGTTTTCGCGACCCTCTATACGCTGATCATGCCCTTCCTGGAGCGGAAAGATCTTGCCAAGCGGATGAAAGCCGTCTCGTCGGAACGGGAACTCATTCGTAGCCGCGAGCGCGAGCGTCTGGCGACCGCGACCAGAGAGGGTAAAACCTCCCTTCGTAGCAATAACAACAAATCCGCACGGCGCATCGTTGAAAAATTCAATCTTCGCGAAGCGCTTGCCGACAAGAACACGATGAACAAGCTGCGCGCCGCCGGTTTCCGTTCACAGAATGCGCTCAATACATTTCTTGCTGCCCGGTTCGTCTTGCCGTTCATTTTCCTGGCCGTGGCATTCGCCTGGGTTTTCATTCTCGGAAACCTGGCTGATCAGGCTTTTGTCGTTCGGCTGATGGCGGTGCTTCTTTTCGGCTATGTCGGCTTTTACGCCCCCAATATCTATGTTTCGAACCGCATGACCAAGCGACAGGCGTCGATCAAGCGGGCATGGCCGGATGCGCTTGACCTGATGCTGATCTGCATCGAATCCGGCGTATCGATGGAAGCAGCCATGCGCCGCGTGGCGGAAGAGATGGGTGAACAGTCGCCTGAACTAGCGGAGGAAATGATCCTGACGACAGCGGAACTATCCTTCCTGCAGGACAGGCGCATGGCCCTTGAGAATTTCGGTATGCGCACTCAGCTGGAAGGCGTCAAAAGCGTGGTGCAGGCCCTTATCCAGGCGGAGCGGTACGGCACCCCGCTCGCTCAGGCCCTGCGCGTTCTCGCGCAGGAAGGCCGGGACGAGCGAATGAATGAAGCCGAGAAAAAGGCAGCTGCTTTGCCGCCGAAACTGACCGTGCCGATGATCCTGTTTTTCCTGCCGGTACTCATCGCCGTCATTCTTGGGCCGGCCGGCCTTCGCGTCATGGATACGTTCTGACGAAGACACGCGCAGGCAGGTCGAGCAGAACAGAAGCCATAATGTCGCGTGGATCGCGCCGATACAACCGAAAGCGTATCAGCCAGCCGACTTACCGTCCTTCTTCGCCAGTTGCTGCCAGGAGTTCTGTTGCGAAAGCATGGCACGCAGATAGGTGAGGTTAGCCTGCGCCTGCTGCGCGGAGAGCTCCTGAACCGCGATGCGCTCTGCTTCGGCAAAGCGGCCCTGTAGACCAACCACGAGCGCGAGGTTCTGGCGAACGCGGCTATCGGCTCCCGGCTGGGCGATGGCGGATTGCAGATATGTTTCGGCAGTGCGCGGATCGCTCGACAGGACATAGGACATGCCGAGGTTGGACAATACGCTCGGGTCGTTCGGCTTCAGGTCAAGCGCCTGCCTGTAGCGGGAACGCGCCTCGTTCGAGCGTCCAAGCTGATCGAGCACGGCGCCCTCTGCGGAATAAAGCCGCCAGTCGGGTCGATCCGGCGTCTGTGCCCGCTGGATGGTCGAAAGCGCCTGCTCCAGCTGGCCGGCGGCGGCCTGCGATTTGCCATAGGCGGCAAGGACATCGCGGTCCGCCGGATTGGCGATGGCGATCTGCTGCATGACGGCGAGAGCCTGTGTGTTCTTGCCGGTCATCATCAGCACGCTGGCATAATTCATGCCGACCGATTTATCCTTGGGGCTGCGTTCATAGGCTTTGCCGGCGCTCTCTTCCGCCTGCCGAAGCTGCTCCATATTCATGTGATCATAGGAGCGGGTGGCGGCGGGAATGGAGCCGGTGGACATGCGATCGGGCTTGTTAGTGCTCGCGCATCCTGAAACCGCAAGAACCAATGCGGCAAGACATGCTCCCCGTAGCAACCCTGTCCGGCCTGTCTCGCCCAAAGAAAATGCAGTCATGGCAGCGCCCCCGCCCAAGAATGATCGATCTTGCGCCCGACACACGACAGACTCACATGACGCAACTTTCGCTTAAGCAATAATCTGTTAACCCTAACAGAGCGTTAATCGCACCGATTCTCGACATTTACGGAAGCATACAATGGCGCCCTATCAGTTCATCGAACGCCCGACCCCTTTCGGCTCCAAGGCCGGCAGCACATTGCCGGTTTTCGCCGTCACGCCGGCCCATATCGAACAAGGCGCCATCGACCCTGTCGCTCTAGATTGGGCGAAGAAGGCGGGGTTCAAGGCAGAGGCAGGCGCCATCCTCCTCGTTCCTTCCGCCGATGGTTCGCTGGGCGGCGTGCTTCTCGGCCTCGGCGGCAATCCCTCGGAAATCCCCTTCATCACCGGGAAACTCGCCCGTGAACTGCCGGAAGGCGAATGGCACATCGAGACCGCACCCCTGACGGCCAATCGCCTCGCTCTCGGCTTCGGTCTCGGCAGCTATCGCTTCGACAAATACAAGACCACCAAGACGAACGGGGCAAAGCTCCTTATTCCGCAGGATGCGGAAGACGGCGAGATCAAGCGCGTTCTGGCCGGCGTTTTCCTTGCGCGCGACCTCATCAATGTTCCGGCCAACGATATGGGACCGGATGAGCTTGAGATTGCCTTCCGCGCGCTTGCCGCCCATTACAAGGCAAAGGTGAAGGTCACCACCGGCGACGAACTGCTCAAGGAAAACTTCCCCCTCATCCATGCTGTCGGCCGGGCCAGCGAAAGCGCACCGCGGCTTCTGGAGATGAACTGGGGCAAGAAGGGCAATCCGCGCCTCACCCTTGTCGGCAAGGGCGTCTGCTTCGATACCGGCGGCCTCGATATCAAACCCGCCGCTTCCATGGCGCTGATGAAGAAGGATATGGGAGGCGCGGCCAATGTGCTCGGCCTTGCGCTGATGATCATGGATGCGAAGCTGCCGGTCGATCTTCGCGTTCTCGTGCCCGCGGTCGAAAACTCCATCTCCTCCAATGCCTTCCGCCCCGGCGATATCTACCGCAGCCGCAAGGGGCTGACGGTGCAGATCGACAATACCGACGCTGAAGGCCGTCTTGTTCTGGCGGATGCGCTGGCCTATGCGGACGAAGATGCGCCGGACCTGATGATCGACATGGCGACGCTGACGGGTGCCGCACGCGTCGCGCTCGGCCCGGATCTGCCGCCCTTCTACACCGATGATGAGGATCTGGCGCATGATATCGCGGAAGCCAGCATCGATACGGACGATCCGCTGTGGCGCATGCCGCTCTATATGGGCTACGACAAGGATATCCGCTCACGCGCAGCCGATATCACCAACGCACCTTCTGGCGGCATGGGCGGATCGATCACCGCCGCCCTGTTCCTGAAGCGTTTCGTCACCAATACCAGGCGCTGGGCGCATTTCGATATTTACGGCTGGTCTCTGAGCGAGAGGCATCATTCATCGATCGGCGGGGAGGCGCAGGGTATCCGCGCACTCTTCCATTACATCGCACACCAGTTCGCGAAGTAATCTGCTGATAGGTTCGGGCTTCCACGGGCGCTTCCTCAACCGGAGCGCCCGTTCTCAATTTAGAGCATTTCCGGGCGAAAAACCGGGCTCCACTTTTACTGGAAAGGCTTTAAACCAGAACCTTCTGTTCCTTGTGGTCTTCTTCGCCGAAGAACTTCAGGTAACGCTCCACTTCGGCCGGGTCACCGGTGGCCTTTTGCGGATTGTCCGAGAGCTTCACGGCCGGCCGGCCATTGGCGTCGCTCACCTTGCAGACGATGGAAATCGGCTTGAGGCTGGCGATGGTTTTTGGCGCGCAACCGGCAAAATCATTGGTGAGGTTGGTACCCCAGCCGAAGCTCATGCGAACGCGGCCTTCGAAATGCCTGTAGGTATCGATGATGGCGTCGACATCCAGACCGTCGGAGAAGATCAACATCTTCTTTCGCGGATCGCGGCCCATCTTCTGCCACCACTCGATGATCTTTTCGCCGCCTTCGATCGGCGGCGCACTGTCGGGACGGAAACCCGTCCAGTCTGCCACCCATTCCGGCGCGTTGCGCAGGAAAGCCGCCGTGCCGAAGGCGTCCGGCAGCACGATCAGCAGGTTGCCGCCATAAAGCCGGTTCCAGTCCTTCAGAACCTGATAGGGTGCTGCAGCCAGTTCCTCATCTGTCTGCGCCAGCGCCGCGACCACCATGGGCAGTTCATGCGCGTTCGTTCCCACGGCTTCGAGATCGGAATCCATGGCGAGCAGGACGTTACTCGTACCGGTAAAGGCGGGCCCGATGCCTTCCTTCAGCGCTTCGACGCACCAGCGTTGCCAAAGGAAGCTGTGCCGGCGGCGGGTGCCGAAATCGGAAATGCGCAGTCCCGGCAGTTCCCGCAGCCGCTCGACCTTCTCCCACATCTTGGCCTTTGCGCGGGCATAAAGCACATCGAGCGTGAAATAACCGAGCGAACGCATGGCGCTGCGCGAGCGCAACTCGTTGATGATGGCGAGCGCCGGGATTTCCCAGAGCGTCGTATCCATCCAGCGGCCATGAAAATTCAGCTCATATTGCCCGTCGCGTTTGAAAAGCTCGTATTCCGGCAATTGATAGCTTGAAAGCCAGGAGAGGAATTCCGGCTCGAAAATCTGCGAGCGGCCGTAAAACGTGTTACCCGCAAGCCAGATGTTTTCCTTCTTGGAAAGACGCAGGGTGCGTGCATGATCGAGCTGTTCGCGCAGCTCCATCTCGTCGATCTCTTCCGCCAGCCGCACCGTCTTCGTGCGGTTGATCAGGGAAAACGTCGCATCGACTTCCGGATAGAGTTTCCAGATCATCTGCAACATCAAGAGCTTGTAGAAATCCGTATCGATCAGGCTGCGGACGATAGGGTCGAGTTTCCAGGTATGATTATGGACACGGGTGGCTATATCGGTCTTCGTCATACTCGCATTCCCCAATATCGGCCAAAGGTCAGAATAGCCGATGTCACTCCGCACCCCGGCAGGTATCAACCTGTCATGCGGAAGATTTATCTGAAAAAGCGACAACAAGTCCAGAGCACCGGCCGAGCAAATGCCCGCCGCTACCGCCCGCGCATCGATTTTCCGAAAGGCGCGATGAGGTTTTCGATCCGGTGCGGGAACAATGCCGCTTCAGAAGGTCGGGTCTACGGGGTTTATGCCGGGATACCAGTCCTTGGAAACCGGATTTCTGCCGCCGAAGCTGGAAATTCCGTTTTCATCGGTGCAGCGGTAACCCTGAACCGGAAGTCCACGGCTGCCGAAAACATTCCGGTAGGGGCCGCGCGAATATCCGGTCGAGCCAAGTGCGCTATGGCAGTTGTAACGGACCTTTGGCTGCAGCGTGCGCGGATCCTTGACGCCGGGCAGGTTTGCATAGGCATCCGGCGCGGGAGCAAAACCATTCTGGAAAACAGTCTGCGCCTGCGCTGACGCGCTCAGCAAAACCGCTGTGAGGATCGCTGCCAATCGTGTCGCCGTTCTTGTCTTCATTGATGCCGGTTCCGTACCATCATCCAACCGATGTAGGCTGTCGGCGGCTCTGGCACAAAGGGCCGGGCAGGCACAATTTCGTGAAAGCCGCCTTTTCAGTCTTCCAGGCGGCGGAAAGCCGTCGGCTTTTCGTAAAGCCAGCCGATGCGCTCGATGGCCGCATCGAGATTTTCGCGTGCGACATTCATCGTATGGCCATTGGCATGCAGCAGCGTTTCCTCGTTTTCCATGAGGCCGACATGGCCCTTCCAGAAGACGAGATCGCCGCGGCGCAATTCATCCCGCTCTATTTCCACACCGAGCGACTTCACCTGCATGTCGGTATCGCGCAGAACCCGCCGGCCCGTCATGGCCATGGAAAGCTGCACGAGGCCGGAGCAATCGATGCCGAAACCGGAACGCCCGCCCCACAGATAGGGCGTTTCGATAAAGCGCAGCGCCACCGCCACATAATCATCTTCAAGCACCGCATCGACGGCGCGGCAATGGGCGGCGATGATGCCTTCGCCCTTTTCGGTCAGCAGGTAACGGGTGCCGCGTGTCTCCGCCTCGCCTACGATCTGGATAAGGCTACCCATGGACAGCGCTGCGACCGGCGGTTTGCGCAATTCAGCGGCTGGATAGAGAAAAGTGCGCGGTGCAATCACCCGATGGGTGGCGACAACGACATCGCCAATCGCCGTTTCCGGCACATAGCCGGCATAACCGTCCGCATCCGCCTGCACCCAGGCCCAGCCGTTCGCCCTGTCGAAAACACGGATGGTTTCGCCAGACAACAGCTCGGTATCGATGCCGGCGGCAAGGTCCGGCGTCGGCCGCAGGCCAACAACCGGCACCGCGATCTGCGCGGGCGAGCCGCTGACAAAACGTTCTGCCTGCACCACGCCCTGCAGCTTTTCATCGGCGAGATCGGAGCGGAAGACATTCAGGCGGCGGTCGAGCATCATGGGTTTCACATCCAGAGGTTAGATCTTGCGTGCCTGATCAATAATCAGATCGCCGAATTTTTCCAGATAAAGCGCACCGGCCACGGTGCGTTTTATCACGACATTGCGCTTGTCCCGCTCATCCCGAACCCGGTCGACCAGTCCGAGAGCACCCAGACTGTCGAGGGCGCGGGTAATAACCGGTTTGGTCACACCCAGCATGGCGGCGAGGCCCCGCACGGTGTGCGGCGGCGGCACGAGATAAATCTGCAGCAGGATGGCGGTTTGACGCAAGGTCAAATCCGGCTGATCGTCAATGACCTGCACCGTGGATACACGATGCCAGAGACCCAGGGCCTCCGTGGGCGACAATTGTGCAGGCAAACCGTGACCCTTCCAGTCGTTGTCTTATCGTTTTCATTCAACCGAACGGAAAACTCAAGAACCATCCCGCACAAACAGAACCGCCGCACGGCGCAGATCGGAAAGATCGCGCGGCGCGGCGGTATTTGCCGACCCGTTTTCGAGCCATATGTCCCCTCTGGACTTGCAGAATGAGATGCAGGAAGCGTGCCAGTTTTGATGCAGCGCACAAATATTCGTAAAAACAGCGACTTAAGGCAAAAAGCGCGCCTTTTGGTGAAATTTTTCGCAAAGGATAAACAGCAACAAAAACAGGCAAAAAATAATTCAATGCTTAAAAACTGCCTTCCGCCACGACAGCGGAAGGCATGGGTAATCGCGGATCAGATCTCCGCGCCGCGCGCGGCATCGACCGCATCGGCATTCTGTCGCCGGTTATAGCGGATCGACGACCAGAGCGAGATGCCGATCAGGCCCGCGCCGCCAAGGCCCGTGATGACCTCCGGAATATGCACCATGGTCTGCACGTACATGATGACGGACAGGATGAGGATTGCATAAAAGGCGCCGTGCTCCAGATAGCGATATTCGGCCAGGGTTCCCTTCTCGACCAGCATGATGGTCATCGAACGCACGTACATAGCGCCGATGCCGAGGCCGATGGCGATGATGAAGAGGTTCTGCGTCAGCGCGAAAGCGCCGATAACGCCATCGAAGGAGAAGCTGGCATCCAGCACTTCGAGATAAAGAAACGCACCGAAGCCGCCTTTCGCCGCGCCTTCCAGCATCTCCTGGCTGCGGTCGAGAATGCCGCCGACGACTTCCACCAGCAGGAAGGTCAAAAGACCCCAGATCGCCGAATGGAAGAAGGTGTTGGCCGCGACCGGACCAAGTTCCGGATTGTCGCTAGCACCGATGATGCGGGAAAAGATCAGCATGACGACCAGCACGAAGGCAATCTCGATGCCCTTGACGGAGGAATAGGTTGCAGCCTTTTCCTCGATCCAGCGCACCCAGTGTACGTCCTTTTCATGGTCGAAGAAGAAGTTGAGACCGACCATCATCAGGAAGGTGCCGCCGAAAGCCGCAATCGGCAGATGGGCGTCACGCATGATTTCCGCGTAACGTTCCGGCTGCGTGGCCGCCATGACGATTGCCGTCCACGGGCCGACATTGGCCGCGACGACCACGATGAGCAGCGGGAAGACGATACGCATGCCGAAAACGGCAATCAGGATACCCCAGGTCAGGAAGCGGTGCTGCCAGACCGGCGTCATATCCTTGAGCTTGTTGGCGTTGACGATGGCGTTGTCGAAGGAAAGCGAGATTTCCAGCACCGCCAGCACGACGCAGATGAAGAAGATCGTCGCCGTGCCGCCCACCGTTCCGGTCATTTCCCAACCGAGATAACCGCCGAGGATCAAACCGACCACGGTGACGATAAAGGCCCACTTGAAGTAGGTAAGGGTGTTTTTCTGGGCAGCGCTCATGTCCGGTCGCCTCCCATAGAGAGGGCGTTCACGGACCGACGCGGGGCGTCAGACCGCACGCAGAAAGCACGCGCGCGAAGCACATTCAGGTTTTTCATAGTTTTTAATCCGCCGGCCAATTTTTGCAGGCGGTACCGACATCGCGAGAGCGCCGTAAAACTCTCGCCAGAGGGGCCCGGCACCTTTGTTTCCTCTGCCGTTGCGAGACAAATCATCGCAGGGCTCTTTCTTACTCCCCGAAGATCACGCCTTCGTCAAGTCCCGTGATCGTGATCAAGGCTGTGAGAAAGATCAAACCTGCTCCGCGGCCAGGTCTTCAGCGGTTTCGCGGCGTCGCTTGAGAGTATTTTCGCGGAAGAAGATATAAAGGCCGGAAAGAACGATCAGGCCCGCGCCGACGACGATACTCGTCTGCGGCACATCGCCGAAGAACAGCCAGCCGAAAATCACCGCCCAGAGCAGCAGCGTATATTGCAGCGGTGCGACGGTTGCGGCATCGGCGAGTTTAAGCGCCCGATTGACCAGCACATGCGCCGTCATGGCGACGACGCCGAGCAGGCCGAGGAAGGCGAGATCGAAACTGGACTGAACCGGCAGCCATCCCGATGGCGTGAGGAATACCGCAACAATGCCCGCAAGCGCCGCACCGATGATCTGCCAGAAGGCAAGCACCGTATCCGGCGTATTGCGCAGCTGGCGGCCGGATAACATCATGAAAGCGAAGGCGGCGCTGCCGAGGATCGAAAACAATGCTGCGGAGGTGAGGCTTGCCGAACTGGGTTTGAGCGCGATGAGAACGCCGACAAAACCGATGGCGATGGCCGTCCAGCGACGCCAACCCACCTTTTCTCCGAGCAGAAACGGCGAGAGCGCCGCCACATAGATGGGGGCGGCCAGCCAATAGGTCATGACATCGGCGAGCGGCAGGGCCGCGACCGCGAAATAGAAACAGAAAAGCTCTGCGGTGGAAAAGAAGACGCGCGCAAACTGAAGGCCGGGACGCTCAATTCTGACAAGGCCGGAGAGGCCGGCGCGCCAGACGATCGGAACGAGAATAATAAGCGCCGCCGCGCTGCGAATGAGGATCACCTGACCCTGGCTATAGGTGGCCACGAGCCATTTTCCCATGGCGTCGTTCAGTGCGAAAAGCAGCATTCCAAGCAGCATGACGGCCACGCCGAGGCCAGTCGGCGAAAGCTTACGTATCATAGACATGTCAGTTCCGATCTCTCCCAATGGCTGCATTGGTCGTCCAGTCCGCCATCCTTTGTCAAGCCCCGAACGGCCGGGCTCGAACAATTAATAGTACTAATAATATCGGCATGCAGGATGTCAGATGAAAATTCGCCGTTCTTCGGCTACGAGTTCCTGGAGAAAATCGACCACCGTGCGGACGCGGACCAGTTGACGGGCGGATTCGTGATAGGCCGTCCAGTAGGACCGGCTGATGGTGAGTTGCGGCATGATACGCAGCAGTTCGGGGTATTGCCCGGCGATGTAATTATGCAGGATACCGATACCCGCATCGGAACGCACCGCCTCGGTCTGCCCGGTGGCGCTGGAGATTTCGAAGGCGGCGTCCCAGTCGCGCATGATCTCACCGGTAAAGTTCAGTGAGGGCGAAAAGATCAGGTCCTCCACATAACCGATCCGCCGGTGGCGCTTCAGCGCCTCGACATCATCAGGCGTTCCATGATCGGCCAGATAATCCGCCGAGGCATAAAGGCCGAGCGAATAATCGGTGAGCTTCGAAAACATCAGCCTGCCCTGCTCCGGCCTTTCGATGGTGATGGCTATATCGGCCTCACGCTGCGACAGTGAGAAAGAGCGCGGCACCGGCACGAGCTGGATTTTCAGATCGGGATAACGCGCCGTCAGCCGACCGAGCCTTGGCGCGAGGAAGGAAACGCCGAGACCATCCGGCGCGCCGATGCGCACCGTTCCCGCCACCGCCGTATCGACGCGGCCGAGATTTGCCTGGGCATTCAGCATTTCCGTTTCCATGCGCTCGGCCCCGGCAAGAAGGCGCTGCCCCTCTTCGGTCAACTCGCAGCCATTGGTGCTCCGCAGGAAGAGCTGCGTGCCGATGGCCGCTTCCAGTGCGGAAATGCGCCGGCTGAGGGTGGCGTGGTTGACGCCAAGCTTTCTGGCCGCCGAAAGAAACTGGCCGCTTCGCGCCACGCTTAGAAACAAACGCACATCATCCCAGTTCATGGCACCCTCTTTATGTCTATTTTTGCACAATGGATGCTTATTTCAGGCGATTGATTTGTGCAAATCGAAAGGTAATGCTGCGCCATCACATTCTGGAGGAAAACCCATGAAGGAAATCGGTCATTTCATTAACGGCAAGCATGTGCCGGGCACCAGCGGCCGCACATCGAATGTCTACAACCCCGCCACCGGTGAAGTTCAGGCAACTGTCGCGCTTGCAAGCGACGCCGAACTGCGCGCCGCCGTGGAGAGCGCCAAGGCTGCGCAGCCGAAATGGGCCGCCACCAACCCTCAGCGTCGCGCCCGCGTTTTCTTCAAGTTCGTCGAACTTCTGAACCGCGACATGAACGAGCTGGCGGTGCTGCTCTCGAGCGAGCACGGCAAGACCGTTGAAGATTCCAAGGGCGATATCGTCCGCGGTCTCGAAGTCTGCGAATTCGTCTGCGGCATTCCGCATCTGCAGAAGGGTGAGTTCACCGAAGGCGCTGGCCCGGCCATCGATATGTATTCGATCCGCCAGCCGGTTGGCATCGGCGCGGGCATCACCCCGTTCAACTTCCCCGGCATGATCCCGATGTGGATGTTCGCGCCGGCAATCGCCTGCGGCAACGCCTTCATCCTCAAGCCTTCCGAGCGCGACCCGTCGCTGCCGATCCGTCTTGCAGAACTGATGATTGAAGCCGGTCTTCCGGCCGGCATCCTGAACGTCGTCAACGGTGACAAGGGCGCCGTCGACGCCATCCTGACCGATCCCGATATCGGCGCGGTCTCCTTCGTCGGCTCGACGCCGATCGCCCGTTACGTCTATGGCACGGCCGCCATGAACGGCAAGCGCGCGCAGTGCTTCGGCGGTGCGAAGAACCACATGATCATCATGCCGGATGCCGATCTCGACCAGGCGGTAAACGCGTTGATGGGCGCGGGTTACGGTTCGGCCGGCGAGCGCTGCATGGCTGTTTCCGTTGCGGTTCCGGTTGGTGAGGAGACGGCAAACCGTCTCGTCGAAAAGCTCATTCCGCAGATCGAAAGCCTGAGAATCGGACCCTATACCGACGACAAGGCCGATATGGGTCCGCTCGTCACCAAGGAAGCGCAGACGCGCGTCAAGGGCCTGATCGACAGCGGCGTCGCACAGGGTGCGAAGCTTCTGGTCGATGGCCGCGACTTCAAGCTGCAGGGCTATGAAGACGGCTATTTCGTCGGCGGCTGCCTGTTCGACCACGTGACCCCTGACATGGACATCTACAAGACGGAAATCTTCGGACCCGTTCTCTCCGTCGTTCGCGCCAAGAATTACGAAGACGCGCTGGAACTGCCGATGAAGCATGAATATGGCAACGGCGTCGCGATCTATACCCGAGACGGCGACGCCGCCCGCGACTTCGCAAGCCGCGTCAATATCGGCATGATCGGCGTTAACGTTCCGATCCCGGTTCCGCTTGCCTATCACTCCTTCGGCGGCTGGAAGGCTTCGAGCTTCGGCGACCTCAACCAGCACGGGACGGATTCGATCAAGTTCTGGACGAAGACCAAGACGATCACCTCGCGCTGGCCGTCGGGCATCAAGTCGGGCGCTGAATTCGTGATGCCGACAATGAAGTAAGCGGGCAGAGCCCTCTATATTACAAAGAGCCTCGCTGTTTTCACGGCGGGGCTTTTTCGATTAAAAGATAACTTTAAAAATCAAGTTTTTCCTTCAAAATATTTCCACTTAAAGCTGTTATGGCGTAAGAGAGCCATTGCGGCGTGGGGACGCTGCCAAACCGACGATAACGGGGAAGCCTGCAAACTCAATCTGCCCGGAGAGGGGCATGTCATGAGGGACTATTATGAGTGATATCTCAGTGAGTGCGGATCAGCGCGCGCTTGAACGCGGCTCGTTCAGCGGAAATGCCAAGGAATATTTCGGAATCTGGATCGTCAATATTCTGCTGACGATCATCACCATCGGCATCTATTCCGCCTGGGCAAAGGTGCGCCGCAAGCGTTATTTCAATGGCAATACCGTGCTGGCCGGTCGCGCCTTCGGTTATCACGCCACCGGCGGACAAATCTTCAAGGGCCGGCTGATCGCCTTTGCCTTCATCGTCGTCTCGCAGCTCGTCGGCCTCATCCATCCGTTCCTGGTTTTCGTGCCGGCAATCCTTCTGATGATCTTCTTTCCATGGCTGATCACGCGCAGCATTCGTTTCAATGCGCGGGTGACGAGCTATCGCAATGTGCGTTTTGATTTTGTCGGAAAGGCATGGGGCGCTTTTGTCTCCATCCTGCTTGGCAGCCTCGTTGCGTTCTTTTCCTTCGGCATTCTGGCGCCGCTGTCCAGCCGCTGGGCGAACCGCTATATTTTCAGCAATCTGCGCTACGGCGACCGGCCCTTCAGCGCCGATCCCAGAATCGGCAAGCTCTACCGGGTCTGGATCATTCCCGCGATCATGGTCGTGATCGGCGGCATCGTGGTCGGCTTTTTCGGCATTGCCGCCTTTGCGGCCAATAGCGCGATGCTCGAAGACGAGACGGCAGCCATGACCACGGCGCTGGCTTCCCTTTATGTCGGAATTTTCGGCGCGTTTCTGGTCTATGGTCTTGCGGGTGTCGTCTATCGCACCGGCGTTCGCAATGTCGTCATCTCCTCCATGCTGCTGGACGGAAAGCACGACCTGCACAGCGATCTTCATCGCGGCCGCTACCTGTGGATCGTCATCTCCAACCTCATAGTCACCGTCTTCACGCTTGGCCTGATGCGGCCATGGGCGGCGGTGCGCGAGGCGCGTTATACCGTTGAACGCACGGCAATCCGTTTCAATGGCGATGTCGGCGAGGTTCTGTCCTCGATGGAGGCGACAGGCGCCGCCGTCAGCGCCGAATATATGGATATGGAAGGTTTCGAATTTGGTTTCTGATACCGGAGAAACCGTTGCGGGCGAGTGGCATGCCGCTCGCTCCAACCTTTCCAGCGCCGCCAGGCTGAAGCTTGGCGGCACGGTCCTTCTCGTGCTCGACGCGAAGGACAACCACGTCAGAACCCAGGCGGAGATAAAAACGGTCGAGATCAGCCATCGGGTCGGCACCATCCCCCGGGAGTTGCATTTTCCCGATGGGTCGCTGTTCGAAACCCGTGACAATGACGGCGTGGACCGGCTGCTTGGCCAGCACATTACCAGGCGTTCCGGTTTCGTGCACTGGCTGGAACAGTTCCGCCCACGACTGATCGGCATCACCGCCGCAGCCGTTCTTCTGGCTTACGGCACCTACAAGCTGGCGCTTCCGGCGCTGGTGGAACTGGCGGTCGCCGTAACGCCGCCCATCGTTCCGCAGGTCATGTCGGCCAGCACCATGCAGGCCTTCGACCAGGCGGTATTTTCTCCAAGCGAACTTCCGCAGGAAGAGCAGGACGCCATCCGTGCGGAATTTGCCCGGATCGCCGCCCATGCGGAAGGTTCGCCCGAGGACTACAAGCTGAATTTCCGCAAGGGCGGTTATATCGGCCCCAATGCCTTTGCGCTTCCCGATGGCACGCTGGTACTGACAGACGAGCTGGTGGAACTCGCGGGCGACGACAGGCAGATGATCACCGGGGTTCTCGCCCATGAAATCGGCCATGTTGAATTTGAGCACAGCCTGCGGCAGCTTTACCGCGCCGCCGGGGTTGCCGGTCTCGTCATGCTGATTGCCGGCGATGTCGGTTCGGCCATGGAAGATATTCTCACCCAGGGCGGCGGTCTTCTGGCGCTATCGCATTCGCGCGATGCCGAGCGGCAGGCGGACCAGCGCTCCGTCGAACTGATGCGCAAGGCCGGGCTCGACCCAACCGCCATCGAACGGTTCTTTGCGCTGCTGGAGGAAAAGCTGGGCGACAGGGACGGCACCAGCATTGTCTCCACCCATCCCGGAACGCCGGAAAGGCGCAAGGCCATTCTCGATTACAACGCTTCCCTGGACAACAAACCGGCGGGTAACTGACCCGCCGGTATCGCAACTCTCAGAGCTCGATCAAGAGCAAACTCAGTTGGTCGGGCCGTCGTTGAAGCCCACTTCATCCACCAGTTCGGACGCCTGCTTGCGATGGGCGGCTATGTCCGTCAGCGGCAGCTTGTCGGGATTGATGGGACCGAAACCCTTCACGACATCGGATGGCTCCGCGCCGGGCAGCACCGGATATTCGAAGACCTGCTTGGCGTAGATTTCCTGCGCCTCGCGCGAGGCCAGGAATTCCATCAGCTTCAGCGCATTGTCTTTGTTGGGGGCGTATTTCGTCAGCGCCATGCCGGAGATATTCACGTGCGTGCCGCGATCGCCCGCATTGGGGAAGATCACCCGCACCGATCCTGCCCATTCCTTTTCTTCCGGCTCGCGATCGTTGGTCAGCATCAGGCCGACATAATAGGTGTTGCCGAGCGCGATATCGCATTCACCGGAAAAGATCGATTTCGCCTGGCTGCGGTCGGTTCCGTCAGGCTTGCGGGCGAGATTGTTCTTCAGGCCGGTCAGCCATGTACGGGTATAATCGACGCCGTGATGGGCGATCATCGAGGCGATCAGCGCGATATTATAGGAATGCTGGCCGTCGCGAATGCAGATCTTGCCCTTCCATTTCGGATCGGCAAGCTCCTCATAGGTAATGTCCTTCTGGGTCACCCGCTCCTTCGACGCATAGACCACCCGGCCGCGCGTGGTGAGACCAAACCATTCGCCCTCGGGATCGCGCAGATTGGCGGGGATATCCTTTTCGATGACGGGATCGTTGAGGACCGGCTGGGTAACCTTGCCCTCCTTCGCCTCGACGAGACGGGCGATATCGACCGTCAGCAGCACATCGGCCGGCGAATTGACGCCTTCGGCCTGAATGCGTTCCACCAGCCCCTTGTCGAGAAAAAGCACATTCGCCTCTATCCCGGTTTCCTTCGTGAAAGCATCGAGCAGCGGCTGGATCAATTCAGGCTGGCGATAGGAATAGACGTTAACCTCCCCCTCTGCCAGAGCGACGGGCGCGGCGACAAGGATCGTCAGGCCTGAAAAAACGGCAGCGGAAAAGTATGATTTCAAGCTTGCCATTATGAATGCCTCCATTACATTCCGATTCTTGACTTGTTTGTTCATGAATCATCCGGACGGTCAACAAGGCTGTTCGAGAAATATCGGATGGGTGCCAGTTTTTTCAGTTTCTGGAATTGTTCTAAACTGAAAAAGAGACTATATAACTCCACATTGAGAGTTAGGAGACCAGCATGCGCTTGACCAAACAGACCAACTATGCCGTTCGCATGTTGATGTATTGCGCCGCCAATGAAGGCCATCTGAGCCGCATTCCTGAGATCGCCAAGGCTTATGGCGTTTCGGAGCTGTTCCTGTTCAAAATCCTGCAGCCGCTCAACAAGGCAGGCCTGGTGGAAACCGTGCGTGGCCGCAACGGCGGCGTGCGTCTTGGCAAACCTGCCGAAAAGATCAGCCTGTTCGACGTGGTGAAGGTGACCGAAGACAGCTTCGCCATGGCCGAATGCTTCGAGGACGGTGCTGTGGAATGTCCGCTTGTGGATAGCTGCGGCCTCAACTCGGCGCTTCGCAAGGCGCTCAATGCCTTTTTCGACGTTTTGGCGGAATATTCGATCGACGATCTCGTCAAGGCGCGGCCCCAGATCAACTTCCTGCTTGGCCTCGATACGGAAATGCCGAAGATCGCTGCCCTTCCGGCTGCCTGATCATCCCATTGCCGCATCGGCAATTGCCATAGCCCGTGTCCTTGAGGCCACGGGCTTTTCTTTTATAGAATACGCATGAAATGTAATATTTTTGATCCTGCGTGTTGACGTCGCGAATGGAAGCGGCGCATTTGGTCGCGAGCTTTTTCAAGCAACCAATCAGCGTCGCAATGATCATCAAGCCTGAATTCCATACATTTGCGCTCACCGCGCTCGTCGGCAGCATAGGGGCGCTACTCGCCAGCCTCATCGATATTCCGGCACCGTTTCTGTCCGGCCCGGCGCTTGCCGTGACGATCACGGGGCTGGCCGGTGTAAGGCTTGGCGTTCCCGCCTTCATCCGCAATGCCTGTTTCGTCGTCGTCGGCATTTCCATGGGAACGAGCGTAACGCCCTCCGTGATCGACGCCGCAAAGACCTGGCCCGTGAGCTTCGTCGTTGTGCTCGTCGCTGTCGTTATCATGCTCTATGTCGCCTACTGGATCCTGCATTACGGCTTTGGTTACGACCGGGCAACGGCGATGCTGGGCGCCTCTCCCGGCCATCTCAGCTATATCATCAGCCTCGGCGCCGAGACGAAAAGCGATCTTGCGACCGTCAGCATCGTGCAAAGCGTGCGGGTGCTGGCGCTGACGCTCTCCGTGCCGCTGATCGTCGAATATTTCGATCTCGTCAGCACGGAACCGCTTGTGGCCAACCCGCCAATGGGCCTTTTCACGCTGGCGCTGACCATCGGCGCATCGCTTCTGACCGGCTGGCTTTTCCTGCGCTGGAAGTTTCCGGCCGCGCTGCTGCTTGGCGGCGTCGCCATTTCCATCGGCACCCACATTACCGGCCTTACCGAAGGCGGCGTTCCCACCTGGCTCAGCCTGCCCGTCTATGTGCTGATCGGCTGCCTCATCGGCACGCGCTTTTCGAATGTCTCACTGATGGACGTGCGGAAAGGCTTTCTGGCGGGCTTAGTCGTCACCATCGCCGTGATGCTGATTGCCGGAAGCATTGCCTGGATGATTTCCGGCGTGACCGGCGTTCCGCTCAATGCCGTCATGATCGCCTATTCGCCGGGCGGCCTGGAGACCATGGCGGCGATGGCGGTGATGATGCATGCCGATACCGCCTATGTCGGCTCCCACCACGTCATCAGGCTCTTGTTTCTTTCGGTTCTCATGCCGCTCGTCATGGGCAAGGATGCACGCAAGCGCGACGGCGAAACCTGACCATCGGCGTGTAGCCGGAGCCATCGGCGCGAAAACGCAGATGGCATGCAACCATTTTTCCTCCCGGCCGTTTATATTCGGCCGCAATTGCGGCGGCGATCTTTCGCCTGTTCGGCAGGCTGACCCACCGGAGGAACATCCATGAACCGCTTGATGACGTTGACGGGCGCCGGACTTGCGCTTGCCCTTTCTGTTTCCATCGCGCAGGCGCAGGTGGTCGTGTCGTCGAAGATCGACACGGAAGGCGGTGTTCTCGGCAACATCATCCTCGCCGTCCTCAACCAGAACAAGATCGAAACGACGGATCGCATCCAGCTTGGCGCCACGCCGGTTGTGCGAAAAGCGATCACGGCGGGGGAAATCGACATCTATCCGGAATATACCGGCAACGCCGCGTTCTTTTTCTCCAAGGCGGACGATCCGCTCTGGAAAGATGCAGCCAAGGGCTATGAAGAAGCGAAAACACTCGACTTCGACGCCAACAAGATCGTCTGGCTGACGCCATCGCCGGCAAACAACACCTGGGCCATTGCGCTGCGCAAGGATGTCGCCGACAAGAACAATCTGAAGACGCTTTCCGATTTCGGCAAATATGTTGCCGATGGCGGCGAGGTCGTCCTTGCCGCTTCTTCCGAATTCGTCAACTCCGCCGCCGCGCTCCCTGCATTTCAGACCACCTATGGCTTCACCATGAAGCCTGACCAGCTGATCACGCTTTCCGGCGGCGACACCGCGGCCACCATCGCCGCCGCCGCCAACCAGACGAACAACGCCAATGCCGCCATGGTCTATGGCACGGATGGCGGCATCGCGCCTTCAGGTCTCGTGGTGCTGGAGGACGACAAACATGTGCAGCCGGTCTATCAGCCAGCGCCGATCATTCGCGAAGAGGTTCTGAAAAAGCACCCGAATATCGAAGAGTTGCTGAAACCCGTGTTCGAAAAGCTCGATCTGGCAACACTGCAGGATTTGAACGCCCGCGTGCAGGTCGGCGGCGAACAGGCCAAGACCGTGGCGCTCGACTTTCTGACAAAGAACGGCTTCGTCAAGTAACCGCTCGCGGCGCCGGAGCGGGTTGCGGGAACCGGTGCGTTCCCGTGGTCCCGTCCCAAATCAGAGTACACGGGCCAGAAGACAGGGGAGCAGGATTTGACGAAATGGCCTGACAAAGTGGGCGTGGTGATTTCGTGCCTGCTTCTTTATGCGCTTTTTGCGTCGCCTTTCATGACATTCCGTGCCAACCGGATCGTTCAGGGCGAGATACGAACGGTCTTCGAAGCTCTTCCGGGTTCGGCTGCAACTGTTCTCGCCACCATCGTTCTTCTTTCGGCCTTCATCGCCTTTTTCCGCTTTCCCACGCGATTGAAACTCGCCGTCGCGCTGGTCGGTCTTGCGGCACTGGCGGTTTTCGTCGGGCAGGCGGCTTCTTTCCTCACGCCGGAGGGTAACGGTTTTGCCCGCGTTTCACCTGGCAGCGGTTTTTGGCTGATATTTGCCGGGCTGGCTCTGCTCGCCACGGATTGCATTGCGCGTCTTGAGCCGAAGCCCGCTGTCCGGATTTTGTTGCTGCTGGTGGCCATCGCCGCGCTCGCGGCCGTGCTGACAAGCGGCCTCTGGAACGACCTCTCCATCATCAAGGAATATACCGGCCGGGCCGATATATTCTGGACCGAGGCTTTGCGGCACGTGGAACTTGCCATCGGCTCGTTGATCGCGGCGACCGTAGTGGGCATTCCCCTGGGGATACTCTGTTACAAGGTCGAGCGGTTGCGCGCAGGCGTACTGAACAGCCTCAATATCGTCCAGACCATTCCCTCCATCGCCCTTTTCGGCCTTTTGATCGCCCCGCTCGGGTGGATCGCGGCCACTGTGCCGGGTGCCGCGAAAATCGGCATCGCCGGCATCGGCATGGCGCCCGCTTTCGTGGCGCTGTTTCTCTATTCCCTGCTGCCGGTGGTTTCCAACACGGTCGTCGGTCTTTCCGGCGTTTCGCAGGCGGTGCGGGAAGCGGCGCGCGGGCTTGGCATGACGCCGATGCAACGGCTGCTGCGGGTGGAATTTCCGCTGGCCATGCCAGTCATCCTCACCGGCATCCGCATCGTGCTGGTGCAGAATATCGGCCTTGCGACGATTGCCGCCCTGATCGGCGGCGGCGGCTTTGGCGTTTTCGTATTTCAGGGCATCGGGCAGACGGCGATGGACCTCGTGCTGCTCGGCACCGTGCCGACGGTTCTTCTCGGCTTTGCCGCAGCGATAACACTCGACGCCCTCATCGACAGCAATCTCTTCAGCGCAGGCGGAAGGCAAAAGGCATGATCGAAATCGACACCATCACAAAACGATATGGCGAGGCAGCCGTCGTGGATCAGGTTTCGCTAACCGTCCCGCCGCGCACCGTCACCGTCATCGTCGGCACCTCCGGATCGGGAAAAACCACCCTGCTACGCATGATAAACCGGCTGGTGGAGCCAACCTCCGGCACGATCCGTATCGACGGTGAGGATGTCAGCGCGATACCCGGTTTCAAGCTGCGCCGCCAGATCGGCTATGCCATTCAGGGCCATGGCCTGTTTCCGCATAGGACGGTGGCCGAAAATATCGCGACCGTTCCGCAGCTGATCGGCTGGGATCGCAAGCGGATCGAGGCGAAGATCGACGCGCTGATGCATCTCTTCCAGCTCGATCCCGCGCTTTATGCCGACCGTTTCCCGCATGAACTCTCAGGCGGTCAGCAGCAGCGTGTCGGCGTGGCGCGTGCGCTGGCCGCCGAGCCGAACATTCTTCTGATGGACGAACCCTTCGGCGCGCTGGACCCGGTGATCCGCGCCAAGGCCCAGAACGATCTTCTCGATATCCAGAAAAAGCTCGGCGTGACCGTCGTTCTCGTCACGCACGATATGGACGAGGCCTTTCATCTGGCGGACCGTATCGCCGTGATGGACAAGGGCCGCATCGTGCAGGACTGCCCGCCGGCCGAACTGGTGCTGAAACCGGCGACGGATTTCGTGCGCACCATGATCGGCGAAAACGAACGGGCGCTGAAACTGCTTTCCGTTCTCTCCGTTGCCGATGTCGTGGAGCCGGGAAACGCAGAGGGCGAACCGCTCACCGAGCATACAAGCCAGCGCGACGCCCTGTCGGCAATGTTATGGGCGGGCTGCGATGTCCTGCCGGTCGTCAGGGACAATGGACAACCTGCCGGCCGGGTGCGGCGTGACGTTCTCCTCCAGCGTGCCGCCGGAGCCCCATGAAAAACGTCTTATCCTTCTTTGCTCTCGGGCTACTGGTACTAGCGCTGATCGTCTTCCTTTCCGTGCCGCAGGTCTTCGCACCGGTGTTCCGCCCTCTCGTGCAGGCCAATGCACCTGCGATCTACACGCAGGCCAATCTGTTTTCCCTCACGCTGTCGCATCTAACCATCGTGGCGATTGCCACGGGGCTCGCCACGCTCACGGCGGGAGCGCTCGCGATTCTCGTCACCCGGCCATTCGGGGCAGATTTCCTGCCGTTGTCGCGCAGCATCGTCAATATCGGCCAGACCTTTCCGCCGGTAGCGGTGCTGGCGCTTGCCGTACCGATGATCGGCTTTGGCGAAAAACCAACGCTCATTGCGCTGTTTCTCTATGCGCTTTTGCCAGTATTCGAAAATACGCTGACGGGTCTTACGACCCTGCCCGCCACGGTGATGGATGCCGCGAGAGGCAGCGGCATGACCGGCTGGCAACGCCTTGTCAAAGTGGAGTTGCCGCTTGCCCTTCCAGCCATTCTCGCCGGCATCCGGCTTTCGGCGGTCATCAGCCTTTCGACCGCGACCATCGGCTCGACCGTCGCGGCGCGCACCCTCGGCGAAGTGATCATTGCCGGCCTGCAATCCAACAATCTCGCCTTCATTCTTCAGGGCGGGCTGATCGTTGCGGCGCTGGCGATCCTGATTCACGCTGCCTTTTCCGCTCTGGAGAAGAGTGCGGCGCGCAAAACCGGGCACTGACACAGGCAAGCCCCGCATTTTTATATTCCCGATACCTGCCGCACATGGTAGGGGCTGACCGTCGAAACAGAAACATTCGAGGTTCGGGTGACACAGGCAATTGTCGTGATGGGAGTGAGCGGCTCCGGCAAGTCCACGGTCGCGGAAGCAGTGGCGGAGAAACTGGGCGTTGCTTTCATAGAGGGCGACAAGCTTCACCCGAAATCCAATGTCGATAAAATGTCCGAGGGTATTCCGCTGACGGACGAAGACCGCTGGCCCTGGCTCGACCTGATCGGCGCGGAACTGCGCAAGGGCAGCGAAAGCAACGGTGTCGTCGTTTCCTGCTCGGCGCTCAAGAAAATCTATCGCGACCGCCTTCGCAAGGCCACCGGCGGCCCGCTGGCTTTCGTCTATCTGGATGGCAGCCTGGAGCTTCTCAGCCGGCGCATGGGCGAACGCAAGGGCCATTTCATGCCGCTTTCGCTGCTGCAGACCCAGCTTGCCACGCTGGAAGTGCCGACCGGCGAACCGGACGTCGTGACCGTCAGCATCGATGCCACACCGGAGGATATTGCGAATAACGCACTTTCCGGTTTGAAGACGGTGACGTTCTAAAATCCGAGCCTGTCGCGCAGGCCGTACCACCACGCGCCAAGCACGGTCAGCGGCACCCGGAAGGTCTTGCCGCCGGGGAACGGATAGTTCGGCAGCGAGCTCCAGATATCGAAACGTTCGGCGTGGCCGGCAACGGCTTCGCCCAGTATCTTGCCGAGCAGATGGGTTGTCGTAACCCCATGGCCGCTGTCGCCATGCGAGAAATAGATATTGTCCGACAGCCTGCCCATATGCGGAATGCGCGTCAGGGTCAGCGCGAAATTTCCGCTCCAGGCAAAGTCGATTTTCGTTTTTTCCAGTTGCGGGAAGGTTTTGAGCATGTTCGGGCGGATCACACCCGTCAGATCGGCCGGATCGCTGCCGCCATAACCGATGCCGCCGCCATAGAGCAGGCGATTGTCGGAGGTCCGGCGATAATAATCGAGAATGTAGTTGGCATCCTCGACGCAATAATCGGCAGGCAGAAGAGCCTCGATCAGATCGGCATCGAGGGGCTCCGTCGCCATGACCTGGCTTGAGACCGGCATCATCCGGTCGCCGATTTCCGGCAAGAGTTTGCCGAGATAGGCGTTGCCGCAGACGAGGACATATTTCGTCTTGACGCTGCCTGTTGCCGTGCGCACCACGGGGTTTGCGCCCTGCTCCACCGCAATGACCCGCGAATTTTCGAATATGCGAGCACCGAGGCTTTCGGCCGCCGCCGCTTCGCCCTGCACCAGATTGAGCGGGTGGATATGCCCGCCGAAGCGGTCGATCATGCCGCCGGCATATCGATCGGTCTTCACATATTGGCCGACATCCGCCTTCGAGACCATTTCGAGACCACCATGGCCGTGTTTCTCCCAATGGGCCTTATGGGCCTCCATCTCGCGGATTTGTTTCGGCGTGAAGGCGGCGAAGAAACCGCCATCGACGAGATCGCAATCGATGGCGTATTTGGCGATGCGGTTGCGGATGATCGCGCCGCCTTCAAGCGACATTTCGCCGAGTTTCACCGCCTTGTCATGCCCATAACGGCCGGCAATGGTTTCGAGATCGCGGCTATAGCCGTTGACGATCTGGCCGCCATTGCGGCCCGAAGCGCCGAAGCCGACGCGGACGCCTTCCAGAACGATGACGGAATAGCCGCGTTCACTGAGTTCAAGTGCTGCGGAAATACCGGTGAAGCCACCGCCGATGATGCAGACATCGGCGTCCAGCGCGCCTTCGAGCGTCGGCCGCACGGTTTTGACATTGGCGGAGGCCGCATACCATGACGATGTGTGGCCGGGATTGGGAATATTCGTTACCTCAGCCATTTCACACCGTCCTGATATAGGCGTCATATTCGACGTCGGTTACACGCAGGGAAAATTCGGAAAGCTCCTGCTGTTTGCAGGCGGAAAACAGCGTGCGGTACTTCTGGCCAAGCGTTGCATAGGCAAAGCTCGACCGCGTGAAGCGCTGCAACGCATAGTCCCAGTTGGTGGGCAGCGGCTCGTGATTGATCGCGTGGCTGTCGCCGGCAATCGCGCCGCCCGGTTGGCGCTTCTCCTTCATGCCTGCCAATGCGGCGCTCAGGATCATCGCGACAACGAGATAGGGATTGGTATCGGCGCCGGCGACCCGGTGTTCGATACGCGTCGCGGCCTTGCTGGCAACGATGACACGCACAGCTGCGGAGCGGTTGTCGATGCCCCAGGAGGCGTAGGTCGGTGCGTGTTCGCTGGGTGTCAGGCGGCGATAGGAATTGGCATGGGGGGCGAAGATCGCCATGCTTTCACCCATGTTTTCCAAGAGGCCGCCGACCGAATGCATCAAGGCATCCGATGGACCGTCCTCTCCGGCGTAGATGTTCCTGCCATCCCTGTCGAGAACGGAAAAATGCACGTGCATGCCATTGCCTGCCTGCAACCCATAAGGCTTGGCCATGAAGGTGGCGTCGAGATCATGCCGCCGCGCCACGCCCTTGACGATGCGTTTCAGGAAGACGGCGAAATCGGCCGCCTGCAATGCATCCGGCACATGGTTGAGATTGATCTCATATTGGCCGGGACCGTTTTCCCGCAGCGTCGTGTCGGCAAGCACGCCCTGTGCGCGGCAGGCCGTGGCAATATCATGGAAGACGTCCTCGAAATCCTGAAGTTCGGAAATCGACAAAACCTGTGTCTGGCCCGTATGCCACCGACCCTCGCGGCTGTGCGGCGGACGAACGGGATCGAGCGCGGAGCGAACGGGATCGATCAGGTAAAATTCGAGTTCGGTAGCCACCACCGGCGTGAGACCAGCCTTTTTATAAGCGCCCAGAACCTGCGCCAGAACATGGCGCGGATCGCCATAAAAGCCGGTTCCATCCGGATTTTTCATTGCCAGCAGAACCTGTGCCGTCGGGCGGCCAAGCCATGTCACCCGCGACAGTGTGCCTGGAACGGGGAAACAAAACCCGTCCGGATCGCCCGTGCCTTCCGCAAGTCCTGCGGCATGCACATCCCGGCCCCAGATATCCAGCGCATACACCGAACGGGGAATGGCCATTCCCTTTTCAAGAACGTCGATTGCCCGTTCGCGCGGAATCCATTTGCCGCGCGGCACGCCGTTCGCATCTATGACGAAAGCTTCGAGAATTTCGATATCGGGATTATCGGCGAAAAATTTCTTTGCGTTTTCAATATCATCCATCATGCACCAGCAAGCCGTTTCCATCTCGTTTCATGCGCAGCGAGTTGCGCTAACGAAAGTCGTCCTGCTGCTGATAGATGAGAAACCTCGCCACCATGATGACGCTTTGCCCCTTTTCCCCTTTAGATCATTGCATGATCTAAATTATATAGTTAGAACGGGATTTCAGGCGAAAACCGCTTACACTTTTCGCCATCCCGCTCCAGCATGCGACCATGTTACGTGGCCTGTCCCCGGAAGGCCAGCGGATTTAGCTATCAGGGATTGAACCTTTCCGGGCGATAGGCGTCGATGGCGATAACCGGCGTTTCGCCCAGCATGGTTTCCGCCAGCACTCGGCCGGTGATCGGCCCAAGTGTGAGGCCATGGTGGGCGTGGCCGAAAGCAAACCACAATGTTTTATGGCGCGGCGCTTTGCCGATGATCGGCATCATATCCGGCGTGCAGGGCCGCGCACCCATCCACGGTTCCGCGTCCAGCCGGCCGCCGAGAGGAAAGACGGTGCGCGCCACCTGCTCTGCCCGCTCGATCTGCACGGGAGATTTCGGTGCATCGCGTTCGGCAAATTCCGCGCCCGTCGTCAGGCGAATGCCCTTTCGCATCGGCGCGAGGAAATAACCGCGCTCGGCGTCGATCAGCCAGTTATTGAGCTTCGTGCCCTCCTGCGGCGCATAGTGCATGTGGTAACCGCGTTTCACGCCAAGTGGAAAGCGGTAACCCAGCCGTTCCGTGACGGTATCCGCCCAGGGGCCAAGCGCCACGACGGCATGTTCGGCCTCGACCGCGCCGGTTTCGGTGCGCACCGTCCACCCGTTCACCGTCTGGCTGAGGGTGGAGGCATCGCCCCTGACGAAGCTTCCGCCGAGGCTCTCAAACAGCCGGACATAAGCGAGCGTCAGCGCATGCGGATCGCGCACCGACCAGGGATCGTTCCATTTCAGGCCACCGACGAAATCATGGCTCAGATGCGGTTCGGCTGCAGCAAGTTCCTCGGCGTCGAGTTTCGTATGGGAAATACCGTGGTCGCGCGCCAGACGCTCGGCGAAAGCAAAATCGGCATCCCGCCTTGCGGCGGTTCTGTAGGCCTCCATCCAGCCGTTCTTGACGATGAGATCGCCGGCCTTCGCCTCGTCGATCAAAATGCTGTGTTCGGAGACCGAATGCTCGATCAGCGGCGCATAGGCGCGGGCAATTGCCGCGTGGCGCGTGGCTGCGGAATTGTACCAGTAACGGCCGAGAAAAGGCGCGATCTTCGGCAGGGCAAAGAGGTGATAGCGGGCATCGATGCTGTTGTTCAGGGAATAGCGCAGCAGCAGGGCGAGATCCTGCGGGAAGGCATAAGGCACGACGCCTTCTCTCTGGATCAGCCCGGCATTGCCGAAGGAGGTCTCCTCGCCCGGCCCGCGCCGGTCGACCAGCACCACCGACTTACCCCTGCGGGCCAGCTGCAGGGCGACGGAGACCCCGATGATCCCCGCACCCAAAACGATCACATCCGCTGCCATGGCAATCAATCCGTTTCCGCGTCACATGCCCCTCAACATGGGTCGGCATTTTCCGCAAAGCAACAGAAAAATCATCACCTTAACAGAAACAGCAATGCGGCCTACTGGCTTATCGCCTTCGTTTTCATCGCTTCGATATTGAAGGCGGCCGCCAGCAGCGCCTTGGTATAGTCCTGCTGCGGGTTGGCGAAGATTTCCGCCGCCGGGCCGCTCTCCACCACCTTGCCGTGGCGCATGACGATCAGGTCGTTGGCGAGCGCCTTCACCACCTTCAGATCGTGGCTGATGAAGAGGTACGCGAGTTCATGTTTCGCCTGCAGATCGCGCAGCAGATCGACCACCTGCGCCTGCACGCTCATGTCGAGCGCGGATGTCGGCTCATCCAGCATGACGAAGCGGGGTTTAAGCACCATGGCGCGGGCAATAGCGATGCGCTGGCGCTGGCCACCGGAAAATTCATGCGGATACCGCCAGCGGGTGGCCGGATCGAGACCGACCTCTTCCAGCGCGGTGGCGACACGCGTATCACGCTCATCGGCAGACAGAGACCGTTCATGCACCTTCAGGCCCTCGGCGACGATCTCGCCGACCGACATGCGTGGGCTGAGCGACCCATAAGGATCCTGAAACACCACCTGCAGCCGGTTTCTGAGCGGCTTCATCATTTCATAGGAATAGTGGTCGATCGACTGGCCGATGAAGCTGATACGCCCTTCAGACGCAATCAACCGCGAGAGGGCCAGACCGAGCGTGGTCTTGCCGGAGCCGGATTCGCCAACCACACCAACCGTCTGCCCGGCGCGCAGGGTGATATCGATGCCGTCCACCGCCTTCACATGGTCGACCACCCGGCGCATCAGTCCCGCCTTGATGGGGAACCAGACCTTGATATCGTCACCCTGCATGACCACCGGTTTGCTGGCGTCGGAATGCGGCGGCTCGCCTTTCGGCTCCGCCGCCAGAAGATGGCGCGTATAGGCGTGCTGCGGATCGGTAAACACCTGCTCCACGGTGCCGGTCTCGACGATCTTTCCCTTGGTCATGACGCAGACGCGATCGGCAAACTTGCGAACGATGCCGAGATCGTGGGTGATGAACAGCATGGACATGCCGTGCTGCCTTTTCAGATCGCCGAGCAACTCGAGAATCTGGGCCTGAACCGTCACGTCGAGCGCCGTCGTCGGCTCGTCGGCGATCAGCAGTTTCGGCCGGTTGGCAAGCGCCATGGCAATCATCACGCGTTGCCGCTGGCCGCCGGACAATTCGTGCGGATAGGCCTTCAGGCGCTTTTCCGGTTCGCGGATACCCACCTGCAGCAGCAGTTCCAGCGTGCGCGCCCGCGCCTCGGACCCGGTGATTGCCTGATGCAGTTCCAGAATCTCGCCGATCTGCCGCTCGATGGTGTGGAGCGGGTTGAGCGAGGTCATCGGCTCCTGAAAAATCATGGTGACATCGTTGCCGCGGACCGCGCGCAGGGCGCGTTCCGGCAAAGTCAGCATATCCTTGCCGTCAAACAGGATTTTCCCCGAGGGATGGCTTGCCGCCGGATAGGGCAGCAATTTGAGAATGGAGTTCGCGGTCACGGATTTGCCGGAGCCGGATTCGCCAACGAGGGCAACGACTTCGCCCGGCATCAGGTCGAAAGAGACATGATCGACGGCGATGCTGGTCGCGCCGCCCTGATGGAAGGCGACGGAGAGATCACGGACGGAGAGAAGCGGTTGGGTCTTTGTTTCCGTCATGGCGATCACCGGAACGTCTTGCGTGGGTCGAAGGCGTCGCGCACCGCTTCACCGACGAAAATCAACAGTGAGAGCATGATGGACATGGTGAAAAACGCAGTGAGGCCAAGCCAGGGGGCCTGAAGATTGTTCTTGCCCTGCGCGATCATCTCACCCAGCGACGGCGATCCCGGCGGCATGCCGAAGCCGAGGAAATCGAGCGAGGTGAGCGTCGTGATCGAGCCGGAAAGGATGAAGGGCAGGAAGGTCAGCGTCGCCACCATGGCGTTGGGCAGAAGGTGGCGGAACATGATCGTCCAGTTGCCGACGCCGAGTGCGCGGGCGGCGCGGACATATTCGAAGTTTCTGGCCCGCAGGAATTCGGCGCGGACGATGCCGACGAAACCGACCCATGAAAAGAGCAGCATGATGCCAAGCAGTACGAAGAAGCCTGGAGGCAGGATGGCCGCGATGATGAGCAGGATATAAAGCACCGGCATGGACGACCAGATTTCGATGAAACGCTGCAACAGCAAATCCGTCCAGCCGCCGAAATAACCCTGAATGGCGCCGGCGGTGACGCCGACAAGGGCCGACGCAATGGTCAGCGTCAGGCCGAACAGCACGGAAATGCGGAATCCGTAGATCATCCGCGCAGTGACATCGCGCGCCTGATTGTCGGTTCCGAGCCAGTTGAGATTGCCAAGCGTGCAGCCGGGATCGGCATCGCCTTGCGGGTAAGCCGAGCAGCGATCCTTTTTATCCATCAGCCAGAAGGGCGCGGTCGGCGCAGAATGCGGAATATTGGAATTGACGGTCTGATAGGAATAGCGGATCGGCGGCCAGATCATCCAGCCATTGGCGTTGATCTCATCCTGAATGAAGGAGGATTTGTAGTCGGTCTGGGCCAGGAAGCCGCCGAATTTCTCCTCGGGATAATCCACCATCACCGGCACCAGAATCTCGCCCTTGTAAGAGGCGAGAATGGGTTTGTCATTGGCGATGAATTCCGCAATCAGGCTCAGGAAAAACAGGATCAGGAACAGCCAGAAGGACCAGTAACCGCGCCGGTTTGCCTTGAAATTCTGCCAGCGGCGCTTGGTGGTGGGCGAAAACCACGGGCGCTTCGGTTTTACCAGCGTTTCCGTTTCGGCGGTATGGGCAAGCGTCATCACACGTCCCTCCGCTCGAAATCGATACGCGGATCGATCCATGTATAGATCAGGTCGGAAATGAGGCCGACCACGAGGCCCATCAGCGAGAAAATGAAGAGCGTGCCGAACACGATCGGGTAATCGCGGTTGACGACCGACAGATAACCGAGGCGACCGAGGCCATCGAGCGAGAAGATATTCTCGATCAGCAGCGAGCCGGTGAAGAAGGCCGAGATGAAGGCGCCCGGAAAACCGGCGATCACGATCAGCATCGCGTTGCGGAAGACATGACCATAAAGAACCCTGCGCTCGGTGAGGCCCTTGGCGCGGGCGGTGATGACATATTGCTTCTTGATCTCGTCGATGAAGGAGTTCTTGGTCAGCAGCGTCGTCGTCGCGAAGGCCGAGAGCGACAGTGCGATGAGCGGCAGGGTCAGGTGCCAGAAATAGTCGATGATCTTCTGCCACCAGTTCAGTTGCGCGAAATTGTCCGACACAAGGCCGCGCAGCGGGAACCAGTCGAAGAAGGATCCGCCGGCGAAGAGGACGATGAGCAGAATGCCGAAGAGAAAGCTCGGCACGGCATAACCGATGATGATGATGCCGGAGGTCCAGACGTCGAAGGTCGAGCCGTCGGACACGGCTTTCTTGATGCCGAGCGGAATGGAGATGATGTATGAAATGATCAGGATCCAGAAACCGAGCGAGGCCGATACCGGCAGCTTGTCGATGATAAGATCGATCACCGAGGAATTGCGGAAGAAGCTGTCGCCGAAATCGAAACGAATGTAATTCCACATCATTTCGAGAAAGCGGGTGAGCGGCGGTTTGTCGAAGCCGAACTGCTTTTCGAGCTTGGCGATCAGTTCCGGATCGAGACCCTGCGCACCACGATATTTCGAACCGCTGTCATCGAAACCGCCGGACTGGCCCATGAGATCGCCGCCGCCTGAAAGCCGGTCGGAGGCGCTGTCGCCCTGCCCCGTCAATTGCGCGACGACCTGTTCCACCGGCCCGCCCGGCGCGAACTGGATGACGAGAAACGAAATGCCCATAATGCCGACGATGGTCGGGATCATCAGCGCCAGACGTCTGAGGATATAGGCGCCCATCAGCCTCTGCTCCCGGCCGATACGTCAGCGGTTTTCGTCTCAGTCAAACCCGGTCCTTTCCTGAAAGCGCATGCCTGCGCTTTGAGCGATCTGTCTCGCCCTATGTGAATCAAGCCTTCGCCACGAAAGCAAGGCCGGCGTCAGTTTCCGGCCTGGCTGGACCACCATGCGTCTGGAAAACCGACGCCATATTGGGGCAGGTTTTCCGGACGGATAAGCGTGTTCCAGTAGGCGATGAACATCTCACCACGGTAGAATTGCGGGATGACATAGCTGTTTGCCAAAAGCACCCGGTCGAGAGCGCGTGCCGCCGCCACCTGCTCATCCCGGTCGGGCGCAAAGATGACTTTTCTGACCAAAGCATCAACGGCCGGATTCTTTATACCGGCAATATTATTGGAACCCTGCCGGTCGGCGGCCGCCGAGCCCCAGAAATCCGCCTGTTCGTTTCCGGGGTTGGCCGAGGTCGCCCAGAGCTTGACGATCACGTCATAATCGAAGCTGCGGGTGCGGTTGGTATATTGCGACGCGTCGACGGTACGGATCGTCGCGTTGATGCCGATCTTCTTCAGATTCTGGACATAAGGCAGGATGGTTCTTTCCATGCCGGCGGAATCGATCAGAAACTCCATATCGAGCGGCTGTCCGGTTTTCGCATTGACCATGCGGTTGCCGCGCAGCTCGTAACCGGCTTCCTTCATCAGCCTGACCGCCTCGCGCAGATTGTCACGCTGCTTGGCCGGATCACCCGCGACCGGGTTGCGATATTCGGTGGTGAAGACCTCCGGCGGAACCTGATCCTTCAGTTCCTGAAGAATTTCCAGCTCGCGACCGGTCGGCAGGCCGGAAGAGGCCAGTTCGCTGCCCATGAAGAAGCTGTTGATGCGCTGGAACTGGCCGTAAGCCAGCGTGCGGTTCAGCTCCTCGAAATCGAAGGCGTAATTGAGCGCCTTGCGCAGTTTCGGGTTCTGGAACTTCTCCCTTCGCATGTTCGGCACGAAGGCCTGCATGATACCGACGGAGCGATAGATATTCGGCAGTTCTTCCTTCTTGACGCGGCCTTCCTTGACGGCCGGAAAATCATAACCCGTGACCCAGCGGCTGGAGGAGGCTTCCTGGCGGAAATCAACGGTGCCGGACTTGAAGGCCTGGAATTCCACATCCTGATCGGCAAAGAAGGTGTAGGCGATGGTTTTGAAATTGTTCATCCCCACATTCACGTTGACGTCCTTGCCCCAGTAGTCGTCGCGGCGCTCGTAAGTGATTGTCGAGCCGGGAGAGACTGCCGCAATCTTGTAGGCGCCGGAACCCATCACCGGCTCCAGCGTGCCGCGCGATATGTCGCGCGGCTTGCCATCCGGGCCGGCGGCTTCCCACCAGTGCTTGGGAACGATCAGCAATTGCCCGACAATCTGCGGCAATTCGCGATTGTTCTTTTCATCGAAAGTGAAGGTAATGTCCCTTTCGCCGCTCACCTCCGCCTTGGTGACGTGGGTGTAATAGGTCGCAAGCTGCGGACTCAAATCCTTGGCTTTTTCGAAGCTGAAGACGACATCTTCCGGCGTCACCGGCTTGCCATCGGCCCATTTCGCCTCCGCGCGCAGCCGGAAGGTGGCTTTCGAAATATCGTCCGGGTAGCTCACGCCCTCCGCCAGAAGACCGTAGGAAGCCGACAGCTCCTCTTCCGTCGATTTCATCAATGTATCGAAAACGAGCGAAAGGCCGGTCGCCGCCTCGCCCTTGGCAAGCAGCGGATTGAGCGTATCGAAGGTGCCCGCCGTCGACAGGCGAAGGGTGCCGCCTTTCGGCGCCTTGGTGTTCACATAGTCGAAATGATCGAAGCCATCGGGATGTTTCAGTTCCCCGACCGTCGAAATCCCCTTTCGCCACACATCGGCCGATTGTGCGGAGGCCGCCGCCGGTATCAGCAGGGCGGATGCCGCAAGAGCAATGAGGAGACGGGATTTCAGTGGTGCCAATATCATCGGGGGAATGTCCCTGTTTTCGCGTTTGTTGAAGAGAGCATAAAACAAAGATTGGCAAAAAACAGATGCGCCGGCTCACAAGCTCTTTATCGACGCCTTTATCTTCGCGCTTTGCGAGATGCGGGGCGAAACATGGTTTCAACAAAATCCCGTTCCAGTTTATCTTAAGGGGAAGAGAATCATCTGATCGGACGGGCACGACTATATGACGGCGGGATCATCGAGAGTTTTCAAGGCGGCCATGCTGGCGATTTCGGTCGTCTCCGCGCTGCAGTTGCAGATGGAAACCGCATCGGCCGAGGACAGGCCCGCGAAAGAAGTGTTCGGCCACATGGCGCTGCCTTCCGCCACGGGCTCGCAGCCGATCGGCTCATATGCCAAGGGTTGCCAGTCCGGCGCCATCGCCATGCCGACGGACGGTCCCGGCTGGCAGGCCATGCGCCTTTCCCGCAACCGGCGCTGGGGCCAGCCGCAGATGATTTCCTTCCTCGAGCAATTTTCGCAGGATGCCCAGAAGATCGGCTGGCCGGGCCTGCTGCTGGGCGATATTTCCCAACCGCGCGGCGGGCCGATGCTGACAGGCCATGCTTCGCACCAGATCGGCCTCGATGTGGACATCTGGTGGCGGCCGATGCCGACCCCGCGGCTGAGCGTGGAGCAGCGCGAAACGGTGCCTTTCATCTCCATGCTGGACAAGAGCAAGTTCCTGACGGTCGATGACCGCAAGTGGTCACCGCTCAATGCCCGGCTGGTGATGATGGCGGCAAGCTATCCGCAGGTGGAGCGGGTCTTCGTCAACCCGGCCATCAAGCAGAAACTCTGCCAGACATGGACCGGCGACCGCACCTTCATGGGCAAGATCAGGCCGATCTACGGCCATGACGAGCATTTCCACATCCGTCTCGAATGCCCGCCCGGCGCGCCCAATTGCAAACCGCAGGCGGCCGTGGGCAAAGGCGACGGCTGCGACAAATCGCTTGCCTGGTGGTTCAGCAAGGAACCATGGGCGCCGCCGAAAAAGGACCCCAATGCCAAGCCGGTGAAACCTCGCCCGGTCATGGTTTCCGATCTGCCCTCGGCCTGCGCCGCCGTGGCCGCTGCCCCTTCCACTAACCCCGAGGGACTTGCGGCCCAGGCCTATTCGCCTGCTCCGGCAACGCGCCAGCAAAGCGTGGAACAGGTCATTCAGGCAGCCCCCGCCCTGCAGCCGCCTTCGGATATTCCGCTTCCCACCCAGCGCCCGACATTGAACTGAAACAGAAATGGGGCATTCAACAGCTTCCCTTTTCAAATGGCGGCAAGCTGTTATAGAAGGCTTCAAATCGATTTAATTCTTGATGGAACGGGCTGGGACCATGGAAGGACAACGCTGTATCGCGCTCATCGCTCATGACGAGAAAAAGGACGATATGGCGGATTTCGCCCGTCATCACCAGAAAGCGCTTTCCGACTTCAGGATCGTCGCCACTGGCACGACGGGCGGGCGGGTACAGGAAGCCTGTCCGGGTCTTGAAGTCATTCGCCTCAAAAGCGGTCCGCTTGGCGGCGACCAGCAGATCGGCGCGATGATCGCCACCGGCGAGGTGGACATGCTGATCTTCTTCACCGATCCGCTGACAGCCATGCCCCATGACGTGGATGTGAAGGCGCTGACGCGGCTTGCTACGGTTTACGATATTCCCATGGCGCTCAACCGCGCCACCGCAGAAAATCTCATCGACTTCCACGTCGCCAACTGAACCTCCCAACATGGAACAGGCAATGCCGAAGACGTCCGATACCGAATATCTGTCCTTTCCGATCCTTCTTGGCGACATCGGCGGCACCAATGCCCGCTTTTCCATTCTGATCGATTCCTTTGCCGAACCGGTGCACCTCACCACCGTGAAGACAGCGGAATATCCGACCATCGACGACGCCATCCAGCAGGCGGTTCTGGACAAGACCTCGCTGCAGCCTGTCTCGACCATTCTGGCGATCGCCGGCCCGATCGAAGGTGACGAGATTCCGCTCACCAACTGCCATTGGGTCGTCAAGCCGAAGGATATGCTGGCCAATCTCGGCCTGAAGGATGTCATCGTCATCAACGACTTCGAGGCGCAGGCTCTGGCGATTGCAGCACTTGACGACGACAACCGGGAATCCATCGGCTCCGGCCGCAAGGATGTGCTGGCATCGCGCGCCGTTCTTGGACCGGGCACGGGGCTTGGCGTCGCCGGGCTGGTTTACGCCCGTCATATGTGGTTCCCGGTGCCCGGCGAAGGCGGCCATATCGACATCGGCCCGAGAAGCGCGCGTGATTATGCGGTTTTCCCGCATATCGAAACCATCGAGGGCCGTGTCGCCGGGGAGCAGATCCTGTGCGGGCGCGGGCTGGTCAATCTTTACCGGGCGGTCTGCACCGCCGATGGCGTCGAGCCTGTCTTTTCCGATCCGGCCGACATTACCTCGCAGGGGCTTTCGGGCGATAACCGGCAGGCGAAAGAGACCCTGTCCCTTTTCAGCACCTATCTCGGCCGCGTGGCCGGTGACCTCGCGCTGATCTTCATGGCCAAGGGCGGTGTCTATCTAGCCGGGGGCATTTCGCAGAAGATCATTCCGGCGCTGAAGAGCCCGGAATTCCGGGCCGCCTTCGAAGACAAGGCGCCGCACAGCGCGCTGATGCGGACCATTCCGACCTTCGTGGTCACCCATCCGCAGGCGGCTCTTTCCGGGCTTGCCACCTATTCGAGAACGCCGTCCGATTTCGGCCTGTCGCTGGACGGACGACGCTGGAGGGCTTGATCGCCCGGCCTGTTCTTATGTGATGCTTGCGAAGCGGGCGGGCGGTCTTTAACGTCGCTGTAGAAAACATCAAACGACAGATACCGGCGGATATCGATCCGTCCGAGATGAAAAGTGAGTGACAGCATGGGCAGCAGCGGCATGAAACTGGTGGTGGTCGGCGCGGCGGGCCGCATGGGACAGGCGCTGATCCGCCTCATTCACCAGATGCCCGGCGTCCAGCTGCATGCCGCCGTCGCGCGCGAAGGCTCGGCCTTTGTCGGCCGCGATGCCGGCGAGATCGCCGGCCTCGGCCCGATCGGCGTCGAGATCACCAGCGATCCGCTGCAGGCATTTCTCCACGCAGAAGGGGTGATCGATTTCACTTCGCCGGCAACCAGCGTCACCTTTGCCGGCCTCGCCGCGCAGGCCCGCATCGTGCATGTGATCGGCACCACGGGCTGCTCACCGGCGGACGAGGAAAAATTCAAGGCCGCATCGCGTCATGCGCGCATCGTCAAGTCGGGCAATATGAGCCTCGGCGTCAACCTGCTCAGTGTTCTTACACAGCAGGCGGCGCAGGCGCTGGATGCGCAGAACTGGGATATCGAAATCCTTGAAATGCACCACAAGCACAAGGTGGATGCGCCCTCTGGCACCGCCCTTCTGCTCGGCGAGGCGGCGGCGGCGGGCCGCAAGGTCGATCTCACCACATCGTCCGTTCGCGTGCGCGACGGGCATACGGGTGCGCGTGAAGCGGGGACCATCGGTTTTGCCACGCTGCGTGGCGGCTCGGTGATCGGCGAACATTCGGTGATCTTCGCCGGAGAGGGCGAGCGCGTGGAGCTTTCGCATTATGCCGGCGACCGCTCCATTTTCGCACGCGGCGCGATTGCTGCAGCCGTCTGGGCCTTCGACAAGAAGCCGGGCTTCTATTCGATGTTGGATGTGCTGGGGCTTTCGCAGGCGGAGTAAGCTTTCGGCTTAATTCTCCACCGTGAATTCGACCGTATCGGCCGAAAAGCGGCTGATGGCATATTGTACCGGTACGCCATCCATATCGGCGTTCAATGCTTGAGTAACAAGCAGGATCGCGCCCGGCGACAATTCGAGATCGGCCAGATCCTGCGTATCCGCATGGCTGGCGGAAATGACGGTGGAAATACGCACGTAGTCCGCCACGCCCAGCATATTGAAGGCAGCGGTTATCGAGCCGCTCTTCTGATAGGCCTCCCCTATTCCGGCGAAACGATCGGCCGGAAACCATGTGGTCGAGCGGGACACCGGGCGGTTATCGGCCTTGCGGAGCGTTTCGAGACGTATGAGCGGCGCACCCGCCGGCAATTGCAGCCGCGCCGCCAGATCGGCATTGGCCGGTTCGGTCGTGTGGGAAAGAAGCAGCGCTTCCATTTCCTTAACCTGATCGCCGATGCCCTCCGTAAATCGCGTGCGCCGTGAAATCGGAAAACTCAGGCGCTCCTTGCGGGCGATCATGGTCCCGCGCCCCTGCATCGGCTCGAGAATACCTTCGCTGGCCAGCGCCGCAATGGCGCTTCGGACGGTATGGCGGTTGACGCCGAATTTTTCGGCCAGGGTCATTTCCGGCGGCAACATGCCGGTTTCATCGTGATCGCCCGCCGCGATCTCGCCTCTGATCCTGTCGGCGATCTGCCGCCAGAGCGCCACGCCGTTCTTTCTTTTCATCGCTGCCGAAGGGCCCATGTCACACGCTTGTCATTCATCAACGTTAAATGTAACTTATATTGTATAGTTGTCTATATCAATAGACATTAGAGGTCAAGCGATGATTAGCGAAACTGCGGATTTGCATGCAGACAGAAAGCGGGTGGCGGCGCTTCTTGCCCGCGCCACCGTGCACGAGCTCGAAGCCGTCTGGAGCCGGCAGGATGAGAGCCCCCGGACGGAAAATGTGCGCGGCCCGGAAACCGGGCTCGTCATGGTCAAGGGCCGTATCGGCGGCGGCGGCGCACCCTTCAATCTGGGCGAGACGACCGTGACCCGGGCAACCGTCAAGCTTGCCTCAGGCACCGTCGGTCACGCCCATGTTCTCGGCACCGGACGCAAGAAGGCCTGGTACGCCGCCGTTTTCGATGCGCTCTGGCAGGAAAGCCCGACCCGCAGCTTTGTCGAGACCGAGCTTCTTTCACCGGTCGAGAAACGACTGGCCGAGGAGAAGGACAGGAAAGCAAAAGAAACCGCTGCAACACGGGTCGATTTCTTCACCATGGTTCGAGGAGAAGATTGATGAGCGTCAAGGCCGAAGCATTGACGGGCGGTTTTTCCGACGCCGTCTTCGATTCCCAACGGATTTTCAAGAAACTCATGGATGGCATGGCCCGGCCGGGCACGCCGCAGACAATCGAAACCGCAGTCGCCCCGCCATCGCCTCTCGCCCCGGCCACCGGCGCGGTCCTGCTGGCGCTCTGCGATCACGATACGCCGGTCTGGCTGAGCGGCGCCCTGCGGAAAACCACCGTCCCCGGCTGGATCGGATTTCATACCGGTGCGGTCCCGACCGAGGAAAAAAGTGCGGCACATTTCGCCGTCATCGAAGCGGGCAGCGCAATAGCCTCCTTCGGTCTCTTCGCGCAGGGAAGTCAGGAGTATCCCGACCGCTCCACCACGCTCATCATCGAGTTGCCTGATCTGGATGGCGGGCGGGAATTGCTGCTCTCCGGCCCCGGTATCCGCCACGTCAACATCATCAGCCCCACCGGCCTGCCGGACATATTCCCGCGGCTGTGGGCGGAGAACAACGCCATCTTCCCGCGCGGCGTCGACGTCATCCTGACATCCGCCGACAGATTTGTCTGCCTGCCGCGCACGACGCGCATTCAATCCGTGGAGGCATAAGATGTATGTTGCTGTCAAAGGCGGGGAAACCGCCATTGCCAATGCCCACCGGCTTCTGGCCGACAAGCGGCGCGGAGACCGCGACCTGCCCGCCATGACGGTCGCGCAGATCGTTTCGCAGCTTTCGCTCGCCGTCGACCGGGTGATGGCGGAAGCGTCTCTTTACGATCAGTCACTTGCAGCCCTTGCCGTCAAGCAGGCCCGCGGCGACATGATCGAGGCCATCTTCCTGCTGCGCGCCTATCGCACGACGCTGCCGCGCTTCGGTTATTCGGTTCCGGTCGATACCGCTGACATGACGGTGCAGCGGCGTGTTTCCGCGACCTACAAGGATTTGCCGGGCGGGCAACTGCTGGGGCCGACCTTCGATTACACACACCGCCTGCTCGATCCTTCGCTTCTCCAGGACGAGGCCGTTGAGACAGCCACCCAGCGCGAAGGCGAGCCGGAACATGTCATGCGGGTTTCCGATATTCTGGCCCAGGAAGGGCTGATTGAAACTGACGGCGATATGCCGGCTGACCATATTGCCGGCGACCTGACGCGGGAGCCGATGGAATTTCCAATGCCGCGTGACCTGCGCCTGCAATCGCTGGCGCGCGGTGATGAGGGTTTCCTTCTGGCGCTCGCTTATTCGACGCAGCGCGGTTACGGCCGCACCCATCCGTTCGTCGGTGAAATCCGCATCGGCGAGGTCGAGGTGGAACTGGAGGTGCCGGAACTCGGCTTTGCCGTCTCGCTGGGCGACATACAGGTCACCGAATGCCAGATGGTCAACCAGTTCAAGGGGTCTGCCAAGGCGCCGCCGCAATTCACGCGCGGCTACGGTCTGGTGTTCGGCCAGAGCGAGCGCAAGGCGATGGCCATGTCGCTGGTCGACCGGGCGCTGCGGGCGGGCGAATTCGGCGAGGACGTCGTGGCCCCCGCGCAGGACGAGGAATTCGTCATTTCACACGCCGACAACGTTCAGGCGACGGGTTTCGTCGAACATCTGAAACTGCCGCACTACGTGGATTTCCAGGCCGAACTCGGTCTGGTCAGGAAAATGCGCACCGATTTCGAGGCGATCAACGCCGATGGCGCGGAGTGGATGGGCGATGCGGCCGAATAGCTCAGCGGCTGTGCTGCTCGCCAAACCAGTAAGCGCAAAAGACGGTCGATGCTGCAAAGACAGCAAAGAACACGGCTGCAAGAATTCCAATCTCCATGAGCTTGTACTCCTTTTTTCACAAGGCTAACGCGCAATGCTTGAAGAAGTTTCATTTGACGACGGGCTGGCTGCCTACAACTTTGCCTATCTGGACGAACAGACCAAGCGGATGATCCGCCGGGCGATCCTGAAAGCCATCGCCATTCCCGGTTATCAGGTTCCCTTCGCTTCCCGCGAAATGCCCATGCCCTATGGCTGGGGCACCGGCGGTGTGCAGGTAACCGCTTCCATTCTCGGTCCAGAGGATGTGCTGAAGGTTATCGACCAGGGCGCGGACGACACGACCAATGCGGTTTCTATCCGCGCCTTTTTCCAGAAGGTGGCGAATGTTGCCGTCACCACCCGCACCAGGGATGCAACCATCATCCAGACGCGGCATCGTATTCCCGAAGAGGAACTGCATTCGGGTCAGGTCCTCGTCTATCAGGTTCCCATTCCCGAGCCCTTGCGCTTCCTCGAACCGCGCGAGACCGAAACGCGTGTCATGCACGCGCTGGAGGAATACGGCCTGATGCACGTCAAGCTTTACGAGGATATCGCCCGCAACGGACGCATCTCCACCACCTATGCCTATCCGGTGAAGGTTGCCGGGCGTTACGTGATGGATCCATCGCCTACCCCTAAATTCGACAATCCGAAAATGCATCTCTCGGACGCCCTGCAGCTCTTCGGCGCAGGACGCGAAAAGCGCATCTATGCCGTGCCGCCCTATACCGACGTCGTCAGCCTCGATTTCGAGGACCATCCCTTCGAAATCCAGCGCTTCGACAAGCCCTGCGCGCTGTGCGGTGCGGAGAATGTCTATCTGGACGAGGTGGTGCTTGATGATAAGGGCGGGCGGATGTTCGTCTGCTCCGATACCGACCATTGCGAAGACCGCCGCGCCCATGGCCACAAGGGCCATATGCTGGCGGATGTGAAGGAGGCCGCAGAATGAGCGACGCACCGCTTCTGAAAGTCAGGGACGTTTCTAAATATTATGGCGACCGCGCCGGCTGCCGCAACGTCTCCTTCGAGCTTTATCCGGGCGAGGTGCTGGCCATTGTCGGCGAATCCGGTTCCGGCAAGACCACGCTTCTCAACTGCATTTCCACCCGGCTGATGCCGACGGCGGGCAGTGTGGAATATCGCATGCGCGACGGCTCGGTGCGTGACCTATATCATATGGGCGAGGCCGAACGACGTTTCCTGATGCGGACCGACTGGGGTTTCGTGCACCAGAACCCGGCGGACGGGCTGCGCATGGCGGTTTCGGCCGGCGCCAATGTCGGCGAGCGGCTGATGGCCGTCGGCAACCGACATTACGGCAATATCAGGCAATCGGCCAGCGAATGGCTGGAACGGGTGGAAATCGGCACCGACCGCATCGACGACCAGCCGCGCGCCTTTTCCGGCGGCATGCGGCAGCGCCTGCAGATCGCCCGCAACCTCGTCACCTCGCCGCGCCTCGTCTTCATGGACGAACCGACCGGCGGCCTCGATGTTTCCGTGCAGGCGCGCCTGCTCGATCTGGTCCGCGGTCTGGTCAACGATCTCGGTCTCGCTGTCGTCGTCGTCACCCATGATCTTGCCGTGGCGCGGCTGCTTTCCCATCGCATGATGGTGATGAAAGGCGGTGACGTCATCGAGCACGGACTGACCGACCGGGTGCTGGACGATCCGCGCGAGCCCTACACGCAATTGCTTGTTTCCTCTATTCTGCAGGTTTGACGCCATGCCGACGCCTCTCATCGTTTCGGAAGTCTTCAAAAGCTTCACCATGCATCTTCGCGACGGTATCGAATTGCCCGTCGTCCGCGATGTCAATTTCTTCGTTTGCGGCGGCGAATGCGTCGTGCTCGGCGGTCCCTCCGGCATCGGCAAAAGCTCGATCCTGAAAATGCTCTATGGCAATTACGCCATCGACAGCGGGCAGATTCTCGTCCGTCATGAGGGCCAGGTCGTCGATATCGGCAACGCTTCGCCACGCACGATCCTCGATATCCGTCACCGCACCATCGGTTATGTCAGCCAGTTCCTGCGCACCGTGCCGCGTGTCGCTGCCATAGATGTCGTCGCCGAGCCGCTTCTGGCGCGCAAGGTTGCCGCCGATGAAGCCCGCGAACATGCAGCCATGCTGCTTTCGAAGCTCAACCTGCCACGGGAACTATGGTCGCTCCCGCCTGCGACCTTTTCGGGCGGCGAGCAGCAGCGCGTGAATATCGCGCGCGGTTTCATCACCGACCATGCGATCCTGCTTCTGGACGAGCCGACAGCCTCGCTGGACGCCCTTAACCGGCGTGTCGTCGTCGATATGATCGTCGAGAAAAAACAGAAGGGCACGGCACTGCTCGGCATTTTCCATGACGAGGAGGTGCGGGAAGCCGTCGCCGACCGCATTCTGGACGTCTCACAGTTTTCTCCCAGAAAGGCAGCGGCATGAGCGTCAAGGTCGGCCTGGAACCCGTCATCCATGAGACCGCCCGTGTCAGCAATTCCTCGATTGGCCGCTATACCGAAATTTCGGAACGTTGCCGCATCGAGGAAGTCGAGATGGGCGACTACTCCTATGTCATGCAGGATGGTGCGATCTGGTGCGCCACCATCGGCAAATTCGTCAACATCGCCGCCTCCGTCCGCATCAACGCCACCAATCACCCGATGCAGCGGGCGACGCTGCATCACTTCACCTATCGTGCCCACAGCTATTGGGACGATGCGGAGGATGAGACGGACTTCTTCGCCGCGCGCCGCGCCAAACGCGTGATCATCGGCCACGATGTGTGGATCGGCCATGGTGCGACGATCCTGCCCGGCGTCACGGTCGGAAACGGCGCGGTGATCGGGGCGGGTGCAGTCGTCTCAAAAGACGTCGCGCCCTATACCATCGTCGGCGGCGTGCCCGCCCGGCTGATCCGGGAGCGCTTCCCGGCGGAACTTGGCCGGCAAATGGATAATCTGAAGTGGTGGGACTGGGACCACGCGACATTGCGCGTCGCTCTCGACGATTTCCGCAGCCTGGACGCCGAGGATTTCGTCGCGAAATATGGCGGATGAAATCTCACTCTGCCGAACACCTGCAAATCCCGGGACACACCCGGGATTTTTGTTTATGCGATCAAAAAAGACACGCGGATTTGAACGGTCCGAGATTGCTCCCGAAAGCTTTGTCGGCAAACAGGCGGACGCGAGATCCTTGAAATCTGTAATATTTTATTCATCAAACTGACATCCACACTTCACGCACCGCTGTTACGCCGAACCCCGTCAAAAAGAAGATTGGACGGGGAAATGAGCTTTCACCTGAAGCAAGTCACGCGCCGTTTCGGCAACCACACTGCGGTCGATTCCGTGAATGTCGAAATTCCGCAGGGCCAGATGGTTGGCGTTATCGGACGCTCGGGTGCGGGAAAATCGACGCTGCTGCGCATGATCAACCGCCTCGTCGATCCGTCCTCTGGTTCCATCCATTTCAACGACACGGAAGTTTCGGCGCTGAAGGGTGCTGCGCTTCGCAGCTGGCAGCGCGACTGCGCCATGATTTTCCAGCAGTTCAATCTGGTGCCGCGCCTCGATGTTCTCACCAATGTGATGCTCGGTCGCCTCAACCACCGTTCAACGGCGCTCAGCCTGTTCAACATCTTCACCAATGACGAGCGCCTGATGGCGATAGCCGCCCTGGAAAGGCTTGGCATCGAACATGTGGCCATGCAGGCTGCCGGCACGCTTTCCGGCGGTCAGCAGCAGCGCGTCGCCATTGCCCGCGCGCTGATGCAGTCTCCTAAGATGGTGCTGGCCGATGAGCCGATCGCCTCCCTCGATCCGCTGAACGCCAAGATCGTCATGGACGCATTGCGTGACATCAATGAGCGCGAAGGCATTACCGTTATTACCAACCTGCATACGCTGGATACGGCGCGCAATTATTGCGAACGCATCATCGGCATGTCTCAGGGCCGCGTCGTTTTCGATGGAACCCCTACTGAGCTGACGGCTGCGGCCGTTACGGAGATTTATGGAACCGATTCGCAGGGGTCGGGCATCGATGAGACCATGACCTCGACCAGCATCAACATTCCCGGCGCGCAGCTTCCCGCGCGTCCGGTGCAGCAATCTGCCGGCCCCGAACCGCTCGCTCTCGCCGGGCTCTGAGGAACCGCTCAGCATCGTTTGCGCCCGCGTCAAGGGCCGATACTTCACAACAAACTCCGGCTCGCCGGGAAACAGGAGAAAGTCCATGTTGAAGAAAGTCCTTCTTTCGGCAGTCGCCCTTGGCGTTCTGGCCGGTTCCGCCATGGCTCAGGACGTCAAGGTTCTGCGCATCGGTCTCGACGGTTCCGAAAACGAAGCCGACCAGATCCGCAACACCAAGTGCGTTGCCGATGGCCTGAAGGCCGCGACCGGCGTTTCCGAAGTTCAGGTTTTCCCGTCGCCGGACTATAACGGCGTTATCCAGGGTCTGCTCGGCGGCACCATCGATATCGCTTCCATGGGCGCTTCCTCCTATGCCAAGATCGCTCTTGCCGATCCGAAGGCCGTCGATCCGATCCTGACCACAGCCGGCGCTGACGGTTCGACCGGTTATTACACGATCATGGTTGCCCGCAAGGACAGCGGTATCAAGACGCTGGCTGACGCCAAGGGTAAGAAGATCGGCTTCGCCGACCCCGACTCCACCTCCGGCTTCCTCGTCCCGAACGTGGCTATCCCGAAGGAAACCGGCGTTCCGGTCAAGGAATACTTCTCCGAAACCGGCTTCGGCGGCGGCCATGAGAACCTCGTTCTCGCCGTTCTCGACAAGAAGTTCGACGTCGGCACCACCTTCGGTTCGGGCGTCGGCAAGTGGGAAGAAGGCTACACCGCCGGCAACCTCTACCAGATGGTCAAGAAGGGCAACCTCGACATGGACGATATCGTCGAAGTCTGGAAGTCGCCGCTGATCCCGAACGGCCCGCTGATGGTCACCAACAAGCTCGGCGATGCGATGAAGCAGAAGGTCGAAGACTTCTTCATGGAACTGCCGAAGAAGGATCTGGCCTGCTTCCAGGGCTTCACCCAGGGCAAGAACACCGCCTACATCAAGGTCAATCCGTCCTTCTACCAGACGATCATCGACGCCCGTAAGTCCGTTATCGGCGGCTGATCCTGCGATCATACCCGGAAGCGGCGGTGCCTTGCGGCGCCGCCGCTTTTGCCAATAAAGGAAAAGCGGCATGACGACCACACTGCATCATGGCACCCTCGCCCCCAAGGGATTGAGCGCATCGTCCCAGACGGTGATGCGTCATTATCAACAGCAGCTTGCGACAAGACGGATTTATACCGTTATTTCGCTTGTGATCTTCCTCGTCATCCTCGCCGCTTCACTGAATTTTGCCAACGCGGCCAATTCAGGCAAATTCTTCGAGCGCCTGCCCTATTTCTTCGACTTCATGAAAACCTTCGTGCCGGACAGCCCGCTTGAAATTTTCCGGGCGATGTTCGACCTTCCGTCACCCTATGCGGACGGTTCGCTGAAATATAATTACGTCGCGGATCGTGTTTACATCACTGACAGCTTCTACATCCCGCACTTCATCTATCAGCTGATCATCACGCTCAACATCGCGCTGGTTTCGACAATCATCGGCACCAGTTTTGCCTTCGTGCTCTGCTTTTTTGCCTCCACCAATCTCGTCGGCGCCGGGATCGTGCGCTGGGTCGTGCGCCGGGTCATGGAAGTGCTGCGCGCCTTCCCGGAAATCGTCGTCGCCGGGCTGTTGACCGCCATACTATCCATCGGTCCAATCGCCGCGATTATCGCGATTTCTGTCCACACGATCGGTGCTTTGGGCAAGCTGTTCTTCGAAGTGGTGGAAAATGCCGACATGAAGCCGGATGAAGGCCTGCGCGCCGCCGGCGCCAACTGGCTGGAACGGGTGCGCTTCGCCATCGTGCCGCAGGTTCTGCCCAATTTCGTCTCTTACGCGCTGCTGCGCGCCGAAATCAACGTGCGCGCCTCCACCATCATCGGTGCCGTGGGCGGCGGCGGTATCGGCGAGGTCTTCCGGCTGTCGATCGGTAACGATCATGCGTCGAAGACCTATGCCATCATCATCCTTCTGCTGATCACCATCATCGCCGTCGACCAGTTTTCCGGCTGGCTGCGCCGCAGGCTGATCGGCCATCAATCCTTCGAATTCGGACGGGGAGCGGCCTGATGTCGTCCAGCTTCATTCTCAACACCGCCGCCCGCGAGAGGCTGACGGCCGCACATCCGCAAGTGTTCAACCGCAGTTTCATGCAGCGATATGGTCTGCTCGTCGGCCTTCTCGCCGTCACTGTCTATCTCATCGGCTGCTTTTTCTTCTTCAATGTCGGTCCAGCCTTCATGCAGGGCCGTTGGGATCGCGCCTCGAGCTATATTCAGGACTGGTATTCCTGGCGTGCCCAGCCGCGCCTGCGCTTCGAAGACGGCAAGGTTGAGCCGCAATGGTCGAGCCGCGGCCAATATCCGGTCGATGCAAAGATCGACTGGCTGCAGCCCCTGCCGGGTGGCGGCTATAGCGTCATTTATGGAAGCATGGAAAACCGACTCGACGTGACCCCGACCCGGGTGGATGTTTATGTCGACGGCAAGAACTACCCTGTCATCATCAACGACGATGCGGCGGTCGCACCGCAGGGCTTGCCCGACGAAATTCAGCAGGATGGCAAGAAAGTTCTCGTGCATTACGGCTTTGCCGGTCAGGCGGAGATTCGCACCAGTCAGGTCTATGTGCAGCGCCGGTTCCTCGGATGGGCTAATTTCCTGTTCGACACCAAATCGGAATTCTGGGGCAAGGGCTATGGCGAACTCGCTGCGCTGGCGCTGTGGGGAGAAAGGCTCGATCCCGAGCGCTCCAATATCGGCCACATGGTCGATGATTTCCTCGACAACAGCGTCTGGCAGCATGCCGATATTCTCTCCAAGCTGATGCAGACATTGGTCATGGCTTTCGTAGGCACGCTGTTCGGCACGCTCGTCGCCCTGCCGCTCGCCTTCATCGCGGCGCGCAACATCACCGCCAACAAGGCTGCGAACTGGGGCATGAAGCGCCTGTTCGACTTCCTGCGCTCCATCGACATGCTGATCTGGGCGCTGTTCTTCACCCGCAGCTTCGGGCCCGGACCAATCCCGGGCATTGCCGCGATCTTCTTCACCGACACCGGCGCGCTCGGCAAGGTCTATGCCGAGGCGCTGGAAAATGTCGACGACAAGCAGCGCGAGGGCGTCAAATCGGTCGGCGCGTCTCCGATTGCGGTCAACCGTTTCGGTGTGCTGCCGCAGGTCCTGCCGGTCTTCATTTCGCAGTCACTCTATTTCTGGGAAAGCAACACCCGCTCCGCCACCATCATCGGGGCGGTGGGCGCCGGCGGCATCGGTCTGAAACTACTGGAAGCGATGGGCACCAATGCCGACTGGGACAAGGTCGCCTATATGGTCCTGCTCATCCTCTTCGTCGTTTTCCTGTTCGACCACATCTCCAATTCGCTGCGTTCACGCCTGATCGGCAAAACACAGCGCTAGGTCTGAAGGGATGGAATGGCGAACGTCGCCATGATGTTCGTCATCTCCGCCGGACACTCGCGCAGTCCCGATTTATGCCGGCCGTATCCCGTCATCATCTCTGCCTGTGTCTTCTGCACATTCGGAAGCTTGCCGCATTTCCAATGCGCTTTTTTCCTTCGGCATCATCATTCTGTCACGGAAACCAATTACCTCGCACTACTGACCTTGCGGGAAGCCGGCGAGTCACGCCAAATAGCTTCTCATCCCTGGTCTCCCATGACACTGAAGAGTGCTTGCCGTGCGCTATGCCATCTATTTTTCTCCGGCTAAAGATCACCCGCTGACTGAGGCTGCGTCACGCTGGCTGGGCCGCAACGCATTTTCCGGCACGCTGCATGACGACCACGACGACTATGCCGATATGACGGAGGAGCCACGCCGTTACGGTTTCCACGCGACCCTAAAGGCTCCTTTCGAGCTTGCCAAAAAATACAGCGAGGCGGAGCTGCTCTCAGCCTTCGAAGATTTCGCGGCAAGCCAATCCGCCTTCGAGATTCCACGTGTCGTCGTCGGTGCGCTCGGGCCCTTTTTCGCACTGGTCCCAGACCGCACCTATCAGCCGCTGCAGGATTTTGCCGCCGAGATCGTCGATCATTTCGACCGGTTTCGCGCACCCCTGTCCGAGACCGATATTGCCCGTCGGCGGCCACAGATGCTGACGGAGAGCCAGCGGCAAAATCTGTCTCTCTGGGGTTATCCGCATGTCATGGATGATTTCCGTTTTCACATGACGCTGACCGGCCGCATCGACGAGAGCGAGCAGCCCGCCATGCACGAGGTGCTTTCGGCGCGGTTTTCCGAATTCACCGATCGACCTCTCAGCATTTCCGGCCTCGCCTTGTTCATTGAAGAAACGCGCGGCGCGCCCTTTACCGTTCACAGCTGGCACCCCCTTGGCCAGCAACCAAAGAAAGATGCGAACCCATGACCGAGCACGCCCTTTCCAATGCCCGTATCGTTCTGGAAGACGATATTATTCTGGGCTCCGTCCTGATCCGTGACGGCAAGATCGCCGATATCAGCGAAGGTGCTTCCAAAACCGGCGAAGACCTGGAAGGTGATTATTTGATCCCGGGTCTGGTGGAACTGCATACCGACCATCTTGAGCAGCATTATTCACCGCGCCCCGGCGTGATCTGGGACAAGATCGCCGCCATTCAGGCCCATGACGCACAGGTGGCCGCCTCCGGCATCACCACCGTGTTCGACTGCCTGCGGCTCGGTTCGGATGAAGACGGCGGGTTCAAGAAGGGTGAAATGCGCGAAATGGCTGACGCCATCGAGGCCGCGGCGGATCAGAACCGCCTTCGTTCGGATCATCTGCTGCATCTGCGCTGTGAAGTCGCCTCCTCGGATGTGCTGGAACATTTCGAAGACTTCGAAACCGATCCGCGCGTGCGGCTGATTTCCCTGATGGACCACTCCCCGGGGCAGCGCCAGTTCCAGTCGATGGATCAATATATCTTCTATTACCAGAAGAAGCGTGGGCTGAGCGACGAGGCTTTCGCCGAGTTCGTGCGGCGTCGGCAGGCGGCGTCGGCGGAATATTCCGCCAAGCACCGCGATTATCTGGCCGCCCGCTGCGCCGAGCGCGGCATTACCGTCGCGAGCCATGACGACGCCACCGAAGCGCATGTCGGCGAGGCTATCGGCCACGGCGTGAAACTGGCGGAATTCCCCACCAGCGTCGAAGCCGCAAAAGCCTCACACAGCGCCGGCATGAGCGTGCTGATGGGTGCGCCGAACATCGTTCGCGGCAAGTCCCATTCCGGCAACATCGCCGCCCGCGATCTTGCCGAGATCGGCGTGCTGGATGTTCTTTCTTCCGACTATGTGCCCTTCAGCCTGCTCTTCGCGCCATTCCTGCTCGCCGATCAGGTAGAAGCCATCAGCCTGCCGGAAGCGCTGCGCATGGTCACCGCCACGCCGGCGCGCACCGTCGGCCTTCTTGATCGCGGTCGTATCGCGACGGGATTGCGGGCCGATCTGGTCCGGGTTCACCGCGAGGATGGTGTGCCGGTCGCCCGTTCTGTCTGGCGTCAGGGCAAGCGCGTGGCATGACCCACGATGGGCAGGATAGCCGGCGCGCGGCATCGCCCGGCACGATGATCGTGATTGTCGGCCCGAGCGGGGCCGGCAAGGACACGCTGATGGACTATGCCGCAGCGCGACTGTGCGGACGGCCGGGCTTTCACTTCACCCGCCGCGTCATTACCCGCAGCGGCGATGCGGGGGGTGAAAACCACGATGCCGTTTCGATGCACGAGTTCAACCGGCTGGAAGATGAGGGCGCCTTCGCGGTGTCCTGGCAGGCGCATGGGCTGAAATATGGCATCCCGGCCGCTGTCTATCGTCATCTCAATGCGGGAGACGTGGTCATCGCCAACGGTTCGCGTTCCGCCCTGCCGCATTTCGGCACCGCCTTTTCCCGTCTTAAGGTCTTGAACATCGTTGCGCGGCCGGAGGTGCTGGCAAGGCGGCTGGAGCAGCGCGGGCGGGAAAGCCGGGACGATATTCTTCGGCGGCTGGAACGCAGTTCGCTGACGGTCGCTGGAAATTTCGACGTCACGACCGTCGATAATAGCGGCGCTATCGAAGATGCCGGCCAAGCCATCATGCAGGTGCTGGAGCAAAGCGCAGATACCGACCGCACTTAAAATCCCGGAGCCCGGCTGCTCGACAAACGCTCTTTCAAGGCTTACCATCAGGCGACAATTTCCAAACATGGTACGCCAAGGCGAGGGATGCCCGAGAAGAGGGTCAGTGACGAGATAAGTGTGGTGGCCGGTCTGGCTGCCGGCGTCAGCAATTATGCCCGGTCACGGGGCATCGATATCGCGCCGATCTGCAAGGCTCTGGACATTGATCCAGCCACATTCAGCAGCCTGACGGAACGCATCAGCCTCGATAGATTTTCCCGCCTGCTCGAAACCTGCGCACTGATTTCCGGCGACGACGCCTTCGGTCTACAATGCGCCTCCACCTTTCCAGCGGGTGCATCCGGCGCGTTCGGATATGGGCTGATCAGCGCACCGACGGTAAGGGCATTCCTGCGTTTTCTTCAGGACCATGTTTATTACGCGACCAATAACAGCAATTTCACCATGGTAACGGATGCCACGCAGGTAACCCTGTCATGGTCCTTCGCGCCGGTTATCGCCAAACGCGATCAATATGTGGATTTGTCGCTCGCCGTCCTGGTACAGCGTCTCCGTGATATTCTCGGAGATCGCATCAACCAGATCGAGATCGGTCTGGAGCGGCCGAAACCGAATAATATTCAGCTATTTAAAGAAAGAATGACCAGGCGCGTCAGTTTTTCCCAGCCCATCCATACCATGCGTCTGCCGGTATCGCTTCTCGACGTGGTCAATCCGAATGCGGATGAGCGGCTGTTCGAGCTGATGAACCTGCAATGCCGCATGTTGCGACCGGAAACATCGGCGGACGCGACCCATTTCATTGATCAGGTGAAGCGGTATATGCAGATGCGTCTGTCGGATGCCGAGCTTTCGCTCGGCGAGATCGCTCCCTATTTCAACCTGTCGGAGCGGAGTTTTCAACGGCGGCTCGCAGAGCTCGGCACCAATCTCAACGAGATAAAGGATGCCATTCGCAAAAATGCCGGTTTCAAACTCCTCGTGGAAAGCGATCTTCCGGTATCCGACATCAGTTACAGGCTTGGCTATTCGACACCCGGTGCGTTTTCGCGTTCCGTCTCCCGCTGGTTCGGGGCGACACCGACCGACATTCGCAAGAAACACGCGCATCATTCCGCCGGATGATACATGTTGACGGCATCAATATTTCGAAATGACGCATTAGATTTGAGAAATATGTCGGCACTCATCGCGTTGTGTGCCGAAACATAACAATAAAACGAAAAACTTGGCGCGCGATGTTATTCTATCGGTGAGGTACATCGCCTATTAGAGCGCCGCATATCCTTCGGGGTGTGACGAAAACATTCCAGAGCTTTGAAGCTGCATTTCACGCCAGACCGGTTGTGGTCTCTGGCAATATCGATGTTGCAGTTCCTTTCAATGCAGAGAATAGAGCGTCCGCGTCAGGATCGGCTGGCTGCGAAAGCGGCCCTTTATTGCATAATTACCGATGCCAGATGAAACCTATTGGCGAAATTAGCGTTTCTGTTCGCGTATAGACAGAGCGGTAAACGAGCTGGTTTCGGGGAATGAATCATTGACTGATCGCGCCCCGGGAAGGCCAATCTCTTTTAAGGCTGAAAGAAAATGTCTTCAAATACGCCGCATGAACATCGCCAGACGCGTGAAATCATCCTTTCGGAGCGTGAGCGGCATTATCTGGGGCTGGTCGCGCGGGGCAAGCATCCGTCCCACGTCGCCTTGATAACCGGCGCGGACGAAGCGGACGTGAAGGACACTCTGGAAAGGGTGCGCCACAGGCTGGGTGCGGCCAATCTGCTGAATGCCGTCAGCATTGCCCTGCTGCGCGGCCTTATCGAGCAGGACGCATAATCGCCACCTGATCCATCCAAGCTTACGTGAGACGTCCCCTGCCGTAAGCTGAAAACCGAATGAGCGGCTTTCTGCGTCAAAATCCTTCAATGTTAATGGCGGGATGGCGGACCAAAGCGGGCTGGACATGATGTCCAGCCCTATTCGACGCAAATGCAAAGCAGCGCTTTACGGTTTGCCCGGCGGGTCATATTCGACCCGCCGGGTTTTATTGTCGCATCAGAGCGATTGAATTTCGGCCAGAATATCGCTTTCGATCACGATGCCGCTTTCCAGCGCCTGCCTGCGAATCCCCTGGCTGCGGCGGCCGGGCAGACGCACATTTTCCTGCTTTTCTATCTCGCCGGCGATGAGCGCCAGCCGCTCGGTAAAGGTCGCGCCACCCGAGGATACGGGGTCTATGGCGATGATCGTGTGGCCGAGAGACGGTGGCGCCCCTTGTCGTCGAGAAGGGAAGATGCCTCGAATGCGAAGTTTCCGCCGGTAATCGCAGCGGCCATGATCTCCACCATCAAAGCCAGCGCAGCGCCCTTGGCCTCACCTGCGGGCACCATGGTTCCCTCTATGGCCTCTTCGGGATCGGTTGTCGGCCGGCCGTTTCGGTCGAGCGCCCAGTCGCCGGGGATGGTTTCACCCTTCTGGCGGGCCGCCATGATCTTTCCGCGCGCGACCTTGGAGAGCGCGAGATCGATGACCAGCGGATCGGCGCCGCTGACGGGGGTAGCGAAGGCGATTGGATTGGTTCCATAAAGCGGTTTGCTGCCGCCCCAGGGGGCCATGGATGCCGGGGCGTTGGCGAACATGAGCGCGACAAAACCCATTTCGGCGAGGCGTTCGACGGTCAGCGCCATCACACCCGCATGATGGGAGCGGTGGATCGCTGCAAGCGCAATGCCCTGCTGCCGGACCATGTCCGGCAACTCCTCAAGGGCGCAATCGATCGCCGGATAGGCATAGCCGTGATTGGCGTCGACCGAGAGCACGCCCGGCTTCACGCGGGTCGTCACCGGACTCGCCTTGCCATCGACCTTTCCAACCCGCGCCTGCCGGACATAAACGGGGATGCGGCGAAAACCGTGACCACCTTGGCCGGCCGCCTCGGAGGCGACGAGCGCCTTTGCCACCGAACGGGCGTTTTGCGGCAGAACGCCGTTGCGCTCAAAGATAGAGGATACGAGATCCTCCGCCTCTGCGATTGAGAATTTCATGATTTTCGTGATTCCTGTTGGCTTGCATGCGATGGGACGGATTGGTCCTACTTTGCGGTATACGGTCGCTGCAAATCAACATGGAAAATAAATCGGGCATCCCATCCTCTCCAGAGTCGGGATGGCCCTATGCGGTCGGGCTGCTTCATCCTACTTGAAAAGAATCGGCAGCGTAAAACTCGTATTTGCGCCTGGCGGCGGCGGCGAGACGGACGCTCTTTGTATGACGGCCAGAAGCTTCTGATCCATCGCCGAGTCACCGGTGGATGAAATAATCCTCGCACCGCCGACGGAACCGCCGCTGTCTATCTTGAATGAAACCGTAATGGTCATTCCCGATTTTCCAGCCGAACGCACCAGTCGCCGCTGCATCGCCGAGCGCACTTTCGCACCCCAATCGGCATTTGACATGGACGAGGATGAGAAGGAGCCGGCATTGCTGCGCGATGCCGCGGTCCGGTCGGACTGCTGGGCTTCAGCCTTCGCCGTTTCGCGCAGTTCCGATGCTTGCTGCTGTTTGGGACGCTGGCGCTCGACCTTCTTCTTCTCTTCCGGCTCTTTCTTTTCCACCTTCTTTTCGACGGGCGGCGGCGGAGGACGCATGACGGGCAGAGGGACCTCGACATTTTCGAGTTCCGCCATCATCTGCTCCTGAACGGGATCGACCGGCTCCACGGGTTCGGGAATTTCCTGCGGTTCGACGATCTCCTCGACCGGCGGTTCGGGCGGCTGCACCGGCTCTGGCGGCGGCGGCGTTTCCGCAACCGGTTCCGGTGGCGGCGGCTCTTCCGGGGCGGCTTCCTCCACCGGTTCGCTGCTGTCGCTCTTCACCTCTTCGGCGTCTTCGACATCCTGCGCCGGGGTCGTTTCTTCGGTCTTGACGGCTTCCGGTATCGCCGCCATTTCGATCATGATAGCGGCAGGCGGCGGCCCGCCGGCATCCAGCTCCTCGGGCTCCTGCATGAGATAATAGGCAAAACCGGCGTGAACGCCCAGCATGAGCAGCGCCGCGGCGGACCACAGCGTCACTTCCCCGATACGGGAATGCCGGGCCTGCGGGTAGCCGTTTTCAGTCATGGCGCGGTTCCCGGCGCTGCGGGTTGGCCAGCGGCAGCGGGCTGCGATGCGGCAGCCGCGTTTTCCAGCCCGACAAGGGCGATCTTCAGATAACCGGCATCTCTCAGCAGGTTCATGATTTCCATGAAGTGGCCGTAATCGACCGCCTTGTCGGCCCGCAGGAAGATGCGCGTATCCTTCTTGCCGCCCGTCTGCCGGTCGATGGCGGCCGCCAATGCTTCGCGGGCAACCGCATCATTACCGAGATTGAGCGAGAGATCGTCCTTGACCGTCAGATAAAGCGGCTCCTCCGGGCGTTCCGCCGGCTTTGCGGTGGATGCGGGCAGATCGACATTCACGTCGACGGTGGCGAGCGGTGCCGCCACCATGAAGATGATGAGCAGAACCAGCATCACGTCGATGAAGGGCGTAACATTGATCTCGTGGTTTTCGGAGAGATCGTCTCCGCTATTTTCGCGAATACCGCCAGCCATGGCCGATCACCGTCCAACCAGCGATACTGCGGGCTTACTGGTGCTGCCCGGCGGAATACGGCGGAAATCGAGATCGCGGCTGACAAGGCGTTCCACACCGGCTGCGGCATCCGCCAGCAGATGGCGGTAACCGGTGATGGAGCGGGCGAAGACGTTGTAGATCACCACGGCCGGAATGGCGGCGACAAGGCCGATGGCGGTGGCGAGCAGCGCCTCGGCAATGCCCGGCGCGACGACGGCAAGGTTGGTCGTCTGCGATTCCGAAATGCTGATGAAGGAGTTCATGATGCCCCAGACGGTGCCGAACAGACCGACGAAGGGAGCGGTGGAACCGATGGTCGCAAGAACACCCGTTCCGCGCGACATGCGGCGACCGGCATGGGTTTCGATACGCGACAGCGCCGAAGAGACACGCTCCTTGATACCGCCGCCATCCGTGTGTTCGACCACCGCATCGGAAAGCTGCATTTCATGAGTTGCCATGCGCAGCATCAGTGCTGCCGGCCCGCCCTTCTTTTCGACGGCCTCGGTGGCCTCGGTCAGGGTTTTTGCCCTGCGAATGACCTTGAGCGTCGCGCCGGCGCGCACCCGCGCACCCGCAAGCTCAATAGACTTCGCAACCCAGACCGTCCACGTGACCAGAGATGCGAAGGCAAGGCCGATCATGACACCCTTCACGACCCAGTCGGCCGCCATGAACATGCCCCAGGGAGAAAGGTTGTGCGGGATATCCGCACGATGTTCGGCGCTCGCGGGCTCGGTGCTGACAGGCTCTATCGGGGTCGCGGCTTCATTCGGCGCGGTCGTCTGGCCCGTCTGTGCGGGTTGCTCGGCCTGCGTCGGCTGCGGTGCCAGACCTTCGGCGCCCGGTGCGGTATTCGTCGCGGGCTGAGCGGGCGCAGGCTGGACCGGTGCGGGCTGAGTTGACTGAGGCTGCGAGGGTGCGGTGGCGGCCGGTTGTTCCGGTACAGTCGCGGAAGGCTGGACGGGCGTGGCCGCCGGAGCGCTCGGCGTCGCAGGAGCGACCGGCTGAACCGCTTCCGTTTGCGGTGCGGGCTGTATCTGGGTTTCCGGTGCCGTCTGAGCGAAAACCGCGCCAGCACTCAAGCCAGCCAGCAAGGTGACAGTCATGGCAAGGGAGAGATGCCTTGTTGTGTTTGCCTTGTTGAAGGATGCGGAAGAAGTTGAGGTCTCAGCTGACATAATTTTTATCCCGGATTTCCGTCGATGAACTCATCCGCAGATTGACCGGTTCCTGAAAACCGGGGTCATGAACGGATACCGTCGTGAAAGCTTGACGTTCCGATAATAAACCTGAGTTCTTTTGACAACTATTATATTGTCAAAAGACGACCCGTAAACTCTTCTTTACAAAAAATTGACAGATCAAAGGCCTTCAGCTGCTCTGCGAGGGCGAAAACTGCGCAACGAGGGCATGACGGTCACCGGGATAGGTGACACGGACACGGGTGATATAATCCGCCCCATGCCAGGTCCGCCGATCGATGACCAGACAGGCAGCACCGGAAGCAATACCGAGCGCGGCTGCATTTTTACGGTCGGCGGAAACGGCGCTGATGCGATGTTCGGCAGCGCTCCAGGGCACCATTTTCAGCAGCCATGTCCCCGGCCCGATCTGTGAAAAATCCGCGGCCTCCGCCTCCGGAACGGCGGTGACATTGATGATGCGCTCCTCAAGGCAAAAGGCAACGCCGCCGGCGAAGTGCGTGCAGGTGAGTTCCAGGACCGGGGCGTCGGCGGCAAGCGCCATGGCCGCGCCGTCTTCTTCCCCCGCAGGGCGCAGCCGTCGTTTGTCGAGACGGTAACCGTAGACCAGACCCAGCGCCTGCACCTCCCGCTCGATATCGTGGATTTCCAGAACGGCCGATTGCGCATGGGGCTGGCGAACGAAGGTGCCGAGACGGCGGCGTCTTTCGATCAGTCCGCGCTGCACCAATTCGCCGAGAGCCTTGTTCACCGTCATGCGCGAACAGGCATATTGGCGGGTCATCTCGTGTTCGAAGGGAATGCGGTATCCCGGCGGCCACTCGCCCGACATGATATGACGCTCGACATCATTGCGGATGCGCTCGTGCAGCGATTTTTCCTGAAGATCGGCGCCTGTGCTCCTCATCCCGATGCTTTTATCCTCCCCTTTGCCTGATCAACTATCCATGGGCAGCGGCGGCAATCGCCTCGCTGCGGATTTCCTCCGTAAGCTTGGCGCGCAGCTCAGAAAATTCCGGACTGGCCTTGACGGTGTAGTGACGCGGATGCGGCAGGTCGACCGGCGTGATCGACTTGATGCGACCCGGCCTTGCGGACATGGTCACCACACGCGACGCCATGAAAACTGCCTCTTCGATATCGTGGGTGACGAAAATGACCGTCTTCTGCTCCCGCTCCCAGATACCGAGCAGCAATTCCTGCATCAGCCCGCGCGTCTGGTTGTCGAGAGCGCCGAAAGGCTCGTCGAGCAGCAGGATTTTCGGGCCGTTCGCCAGGGCGCGGGCGATGGCCGTTCTCTGCTGCATGCCGCCGGAGAGCTGTTTCGGCCAATGGTTCTCGAAGCCGCGCAGGCCGACCTTGTCGATATAGCTATCGACAATCTCCCATTTTTCCTTCTCGGCAACGCCGCGTTCGCGCAGGCCGAAGGCGACGTTTTCGCGGATCGTCAGCCAGGGAAACAGCGTATAGGACTGGAACACCATGCCGCGATCCGCCCCCGGCCCCGTCACCGCCCTACCGGACAGCAGCACTTCGCCCGTCGTCGGGCGGTCGAGACCGGCGATGATGCGCAGCAAGGTCGATTTTCCGCATCCCGACGGGCCGAGGATGGTGACGAAATCATTGCGGGGGATTTCCAGATCGGTGGGCTGGAGGGCCAGCGTCGGCTGCCCGCCCTGCACACCCGGAAAAGTGCGACTGACGCCCTTGATAACGAGTTCGCTCATCAGGCAAGCCTCCAGGCGAAAAGCTTCCGGTTCAGCGATTTGAACGCGAAGTCCGAAATAAGACCGATAATGCCGATGACGATGATGCCGAAGATGATCTGCCCGGTCGCCATCAGCGCCTGGCTGTTGATAATCATATAGCCGATACCCGAGGAGGCGCCGATCAGTTCCGCGACAATGACATAGGTCCAGGCCCAGCCGAGAACGAGACGGAGGATTTCCGCAATATCGGGCGCATTGGCGGGAATGAGAACACGGCGAACAACGCCCCGGTCCTTCGCACCAAGCGTATAGGCCGCCTCCACCAGATCCCGTCTTGTGCCGGCGACAGCCACGGCCACCATCAGGATGATCTGGAACACAGCGCCGATGAAGATCACCAGCAGCTTCTGCATCTCGCCGATGCCGGCCCAGAGAATGAGGAGCGGCACGAAGGCGGAAGCAGGCAGATAGCGCGCGAAGGAGACGAAGGGCTCCAGCAGCGCCTCGATGGGCTTATAGGCCCCCATGGCGATGCCGACCGGCACGGCAATGAGCGATGCCAGCACGAAACCGCCCACCACGCGCCAGATCGTCATGCCGATATCGCTGGCAAAACCCTGATCGGTGAGCAGGTAGATGCCGTCCTTCAGCATGGTGATGGGGTCGGCCAGAAAGGTCGGCGAAACGAAGCCGCCCAGCGTGGCAAAGCCCCAGGCGGAAAAAAACAGCACGAAGAACAGGATGCCGAGAGCAATTCTCGTGCTGTTCCTAATGGGTTGAAGAGGTTGCATCTGTCCCCTGTCCGGAAAACCGGCGCGGCACCTTCGCCGCGCCATCGGAGCGCCGTGCGCGTTTCGCGACGCACAATCGACGCACTCACCTGTCTTTGGCTGCAATATTCCCTGCAGGGAACGCGGCCGCCTTTTCTGTTACTTAATGAAGGACGTATCCGCGAGGGTCGAAAGATCGGGTTTCGACTTTATCACGCCGATTTCCAGCAGCAGGTCCGCCGATTTTTCCGAGAATGTCTTGAATTCACCCTCGAAAAACTTCTGGTTGGCGGCCTTGTCCTGCCATTCGAGGAACTTTGCCGAAGCGGCAAAGGCCTCGCCGGTCTGCTTCACATCCGCGCCCATCGTCGCATAGGACTTTTCGGGATCGGCCTTGATGAGCTCGAGCGCCTGGAAATAGCTGTCCGCCAGTGCTTTCGCCGCCTGCGGATTGGCCTTCAGGAAATCCGGGGTGCAACCGAACGTATCCATGACAGCGGGATAATCCAGCGTCGTGGCGAGGATTTTGCCCTTGTCGGGGGCGGCGCGGACAGTAGACAGATAGGGCTCATAGGTCATGGCCGCATCATTTTGACCGGCAACGAATGCCTGCGCGGCCGGTCCCGGCTCGAGGTTGACGACCTTGACGTCCTTCAGGGTGAGGCCGTTTTCCTTGAGGATCCAGGCAAGGAAGAAATAAGGGGAGGTGCCCGGCGCGGAAGCGGCAACCGTCTTGCCCTTAAGGTCCGCGACCTTGGCAACATCACTGCGCACCGCAATGCCATCGGCGCCATGCGACTTGTCCATCTGGAAAATCTGGGTGGATTTCACGCCATTGGCATTCCACGCGATCCATGTTTCCACCGTAGTGGCAGCGCACTGGATGTCACCGGAAGCAAGGGCCAGATGGCGGCTCGCCTGCGGGATTTTCTTGATATCGACTTTCAGACCGTTCTTTTCGAAAATGCCGGCCTGTTTGGCGAGCGTCAACGGCGCAAAACCGGTCCAGCCGGACATGCCAATCGTCACCGACGTCTCGGCATAGGCGGAAGCGGATGAAAAGAGCGCGGCGACTGTGGCGAGTACCCATGTTTTCTTCATGATCTGAACCCCTTTTGATTTATTTTTGTGCGATGCTGTTTATCGCTTTATTTGAGGCATGGTAGGCAGGGATTTTATATTTGTCTAGACAAAATAGAAGCTTCCGAAGGCCTCCAGAAAGATTGCGGATGCACCGTCCGGCATTCTAGAGATAGGATAACACTGTCCCGCGCGCAGGCCCGCCGTTTTTCCATATCGAGCTTTCCATGACCAGACAAAGACGTCGCAGCATCATCAGGGCAAGGCGAACCGGAACCGGAATTGCGCTGGTTGCCGCCATTTCCTTCATCGCGGGCATGACGGATGCGGTGGGCCTGCATATTTCAGGCGACTTCGTGTCCTTCATGACCGGCAACACCACGCGCGCCGCAGTCTCGATAGAGGCTGGCCTCTATTCCCACGCCGCGAAACTGCTTTTCGCGATCGTTGCTTTCGTGGCGGGCAATGCCGGCGGCATCGTGGTGGCGCATAAGTTCGACCGGCGCATCTTCGCCGTTCTGATGGCGGTGGGATTGCTGGTAACAATTGCCGCGCTGCTCGGCGGCGAGACTTCCGCTCTTGCGCAATTTTATCTCGTCGTTTTCGCCATGGGCATGGTCAACGCCGCCGTTGAGCACATTGAGGGACTGCCAATCGGGCTTACCTATGTGACCGGCGCGCTTTCCCGCTTCGGCCGCGGCATCGGTCGTTTTCTTCTCGGCGAACGAAGCCTCGACTGGGGCATTCAGATCGTGCCCTGGCTGGGCATGATATGCGGCGCGATCTGCGGCGCCGTTCTCGCCGCCACGCTGCAATCGAATGCCCTCTGGGTAGTTGCGGCCACGGTTTTCGCCGTCGCCATCGCCACCTTCATCATTCCGCGCTCGCTTCGCCAGCGCTATAATCAAAGGGTCAAAATCCGGCGGATTACGCCCTGAAAATCGTCGCCGTCACTTTCGCGAGATGGTGACGAATTTCGTGCCGCGCACCCGCACCGTCATCAGGCAGGGTTCCTTGTCGGTACGCTCGCAATAACGCGGATGCATCTTCAGCACGAAAACCATGTTGCCAAAGCGCTTGATGAAATCATAGTCGTAAATCCGGGCTGTCGCGATCATCAGATAACCGCCCTCTTTCACCTGAACATAGAAATTATAGGGGCATCCCTCGTCGTCGCAGCTGCGGCCCTTTTCGCCATCACAATCGAGAACGCCGTGATTGACGACGGCGTCCATCAGCCCGTCATTGTTGATATCCAGCCGCGTGACGAAATCGTCGCCGAAGGCCGCCACCTTGCACTCATTGCGGAAATGGTCCTTCTCGTAGATCTCGGGGTCGTTCACCAGCTGCTGCTGCGCCGAGAGCGCCACCGGAAACATCAAGAGAACCAGCGCCTGAAGAGCGGCAACGAGAGCGATTCGCACGGCATTTTCCTTTGCATCCGTTTCGGTTATGGATGTTGCGATCATCCGGGCGGCCAGCCTAGAGTTTAGTGCTTGCGCGACACTGACGTGTTCGCAGCCCGTGTTTCCGGGGGGAACCTTTTCATGACGCTTCTGGGCTTTCTCGACTATGCCGGCGTCGCCATCTTTGCCGCAACCGGCGCGCTCGCCGCCTCACGCAAGCAGCTCGACCTGATCGGCTTCCTGTTTTTCGCGGCCGCAACCGGCATTGGCGGCGGCACGGTGCGCGATCTGGTGCTTGGCAGGACGCCGGTATTCTGGGTGGTGAACCCGACCTATATCCTCGTCTGCGTCTCGGTCGCGGTGCTGCTGTTCTTCACCGCGCATCTGTTCGAATCCCGTTACCGCGTACTGATCTGGCTCGATGCACTCGGCCTCTCCGCTTATTGCGTCATGGGAGCAGCCAAGGGGCTTGCCGCCAGCGGCTCCGCAACCGTCGCCATCGTCACCGGCGTTCTGACGGCGACATTCGGTGGCGTGCTGCGCGATATTCTCGCCGGCGAACCTTCCGTGCTGCTGCGGCCGGAAATCTACATCACCTGCGCGCTTTTGGGCTCCTCCACCTTCATTGTCGTCTATTTCCTCGGCGCACCGCTTTATGCCGCATCAGCCGCAGGCGTCCTGACGGCCTTTGCCGTCCGATCCGGTGCTCTGGTCTTCGGCTGGACTTTTCCGCCCTACAAGGCAAAGCCCGGCAGACGGCCCGAAGATGTCATGAAGTGACATATGGAAATGACCGCCGAAAACAGAAATGGCGCCCGTGGGCGCCATTTTCATGTCTGTTGTCGGACTGAAGCCTCATCCGCGCTTGCGGCGAAGACGGATGACCACGTCCACATGGGCGATTTCCATGCCCTCCGGCGCTTCCGGCAAATTGTCGATCTGGAGGTTGTTGACGGGAATATCGAGAACCTCGTTCTCGCCCTCCACGAAGAAGTGGTGGTGATCCGAGACGTTGGTGTCGAAATAGGTGCGGGCGCCTTCCACGGCGAGAACGCGGATGAGGCCGGCTTCGGTGAACTGGTGCAGCGTATTGTAAACCGTGGCGAGAGAAACGGGCACGCCGGCGGTGACCGCCTCATCGTGCAGTTCCTCGACCGTCAGATGGCGATCGCCCTTTGCGAAAAGCAAATCGCCCAAAGCCACACGCTGTCGCGTGGGGCGCAGCCCCGAGCGCCGCAACCTCGTTCCGATATCCAATGTGGCGTCAAATGCCATGCAATCCCATTCCAAACAGAGGTATGAAACTTACCAATTGCATTAGCATATATCTTTTGCGGCGAGTGCTTTCAATAGTTTCGGCGTGGCTTAGGCGCGGCAAATGGCGGCAAACCGGCCATTCCTGCAAATTTCCTCTGGTTCCAGCCGTACGGTTCCTGTATGCGGACGGCATATTGAGGTAATGACTTCTGAAAAGAAGGTTCGAAGACAAAGAATGAGGGCGGAGCGGCTTCTGCCCTTGCAGCGCTTCATTTTGAACCTAACTTGCTCTAGTGAAGTCGATCAACACCAGTAACTGGGGAAGTGAAAGCGGTATGGCAACGAGGCAATCAAGTTACAACTACGAGGAGATCCTGTCCTGCGGTCGCGGCGAATTGTTCGGCCCGGGAAATGCACAGCTCCCATTGCCCCCCATGCTCATGGTCCATCGCATTACCGAAATTTCCGAAACCGGCGGCGCCTTCGACAAGGGCTTCATCCGCGCCGAATACGATGTCAGCCCCGACGACTGGTATTTCCCCTGCCACTTCCAGGGCAACCCGATCATGCCGGGGTGCCTGGGCCTTGACGGCATGTGGCAGCTGACGGGATTCTTCCTCGGCTGGCTGGGCGAAGAAGGTCGCGGCATGGCGCTTTCCACCGGCGAAGTGAAGTTCAAGGGCATGGTTCGCCCTCACACGAAGCTCCTTCAATATGGTATTGATTTCAAGCGCGTGATGCGCGGCCGTCTGGTGCTCGGAACCGCCGACGGCTGGCTCAAGGCGGACGGCGAAACCATTTATCAGGCGACGGACCTGCGCGTAGGCCTGTCGAAGGAAAAGGCTGCCTGAGGCAGACGGAATAGTCCTGACAAACGCCGGGCGACTTCGGTCGTCCAGCCGAAATCTTAAGAAAAGGTCCCTTTCATGAGACGAGTTGTTGTCACCGGCCTCGGTATTGTTTCTTCCATCGGCGGTGATGCCGCTGAAGTCACCGCATCGCTGCGCAATGCCAAATCCGGCATTTCATTTTCGCCGGATTTTGCCGAACACGGTTTCAAATGCCAGGTCTGGGGCAAACCGTCTCTCGACCCGACCGATCTGGTCGACCGCCGCGCCATGCGCTTCCTGTCGCAGGGCGGCGCGTGGAACCATGTCGCCATGAAACAGGCAATCGCCGATTCCGGTCTCGAAGAGAGCGACATCAGCGGCAATGAGCGCACCGGTATCATCATGGGTTCGGGCGGTCCTTCCACCCGCACCATCGTCGAGGCAGCCGATATCACGCTGAAGAACAACAGCCCGAAGCGCATCGGCCCCTTTGCCGTGCCGAAGGCCATGTCCTCCACCGCCTCCGCGACGCTTGCCACCTGGTTCAAGATCCATGGCGTCAACTATTCCATCTCGTCGGCCTGCTCCACCTCGGCGCATTGTATCGGCAACGCCGCCGAAATGATCCAGTGGGGCAAGCAGGACGTGATGTTCGCGGGCGGCCATGAGGATCTCGACTGGTCCATGTCCAACCTCTTCGACGCCATGGGCGCCATGTCGTCCAAATATAACGAAACGCCGAGCGTCGCCTCGCGCGCCTATGACGTCAACCGCGACGGTTTCGTGATTGCCGGCGGTGCGGGCGTGCTGGTTCTCGAAGAGCTGGAACATGCAAAGGCGCGCGGCGCCAAGATTTACGCCGAGATCGTCGGTTACGGCGCGACCTCGGACGGTTACGACATGGTGGCTCCATCGGGCGAAGGCGCGATCCGCTGCATGCGGCAGGCGCTTTCCACCGTGAAGGGCGATATCGACTACATCAATACGCATGGTACCTCGACGCCGGTTGGCGACAGCAAGGAAATCGGCGCGATCCGGGAAGTCTTCGGCGACAAGATCCCGCATATCCAGTCGACCAAGTCGCTCACCGGCCATTCTCTGGGCGCTGCCGGCGTTCAGGAATCGATCTACGGCCTGCTGATGATGCAGGAACGCTTCATCGGCGAAAGCGCGCATATTTCCGAGCTCGATCCCGAATTCGCGGGCGTTCCGATCGTTCGCAGCCGCATCGACAACGCCAGGATCGACACCATCCTTTCCAACTCCTTCGGCTTCGGCGGCACCAACGCCACGCTCGTCTTCCAGCGTCATAACGGATAATTGCCCATGAACGGCATCATGCAGGGTAAACGCGGCCTCATCATGGGCGTCGCAAACAATCATTCCATCGCTTGGGGTATCTCCAAGGCGCTTGCGGCACAGGGCGCGGAACTGGCCTTCACCTATCAGGGTGAAGCGCTCGGCAAGCGTGTGAAACCGCTAGCCGCCGAACTCGGATCCGATTTCATCGTGCCATGCGATGTCGAGGATATCGCCTCGGTCGACGCCCTGTTCGCGACGATCCGCGAAAAATGGGGCTCGCTGGATTTCATCGTCCACGCCATCGGCTTTTCCGACAAGAACGAGCTGAAGGGCCTCTACGCGGATACGACGCGCGAGAATTTCAGCCGCACCATGGTCATTTCCTGTTTCTCCTTCACGGAAATCGCCAAGCGCGCCGCAGAGCTGATGACCAATGGCGGCTCCATGCTGACGCTGACCTATAATGGTTCGCAGCGCGTCATTCCGAACTACAACGTCATGGGCGTCGCCAAGGCGGCTCTTGAAGCGTCCGTCCGCTATCTCGCGGCCGACTACGGCCCGCGCGATATTCGCGTCAACGCCATCTCGGCCGGCCCGGTCCGCACGCTGGCGGGCGCCGGCATCTCGGATGCGCGGGCGATCTACGCATGGAACCAGAAAAACGCACCGCTTCGGCGGACCGCGGATATCGACGATATCGGCGGATCCGCGCTTTACCTGCTGTCCAATTTGTCGCGCGGCGTGACGGGCGAATGCCATTATGTGGACTGCGGTTATAACATCACCTCCACGCCCACGCTGGAGGTCCTCGCCAGGGCCGATGCTGATTAAGCCTCCGCCTCATCCGCTTTCGAGAAAGCCCGGCCCTGAGCCGGGCTTTTTATTTTGGCACGTACCAAATTCGGAAATCACTAAAGTATAATTTATCGAAGTAATAGAATCTAAACATCGGGGTGGTTATGGTCCGCAACAAATTCAACGGTTGCGCTTGCCGCATATTCTTAGAGATAGACACCACCTCATGCGACTGGCCAGACTGAAGCCATTGCTGGAAAAATTCGGAGTCTCGCGCGACGGGACAGCAGCTATCGAATTCGCGATACTCGCGATCCCCTATTTCCTCGTGGTCTTTGCGATCATCGAGACCTTCATCGCCCTGATGGCGGAACAGGTCGTCGCCAATGCCACCGAGAACATGGCGCGGCGTCTGCGCACCGGCCAGATCAGCAGTTCGATTTCGAAAGAGGATTTCCGCAAGAGCTTCTGCAATGAAGTTTCGGTGATGATCACCTGCTCAGCGGATGAAATCCAAAAAGAACAGAAGCTCTATATCGACCTTCGCTCCTTTACCGCCTTCAAGGATATTCCGACCACGATTCCGCTGAAGGCCTATGGCGAATATTACGATCTCGATACGGCTCAATTCGGCTTCAAACCGGGCGGGCCGGAAACCATCAACATGTTGCGTGTCTATTATCGCTGGCGTGTGGTTGCCGATATCATCCGGCCATACCTGACCAAAATACGTCCGGCCGATGGATCGATGCCCTCACATTTCCTCATCGTCGCGACAAATGCGTTCATGAACGAGAAATACATCACAGGCGGGGGCTCATGATGGCAGGGCTGGTGTCCGTTGCGGCAAATGGCAAACGACGCCTGATGGCGCTCGTTTCACGCTTTGCCAAAGATCGCCGTGGCGTGGGCGCGGTGGAGTTCGCGATCCTCTTTCCGATATTGCTTGCGCTTTATCTGACCTCTTTCGAATTGACGATCGGATACAACACCTACAAGCGGGCAAGCACCGCCGCAGCCTCCATCAATGATCTGATATCGAAAACAGGTTCCGTCGACAAAACCTATCTCGCCGGCATGCAGGATGTCGCAGCCGCCGTGTTTGCGCCCTACAGCACCAAGGGTCTGCAGCTAAAGATCAGCGGCATCAAGATCGATGCGCAAAAACAGGCGAAAATCACCTGGTCCTGGGATGAGAAGAATTTGAGACCTTATGCGGTTGGGGCACCGGTCGCCGTTCCGACGCGCCTGCTCGTGGAAAACAGCTTTCTCATCCACGTCGAACTTTCCATCCCGCATGAATTGCTGATGTTCATGCCCGACATTGCCTCGTCCGGGGTGAAGTCGATCACGATCGGCCGGGAGTATTTCTTCAAGCAACGCGACGCCGAGACCGCCTGCACCAATTGCTGAACAATCGGCACAACGGCGGCGGTCCCTCTATCGGTTACGTTTAATAGACGTCACGCAGATAACGTTTTTCGCGCTTCAGCCGGTTCACGTACTCGCTCGCCGCTTCGGCGGAGATGCCGGCCTCATCGCTGACGATATCGTGCAGGGCATCATCGACATCCTTCGCCATGCGGGTCGCGTCGCCGCAGACGTAGAAATAACCGCCCTCTTCAAGCCATTGATAGAGCGCCTTGCCGTTCTGCCGCATGCGGGTCTGGACATAGATTTTCTCCGCCTGATCCCGCGAGAAAGCGAGGTCGAGGCGGGTCAACACGCTGTCGCGGCTCATGTCGCCAAGCTCGTTTTCATAGATGAAATCCGACTGCCGGTGCTGGTCGCCGAAAAACAGCCAGTTTTTGCCCTTTGCGCCTCGGGCTTGCCGTTCCTGCAAAAATGCCCGGAAGGGCGCGATGCCAGTGCCCGGTCCCACCATGATAACAGGCGCATCATTGTCCTGCGGCACACGAAACGCCTTGTTCGGCGAGACGAAAATTCCGGCGTTCGAGCCCGCCTCCACCCGGTCGGCGAGATAGGTGGAGCATACGCCGCCACGCTCACGGCCCTCGGCGCGATAACGCACGCTGGCGATGGTCAGATGCACGCTGTTTTTCGCAACCAGCGGGCTGGAGGAGATGGAATAGGCGCGATGTTGCAGCGGCTTCAAGAATGTCACGAATTCAGCAATATCGAATAGCGGCTTTCCGCCGAGATTGATGAGGTCGAGAATATCCTTGCTCCAGAGAAAGGCGGCCAGCTGCTCCCTGTCTCCGTTTGCGAGAATGTGGCTGAGTTCGTCATGCCCCGCCCGCTTGCCGATTTCGGCGACGAGTTCGCGCGAAGGCGTCGATATCTCGAACATGTTGTGAAGCGCATCGCCGACCGGCCGGTCCAGCCCGGCGATTTGGCTATCCGCAGCCGCTCCGAAGTGTTCCAGCAGCGCGCCGACCAGTTTCGGATCGTTCAGGGGCACGACGCCAAGAGCGTCACCCGCCTCATAGTCGAGGCCACTTTCGCCGAGATCGAATTCGTAGTGACGAATTTCCTTGGACGAGCCTGGACCGGAAAGGCGACGATTGACGCTTACCTCAGCCGAATAGGGATTTTTGCGGCTCCAGCCCTGCTTTGCCCGCACGGGCGGCTCGGCAATGTCGGACATGGTGACAGATGCCGCGCTGCCGCCATCGACAGCAAGCGCGAGCGGCAGGGTCTCGCCGATCCATGCGGCGGCGGCGTCCTCGAAGTCGATATCGCAATCGATACGCGTCTTCATACGCTTGCCGCCGAGTTGTTCGAACCGCGTATCGATAAGCTTGCCCGCCTGGCAGAAGCCGTCATAGCCGGTATCGCCGAGTGCGAGCACGGCAAAATTCATCTCGTCCAGACGCGGCGCGCTGTCCGCGGCGAGTGCTTCCCAGAAAAGCTGGGCATTATCAGGCATTTCACCTTCGCCATAGGTCGAGGTGACAACGATGACCCGTTTCATGGCGCCGAGATCATCCATCGAGACATCATCGAGTGCCGTCACCACCGGCTGCATGCCCTGCGCACGGGCGGCGGCGGCGATATCCATCGCCAGCGCCTCGGCATTGCCGGTCTGGGTGCCGAAGAGGATGTTCAGCACACTGGCCGCCGCCCTGGGAGCAGCGGCGGCAACCGATGTCTCCAGGCCGATGGCGGCACGGGAATGGAGCCCTGCCAGAAAACCGGAAAGCCATGCGCGCTGATCACCGTTGAAGGGCGCGTCTTCAGGAATATAAGGTATCTTCATCATGCTGCCCTGTGGCTGGATGCGGTGGCGAGGTCGGGAATGGCGCGGGCCGCGAAAGCTCCTCGAAGCCCGGCAGGCGGCCGATCTTCTCGATGTTTTTCCGGTTCTGCTGGATGATCCAGCCATAGGTGCCGGGGCTGTCCACCGACCAGATGTTCCTGCGCGCCAGCGCCTGCTTGTAATCGTCGAGACGCTTGGCGGCGATCATCACCGCAAGCTGTTCATCGCCATGGTCTGAAAGCGCCTCGCGGGCATATTTCAGCAGCCGCTGCATCAGCGCATAGTCTTCCGTGAGGATGAGATTGCGCACGGCTTTTTCAATGGCCGGGTCGGAAGGACCTGACGCCATCGGTACCCGCTGCATGGCGATGGCCTGCGCCATGCTCAACACGGTATAATTGTTGAGCAGCGCATACATTTCCTCCGTATCCGTCTCGCCATAACCCGGCACCGTTCCGTTCAGGACGGCCTTGCGGTCACGATAAGCGAGCTTGAACTTGCGCAATTGATGAGCGGCAAGCGCGGATGCCAGTTCCTCCAGCAATTCCTTGCGGGGCTTCGCCTTCAGAATCTCATCGCTATCCTGATAAAGCAGCAGGGCGCGTGGCATGCCATAGACGAAATTATGCTGTTCGCTTTCCCAGTTTTCCAGAAGCCATGCCGCCTTGGCCGAGCCGGTCTCTGCGACATGCCAGGTCAGAAGCTGGTGGACGGCCTGATTATGAATTGCGGCCTGTTCATCCTCACCGGTGACTGAACCGAGCAGGATGGAATCATGGCTGACTTTCTTCGGCAGATCGCCGTATGGATCATACTGGTAGACGAAGCCGCCGCTCATGCCGTTGCCGAAACCCTTGCCGAAGCTGCCAAGGTTCAGCACCGCGCCGTTGGTCATATATTCGCAGGCGAAATCCCCCACGCCTTCGACCACGGCGGTGGCGCCGGAGTTACGCACCGCGAAACGGTCACCCGCCTGCCCTTCCACGAAGGTGCGGCCGCCGGTGGCGCCGAACAGCGCGAAATTGCCGACCAGCACATTGCCGCCCGCCTCTTCCGAGCCGCCACCGGGCGAGCGCACGACGATGGTGCCGCCGCAGGCGCTTTTGCCGACACCGTCATTGCAGGTGCCGGTATGGATCATGACCATACCGTCATTGCAGAAAGCGCCGAAAGACTGCCCGGCGGAACCTGACGTATCGATGCGCACCGAACCCGCCTCCAGGAATCGGCGACCACGGCTGTCCCGCTTCACGGCCGGCAGCGCATCCGCCTCTTCATCGGAAAGTTCATGGTTCAGCATGCGTTCGATATCGACGGCGAGCTGGCCGCCGACGCTCTTGTTGCAATTGTTGAGGAAACGATTGCCGCCAAGCTCGATGTTTTCCCGCTTGCTGTCGATCAAAGCAGAGCGCACGAGTTCAATGAAGGCGTCGTCCAGCGCAAAATCCTTTTCCATATAGACGGGGCTATCGATCTTCACCTCTTCGACCACGGCAAGCATTGCCCGGAGGTCAAGCTGGCCGACGCTTGCCGGATGATCGAGGAGGTGAAGAAGATCGGAACGGCCGCGTGCTTCCCGCAGCGAGCGCAGCCCGAGTGCGGCTAGAATCTCGCGCGTTTCATGGGCGATGTTCATGAGATATTGCGCCAGCGCGCGGGGATCGCCGTTAAAGGCTTCCTGATTGGTGGTTAGCCCGGCAGGGCACTTGATGTTGCAGTTCTTCGCCATGACGCATTTCAGCATCATGAGCGCCGTCGTGCCGAATTCGAAACTGTCGCCGCCGAGCAGCGCGGATTTCACCACGTCGCTCGCCGTCTGGTGCGCGCCGGAGCAGCGCAGCAGCACCTTGGCGCGCAGGCCGGTGGCGCAGAGCGCCTGATGCACTTCTGCGATACCGATTTCCGCCGCGCGGCCGGTATATTTGAGGCTGGTGACGGCCGCCGCCCCTGTGCCGCCGGTATTGCCGGCAACATTGATGACATCCGCCCCCGCCTTGGCGACGCCGACCGCAATCGTGCCGATGCCTTCCGACGAGACCAGCTTGACGATGACGCGCACGCGCGCCGCCTTGGCGTCATGGATGAGCTGGGCCAGATCCTCAATGGAATAGGTATCGTGATGCGGCGGCGGCGAGACAAGCTCGACGCCCGGCGTGCCGCCGCGTGCGGCGGCGATTTCCACCGTCACCTTGGGAGACGGCAACTGCCCGCCCTCTCCCGGCTTTGCACCCTGGCCGATCTTGATCTCGATTTCCTCCAGCATCGGATCGGCAAGATAACCGGCCCAGACGCCGAAGCGGCCGGAGGCGAACTGCTTGATGCGCGAGGCGCGGATGGTGCCATAACGGGAAATATGCTCGCCGCCTTCACCCGAATTCGACATGCCGCCGACCATGTTGGTGCCATGCGCCACCGCCTCATGGGCAGCGGCAACCAGTGCGCCATGGCTCATGGCACCCGATGCCAGGGTCTTGGTGATCTCGCTCGCCTTCTGAACGGCATCGAGCGGAATGCTTTCCGGTGCGGTGCGGATAAGCGAGAGATAGGCGGAGGCTTCGCCCTTCGCCTGAACCATGAGCGCGCCACCTTCCAGCCAATGGCCGGCGATGTCGTCACCAAAACGGTCGAGCAGTGATTGGCCGAGTGCGGCAAGCCGGGCAAGCTCATGACCGTGCGGGCCGGTCAACTGCAGCCGGAAGGCGCCTTCACCCGCCTCTTCGCAGAGCAACCCGCGCACCATGAAGTTATTATTACCCTGCCGGGAAAAACGGCCCATTTCCCGGCGGAATTCTTCTGCGGAACGGGCGAATGTCACGTCGGCCGGCAATTCCAGAACATCGCGCAGGGCGGCGGGACGGCGCGCCCTTTCTTCCGCCATCATGCGTGCAAAGGCGCGGTAACCGGGCGTTACCTCGAATTTGTCGATTGCGTCAGGCGTCAGCCGGTCGAAGCTGTTGTGATAATAGGCCGCATCGTTGAGACCGAAGGCATCCTCCAGCCGGTTAAGCGGCAGCAGGCGTAGCGCCTCCTCGTTTTCGGTTCCCTTGTCGAAACCGATCTTTTCCTCCGTCATATCCACGAAACCGCGTACCGCCGTCGTGCCATAGGAATGGCCGGCGCCTTCCGCACGCTCCTTGAAGAGACCGAGCAGGGGTATGTCGTTTTCGCCCTTCACGGACAGCGCCTTGCGGTGCCAGTCCGCCACGGCCTGCGCGATGACGGCGAAGTTGACGCCGCCGACCGGGGTCTTCACGTTGGGGAAATAGCGCTTCAGCACCGCATCGTCTGTATCGAGGAAATTCGGTTCGAAGAACTCGCCGCCGATGTAGCTTTCCGCCGTACACAGGCCGACCTTGCCCATGGTCTTCATCAGCGACTTTTCAGCCGCCTTGGCGAAACGCTTGAAGGCCTTGTCGGCATCGGCACCGAATTTCTCCTCGGCGCGAAACTGCACGCCGAGCGGATATGCGGCCGAAGCGCCGAAGCCGAGGCTTGCTGCTATGTGATGCGAAGAGGAGAATTGCCCGCTTTCAACGATCAGCGACACGCGCAGCCGCAAACCTTCCTCGATCAGCCGCTGATTGATGGCGGAGACGACCATGATCATCGGCAAGGCCGCACGGTTTGCCGAAACGTGCCGGTCGGTGATGATGGCGATGCCGCCTTCCTCAGCCGCAAAAGCCACAACTTCATCGCAGAGACCGTCGATTGCCTGCCGCAGCGCGGTTTCGTTGGCCTCCGCAACATCGAAGACCGGCGAATAGAGCATTTCGAAACGGCGAAGGGGAGTCTCCGACTGTTCGCGAATGCGCAGCATATCGAGATGGGTCAGGATCGGGGAGCGCACGACGATCTGGCGGGCCTTCTTCGCACCGCTGTTCGGCTTCGCACCGAGGGCGACACGCAACGTCATGCCGTCGGCCTCACGAATACTGTCGAGCGGCGGATTGGTGACCTGCGCGAAGCGCTGTGAGAAATATTTCGCGACCCCGCCTTCCTGATCGGAAAGCGCATTGATGGCATTGCCATATCCCATCGCCGAAATCTTTTCCGCGCCGGAGGCCAGCATCGGGTCCATCAGGAACTTGAAGCTTTCCTGATTATGCGAATAGGCGACGTAGCGCTGGTGCCGTTCCAGATCGCCATTGTAACGCAGCGGCGAGCCCTGCTTTTCCGCCGGCACTTCCGGCAGGTCCTCCAGCATGACACGGGCTTCGCGCAGCAGGGATGAATAATCGCGGCGTGAGGCGAGAAGTTCCAGCGCCTCGACGGTGGAAAAGGCGCGGCGTTCTGCATGGTCGTAATAGAGCATGCCGCCCGCCTCGATACGGCCGCGACGGATGACGCTTTCAGCCGGAAAGGCAATCTGCCCGGCCTCCGACATGACGCAGAGATAGTCTTCCGTCTCGACGGTGCGCAGCGGGCGCAGGCCGAGACGATCGAGCCGCGCGCCGATGATGGTGCCGTCGCCGAAAATCAGCGCGGCCGGGCCGTCATTCTTCTCTTCATAGAGCGAGAAATATTCCAGCATCGCCTTGACGTCGGATGACAGGGTATCGTCGTTTTCCCAGGCGGGCGGCATCATCGAGACCACGGCGGTGACGAGGTCGAGACCGTCTTCCATCACCCGCGCCTGCAGGGTCTGGTCCAGACGGCAGCTATCGGACTGGCCTTTCGGGCGGATGATGCTGGCATTCTTCGCCAGCGCCACGGCCGCTTCCGACAGCCGATTTTTCTTGTCGGTATTGAGCTCGCCATTATGCGCCATCAGGCGGAAAGGCTGCGCCATGGAAGGATGCGGATCGGTATTGGTGGAGAAACGCGTGTGGAAATACATCGTATGCACTTCATGGCGCGGATCGGTGAGGTCGCAGAAATAGGGCATGACCTCATGGGAGTTCAGACGCCCTTTCAGAACCTGCGTGCGGGCGCTGAGCGACAGCGGATAAAAGCCGGCGAGTTCCGGCACCGTATAGGCCAGCGCCTCGATGGCGAGCAGCGCCTTGTGGATGCGCCAGTCAAATTCGGCGAGGGTTGCGCATTCGGCCGGAGCCGAAAAGACCCATTGGCGGATCGGCAACTGGTAAGGGATGGCGGCGGGACGGATGGCCGCGTCATTCACCGGCACATCGCGCACGAGCAGGATTGCAAAGCCCTGCTCTTTGAGAGCGTTTGCGATGATACCGACCGCCTCACCGTGGAAAGCCGGATTTTGCGGCAGGAAAAAATTGCCGACGCCGAACCGACCGGCCTGCAAGCCGTCCTCACCGGTCAATTCCCGAAAGAAGGAGAGCGACAAATCCAGCGACACGCCGGCACCATCGCCGACACCTTCCGCCGACATGCCGCCGCGATGCGGCACGGCACAGAGAGCCTCGTGGCCGCGCTTCAGCACATCATGCGTCTGCACGCCGTCCTTGCGGGTGATGAAACCGACGCCACAGCTGCTTTTTTCAAAAGCCGCATCGTAAAGGCCGAATTTTTGCTCCGTCACACTCAAGGCACTCTCCTCTCGTTGCGCATTTCGCGCGGCATCGCCCTCTTTCCCGAAACCCGGCGCGTCAGCCGGCACTCTGCGGGCGGAGCCGCAGGCGACCTGGCTGCTCCTCTTCATTCTGCTTATCGGCGTTTAATGGCGCGAACGGTCGTTTTGCGGCCGTCGAACGGCTTGGCGGCGATGGCCGCTTTTTCGCAAATAATGATCGTCGTCGTTCGCATCGCGTTCCCCGAAGGCCGGCTTTCCGGCGGTGAGACACACTGAATTACGTCAGTATTACTTACATAATATTTCATGATCTACCGAGTCAAGATTAAAATCGACCCGGCGCAATAAAAAAACAAAAACGCCGCGAAATCCGACAGGATTCCACGGCGCGATGGCTGTAGGGATTTTTAAATTGCCCGGATCACTCCGAAGGCATGTCCAGCGTGCGGCTGAACCAGAGGGCAATCAGCGTGCAGAGCGCACCCGACATCAGGTAAATGCCGACCGCGAAAAGGCCGAATTTGGACGAAAATCCGAGCGCGACGAGCGGCGCGAAGCCAGCACCGATCAGCCACGAAATATCCGAGGTGAGCGATGCGCCGGTATAGCGGTATTCGCGGCTGAAGCGGGAGGCGAGCGCACCGCCGGCCTGACCGAAGGACAGACCTAGCAGCGAGAAGCCGATCAGCACGAACAGATAGCGGCCGATATCGCCCGAACTCAGGAGAACCGGCGCTACGAGGCTGAAAAGGCCGATCAACACCGCAGCGACAGCCAGAAGCTTCCGCCGGCCGATCCTGTCGGCCAAAATGCCTGAAACCACGATCATGCCACCAGCGATGATGGCGCTCACGAATTGCACGAACAGGAAGTCCGACACGCGCTGGCTGGTGTTGAGGGACACCCAGCTCAGCGGAAAGACCGTGACGAGATGGAAGAGAGCGAAGCTCGCAAGCGGCACGAAAGCGCCGGTGACGACCACCGGAAACTGCGAGCGCAGCATCTTGAACATAGGACGCGGTTCCAGCTCGTGCTGTTCGAGCATGGCCTGGAATTCCGGCGTCACGATCATGCGCAGGCGGGCAAAGAGCGCGAGAACATTCAGCGCCAGCGCCACGAAGAACGGGAAACGCCAGCCCCAGGCGAGGAATTCCGCATTGGAAAGCTGCGTCACGAAGACAATGAAAAAGGCGCTGGCGAGACCGAAGCCCATGGCCGCACCGATCTGCGGCATCATGGCGTACCAGCCGCGCTGTTTCTGCGGTGCATTCATGGCGAGCAGCGAAACCAGACCGTCCCATGCGCCACCGAGCCCAAGGCCCTGGCCGATGCGGAATACCGCCAGAAGACAGGGGGCAAGCATGCCCGCCTCCGCATAGGACGGAAGAAAGCTGATCGCCATTGTGGAACCACAGAGGGTGAAGAGGGCGGCCATCAGCTTCACGGCGCGCCCGAATTTGCGGTCGATCTGGAGGAAGATCAGCGAGCCGATCGGCCTTGCGATAAAGGCCAGCGAGAAAACCGCGAAGGAATAAAGCGTCGCCGTCAGCGGATCGACGAAAGAAAAGAAGACGTGGGGGAAAACGAGCGCGGAGGCGATGGCATAGATAAAAAAGTCAAAGAATTCCGTCATTCTCGCAAGAATGACCGCAATCGTGATGCGATCCGGATCGACCTTGACGGGACCGGCTCCATTTCCGTTCGCCTCCGGTGCCTGCCCAAAGGATGGAGCAGCATTCGTATAACTCATAATATCCCTCCTGCGTCATGGACGAACCATTTCCTGTAACGCGCCGGCTCCTCTTCCGTTGCGTTACGATGCGGCGGATTGTCACACGCACCCTACGTAACGTCAATTGAAGTTTGACAATAAAGGGTTGCCCAGTCGGTCGACCATGCGATAATGCACGCGCTCCGCCTTCAAACGCAGCTCCGCCCGGCACATGGTGCATCGCGAAGGTTTCGCTGCACCGCGACAATATACCTCATTTGAAAAATGATGTTCGGCAATTATTCGCGGCATAATCCAAACTGTACAAGTTCAGAGAACGTGCGCATGATCAAAAAAATCCCATCCGCCCTTCTGGCTATTCCGGTACTGCTGCTGCTCAGCGGCTGTAACCTCGTGGTCATGAATCCCTCGGGCGACGTCGCCATCCAGCAGCGCGATCTCATCATCACGTCCACGGTTCTGATGCTGCTGATCATCGTTCCGGTCATCGTCCTCACGCTTTTCTTCGCATGGAAATATCGTGAATCGGCCAAAGCGGAGGATTACGATCCCGAGTGGCACCACTCCACGCGCCTTGAAATGGTGATCTGGTCGGCTCCGGTCGCCATCATCCTGATGCTCGGCACGGTGACCTGGATTTCCACCCACCGTCTCGACCCCTATCGCCCGCTGGAGCGTATCGACGAGAGCCGCCAGGTCACCGCCGATATCAAGCCGCTCACGGTCGAAGTGGTGGCCATGGACTGGAAGTGGCTGTTCTTCTATCCCGAACTCGGCATTGGCAGCGTCAATGAATTCGCCGCTCCGGTCGATGTGCCGATCAATTTCAAGATCACCGGCACAACGGCGATGAACTCCTTCTTCGTTCCCGCGCTCGCCGGCCAGATCTACGCCATGGGCGGCATGCAGACCAAGCTGCACGCGGTCATCAACAAGGAAGGCGTTTATGACGGCTTCTCGGCCAACTTCTCCGGCCCCGGCTTCTCCCACATGCGCTTCAAGTTCCATGGCCTCAGCCAGCAGGGCTTCGACCAGTGGGTGGCGAAGGCGAAGGAAGGCGGCAAGGGTTTTGGCCGCCAGGAATATCTGGAATTCGCCAAGCCCTCCGAGCGCGAACCGGTACAATATTTCGCCTCGGTCGATCCCGAACTCTACAGCGCCATCCTCAACCGCTGCGTCGAGCCCAACAAGCTCTGCATGCGTGACATGATGCATATCGACGCCAATGGCGGCGGCGGCAAGGAAGGCATCGATATCGCCAAGGCGCTGAATTCCGTCGTCTGCACGCCGCTTGCGCCCTTTGGCGTCGCCAGCGGTCCCCAATCCACTCCGGCTGCGCTCGAAGGACAGACTTTCGAGCCTGCGGCGCTGCCGGAAACGAAACAAGTCGCTGGCTGACGGATACGTCCCGGCATTATGCGGCGCGGCCAATGGCTGCGCCGATCTTATGTCTTAGAATCGCAAGAGGCTAAAAATGATCGTCAATTCCGATCAAACGTCGTTCCTGTTCGGGAAGCTGACATGGGAGTCCATCCCGCTTCACGAGCCAATCCTTGTCGCGACCTTCGCGGCGGTGGCTCTGGGCGGTATCGCCGTCGTCGGCGCCCTCACCTATTTCCGCCTCTGGGGCTATCTCTGGAATGAATGGTTCACGAGCATCGATCACAAGAAGATCGGTATCATGTACATCATCCTGGCACTGGTCATGCTTTTGCGCGGCTTCGCCGACGCCATCATGATGCGCGTCCAGCAGGCGATCGCGTCGGGCGGATCGGAAGGTTACCTCCCTCCGCACCATTACGACCAGATCTTCACGGCCCACGGCGTCATCATGATCTTCTTCATGGCCATGCCGATGATCACGGGTCTGATGAACTTCGTCGTGCCGCTGCAGATCGGCGCCCGCGACGTTTCGTTCCCCTTCCTCAACAACTTCTCGTTCTGGATGACCACGGCCGGCGCCGTCATCACCATGATCTCGTTGTTCATCGGTGAATATGCGCAGACCGGCTGGCTCGCCTATCCGCCGCTCTCCGGCATCGATGGAAGCCCGGGGGTCGGGGTCGATTATTATATCTGGGGTCTGCAGATCGCCGGTGTGGGAACGACGCTATCGGGCATCAACCTGATCGTGACGATCATCAAGATGCGCGCGCCTGGCATGACCATGATGCGCCTGCCGATCTTCGTCTGGACATCGCTGTGTTCGAACATCCTGATCGTGGCTTCGTTCCCGATCCTGACCGGCACGCTCGCGCTTCTCACCCTCGACCGTTACGTTGGCACCAATTTCTTCACCAACGATCTCGGCGGCAACCCGATGATGTACGTCAACCTCATCTGGATCTGGGGCCATCCCGAAGTTTACATTCTGGTGCTGCCGGCATTCGGCGTCTTCTCGGAAATCGTTGCGACGTTCTCCCGCAAGCGTCTCTTCGGTTATGCCTCGATGGTTTATGCAACGGGTGTCATCACCATCCTTGCCTACATCGTTTGGCTGCACCACTTCTTCACCATGGGTTCCGGTGCAAGCGTGAATGCCTTCTTCGGCATCACCACGATGATTATCTCGATCCCGACGGGCGCGAAAATCTTCAACTGGCTCTTCACCATGTATAAGGGCCGCATCAATTTCGACGTTCCGATGCTGTGGACGATCGGTTTCATGATCACCTTCGTCATCGGCGGCATGACCGGCGTTCTTCTCGCCGTTCCGCCGGCGGATTTCGTGCTGCACAACTCGCTGTTCCTCATCGCCCACTTCCACAACACCATCATCGGTGGCGTCGTGTTCGGTGTGCTTGCGGGTATCGTCTACTGGTTCCCGAAGGCATTCGGTTACCGTCTCGATCCGTTCTGGGGCAAGCTGTCGTTCTGGTTCTGGTTCATCGGCTTTTATTTCGCCTTCATGCCGCTTTATATTCTCGGCCTGATGGGCATTACCCGCCGTATCAGCCAGTTCGAGGACAATTCCCTGCAGATCTGGTTCCTGATCGCCGCCTTCGGCGCCTTCCTGATCGCGCTCGGCATCGCCTCCTTCGTCATCCAGCTCATTGTCAGCTTCCTGAAGCGCGACCAGCTGCGTGACGTGACCGGCGACCCCTATAACGGCCGTACGCTGGAATGGTCGACGTCTTCGCCGCCGCCCGCCTACAACTTCGCCTTCACGCCCGTCATCCATGATGTCGACGCCTGGGCGGATATGAAGAAGCGCGGTTACAACCGTCCCAAGGAAGGCTTCATTCCGATCCATATGCCGAAGAACACCGGCGCCGGCGTGATCATCAGCGCCATCAGCGTGGTTCTCGGCTTCGCCCTGGTATGGCACATCTGGTGGCTTGCGGCTCTGTCGATGCTCGCCATCATCGCGGTCTCCATCGCCCATACCTTCAACTACAATCGCGATTATTACATTCCGGCTTCCGACGTTTCGACGGTCGAGGCGGAACGTACGAAGCTGCTCGCGGAACAGGCGTAACGGAATATGGCTCATACACCTGCACAAAGCGTCGACGGCGCTGAACCACCGGTCTTCTACCTGAAGGAAGACCACCACCCGGAGAACGGCACCTCGCTGGGCTTCTGGCTCTACCTGATGAGCGACTGCCTCATCTTCGCGACCCTGTTTGCCACCTATGCCGTTGTCGGCCGCAACTATGCGGCCGGCCCTTCGGGTGCGGACCTGTTCGACCTGAAGCTGGTGGCAATCAATACCGGCTTCCTGCTTTTCTCTTCCATCACCTATGGCTTCGCCATGCTGGAAATGGAAAAGCAGAAGGTAAAGGCCACGCTGGTCTGGCTGGGTGTGACCGGCATCTTCGGCCTCGCCTTCCTCGCCGTGGAACTTTACGAGTTCCATCACCTGATCGCGGAAGGCGCGGGGCCGCAGCGTTCGGCGTTCCTGTCGGCCTTCTTCGCGCTGGTCGGTACGCACGGTCTGCACGTCACCTTCGGCATCATCTGGCTCGTCACGTTGATGTTCCAGGTCGCCAAGCACGGCCTGATCGCCGCCAACAAGCGTCGCCTGATGTGCCTGTCGATGTTCTGGCACTTCCTTGACGTCATTTGGATCGGCGTCTTCTCCTTCGTTTATCTCATGGGAGTTCTTTGATGAGTTCCGAAGCACACGCACACCACGACGCGCATGGCGACGACCATCATCACCATGATGGCGCGAGCCATGGCACCTTCAAGAGCTACATGATCGGCTTCATCCTGTCGGTTATCCTGACGGCGATCCCCTTCTGGCTGGTCATGGGCGACGTTCTGGAAAACAAGACGCTACTGGTCATCGCCATCATGGGTCTCGGCGTCATCCAGATCTTCGTGCACATGATCTACTTCCTGCACATGGACACCAAGTCCGAGGGCGGCTGGACCTTCATGGCGCTGATCTTCACCGTCGTGGTGCTCCTGATCACGCTCTCCGGCTCGCTCTGGGTCATGTACAACATGAACAAGAACATGATGCCGCTGCACATCGAGGATGTGAAAAACCTGCCCTGAGCAGCAGAGACCTACGGCCTGCCGGGCTTCCGGCGGGCCGCCTTCGCGCCAACACATAACCCCATGAATCGTGGTGCGATTTATGGGGTTATTTGCTGGAAGAAGCGCATGCGGGTGCTAGAGTTTTTTCGCTTTTCTTCGAATCGCGAAAACACTCTAACTCTTTGTTTTGGTGCATTTCCGGACGGAAAACCGGGTTCCACTTTTCCTGGAAATGCTCTAGGAAACCCGCCAAAGCAGACCGGTTTCTGCCGGGCGCGCTTCGCAAGGACCGTGACATGAGCGAAACCACACTCCATAACCGGCGCATCCGCCCTGCGGCCATCGTCGTCCTGTTCCTGACCGTTGTTCTGACGGGTCTGCTGCTCGCGCTCGGCACATGGCAGGTCAAGCGCCTTTCCTGGAAGCTCGATCTTATCGAGCGGGTCGAAGCCCGCGCCCATGCCGATCCCGTCGACGCCCCTGCCGCCAAAGAATGGCCGGCGCTCGGCGATCCGGCGGAATACGAATATCGCCGTGTGAAACTGTCCGGCACCTTCCTCAATGACAGGGAGGTTCAGGTCTATACGGTCACGGATCTCGGCCCCGGTTACTGGGTGATGACGCCGCTCAAGCGCGACGATGGCTCCAGCATCATCGTCAATCGCGGCTTCGTACCGTCCGACAGGCGCGACCCATCCTCCCGCCAGGAAGGCGAACCGGCCGAAAACCTCGAGATCGTCGGACTGATGCGCGCGCCCGAAACCGGCGGGCTTTTCCTGCGCACCAACGATCCGGCAAATGGCCGCTGGTATTCCCGCAACATTCCGCAAATCTCGCAGGCATTCGGCCTTTCCGATGTCGCGCCGTTTTATGTCGATGCCGATGCGACACCCAATCCGGGCGGTCTGCCTGTCGGCGGGAAAACCATGCTTACCTTCCCCAACAACCACCTCTCCTATGCCGTTACGTGGTATATTCTGGCGGCGATGGTGGTGGCTGCGGGGTGGTATGTCCTGCGTAATCTCAATGCACCAAGGAAACGCGAAAGCAGCAACTTCTAAAATTCTGCAACTTATCAATGTTGTGGAAATCCACATTATTATACGCTATGTTAACTTGATGAAAGCGTAGCGACCGTCGGTCACTGCGCTATTTTGATTCGGACGTGAAAACTAGAAGGTATGGAGGACAAGAAGTTGCTTGGAAGATTGAAAAGCATGGTCTCTCGTCAGCCTGACTATCCACTCGCCAGAGCCGAGGCACGGAAGACATTAGATCGATTTGGCATAACGCGCCCCCGGTCGATCCTGAATATATAGCAGAATCAATGGGCATTAACGTTTTGTACGTTGGTTTTGAAGCCGACGTCTCTAAGGATATTTCAGGTCTGTATGATTTCCAGACCAAGAGGATTTTTGTTAACAAGGATATTCCGGCGAATCGGAAAACATTCACTATTGCGCATGAGTTAGGGCATGCCCTTCTACATGAAGAATATGTTCGGTCTCAAAACTATCAGGCTATGCCGCGAAGCAATTACCATGAGGACAAACCTGCGGAAGAAGTAGAAGCCGATATTTTTGCTGCGTGCCTTCTGGTACCCAAGCATATGCTAAGAGCTTATAAAGGATTCGCGGATACGGCGGAATTGAGCGAAATTTTTGCTGTGTCCTCCGATGTGGTCGTCAATCAAATGAAGTTTATTTAAGCTGTGGCCGATCAAAATCTGGAGAATGAACATCACGTTTCCAGAACGAGGGCTTTGCAAGCGATCTTGCAAGACTCAGAGAATGATATAGACCTGCCGAAGCGGAAAGAATTGGCAGACGCTGCAGAGAAAGCAGTCGAAGTACTGGGGCGGCAGCAATTCTTTGCCTTGAGACATCGGTGGTCTACGGCGATGGTGTGGTGGATATCAATCTTGATTGGATTTAACATTGCCATTACGGTCGCCGTGGGGGCAAACCGGTTGAATTTCGATAATCTTCAGTGGTTCATTACCGCAGTTCTGGTCCAGACATTTCTTCAAATCGTAGGGTTGGGCTATGTTGCGGTGAACTATCTCTTCCGTGACAAAATAAGCATAAAAGAAAAGAAGAATTCATAAAGGCTTCGAATTCGAACAGCCATGTCGTAAAATCATCCTTCTTGAATTGGCAGTTGGATTCTACATGGCAAGAGCATTTCTTCTCGTTCTGGATTCCTTCGGCGTCGGCGGCGCACCCGATGCGGAGCGCTATGGCGATCTTGGCGCAAACACGCTCGGCCATATCGCGGAATTCTGTGCAGCGGGCGCTGCCGACAAAGCGGGGCTTCGCTCCGGTCCGCTGAAACTGCCGAACATGTGTTCGCTCGGCCTGCTGGAGATCGCGCGGCAGGCAAGCGGCGACATTCCCGCCGGCATGGAACCGCCGGAGCGCATTTTCGGTCTGCACGGTTCCGCCAGCGAAATCTCCAAGGGCAAGGACACGCCTTCCGGCCACTGGGAGATCGCCGGTACGCCTGTCACCTTCGACTGGGGATATTTCCCGACGGAAGGCGATGCCTTTTCGCCGGAACTGGTGGAAGCGATCTGCAGGCAAGCCGATATTCCGGGCATTCTCGGCAATCGCCATGCTTCCGGCACCGAGATCATCGCTGAACTCGGCGAAGAACATATCAGGACGGGTAAACCGATCTGCTACACCTCATCCGATTCCGTTTTCCAGATCGCCGCGCATGAAACGCATTTCGGTCTGGAGCGGCTCATCTCGCTCTGCGAGACGGTGCGCAAGCTGCTCGATCCGCTGAATATCGGTCGCGTCATCGCCCGCCCCTTCACCGGCGAAACGGTCGCGACCTTCGAACGCACCGGCAACCGCCGCGATTTCTCCGTTCTGCCACCGGAACCGACCCTGCTCGACAGGCTTGTGGAGGCCGGCCGAAAAGTCCACGCCATCGGCAAGATCGGCGATATCTACGCCCACCAGGGTGTGACGCGCGTCATTAAGGCAAATGGCAACAGCGCCCTGATGGATGCGACATTGCAGGCCATCGACGAGGCTGAAAACGGCGATCTCGTCTTCACCAATTTTGTCGATTTCGACATGCTTTACGGCCATCGCCGCGACGTTGCCGGTTACGCCGCCGCCCTTGAGGCCTTCGATGCGCGAATCCCCGAAATCCATCGCAAGATGGCGCCGGGTGACATCGCCCTTCTGACCGCCGATCACGGCTGCGACCCCACCTGGCGGGGCACGGACCATACACGGGAAAGGGTGCCGATCATGGCATTCGGGCCGGGAATTCGCTCGCGCGATGTCGGCATCCGTTCAAGCTACGCCGATATCGGCGAAAGCATCGCCCACCATCTTGGCATCGAGGCCGGTTCTCACGGCAGGAGCTTCATTTGACATCGCATTTGCTGAAAGCGGAAATTCACTGCCACATCGAAGGTGCGGCCCCGCCCGGCCTCGTCGCTAAACAGGCAGAGAAATACGGCATCGACACCAGCGGTTTTCTGCGGGACGGCCAATATGTCTGGTCGGATTTCGCCGAATTCATCCGTTGTTACGATGCGGTGGCGCAGGTGTTCAAGACGGATGAGGATTATGCCGTCCTGACCGAAACCTATCTGACCGAACTTGCGCAAGCCAATACGATCTATAGCGAACTGATCATTTCGCCCGATCACGGCGACCGCATAGGGCTTGGCGCCGACGCCTATCTGGCCGGCATTGCCGAAGGCATCCGCATCGCAAGGGAAAAGACGGGGATCGAAACCCGCATCATCGTCACCGGTGAGCGCCACTTCGGCCCGGAACGGGTGATCGCCGCAGCCGAATATGCGGCACGCGCGCAACATCCGCTGGTGACGGGCTTCAACATGGCCGGCGAGGAGCGTATGGGCCGCGTCGCCGATTATGCGCGCGCCTTCGACATCGCCCGCGATGCCGGCCTTGGACTGACCATTCATGCCGGCGAGGTTTGCGGACCGGAAAGCGTTGCCGATGCGCTCGACCTCGTCAAACCGTCCCGCATCGGGCATGGCGTGCGCGCCATCGAAGATGCCGGTCTTATCGCCCGGCTGGCCGAGACGGGAACGGTTCTGGAGGTCTGCCCCGGCTCGAATATCGCGCTCAACGTCTATCCCGATTTTGCCAGCCACCCGCTGAAAGCTCTCAGCGATGCCGGAGTGCGTGTGTGCATCAGTTCCGACGACCCGCCATTCTTCTTCACCTCGCTTGCGCGGGAATATGCGCTGGCTGCGGACGAGTTCGGCTTCAGCGATGCCGAGATCGACCGCATGACCCGAACCGCGCTGGAATGCGCCTTCGTGGACGAGGTCACGCGCGACCGGCTGCTTGCGAAACTCGATCGCGCCTGAACCCGTTGTTGGCAGGGTAAAACCGCGAAGAAGGCTTGCGAAAAACGCACTTTCGGTGAATTACAAGGCATAAGATAAAAAGGAAGGCCAGTTTCATGGACGGCGTCACAGTCATCGAACATCCGCTGGTGCGGCACAAACTTACCATCATGCGCAAGAAGGAAACTTCCACGGCCGGCTTCCGCCGCCTGCTCAGGGAAATTTCGACGCTGCTCTGCTATGAAGTGACGCGCGACCTTGAAATGACGATGGAAACCATCGATACGCCGCTCGAAACCATCGAGGCCCCCGTGCTCGAAGGCAAGAAGCTGGTTTTCGCCTCCATCCTGCGCGCCGGCAACGGCCTCCTGGAAGGCATGCTCGAGCTCGTGCCTTCGGCGCGTGTTTCCCATATCGGCGTTTATCGCGATCATGACACGCTGGAAGCTGTCGAATATTACTTCAAGGCTCCGGAAAGCCTCGATGCGCGCCTTATCATCGTTGTCGATCCGATGCTGGCAACCGGCAATTCCTCCATCGCCGCCGTTGAGAAGCTGAAGGAGCGCGGTGCGAAGAACATCCGCTTCCTGTGTCTGCTGGCGGCGCCCGAAGGCATCAAGAACTTCCGTGAAGCGCATCCCGATGTGCATATCTACACCGCCGCCATCGACAGCCATCTGAACGAGAAGGGCTATATCGTTCCCGGTCTCGGCGACGCCGGCGACCGCATGTACGGCACCAAATAACGCCGTTCATCATCGCTTAACCGTTTGAGCCATTCGCCGCCCGATAAGCGGCGGATGGCTTTTTCTTTTAAGATTTCAGCATGTTTTGCGTCTATTCTCGGCAAGAATAACCCTGCCCTTTAAGGAGCAACGACTTGCTGGCGCGCGCGATTTTTCTGCTTGTTGGCCTTTCCCTCGGCGCAACGCAAATTCCGGCGCTGGTGGAAAAATTTCAGCCGCGCCCGGAAACAAGCATCGAGAAAGCGGAAGCCAGACCTGAAGCAGCCAAACCGGAGGCCGTCTCCCTTGGCGGCGTCAATCTGAAAGCCGATGCTCGCGGCCACTTCAATGCCACCTTCCGCATCAACGGCAAATCCTTCGACGGCCTTGTCGATACCGGTGCTTCCATGGTCGCCATCAACGAGACGATTGCGCGCCGGCTCGGTTACGGCGTCAACAGCCTCGATTATAAATATGCGATTTCAACGGCCAACGGCCAGACAATGGCCGCCTATGTGAAACTGGACCGGGTGGAGATCGGCGCTATCCGGGTTCAGAATGTCGACGCCATGGTGCTGAAAGACAATGCGCTCGGCAACATGCTGATCGGCATGAGCTTCCTGAAGCAATTGTCGTCTTTCAAAGTATCGGGCGGCGAGATGCGGCTGGTCAGGTGATCCGCTCGAGAACGGGCATACCGATCTCCGGCGCGCTGTCAGCAATTCCATAACAGGCCGCTATCCTTTTCACGGCACGTTCCGCTTCGTCACTGGAAGCGGCGTGGACAATGGCGATTGGCTCGCCTTTTTCCACTTTCGTACCGAGCTGCAGGATATCCGAAATACCGACGGAAGGATCAATCGTGTCCAATGGCTTTCTTCTGCCGCCGCCGAGTTCGACGACAACCATGCCAAGATCGCGCGTGGCGCAGGAGGCGAGCAAACCGCTGCGCTCCGCCAGAACCGGAAGAGTGACCGGCGCGGATTGCAGATAATGGGACGGATGCTCAACGAAATCCGATGGACCGCCGAGTGCCGAAACCATCCGTGCAAAGATTTCCAGCGCCCGGCCGGAGGAGAGCGCAGCCGACGCCAGCGCATGTCCCTCCTCCAGTGTGGCCGCCTTTTGCGCCTGCACCAGCATTTCCGCCGCAAAGGACAGGACCACCTTTTCAAGGCGGGCGCCGGCCTTGCGACCGGCCAGAAAATCCAGACAATTGACGATTTCGACCGCATTGCCGGCAGCATCGCCAAGCGGCTGGTTCATGTCGGTTATCAGCCCCGTTGTCGGCAGGCCTGCACCGTTCGCCACGTCGACCAGCGCGCAGGCCAGGTTGCGGGCATCCTCGACGCTCTGCATGAAAGCACCGCTGCCGACCTTCACATCCAGAACCAGCGTCTGCAGCCCGGCCGCAAGCTTTTTCGACAGGATAGAGGCCGTGATCAGCGGTATGGAATCCACCGTCGCGGTCACATCGCGAATGGCATAGAGGCGTTTATCAGCGGGGGCGAGATCGCCCGTCTGGCCGATGATGGCGCAGCCGACCGTCTTCACCGTCCGGCGAAATAACGCCTCGTCCGGCATGACGTTGTAACCGGGGATCGCTTCCAGCTTGTCCAGCGTGCCGCCGGTATGGCCAAGGCCCCTGCCGGAAATCATCGGCACGGCGAGACCGCAGGCGGCAACAATGGGGGCGAGCATCAGGGAGACATTGTCGCCGACGCCGCCGGTGGAATGCTTGTCCGCCACAGGCCTACCGAGATCGCTCCAGGACAGGACCTCACCGCTGTCGCGCATCGCCAGCGTCAGCGCCACCATTTCATCCCGGTTCATGCCGCGAAAGAACACCGCCATGGCAAAGGCAGCCGCCTGCCCTTCCGAGATGCCGTCTTTCGAAAGCGCCTCTATGAAAGCGGCAATCTCCCGAGACTCAAGTGTCAGGCCATCGCGTTTGCGGCGGATGATTTCCTGCGGGATCAAGCTCAATACCCGCTGGCGGCCTTGGCGGGCTCGCCGCCGGCCAGCACGTTCAGCACATCGTCGAGAACACCCGAAGCGCCGAAACGGAAGGTGGACGGCATGGCCCAGTTGGGCGCCATGATGGTTTCCGCAAGCCTGAGATAAAGCGTGGCGTCCTCCACCGTGCCGATGCCGCCGGCGGGCTTGAAACCCACCTTCTGCCGGCTGTCGCGGATCGCCTGCAACATGATGTCGGCTGCCTCCAGCGTGGCATTGATGGCAACCTTGCCGGTCGAGGTCTTAATGAAATCGGCCCCTTCGGCAATGGCGAGTTCGGATGCGCGACGGATCAGCGCCTTGTCCTTCAACTCGCCGGTTTCAAGAATGACCTTGAGCAGCACGGGTGCTGCGCAGGCCTTGCGAACGGCCGCCACCATGGTGGACACCGCCGTTTCATCGCCGGCTATGAATTTGCGATAGGGAATGACGAGATCGATTTCGTCAGCGCCGTCGCGGATCGCCGCCTCGGTTTCCGCAACCACGGTCGCGATGTCGAGATCGCCGGAAGGAAAATTGACGACCGTGGCGATGCGGATAGCATGGTCTTTTCCGAAAGCGGCACGGGCCTGCGCCACGAAGCGCGGCCAGATGCAGATTGCGGCCGTATTGCCGTATTCCGTATGCGCCCGCTGGCACAGAGCGGCGATCTGCTCGGGCGTGCAGTCTTCCTTGAGATTGGTCAGGTCCAGCAAGGACAGGGTGAGGGCAGCCGCTTCGCGCGGACGCTGGAGTTCCATGGTCACGCTCCTCCTGCGATCATTTCCTTCAGAATGGCGGCAAGCCTCTTGCCGCCCACGGGAGCCATATCCTTGGTTTCTTCATGGCTCAGTTCCGCGCCGGTCATGCCGGCACCGTAATTGGTAATAACCGATGCAGCGGCAACGCGCATCCCGAAAAAGCGCGCAAGGATGACTTCCGGCACGGTGGACATGCCAACGGCATCCGCCCCCAGCAGCCGCGCCATGCGGATTTCCGCCGGCGTTTCGAAGCTCGGGCCGGAAAACCACATATAGACGCCGCCGAACAAAGGCACTGTGGCGCGGATGGCGGCGTTGCGCATGGCAAGCATCAGATCGGGATCGTAAGCGGTAGTCATGCCGACGAAGCGGCGGTCGCTTTCCTCGCCGATCAGCGGGTTCATGCCGGAATAGTTGATGTGATCGGTGATCTGCATGACCGAGCCGGGCGGCATATCCTGCCTGACCGAACCTGCCGAATTGGTGAGGATGAGCGACTGCACGCCGAGACCGGCCAGCGCCCCGATGATCGCGCGCATGGCGGACGGATCGCCCTTTTCGTAATAATGCACCCGGCCGGAGAGCATCATGACCGGCTCACCACCAAGATAGCCCGCCACCAGCTCACCCGCATGGCCGGAAACGCCGCTTGCGGGAAAACCGGGAAGTTCGGCATAGGGCACCCGGATCGGGTCGCTGACTTCTTCCACCAGCGAACCGAGACCCGAACCGAGGACGATGGCGACGCGCGGCATCAGGCCGTTCAGGCGCTCCACCAGAATATCGATCAGCGTATCCGGCATCAGGGCAGCTCTGTCTTGAAGCTGAAGGGCAAAAGCTCTTCCATGGTCATGACCTTCTGCACGCCGGTTTCGTCGCAAAGATAGACTTTCGTCTCCGGCGTGGCGAATTCGGCGATCTTCTGCCGGCAGCCGCCGCAGGGTGGGCAAAGAGCAAGCTTTTCGGCGATAACGGCGATTTCGCTGATCCTCTTCGCCCCACCCATGATCATGGCGCTGATGGCGGAAGGTTCAGCGCACCAACCCTGCGGGAAGGAGAGGTTCTCGATATTGGCGCCCTTGTAAATCTTGCCGTCTTCGGCGCGGATCGCCGCACCGACCGGAAATTTCGAATAGGGCGCATGGGCAAAGGCCATGGCCTCCACCGCTGCCTCGAACAGGGCATGGGACATCGGGTCTCGGGACATGGATTTAACGCTCCTTCGCATAGGCAACGCCACCCGCCTTGGGGGGCTTCGCGACGCCGATGAAACCGGCAAGCAGGATGCAGGTCAGAATATAGGGCATGGCCTGGAAAATCTGCACCGGCACCTCGCCGATACCGGGCACGGATTTCCCCTGCATGAAGTTGGCGAAGGCATCCAGAAAACCGAAGAGCAGGCAGGCGAACATGACCGGCACCGGCTTCCATTTCGCAAAGATCAGCGCCGCAAGCGCGATATAGCCCTTGCCGGCCGACATGTTGGCGATGAAGGCCGCCGATTGCGCAACGGCGAGATAGGCGCCTGAGAAACCGCAGAGGAAACCGGCGACGATGACCGCGCGGAAGCGCATCCATGTCACCGAAATGCCGGCCGTATCCACCGCGCCCGGGTTTTCACCAACGGCGCGCAGACGAAGGCCGAAACGGGTGCGATAAAGCACCCACCAGGAGAGCGGCACCGCCAGAAAGGCGAGATAGGTGAGGATATTGTTGCCGGAAATGACATTGGCATAGAGCGGGCCGATGAAGGGCACCTCACGCATCGCATCCGCACCCGGCAGGATGATCGGCGCAAAACGGCCCTCTGCCGGCAATTGCGGCGTGCGGCCGCCCTGCCCGAACCAGGCCTGCCCCAGAACAACCGTCAGGCCGGCGGCGATGAAGTTCAGCGCCACGCCCGACACGATCTGATTGCCGCGATTGGTGATGACCGCAAAACCATGGGTGAGTGAGAAGAGGATCGAGACAGCAATGCCCGCAAGCAGACCGGCCCATGGATTGGCCGTGATATAGGCCACACAGGCGGAGGCAAAGGCCGCCGCCAGCATCTTGCCTTCAAGACCGATATCGAACACGCCCGCGCGTTCGGAAAAGAGCCCGGCGAGCGCGGTGAAGAGCAGCGGGATGGTGAGACGGACGGTCGAGCCGAGGATGCTGACCAGCATATCGAAGAAATCCATATCAGCTCACCCCTTTGCCAAACGCTGGTAGATGCGGACGACCGCCGGCCGGTACATATATTCCAGCGCACCGGCGAAGAGGATCACCAGACCCTGAATGACCACAATCATCTCGCGAGTGATGTTCGGCATCTCGAAGGAAAGATCCGCACCGCCCTGATAAAGAATGCCGAACAGCAATGCCGCGAAGATGATGCCGAGCGGATGGCTTCGCCCCATCAGCGACACGGCAATGCCGACGAAACCCGCACCGCCGACGAATTCCACCTGCAGGCGGGCGGAAGCGCCCATGACCGGGTTCAGCGCCATCATGCCCGCCAGACCGCCGGAAATGAGCATGGCGATGATGACCGTTCTCGCATAGGGAATGCCGGCATAGATGGCGGCCGACGGGCTGATGCCGAGCGTGCGCATCTCATAACCCAGCTTGGTGCGCCAGATGAGCACCCAGACGAGGAAACACATGACCAGCGCGATGATGAAGGAGACGTTGAACGGCGCCGGCCCGAGCTTGAGGCCGAACAGCGCCATCAACCAGTCGAGCTTCGGCAATTGCCCGCCCGGCAGAAAGGTGCGTGTTTCCGGCGCCATCTTGCCCGGTACGATCAGCACATTCACCAGCAGATAGACCATCAGCGCAGCCGCGATGAAGTTGAACATGATGGTGGTGATGACGACGTGACTGCCGCGTTTTGCCTGCAGCCATGCCGGAATGAAAGCCCAGGCCGCGCCGAACACCGCAGCGCCGATGACGGCGAAGGGCATCGTCACATACCACGGCACGTAACGATCAAGCGCCAGCGCCACCAGCGCAGCACCCAGCCCGCCAATATAGGCCTGACCTTCCGAACCGATATTGAACAGGCCGGCATGGAAGGCGACCGCGACGGAGAGGCCGGTGAAGATGAAGCTCGTCGTGTAGAATAGCGTGAAGCCGATGGCGTCGCCACGGCCAAGCGCACCTTCGATGAGCAGGCGCAGCGCCGCCAGCGGGCTTTCACCGATCGACCAGACAACGAGGCCGGAAATCAGAAAGGCGGTAACGACGTTCAGCAACGGCAGCAGGCCGTAAGTGATCCAGTTTGGCAGGGGTACGGAAGCGGTGCTCATTCATGCCTCATGCGGCGATGCCGGCCATCATCAGGCCCAGCGTCTGTTCTTCGGCTTCCGCCGTTTTTTCTCCAACGACACGGCCGGCGAACATGACCATGATCCGATCCGAAAGGGAACGGATTTCATCGAGTTCGACCGAAACCAGCAAAATCGCCTTTCCGGCATCGCGCATTTCGATGATGCGGCGATGGATGAATTCGATGGCGCCGATATCCACGCCGCGGGTCGGCTGGCCGATGATCAGCATCTTCGGGTCACGTTCGATTTCGCGCGCAACGACGATCTTCTGCTGATTGCCGCCGGAAAAATTGGCGGTCTTCAGCTGCGGGTTCGGCGGACGAATATCGTATTTCTCGATCTTTTCGACGGCATCCCTGCGGATGGCCTCGGGGTTGAGGAACGGTCCTTTGCCGTATCGCTCATCATGGTGATAACCGAGGATGGAGTTTTCATATTCCTCGAATTTCAGCACCAGCCCCATGTGGTGGCGGTCTTCCGGAATATGCGCGAGGCCGAGCCTGCGCAGAATGGCCGGATCGGGACGGTCCACCTTCTGGCCATCCACCCATATCTCGCCCGAATAGGGCTTGCGGATACCGGCAATGGCTTCGAGCAGCTCCGACTGGCCATTGCCCGCTACGCCGGCAATGCCGACGATTTCACCGGCACGGACATCGAGCGAGACATCATCCACCATGGTGACGCCGCGACTGTCCTTGACGGTCAGATTGCGGATGGAGAGCAGAACATCGCCCGGTGTCGTCTCGCCCTTTTCCACCCTCAGCAGCACGCGGCGGCCAACCATCAGTTCGGCCAGTTCTTCGACGCTGGTTTCGGAGGTCTTGCGGGTCGCGACCATTTCACCGCGGCGCATGACGGAGACGGAATCCGTGATCGCCATGATTTCGCGCAGCTTGTGGGTGATGAGGATGACGGTCTTGCCCTGCTCGCGCAGGACGCCGAGGATCTTGAAAAGGTGATCGGCCTCGGCCGGCGTCAGAACGCCGGTCGGCTCATCGAGGATCAGGATTTCGGCACCACGATACATGGCCTTGAGGATTTCGACGCGCTGCTGCAGACCGACCGGCAGTTCTTCGATCACCGCATCCGGATCGACGTCCAGACCGTAATCGTCCTCCAGACGTTTCAGTTCCTTACGTGCGCCAGCCCGGCCACTCGACAGCGTCGCGCCGCCTTCAGCACCAAGCATGACGTTTTCCAGCACTGTGAAATTTTCCACCAGCATAAAGTGTTGATGCACCATGCCTATACCGGCATTGATTGCTGTCTGGCTATCGCGGATCGAGACTTGCGTGCCCTTTATGCGGATTTCACCGGCGTCTGCCTGATAAAACCCATAGAGAATAGACATCAGGGTAGATTTTCCCGCGCCATTTTCTCCAATGATGCCGTGGATTGTGCCCTTGGCAATGGTCAGATTGATGTTCTTGTTGGCGTGAACGGCACCGAATTTCTTGTCGATGCCCACGAGTTCGATTGCAGGGTCTATACTCAAACCGAAACCTCTCCGAAGGCTGGATATGAAAAGGGCGCAAGATGAAAATCATCATGCGCCCCAAGCTTGCATCATATCATTTCGGGCAGGACTTGTCCGCCATATAGTCATGGACCTTGACGGCGCCAGAGATGATGTCGGCCTTCGCCTTGTCCACGGCAGCAGTCATTTCCGGTGTGATCAGAGCCTTGTTGTTGTCGTCAACCGCGTAAGCGACACCGTCCTCCTTCACGCCGAGCGCCACGACGCCAGCTGTGAACTTGTCGTCTTTGGCATCCTTGAACGCGTTATAAACTGCGAGATCGACCCGCTTGACCATGGACGTCAGAACCGAGCCGGGATGCAGGTGGTTCTGGTTGGAATCGACGCCGATCGAAAGCTTCTTATTGTCTGCGGCTGTCTGCAGAACACCGAGACCGGTCGCACCGGCTGCCGCATAGATCACGTCGGCGCCTTGGTCGATCTGGTTCTTGGTGAGTTCACCGCCGCGGACGGGATCGTTCCAGGCTGCACCCGTCGTCCCCGTCATGTTTTGGAAGACTTCGATTTTGTCGTTGGCGGCCTTGGCGCCCTGTGCATAACCACAGGCGAATTTACGGATCAAGGGAACATCCATTCCGCCGACGAAGCCAACCTTGCCGGTCTTGGAGGCCATGCCCGCCAAAAGACCTACGAGGTAAGAGCCCTCATGTTCCTTATAAACAACAGAACGCACGTTAGGCGCATCTACAACGGTATCAACGATTACGAACTTGGTATCGGGATATTCCGCCGCAACCTTGGCCATCGGCGCTTCCCAGATGAAGGAAATCGCAACGACCGGGTTGAAGCCCTTGCTGGCGAAGTTGCGGATGGCCTGTTCGCCCTGCGTGTCGCTGGTCGGTTCGAAATCGCGGAACTCGATGCCCGTTTCCGCCTTGAACTTTTCAGCGCCGGCCGCAGCGGCCTCGTTGAACGACTTGTCGAACTTGCCGCCCGTGCCATAGACCAGCGCCGGCTTGATATCCGCGGCGAGCGCGGAAGCCGACATTGCGGCAAGCGCGAAAAGCGTCAGAAGGGATTTTTTCATTGTGCAGCCCTGTTGTTGCAATTGATATTATAAGGGTCCTCCCGCAATCCCGTTGACCGGGAATGTCTGCGGAACCGCCAGCCGTTTCCCGGCTGTGCTTGCCTCATATCCTTGCATGGCTCAATGAAAAATTCATCCGGTTTTTTTGACCCGGTGGAAAAACTTTATTCTGGCGCTTTTTTGGTCTTTCCACCGGGGCGACCTGCAAAAAATCTAGTCGATATTGCAGCTTACGCCGGTTCCCCTCAGGCCGCAGTAGCCGCCCGGGTTCTTGGCAAGATATTGCTGATGGTAGTCTTCAGCGTAATAAAACTTTTCAAGCGGCCCGATCTCGGTGGTGATGGCGCTGCCATGGCCAGCCTCGTCCAAAGCCTGTTGAAAAGCATCGCTCGCCTTCTGCGCCTGCTGCAACTGTCCTTCCGTCGTCGCGTAAATTGCGGAACGGTAGGTCGTGCCGACATCGTTGCCCTGCCGCATCCCTTGAGTCGGATCGTGCTCCTCGAAGAATATCTTCAGCAGGCCCGAGAGCGAGATCACGGCCGGATCGTAAACAACCTTGACCACTTCGGCGTGGCCCGTCTGGCCCGTCGTCGTCTCCTGGTAGGTGGGGTTGCGGGTGAAGCCGCCGGCATAACCCACCGCCGTTACCCAGACGCCCGGCGTTTTCCAGAACAACCGTTCCGCACCCCAGAAGCAGCCCATGCCGAGATAGATGGTTTCAAATCCGTCAGGATAAGGCCCCTTCAAGGGCCGGCCATTGACGAAATGGGCTTCCGGCACCGCAAGCGCCTCTTCACGGCCGGGCAAGGCGGTTTCTTCGGTCGGCATCGTCGTTTTTTTTGAAAGCGTATCGAACAGGAACATTCGGTCCTCCATGCGGCCAGTTCCGCCGCTTCTCATGGTTCACGTCTGCGGGCGCCCAATTCGACAGATACAAGTCAGGCCGATAAACGCCTCATCGCCTTGTGTTTCCTGTAGCCCGCCATCCAGCAGAGCAGGGAAAGCGCGAGGGAAACGGCAAATGCGGGCACCGCCGACAGGGCATTTTCAATGAAGCGCCACGCTTCAGGGTGAATATAGTGAGCCATGGCCGCTTCCACCATGGTACGGGAAGCAGGAAGAAGATAGTTCCAGACGGACAGGATGCCGGTGATGTTGACCGAGGATGTGGAAACCGAGCGGATCGAATCGAGCACACCCAGAAAAACCGCCGCAACGAGGAAAAGAAAGCTCAAAAACCGCAAAAAAGCTTTCATCGGGGACACCTCGCTTACGATCTGCCGGTCAGACAGCCATATTTTGAAATCTATAATGCATCGATAAAGGCGGGAAAACCGGTTTGCAATCGCATCGGAACACAGGAAATTGCCGACATTTCAAAAAACTGTCAGATTCGTGTTGATCCCTGCGAATTCATCGGTATATATCGCGCCGTTCCAGTGATTTGCATTCTTCAAAACATGCAGATTTGAAAAAGGACAGGTGGCCGAGTGGTTTAAGGCGCACGCCTGGAACGCGTGTGTGCGTGAAAGCGTACCGTGGGTTCGAATCCCACCCTGTCCGCCATTTCACCCCACCCCGATGCCGTTAAAAGCAAGCCTCACCGGTTCGCCCGCCGCGATGCCGACCGACGGCGCCGTGCAGCACACAAGCCGCGTTTTCCCGCTTCCGCAAGCCGTGATGGCTATGCTTCTGCACAGACAGGGGTTTCTTGCGCTTTTTTGCTGCGCTTCCCCCTCTCTTGCGCCTTGCAGCAGGAAAAATCGCTCCTTATATACGCCGCAGAACTGCAGCAAATACTGCAAATCCAAGTCAAGGAGCTGCCACAAGAATGCCTCACGGGGTTCCGACAGCTCGCTTCAAGGAGAGAAGAGCATGGCAAAAGTAATCGGTATCGACCTTGGCACGACCAATTCCTGCGTTGCAGTGATGGACGGCAAGGACACGAAAGTAATTGAAAACGCGGAAGGTGCACGCACCACGCCGTCCATGGTGGCATTTTCCGACGATGGCGAACGCCTTGTCGGCCAGCCGGCCAAGCGTCAGGCGGTCACTAACCCGACCAACACCCTGTTTGCGGTCAAGCGTCTTATCGGCCGCCGTTATGAAGACCCGACCGTCGAAAAGGACAAGGCTCTGGTCCCCTTTGAAATCGTCAAGGGTGACAATGGCGACGCATGGGTGAAGGCGCAGGACAAGCCCTATTCCCCTTCGCAGATTTCCGCGATGATCCTTCAGAAGATGAAGGAAACGGCTGAATCCTATCTTGGCGAAAAGGTCGAGAAGGCCGTCATCACGGTTCCTGCCTACTTCAACGACGCCCAGCGTCAGGCAACCAAGGATGCCGGCCGCATCGCCGGTCTGGACGTCCTGCGCATCATCAACGAGCCGACTGCGGCAGCGCTCGCCTATGGCCTCGACAAGAAGGACGGCAAGACCATCGCCGTTTACGACCTTGGCGGCGGTACTTTCGATATTTCCGTTCTGGAAATCGGCGACGGCGTCTTCGAAGTGAAGTCCACCAACGGCGACACCTTCCTTGGTGGTGAAGACTTCGACATGCGTCTGGTCGAGTATCTGGCCGGCGAGTTCAAGAAGGATCAGGGCATCGACCTGAAGAACGACAAGCTCGCCCTGCAGCGCCTCAAGGAAGCTGCCGAAAAGGCGAAGATCGAACTTTCGTCCTCGCAGCAGACCGAAATCAACCTGCCGTTCATCACGGCCGATGCTTCCGGTCCGAAGCACCTGACGCTGAAGCTGACCCGCGCCAAGTTCGAAAGCCTGGTCGACGACCTCGTCCAGCGCACCGTCGCACCTTGCAAGGCAGCGCTGAAGGATGCCGGCGTTTCCGCTTCCGAGATCGATGAAGTCGTTCTCGTCGGTGGCATGAGCCGCATGCCGAAGGTGCAGGAAGTCGTCAAGCAGCTGTTCGGCAAGGAGCCGCACAAGGGCGTGAACCCGGATGAAGTGGTCGCCATGGGCGCCGCCATCCAGGCCGGCGTTCTGCAGGGCGACGTCAAGGACGTTCTGCTGCTCGACGTGACCCCGCTGTCGCTCGGCATCGAAACGCTCGGTGGTGTCTTCACCCGTCTGATCGATCGCAACACGACGATCCCGACCAAAAAGAGCCAGACCTTCTCGACCGCCGAAGACAACCAGTCGGCCGTGACCATCCGCGTCTCGCAGGGCGAGCGCGAAATGGCGCAGGACAACAAGCTGCTCGGCCAGTTCGACCTCGTCGGCCTGCCGCCGGCACCGCGTGGCGTTCCGCAGATCGAAGTGACCTTCGATATCGACGCCAACGGCATCGTGCAGGTTTCGGCGAAAGACAAGGGCACCGGCAAGGAACAGCAGATCCGAATCCAGGCTTCCGGCGGTCTCTCCGACGCCGACATCGAGAAGATGGTGAAGGACGCCGAAGCCAATGCCGAGGCCGACAAGAAGCGTCGTGCGGGTGTGGAAGCCAAGAACCAGGCCGAAAGCCTCATCCACTCCACCGAGAAGTCGGTGAAGGAATATGGCGACAAGGTTTCCGAGACCGACCGCAAGGCTATCGAAGACGCCATTGCCAGCCTGAAGACCGCCGTCGAAGCCGCTGAGCCGGATGCAGACGACATTCAGGCCAAGACCCAGACCCTCATGGAAGTTTCCATGAAGCTCGGTCAGGCCATCTACGAAGCGCAGCAGGCCGAGGCCGGCGATGCTTCCGCAGAAGGCAAGGACGACGTCGTCGACGCCGACTATGAGGAAATCAAGGACGACAAGAAGTCCGCTTAATCGCGTGACTTCCCGTCTCCTGAAAACATATGCAAGACATCCGGCTGCCGACGTGCAGCCGGAAATCCATTTGCGGGGCTTGTTAACTTAATGGCGAAAGCAGACTTTTACGAAACACTTGGCGTCAGCAAGACCGCGGACGAAAAAGAGCTGAAAAGCGCCTTCCGCAAACTCGCGATGAAATACCATCCGGACAAGAACCCGGACGATGCCGATTCCGAACGGAAGTTCAAGGAAATCAACGAAGCCTATGAAACGCTGAAGGATCCGCAGAAGCGCGCGGCCTATGACCGTTTCGGCCATGCGGCCTTTGAAAATGGCGGCATGGGCGGCGGTGGCGGCTTTGGCGGCGGCGGTTTCGCCAATGGCGGCTTCTCGGATATTTTCGAAGACATCTTCGGCGAGATGATGGGCGGCGGCCGTGCGCGCCGCTCTTCCGGCGGACGCGAGCGCGGCGCCGACCTTCGCTACAATATGGAAATCACGCTGGAAGAGGCCTTCACCGGCAAGACGGCGCAGATCAGGGTTCCCACCTCGATCACCTGCGATGTCTGTTCCGGCTCGGGCGCAAAGCCCGGCACGCAGCCGAAGACCTGCGCCACCTGTCAGGGTTCCGGCCGCGTGCGCGCGGCACAGGGCTTCTTCTCGGTGGAACGCACCTGCCCCACCTGCCATGGTCGCGGGCAGACGATCTCCGATCCCTGCGGCAAGTGCCACGGTCAGGGCCGCGTAACCGAAGAGCGTTCGCTTTCCGTCAACATTCCCTCGGGCATCGAGGACGGCACCCGCATTCGCCTGCAGGGCGAAGGCGAGGCCGGCATGCGTGGCGGTCCGGCGGGCGATCTCTACATCTTCCTGTCCGTGCGTCCGCATGAATTCTTCCAGCGCGACGGCGCCGACCTTTATTGCACCGTGCCGATCTCCATGACGACGGCGGCACTTGGCGGCACTTTCGATGTTACCACGCTCGACGGCACCAAATCGCGCGTTACGGTTCCGGAAGGCACCCAACCGGGCAAGCAGTTCCGTCTGAAGGGTAAGGGCATGCCGGTTCTGCGTTCGGCGCAGACGGGCGACCTCTATATCCAGATCCAGATCGAAACGCCGCAGAAACTCAGCAAGCGTCAGCGCGAGCTGTTGCAGGAGTTCGAGCAACTCTCCTCCAAGGAGAACAATCCGGAATCAACGGGCTTCTTCGCCCGGATGAAGGAATTCTTCGACGGCTGATTGTCGCCGCTCCCATGCTTTATGAACGCCGCCACCCTTCGGGACTGGCGGCGTTTTCGTTTTTGGCTCAACCGGAAAAGCCGCCTTCCTCCAGATAGTGCCGTTCCTCTGGTGTCGTTTCCCGCAGCAATATGTCGTTACGATGCGGAAAGCGGCCGAAACGCTCGACGATATCGCGATGTTCTTCGGCATGGTGAAGATAAAGTCCGCAAAGCGGCTGGTTCAGGACGCAGGCACGCTGCTGGGCCTTGATATCCTCCGCATGGGAAAAGGGCAGATAGAAGAAAACGCGCAAATCCTCGCCCACCGCCTGATCGTGGCCACGGCGGATGGCCTCGTCGGCAAAGAGCCGCGCCAGCGGGTCGGTTGCATACATGTGCGCGGTGCCACGAAAGCAGTTGCGCGGAAACTGATCCAGCAGAAGCATAAGCGCGAGACTGCTTTCCGCGCCCTCCAGCCAGTCGTCCAGTTCACGCCGTGCTGCTGCAAAATGGGCATCGCGGAAACGATCATGGAAATGACTGTCAAAGGCGGCATCCTTGTCGAACCACTTGTCCGGTCCGGCCTTCTTCCAGAAATCGACGATATCGGCGGCCAGCGCGGCGGTGTCGTTTTTCATTGGCTCTTCCCTGTCAATAATGCGGCGGTCGAGTAATCGCGGGCGCGTCCAGCGATTGCTCCTCCAGGCTCAGGAACCTCTCCGTCAGGCGGTCGAGCTTGGCGCGGGTCTGCTCCACCACCTTCCACTGTTCCGCCAGCTGATCGGATAGTTCCTCTATCACCTTGGCCTGATGCGCGGCCGTCTCCTCGAGCGCGATGATCCGTTTTTCGGTTTCCGACGTCATATCGACCTCTCTTTCCAGCCCTTCCTTGGGCCTAAAAGCTTCCGAGTCAACCATATGTCGCTTTGGTAAAGCGAATTCGTCATGGCGATCCAGAAACGGAAAAAGCCGGCGATGTTTCCATCGCCGGCATCCGAGTCTTTGGCATTCCTCAGTCTTCTTCTACGAAAACCTCTTCACGCTTCTTCTTCACGCTGGGCAGGAAGACGACGATCAGCACGGCCAGAGCAATGAAGAGCAGGGTGGCGCTGATCGGCCGGGTGACGAAGGTGGTCGGATCGCCGCGCGACAGGATCATGGCGCGGCGCAGGTTCTCCTCCAGCAGCGGCCCAAGCACGAAGCCCAGGAGCAGCGGCGCAGGCTCGCAGCGTAGCTTCACCAGCACGTAACCGATGAAGCCGAAGAAGGCGACGGCATAGAGATCGAAGACGTTGGAATTCACGCTGTAGACCCCGATGGCGCAGAAGGCCATGATGATGGGGAACAGCACGTAATAGGGCACCGTCAGCAGCTTCACCCACAGACCGATCAGCGGCAGGTTCAGGATGACGAGCATCAGGTTGCCGATCCACATGGAGGCGATGATGCCCCAGAACAGCGCCGGCTGTTCGGTCGCGACGTTCGGACCCGGCACGATACCCTGAATGATCATCGCGCCGATCATCAGCGCCATCACCGGATTGGCGGGAATGCCGAGCGTGAGCAGCGGGATGAAGGAGGTCTGGGCGCCTGCATTGTTGGCGGATTCCGGACCGGCCACGCCGGCAACCGCGCCATGCCCGAATTCTTCCGGGTTCTTGGAGACGCGTTTTTCCACCGTGTAGGAAGCGAAGGCCGCAAGGATCGCGCCGCCGCCCGGAAGAATGCCGAGAGCGGAACCAATGACCGTGCCGCGCAGCACCGGCGCGATCATTTTCCTGAAATCCTCCCGTGTCGGCATCAGCCCGCTGACCTTGGCGATCAGCACCGAACGGGTGCGCTCGTTTTCGAGGTTGCGCAGGATTTCGGCGATACCGAATACGCCGACGGCCACGGCCACGAAGTTCAGACCATCGGCATATTCGCGGATGCCGAGGGTAAAACGCGGCGTACCGCTATAGATATCGGTGCCGACCAAACCCAGCAGCAGGCCCAGCACGACCATGGCCAGCGCCTTGACGATGGAGCCATGGGCAAGCGCAATGGATGAAACGAGGCCGACGACCATCAGCGAGAAATATTCCGCCGCGCCGAATTCCAGCGCAATTGCGGTCAGAGGCGGAGCGAAGATTGCCACGAGGAACGTGGAAACCGTGCCGGCAAAGAAGGAGCCGATGGCGGCGATGGCGAGTGCGGCGCCCGCCTTGCCCTTGCGCGCCATCTGGTAACCATCGATAGCCGTGACGGCAGAGGACGATTCGCCGGGCATGTTGATCAGGATGGCGGTGGTCGAACCGCCATATTGCGCGCCGTAATAAATGCCGGCGAGCATGATCAGCGACGAGACGGGCTCGAGCTGGAAGGTAATCGGCAGCAGCATGGCGATGGTCGCCGTCGCGCCGATGCCGGGCAGCACACCGATCAGGGTGCCGAGCAGCACGCCGATCAGGCAGAAGAACAGGTTTGCCAGCGAAGATGCCGTGACGAAACCGAGAGCGAGATTATCGAGCAAATCCATCACGGCACCTCAAAATTTAAGCCAGGGGCCGAAGCGCTGGAACGGCAGGCCGAGACCGTAGTTGAAAACAGCGACGGAAAAGACCGTGATGGCCGCAGAAAGAATGACTGCCATGAACGGGTTCATCTTGTGCGAGGCAAAGGCTGCGATGAGGGCGCTGAAAAAAGCGCCGGCACGAAACCGAGGCCCCGGACAGTTAGGCCGAAGAAGATCGGCGCGGGCAGAATGAAAAATATTCCCCGCCAGGCAATGGCCCCGACAGCCTCACCCTGTACGCGCGTGGACCGCAGGAATATCACCCCACCGAGCAGAACCAGAATGATCGCCAAAACGAGCGGGAAATAGCCCGGCCCCATCCGAAAGGCGGTCCCGATCTCCAGCCCAAAGGACTGCAGCGCAAAAAACGCGCCAAGCCCAATAAAAATTGCCCCGCAGACTGCTTCGGCAGGATCAATGAAAAACGACTTCATGAAAGATGCCCCTCCACTGCGGCCGGCAACATGCCGCTCCGCATTCAGAGCGCCGTGCATTCTTCCGAACGCACCAAGGACGCTCTAGCCTCCTAAGACCGCGCATCGTGCCTGCAAAAATCGGGATCGAGTTTTGCGCCGATGCAGTAAATCCATGGCAAAAAGCCGGCGACATAGTGCCGCCGGCAATTGTTTTGACCATTAGTCGGCATATTGGCCGGCAGCCTCGATCACCGGCTTCCAGCGCGCGATTTCGCTTTCAAGCTTGGCCTTCAGCGCCGCAGGCGTGGCATCGCCTTCCGACGAGGGCGTGGTGCCGAGTTCGGCAAAACGAGCCGCGACATTCTTGTCCTTCAGCGCGACCTGCAGCGACTTGGAGAGTTTTTCGTTGATTTCCGCAGGCGTGCCCTTCGGCGTATAGATGCCGTGCCAGATACCCACTTCGAGCTTCGGCAGGCCCGCTTCGACAACCGTCGGCACGTCCGGCAGCACGTCCAGCCGCTTGGCCGTGGTCACGGCATAGGCTTTCACGGTTCCGCCCTGGATCTGTTTGGTGGTGTTGGTGGTCTGGTCGCACATGATGTCAACCTGGCCGCCGAGCAGATCGGTCATGGCCGGACCGGTGCCCTTATAGGGAACGGTGACGAGCGGGGTTTCGATGGCGCTCATGAACAGCATGCCGCAAAGATGCGAGGCAGCGCCGATGCCGGCATTGGCGACGGTGACCTTGTCCTTGTTCGCCTTGGCGTATTCGATCAGACCTTTCAGATCCGTCGTCTCGAGGTTCTTGCGCGACAGGATGGTCATCGGCACTTCGGTGACCAGACCGACATATTCGAAGGCGTTCAGCGTGTCATAGGCAAGCTTGCGGTAAAGCGTGGCGCTTGTCGCCATGCCGATATGGTGGAGAAGGACGGTGTAACCGTCCGGATCTGACGATGCCACACGACCGGCACCCAGCGTGCCGCCTGCGCCGCCGACATTTTCGACGATGATCTGCTGGCCGAGATCCTTCGACATGGATTCAGCGACAAGACGCGCGACCGTATCCGTGGGGCCGCCAGCGGCAAAGGGCACGACCATGGTGATGTTGCGCTCGGGATAGTTCTGAGCGGATGCGGACAGCGCAAAAAGGGAAACGGCAGCGGCGGCAGCAAGGCCGGTGACTGTCTTCAGTATTTTCATCGATTCCTCCCGGATGAAAATGTTCGCCACTTCAGCCGCGCATGCTCCTCCATGGCGACCGGGGTGAGATATTTGCGATCCGGGATCGCCGTTCAGCAATGGCGGTCTCGTTGTGAGGTGCGCTTTTATTGCTATCCCTGAACAGCAATGGGTGGATTTCTACCCATAGGGGCTCATCCATGGGTGGGAATCCACCCATCAGACCTCGGTCATGTGCCGGTGCAGCCCGTATTTCTGCATTTTTTCGTAGAGCGTTTTGCGCGAAATGCCGAGATTCTCATAGACGGATTTCAGATTTCCGCCGTGTGCGGCGATTGCATGTGCGATCAGGCTTTTTTCATAAGCCGCGACCCGTGCGGAAAGGGCCGCTTTTCCGTCATCCTGAAACGGCAGCGAGGCTTCGGAAACATCACTTTCCAGACCGAGAACGAAGCGGTCCGCGGCATTGCGCAATTCACGCACATTGCCTGGCCACTCGCGCAGGGAGACGGCCGAAAGCAGACTTTGCGGCACCTCCATGTCTTCCCGCCCGTAACGGGCAGCGGCTTCCCGCACGAGATGCAGGAAAAGTAGCGGTATATCTGCGCTGCGCTGCGAGAGCGATGGCACGAGAAGTGTCGCCACGTTGAGCCGATAAAGAAGATCGGCACGGAACCGGCCAGCTGCGACCTCCTGTTCCAGATCGACCTTGCTGGTGGCGATGAAACGGACATCGAGTTCGACCGTTTCATTCGAGCCGAGACGGGTAATCACCCGTTCCTGCAAGACACGCAGGAATCGGCCCTGCAATTCGAAGGGCATGGAGCCGATCTCATCCAGCAAAATGGTGCCGCCGCGAGCATGTTCGAACTTGCCGTAGCGCGGGCGCAGCGCTCCGGGAAACGCACCGGCCTCATGGCCGAATAGTTCACTTTCAATCAGTGTCTGCGGAAGGGCGGCGCAATTGATCGCAACGAAGGGCCGGTTGGCTCTGGCGCTGATATCGTGCAGCGCCCGCGCCACCACCTCCTTGCCCGCGCCCGTGTCCCCGACGATCAGCGTATCGGCGTCCGTCGCACCGATGGCGCGGATACGATACCGCAGATCGACCATGATCTGGGTTCTGCCGGGCAGACGCGTTTCGAGATCGTCATGCTTGCCCGCTACCGCCTTGAGGCGGCGGTTTTCCAGCACCAGAGCCCGCCGGTCATTCGCTCTTTTGATGATGCCGGCGAGATATTGCGGCGTAAACGGCTTCTCGATGAAATCATAGGCGCCATTGCGCATGGCGTTGACCGCGAGCTGCACATCGCCATGCCCGGTCATCAGGATGACGGGTATTTCAGGATCGAGCTCCCGCACCTTCTGCAGCAGCGTCATGCCATCCATGCCGGGCATCCTGATATCGCTGACCACGACACCGTCGAAGCTGTAGCCGATGAGTTCGAGCGCATGTTCTGCGCTTGCCAGCATGGTGACGGCAAAGCCGGAAAGCTCCAGCGCCTGCGCGGTGGAAAAGCGCAGTTCTTCCTCGTCATCGATCAACAGAACCCGTGACATGGTCATTCCGCAGCCGCCTCCACGCGCCAGGCGGCGGCTGGCAATTCGATCTCGAACTCAGCCCCGCCCTCTTCCTGGTTCCTGACGCGGAGCTGGCCGCCAAAATCCTTGATGATATTATAGGAAATGGACAGGCCAAGACCGAGGCCGCGCCCCACGCCCTTGGTGGTGAAGAAGGGATCGAAAATGCGTTCTGAAATTGCCGCCGGCACGCCCGGACCGCGATCACGAATGAAAATCGACACCGACTGGCCATGCTGCACGGCCCGCAGCGCAATGCGGCGATCCTCGCGCCCCTCCACCGCATCGGCAGCATTGGAGATGATGTTGACAAGCACCTGCTGCAGGCGCACCGGGCCAGCCTTCACGGCAAGCGGCACCCGACCGAGATCCACATCCAGCACCGCATCGGCGGCCTTCAGCCGCGCACCGACGATTTCGAGCGTATCGCGAAGGACGGTTTCCAGACTTACTGCGGCCATTTTTTCATTGGGCTTGCGGGCGAAATTCCTGAGATGCTTGCTGATGGAGGCCATGCGATCGATAAGGCCCGAAATGCGCCTGAGGTTTTCCGTCACCTCCTCCAGCCGTCCCCGCTCCACGAGCAGCGAGGCGTTTTCGGCGTAGTTCTTGGCGGCTGCAAGCGGCTGATTGAACTCATGCGACAACGCTGCCGACATCTGCCCGAGCGCTGCGAGCTTGCCCGCCTGCACCAGATCGTTCTGCATCTTGCGCAATTGTTTTTCCGTCTGGCGGCGCTCGGCGACTTCGTGTTCGATCTCCTGATTGACCCGCGCCAGATCAGCGGTGCGCTCCTCCACCCGGCGTTCCAGTTCCGCCTGGGCCTCAGCCTGATGGGTCAGGCGTTCCCGCAGACGCCGCCGCCTTTGCAGCATGGCGGCGATGAGAGCGGCAGCAAGACACAGGCAGAGGATGATGGCTATCATCGCCGTCTTTACCTGCGTTCGGAGCGAACCCGTGTCCATCAGCACGCTGACTGTCCAGCCCGCGTCCGGCATCGGCTGCGACAGGACCATATATTCCCTTTCACCGTCATCCTGACTGATCGTCATCAGCTGATGCGAACCGAAGTTGCCGTTTTTCAGGGGCAATTCCTTAAGGGTGGCATTGGCGTAGCGGCGGGAAGTCTCCGTTCGCGCCAGCCTTTCGGGTGTCAGCGGCATCAGGCCGGAATAAAGCCATTGCGGCGTTCCGGTCATGAAGATGATGCCTTCGGGGTCCGATACCAGAATTCGGTTCTCGCCATCGCCGAATGACGCCTCTATGCCTTCAATATCGACCTTGAAGACGATGACACCCTTGATCTCCTCGTTGAAGAGAATGGGCGCTGAAAAATAATAGCCACGCTTGTGGGAGGTGGTGCCAAGCGCGAAGAAGCGTGACTGGAAGCCTTTGGCTGCATCCTGGAAATAGGGACGGTAGCTGAAATTCTCACCGACGAAACTTGTGGGACCATCATAGTTGCTGGCGGCGATGGTCTCCCCGTCCAGCGTGATGATGTAGATATCGGAGGATTCCAGCAGGGTGTTGATGGATTTGAGGTAGACATTGGCGCGCTGGCGCAGTTCGGCATCCTTGGGATGTGCGACCAGCTCCTCAATGTCGTCGTGATCGGCAATCAGGGCCGGCAGCGGCTCGTAACGGTTCAAAAGCCCGCCGAGAGCAGAGACGGCCAGCCGCAGCGTCGTGCGGCCCTGCTCGGACATTTCGCCGAAATAGCTTTCCGCTATGATGCCGCCACCTCTCGTCACGGCGCCGTAACCGAGGCCGAGGCTGAGAAGCATCAACACAATCCAGCGATATTTCACCGAAGCTCCCCTCCTGTTGCAGGCATCGAAACCTGCTCTCCCTGAAAGAGTGTAGGAGGAGTGACCGAATTTTCCAAGTGAGCGGAAAAGGCAGGTGGACGGTCCCGAAAACAAAAAACCGGCCACAAGGACCGGTTTTTTGCAAAGATGATTTCAGAAAAGCTTATGCGCTTTCCTTCGGCGTCAGAACCTGACGGCCGCGATACATACCGGTCTTCAGATCGATATGGTGCGGACGGCGCAGTTCGCCGGAGTTCTTGTCTTCAACGTAGGTCGCAGACTTGAGACCGTCAGCCGAGCGGCGCATACCGCGCTTGGACGGGCTTGTTTTTCTTTTTGGTACAGCCATTTTTGTTACTCCACTTAAGCGGCGAAACAACGGAACCGGCCAGAACCAAAGGCCGAATGTCGGATGTCTCGATATCGGAAATTTGGCGCGCTTATACATGCCCAAACGGGCTTTGACCAGCCCTGACGCACATTTTTTCCGATTCAACGGAATGAGCGTGGCAAGCCACCCTCAGGCATCACAAATCACGGCTCACGTCTTATCGAAAACGATACGCTCGTTGAAGTGGTTCATGTCCTTAAATTCACAGAAAGCTGGCGGTCGCATCTCTATGACCGGTGCGGCGGCGCGCAGCTTTTCCAGTTCCTCGTCGAGCATCGCCTGCCAGCGCGGCAGGCACTCCGGCTCGAACCAGCGGATGATGTAGGACAGGGTGATGTGAAATTCGTAAGTGTCATGATCAGGATGTCGGTAGCCGAAGAAATCGGCGAATGTATCCCGCCAGAGAGCCACAATCCGATCGTCCTCGGCGGTTGCGCCCTTCATCACCAGTCCCACGGGGCGCAGGCTCGTAACCTGCATGTTGAAGGCCGGCAAAGCTGGAAAGGCGGAAAGACGGTCGCGATAGTAGTCCGTCATCGCATCCACCGACGCATCGAGCGGCATTTCGCTCGGCCAATAGGGAAGTGTGCGTCGCAAATCGTTGACACCCTGGAATACCGTCATGTGCAGGCTGGAAATGGAGGTGAAGGCGAGCTGCGGCGCCTCGGCCATATCTAGAAAACACTGGCGGGTCGCAATGATCGCCTTTTCAGTCTGCGATCCCTCGACAAGATGGCAGACGACCGTGTTGCCCGAGTCGGGCAGAAACTCGCCATCCGCGTTGAAGCGGCTGCCGAGATGGCGCGGCGGCTGATCGTGGTTGGCGGCGGAAATATAGTCGAGATCTTTCGAGACGCGCGGGGCGTGCATGGGAAACTCCTTGTGAGACGTTTCCCCTAGTCCCCGCACGCGACAAAGCAATGACATCCGCCGGTCATTGAGCGATCAGTGCGCCTCATCCCAATTGTCAGCCGCACGTGCATCCACCTTGAGCGGCACCTTCATGGAAATCGCCGGCATGGCCGCGTTTTCCATCACGGAGACGACGACCGGCAGGGTCTTTTCGATTTCCGCTTCCTCGACCTCGAAGATGAGTTCGTCGTGCACCTGCAAAAGCATGCGGGCGGAAAGCTTTTCCGCCTCCAGCGCAGGCTCGATGCGGACCATGGCGCGGCGGATGATATCGGCAGCGGAGCCCTGAATCGGCGCGTTGATGGCCGCGCGCTCGTTGAAGGCTTTCACCGAAGGGTTGGAAGAGCGGATTTCCGGATAATGCGCGCGGCGGCCGAAAATCGTTTCGACATAGCCGTTTTCGCGGGCGAAGACTTTGGTCGCTTCCATATAGTCGCGAATGCCGGGAAAACGCTCGAAATATTTCTTGATATAGTCGCCGGCTTCAGAGCGGGCGATGCCGAGCTGATTGGCAAGACCAAAGGCGGAAATGCCGTAGATGATGCCGAAGTTGATGGCCTTGGCGCGGCGGCGCACTTCCGACGGCATGCCTTCCACGGGCACGCCGAACATTTCCGAAGCCGTCATGGCGTGAATGTCGATATCGTTTTCAAAGGCATTGCGCAGCTGCGGAATATCGGCGACATGGGCCAGCACGCGCAGCTCGATCTGGCTGTAATCGGCCGACAGAAGCTTATGTCCTGGCGTGGTGATGAAGGCCGTGCGGATCTTGCGCCCTTCCGCCGTGCGAACCGGGATATTCTGAAGGTTCGGCTCCGAGGAAGACAGGCGTCCGGTGGTGGTGGAGGCGAGCGCATAGGACGTATGCACCCGTTTCGTCTCGGGATGGATATATCCGGGCAGCGCATCCGTATAGGTCGATTTCAGCTTCGTCAGCTGCCGCCAGTCGACGATCTTGCGCGGCAGTTCGATACCTTCCGCCGCAAGATCTTCGAGAACCTGCGCCGATGTCGACCATTGGCCGGTCTTGGTCTTGGAACCGCCCGGCAGCCCCATCTTGCCAAACAGAATATCGCCGAGCTGCTTTGGCGATCCGATGTTGAAACGCTCGCCTGCCAGCTCGTAAATTTCCTCTTCGAAGGACGCGGCCTTCTGGGCGAGTTCGCCGGAAAGACGCGAGAGAATCTGCCGGTCGACGGTGATGCCGCGCTCTTCCATGTGCGCCAGAACCGGCACAAGGGGGCGCTCCAGCCGCTCATAAACCTTGGTCAGTCGTTCCGAGACAAGCCTCGGCTTCAGCGCCATCCAGAGCCGCAGGGTCACATCGGCATCTTCCGCAGCATAAGCGGTTGCCTTGTCGATATCGACAAAATCGAAGGTGACGCTCGACTTGCCCGATCCCGCCACGTCCTTATAGGCGATCGGCGTGTGGCCGAGCCAGCGTTCGGACAGCGAATCCATGCCATGCGTGGCCTTGCCGGCCTCGAGGACATAAGAAATCAGCATCGTGTCGTCGAAGCTCTGCATGACGACGCCGTGGCGTTTCATCAGCAGATAGTCATATTTCAGGTTCTGCGCGACCTTCAGAACGGCTTCGTCCTCGAGCAGGTCCTTCAGGCGCTCCAGCGCTTCGGCAAAAGGCACCTGCCCCTCCGCCATTCTGATGCCGTCGCTGAAGAGATCGCCGCCCGAACCGGTCTTGTGCGTCAAAGGAACGTAAGCGGCGCGGATATCGGTGCCCGTGGCGTCCTTGCCGTTATCGGCAATGGCCAGAGAAAAACCGACAAGCTCCGCCTGCATCGGGTCGAGCGAGGTCGTCTCCGTATCGAAGGCGACGACGCCCGTCTCCCGGGCCGCCGCGATCCAGCGGTCGAGCGTCGCAAGGTCCCTGATCGTCAGATAGGCGGTCGTATCGATCTTGGCGGCGGAAAAAAGCGTCTGTCGCGCTGTGGCGAGATCGGCGGGCGCGCTGCCCTCCCCCGTTACTTTCCTTGCCGGAGCGGCAGGCGAAGCCGAAGCGCCAGCGGCGTTAGTGGCCACTTCGCCAACCTTAACGGCGGCGGCCGGCGCATCGAGATCGGGACCATGGGCATCGGCACCCCATTGTACCGGCACATTGGCAGGGTCGATGGCGGAAGCGTCGGTTTCGGTCGCCTCGGCAACCCGGCGTGTCAACGTCGTGAATTCCATTGCCTTCAGGAAGGCGATCAGTTTTGGGCCGTTCTGCGATTCGAGCACCAGCGCTTCGAGAGACTGATCCAGCGGCACATCGGTTCTGAGCGCCACGAGCTGTCTGGAAAGGCGGGCAAGCTCCGCATTGGCGATGATATTTTCCCGGCGCTTCTGCTGCTTTATTTCGCCCGCTCGCGCCAGCAGCGTATCGAGATCGCCATATTCCTCCAGCAATTGCGCCGCCGTCTTCGGCCCGATGCCGGGAATGCCCGGAACATTATCGGTGGAATCGCCGGTCATCGCCTGCAGGTCGATCATCTTTTCGGGGCCTACGCCCCACTTTTCGACAACGTCCGGAATGCCGATCTGCTTGTCCTTCATGGCGTCGTACATGTGTACATTGGCCGTAACGAGCTGCATCAGATCCTTGTCGGAGGAGATGATCGTAACATCGGCGCCGATCGCCTCGGCCTGCCGGGCATAGGTGGCGATGATATCGTCCGCCTCGAAGCCTTCCGTCTCGATGCAAGGAAGGTTGAAGGCGCGCGTCGCCTCACGGATCAGGCCGAATTGCGGCACCAGATCTTCCGGCGGCGCGGTGCGGTTGGCCTTGTAGAGATCATAAAGTTCGTTGCGGAAAGTCTTCGACGAATAGTCGAAAATCACCGCAAAATGGGTCGGCGTCACCCCGACATCGGTATTGCGCGCATCCTTCAGCAGCTTCCACAACATGTTGCAGAAACCGGAGACGGCGTTGACCGGCAGCCCGTCCGACTTGCGGTTCAGCGGCGGGATTGCATGGAAGGCCCGGAAAATGAAACCGGAACCGTCAACGAGGAAGAGATGATCGCCTTTTTTCATGGGTAGCATGGATAGCGCGGGGCCGTTTTGACGTCTACCGAAACTTCGCACAACGCACCGTAAAGAGCGGGGAATGAAGCGGTAGCACAGGCCTGCAAAATTCACCTGAACGTTACCGATTTGTAATCCGCCCTTCCCTTGAAAAGCCGCATTTGCAGACACATTTCATAAGGGACGGCGCCTGATCACGCCGTAGTCTGATAGCTGGCTCGTCCCCCGCCGCGTCAGACCGGACAAAGGCCTTTCCCCCTCTCCGGGCCTTTGTCCTCCAATATGACCGCCATGGCCGACCCCTCCCGGCCATGGCGGTTTTATTTTATGCGCCGTTTCGGGCTGGCTTAAACATATCATGCGATATATATCGCGCTATCGAATTGCCGGGCTGAGCCGGCCGTGATGCTTTATGGGCGGAAAAATGGGTTTTTCCCGGGACGAATCGGCAATCTATCTCGCTTCGAAAATGGCGCGGGAATTCACCATGGCGCTGCAGAAAAGAGCCGCCGCCCTGGGTTTCTCGCCCGGACAATTCCCCATCCTCATCGAACTCTGGCATGAGGACGGCCTGACCCAGAGACAATTGCTCGATAGAATCGATGTCGAACAGGCGACGCTCGCCAATACGCTCTCGCGCATGGAACGTGACGGGCTGATCGTCCGCAAATCCCATCCAAGCGACCGCCGTGCCCAGATCATCGAGCTGACCCAGCGCGGCAGGGATCTGGAAGCCAACGCCATTGCCGCCTCCGAAGCCACCGAAGACGCGCTGCTGAAGGAGTTCCGGCGTTTCGAGAGACAGCTTCTGCTGGAATATATGCGCCGGGCGATCGAAAGCGCCAAAAAAGCGAAATAGCAATTACAGCCCGAAACCGCTTCGCACTTTCCCTGAACTGCTCTATCGTTCCGGCGGCCGCACGTTTGCCGATTCACGACGCGCCGGCCCCCTTGTTTCCCGCGATGCGCGATGCCCGGATGTTTCGTCTTATCGCCGGGTCACGACAGACATGACAGGATCAGCGATGACAGACGTTTCCCCCATTCTTTCCACCGCCGACGACAATCTCACCTCCAGCCTTGAGCGACTGTTCGAACTCGTACGTATTCCGTCGATTTCGACGGACCCCGCTTACAAGGCGGAATGCCGCAAGGCGGCGGAATGGCTGGTCAGAACACTTTCGGCGCTCGGCTTTACGGCCTCTGTGCGCGATACCGCCGGCCACCCCATGGTCGTGGCGCATCACGATGCGGCCACCAAGGACGCGCCGCATGTGCTTTTCTACGGCCATTATGACGTACAGCCGGTCGATCCGCTCGAGCTCTGGGAAAACGATCCGTTCGAACCCGCCGTCAAGGATATCGGCGCCGGCCGACAGGTGATTACCGGACGCGGAACGGCGGACGACAAGGGCCAGCTGATGACCTTCGTGGAGGCCTGCCGGGCGTACAAGGCTGTCAATGGCGGCCTGCCGGTGCGCGTCACCATTCTTTTTGAAGGCGAAGAAGAATCCGGCTCGCCGTCGCTGAAGCCTTTCCTCGAAGCCAATGCGGAAGAACTGAAGGCCGATTATGCGCTGGTCTGCGATACCGGCATGTGGGACCGGGATACGCCCGCCATTGCCGCAGCCCTTCGCGGCCTGGTCGGCGAGGAAGTCGTCATCACGGCAGCCGACCGCGATCTGCATTCCGGTCTGTTCGGTGGGGCGGCGGCAAACCCCATCCACATCCTCACCGATATTCTCGCCGGCCTACACGACGAGACCGGCCGGGTGACGCTTGCAGACTTTTATGACGGCGTGGAAGAAACCCCGGCCAACATCAAGGCCTCCTGGGAAACGCTGGGCCGCACGGCCGAAGCCTTCCTCGGCGAAGTCGGCCTTTCGGTTCCCTCGGGTGAAAAGGGCCGCTCCGTGCTGGAGCAGACCTGGGCGCGGCCGACGGCGGAAGTCAATGGCATCATCGGCGGCTATACTGGCGATGGTTTCAAGACCGTGATCGCCGCCAAGGCCTCTGCCAAGGTGTCTTTCCGCCTTGTCGGCGAGCAGGACCCTGCGGCCATTCGCGAAAGTTTCCGGGCCTATGTGCGCTCGAAGATTCCCGCCGACTGCTCCGTAGAGTTCCACGAACATGGCGGCTCACCAGCCATCCAGCTGTCTTACGATTCGCCCGTGCTGACCAAAGCCAAAAACGCGCTTTCGGAAGAGTGGCCGAAACCAGCCGTCGTCATCGGCATGGGTGGCTCGATCCCTATCGTCGGCGATTTCCAGAAGATGCTGGGAATGGATTCGCTGCTCGTCGGCTTCGGACTTACCGATGACCGTATTCATTCGCCGAATGAAAAATACGACCTGCAGTCCTTCCACAAGGGCATCCGCTCCTGGGTCCGCATTCTCGACGCGCTCGCGGCGAAATAAACCAGAAAAAGAGGAGGCGCCGAATTTGCGGCACCTCCTCGGCACATAAACAAAAAGGCCGGGCAAGCCCGACCTTTCCATCCGTTTTCCGTCAATGCCAGTACATCCGTGGTCAAAGCGTTCAAACGGCCTGATGCTCCAGAGCGCGTCAAATTTATCGACGCTGCTTTCCGGCTCAGGATCGGCTGCTTTGGTTAATCTTTGGTTAACACAACAGCAGGGGCACTTTTAAAAGCGCCATTCCCGGCAGTTCCGGTCCGGAGCACTGTTGAACCCTATATTGGTATGTGACCTGGCTTTTTCAAGGGCAACCGGTCCAGCCCCTTCCTGCAAAAGAAAAAGGCCGGAAAAATCCGGCCTTTCCATTCATGCGAATGACCCTTTCGGGCCAAAGCGCTTATCAGGCAGCAACGAGGTTGCCTGCGGACATCTTGCCCGAGCGACGATCCTGCATCAGCTCGTAGGAGAGCTTCTGGCCGTCGTTGAGGGCGGTCAGACCAGCGCGCTCAACAGCGGAGATGTGAACGAATACGTCCTGCGAACCGTCGTCAGGCTGAATGAAGCCGTAGCCCTTGGTTGCGTTGAACCACTTTACTGTACCAGTCGCCATAACGATTTCCTTCCGTTGGCAATTGTATTTGCACTGCGAGCAGTGCGGACTTGGGTCGAATTTGAAGGAAAAGATCGTCGTGAGCGTCTAAAAAGACGCCGAAGCTCTGGTCGTCAAACAAATATCGATGGCGAAGTACCTAGGTTGGAAGGGGCTGAAAGTCAAGTTTCTTTGAACACGACCATCTGGTCAGGGTTCAGCGGGGAGCCAGACAACAGGAACGCCAAAAAGCAAAAACCCGGCGCGGGAGGAGGTGCGCCGGGTTCTTGAAACTGACTGACAATTGGGAGGAGGAGTATTGTCAGTCCAATCGGGCGACGCTGGGAGGAGGAGTGCGTCGCTTCGATGATTTGAAGATACAGGATCGCCGCTTAAAAAACAGACGTTTCATCGCAGCGCAGCATTGCGCAAAATGCATAGCTGTTTCGAGGTGACTTGAAGCTTCTCCGCGTAACGCCTAATAAATACGCATGTCTATCGAATCCGTCAGAGCCTTTTTCACCGAAAAGTCGCCCGAGGTTGCCGTGATCGAAACGGAAACCAGTTCGGCGACGGTTGCGCTGGCCGCCGAAGCGCATGGCGTCGACCCCGACCAGATTGCGAAAACCATTTGCCTGAAGGCGGGTGAAACCATTCTTCTCGTCGTCGCCGCCGGCACGAAGCGGCTCGACAACCGCAAATTCCGCGATCATTTCGGCGCAAAGCCGCGCATGCTCGGACCGGAAGAGGTGGTTGCGGTGACCAGCCATCCCATCGGCGGCGTGTGCCCTTTCGGCCTGCCCTCCCCGCTTCCGGTGTTTTGCGACGTATCGCTGAAAAACTATCATGAGGTGGTTCCCGCGGCCGGCGCCACCAATGCGGCGGTGAAGATTTCGCCGGAGGTGATGGCCGAATTGACGGGAGCGGAATGGGTCGACGTCTGCCAATGACGCCGATTTGATCCGGCCAGGACTTAACCCCGCCTTAAATCGCCGCATTTAAACTCTTCATCCTGGATTAAGGATCGCGCAGGCATAGAAGCCTGAAACCCGAACGGGATGCGCGCGGTTTCGCGAATAGGAGCGACTTCGGCTGGATGGCAGGCAAGGGTAAATCACGCGAACGGGTAGAACCCTCCTTCGGGGATTTCCACGAATCCGGTGATGACCTGCGCCTCGACGCCAGCGAGCGCATCAGCGGAACCACAAAGCAGCAAGCCGGAAAACCGAAGCCGACATCCGGTCGCACCAAATCCAGGAAAAAAGAAAAGCGCACCCGCAGTTCCGGGCGCGGCGCGACGGGCTTCATTCGCTCCCTCGTCTATTGGTGCATCGTACTTGGCATCTGGGGCGGCATCGGTGTTGCCGGTCTCGTTCTCTATTACGGCGCGCGCATGCTCAGCGCCAGCAGCTGGTCCATTCCCGAACGCCCGCCGAATGTGAAGATCGTTTCGGTGAATGGCAGCGTACTGGCCAATCGCGGTACCACCGGCGGCGAGGCGCTCGCGCTGGAAGATATGTCGCCCTATATTCCGCAGGCCGTTATGGCGATTGAGGACCGGCGGTTTTATTCGCATTTCGGGGTCGATCCGCTCGGTCTCGGACGCGCCATCGTCACGAATGTGCTGACGGGACGAACCGTGCAGGGCGGCTCGACGCTGACGCAGCAGCTCGCGAAAAACCTGTTCCTCTCGCCGGATCGCACGCTGGAACGCAAGGTTCAGGAAGTGCTGCTGTCCTTCTGGCTGGAGCATAAGTTCACCAAGGACCAGATTCTCGCGATGTATCTCAATCGCGTCTATTTCGGCTCCAACGCCTATGGCGTCGAGGCGGCCTCGCGGCGCTACTTCAACAAATCCGCGCGCGACGTCAATCTGGGCGAGGCGGCCATGCTGGCCGGGCTTCTTAAAGCGCCCTCGCGCCTTTCGCCGGCGCGCGACCCGCAGGCGGCGGAAGAGCGGGCGCAGGTCGTGCTGCAATCCATGCGCGATGTCGGCTTCATCACCGACGATGAAATCAAGACCGCCATGTCGCAGCCGCCGACCAAGGCGAAACGGTTCTGGTCTGGCGCCGAACATTACGCCGCCGATATGGTGCTGGAGGAAGTGCGCAACCTCGTCGGCGAGGTCAAGCAGGACATCGTGGTCGACACGACCATTGACCCCAATCTCGAGCGTGACGCCGAAAAGGCGCTGACCCACGTGCTGCAGGGCGATGGCAAGAAGCAGGGCGCTTCGCAGGCGGCGCTGGTTTCCATCGATGGCACGGGCGCGATCCGGGCCGTGGTGGGCGGGGCGGATTATGCCGAAAGCCAGTTCAACCGCGCCGCCAAGGCAAAACGGCAACCCGGCTCCGCATTCAAGCCCTTCGTTTACGTCGCCGCGCTCGAATCCGGGCTCACTCCCTATACCGTTCGTAACGACGCGCCCGTTCGTATCGGCAACTGGACCCCGGAAAATTACGAGAAGAAATATCGAGGCGAAGTGACGCTCGCCACCGCGCTCGCCAATTCGCTGAACACCATTGCCGCGCAGCTGGTGATGGAAGTGGGTCCGGATCGTGTGACCCAGGTGGCGCATCGCATGGGCATCGAATCCGAGCTGCAGAACAATGCCTCCATCGCGCTCGGCACCTCGGAAGTGTCGCTGATGGAGCTGACGGCCTCCTACGCCCCCTTCATGAATGGCGGCTACAAGGCGACGCCGCATATCGTCAAACGCATCACCGATGCGGATGGCAAGGTGCTTTACGAAAACAAATACGACAACCCGCCGCGCGTCCTGAGCGAAGAGATAGCCGCGACCATGAACAGCATGCTGTCGCGCGTCATCACCGAAGGCACCGGCAAGGCGGCACGGCTGCAGGGCTGGCAGGCGGCAGGAAAATCCGGCACGACGCAATCGTTCCGCGACGCCCTTTTTGTCGGCTACACAAGCAACCTGACCACCGGCGTGTGGTTCGGCAATGACGACGGCACATCGATGAAGAAGGTCACCGGCGGCGGGCTTCCCGCAAAGGCCTGGAAAGATTTCATGACCGCCGCCCATTCCGGCCTTTCGCCTTCGCCGCTCTTCGGGCTTGGCGCAGGCGGCGTGCCGCCGCTTGGGGAAATGCAGCAGCCGGCGCCGGAAAGCGCGCCATCCTCCATCGGCGATATCATTTCCAATGCGCTCGGCGGCGGAACGACGGATAATCGTGCCTATCCCGAAGCCCCCGTTGCGCCGAATCCGAATCAGCCCGGTGTGCCGATGCCGCCGGCAAATATCCCTTCCCGCGATATCGAACCCGGCTATTCAGCCGGCAACGGGCCTGTGCCACCCGCCGATATCGGCGGTCAGGCGCCATCCGGACCGAAGCAGACGACCCTGCTCGATATTCTGATGGGAAACTGACGGCTTAGGATGGCCGAAAGGCGCTTGTCTCAGGGCCGATGGCGATTTCGCCAGCGCTGCACGAAAATTCCCGATTTTGCAGGTTTTGGTTCCATGGGACCGGCCGTCTCCGCAGCCACGAGCGGAGAGGATGCCGACCCTGCAACATCCGCGTGCAGTCTCATTAACCGTAGATTGCCATTTGCGCCGGGGCGGTTACATTTCGGATGACTTTTTACGGTAAATGAATTATTAATCGTTCATATAAATTAATTTTCTTCTATCAAAATAACTTTTCAGGGCTTTATATTATGCTGGGTACTAAAGGCTCATCGCATGCCGTTTTTTACGGTGCCTCCTATTCCGCAGCCTCCACTTTCGAATCGCCGGAAACGCAACCTTCCTCTTCGGAAAAAACCGTCTCCGCATTCCTGCGCGGCCAGTTCGCGCTCAAAAGAACGATGGATATCGCAGGGGCGTCCATCGCCCTTGTCGCACTCGCGCCGGTGTTGCTCACCGTGGCAGTGATGGTCAAACTCGACAGCAGGGGACCGGTCCTGTTTTCACAGGTCCGCTGGGGCATGAACGGGCGGAAAATCCGTGTCTATAAATTCCGCTCCATGAGGACCGATCTTTGCGACGCCACCGGTGTGGCGCAAACGGTGAAGAACGACCCCAGAATAACCCGGATCGGCGCGGTTCTTCGCCGCACGAATATCGATGAACTGCCGCAGCTTCTGAATGTGCTGAAAGGCGATATGTCGCTGGTCGGGCCCCGCTGCCATGCCATCGGCATGCTGGCGGCCGGCCGTCTTTATGAGGAGCTGGTGCCGCACTACCATATGCGGCACCGGGTGCGGCCGGGCATAACCGGCCTTGCCCAGATGCGGGGCTTGCGCGGCCCGACGGATCGCAGCGACAAGGCGCGCGCCCGAATCGTCTCCGATCTTTATTACGTCGACAATTTTTCGCTCTGGCTGGATATCAAGATCATGGTCGGAACGGTGATTTCCGAGTTGCGCGGCGGCAAGGGGTTCTGATTTTTCAGGCGCCATTGCCGCAGCCGCAATCCGCCGCTGCAAAAATAAAAAGCCCGGCAGCGATGCCGGGCTTTTTTCATGAGATCATCATGACAATCAGTTTGTCGGCGCGGGAGCCGCAGCGGGATCCGGAAGCGGCGCCGGGTTTGCCGACAACGTCCGCAGATAAGCGATGAGATCGGCGCGTTCCGTCTCCTTCTTCACGCCCGCAAAGCCCATGGCCGTGCCGGGAACGTGTTTCTTGGGAGCTTCGAGGAAGAAGCTGAGATGATCGTAATCCCAATGCACGGAACCGCCCTTGGAGAAATCCTTCATGCCCGCGGAGTAGCTGAAACCTTCATGGCTGGCGATCGGCCGGTTGACGATATCGAAGAGATTGGGGCCGACCTTGTTTGCACCACCACTCTCTCCGGTATGACAGCTCGTACACTTCTTGAAGACCGTCTCGCCCTTGGCGGCATCGGCGCTCGCAAGCAATTGCGCGATCGGCGTCGCCGCGGCAGCGGTTTCTCCGCCACCTGCTTCGCCGCCACCCTCTGCCGCAGCAATGGCGTAACCTTCCTTTTCGGGCGCAGGCGCATGGAAAATGCCCTCAGACGCAATCGACACCGACATCAGGACGAAAACCGTGCCAAGCAACGCCCCAACGCCCATATTTACATAAGAATTCATCTATATGCGCTCCCTCGCATCCGCTTGATATAACGGGCATCTTGAAATTGCTCGAAAGCTATGGCTTTTGCACAGCCTGCGCAACTTGAATAATGCTCCCCACACCGTGACGTTTTGACACTTTTCGGGCGGGATTTGAAGGGTGTCGGATGAAGAATCGGGATTTCGAGAAAGCTGTCGTCCTCATACCGGCGCGGATGGCATCCACGCGCCTGCCGGGCAAACCGCTCGCCGACATCGGCGGCAAGCCGATGATCGTGCAGGTGGCGCTGCGCGCACGCGAGGCCGGCGCGGAGCGAATCGTTGTAGCCGTCGATGACGAACAGGTGTTTTTGGCCGTCAAAAATGCCGGTTTCGACGTGATGATGACGCGCGACGACCACCAATCCGGCTCGGACCGCATTTTCGAAGCGCTGCAGAAAGCCGATCCCTATGGCAAGGCGGAATATGTCATCAATGTCCAGGGCGATCTTCCGACCATCGAAGCGGAGACGATCCGCGCTTCGCTGCGTCCGCTGGAAAATGCCGCCGTCGATATTGCGACACTGACGGTCGAAATCACCGACGAGGAAGAAAAAACCAATCCGAACGTGGTGAAAGTGGTGGGCAGCCCGCTTTCCGAGTCGCGATTGCGCGCGCTTTATTTTACCCGCACCACCGCCCCTTATGGCGATGGCCCGCTTTATCATCACATCGGACTTTATACCTATCGCCGCGCCGCGCTGGAGACATTCGTGAGCCTGCCGCCCTCGCCGCTGGAAAAACGCGAGCGGCTGGAACAGCTGCGCGCGCTGGAAGCGGGGATGCGCATCGACGCCGAGATCGTCAGTTCCGTGCCGCTCGGCGTCGACACGCCGCACGATCTGGAAAAAGCCCGCAAAATCCTCGCAAGCAGAACCCTCTAACGGACAGTCCCATGACCTTGAGCACAAATCGCATTGCCTTCCAGGGCGAATTCGGCGCGAATTCCGATATGGCCTGCCGCGACATGTTCCCGGATATGGAGCCTTTGCCGTGCCCGACATTCGAGGATGCCTTCAACGCCATTGAAAATGGCGAAGCCGATCTCGGCATGATCCCGATTGAAAACACGCTGGCCGGCCGCGTTGCGGATATCCATCACCTGCTGCCGGAATCGCGCCTGCACATCATCGGCGAATATTTCATGCCGATCCGCTTCCAGTTGATGGTGATGCCGGGCGTGAAGAAGGATGAAATCCGCACCGTCCACAGCCACATTCACGCGCTTGGCCAGTGCCGGAAAATCATCCGCTCGAACGGCTGGAAGCCGGTCATCGCCGGCGATACGGCAGGCTCCGCAAGGCTCGTTTCAGAAAAGGGCGACCGCAGCATGGCGGCTCTCGCGCCGCGCCTTGCCGCCAACCTCTACGGCCTGGATATTCTCGCTGAAAACGTCGAGGATTCGGAAAACAACGTCACGCGTTTCGTTGTGCTTTCCCGCGATGAAAACTGGGCCAAGCGTCAGTCTAGTGACGAAATCGTCGTCACTACCTTTGTCTTCAACGTCCGTAATATTCCGGCCGCGCTCTACAAGGCCATGGGCGGCTTCGCGACCAACGGCATCAACATGACGAAGCTCGAAAGCTACCAGCTCGGCGGCAAATTCGTGGCGACGCAGTTTTATGCCGATATTGAAGGCCATCCCGATGACGAGCCGGTGCGGCATGCGTTGGACGAGTTGCGCTTCTTCTCCGAAAAAGTCCGTATTCTCGGCGTCTACAAGGGCCATGCGATGCGCGGCAAGCTCAACCAGGGTTGAGCCTGCCGAACGCGATTATTTCGTCCATTCCACCCAGTCGCGCATCAGCCGGTGCGCGATTGCGCCGCCGGGAGGCGCGGAAAAGCCCTCACCCGTTGCCGTCTCCAGCATCTTGGCGACTTCCGCACGTGTGAACCAGCGGCAATCCTCCAGTTCGATCTCATCGCGGGCAATATCGAAAGACAGTGCCTCGGCATAACAGCCGATCATCAGCGTATGCGGCATCGGCCAGGGCTGCGACGCGTGATAACGCACGCGGCCGATTTCGACGCCGGATTCCTCATGCGTTTCGCGGCGGACGGCCTGCTCGATGGTTTCGCCCGGCTCCACAAAACCGGCAAGGCACGAATACATGCCCGGTGCAAAATGCGCACCGCGGCCAAGCAGGCAAAGATCACGCTCTATATCGATCGTCATCATGATGACGACGGGATCGGTGCGGGGAAAAATCGTGTGGTTGCAGGCGGCGCAGATACGCTTGTAGCCGCCGATACGCAGCTCCATGGCGCCGCCGCACTTACCGCAAAAACGATTGTCGGCATTCCAGTGGGTGAGGCTGACGGCCTGGGCAACCTCGCTCAACAATTCCTCATCGAGAAGATGGTCGCGATAAAGGGTACGGGCATCGGCGAGTTTATAGTGGCTCGCGAGCTGATCCTCGGCGACAGCCACCGGCACCGCAATTCTCGGCTCGCCGGTTTCGCGATATCCGAGCAGCACGGCATTGTCGAAATCCGGCTGCAGTTCTGCCAGCTCATAGGCGGAAAACAGGGGGTCGATGACCTGCTCGTCATGCTTCAGGACAAGCCGGTTGCCGGAAAAGGCAAAAATATGGGTGCCGTCTATTTTCAGTGCATCGGCAACGCACTCCTCCGTTCGCTTTTCAGCGAAACGGTCGAGGGCGTTTTTGGAAAAGGCCGTCAGCAGGCTAGCTTCGGGATGGGGGGCAGTGGTTTCAAAAATTTTCATGGAAATCATCAGAGCGCGCCGGAGATTTTTTTCATCAAAGTTTCCTTTTCGCCCACGGCATAAGGCACAGGCGTTCCGTGACCCCAGATGGGACCCGGCCAGCAGGTGTCTCCTTCATTGCGGGCGATAATATGGACATGAAGCTGCCGGACGATATTGCCCAAAGCACCGACATTGATCTTGGTGGCTCCGGTGATTTCTTTCAAAGCAGACGCGACGAGATTGGTCTCGAATGTCAGCACGGCCTGATCAAGCGGGGTGAGATCGAACAATTCACTGACGCCATCTCGCTGCGGCACCAGCACCAGCCAGGGCCAGCGGTTGTCGTTTTGCAAACGCAGTTCACATAGTCCCAAACGCGTCACAAGCACACTGTCGCGCGCCAGTCTGTCGTCCAGCCGGAATGTCTCCAAGGTGTCCTCCATGTTTGTTTTCATCGTGATAGCAGTTTTTTGAAGGCTTGGCTTGCATTTGCTTTCGATATTGCCGATATGTGGCCCCGGGAGGTTGGTGGTGGACGAGCCACTCGCCAACCGGGTCAGGTCCGGAAGGAAGCAGCCCTAACGAGCCCGGCACGGGTCGCCGTGCCAGCCTCCCACCTTTTTTAAAAGACGTGCTCAGCTTTCGCCGGGCCAGTTCAGCGCCCCAAGACAACTGGCAAAACAAACTGGCGAGGCAATGAGCGACACCGTACCCACCACATCAAGCGAATCCCAGGTCGGGACCGGCTACCGGGTACTGGCGCGCAAATACCGTCCCAAGGATTTTTCCGATCTGATGGTCGGCCAGGAGCCGATGGTCCGCACGCTGACCAACGCCTTCGAGACCGGGCGTATCGCGCAGGCCTATATGCTGACCGGCGTTCGCGGCGTGGGCAAGACGACCACGGCCCGCATTCTCGCCCGCGCGCTGAACTACAAGACCGACACCATCGACAAGCCGACCATCGACCTGCGCATTCCCGGTGAACATTGCCAGGCGATCATGGAAGGCCGGCATGTCGACGTGATCGAGATGGACGCCGCCTCCCATACCGGCATCGACGATATTCGCGAGATCATCGAGCAGGTGCGTTATCGCCCGGTATCGGCGCGCTACAAGGTCTATATCATCGACGAAGTGCACATGCTGTCGACGCAGGCTTTCAACGGTCTTCTGAAGACCTTGGAAGAGCCGCCGGAGCATGTGAAATTCATCTTCGCGACCACCGAAATCCGCAAGGTTCCGATCACCGTTCTGTCGCGCTGCCAGCGCTTCGATCTGCGCCGCATCAGCGCCGCCGATCTGGTCGGCCTGTTCACCGCAATTGCCGGCAAGGAAGGTTTCGAAGCCGATCCGCAGGCGCTGTCGATGATCGCCCGCGCTGCCGAAGGTTCCGCCCGTGACGGTCTTTCCCTTCTCGATCAGGCGATTGCCCATGGTGGAGGCCGCGTTGAAGCCGAAGCGGTGCGCGGTATGCTCGGCCTTGCCGACCGTGCACGTATCGTCGATCTCTTCCAGCATGTCGTCAAAGGCGATGTCGCGGCCGCCCTTTCGGAATTCAACGGGCAATATGAGGCGGGTGCAAACCCTGTCGTGGTGTTGAATGACCTTGCCGATTTCACCCATCTCGTCACCCGCATGAAATATGTGCCTGATGCGGCGGAAGACCCCTCGCTTTCCGAGATCGAACGCGTGCGCGGCGCAGAATTTGCCGAGACGATTGCAGTAACCGCGCTGTCGCGCATCTGGCAGATGCTGCTGAAGGGCATTCCGGAAACGGAAAATGCCTCGCGCCCGGCGGGTGCGGCCGAAATGGTGCTGATCCGGCTTTCGCACGCCGCCAATCTGCCCGCACCTGAAGATGCCGCACGGCGCTTGGCGGAGCTTTCGAACGGTGACGGCGGTTACGCCAATGGCGGACCTTCGGGCGGCGGCAATGGCGGCGGTGCGCGCGCTTATTCATCAGGACAGATCGTAGCCGCGGGAAGACCTGTCGATCTTCCCGCCCAGCGCCAGGCGACGCCACAGACCTCCGCCGTGCTGCGCGCTGTTCCGGACAGCCGCCCGCAGGAGATGCAGGTCGCGGCACCGAAAACAGAAGAGCGGCCGGAGCCGAAGGTTCCCGTGAATTCGGTACAGGATATTGCCGATCTCTGCCAGAAGAACCGCGATCCCGTCATGCGGGCCAAGGTGCGCAACTTTGTGCGGCTGGTGCGGCTGGAGCCCGGCCGACTTGATATGCGCCTCGGCGAAGGCGCGCCCGGATCGCTTCCCGGCGAACTTGGCGTCAAGCTCAAGGAATGGACCGGTATCCACTGGATCATCAGCCTCAGCAAGGAACAGGGTGAGCCGACCCTTGTCGAAGCAGAAGGCAATGCCCGCGACGCCCGTCTTGTCGATGCGCGTCAGGATCCTGACGTGGCCGCCATTCTGGCGCAGTTTCCCGGCGCAAAAATTACCGACGTGCGCATCCGCGCCGCCGCACAGGATGAGGCCGAAGAGATCGCGCCGCCATCGGTTGCCGAATCGAGCGAAGGCGACATCCTTCCCGGCGACGACATCGAGTTTTAAACAAAAAGAACAGGAGATTGGCACATGCGTGACATCATGGGCATGATGGGCAAGGTCAAGGAAATGCAGTCCAAGATGGAGAAGGTGCAGGAAGAAATCGCCGCCCTTGAAGTCGAAGGCAGGGCCGGCGGCGGCCTCGTGACCGTCATTCTCAACGGCAAGGGCGAAATGCGCGGCCTGAAAATCGATCCTTCGCTGTTCAAGGAAGATGAGGTAGAAACCCTCGAGGACCTGATCGTGGCTGCTCACAAGGACGCCAAGGAAAAAGGCGAAGCGCAGGCGCAGGAAAAGATGGCTGGCCTGACTGCGGGCCTCCCGTTGCCGCCCGGCATGAAATTCCCGTTTTGATGTAATCCGACTGAAGAGGATGGCGTGACGCACGCCGTCCTCGCGTCAAGACAGGGTCTAGGCTTCCAGCATCGCGCGGAACCGGCTTGCAAGGGGCGTTTCGAGATAGGCCGCGCGTTCAGTAATGTTGAGCTGCATGGGACGGAAGCGCTGGAGAATGGTCGGTATGGCCAGTTTCGTTCCCTGATAGGGTGCGAAGGCGATATCCTCCCCGGCGGCGAGCATTCCACCTTTCAGCACCCGGCAATAAAAACCCGGCTGGCCCGCCTGCCGGAAACGCGGTGCGAAATCAGGATCGCCGATGCGGGCTGACAGGGTGGCGCAGGGAATGCGGGCAGCGGTCACCTCCAGCACGACTTCGCTGGCCGAGAACCTGTCGCCGACATGGAGTTTTGCGCTGTCGGCCCCCTCCAGCACGAGGTTTTCGCCGAAAAATCCGGGTTCGACCACAAAACCCAGAGAGCGCGACCAGAAGTCGAGATCGACGGACCCCATGACGTAAATCGCCTGATCCGGCCCGCCGTGATGTTTGCGATTGCAGACGGCGTCGCTGACGATACCTTCGGCATCCACCATGACCGGGCCCTTCACGGCATGTTTGAAGATGCCTGTCTTCGCCGTCTTTCCCGGCAGGCTTTTTGCCTCGCCCCGGCATACCGCCCTGATTTTCATGGACTGCCCTTTGCGCTTCATGATTCCCGTTTCCCGATTTATGCAGTAGAAAGCGCTCATGGCAAAACGAGTCACCGGTCCTGAAATTGAAAAACTGATCCAGCTTCTGGCAAAAGTGCCGGGGCTTGGGCCCCGCTCGGCGCGGCGGGCGGCGTTGCATCTCATCAAGAAGAAGGAACAGCTTCTCGGGCCGCTGGGCCATGCCATGGGCGAGGCCTATGACAAGGTGAAGATCTGCTCCTGCTGCGGCAATGTCGATACGATCGACCCCTGCACCGTCTGCGCCGACGACCGGCGCGACCAGTCGGTCATCATCGTGGTGGAGGACGTGTCAGATCTCTGGGCGCTGGAGCGGACGGGTGCGATGAATACCGCCTATCACGTTCTGGGCGGCACGCTTTCGCCGCTCGACGGCGTCGGGCCGGAGGATTTGAATATAAAGGGCCTGATCGACCGTGTCAGCGCCGGCGGCATTCGCGAGCTTATCATCGCCGTCAATGCGACGGTGGAGGGGCAGGCAACCGCCCACTACATTACCGACCGCCTTTCCGGTCTCGACATCAAGATCACCCGGCTTGCACATGGCGTGCCGGTGGGCGGTGAGCTCGATTATCTCGACGAAGGCACATTGACGGCGGCGCTTCGGGCGCGCACGACGATCTGAAGTCACCCTCCCTCCCCGTCATTCAAAGAGGAGACCGAATGCGAAACCATTTTGCCGAGAAGGCACTGGCTGCACTTCTTTCCGTTTTTTCAGCAACAACGGCTTTAGCGCAATCGGCACCGACAGGAGCAGCGGCAGCCCGATATGACGCTGAATTTAATGCCTGGCTGAAAAAGGAAATCTGGCCGGAAGCCCGCAAGGCCGGCATTTCGCAAAAGACGCTTGAAGCTACGCTCAGCGGTCTCTCCATCAGCTGGAACCTGCCAGATCTCGTCATTCCCGGCCAGAAGCCACCGAAGGAACAGAGCCAGAGCCAGGCGGAATTTTCCTCGCCCGGCGCCTATTTCTCAGAAAAACGGCTGCAGGGGCTTGCCGGCACCGGCCGCTCGCTTGCCGCCACCCATGCGGCTACGCTGCGCAGGATCGAAGCGAAATACGGCGTGCCCGGTGATATCGTCGTTGCGATATGGGGCCGCGAATCCGGTTTCGGCCGGGCAAAACTGCCACATTCCGTGGTCGATGTACTGGCCACGAAAGCCTATATGTCCACCCGCAAGGAGATGTTCCGCACCGAGCTGATCGATGCGCTGAAGATCGTCGAAAGCGGCGATATCGCAGCCTCGCGCATGATGGGCTCCTGGGCCGGCGCGCTCGGCCAGCCGCAATTCATGCCGTCTAGCTATCTCAAATATGCCGTGGATTTCGATGGCGACGGCCATCGCGATATCTGGAATTCCGTGCCGGACGCGCTGGCATCCATAGCGAACTATCTTTCCCAGCGCGGCTGGCAGAGAAATCGCGACTGGGGTTTCGAAGTGTCGATCCCCGCCAATGTTTCCTGCGCGCAGGAAGGCCCCGACCTTGCCCGGCCGGTGGCCGATTGGGCGAAGATGGGCATTACCCGCATTTCCGGAAAAGCCTTCCCGTCCAATGACCTTTCCGCCGATGGCATGATGCTGGTTCCGGCCGGACGGCACGGGCCGGAATTCGTGGTGACGCCGAATTTTTACGTCATCAAGGAATATAATAATTCCGATCTCTACGCGCTGTTCATCGGCAATCTCGCCGACCGCATCGCCCATGGGGCGGGCCCGTTCAAGGGTGAATGGGGCAATGTCGGATCGATGCTGCGCTCGGATGTTCTCACCATGCAGAAGGCGCTGGTGGCCAAGGGTTACGATGTCGGCAAGGCGGACGGGCTGGCGGGTTTCAAGACGCGTCGCTCACTCGGCGATTGGCAGGCTAAAAACGGCTTGGCCCCAACGTGTTTTCCAGACGCCACGCTGAAGACGAAGCTGAAGTAGCGTTGCTGGCAACGTGTGAAAACCTCTCCTCCGTCATGCTCGGGCCTGTCCCGAGCATCTGCAACCGATTGATTTAACGATAGGTGTTTAGATCCTCGGGACAGTCCCGAGGATGACGGGGGAGTGTGTGGGAGGGGCATCGCCACTCACTTAACCATCGTCTCTCAATGCTGATCCGTATGGGGCTTGTGAAAGATATCGTCGGTCGGCGGAATGGTCTGCCGCTCGATCATCCGGTGCACGCGTGGCCGTGTCTTGCCGCGATGAAGCTCAAGCAGCCGGTCCCAGGCCTCCGCATCTGCCTGGGTGCGGCGGTGGTTGTGGCGGACATATTCCACCCAGGTCGGCACATGGTAGCTTTCGGTCCAGATGTCGGGGTTTTCCAGATCGCGCATCAGGTTCCAGTTGCGTGCGCCATCCCGGATGCGGATACGGCGGCGCTCGGCCATCAGCGGCAGGAATTCGCCGAGGTCCTCGTCATGGATTTCGTAGTCGATGAGGATGGCGATGGGGCCGCTGCGCGGCTTGATATCCAGCCTCAGCGGCGGTTCAACGAAACGGTTGAGCGGATCGAGATTGAGCGAGGCGAAGGCGGGCATCGCGAGCTTGAAGCCGACGACGACGCCAAGTAACATCAGCGCGCAGGAACAGAGCAGCGAATAGGAAATGCCGTAATCTTCCGCCAGCTCGCCCCACAGCCAGCTGCCGACCGCAATGCCGCCGAAGGTAAGCGTCTGGTAGAGCGAGAGCGCCCGGCCAACCACCCAGCGAGGGGTGGAGAGCTGGACGATGGTGTTGAAGAGCGACAGCGCCAGAACCCAGCAGGCGCCGGCAACGGTCAGAACCAGCGAGGTCACGATCGCACTCGTGCTCACCGCCGTTACGCCAGCGCTGAAGGCGAAGCCAAGAAATGCGACGCGCACGATCCATTCGCTGGACAGGACCTCGCGCAATCTGGCGCTGATCAGGGCACCGCCAATGGCGCCGACGCCGAAGGCGCCCAGCATGACGCCGTAGGTCAGAGGGCCGCCTTCGACCAGATCGCGGGCGACGATGGGCATCAAAGCGAGGATGGCGCTGGCGGAAAGGCCGAAAAGGAAGCCGCGCACCAGCACCTTGCCGATGTTGGGCGACATCGCCACATAACGCATGCCGGCGGAGATGGCGGCAAGAAGCTGCTCACGCGGCAATGTCGATGCGTATTTGGGCGGCTGCCAGCGAAACAAGGCGTAGATCAGCGTGAAATAGCTCAGCGCATTCACGAAAAACGCGGCGGCGGCACCGGCAGCTGCGACGATGATGCCGCCAATGGCCGGGCCAACACTGCGGGTGATATTGAAACCGACGCTGTTCAGCGTCACGGCGGCGGGCAAATCCTCGCGTGGAACCATCTCGCCGACGGAGGCCTGCCAGGATGGATTGTTGAGCGCGGTGCCGCAGCCGATCATAAAGGTGAAGAAGAGAAGCAGCCAGGGCGTGAGCCAGCCGGACCAGGCAAAGACGGTGAGCAGCACGGACGCCGTCAGCATCAGGAGCTGCGCCGAAATCATAATGCGGCGGCGGTCGAAACTGTCGGCCAGCGCCCCTGAAATCAGCGAGAACAGCATGATCGGCAAAGAGGTGGAGGCCTGCACCAGCGCGATCATGTTTTCCGAACTTGAGAGCGACGTCATCATCCATGCGGCGCCCACCGCCTGGATCAGTCCACCGAAATTCGAGGCAAGGCTGGCGATCCAGATTCGTCTGTAAGTCAAATGCCTTAAAGGCGCGAGTGGCGATTTACGGTCAGGCACGCTCTGTCCACTTGATGCAACTGCGATTTGTCAAACGGCAACTATAGACAGTGCCGGCAATCATGCCAGCCTTTCCGACATGGTAAGGGTGAAAATGTGGCCGAGACGTCGCTGAAACGCAGACGCCCGCGAAAACCTTGCAATCCTGCCCCGATGGGTCTATATGACGCCTGAAATTCTTGATCGCTTGATGAAGAGTGGGGCCGCAAGGCTCCGCTCTTTTTCGTTAGGCGAACCGGAAACCACGGGCCGAGTGCCCGGTGAAAATCAAAGACCGGAAGGCCAGATGGCAGACACCGCACAAGAACCGCGACTGATAACCGAAACGGGCATCGACCAACGTATCGCCGAGATCATCGAGCCTGTTCTGACGGGCATGGGGTATCTTCTGGTGCGCGTGCGGCTCTCCAACCAGAACGGCATGACGCTGCAGGTGATGGCCGAGCGCGAAGACGGCAGCATGACCGTCGAGGACTGCGAAGCCGTCTCCATGGCGATTTCACCGGTTCTTGATGTGGAAGATCCGGTCGATAAAGCGTATCATCTCGAAGTTTCCTCGCCCGGCATCGACCGGCCAATGGTTCGCAAATCGGATTTCACCCGCTGGCAGGGTCATCTGGTGAAGGTCGAAACCTCCATTCTGGTCGAGAACCGCAAGCGGTTTCGCGGCAAGATCGTCGAGGTCAATGCGGACGGCTTCAAGCTGGAACGCGACCAGATCGCCTATGGCGAGGAACCGACAGTCATCATTCCGTTCAGCGCGCTTTCGGATGCGAAGCTCATTCTGACGGACGATCTTATTCGTGATGCGCTGCGGGCAGACAAGGCGGCCAAGGCCGCCGCCGCAAACCAGAACGACGAAAACGAAGCAGACGAAGACTAATTCCAACGTAAAGCCCGGAAACAAGGGCGAACCCCGCAATCATGCGACTTACGGAGATAGAAAAATGGCAGTGAGTGCTAACCGGCTTGAGCTTCTGCAGATCGCCGATGCTGTGGCGCGCGAAAAGGTCATCGACCGCGAAATCGTGCTTGCCGCAATGGCCGACGCTATCCAGAAAGCCGCCCGCTCGCGCTATGGTTCGGAAACCAACATCCGCGCCGACATCAACTCCAAGACCGGCGAAATCCGCCTGCAGCGTCTTCTGGAAGTTGTCGAGGCCGCCGAGGATTATTCGACCCAGATCCCGCTTGAGCTGGCCCGCGACCGCAACCCCGACGCCAAGCTCGGCGATTTCATCGCCGATCCGCTGCCGCCGATGGATTTCGGCCGTATCGCCGCACAGTCCGCCAAGCAGGTCATCGTTCAGAAGGTACGCGAAGCCGAGCGTGACCGCCAGTATGACGAGTTCAAGGACCGCATCGGCGAAATCGTCAACGGCACCGTCAAGCGCGTCGAATATGGCAATGTCATCGTTGATCTTGGCCGTGGCGAAGGCATCATCCGTCGTGACGAGATGATTCCGCGGGAAAACATGCGTTACGGCGACCGCGTTCGCGCCTATGTCTACGACGTTCGCCGCGAACAGCGCGGCCCGCAGATTTTCCTGTCGCGTACCCATCCGCAGTTCATGGTGAAGCTCTTCACGATGGAAGTTCCTGAGATTTACGACGGCATCATCCAGATCAAGTCGGTTGCCCGTGACCCCGGTTCGCGCGCCAAGATCGCCGTCATCTCGAACGACTCGTCGATCGATCCGGTCGGCGCCTGCGTCGGTATGCGCGGTTCGCGCGTTCAGGCCGTCGTCGGCGAACTCCAGGGCGAAAAGATCGACATCATTCCGTGGAGCCAGGAACCGGCTTCCTTCATCGTCAACGCCCTGCAGCCGGCGGAAGTCGCCAAGGTCGTTCTGGATGAAGAATCCGAGCGTATCGAAGTGGTGGTTCCGGACGAGCAGCTGTCGCTTGCCATCGGCCGTCGCGGCCAGAACGTGCGTCTGGCATCGCAGCTGACCGGCTGGGATATCGACATCATGACGGAGCAGGAAGAATCCGAGCGCCGGCAGAAGGAATTCAACGAGCGCACAGCCCTGTTCATGGAAGCCCTCGACGTCGACGAAATGGTCGGTCAGGTTCTGGCCTCCGAAGGCTTCGCGCAGGTCGAAGAACTTGCTTATGTCGATCTGGACGAAATTTCCTCGATCGACGGCTTCGACGAAGACACCGCCGATGAAATCCAGACCCGCGCCCGCGAATATCTGGAACGCCTGGAAGCCGAAATGGACGCCAAGCGCAAGGAACTCGGCGTTTCCGACGAACTGCGCCAGATCGACGGCCTGACCTCGCAGATGATGGTGGCGCTGGGCGAAGACGGCATCAAGACCATCGAGGACTTTGCCGGTTGTGCGGCGGACGATCTGGTCGGCTGGAGCGAGCGCAAGGACGGCGAGACGAAGAAGTTCGAAGGCATCTTCTCCAAGCTCGACGTTTCGCGCGTCGAAGCCGAGAACATGGTGGTGCAGGCTCGCCTTCTGGCAGGCTGGATCACCGCCGAAGAGCTCGCTTCCGCAGAGGAAGCCGATGCGGAAGCTGCCGAGGAGGCGGATACCGCCGAGCAGGAATGATATCGCAGGCGCATGAGCCGGATGAGCTACCCGAGACGGATGATGACGGGCGGATCAAGGGCGACGTCAATGGACGTATGTGCATTGTGACACGGCAGAGTGGATCGCCCGATGAGCTGATCCGCTTCGTCGCAGGACCGGATGGCAACGTCGTGCCGGACCTGAAACGCCAATTGCCGGGGCGCGGCTGCTGGGTGACACCCGAGCGTGCCCTGATCGAGAAGGCCATCGCGAAGAAGCTTTTCGCGCGGGCACTCAAACGCGACGTCAAGGCCGGGCCGGAGCTTCTTGCTCTTCTCGACTGGCTGATGGCGCAGCAGCTTGCAGGGATGATGAACATGGCGCGCAAGGCGGGCCAGTTCATCAGCGGCGCGACGAAGGTCGATGCCGCCGTCCGGTCCGGGAATGCGATTGCCGTGTTCCATGCAACCGATGCTGCGGCAGACGGCGTGAGGAAACTGGACCAGGCCCGCAAGGCCTGGGCGCTCGGCAGCGATGCCGGCAATGAAATTCCGTCCTTCCGGCTCTTCAGTGGGGCCGAAATGGACGAGTTGATGGGCCAGAATGCTTTTATCCATGCCTGCGCGCTTGCAGGGCAGGCGGGTGAGGGTGTAGTGAAGCGCGCAACGATGCTTGAGCGGTACCGCCTTGGCGGCCAACCTCAGGCGGAACGCGACGCTGCCCGGACAGAACAATGACGCGGTCGACTGAAATGTACGGTCGCCGCGTTCCGATGCAGCAATTGAACGACGAGACCTGATGAACGTCATCCGGTTCTCGTCCGAAGGAACGGGAACGGAATGACCGACAACAACGACGACAAGACACTTAACGCACCTGCCAAGAAGACTCTCACCCTCAAGCCGGGCGGGATGAATCAGGGCACCGTGCGGCAGGATATGGGTCGAGGTCGCACGAACGCGGTTGTCGTGGAAACACGCAAGCGCCGCCCCCTGCGTCCGGAAGACGAGAAGCAGGTTCATTCGACCGCAGCGCCCGCTCCGAAGCCGGCCGCCCCTGCCCCCGCGGCAGCACCGCGTCCGCAGGCACCGCAGCAGCGCATCCACCAGCCCAGCGGCCAGCAGCAGCGTCCGGGTTCCTCCCAGCCGCAGCAGCGTCCCGGCTCGTCCGCACCGCAGCAGCGCCAGCCAGAGCGTCCGCGCGGCAACGTCCTGCACGATCTGTCCGCAGGCGAGATGGAAGCCCGCCGCCGCGCGCTGATGGAAGCACAGGCTCGTGACGTGATCGAAGCCAAGCAGCGTGCCGAAGATGAAGCGCGCCGCAAGGTGGAGGAAGAACTCCGCATCGCCGCCGAAAAGGAAGAGGCTGCACGCCGTGCCGCCGAGGAAGCCGCAGCCGCCAAGGTGGCGGCAAGCCAGCCGGCCGTGGAGGCGAAATCCGAACAGGCCGCTGAAAAGCCGGCTGTCACCGCTCAGCCGGCGCCGCGCTCGGAGGCTCGTCCTCAGCCCGCCGCTGCTGCGCCCGGTCGCGCAACCGCGGAAACCGCTGCTCCGCGCGGACGCCGTACCGATGGCGACGATGAGGACGATCGCGGTGCACGCCGTGGTAACCTGCCGGTTCGTGGCAAGGTGGCCGCACCTGCGCCTGCGAAGCCCGCAGCCCGCCTGAAGACGGAAGAAGAACGCCGTCGCGGCAAGCTGACCGTCACCTCGTCCAACCTGGATGAAGACGGCACGCCGCGTGGCCGCTCCATGGCATCCATGCGCCGCCGCCAGGAAAAATTCCGCCGCAGCCAGATGCAGGAGACCCGTGAAAAGGTCATGCGCGAAGTGATCCTGCCTGAGACCATCACCATTCAGGAACTGTCGCAGCGCATGTCCGAACGGGCCGTCGACGTCATCAAGTTCCTGATGAAGGAAGGCCAGATGATGAAGCCGGGCGACGTGATCGACGCCGATCTGGCGGAACTGATCGCGGTCGAATTCGGCCACACCGTCAAGCGCGTTTCCGAATCCGACGTGGAAGAAGGCATCTTCAACCAGGCGGATGACGAAGGCGAAATGCTGCCGCGTCCGCCGGTTGTCACGATCATGGGTCACGTCGACCACGGCAAGACCTCGCTGCTCGACGCCATTCGCCAGGCGAATGTGGTTGCAGGCGAAGCCGGTGGCATCACCCAGCATATCGGTGCCTATCAGGTCGAAAAGAACGGCCAGAAGATCACCTTCATCGACACCCCCGGCCACGCCGCCTTCACGGCCATGCGTGCCCGTGGTGCGCAGGCGACGGATATCGCCGTTCTGGTGGTCGCCGCTGACGACAGCGTGATGCCGCAGACGATCGAGTCCATCAACCATGCCAAGGCAGCCGGTGTTCCGATCGTCGTTGCGATCAACAAGATCGACAAGCACGAGGCAAACCCGGAAAAGGTTCGCCAGCAGCTCTTGCAGCACGAAGTCTTCGTGGAATCGATGGGCGGTGAAGTTCTTGACGTGGAAGTCTCCGCCAAGAAACAGCTTGGCCTCGACAAACTGCTTGAAGCGATCCTCCTGCAGGCTGAAATTCTCGACCTCAAGGCAGATCCGAACCGGACCGCAGAAGGTACCGTCATCGAAGCGGAACTCGACCGCGGCCGCGGTGCCGTCGCTACAGTTCTCGTGCAAAAGGGTACGCTGAAGCCTGGTCAGATCATCGTGGCTGGCGACCAGTGGGGCCGCGTTCGCGCTCTCGTCAACGACAAGGGTGAACACGTCAAGGAAGCCGGTCCGGCCATGCCTGTCGAGATTCTCGGTCTTTCCGGCACGCCATCTGCCGGTGACCGTTTCGCGGTTGTCGAAAACGAAAGCCGTGCTCGCGAGATTTCCGAGTACCGCCAGCGTCTGGCACGCGACAAGGCTGTCGCCCGTCAGACGGGCCAGCGCGGTTCGCTGGAACAGATGATGAGCCAGCTGCAGACTTCGGGAATGAAAGAATTCCCGCTGGTCATCAAGGCAGACGTGCAGGGTTCGGTCGAAGCCATCATCGCTTCGCTCGACAAGCTCGGCACCGACGAAGTCCGCGCTCGTATCGTTCACTCGGGCGCTGGCGCCATCACGGAATCGGATATCTCGCTTGCCGAGGCATCCAACGCCGCGATCATCGGCTTCAACGTTCGTGCCAACGCACAGGCACGTACGGCTTCCGAACGCGCCGGCATCGAGATCCGCTACTACAACATCATCTACGATCTGGTGGATGACGTGAAGGCAGCGATGTCGGGCCTGCTTTCGCCGGAGCGTCGCGAGACCTTCCTCGGCAACGCGGAAATCCTCGAAGTGTTCAATATCACCAAGGTCGGCAAGGTCGCGGGTTGCCGCGTCGTCGAAGGCAAGGTGGAACGTGGTGCAGGCGTGCGTCTGGTTCGCGACAACGTCGTCATCCACGAAGGCAAGCTCAAGACCCTCAAGCGCTTCAAGGACGAAGTGGCAGAAGTGCCGGTCGGTCAGGAATGCGGTATGGCCTTCGAGAACTACGAAGACATCCGCGCCGGCGACACCATCGAGTGCTTCCGCGTCGAACACATCACGAGAACGCTCTAAAGCATTTCCAGGAAAAGTGGACCCCGGTTTTCCGTCCGGAAATGCGATAGAACAAAGAGCGTTCTCGCCGCAAAACAGGACTTTACTGTCGGGCGCCGGCTTACCGGCGCTCGCTCCGTTTGAGGCATAACCCATGGCAAAAGCAACATCATCGGCCCCTTCGCAACGCATGCTGCGCGTCGGCGAACAGGTGCGCGCCGCACTGACCCAGATTCTCCAGCGCGGCGAAGTCCGCGACGACCTGATCGAAAGCACCGTCATTTCCATTTCGGAAGTGCGCATGTCGCCCGATCTCAAGATCGCTACCGCTTACGTGACGCCGCTTGGCGTTGCCGACCACACCGACATCATCACCGCGCTCAACCGCCATGCCAAATTCATGCGCGGCCGTCTCGGACCCCAGCTTCGGCAGATGAAATACATGCCGGAACTGCGCTTCCGCGACGATACGAGTTTCGACAACTACCAGAAGATCGACGCGCTTCTGCGCTCGCCCGAAGTGCAGCGCGATCTTGGACCTTCGAACGAAAAAGACGACGAACAGAACTGAAGCATGTCCAAACCACGCAAACAGCAGAACCGCAAACCCAAAGGCCGCCCGATTTCCGGCTGGCTCATTCTCGACAAGCCGCTGGATTTCGGCTCGACCGAGGCCGTTTCCAAGATCAAGTGGCTGTTCAATGCCCAGAAGGCCGGCCATGCCGGCACGCTCGATCCGCTCGCTTCCGGCATGCTGCCGATCGCGCTTGGTGACGCGACCAAGACCGTGCCTTACGTCATGGACGGCCGGAAAATCTACGAATTTACCGTGACCTGGGGCGAACAGCGCACGACAGACGATCTCGAGGGTGAGGTGGTCGAGTCCTCCGATCAACGCCCGGACGAGCAGTCGATCCGCGATCTTCTGCCCACCTACACTGGTGTGATCCTTCAGACGCCGCCGCAATTCTCAGCCATCAAGATCGCCGGCGAACGCGCCTATGATCTGGCGCGTGACGGCGAGACGGTGGAAATTCCCGCGCGCGAGGTGGAAATTCATCGCCTGACATTGCTGGCCTGCCCGGATGCCGATACGGCCCATTTCGAGGTGGAATGCGGCAAGGGCACCTATGTGCGGGCGCTGGCGCGCGACATGGGCCGCGATCTCGGCTGTTTCGGCCATATTTCGGAACTGCGCCGCACCATGGTCGCCCCGTTTGGCGAAGACATGATGGTGCCGCTCGAAACCTTGACGGCACTGGAGGCCGTGGAGGATCGCGACGAACGGCTGGAGGCGCTGGACGCATTCCTGATCGATACCGCCGAGGCGCTCTCCGCCCTTCCCCGCCTCATCATCAACGACGATCAGGCGCACAGGCTGAAGATGGGCAACCCCATCCTGCTTCGTGGGCGCGATGCACCGGCCAACCATCCGGAAGCCTATGCCACCGCGCATGGCAAGCTCGTCGCCATTGGCGAAATCGGCGAAGGCGAATTCCGGCCGAAGCGTGTTTTCGGCTAAGTCAAGGCTCAAGAGGCGCTGTCAATCGCCTCTTTCAATTGCACCCGGAATAGTTTATAGGCAGCGCCAGCTTGGGCTTTGCCTATGCTGCTGAATGGCCAGAGCTGGACGACATCCCGGCTTTAGGCGTCCCATTTTTCCTTAAAACAGAAAGGATCGTCCGATGTCGATTACTGCAGAGCGCAAAGCCGCCCTCATCAAGGAATATGCCACGAAGGAAGGCGACACCGGTTCGCCGGAAGTTCAGGTTGCTATCCTGACCGAGCGGATCAACAACCTGACCGGTCACTTCAAGGACCACAAGAAGGACAACCACTCCCGTCGTGGCCTTCTGACGCTGGTTTCGAGCCGTCGTTCGCTTCTCGACTATCTGAAGAAGAAGGACGAAGCCCGTTACTCCAAGCTGATCGGTGCTCTCGGCATTCGCCGCTAATAACTTCTCCGGCGGGTTTCTCAACGATGCCCGCCGGTTTTTATATCCGGCCTTTGAGGCCACAGAAATTTCCGGGCGTTCGCCGCAGATGTGGCCCCCGGACGATAAGGGTGACCCGGATGGGCCGGTGCCGCCTTTTTCAACCGCAGACCTGTCATGGGGCAGGATTGCCGGATGCTTGCTTTGGGAAGCTTCCCGCTGTCTTGCCCGTGATTGAGTCACAGCGCTGCTTCCGCCGGTGCGACGCCGGAGCGGCAGCCACAACCAAGGACAAGATATGTTCAATCAACACTCCGTGGAAATCGAATGGGCAGGCCGCCCGCTGAAGCTCGAGACCGGCAAGGTTGCCCGTCAGGCTGACGGCGCCGTCATCGCAACCTACGGCGAGACGATGGTTCTCGCGACCGTGGTTTCCGCAAAGTCTCCGAAGCCGGGCCAGGACTTCTTCCCGCTGACCGTCAACTATCAGGAAAAGACCTACGCAGCCGGCAAGATTCCCGGCGGCTACTTCAAGCGCGAAGGCCGTCCGAGCGAAAACGAAACGCTGGTTTCGCGTCTGATCGACCGTCCGATCCGCCCGCTCTTCCCGGAAGGCTACAAGAACGACACGCAGGTCGTCGTCACCGTCATCCAGCACGATCTGGAAAACAACCCGGACGTCCTGTCCATGGTTGCGGCTTCCGCAGCGCTTACGCTCTCTGGCGTTCCCTTCATGGGCCCGGTTGGCGGCGCGCGCGTTGGCTACATCAACGGTGAGTATGTTCTTAACCCGCATCTGGACGAAATGGACGAGTCTGTTCTCGACCTCGTCGTTGCCGGTACGCAGGACGCTGTTTTGATGGTTGAGTCCGAGGCCAAGGAACTCAACGAAGAAATCATGCTCGGTGCCGTCATGTTCGGTCATCGCGGCTTCCAGCCGGTTATCGACGCAATCATCAAGCTCGCCGAAGTTGCCGCCAAGGAGCCGCGCGAATTCGAACCGGAAGATTTCTCCGCTCTCGAAAACGAAATGCTGGCGCTCGCCGAAGCGGAACTGCGCGATGCCTACAAGATCACCGAAAAGGCAGCCCGCTACGCTGCCGTCGACGCCGTAAAGGCGAAGGTCAAGGCGCACTTCCTGCCGGAAGAAGGCGAAGCCAAGTATACGCCGGAAGAAATCGGCGCTGTCTTCAAGCACCTTCAGGCGAAAATCGTTCGCTGGAACGTTCTCGACACCAAGAGCCGTATCGATGGCCGCGACCTGTCGACCGTTCGTCCGATCATCTCGGAAGTCGGCCTGCTGCCGCGCACCCACGGTTCGGCGCTGTTCACCCGCGGTGAAACCCAGGCGATCGTTGTTGCGACCCTCGGCACCGGCGAAGACGAGCAGTATGTCGACAGCCTCACCGGCATGTACAAGGAACGCTTCCTGCTGCACTACAACTTCCCGCCCTACTCGGTCGGTGAAACAGGCCGCATGGGTTCCCCGGGCCGTCGCGAAATCGGTCACGGCAAGCTCGCATGGCGCGCTATTCGCCCGATGCTGCCGACTGCGGAACAGTTCCCCTATACGCTCCGCGTCGTTTCCGAAATCACCGAGTCCAACGGCTCCTCGTCGATGGCAACCGTTTGCGGCACCTCGCTCGCACTGATGGATGCCGGCGTTCCGCTGGCCAAGCCGGTTGCCGGTATCGCCATGGGCCTCATCCTCGAAGGCGAGCGCTTTGCGGTTCTCTCCGATATTCTTGGTGACGAAGACCACCTCGGCGACATGGACTTCAAGGTTGCGGGTACGGCCGACGGCATCACCTCGCTGCAGATGGACATCAAGATCGCCGGTATCACCGAAGAGATCATGAAGATCGCTCTGGAGCAGGCACAGGGTGGCCGCAAGCACATTCTCGGCGAAATGGCCAATGCCATCACCGAGAGCCGCAGCCAGCTCGGCGAATTCGCGCCGCGCATCGAAGTGATGAACATTCCGGTCGACAAGATCCGTGAAGTCATCGGCTCCGGCGGCAAGGTCATTCGCGAAATCGTCGAAAAGACCGGCGCGAAGATCAACATCGAAGACGACGGCACCGTAAAGATCGCTTCTTCTTCCGGCAAGGAAATCGAAGCGGCCCGCAAGTGGATCCACTCGATCGTTGCGGAACCGGAAGTCGGCCAGATCTACGAAGGCACGGTTGTGAAGACCGCCGACTTCGGCGCTTTCGTCAACTTCTTCGGCGCCCGTGACGGCCTCGTCCACATCTCGCAGCTCGCTTCCGAGCGTGTCGCCAAGACCTCTGACGTCGTCAAGGAAGGCGACAAGGTCTGGGTGAAGCTGATGGGCTTCGACGAGCGCGGCAAGGTTCGCCTGTCCATGAAGGTTGTCGACCAGGCAACCGGCAAGGAAGTCGCTGCCGACAAGAAGAAGGAAGACGGCGAAGCCGCTGCCGAATAAGGCCGCGCCGCCAGACCCTATCGAGGCGCGGGTTTTGCCCGCGCCTTTTTTCTATTCCATCCCGAGGATGCTCCCATGAGCCGTGACGCCGTGAAAACCCTTTTCCATCCCTTTGCCTCTGACATGCTTGCCATGCCGAAAGAGGGCGAACGCGTTCTGTTTCTGGGAGCGGAAGCCGGTCCCCGGCTGGATGGTTTTGACGCGGAGATCGTCGCGGTCCAGCATCTACGGCCGCTTTATCGTGCTCTGCAGGCTCACGGCGCAGAGGTGACACCGGATATTTCGGGTGAGGATTACGATGCCGCGCTGCTGCTCTGCGGCAAACATCGCGGCGAGAATGAAAACCGCGTCGCCGAAGCGCTTTCGCGTGTGAAGGCCGGTGGCCTGATCGTCGCGGCCGGATCGAAGGAAGACGGCATCGTGACGCTGCGCAAGACGCTGGCAAAGCTTGGCATCGAAGCGGAATCCACGCCGAAATATCACGGCGTCGCTCTCTGGTTCAAACGGCCGGACGATGTTGCATCTGCCGTGGCGAAACTTGCCCAGAAGCCCGTTACGGTCGAAGGCCGCTTCACCGCCCTGCCCGGCATGTTCTCCCATGACCGCGTGGATGACGGCTCGGAACTGCTCGCATCGCGCCTGCCCACAGATTTTGACGGCAATGCCGCCGATTTCGGCGCCGGTTGGGGTTATCTCTCCGTCATGCTGGCCGAGAAATCGCCGCGCACGGCCCGTATCGATCTGTTCGAGGCGGACTGGAATGCGCTGGAATTCGCCAAGACCAATCTTCTCGAAAACAATCCGAGGCTGACGGCGCGCTTCTTCTGGCAGGATCTGGCAAACGAGCCGCCGAAGGAGAAATACGACCTCATCATCATGAACCCGCCTTTCCATGCGGCAGGACAGGCAGCAGAACCGGCCCTCGGCCAGGCCTTCATCAAGGCTGCCGCCGGCGCGCTGCGCAGCGGCGGCAAGCTGCTGATGGTCGCCAATCGCGGCATGCCCTATGAGCCGGTGCTCGCGGCCGAATTCCGCACCAGCACTGAGGTGTGCCGCAATGCCCGCTTCAAGATTCTGAGCGCCCAGAAGTAATCAACGCAGCAGAATAATCAGCTCAACAGCCATGCCCACAGCGACACGGAAAGAACGCCGGTCGCCGTGGAAATGCTGATGGTGGAGGCCGCAACGCTGTGGCCGATGCCGAAGCGGTTGGCGATCAGCCATGCATTCACCCCCGTGGGCACCGAGGAGGTGAGCACGAGTGCTGCGGTCCATTCCCGGCTTAGACCGAGCGCGTGACCCATTGCCCACACACAGGCCGGCAGCAGCAGCAGCTTGAACACCGTCATGGTGACGGCAATGCCCATGTTGCCCCGGATGGTATATTTCGTCAGCGCCATGCCGAGCGAAATAAGCGCCGCCGGCCCCGCCATAGACGCGATCTGGTCGACCACGGTTTTCAGAATGGGCGTCAGCGCCACACCGGAAACATTGGTCGAAAGCCCGATGACAAGGCCGATCACCAACGGATTGGTGATGAGATTGCGGCCCACCTGCTTGAACACCGCAGCCATGCTTCGCTTTTCCCCGCCGACCGCCTTGTGCGTGGCGTTTTCCATCAGGATCGTGCCGGCGATCATCATCACCGGCAAGTGGATGGCGAGCAGGATGGAGAGAGCCACCAACCCCTCATCCCCGACGGAGCGCCCGACCAGCGGCAGGCCGATGAAGATATTGTTCGCAAATGCCGAGGAAATGCCGGCAATGACGGCGATGCGGACATCCTGCTTGAAAACATGACGGGTGACGATATGCCCGACCGTCCAGGTGACGGCCACGCCGGCGAAATAGGTGATCCAGAGCCGGAAGGGCGAAGCACCGTGAAAATTCGCTTCCGCAAGCGTGCGGAAGATCAATGTCGGCACGGCGATCTTGAACACGAAATCGCTGAGAATATCGCCGGCATCGGCCCTGAACAGACCGGCCTTGACGGTGAGCCAACCGATCAGGATGAGAATGAAAATCGGGGCGACATTCGCGGCAACGGCAGACATGGAGGGAAAGCTTTCGCGGCTTTTGCGGGAGATACTCCGCTTTAGAGCCTTTTCCACGGGAATGGAATCGCGAAAACGCTCCCACTCTTTGTTTTCGCCAAATGGGGCGTCCAAGAAGGAAAAAGCCAGTGAGCCGCTTCGGGTAAAAAACTCGCCTTGGCCCGCAAAATCCGCAAGGCCGAACGTTACCCAAAAGAAAAAGCGGGGTCTCCCCGCCTTTTATGTCCGTTATATGCCGCCAGTACATCCGTGGCGGAGATAACGGTTGAGCCAGAAGACCATCATGTCTTCCATTCCGGTATGCATTCACACACCTTTTGCTCTGACAAATGAAATAGCTTAACCACATTACAGGCAGATGACGCGTTTTCGCTCCTCGCGGAGAACCGCATATTTTCTGTTTGGGCTTTTCTTGCCGCCAGAAATGTTTAAGACCTTTCGAAAAATACGCACACCCCGTGCGAAACGGATAGGGCCTATGACGAAATTCGACGTACTGACTGTCGGCAATGCCATCGTCGACATCATTTCCCGCTGCGACGATCGCTTTCTCAACGACAATGCCATTACCAAAGGCGCGATGAACCTCATCGACGCGGAACGGGCCGAGTTGCTTTATTCGCTGATGGGACCGGCTCTCGAAGCCTCCGGCGGCAGCGCTGGCAACACGGCGGCAGGCGTGGCGAATTTCGGCGGCAAGGCCGCCTATTTCGGCAAGGTGGCCGAAGACCAGCTCGGCGAAATCTTCCAGCACGATATTCGCGCGCAGGGCGTTTATTTCGAAACCAAGCCGGAAGGCACGTTCCCGCCGACCGCGCGTTCGATGATCTTCGTAACTGAAGATGGCGAGCGTTCGATGAACACCTATCTCGGCGCCTGCGTCGATCTCGGTCCTGAAGACGTGGAAGAAGACGTGGTTGCGGATACAAAAGTCACCTACTTCGAGGGTTACCTTTGGGACCCGCCGCGCGCCAAGGACGCCATTCGCGAATGCGCCCGCATTGCCCATGAAAACGGCCGCGAAGTCTCCATGACGCTGTCCGACAGCTTCTGCGTCGGCCGCTATCGCGACGAATTCCTCGACCTGATGCGTTCCGGTACTGTGGACATTGTTTTCGCCAACAAGCAGGAAGCGCTTTCGCTTTACGAAACCGACGATTTCGAGCTTGCGCTGACCAAAATCGCAGCCGACTGCAAGATCGCAGCGGTGACGATGAGCGAGGAAGGCGCCGTCATCCTGCGCGGCACGGAACGTGTGAAGGTCGAAGCCTATCCGGTGCATGACGTGGTCGACACGACGGGCGCCGGCGATCTTTTCGCTGCGGGCTTCCTGTTCGGTTATACGCAGGACCGGTCGCTTGAAGAGTGCGGCAAGCTCGGCTGCCTTGCGGCTGCCGCTGTCATTCAGCAGGTCGGGCCGCGCCCGATGTCATCGCTCAAGGCGCTAGGCGAGAAGCACGGCCTTATTTAAAGGCTTCGCCGGGGTAAGCACCCCAGATTTCGCCCTGCGAAACCCAGCCCGAGGCCTGGCCGGCCTCGGCGCGGCACCAGTCACCATTGCATTCGCCGATCCTGAAGACGACGCCCGGCTCAAGCCGCGCCACGACAGAAGCGCCCGACTGCGCCTCGCGGCGCATGTTCACGTAAACTTCCTTGCCCTTGCCACGCATCCACGGAGCCGCAACGGCCGTGCGCTCACCGGAAAGCAGAGCCTGGTTGACCCAGCCTTCCGTGCCGTCGGCATCGCGGATGCGCCGCCAGTTTTCATATTCCTGAATGATTTCCACCGGCATTCCCGATTTCAGATACATCCATGACACGGCATAATCCGTGCTCGGTCCGATGCGCATGTTGACGCGCTTGGATTTCAGGCTGACAAAACGCGGCAGCGGCAGGCCGCTTGCGCCTTTGGCGGCACCCTGCGCCATGGCGTCGGTTGCCGCACCGAGGAGGCCCAAAGACAATGCAATGCAAACGATAGAAACCACACTGCGCATGCCCATTTCCGTTTCCCGCCTTCTGCAAACCGGATGATATTTAAGGAGGCTCGCTTCCACATGCCTCAAGCTTCAGCGAGTTTTATTTGTCTTCGCCGGTGGGTCTGGTAGAAACGCCCTGATTGAAAGAAATTATCGCTCTTTCTGGTTAATGACTTCTGAACAAGGCAGCGGCAAACGATGACCCACAAGAAGAGACCGACAGTCTATATCACCCGCAAATTGCCTGACGTCGTTGAAACCAGAATGCGCGAACTCTTCGATGCCGAACTGAATATCGACGATACGCCGCGCAGCGAGGCGGAGCTTGTCGCCGCCATGCAAAGGGTGGACGTACTCGTGCCCACCGTCACCGACCGTATCACCGCCGCGATGATCGAGCAGGCAGGGCCGCAACTGAAGCTGATCGCCAGCTTCTCCAACGGTATCGACCATGTGGATGTGGATGCCGCGGCCCGAAAGGGCATTACCGTCACCAACACGCCAAATGTGCTGACCGAGGACAGCGCCGATATCACCATGGCGCTGGTGCTCGCCGTGCCGCGCCGCATGATCGAAGGCACACGTGTGCTCGCCAATGGCGCGGATGAATGGCTCGGCTGGTCGCCGACTTGGATGCTGGGAAGGCGCATTTCCGGCAAGCGCATCGGCATTGTCGGCATGGGCCGCATCGGAACGGCGGTGGCGCGGCGCGCCAAGGCCTTCGGCCTTTCCATTCATTATCACAACCGCAAACGCGTCAATCCGGCGACGGAAGCGGAGCTTGAGGCGACCTATTGGGACAGCCTCGACCAGATGCTGGCGCGGGTGGATATCGTCTCCGTCAATTGCCCCTCGACGCCCGCGACCTATCACCTGATTTCAGCGCGGCGGCTCGCTCTCATGCAGCCGACCAGCTACATCGTCAATACCGCACGCGGCGATATCATCGATGAGGCGGCGATGATCCAGTGCCTGCGCGAAGGCAAGATCGCCGGCGCCGGTCTCGATGTCTATGAGAACGAGCCTGCCGTAAACCCCAAGCTCATCAAGCTCGCCAAGGAAGGCAAGGTCGTGCTGCTTCCGCATATGGGCTCTGCGACGATCGAAGGCCGTATCGAAATGGGCGACAAGGTCATCATCAACATCCGCACGCTGTTCGACGGCCACCGCCCGCCGAACCGGGTGCTGCCGGGGCGGAACTGAGCCGGCTCAGCCGAGGAATTTGGTCATTTCGATCGAGGTTGTGCGGTTATAGCCGGCATGGGCGTTTTCGGCGGTCTTGACGAAACCCCAGGCGGCGAATTTGGCATGATTGGCGATAAGCTCGATACGAGTTTCCAGCCGTAGCGCCGGTAACGCCAATTCGCGGGCCAGCGCTTCGGCCTGCTCCAGAAGCATCCTGCCGATGCCCTTTCCCTGCGCTTTCGGGGAAACACAGAGTTTGCCGACATAAAGACAGGCCGGCGGCTCCGGCCGGCAAAACAGGCAGCCAACAATCTCATCGCCATCAAGCGCCACGAAAGCGATTTCCACCCTCGCCTTCTCCGCCAGATTTTCAAGCGTCAGGCGATTGGCCGAGGATGGCGGATCGATGACGCCATCCATATAAGCGAAGGAGAACATGATAAGCGCCAGCAATTCCTGCCAGCGATCGAACTCCTCCCCGATCCTGACGATTTCGGTCATGGTTTTTTTCCCGCTGGCCGCCGCTTGTATCGCACGGTTTCGAAACGGGCCGACAGGGCGTCGTAGAGGAGCAGGCGGCCGATCAGCGGCTCGCCGGCACCGGTGATAACCTTGATCGCCTCCATGGCCATAAGCGTGCCGATAACCCCGGTCAGCGCGCCGACAATGCCTGTTTCCGCGCAATTGGGAATGAGACCCTGCGGCGGCGGTTCCGGAAACAGGTCACGATAGCCGGGCAGCAGAGCGCCCTCGGCATTCGTCTCATAGGGTTTCAGTACCGTCACCGAACCATCAAAACGGCCGACAGCTCCCGTTACCAACGGTCTTTTCGCAGCCTCCGCCGCATCGGCAGCGGTATAACGCGTATCGAAATTGTCCGAGCCGTCGATAAGGAGATCGAAGGATTGCAAATGGTCATGCGCCCAGACCTGCGAAAAGCGCTCTTCATAAACAAGCGTACGGACATGCGGGTTGAGCCGGGCGATGGCCTTGCGCGCGCTCTCCGTCTTCAGCTCCCCAAGCGTGCCGGTATCGTGGATGACCTGTCGCTGCAGATTGGACAGGGAAACCACATCGTCATCGATCATGCCGAGCGTGCCGACACCGGCAGCGGCAAGATAATGCAGGACAGGCGCACCGAGACCGCCGGCCCCGATGACCAGCAAACGCGCCGCCTTCAGCCGCTGCTGGCCCACGCCGCCGATTTCCGGCAACAGGATATGGCGCTTGTAGCGTTCGATTTCTTCCGGGCTCAGCGGGTCCATGTCGCCCTCCATCTCTTTGCCGTCATGCGGTGATGCTCCCGTGGGATACATTGAAGAATTGCGCCCTGTCGCCGAGGGCGGAGAACATCGCCGTATCCGTTCCGGTCATGAAACTCTGGCCGCCAAGCGCATGAATGAGATCGAACAGAGCCGCCCGCCTGCCCTCATCCAGATGGGCGGCGATCTCGTCCAGCAGCAGAACCGGCGCATGACCAGTCATATTGGCAGTCAGCTGCGCATGTGCAAGCACCAGCCCCACCAGCAGCGCCTTCTGTTCCCCGGTTGAACAGCGTTCGGCTTCCATGTCCTTCTCCGCATGGCGCACGAAGAGATCGACGCGGTGCGGCCCATCCAGCGTGCGGCCGGCAGCTGCGTCACGATACCGGCCATCGCGCAACATAAGCCTGTATTCATCCTCCAGATCGACGGCGGGACGATTGAGCCCATCGTCCATGAAACCGGAGAGAGAAAGCGCCGCCGAGGGAAAAGCGGCATTGCCCGCCCGCCCCTCGATCAGGCTCTTCAAGAGGCCGAGCATCTCGTAACGGGCGACCGCCATGGAGATGCCGAGTTCGGCCATCTGCTTTTCGATACCGTCCAGCCAGACCGGATCGAAACGGCCTTCAGAAAGCAGCCGGTTGCGGCCGCGCATGGCCTTTTCGAAATCGCTTGCCCGCCGCCCATGGGCAGGATCGAGCGACAGCACCAGCCGGTCGAGGAAACGCCGGCGGTCCGAGGACGAGCCGGTAAAGAGGCCGTCCATGGCGGGCGTCAGCCACAGAACCCGCAGATGGTCAGTCAATTCATCGACGGATTTCACCGGCGTGCCATTCAGCCTCAGGCGGCGCGACACCACCTCGCCATCGCCTTCAATTCCCGTACCGATGGCAACTTCGCCATCCATGCCCTCGACATCGGCGAAGATCGAGAAGCCGGTGGCTTCGGCCCCTACCCGCGTCACATCAGACAGGGTGGCGCGGCGCAGGCCCCTTCCGGGCGAAAGAAAGGAGACGGCCTCCAGAAGATTGGTCTTGCCGGAACCGTTGTCGCCCGTCAGCACCACGTGGCGTTCATCGAGCGTGAGCGCAGCCGCCGCATAATTGCGGAAGTCCGTGAGTTTCAACCGTAAAAGCGACACCTTGTTCGTCATGTGTACGGCCTAAAACGAAGATCGACGGATAGCAAGGTGGGGAACGTCCGTCCGCACCCGAAGACCGCCGCTACAGTGCAATTCATTCTTCAGTAGCAACTTTTTTAGACGCCGGTTATTTATGAACCGGTCCTCATCATCGGTAGCCGATTCATGCGCCTGATCTTTTCTCTCTTTCTCACTCTCGGTCTTCTCTCCTCCTGCGCAGGCCGACCGGGGGCGGATGTGCTGGAGGCCGTCAACACCAGGACCCGAGACACCAAAATCGTGACCGCCTTCGTGGCGAGCACACGGGAGAAAAACACGGACGCGAAAAAGGGCTTCGGCACGGAGCGGGCAATGGAGCCGAACTACGCCAGTTTCGATATTTCCATTCCACCCACCCATAAAAGCGGGAAAATCGAATGGGCCAGCGGCAAGCCCGACCCGAAAAAGGATTTCGTCGTCACCAGGGCCGATATGCTGACGAAGACGCGCTTCAATGCCGATCTTGGCGACATAGCCCGCTCCGGCAAGCAGATCGCACTTTTTGTACACGGCTATAATTACAGCTATCAGGAAGCCCTGTTCCGCGCGGCGCAGATGGCGGCGGACGCCAATATGAACGGCGTACCGCTGGTCTTTTCCTGGCCGTCGCAGGCCTCTGTCGCCGGCTATGTGGCCGACAAGGAATCGGCGACCTTTTCACGCGATGCGCTCGCCGCAATGTTGATCGATCTCACCCGGCAGACCCCGAAGAAAAGCGTCGTCGTGTTCGGGCACAGCATGGGCGGCTGGCTGGTCATGGAGGCGCTGCGGCAATTGCGCTTCCAGGGCAGGAACGATGTCATCGCCAAGCTGCAGGTGGTGCTGGCTGCGCCCGATATCGACGCCGATGTCTTCCGCAAGCAGATCGAGGTTGTCGGCCGGCTCAGCCCGCCGCTCACCGTTCTCGTTTCCAAGGACGACCGCGCGCTCAAAGCCTCCTCCATCCTCGGTGCCGACGTCACCCGTATCGGTGCGCTGGATGTGACCGACCGCCAAGTGCAGGAAGCCGCCCTCAAGGAGGGCGTGCAATTCGTCGACATCTCGAATCTGAAGGCGTCGGACCCGCTCAACCACGACCGCTATGCGGCGCTTGCCTCCATGGTGCCGCAACTTGAGGCAAGCAGGCGCGGGGGTGACATCAACAGTGCCGGAGCCTTCGTTTTCGATACGATCGGCGCCACCGTCGCCAGCCCCTTCCGCCTTGCGAGCCAGGTGGTGAACCCGCAATAGCTTTTGCGGGCCCGTCTGACATACCGGTTTCAGAAATCCCAGTCTTCGTCTTCGGTCGCAACCGCCTTGCCGATGACATAGGAGGAGCCGGAGCCGGAAAAGAAGTCGTGGTTCTCGTCGGCATTAGGCGAGAGTGCCGAGAGGATTGCCGGATTGACCCGGCAGGCCTCGGCCGGAAACAGCGCCTCATAACCCAGATTCATCAGGGCCTTGTTGGCGTTGTAATGGAGAAACTGCTTGACGTCTTCCGTCAGGCCCACGCCGTCATAGAGGTCTTCGGTATATTTGGCCTCGTTGTCGTAAAGCTCGAGCAGGAGATCGAAGGCAAAATCCTTGATCTCCTGTCTTTGCGTTTCACCGAGACGCTCCAGCGCCCGCTGGAACTTGTAGCCGATATAATAACCATGCACGGCCTCATCGCGGATGATCAAGCGGATCAGATCCGCCGTGTTGGTGAGCTTGGCGCGGCTTGACCAGAACATCGGCAGGTAGAAGCCGGAATAGAACAGGAAACTTTCCAGAAACACGCTGGCGATCTTCTTTTTCAGCGGATCACCGCTGTCATATTCCCGCATGATGAGCGCGGATTTACGCTGCAAAAATTCGTTTTCCTCAGACCAGCGATAGGCGTCGTCAACGTCAGGCGTGAGGCACAGCGTCGAGAAGATCGACGAATAGGAGCGGGCGTGCACCGCCTCCATGAAGGAGATGTTGGAAAGCACCGCCTCCTCATGCGGCGTGGCCGAATCCGCCATCAGCCGCACGGCGCCGACACCGTTCTGGATGGTGTCGAGCAATGTCAGGCCGGTGAAGACACGGATTGTCAGTTTCTGTTCTTCCGGCTTCAAGGTTCCCCAGGAGGGGATATCGTTGGAGAGCGGTACCTTTTCCGGCAGCCAGAAATTCGAGGTCAGGCGGTTCCAGACTTCGAGGTCCTTGTCGTCCTCGATGCGGTTCCAGTTGACCGCGCGGATGCGGGACGCGGTTTTTACGGCGATATTCATTCTCTTGTCCCTCAAATCAGAGCGTGCAGGAAACGCAGCCCTGAACCTGCGTGCCTTCGAGCGCCATCTGGCGCAAACGGATGTAATAGATGGTCTTGATGCCCTTCTTCCAGGCGTAGATCTGCGCCCGGTTGATATCGCGTGTCGTCGCCGTATCGCGGAAGAACAGCGTCAGCGACAGACCCTGATCGACATGCTGGGTCGCTGCCGCATAGGTATCGATGATCTTTTCCGGGCCGATTTCATAAGCATCCTGATAATATTCGAGATTGTCGTTCGAGAGATAGGAAGCCGGGTAATAAACGCGGCCGATCTTGCCCTCTTTGCGGATTTCGATCTTCGAAACGATCGGATGAATGGAGGAGGTGGAGTGGTTGATATAGGAGATTGAACCTGTCGGCGGCACGGCCTGAAGGTTCTGATTATAGAGACCAGAGGCCATGACGTCCTTCTTCAAAACCGCCCAGTCCTCCTGAGTCGGAATGGCGATGCCGGCCTTTTCAAACAGCACCTTCACCTTTTCGGTCGCAGGCAGCCATTCCCGGTCGGTATATTTGTCGAAATATTCGCCGGAAGCGTATTTAGAGTTTTCAAAGCCCTTGAAGCTCTGGTCCCGTTCCACCGCCAGCCGGTTGCTGGCACGGATGGCGTGATAGGTCACGGTGTAGAAATAGATATTGGTGAAATCGACGCCTTCTTCGGAACCGTAAAAGATGCGCTCGCGTGCCAGATAGCCGTGCAGGTTCATCTGGCCAAGCCCGATGGCGTGGCTGGCATCATTGCCCTTTTCGACCGATGGTACGGAGGAAATATGGCTCATGTCCGATACCGCCGTCAGCGCCCGGATGGAGGTCTCGATGGTCTTGCCGAAATCGGCCGAATCCATCGCGGCAGCGATGTTCAGCGAGCCGAGATTGCAGGAAATATCCTTGCCCATATGGCTATAGGACAGATCGGCGTTGAACTCGCTCGCTTCGCTGACCTGCAGGATTTCCGAGCAGAGATTGCTCATGCTGATGCGGCCGGCAACCGGATTGGCGCGGTTCACCGTATCTTCGAACATGATATAGGGATAACCGCTCTCAAACTGGATTTCGGCGATCACCTGGAAGAATTCGCGCGCTTTGATCTTCTTTTTGCGGATGCGGCTATCGGCAACCATTTCCTGGTATTTTTCGGTGACCGAAATTTCGGTCAACGGCACGCCATAGACCCGCTCCACATCATAGGGCGAGAACAGATACATATCCTCGTTGTTCCTGGCGAGCTCGAAGGTGATGTCGGGGATCACCACGCCGAGCGACAGGGTCTTGATGCGAATTTTTTCGTCGGCATTTTCGCGCTTGGTATCGAGGAAGCGCATGATATCCGGGTGATGGGCATGCAGATACACCGCGCCAGCACCCTGGCGCGCGCCAAGCTGGTTGGCATAGGAAAACGAATCTTCCAGCAGCTTCATGACGGGAATAACGCCGGACGACTGGTTTTCGATCTGTTTGATCGGCGCTCCGAATTCGCGAATATTGGTCAAGGAGAGCGCCACGCCGCCGCCGCGCTTGGAAAGCTGTAGCGCCGAATTGATCGAGCGGCCGATGCTTTCCATATTGTCTTCCACACGCAGCAGAAAACACGAGACCAGCTCGCCGCGGCTCTTCTTGCCGGCGTTGAGGAAGGTCGGCGTTGCCGGCTGGAAGCGGCCTGAAATAATTTCATCGACCAGATTGCGGGCAAGCTGCTCATCGCCACGCGCCAAAGCCAGTGCCACCATGCAGACGCGATCCTCGTAACGCTCCAGATAACGTTTTCCGTCGAAGGTCTTCAGCGTGTAGGAGGTGTAATATTTGAAGGCGCCGAGAAAGGTCGGGAAGCGGAATTTCCGGGCATAGGCCTCGTCATAGAGATCGCGAACGAAATTGAAGGAGTACTGGTCCAGCACTTCCTGCTCGTAATATCCCTCCGTCACCAGATAATCGAGCTTTTCCCTGAGGTTATGGAAAAAGACGGTATTCTGGTTGACGTGCTGGAGGAAATATTGCCGGGCGGCCAGGCGATCCTTGTCGAGCTGGATCTTCCCGTTCTCGTCGTAAAGGTTCAGCATCGCGTTCAGCGCATGGTAGTCCAGAGCCGCATCGAGCGGTTTCTGGGTTGCGGCTGCCGGCTGTTTGGCGTCCTTGCGCATGGCGCTCGAGGTCAGCGTGTCCAAAATCGTTCCAATCCATGTTTGACGTTGGCGACATCTTCTTCCGTGCCGAGAAGCTCGAAGCGATAGAGAAACGGCACCGCGCATTTGCGCGAGACGATATCTCCGGCGGATGCGAAAGCTGCGCCAAAATTCGTGTTTCCCGCCGCGATGACGCCGCGAATGAGATTTCGGTTGGAGGGCTCGTTCAAAAACCGGATGACCGGCTTTGGCACGGCCCCTTTGGTGCCGCCGCCGCCATAGGTGGGGGTGACGAGCACATAGGGCTCGGACACATGGGGAACATCTTCCTCAACGCCAAGCGGCAGGCGAAACAGACGCCGTCCCAGTTTCAGAAGGAAACGATGGGTGTTTTCAGAACGGCTGGAATAATAGACGATCAGGCCCATCGCCCTGCCGCCTCAGCTGATCGAGCCGATCATATCCGGCCGGAAACCCGCCCAATGGCGTTCGCCGGCGACGACCACGGGAACCTGCATATAGCCGAGGCCACGGACATGATCGAGCGCATCCGCATCTTCGGAAATATCGACGATCTCATAGCTGACGCCGATGCGGTCGAGTGCGCGATAGGTGGCAGTGCATTGGACGCAGGCGGGCTTGCTGTAAACGGTGACGGTCATGATTTCCTCTTTCGAAGCCGGTTTCGGACACGGCTCAACATTGCCGATTGCAGTCGCAATCGGGCGGCGATGGATCTGTCATTAGGGTGGGCGTGCGCGGCTTTTAGCCGCGTAAAATCACTCTCTACGCCGACGAGCGCAGCAACTCAAACAAATGCACTGGCATGACTTCACCCCGAAGCTTGTTCTGGAGGGGGCAGAAAAGGGCGCACGCAAATCATTTGCGTCATACACCTTCCTCCGGACACCCCGCCCGTGGACGTTTGCGCTCAAGGCAGGTCTCCTGACTTGCGGGTCACAACATCTATTCCGGCCTTCCCGGAGCTTTTAGCCCCAGTGACCCAAATCGGAACGATGCTCACCGCTTACAGTTGCGGGGGCAGTTTCGGCCTTGCTCCGCCATGATGGCGTTACGCACCGAATTCCCGTCTTAGCTCCCAACCCTTGCGAATCGGAAGAACCTCGAACACCACATATAGTATATGAGGAAATTTTCTCGTCAATGAATAGACACGCAAAAGCCCCACCCTGTGGATCAAAAAGATTCAACACATGGTCAACAAAGGCTTAACGGCACAAGCGCGCCGTCGCTCAAACAGAGAAAAGCGTTAATCTATTCCCAGATATCGATGCGGATATCGGCGGGACGGGCGTTTTCGATCACCCTTTTTCCGTTCGGAAGATCGTTTTCGAAAAGTTTGGCGTGGATCTCAGCCTCGTCGAGACCATAGCCCTGCCACCTTTTCCGCAGCCTCTCCTCCAGCACCGCGACGGACGGCCCTACAAAAATGGTGAGGTCGAAGCTTTTGGAAAGAGTTGTCCACGGCGCCTCGTCCAGCAGCAGATAATTGCCTTCAGCGAGGATAAAGCGTGTTTCCGGCGCAACCGCACGAGCAGACGCTATGGCGATTTCACGGGAGCGGTCGAAAACCGGAACAAGCACCTCCTGTCCGCCCTTGCGGACGGCGGAGACGATATCGAGAAAACCGCGCACGTCGAAAGTTTCCGGTGCGCCCTTTCGCGGCAGCAGCCCCCGTCCTTCAAGGATGCCATTGTCCATATGGAAGCCATCCATGGGCAGAACGGCGGCCGTTTCGCCCCGTGCCAGCAAAGCACCGCAAAGGGCATCCGCCAGCGTGGATTTGCCGGCCCCAGGGGGACCGGCAATAGCGACGATAAAACGGGATTTACCTTCTGCCCGCCGAAGAACGTCTTCGGCGATCGTTTCAAGCTTCAGCGTCATGCGGCAAGCGTTTCCTTCGGCGCTTCCTTGGCGCCCGTCATGAAGGCGACAGCATCCGACATGGAATAGTCCTTCGGATTGATAACGCACAGGCGCTTGCCGAGCCGGTGAATATGGATGCGATCCGCGACCTCGAAGACATGCGGCATGTTATGCGAGATGAGGACGATCGGCAGGCCGCGCGAGCGCACGTCCAGAATAAGCTCCAAAACACGTCGGCTTTCCTTGACGCCAAGTGCTGCCGTCGGCTCGTCAAGAATGACGACCTTGGAGCCGAAGGCGGCCGCACGTGCCACCGCCACGCCCTGACGCTGACCGCCGGAGAGAGTTTCCACTGCCTGATTGATGTTCTGGATCGTCATCAGGCCGAGTTCCGACAGTTTCTCCCGGGCGAATTTTTCCATGGCCGGGCGGTCAAGGGCGCGGAAGAGGCTGCCCTGAATGCCGGGTTTGCGGATTTCACGGCCGAGAAACATATTGTCGGCTATGGAAAGCGCCGGTGAGAGCGCCAGGTTCTGATAGACCGTCTCGATGCCAGCCTTGCGCGCCTCTATCGGCGAGCGGAACTGGACGGGCTGGCCTTCCAGCCGGATCTCCCCTTCATCGGGCGTCACCGCACCGGAAATCGCCTTGATGAGAGAGGATTTGCCGGCGCCGTTATCGCCGATCACCGCCAGGATTTCGCCCGGATAGAGATCGAAATCGGCATGGTCGAGGGCGGTCACGCGACCATAGCGCTTGACGAGATTGCGTGCTGTGAGAATGGGTTCTTTTGCCATCAGCCTGCTACCTTTCTGATCCACTGGTCGATTGCGACAGCCATGATGATGAGGACGCCGATCAACAGATAGGTCCATTGCGGGTCTGTTCCGATAAGCCGGAGGCCGAGCGAAAAGACGCCGACGATCAGGGCGCCGAAAATCATGCCCATGATGGAACCGCGCCCGCCGAACAGCGACAGCCCGCCGATAACCACCGCCGTGATGGATTCGATATTGGCGAATTGACCGGCGGTTGGCGAAACCGAACCGATGCGGCCGATGAGGGCCCAGCCGGCGAAGGCGCAGATGAGGCCGGACAGCGTGTAAACGGTGGTCAGCATGCGCTTGACGTTGACACCGGCAAGTTCGGCGGCATCCGGATCGTCACCCACCGCATAAAGATGGCGTCCCCAGGCGGTGCGGTTCAGCACATACCAGAGCAGGGCGACGAGCAGGACCATGGCGATGACGCCATAGGTGAAGACCGCGCTGCCGACACGGATATTGGCGCCGAAGAATTGCAGGATCGGCGCCTGCTGGGCGATATCCTGGGCGCGGATCGTCTCGTTTGCGGAATAGAGGAAGTTGGTCGCCAGAACGATCTGCCACATGCCGAGCGTGACGATGAAGGGCGGCAGGCGCATGCGCGAGACCAGAATACCGTTGATGAAGCCGCAAAATGCGCCGACGGCAAGGCCACAGAGAATGGAGAGTTCCGCCGGCAAGCCGTAACGGAAGGTGAACTGTCCCATGATAACGGAGGACAGGACCATGATCGCGCCAACCGACAGATCGATGCCCGCCGTCAGGATGACCAGCGACTGCGCCGCGCCGACAATACCGACGATGGCGACCTGCTGCAAAATAAGGGTCAGCGTGAAGGCCGAGAAAAACTTGCCGCCGAGAAGCAGGCCGAAAACAATCAGCGACAGCACCAGAACGATAAGCGGAACGGCCGCCGGGCTGGAGTGGAGAAAGTGCTGCAGTTTTTCCAGCACACTCTTGTCGTGCGTATCGAAAGCGGCGACCTGCGTCGAACTTCCCGAAAGCACTTTTTCAAATTCATTATGCGGCTGAGCCCGCACCGGCTGATCGCTCATGGATTTTCCTCCCGATCGCTCTATCGCACCAGCCCTGACACCGGAGTCTATGACACCGGGGTCTATCTCCAAAGAGAATGATGCGTAGATTTCAAAGTGTTGTGAAGCGGCCTATCATCCCCGCAGGACGCGTGACGCGCTCGTTTGTTCCTTTGTCCGATCCCCCGGATCGTGCCTGATATTCATTCTGGTCCAAGGGCGGGGGCACGAATGCCCCCGCGGGTTTCAACGGTGAGGCATCAGCCCCAGCACTTGTTGAGACCTTCCTTCGTATCGATGGAGTCGAGGCCCTTGACCGGCTTGTCGGTTACCAGCGTCACGCCGGTATCGACGAAGTTCTTGCCTTCGGTCGGCTTCGGCTTTTCACCCGTGTCGGCAAACTTCTTGACGGCTTCGACGCCGAGAGCCGCCATCAGCAGCGGATATTGCTGGGAGGTCGCGCCGATCACGCCTTCCGCCACGTTCTTGACGCCGGGGCAACCGCCATCGACGGAAACGATCAGAACATCCTTTTCACGGCCGACCGCCTTCAGCGCCTCATAAGCGCCGGCTGCCGCAGGCTCGTTGATGGTGTGGACGACATTGATGGTCGGGTCCTTCTGCAGCAGATTTTCCATCGCCGCGCGGCCGCCTTCTTCGTTACCATTGGTGATATCATGGCCAACGATGCGTGGATCGTTTTCATCGCCGATCTTGTTGATGTCCTTCACGTCGATGCCAAAGCCCTTCATGAAGCCCTGGTTACGCAGCACATCCACCGTCGGCTGGGAGGGGGTGAGGTTGAGGAAGGCGATCTTCGCATCCTTGGCCTTGTCGCCGAGGCTGCCGGCAGCCCATTTGCCGATCAGTTCGCCAGCCAGAAGATTGTCGGTGGCGAAGGTGGAATCAGCAGCATCGACGGGTTCGAGCGGTGTATCGAGGGCGATGACCAGAAGACCGGCGTCACGCGCCTTCTGCACCGCGGGAACGATGCCCTTGGTGTCCGATGCGGTGATCAGGATACCCTTGGCGCCATCGGCGATGCAGGTCTCGATGGCGGCTACCTGGCTTTCGGAATCGCCGTCGATCTTGCCGGCATAGGATTTCAGCGTCACGCCAAGTTCTTTAGCCTTGGCGGTCGCGCCTTCTTTCATCTTGACGAAAAAGGGATTGGTATCGGTTTTGGTGATGAGGCAAACCGAAGTATCGGCCGCAGACGCAACGGAAGCGAAAGAAACGCCAAGCGCAAGCGCGCCCAGAAGAGCGGAAACAGTGGTCTTCATGAGATCCTCCCAATGGATATTTGAGCACCGTGACGGTTACCCGACGATCCCGTCTCCTCCGAGATCGACGACCGTTGGCTCAGATGGAACCACCAAAGGAAACGCCTGTCAATAAATAAATCCGATTGAATTATTAATTCCGTATGGCATTCTAATATGCGGCAGGGAGGAATATCGCCACGTCGTTTAACGTTGCGATAGCAAGATTGCCATAAAGCCTGCTGTATCGGTCGCGGCGGATAGGGCGGGCGGGAGGATGACACTATGAGACAATCTGTCGAGACGGCGCCGCCGGCGCCGCCCACCACCATGGATATAAGCGGCGGCGCCAACCAGATCGGAGTGCGCGCTTATAATGAGCGGCTCGTGCTGTCTCTCGTTCGCCGTCACGGCGGACTGTCAAAAGCCGAGATATCAAGACTTTGCGGCCTTTCAGCACAGACCGTCTCGGTCATCATGCGCTCGCTTGAAAAGGACGGGCTTCTCATTCGCGGTGAAAGGCTTCGCGGCAAAGTCGGCCAGCCATCGACGCCGATGCGGCTTAATCCCGACGCCGTCTTTTCTTTCGGTGTGAAGATCGGCCGACGCAGCGTCGATCTCGTGCTGATGGATTTTGTCGGCCGGATCAGACTCAAGCTGCGCAGAACCTATCCCTACCCTCTTCCGGAATGGATACTACCCTTCGTAATCGACGGCATAACGGAACTAGAATCGAAGCTTTCCCCTGCCGAGCGGGAGAAAATTGCCGGCGTCGGCATCGCCGCTCCATTTGAATTGTGGAACTGGGCGCAGGAAGTGGGCGCTCCACAGATTGAAATGGAGAGATGGCGGGGCGTCGATATCCGCTCGGAAATTGCCGAAAACGTCAGCTATCCGGTTTTTCTGCAGAACGACGCGACCAGCGCCTGCGGCGCCGAACTGGTTTTTGGCGCAGGCCAGCATTATCCGGATTTTCTTTACGTCTTCATCGGCTCCTTCATAGGCGGCGGCGTCGTTTTGAATTCAGCGCTATTTTCTGGAAAGACGGGAACGGCCGGCGCCATCGGCCCCCTGCCGGTGCAGGGGCAGGATGGCAATACCGTCCAGCTTCTGAAAATCGCATCGATCTTCGTTCTGGAAAACATGCTGCGCGAAAAGGGTATCGATCCGCGCCCCCTGTGGTTTTCTCCCGACGAGTGGATCGATTTCGGCGAGCCGCTGGAAAGCTGGATCAGGAAAACCGCAGCGGCGCTGGCGCAGGCCGTCATTGCCGCCGCCTCCATCATCGATTTTTCGAGCGTCATCATCGATGGCGGTTTTCCCGACTGGGTGAGAACAAGGATTGTCGCCGCCACCCGGCTGGCCCTTAAGCACCACGATCTTCAGGGTGTCACGATGCCGGAGATCATCGAAGGCGCGGTCGGCAGCCAGGCGCGGGCAATCGGCGGCGCGAGCTTGCCGCTGTTTTCGCGCTATCTCATCGATCAGAACGTTCTGTTCAAGGATACGACCGGCTGAGCCTTCGCAACGCTCTGCGGTTTTATTACTCAGCTAATAAGTTGCATATCTGCCGGTCATTCACCAGCAGCGTGCTGCGTGATCGCCGCCAGAAAGGCAGGCCCATAGCGCTCGAGCTTGGTATCTCCGACGCCGGGAATCCCAGCCATTTCCTTTGCCGAGGCCGGTTTTGCCGTCGCAAGTTCTATGAGGGTCTTGTCGTGGAAAATCACATAGGGCGGAACATTCTGTGCCCGGGCAATTTCCATGCGCTTCGCACGCAGCGCCTCAAAAAGACTGCGATCGGATTCCGGCAAGACCGCCGATACCGTGTTACGGGGCGTCTGTTGCCGTGCGGAACGGGGAGCGGATGGTATCCTCAGCATCAATGCCGGTTTTTCGCGCAGGAACCGCCGTCCATCCTCGGAGATGGACAGGCCGCCATGTCCCGACAGATCCACCTCAATCATGCGTAACGCAACCAGCTGACGCAGGATGGCGCGCCATGTGCGGTTGTCGTGCTCCTTGCCTATACCGTAGGTGGTGATGCGGTCATGTCCGAAGCGGGAAATCCGCTCGTCCTCGACACCCAGCAATACGCGGATGACATAGGCCTGGCCGAAACGTTCACCCGTGCGATAAATACAGGACAGAAGTTTCTGCGCGGCGATGGCGCCATCAAACAGGTCCGGCGGCTCGGCGCAGGTATCGCAATTGCCGCAGGGCTCACACCGGTCGCCGAAATAGGAGAGCAGAACCTGCCGGCGGCAACTCGCCGTTTCTGCGAGGCCGAGCAGCGCATCGAGCTTCTGGCGCTCCATATATTTACGCTGGTCCGCGGCATCAGATTCTTCGATGAAACGATTGCGCAGGGCGATATCTTCATAGCCGTAGAGCATGAGCACGTCCGACGGCAGACCATCGCGGCCGGCTCGGCCCGTTTCCTGATAATAGGCCTCGATGCTGCCGGGCAGGTCGATATGAACCACGAAGCGCACATCCGGCTTGTCTATGCCCATGCCGAAGGCGACGGTCGCGACAATGATGACCGCCTCGCCGTGCTGGAAACGGGTCTGGTTCTCCTCACGAGCGGCCTTGTCCATGCCGGCGTGATAGGGTAACGCATCGCGACCCTCCTCCCGCAGCCATGCGGCCGTTTCGTCCACCTTGCGTTTGGAAAGGCAATAGACGATACCGCTCTCACCGTCGCGATCCTTCAGAAAGCGCTTCAGCTGCGCGCGCGGATTATCCTTTTCCATGATCGCATAGCGGATATTGGGCCGGTCGAACCCGGCAATGAAGGCATCGTGCTCTCCAATCCCCAAGTGACCGAGAATTTCAGCGCGCGTGGGCTCGTCGGCCGTCGCCGTCAGCGCCATGCGCGGCGTATCGGGAAAACGCTCGATCAGCGTGTCTAGCTGGCGGTAGGGCGGCCGGAAATCATGGCCCCATTGAGACAGGCAATGGGCCTCATCGACCGCGATCAGCGACAGGTCGATGGATTGCAACGCATCGAGGACATCGGGCTTGAGCAAGGTTTCCGGCGCAGCATAAAGAATATCGACCTTGCCGGCCCGCATATCCCGCCAAAGCGCGCGCCGATCTTCCAGGGAAAGATCGGAATTGAGAGCTTCGGCCCGCACGCCTGCCTGACGCAGGGCAGCGACCTGATCGACCATCAGTGCGATGAGCGGCGAGACGATCAACCCCATGCCGTCACGCGCGAGCGCCGGAATCTGGTAACAAAGTGACTTTCCACCGCCCGTCGGCATCAGAACGAAGGCATTGTTTCCCGCCATTACATGCCGAATGATGTCGGCCTGCCTTCCGCGAAACGCATCGTAGCCATAGACGGTCTTGAGGATATGCAAGGGATCAGTGGTCACGGCAGCTTTTATCCGAACAGGAATGATGGCGCATCATCACCGTTTTCTGATCGATGGCAATGCCGAAGATGGCTTTGTTCATGGAAGTAAATTGCGGGATTGATTTTGTGATCAGCGGCCTAGTTTCTCCCTGACGGTGGTCCGGATTTCATAAGTCCAGAAACACAAAAAACCCCGTCGCTAGTGCGACGGGGTTTTGAGATTTGGGCGGGGGCAGGATTTGAACCTGCGGCCTTCAGGTTATGAGCCTGACGAGCTACCGGGCTGCTCCACCCCGCGTTGACTGGTTTTATTATAGCATAAAGGCCGCTTGATGCGGCCTTTTGATTTGGGCTTTGTGCCGGTTTTTGTGAATGAGAAGATTTGTGTTGCGTTTTGCAGACCTGGCAGCGACCTACTCTCCCGCGTCTTGAGACGAAGTACCATTGGCGCTGGGGCGTTTCACGGCCGTGTTCGGAATGGGAACGGGTGCAGCCGCCCCGCGATAACCACCAGGTCGGCAAAACGCAACATATGTTCATGCGGAACGCATGAACATATGTTGCTCTTTTTTGGATTGGCATGCCTTATCCCGTTCGCTTGTCGCTCACGGGGGACGCCAATCGGCCATACGGTCACCTCTGATATGAGGGACCAGGTGGCCAAAGCAACCTAGTTCATGTTTTCACATGGAAACTGTTGTTTCGAGAAGCTGGAGAGCCAAGGCTCTATTTAATTTACACGTCTTTCTGTGACCGGTCCGTATTCAGCCTTTGCTCAACAGTGAGCATGGCAGCCATACAGGACGCTAGTCCGTCGCGCCTTATGGCGCGGCCCGTCCGGAGCCCTTCGGGCGTCAGGACAAAACAGATCATCAAGCTTGGCTTGATGAACATATTCAATGGGAACGAAGAAGTCGATCGAGCTATTAGTAACGGTAAGCTTCACACATTGCTGTGCTTCCACACCCGTCCTATCGACGTGGTCGTCTTCCACGGCTCTGATAGGGAACACTCGTTTTCAGGTTGGTTTCCCGCTTAGATGCCTTCAGCGGTTATCCATTCCGTATATAGCTACTCTGCTATGCCCTTGGCAGGACAACAGATCCACCAGAGATACGTCCATCCCGGTCCTCTCGTACTAGGGACAGATCCTGTCAATATTCCTACACCCACGGCAGATAGGGACCGAACTGTCTCACGACGTTCTGAACCCAACTCACGTACCGCTTTAAATGGCGAACAGCCATACCCTTGGGACCTGCTCCAGCCCCAGGATGCGATGAGTCGACATCGAGGTGCCAAACAACCCCGTCGATATGGACTCTTGGGGGTCATCAGCCTGTTATCCCCGGCGTACCTTTTATCCGTTGAGCGATGGCCCTTCCACACGGGACCACCGGATCACTATGACCGACTTTCGTCTCTGCTCGACTTGTCAGTCTCGCAGTCAGGCTAGCTTATGCCATTGCACTCGACGACCGATTTCCGACCGGTCTGAGCTAACCATCGCGCGCCTCCGTTACTCTTTCGGAGGCGACCGCCCCAGTCAAACTACCCACCATACACTGTCCCGGATCCGGATAACGGACCGCGGTTAGACATCCACGAAGATAAGGGTGGTATTTCAAGGATGGCTCCACAGAAACTGGCGTCCCTGCTTCAAAGCCTACCACCTATCCTACACATGCCTTGGCGAATGCCAGTGTAAAGCTATAGTAAAGGTGCACGGGGTCTTTCCGTCTGACCGCAGGAACCCCGCATCTTCACGGGGAATTCAATTTCACTGAGTCTATGTTGGAGACAGCGGGGAAGTCGTTACGCCATTCGTGCAGGTCGGAACTTACCCGACAAGGAATTTCGCTACCTTAGGACCGTTATAGTTACGGCCGCCGTTTACTGGGGCTTCAGTTCAGAGCTTGCACCCCTCCCTTTAACCTTCCAGCACCGGGCAGGCGTCAGACCCTATACGTCGTATTGCTACTTCGCAGAGCCCTGTGTTTTTGATAAACAGTCGCTACCCCCTGGTCTGTGCCACCCCATCATACTTGCGTACAAAAGGGTCACGCTTCTTCCGAAGTTACGCGTGCAATTTGCCGAGTTCCTTCAACATAGTTCTCTCAAGCGCCTTGGTATACTCTACCTGACCACCTGTGTCGGTTTCGGGTACGGTCTATACGGTGGAGCTATTTCCTGGAACCTCTTCGCCGCCCAACCAATCCAATAAGGTTGAACAACACACGAGATCCGTCACTACCACCAGGCCCACGAATATTAACGTGGTTCCCATCGACTACGCGTGTCCGCCTCGTCTTAGGGGCCGGCTAACCCTGCTCAGATTAACTTTAAGCAGGAACCCTTGGTCTTTCGGCGAGGGAGTCTCTCACTCCCTTTATCGTTACTCATGTCAACATTCGCACTTCCGATATCTCCAGCAGCCCTCACGGGTCCGCCTTCACAGACTTACGGAACGCTCCGCTACCACATGCCTTACGGCATATCCTCAGCTTCGGTGCATGGCTTTAGCCCCGTTACATTTTCGGCGCAAAGACCCTTATTTAGACCAGTGAGCTGTTACGCTTTCTTTAAATGATGGCTGCTTCTAAGCCAACATCCTGGTTGTTTTGGGATCCTCACATCCTTTCCCACTTAGCCATGACTTGGGGACCTTAGCTGGAGGTCAGGGTTGTTGCCCTTTTCACGACGGACGTTAGCACCCGCCGTGTGTCTGCCGACTAGTACTCCTCGGTATTCGGAGTTTGGTTAGGATCAGTAAGACGGTGAGTCCCCATAGCCCATCCAGTGCTCTACCCCCGAGGGTATTCGGTCGACGCTCTACCTAAATAGATTTCGCGGAGAACCAGCTATTTCCGAGTTTGATTGGCCTTTCACCCCTAGCCACAAGTCATCCCGAACTATTGCAACAGTTATGGGTTCGGCCCTCCAGTTGGTGTTACCCAACCTTCAGCCTGCTCATGGCTAGATCACTCGGTTTCGGGTCTAATGCAACTAACTAAAATCGCCCTATTCAGACTCGCTTTCGCTGCGCCTACACCTACCGGCTTAAGCTTGCTAGTTACACTAAGTCGTTGACCCATTATACAAAGGTACGCCGTCACCCTTGCGGGCTCCGACTGTTTGTAGGCATCCGGTTTCAGGTTCTATTTCACTCCCCTCGTCGGGGTGCTTTTCACCTTTCCCTCACGGTACTTGTTCGCTATCGGTCATGCACGAGTACTTAGGCTTGGAGAGTGGTCTCCCCATGTTCAGACAGGATTTCACGTGTCCCGCCCTACTCAAGGACAATGACTGTTCTACGCGTAAGGGGCTATCACCCTCTATGGCCGCCCTTTCCAGAGCGTTCCGCTTTATTCATCATTGCCACTGGCCTGGTCCGCGTTCGCTCGCCACTACTTGCGGAGTCTCGGTTGATGTCCTTTCCTGCAGGTACTTAGATGTTTCAGTTCCCTGCGTTCGCTTCTTACCCCTATGTATTCGAAAGTAAGATACCTTATAACAATGCTTGGAAACCCAGGCCGTTCGTTAAAACAGACTGGATTTTCCAAGCATTTAAGGTGGGTTGCCCCATTCGGAGATCCATGGATCAAAGCTTATTCGCAGCTCCCCACGGCTTTTCGCAGCGTATCACGTCCTTCTTCGCCTGTGCATGCCAAGGCATCCACCAAATGCCCTTAATTCACTTCTTCGTTCTCATTGTCTATGCTCATCCATAGCCGTTCCAAAGGAACGGCAACCTGATTACCTTTTACAATCAAGTCATTTCTTGATGACATCGACGTGTCGGTACGGTCTTCTTTGAGGGCACGCCGGTGCACCTCGAAGCCATACCATTAAGACCAGCTTCTCGAGATATCATCCGGTGATGCGCGGTCAGGCAACATCAATCCAGCATCTTCATCAGAGGAACCAAGGTTCCAACAACAAAAATGCCTAGGACAAGCGATCCTTCCTACCTCCAATCCCTCTACCAA